>CAVOSS010000010.1:0-122500 GCA_963698955.1 uncultured Actinomycetota bacterium | reverse complement strand
CGACCAGGAGCGGCATCGTGAAGGCGACCTGGGGTTCCTGGTCGGCATGCCGTTGCAGCTCGCGTCCGACCAGCAGGTTGAACTTCTGGTCCGTGCCGCCCAGCTCGACGTCGGCCTCGACGGCCACCGAGTCCTGGCCCTGGAGCAGCGGGTAGAGGAACTCCATGATCGAGATCGGCTTGTTCTCCGCGAAGCGCTTCGCGAAGTCGTCGCGCTCGAGCATGCGGGCCACCGTGTACTGCGCGGTCAGGCGGAGGATGTCCTCCATCCCCATCGGTCCGAGCCACTCGGCGTTGTACCGGACCTCCGTGCGGTCGCGGTCCAGGATCCGCCAGAACTGACCGAGGAGGCGTTCGCCGTGCGCCCGGACCACGGACGCCTCCAGGCGCGGCCGCGTCTCGGACTTGCCCGACGGGTCGCCGACCTGCGCCGTGAAGTCGCCGACGATGAGGACGGGCGTGTGGCCCAGATCCTGGAACTCGCGCAGCTTCCGCAGGACCACCGCCCACCCGAGCGTCACGTCCGGAGCGGTCGGGTCGAGCCCCAGCTTCACGCGGAGCGGCCGGTTGGATTCCACCGAGTGCTCGAGCTTGTCGAGGAGCTCGGCCTCGGGAACGACCTCGGCCGCGTTCCGCGTCAGGTACTCGAACTGCTCGCGAGCGTCGGGCGCCGCCATCGCGGCGGATCGTAGCAGGGGGGTCCGCCGAAGGCGCTAGCGGGAGACGAAGGGACTGCCCTCCGTCCAGAAGCGCCACGGGACGTCGGCCGCGCGGCGGATCCCGACGCGAGGCCCAACGCGAACGGCGGCGTCGGGGGTTCGCCGACCTGCCGCGATCCACAGGTCGTCGCCGGCCACGAGATCCGAGCCGTTCTCCGCGCGCGTGACGCCGAAGGCCTGCGTCAGGCGCGCGGGCCCCGAGCACAGGGACCGCGGCGCCGAGACTCCTCGCCGCTTCGCCATCGCCGCCAGCCCATCCAGCGGCTCGGCCGCGCGCAGCAGCACGGCGCTCCCCTCTCCGACGCGTCCGGTCACCACGTTCATGCAGAAGTGCATGCCGTACGTGAAGTACACATAGAGGAAGCCGGCCGGCCCGAACATGACCTCGTTCCGGGCGGTCGGGCCCGCGAACGAGTGGCTCGCGGGGTCGTCCTCCTGGTACGCCTCGGTCTCCACGATCCGCGCCACCAGCAGCTCGCTGCCGCTGCGCCGAACCAGCTGGCGTCCGAGCAGCTCGCGCGCCACCACGGGAGACGGGCGGGCGTAGAACCTCCGCGAGAGCGGGCGGGGAACGGCCACCGCCCGGCCGGCGCGGGCGGTCAGCGGCCCTTCTTCTTGAGGAAGGCCTTCAACTTGGACAGCGGCCACGCGTTGATCACGTCGTCCTTGGTCACCCAGCCGCGCTGCGCGGTCCCGATGCCGTAGCGCATGTGGGCCAGGTGCACCGTCGAGTGCGAGTCGGTGTCGATCGAGAACTTCACGCCGTGGCGCTTCGCCCACAGCACGTGCTCGTCGCGCAGGTCGAGCCGGTCCGGGTAGGCGTTGATCTCCAGCGCCGTCCCCGTTCGCGCGGCGGCGGCGAACACCTCGTCCATGTCGTACTCGATCGGCCCGCGCTGGCCGATCTTGCGCGCGGTGGGATGCCCGATGATGTTGACGTACGGGTTCTCGCACGCCCGGACGATGCGACGCGTCATCTCGTCCTTCGACTGGCTGAACATCGAGTGGACCGACGCGACGGTCACGTCGAACCCGGCCAGGAACTCGGGGCCCCAGTCCACCTCTCCGTCGGGATCGATGTTCAGCTCGGTCCCGTGCAGCAGCGTCATCTTCTCCTTCGCGGCGAGCTTCGCCAGCTGCTTCCGTTGGGCGAGCATCTTGGCGTCGGTCATGCGCTGCATGTACAGGTTCGGCGCGTGGTCGGTCACCGCGTAGTACGCGTACTTCCGCGCGCGCGCCGTCTCGATCATCTGCTCGAGCGTGGCCAGCCCGTCGGTCAGGTCCGTGTGCGTGTGGAGGTCCCCGCGGATGTCCTTCAGCTGGATCAGGTCGGGCAGCTCGTGGGCCAGCGCCGCCTGGACCTCGCCCCGGTCCTCGCGCAGCGTCGGCGGGATCCACTGCATCCCCAGGCGCTCGTAGACCTCCTCCTCGGTCTCGGCCACCAGCAGCTCGTCGCCGTCCACGCGGAACAGGCCGTACTCGGACAGCTTCAGCTTCTTGCGCACGGCGATCTCTCGGATGCGGATGTTGTGTGCCTTGGAACCGGTGAAGTAGATCGAGGCTGCACCCCAGGCGCCGGGCGGCACGACTCGAAGGTCGACCTGCAGCCCGCGCGACGTCCGCACGGACGTCTTGGTCTCGCCGCTGCCGATGACCTCGGCAACCGAGGGCAGCGCGACGAACGCCTCCATGATCGGACCCGACTTCTCGGACGCGACCAGGACGTCGACGTCGCCGATGGTTTCCGCCATGCGCCGAAGCGATCCCGCGTACTCGATGCGCTTGACGCCCTTCACGTCCTTCAGCGCGCCGACGATCTCCTCGGCCAGCTCGAGCGCCACAGAGATCAGCACCCGGTCGCCCGACTGCTCCATCAGGTCGATGCCGTGCAGGATGTTCTGCTCGGTCTTCTCGCCGAAGCCCTTCATGCCCTTGAGCGTGCCGGCCTTGATGGCGTCGGCCAGTTCCGGCACGGAGGCGATCCCCTTCTCCTGGTACAGGATCCAGGCCTTCTTCGGACCCAGGCCCGAGATCGACATCATCTCGAGCACGCCGGGCGGGACCTTGGCCCGGAGGTCCTCGACCGCCTGGACCTTCCCGGTCTCCAGGTACTCCAGCACCTTCTCGGCGATCGACTTCCCGACGTTTGGTATGGCTTGTAGACCTTTGAGGTCCAGGCCCGAGATGTCCTCGTGGTAGCCCCCGATCGACCTGGCGGCCTTCTCGTAGGAGCGGGACCGGAAGGGGTCCCCGCCCGAGATGGCCCGGAGGTCCGCGTACTCCTGGAGGAGAGCCTCCACACGCTCGTTCGCTCGCGGCATGCCCCCGATTTTAGGGACATCGACCGATGGACCTAGCCCCCGCCCGGCGCCACAATCCACTGGCCGCCCCCTGGGCAGGGAACCCCCGGGGGCCGATATTGGGATCACGAGAGGAAGAGAGGCCCCCGTGCGAGTGCTGAGACCGGCCGATTCCCCAGGCCCGCGGGTCCAGGACCAGCTCCAGGACTCCCCGGCCGACCCTCTCTCGCCCGCCCTCGAACCCGAGCCCTCGCCGCCCCTCGTGCTGGTCCGGTGGCGCGACGCCTGGTTCGACCCCGAGCAGCTCGGGGAGGAGGACTGGCGGTCGGACTACCCGGTGCAGACGGTGGGCTTCCTGGTCCGAAACGACAGCGTGGTCGTGTCCGTGGCGCAGGAGATCCTGCCCGACGGGGACGGCTACCGGGCGGTGACCCACATCCCGGCACCCATCATCACGAGCATCACGGTCCTGTCGGAGGGACGCCAGGCAGGGTCGAACGGCTCGGGGCTCATCGCCGGGGTCTGACCGGGCGGGTCAGCCCGCCTTCGCCTCCAGCAGCCACAGGAGCAGGGCCTTCGCCGTGTGCAGGCGGTTCTCGGCCTGATCCCAGACGGCCGAGTGCGGACCGTCGAGCACCTCGTCGGTGATCTCCTGCCCGCGGTGCGCCGGAAGACAGTGCAGGACCACGACGTCGGGCGCCGCGCGGTCCACGGCCGCCTGATCGAGCTGGTACTGGCGAAACATCAGGATCCGCTCGCCCGCCTCCGCCTCCTGGCCCATCGAGGCCCAGACGTCGGTGTACAGGACGTCGGCCCCGGTCGTCGCCGCCACCGGGTCGTTGGTGATCTCGACGGACGCGTCCATGTCGCCGGCGATCTCCTTGGCGCGCTGCACCACCTGCGGGATGGGCTCGAACCCGACCGGCGTGGCGACGCGCACGTTCATTCCGGACATCGCGCCGCCCAGCAGGAGCGAGTGGGCCACGTTGTTCCCGTCGCCGACGAAGGTCACCGTCAGGCCGCGGAGGTCGCCTCGGCGCTCGCGGACGGTCAGCAGGTCGGCGAGGCACTGGCACGGGTGCTCGAAGTCCGAGAGCGAGTTCACGATGGGGACCTCCGAGGTCTTCGCGAGTGCCTCCAGGCGCTCCTGCCCGAACGTGCGGAGGACGACGCAGTCGACGTAGCGGGACAGCACGCGACCCGTGTCCTCGATCGTCTCGCCGCGGCCGAGCTGGAGGTCCGTCGAGGAGAGCACCAGGGGGTGCGCGCCGAGGGAGGCCACGGCCACCTCGAACGACACGCGCGTCCTGGTCGACGGCTTCTCGAAGATGAGCGCGACGGCCTTGTCCCGCAGCCCTTCCGAGAACCGCTCGGGCGACGCCTTGACCGTCGCGGACAGGTCGAGAATCGCGCGCAGCTCGTCGGGCAGGAGATCGTCGATCGACAGGAAGTTCCGGACCATGGCGGCTAGATCGTACCCAGATCTCTCAGCCGGCGCGAAACTCGCCACCCGTGCGGTCCCGCACGAGCCGGGCGATCTCCTGGACGACCCCGTCCACCTCGTCGCCCTCCAGCGTGCGGTCGGCGGCGCGGAACTCGGCGGAGAACGCCAGGTTCTTCTTCCCTTCGGGGAGCGGCGGGCCGGCGAACGCATCGAACAGCTCCAGCGCGTAGAGCAGTTCGCCGCCGCCCTCCAGCACGGCGTCGGCGACGGATCCCGCCGGCACGTCCTGGGCGACCAGGAACGCCAGGTCGCGGCGCACGGGCGGATACCTGGGGACGTCCGCGACCGACGCCTCCCCGGACGAACTCGCCGCGAGCGACGGGACGTCGAGCTCGAGGACGACGACCCGGCCCGGCAGGTCGAACCGGCCGGCGGCACGGGGGTGCAACTCGCCCACCGCGCCGGCGGGTGCACCCTCCAGCAGCACCGTGGCGGACCGGCCTGGGTGCAGCGGCCACCCGGACGGATCGCCCAGGCTCCACCGCGAGATCCCGAGCGTCGCCGCCACCGACTCCAGGACGCCCTTGCCGTCGAAGAAGTCGGCGTCGTGCGACTCGCCGGGGTGGCCCGTCCCCACCGGCCCGGTCACGGCCACGGCGACCCGCTCGCCCTCGTCCACGCCGTCGGCCCCCAGGGCGAAGACGTGACCGACCTCGAACAGCGCCGCGGCGCGCACCTGCCGGGCGACGTTCAGCCGGAGGGCTCGGAGCAGGCCGGGAACCAGGCTCGTGCGCAGGAACGCCCGCTCGGCGTCGATGGGGTTCGCAACCGGCACCGGGCCCGCGGGACCCGCCATCAGCTCGATCTCGTCCTGGGAAGCGAACGAGAGCGAGGCCGTCTCCCGCAGCCCCGCGCGCACCATGGCCTCCCGGAGCAGCCGGCGGAAGGCGTAGGTGTCGGCCAGCCCCCCCGCCTGCGAGACCCCGGGCACGGTCGACGGCAGCGTGTCGTAGCCGCGGAGCCGCGCGACCTCCTCGATGAGGTCCTCCTCGATCCCGAGATCCACCCGGTAGCCGGGCACCTCGACCTCGACCGAGTCCGGCCCCGTGGTCTCGGCCTGGATCGCCAGCCGGGCGAAGGCCTCCCGCACGCCGTCGGCGTCGACGGGGGCCGCCAGGAGCAGCGCGGCGCGGGAGGGCCGAACCGACACGCGACGGCGGGCCGGCTCGCCGCCGACGTCGACCGCGCCGGCCAGCACGCGCCCTCCGGACCACTCCGCGATCAGGCGGGCGGCGTGGCCCGCGGCCGGACCGGGGAGCTCCGGGTCCACGCCGCGCTCGAACCGGCTCGAGGCCTCGGTGGACACGCCGAGCCTGCGGGCCGTGAACAGGACGCCCTTCCGCTCGAAGTGCGCGGCCTCCAGCAGCACGTCGCTCGTGGACGCGGAGACCTCGACGCGGGCGAGTCCGATGATCCCCGCGATCGCCACGGCCTGCGCATGGTCGGCGATCACGAGATCCTCCGTGCTCAGCACGCGCTCGACGTCGTCCAGCGTCGTCATCCGCTCGCCGTCGGCGGCGCGGCGCACCACGATGCCCCGCCCCTCCAGCAGGTCGAGGTCGAAGGCGTGGAGGGGCTGGCCCCGGTCGAGCATCGCGTAGTTCGTGGCGTCGACGACGTTCGAGATGGGGCGCATCCCCGAGGCGGTCAGCCGGGCCTGCACGCGCAGGGGCGAGGGCTCGACGCGGACGCCACGGATCACCCTCGCCACGTACCGCGGACAGCGCTCGAGGTCGAGCACCTCCACCGTCGCCGCATCGGCGGCGGGCTCGGCGTCCTCGGGGACGGCGTCGTCGACGGACGTCATGGGGACGCCCGTGGCGGCCGACGCCTCACGGGCGACGCCGCGCACCGACATCAGGTCGGGGCGGTTGGGCTCGATCTCGACGTCCAGAACCACGTCGTCCAGGCCGAGGAGCCCGGCCACGTCCCCGCCGATCGGGAGGTCGGGCGCCAGCACGAGGATGCCTCCGTGGTCGGAGGAGATCCCGAGCTCGTGCGGCGAGCAGATCATGCCCTGAGACTCCTCGCCCCCCATGCGCCGAACCGACAGCGGCTCCGGCAGGGCGGGAACGCGCGATCCGGGCGGCGCGTACGGCACGCGGTCCCCCACCTCCCAGTTGGCCACGCCCGCCGCGACGCGCGCCTCGCCGTTCCCGGTGTCGAGCCGGGCCAGGGTGAGATGGTCGGAGTTGGGATGCGGCCGCTTGTCCGTCACCACGGCCACGATCACGCCGGCCAGTCCCTCCCACGGACGAAGCACGCCCTCCACGTGGACACCCTGCCGGCTGAGCCGGTCGGCGAGCTCGTCCACGTCGAGGTCGGTCGGGCAGTGTTCCCGGAGCCAGCTGAGGGGGATCCTCATCGCGCCCCTTCGAACCGCGCCAGGAAGCGCACGTCGCCGTCGAACAGCATGCGGATGTCGGGGATCGAGAACCGCGCCATCGTCAGCCGGTCGTAGCCGCCCCCGAACGCGAACCCCGTGTAGCGCTCGGGGTCGTAGCCCACGCCGCGCAGGACGTTGGGGTGGACCATGCCGGCCCCCATCATCTCGATCCATCCGTTCCCGCAGACGCGGCATCCGACGCCGCCGCACACGAAGCACGAGACCTCGACCTGCGCCCCGGGCTCGACGAACGGGAAGAACGACGGCGTGAAGCGGAGCCGGACGTCCTCGCCCAGCAGCGCGCGATAGAAGGTCTCCAGCGTCCCCTTCAGGTCGGCGAACGTGATCCCCTCGTCGACGGCCAATCCCTCGACCTGATGGAACACCGGCATGTGCGTGGCGTCGACCTCGTCGCGGCGGAACACGCGGCCAGGCGCGATGACGTACACCGGGGGCTGCTGCCGCTCCATCGTCCGGATCTGCATCGCCGAGGTCTCGGTGCGCAGCAGCAGGTTCAGATGCTCGGGCACGTCCAGGTAGATCGAATCGCTGACGCGGCGGGCCGGGTGCTCGGGCGGGATGTTGAGGGCATCGAAGTTGTAGTACTCGGTCTCGACCTCGGGCCCCTCGACCACCCGGTACCCCATGCGGGTGAAGATGTCGACGATCTCGTGCTCGACGATCGTGAGCGGGTGGAACGATCCGGGGCGGGGCCGGCGCCCGGGGAGCGTCACGTCCACGGCATCGGCCTCCAGGAGCACGTCCTCGCGCGCGGCCTCGAGGGCGGCTCGCCGCTCGGCCACCGCGGCCCGCAGCGCGTCGCGCACCTCGTTCGTGCGCCGGCCGACCTCCTTGCGGTCATCGGGTGCCAGGGCGCCGAGTGAGCGCTGGACCTCCTGGAACCGTGACCGGCGACCGAGGACCGACGTCTCGGCCGCCTCCAACGCGCTCAGGTCGGCGGCGGCCACCAGCTCGTCGAGGCCCCTGCGCTCTTCCTGGTCCAGGATCGATCGTGCCTCGTCGGCGTCCACGTCTGTGCCCCTCGGTCGAGGCTCCGCCGGTGCGGAGAGAGCGCTCATTGTAGGCGAGGGTTCCGCCCCGCCCACCGCTAGCGCGGCCGGTTCGCCGCCGCGGCGTGTGCCGCGTCTTCCAGCCGGTCGTCGAGCGGCTGGAGTCCACCATCGGGAAGCCGATCGGACAACGCCATCGAGAGGATCGCGTCGGCCAGGGCCGGGTTCACGGGCAGCACGGGCCCGTGCAGGTACGAGCCGATCACCCTGCCCTGCACCGCTCCCTCGGTACCGTCCCGCCCGTTGTTCCCCCGGCCCGGCGGCACCGTCGCCAGCGGGACGGCGCCGGGCCCGAGCGTCGTGCGGCCCGCATGGTTCTCGAAGCCGAAGAGTTCGAAGCTCGATCCGGCGAGCGTTCCCTGTGCCCGCACGTTGCCGATGATCCGGTCCGCACCGGCAACGGTCTCCACGTCGAGCAGGCCGAGGCCCTCGATGGCAACGCCCGCCACGTCCACGTACCGGTGTCCCAGGAACTGGTAGCCGCCACACACGCCCACGACCACCGCGCCGCCTGCGACGGCGTCCGTCAGCTCCGAGCGGCGGGCCCGAAGATCGTCGCCGATGATCTCCTGCGCGCGGTCCGTTCCCCCACCCATGAACACCAACCCGGCACCGGGCGGCAGCGGCTCGCCGCGCGTCACGCCGGCAACACGGACGCGGAACCCGCGCCACTCGGCCCGGCGCGCCAGCGCGAGCACGTTGCCGCGATCCCCGTATGTCCGCAGCAGATCTCGGGTACAGGTGGGCCAGGAGGAGATCCTCCGAGCCGGTCACGGCGCGTCCTCCAGCCGCTTGCGGCGGCTGCGCGTGAGCGTTCGCCGGACGTCGAGCATCGCCGTGTAGGTGGCCAGGACGGCCACCCCCCGTCCGTCGCCGACGGCCCCGACGGCGGCCCGCAGCGCCGACTCGGGATCCCGTTCGGCCGGCAGCGACGCCGCCCCGGCGTAGCGGAGGCGAACGGCGACGTCGTCGGCGCGCCTCCCGGCCGGGACGATCGGCATCCCCGCCTCGGCCAGACGCTCGAAGTCGGCGTCCCAGATCCACGACACGTCCCGGCCGTCGGCGATCTGATCGCTCACGGCCACCACCGCCGCACCGATGCGCGGGTCCTCGACGACCTCGCGGATCACCACCCCCGCGCCGGCAGGGTTCTTCACGAGCAGGACCCACCCCTTGTGACCGCCGAACGAGAACTCTTCGGACCGGCCGAACCGCGGCCGGAAGGAGGCGAGCGCGCGGGCTGCGGACCCCACCGGGATCCCGAGCGCGTCGGCGGCGGCGATCGCTGCCGCCGCGTTGTAGGCGTTGTGGACGCCGCCCAGCGCGAGATCGATCTTCTGTCCCCGGATCTCCACGGTGATCCCGGCGAGGCCGCGCGACTCGAGGATCCGTGCCTCGTACTCCGGCGGGACCGATGCCCACGAGCACGAGGGACACCGCGCGCGGCCCAGGTGCGCGATCGTGCGCCCCGAGTACCTGAGCGTCGCTCCGCAGCGCGGACATGCCTCGGGCTCCGCGTCGGCGGCCGAGACGGCTGCGTCGGACATCGGCTCGACGCCGAACCCGGCCCCGTCGTGTTCGCGCGCCCGATGCCAGAGCAACGGGTCGTCGGCGTTCGCCACCAACTGGGCCCCGGGGGGAAGCGCGCGCATCGCCGCGGACAGGTGTGCCGCGATCGCCTCCGTCTCGCCGAACCGATCCAGCTGATCGCGAAAGACGTTCGTGAGGACGAGGATCCGGGGACGGAGCTCGGACACGAGCCCCGGCAGGGCGGCCTCGTCCACCTCGAAGACCCCGATCCGGGCCGAGGCGGGCGCCTCGACCAGCGCGCTCGCGATCCCCCGGCGCAGGTTGGAGCCGCTCTCGTTTCCGGCCGCCTCGACGCCCGCCGCGCGCAGGATCGATCGCAGCATCGACGCGGTCGTGGTCTTCCCGTTCGTGCCGGACACGACGACGACGCCGTCCGGGAAGGCGCGGACCCGCCGCTCGACGAAGCCGGGGCTCAGCCGGTCGAGCACGATTCCGGGCAGAGCAGACCCGCCGCCCGCCCCGGTGACGCGGATTCCCGTGCCGACCACGCGCGCCACCCTGCGCGCAACCCGATCACGGACGGTGGCGCCGTCGGCCCCGCCGTGTCCGCTCGACTCCATGCGGAACGACTCTAGTCGACGCGGCCGAGCGCAGGGAGCGCCCGACGGGGGCCGGCCCGATCCCCGCCGGGCGTTCCCTACGGAGTGAACTCGATCAGCTGGACGGATCCAGCCTTGGTCGAGTTCCCGTTCTCGACGAGGAAGTCCATGTACCCATCCCTGTTGAAGTCGATGGGCACGACGTCCTCGGCGGCGCCCTTGCTCGACGGGCCCGGCACCGTCACCGACGTCGCGGCGAAACCGTCGCCCGATCCGTTGTTCAGGAAGACCACGTCCGGGACGTTCTTGTTGGTTCCCTGGTTCGCCTGCTCGACGTACACGTCGGGCCAGTTGTCGTTGTTGACGTCCCCGACCGCGAGCTTGAAGCCGGACTGCAGCCCCGACTGGCCAGGACCGCTCACGAACGAACCGCCGCGCTGGAGGTCGATCTGCAGACGGGTCTTGTTCACCTCGGCCACGTCCAGCTTGCCGTCCCGGTCGAAGTCGACGAAGGCGGCCGCGTTCGCGCGGTGATCCAGCCCCACGGCCTTCGAGACCTCGGTGAAGCCGCCGCCACCGTCGTTGTGGTAGAGGTGAAGCCCGCCGCTGCCGCACAGCAGCAGGTCCTGGTACCCGTCGTTGTCGTAGTCACCGACCGAGATGGTGCTGCCGTTCAGCTCGCGGTCCAGACCGAACTCGGACGCCAGCCGGTACGACGTCCCTCCCTGGTTCAGGAACAGACGGTTGGACGAGGGCATGCCGTCGGCCCGGTCGGGGAAGTTCGCCGCGTAGACGTCCGGGCGCCCGTCGTTGTCGGCGTCGATGAAGCCCGAGATCCGGCCGCGGTCGAACGGCTGCAGGACCCCGTACTGCGAGGCCTTCTCCTGGAAGTCGCCGCTCGCCTGCTGGATCCACAGCTCGTCCCGCTTCGCCTCGGTGCCGCGGTCCGAGCCCGTGTTGCAGAACAGGTCGAGCCGCCCGTCTCCGTTCACGTCTGCGGACGCGCATCCGTGCCGGTCGCGGTGCGGGAACGTCCCGAAGTCGGTGAGCGTGAATGTCCCATCGTGGTCGTTGATGTACAGCTTGGCCGGGTCCATGTGCCGGTTCAGGAAGATGTCCGACCATCCGTCGCCGTTGAAGTCGGCCGTCACGGCACCGTGCGTGAGGGTGTTCTCGAAGATCCCCGCCGTCGTCGCCACGTCGGCCGCCTGGGGGATCGGGACGTTCGGCGCCGGCGCGGTCGGCGCGAGCGGTCGGACGACGCCCGGGATCCGATAGGGGCGGCCCGGCACGGAGAGGATCCCTGGGTTCGGTGCGGACTTCCGTCCGTGCCCGGCGGGCGCGACCCCGGCCCGGGCGGCGGCGCTGCCCGCTTCGAACGACCCGGGGCAGATCAGCTCGAGGTGGGCCGTCCGGGCGCTCGACCACACCTGGTCGGTGCCCGGGACGTGAGCGATGGCGTACATCTCGCTCTTGTCCTTGGCGGTGGACATGGCCCCCTGGAACGACGTCCACGAGGAGCCGTCGAAATGCTCCGTGTACTCCTTGTACCGGCCGTCCGAGACGCGGTAGTCGAATCCCGCGGCCCAGACGTCGTCGCCGATCACGGACCCGCCACGCACGACGGTCACGACGCCGTCGGCCCCGTTCGTGGTCGGAGAGATGCTCCAGGACGAGCCGTTCCAGTGCTCGGCCAGCGTTCGGTAGTCGGAGCCGATCACGTGGTAGCCGAAGGCCCAGACATTGCCGCTGCCGTCCTGCGCGACACCTGCCAGCACGTCCTCGGCGCTCGACGGGTCGGCGGCCCCCGGGACCTCAGTCCAGTCCGACCCGTCGTAGTGGAGCAGCAGGGCGTTGTAGCCGTAGCCGCGCGCTCGTGAAGCCGACCGCCCAGACGTCGAAGGGCACGCCGGTGACGCCCAGCAGCGCGTCGCTCACGCCGCCGGGGTTCGGGCTCGGCACGATGGACCAGTCGGCGCCGTCGTAGTGCTCGATGAGGGTCTTCCTGACCCCCTTCGAGTCGAAGTAGTAGCCGACCGCCCACACGTTGTGGTCGGACAGCGCCGTCACCGACGTCAGGGTGTTCGAGCCGGAGGACGGCACCGTTGGGCTCGGGACCACCGACCAGGACGTCCCGTCCCAGTGCTCGGTGAGCGTGTTGAACGCCGCGCTCACCTTCTTCTCGGGCTGCCAGTAGCCGACGGCCCACACGTCGTCGGAGGACACGGCCGACACGCCGTTCAGAGCGTTCTCACCGAGTCCCGAGTACGGCGTGCTGACGAGCGTCCACGCCGAGCCGTCCCAGTGCTCCGCGGCGGGGTGCACCTTCGCGCCCGGCACGATCTGCGCACCCACGACCCAGACGTCGTTCTGTCCGATGACCGCGATGCCCCGCGGGTCCTTGACCGTGGCTGAGCTCGGCACCATCGCCCAGCTGTTCCCGCAGCTCACCGCCGGGCGGACGCTGCCGCTGGCGGTCCCCCCGAGAGGTGCGACGAGCAGGGTCACCACCGCGGCCGAGACCGCGACGGTCACCGCCCGCGCCCGTCTGCCGATCGTGTTCCTCCGCGTCGTGATCATGCTGATCGTTGCTCCTCTCCCCCTGCGTGGCCGGTGTGGAACCTCAGTGCGCGACGATGGTGACCTTGGCCCATCCTGAATGGGCCGCGTTCGAAGTCCTCCGCAGGCTGGCGCGGAACAGGTAGCTCCCCGCGCCGGCATCCGGGGTGAAGTTCACCGACGTTCCCGTGAGCCCGGTTCGCCAGTCGACGTACCCGCCCGCCCCGGGTCGCCTGAGCTGGATGTCCTCGACGAAACCCGCCGGCGGCGCCTGCGTCGCGTACGTCAGCGTGTACAGGTCTGTAGTCAGCCCGCTGGTTGGCGACGCGGCGAGTTTCACCTTGACGGTCCCCTTTTTGGCGGTGGTCGCGTCCTTCTCCTTGAAGACGCCGGCCCAGGGAAACACGAAGCTGAAGCTGGAACCGGGCGATAGCGTACCGGACGCGAAGAGCCCCATCTTGGTCGCGTCGTCGACCGTGTGGTTCTGCCCAGCGCTCTCGGGCACTGCCCATGTCACGAGCCCGCCCTGCTCGATCGTCAGCGGGGTCGGAGCGAAGCCTCCGTTGGTCACCATCACGGGGCAGAGCGTCTCCTGCATGCCGAGTTGCTCCTGGGTGCCCACCGCCCAGACCTGCCCGGCCGCGGGCGCCACGATCGCGTCCAGGTCGTTCGAGTCGTCGTCGTTGAAGTTGGGCGTGGGATCCAAGGCCCACTCCGACCCGTCGTAGTGGAGCACCAGCGTCTTGGTGACCGCTCCTGTGTTGTAGAAGCCCGCCGCCCACACGTCGTTCGGCTGGCGAGCGTCGACCGAAAGCAGGATGGACATGATGTTTCCCTCGGGCGCGTTGAGACTCGGCACAATCGACCACACGGACCCGTCCCAGCGCTCTGTCAGCGTGGCGGTGTCCGCCCCCGGTGGTTTGGTAGCCCGACGGCCCAGACGTTGCCGCCACCCGTGCCGGACACCGACGTCAGCACGCTGGTGTCTCCGACGTCGGGCGCCACCGCCTGCGTCCAGGACGCGCCGTCCCAGTGGACGGCGAGCGTCCCCGGGGTCGGGCTCCCCTTCGACCCGACCGCCCAGACGTCGGTCGACGAAAGCGCGGTCACGCTCGCAAGCTGGGCATCGCCCGGGATCGCGTCCAACGAACTGTTCACCGACCAGGCACGAGCCGTTCCAGTGCTCGATGAGCGGGTGGAAGTGAGTGCCGTCGTACGTCTCGCCGACCGCCCAGACATTGTTCGGTGAGACCACCGCCACGGACTGCAAATACCCCTCGGTACCGCCCAGGTCGGGGGTCGCCACGATCGACCATGCAGAGCCGTCGTAGTGCTCGGCGAAGGGATGATACAGCGAGCCGTCGAACAGCTGGCCGACGGCCCACACGTCGTCCGTGTCCACCGCAGCGACGCCGGTGAGGACAACATACGGGTCCCCGGTGGCCGCGGTGGGAACCACCGTCCATGCGCTGCCGTCGTAGTGCTCCGCCAGAGGCCGCCACCCGTTGCCAGCCCGCGCAGTTCCCACGGCCCAGATGTCGGTCGGCGAGACGGCCGAGGCCGACCGCAGCCAGTTCTCCGCTCCTACCGAGAGGATCGTCGGCGACCACGAGGAGCCGTTCCAGCCGAGGATCATCGGCGACAGCGCCCTGGCCTTGAATGTAGTGCCGACGGCGAAGACCTCGCCCGCCGTCACGGCGACGACCTCCAGCAGTACGTCATACTGCGATCCCGGGTTCGGCGTGGAAGATACCGACCAGGACGAGCCGTTCCAGTGTTCCGCCACGGTCGTGGTCCGGCTGCCGTCGTCGGCGGCTCCCACCGCCCAGACGTTGTTCGCCGACACCGCCGAGACCCCTTCAAGGGAGGTGTTGTCCCCACCGGCCTTGGGAGCGGCGACCGTGGTCCACGCTCCCCCCGTGTAATGCAGCGTCAGCGGCGACACGGAGCCGCCACTCGAGGAAGCACCGACCGCCCACAGGTCGGTCGGGGAAACGGCGGTCACGTCCTTGAGCTGGTTGTCCCCCGCGGCGTTCGGGCTCGTCACGATCGACCAAGCCGTGCCGTTCCAATGCTCCACGAGCGTACGAACGCGCGTTCCGTCGTCCGTTTCGCCCACCGCCCAAACGTCGGAGGCGGAAAGCGCCACGAGTCCATCGAGGTACCCCTCGCTCGACCCGATGGAGGGCGTCGCGACCGGGGACCACTTCGTGCCGTTCCAGCGAAGCGCGAGTGGTTTGTACGTGCCGCCGACCAGGCTCTCTCCGACTGCCCAGGCGTCGTTTGCGGCAACGGGAGCCACCGCGTCAAGCTCGGACTGGGCGCCCTGCTTCTGGATGACGACCTGCGACCACTCGGTGCCGTTGTAGTGGATCGACATCGCCTGCGCCGTGCCCCCTTGGAACCCGACTGCCCAGATGTCGGAGGAGGTCCGTGCGGCGATGGCGGTCGGATGCGAGTCCTTGCCCACAGTGTTGAGGACGGGCGTCCAGCTCGTACCGTCCCAATGGTCGAGGAACAGTTGTTTCTCCTCATCCCCAACGGCCCAGATGTCGTTCGCGGAGATGGCGGTGACGTCCACGAGCTTCTCGTTCTCGTCGCCCGCGGACGGACCCTTGAAGGTCCGCCAGACGCCGTCGCAGCCCGCGGCCGCCGACGCGGAACCAGGCACCCCAATCACGGCGAGTCCGACGAGGGCGCAGGCGAGCAGCAGTCGCAAGGGCCGGCTATCCATGCTGACGAGTGAGAATGCTATGGAGTGCGCTTAGTGTGGTCAATCCGTCATTGGTCTGAATCGGCCGAAGGTCCTATTGCGCACGATGGTACAGTCGGGCGATGCGCGTGCAGGGCCCCAAGCGGGCGACGATGATGACGATTGTGTCGGTTTTCACACTGACGAGCAGCATTCGTATTGGGTGGCATGATGCCGTCTGCCTCCTCGTCGACGTCAGGGTCCGAGTGTCATCAAGCACGTCATCGTGATCATGCAAGAGAACCGATCGCTGGATCACTTCTTCGGGACGTTCCCAGGAGCAGACGGCATTCCGCCGGACACGTGCCTGCCCGATGCGGAGACGAGGCAGTGCGTTCCGACCTACCACAACCCAAGCGATCGCAACACCGGCCTCCCGCATGGGTACACCTCGGCGCTCGCGGACATCAACGGCGGCGCGATGGACGGATTCGTGAACGTCGCGACCGGCGGCAAGGCCACCGACTGCTCCGTCGCCGATGACCCCCTATGCACGCTTCCCGACGCCGGCACCGAGGCCACCAGTACCACGACCAGCACGAGATCCCGAACTACTGGGATTACGCGAAGCAGTTCGTACTGCAGGACCACATGTACGAGCCGGCGCCGTCCTACACGCTGCCGGCGCATCTCTACCTGGTGTCCGGGTGGTCGGCCACCTGCAACAAGAACGGCGACCCGATGACATGTCAGACAGACATGGTGGGACCAGGCGCCGTTCCCGGTGAGTCCGAAGGCAAAGCAGTACGCATGGACCGACATGACGTACCTGTTGCGCAACGCGGGCGTCTCGTGGCGCTACTACGTCGCGCCTGGGCACCGTCCCCGACTGTGAGGACGACGGCGTCGGCTTCTGCATGCCCGACGACCAGCACGTCGGGAGCCAGAGCATCTTCAACCCACTGCCCGAGTTCAACACGTGCAGCCACGGGACAGCTGGACAACATCCAGACCGCCGACAACTTCATCGAACGCGGCGCAGGACGGGACCCTGCCCGGACGTCTCCTGGATCGTTCCAAGCAACACGAACAGTGACCATCCCGACGCCCTCGCGAGCCGTGGGCAGTCGTGGGTGTACCACGATGGTCAACGCAGTCATGTCCGGTCCCGATTGGGACAGCTCGGCGATCTTCGTCACCTGGGACGACTGGGGCGGCTTCTACGACCACTCGCCACCTCCGACCAAGGCCGACCTCGGCATTCCGGCCGTGCGCGGACGATCCCGGGCTACGGCATCCGCGTTCGCCGCGATGGTGATCAGCCCGTACGCCAAGCAGGGGTTCATCGACCACCAGGTCGTACTCGTTCGACGCCTACAACCGGTTCATCGAGGACGTCTTCCTGAGTGGCCAACGCCTGGATCCCCTCACCGACGGGCGGCCCGACTCGCGTCCGGACGTGCGGGAGAACTTCGTGCCGGGCGACCTGACCGACCAGGTCAACGGCCCGTTCGACTTCACGCAGTCGCCGCGCGCTCCGTACATCCTGCCGGTCTACCCGCTCCCCCCGCCCGGCGAGACCGGGGCCTAGCGCTCCCGGCGCCGGGCGACCTCGAACAAGATGACGGCGGCCGCGGCCGCCAGGTTCAGCGACTCGGCACCGCCTCGCATCGGGATCCGCAGCGTCGCGTCCGCGAGCTCGCGGACGGCCGGATCCAGTCCGTGGGCCTCGTTGCCGAACAGGAGCACCACCGGACCCTCGAGCAGCCCACCCACCCGTCGTCCGTAGAGGTCCTCGCCTCCGTCCGCCGCCGCGGCCAGCACGCGCGCGCCGCGAGCGCCGAGCGCCGCCAGCGCGACGACAGGCTCGGCCTCACGCGTCACCGGCAGGTGGAACAGTGAGCCGGCCGATGCCCGGACGGCCTTGTCGTTGTACACGTCCACCGACCGCGCCGACGCGATGACGCCGGCACTCCCCGCGGCGTCGGCGGTGCGGACGATCGTCCCGAGGTTCCCGGGGTCGCGGATCTCCGACAGGAACACGACCGGGCCGCGGCCCGGATCGATCGCCTCGAGCGGCACGTCGACGAACCGGCACACCGCGACGGGACCCTGCGGGTTGACGGTCGCGGCCAGACGTCGCATGACGGTGGACGAGACCTCGTACACACGGGCAACGCCGGGCCCCAGGGCCGGTGGCGCCGGGCCATCCGGAACGACGAAGAGCGATTCGATGGCGCCGGCCCGGAGCGCTTCGGCGACGGGACCCGGACCCTCGGCCAGGAACCGGCGCGCGCGCTCACGGCGAGGTCGTGCGCGAAGGGCGAGCGCGGCCGCGACGGTCGCGTTGCGGGGCGAGGTGATCACCGCGGGTCCCGCGGAGGGGAGACGGCGCTAGCCGGTCGGTTCGGCCGCGGCGCGCGTGCGGGTCCGCTTGGGCTTCGCGTCGGCGTCGGTGGCGCCGCGCGAGACCTCGACCAGCGAGGCGAACGCCGCCGGGTCGCGCACGGCCAGATCCGCGAGCACCTTCCGGTCGAGCTCGACGCCGGCCACGGCGAGGCCGTGCATGAACACCGAGTACGTGGTCCCGTTCTGCCGCGCGGCCGCGCCGATGCGCGTGATCCACAGGCGGCGGAACTGGCCCTTGCGGTCGCGCCGGTCGCGGTAGGCGTACTGCAGCGAGTGCGCCAGCTGTTCCTTGGCCGCGCGGTAGCGGCGCGAACGCGCGCCGTAGTACCCAGAGGTCTGGTGCAGGACCTCACGGCGCTTCTTGCGCCCGTGAACGCTTCGCTTCACTCGTGCCACAGCGTGCTCCCGTCGCTCTCAGGACCCGCGGACGTCACTTGCCGAGGAGGCGCTTGACGACCTTCCGCTCGGGTCCGACCTCTTCCATGCCCGAGATGCGGCGCTTCTGCGAGCCGGACTTCTTGATCAGGAAGTGATTCCCGGTCGCCTTGCGGCGCATGACCTTGCCGGAACCGGTGATCCGGAACCGCTTGGCCGCTCCGCGGTGCGTCTTCATCTTCGGCACGTCGTCCTCATCCTTCTCCCTGGGCCTCGGCGGCCGGCTCCGGCGACTCGGCCGCCTCGGCCGTCTCGGCTCGCTCCTTGGTGACAGCCCGCTTCACGGGCGCCAGGACCATGACCATATTGCGCCCGTCCAACTTCGGGTAGGCGTCTACCGTAGCAAGTTCTTTGAGATCCCCGGCGAGGCGGTCGAGCAGCTTTCGCCCCAGCTCGGTGTGGGCCATCTCCCGGCCCCGGAACATGATCGTGACCTTCACCCGGGCGCTCTTGGTCAGAAAGCGGACCGCCAAGCCCTTCTTGGTCTCGTAGTCGTGGGTGTCGATCTTCGGCCGCATCTTGACCTCTTTGACCTCCACGCGCGACTGCTTCTTCCGGGCCTCCTTCTGGCGGATGTCCCGCTCGTACTTGAACTTGCCGTAGTCCATGATCCGGCAGACGGGGGGCTGGGCCTGCGGCGCCACCTCGACGAGGTCGAGGTCCAGGTCCCGTGCCCGCTGCAAGGCGTCCTGCAGCGAGACGAGACCGATCTGCTGGCCGTCGGGACCGACCAGGCGAACCTGGGGGGCGCGGACGCGCTCGTTGATACGGGGGTCAAGGGAGAATCCGGCATCACCTCGTGGTGCCAGGGGGGACCGGAGCCGGAAAGGAAGGCGATCAAAGCGGGTGGGCGCATGCGGAACTCGTCACAGGGCTCCGAGTATAGGGAGCGGGAGGTGACCCGTCTAGCGTTCCCCGCGAGCTGGGCCCACGGGCGCCGCGGCCGCAGGTGCCCGGAAACGCGGAACGGGCCTCTCTCGAGGCCCGTCCCGACTGGATCTGACGGCGCTTCCGGGTCGTCACGCAGGCTTGACGTTCGCTGCCTGCTTGCCCTTCGGCCCGTCCACGATGTCGAACTCAACCTCCTGACCCTCCGAGAGGGTGCGGTAGCCGTCGCCGACGATCGCCGAGAAGTGAACGAAGACGTCATCGCCCTCGGGGGGCGAGATGAAGCCGTAGCCCTTCTCGTTGCTGAACCACTTGACGGTTCCCTTGGCCAACCTGGTACCTCCTTGCACACTTCTCGGCGGACGGCCCGCCGACCAGCGGCGGCAATGTAGCATGGCCCCCTAATCGTGGCAATCTTCCCGGGTGTGCTCCGCGAACGCCGTCACCACTCCGATTCGAGCGGCCTTCCATAGTCGTCTTGCAGGCGAAACGCGTCGTCCTCGGTGGTGTACCCGTACGCCACCTCGAGCACCCGGCCCCTCGCCGAGCCGCCGTTCGAGATGCGGTGCGGCTCCTCCGCGGCGACCACGAACTCCTCCCCCGGCTGTGCCTCGACCACTCGGTTCCCGATCTGCACGGTGAGTCCCGCGTCCAGGACGATCCAGGTCTCGTCGCGGAGCTGGTGATAGTGCTCGCTCGTCTCCTGGCCGGCGTCGATCGTGATGATGCGCACCGACGCGGTCTGGTTCAGCGCGTACGTGGTCACCTTGCCCCAGGGCTTCTCCACGATCATGGCCCGTCGCTCCTCGATCGGCTCGACGCCGGCTCGGACGTGCCCGAGCGCAGCTCGCCGAGCGCCTTGACCATCTGCGTTGCGGCCAGCGCGGCGTCCCAGCCCTTGTTTCCGTGGGCGCCGCCGGCCCGGTCCATCGCCTGCTCCAGCGTCTCGGTCGTGAGCACCCCAAACAGCACCGGGATCCCCGTCTCGAGCGCTGTGGCCTGGATGCCGCGCGCCGCCTCCCCAGCGACCAGCTCGTAGTGGGTCGTCCCGCCCCGAATCACCGCGCCCAGACACACCACCGCGTCGAACCTGCCCGACTCCGCGGCGGCCCTCGCGGCAAGCGGCAGCTCGAAGGCGCCGGGAACCCACACCACCTCGATCCGTTCGTCCTCCACGTCGAGCGAGTGGAAGCAGGCCAGTGCCCCCTCGAGGAGCGCGCCGACGACCATCTCGTTGAACGCGGAGGCGACCACCGCGTACCGCTCGCGTCCGGCGTCCCGCACCGGACCGTCCGCGGTCACGGCTCGGCCCGGTCCACGGCCGCGGGCACCGACCCGACCTCGGCCTCGGCCTCGTCGAAGTCCAGCCCGTCCAGCAGGTGGCCCAGCTTCTCCCGCTTGGTGCGCAGGTACTCGCGGTTCTCGGGCGTCGGCCGCGTCTCAAGCGGCACGCGCTCGGCGATCGAGAGCCCGTACCCTTCGAGCCCGGCACGCTTCGACGGGTTGTTCGTGAGCAGCCGCATGGAGCGGACCCCGAGATCGGCCAGGATCTGCGCGCCGATCCCGTAGTCGCGCGGATCCGGCGCGAAGCCCAGCTCGACGTTCGCCTCGACCGTATCCCGCCCGCGTTCCTGCAGCGCGTAGGCGCGCAGCTTGTGGGCGAGCCCGATCGCCCGGCCCTCGTGGCCCCGGATGTAGAGGACCACGCCACGGCCCTCCTCCCCCACCTGCCGGAGCGCGTCCTGCAGTTGCGTCCCGCAGTCGCAGCGCAGCGACCCGAATACGTCGCCGGTCAGGCACTCGGAGTGCACGCGGACCAGGATGTCCCGGCCGTCGCCCACCTCGCCCATCACCATCGCCAGGTGGACCCGGCCGTCGACGAGGCTCTCGTACGCGTGCGTGCGGAACTCGCCGTGCTCCGTGGGGATGGCGGCGTCGGCCACCCGGTTCACGAGCTTCTCCGTGCGCCGTCGGTATTCGATGAGGTCGGCGATCGAGATGAGCTTCAGGCCGTGCTCGTCGGCGAACCGCCTGAGGTCCGGGAGCCGCGACATGGTCCCGTCCTCGTTCACTACCTCGCAGAGCACGCCCGCCGGCGTCAGGCCTGCCAGGCGGGCGAGGTCCACGGCGGCCTCGGTGTGCCCGGCGCGCTTCAACACGCCCCCCTCGGTGTAGCGGAGCGGGAAGACGTGCCCGGGACGAGCCAGGTCCTCGGGGCGGGTCGCCGGATCGATGATCGCGCGGATCGTCGCCGCGCGGTCGAAGGCGGAGATGCCGGTCGTGGTGTCCTTGCGTACGTCCACGGACACGGTGAACGCGGTCCGCTGCGGGTCGTTCCCCGCCGAGACCATCAGGGGCAGCCGCAGATCGTCCAGGCGCTCCCCCGTCACGGGCATGCAGATCACGCCGCTCGTGTGGCGCACCATGAACGCGATGGCCTCCGCCGACACGCGGTCGGCGGCCATGATGAGGTCGCCCTCGTTCTCCCGGTCGGCGTCGTCCGCCACGACCACCAGGCGGCCCGCCCGGACGTCCTCCAACGCCGCCTCGATCGGATCGAACGGAGAGTGTTCCACGCCGTCGCCGCTCATCGGTCACTCCCCATGAGTCGTTCCACGTACTTGGCCATCGAGATCCACCTCCAGGTTCACGCGATCGCCGCGTTCCAGGGCTCCGAGCGTGGTCACCTCCAGCGTGTGCGGGATGAGGGCCACACCGAACCAGTCGTCTCCCACGCCGCTCACGGTCAGGCTCACGCCGTCCACGGCGATCGATCCCTTCTCCACCACATACCGGCCGTATCCGTTCGGCAGGGCGAACGTCAGCTCGCGCCCGTCCTCGGCCGGTCGGATCTCCAACACCTCGCCCACGCCGTCCACGTGCCCCTGCACGAGATGACCGCCCAGGCGGGTCAGCAGGCTGACCGGGCGCTCCAGGTTCACGCCGCGACCTTCCGCGACGTCGCCCAGCGTCGTCCGCGTCCGCGTCTCCGGAGCCACGTCGAACGAGAGCAGCCGGGTGCCCCCGGCCGAGGGTTCGTTGGCGACCACGGTGAGGCACACGCCGCTGACGGCGATGGAGGACCCGACCGCCGCGTCGGCACCGACGGTGGCCGCCTCGACGACGACCGTCGCTCCGTGGATGCGCTGGACGCGGCCGCGCTCCTCAACGATCCCGGTGAACACCGTCCGCCTCCGTCCTCAGGTCCGCCACGATGCGGACTCCCCCGCCCACCATCTCCACGGACTCGATGACCGCGCCGATCGCGTCCCCGATCGTGGCCACGCCGTCGCCGCCGAGCACGCCCGGCGCGGCGCGTCCGCCGACGACCTTCGGTCCCAAGTACAGCACCAGACGGTCGACCACGCGCTCCTCGACGCTCGTCCACGCGAGCTCGGGCCCTCCCTCGATGAGCACGTCCAGCACGTCGCGCTCGCCGAGGGCGCGCATCAACGCGGGCATGGACACACCGAACGGGCCCGTCGGCAGCGTCAACACGTCGGCTCCCGCTGCGGTCCACGCGGCCACGGCTGCGCCCGCCCCTTCGGTCGTCGCGATCACCAGCTGTGCCTCGCCGTCGAACACCCGGCGCGATACCGGCGTCCGCCCGGACGAGTCGACCAGCACGCGGAGCGGCTGGCGGCCCTCGTACCCGTCGAGACGCACCGTCAAGGACGGATCATCCACGGCCACCGTCCCGGCACCCACGACCACGGCGCCGGACCGGGCGCGAAGGACGTGCACCTCGGCGCGGGCCTCGTCGCCGGTGATCCACCGGGACGTGCCGTCCCGGGCGGCCGTCCTGCCGTCGAGCGTGGACGCGAGCTTCAACGTCACGAACGGGAGGCCCGTCCGCACGTGGGTGACGAACCCCTCCACCAGCGCCGAGCACGCTCGCTCGAGCACGCCGTCGTCCACACGCACGCCGGCCTCACGGAGGATCGCGAAGCCCCGGCCGTCGACGGCCGGATTCGGAATCTCGGAGTCCGGCAACCACGCGGGCGATGCCGGCCTCGACGACGGCGGGAGCGCAGGGAGGCGTCCGGCCGGTGTGGCTGCAGGGCTCCAGCGTGACGTACAGGGTCCCTCCGTGGGCACGGTCCCCTGCGTCCCGCAGGGCAACGACCTCGGCATGGGCCGTCCCCGGCCCGAGGTGCCAGCCCGTGCCCATGACGGCCCCGTCGCGCACGACGACGGCGCCGACCATGGGATTGGGGGCACACACCCCCAAGCCGCGCTGGGCCAGGTCGAGCGCCTGCCGCAGGAACGCCTCGTCCGGGGCGGGTTCGTCCACCCGGGGAGGAACCGCTCTCGCCTCGATGTCCGTCACGTGGTGCCTTTCCGGGACGGATGGCGCGAGTCGCGGGAGAGGAAGGAAGCCAACGGCGCGCGCTGCCGCGCGCCGCGACTGCCGTCTTCTCCCTTCCCGACTCTCACGGTCGGTCCCGGAATCGCACCGGGTCCACCCCCGGCTGGCTGCCGAGGGGTCGCGGACTGTCACCGCCGGTGGGGACTTGCACCCCGCCCCGAAGACGCGTTGTTCAGCTGCCCAGAAGTATAGGACTGCTGGGAAGAGGGCAGGAAGGCCGAGGGTTCAGTCGGTGCGGCGATCCAGCGCGTACGAGGAGCGCGGCTCGCGCTTGGCGAACTGCTTCAGCTCGGTCGCCACCGCCACCGCTTCACCGAAGTGGGCGAACTTCCGGCGATCCGTTGAGGCCACACCCAGCGAGATGGTGAGCAGCGGGAATCGTCGCAGGTTCCCCTGCCGGTCCTCGATCTCGATCGCGCCCCGGTCGGCGTCGATCTTGTCGTAGAGACCCGGCACCTCCTGGTCGAACCGCTCGCAGAGCTTCTTCGCCACGGTCTCGGCCAGCTCGGGCGGCACGATCAGGATGAAGTCGTCCCCGCCGACGTGGCCGATGAACGCGCCGGGCCCGACCAGTTCGTTCGCCACCTCGACGGACAGCCTTGCCACCACCTGGATGGCGCGGTCGCCGCGCACGAAGCCGTAGTGGTCGTTGTACGCCTTGAAGTGGTCCAGGTCGGCATAGAGCAGCGCGAATGGCTGATCCTCGCTGACGAGCCGCCGGATCTCCTCCTGGATGCGGATGTTGCCCGGAAGGCCGGTGAGCGGCGACAGGGCGCGCATCTCGCGGGCCCGCCGGAGCGTTCCCTTCACCCTGGCCAGCAGCTCGACCGGGTCGAAGGGCTTGATGATGTAGTCGTCGGCGCCGGACGAGAGTCCCAGCACCTTGTCCGCCGACAGCGCCTTGGCCGTCAGCATGATGATCGAACACGAGGAGGTCCGCTGGTCGCGACGCAACCGCTGGGCGACCTCGAAACCGTCCAGCTTGGGCATCATGACGTCCAGCAGGACCAGGTCCGGCCGCATGTCCACGGCCTTCTCCAGCGCCTCCTCGCCGTCGGTCGCGACCTGCACGTCGTAACCGGCGGAACGCAGGTTCACCTCGACGAACCTCGCGACATCCGGGTCGTCGTCCACGACGAGGATCGACTCGCTCAATCGCTCACCCCCTTCGCCATCTGGGCGAGGCGGTGTGCCGCCTCGCGCATGTCCGGCGCCTTGAAGATCGACGAAGCCGCCGTCAGGACCGTCGCCCCGGCGGCCACACAACGCGCGCCCGTCTCGCTGTTGATCCCGCCGTCCACTTCGATCTCGACGCTCAGCCCGCGCCGGTCGATCTCGCTTCGGGCCGTCTCGATCTTCGGCAGGGCGGTTTCCAGGAACGACTGTCCGGACCACCCGGGCCGCACGCTCATCACCAGGATCCGGTCGAGGTCCTCCAGGAAGGGAAAGACGCTCTCCACCGGCGTCTGCGGGCTGACGGCCAGACCGGCGCGAAGACCCTGTGCCGCCGCCTCCTTGACCGCCCGCTCTGGCTCGTCGTCGCATTCCATGTGCATGCTCACGATATCGGCACCGGCTTCAGCGAAGTCGCGCAGGAGCTCGATCGGCCGTTCGACCATCAGGTGGCAGTGGAGGGGCAAATCGGTCACCTGGCGGAGGGACGCCACCACCACGGCGCCCAGGCAGAGCGGGGGCACGAAGTGGGCGTCCATGTTGTCCACGTGGATGAGGTCGAGATCTGATTCGACCTCCTTGACCTGGTCTGCGAGGTGGGCGAAGTCGGCCGAGAGGATCGATGCGGCGAGCTTCGCGGTCCTCAGGGGCATGCCGCTGCGCATTCTATCGGTTGAAATCGGACCGGCGCCGAAAGCCCCCGTAGAACATCCCGTCGGTGCCGTGCCGGTGGGGCCACAGGCGGTGCGAGGGCGCCGGGCCGTCCGGGCCCGGAACCTCCGCGGGCTCGAACTCGGGACGACGGCCCAGGAAGGCTCGCAGGGCGGCCTCGGTCTCGGCGCGCGGGAACGTGCAGACCGAGTACACCAGGCGGCCCCCCGGCCGCACGAGTCCGGCGGCGCCCTCCAGGATGGCCACCTGGAGGCGTGCGGTGGCGGCGAGGCCCTGCTTCGCCGGCCGCCAGAGCAGCTCGGGCCGCCGTCGCGCCGCGCCGAGGCCCGAGCAGGGCGCGTCCACCAGGACGGCGTCGAAGATCGCCCGCAGGGCCGGCCGGCGGGCGTCCTGGGCCACCACGAGCACGGGCGCGCCCAGCCGGCGGGCCGTCCGGGCCACCAGGGCGGCGCGTCGGATCCCGACGTCCGCGCCGACCGTGCGTCCATCCGGTCGTGCCGAGCACGCGAGGTGCGCGGCCTTCCCACCCGGACCGGCGCAGGCGTCCAGCACGCGTTCGCCCGTCCGCACCTCGAGCGCGGCCCCGACGAGCGTCGACGCCTCGTCCTGCACGGTGAACCTGCCCTCCCGGTGTCCGGGAAGACCGGCGGCGAACCCCGACTCCAGCCGCAACACGTCGGGATGGAACGCGCCGGGCGTCGTCTCGTGCCCCGCGCCGCGCAGCTCGGCCGCCACCTCGCTCGGTTCGGCCCGGCACCGGTTGACGCGCACGGAGACGCCGGCCGGGGCGGCGAGAGCGGCGGCGGCGGCCTCGACCTCAGCGGCCGGTACCAGTCGCCGCAGCTCGCCGACCGCCCACGGAGCGAGCCCCGTGCGAATCGACACGGCGTCGTCGTCGTCCCCGGTCACGGCCGGCGGAGGATCGACGGTGAGGCGTCGAAGAACCGCGTTGACCAGAGGTCGATGCCGTTCGCGCGCCAGGGCGACCGTCTCCCCAACGGCGGCGTGGGCCGGCACACGGGTGAACGCGATCTGGTACGCGCCGAGCCGGAGGACGTCCACGAGGTCGGCTTCCAGCGCGTCGAGCGGGCGATCCGCGGCGTGCTCGATCCGGGGATCGAGCACGAGCTTCGTTCGCAGGACGCCGTACGCGAGCTCGGCGACGAAACGCCGGTCGCGGTCCGACAGGCGCGAGGTGCGCAGCTCACCCGCCAGCGTCAGGTTCGAGTAGGCCCCCTCGTGGACGACGCGCCGGATCACCCGCAGCGCGGTGCGCCGTGCCGTCTCGTGCTCCGGGCGTCGCGTGGACGATCGCGCCCGGGCGGGACGGTCCGCACGCTCACCCAAGGAGGGCGCCCTCTCCCAGCCGCGCCCCGCGGGCCCAGTCGGCGCCCTTCATCCGTCGTCGGCCCTGTGTCTGGACCTCCTCGAGGCGCAGGGCTCCGGCGCCGGTGGCCACGAGCGGGCCGACGCCGTCGAGGCGGAGCTCACCGGGCGCCGCACCCGGCCACGCCTGGCCGGCCGGAGCTACGCGGTAGATCTTGAGGCGCACACCGGCAAGCGCCGTCGCGGCCCCGGGTGACGGTGACAGCGCGCGCACCCTGCGCGCCACCTCCGCCGCCGGACGATGCCAGTCGATCCGTTCGTCGTCGGGTGTGAGCTTGGGCGCGACGGTGGCCGCCGACGCGTCCTGCGGCCGCTCCTCGAGCCTGCCTGCCGCCAGCTGATCGAGCGTCTCGATCAGGAGCGACCCGCCCATCGCGGCGAGGCGGTCGCCGAGCGCGCCGGCGTCCTCGTCCCCGCCGACGTCCGTGGAACGCTGCAGCAGGATGGGGCCGGTGTCCATGCCCTCGTCCATGCGCATGGTCGTGACGCCCGTCTGCGAGAGGCCGTCCAGGATGGCGCGCTGGACGGGCGCGGCACCGCGAAGGGCCGGCAGCAGCGAGAAGTGCACGTTGACCGGCATCAGGCGCGGGGCGGAGAGCACCGCGGACGGAAGGATCTCGCCGTACGCCACGACCACGAGGACGTCCGGCGCCGCCGACGTGATCGCCTCGAACCCCTCGCCGTCCCGGACGGTCGGGACCTCCAGCAGCGGGAGCCCCAGATCGCGCGCGGAGGTCGCCACAGCGGTCGGCGCCGGCTCACGGCCACGCCCAGCGGGGCGCGGCGTGCGCGTCAGGACACGCGCGACGTGATGGTCGGACGCCGCGAGTGCTTCGATGGAGGGCACCGACCAGGGAGCGTTGCCGACGAACACGACGCGGAGCGGCCCGCCGGCCGCGTTCGTGCCGGCTGCCACCGGCTCACTCCGTGGGCGTCGTGCGGGTCGGGATCGCGCCCAGCTCGATGTCCCGGTACTCGGCCAGCGCGGACCGTCGCTCGGCCTCGGAGAGCCGGTCGACGTAGAGCGTCCCGTTCAGGTGGTCGGTCTCGTGTTGGAAGATGCGCGCCAGCAGATCCTCCGCCTCGATCGACACCGGAGCGCCCTCGAGGTCCTGGGCGACGAGTCGCACACGAAGCGCCCTGCGTGTCGGCCGGTAGACGCCGGAGATGGACAGGCAGCCCTCGTCCTCGTTCTGCTCCCCGTCCTCGCGGTGGATCTCGGGGTTGGCCACCGCCCCCGGCCCGGAGCCGTCGCCCGCGTCGTACACGAACAATCGAAGGGCCAGCCCGACCTGGTTGGCCGCGAGGCCGACGCCGGGTGCCGCATACATCGTCTCGGTCATCTCCTTGGCCAGCGTCCGCAGCGCGTCGTCGAAGTCCTCGACGTCGCGGCAGCGCTCCCGCAGGACGGGGTCGCCCAGCCTTCGGATCTGATGGACGCTCATGCTCCCTCCGTCGTGGCTAGAGGTTCGGCTCGGCTTCGACTCGCACGACGATCCCGCGGGTGACCAGGTGCACCATCGCTTCCCGGAAACGAGCCTGCGACTCGGGACGGACGGTCACCAAGCATAGCGTGGCCGAACCGTCCGACGTGGCGAGGGCCAGCCGTGCTCCGCCCTCGGCCAGCGCGGGCTCCAGCTCGGCGCGGTCGCGTTCGGAGCCGATCCGAAAGACCGCATGGCCGGGTGGGAAGCCCGCGTCGCCTCGTCGTCCCGCTTCCCCCATGAGGAAGGGCAGGGGTTCCCAGCGCACCAGCGCCTGGATGGCCGGGTCGCCAGGAGAGCGCGTGTGGGCCAGCACCCTCCCACCCGCGGCGCGCGGTCCGGCCCAGGCCGACGCCTCCATCCATGTCGCGAGTGCCTGCTCGCCCGCGTGGAGCCCGGGCCGGGCGAGCGCGCGGTCCGGGTCCAGCAGCCCGACCAGGTCGAGCCGGCGCGCCCCCAGGTCCTTCACGGTCGCGGCCGTCCCCACCTCGACGCGCGCGGCCGGCGCGATCCGCCCGGCCCACTCCGTGATCCGTTCCACCCCTCCGCGCTCGATGCCGAACTCCCCCTTCCCGCAGGCGGCGCAACGCCCGGGGGCGCCGCACCGGCGACACGTGACGTCCCCGGCCTCGGACCCGATGGGGCCCCCGCACGACGCGCATCTGGCCGGCTGCCCGCAGGATCGGCAGACGCGCGCCACGCCGTACCCGGTGCGGGAGACGACGATGGCCGCCGTGCGCGCCGTTCGCAGCAGCGCGGTGAGCCGGGGCGACCGGTCCTCGGCGCCGGGCGGGGCGGCCTCGACGAGCGGCGCCGAGGCGCGCTCGAGCCGCCTCGGCGGGCGCAGCGCACGGATCCGCCCGTGCTCGGTGGCCACGGCGGTCTCGACCGACGGACTGAGCGACGACAGCACGCACGCCGCGCCCTCGAGGTTCGCGCGGGCCGAGGCGACCTCTCGCGGATGGTAGTACGGCGCCCTGTCCTCTCGATGAGCCGGATGGACCTCGCGGGAGATCCACACGAGGCCAAGGTTCTTCATCGGGGCGAACACCGCGGGCCTGGTTCCCACCACGACATCCACATCGCCAGCCAACATTCGGAGCCAGGTTCGGTAGCGAGCGTGATCGTCTCCGCCGGCGAACCATGTCGCTCTGTCTCCGAATGTCGACAGCACGGCTTCAGCGGTCGCCGGCACGGGATCCGCCTCCGGCACGATGACGATCGCCCCGCGCCCCTGCTGCAGACATGCCGCCACCGCTCGGACGGCCGCCCCCGCCTCGTCATCCGGCAGCGGCCTGTACCACGTCGTCGTCCCCGGCGTGAGTAACGCGTCCAGGTGCTCGCGGTCCCACGCTTCGCGGGCGTCTCCGGCTCGGGGCCGGGGCGGTCCCCGAGAAACAGGTTTTTGCCGTTTCGTAGGGGATCCTCCCGCCCCTCACGTGGTGACGCCGTGGCCGGGCGCCGGTGCCCACGGAAAGCCCTTCTCTTCGCCGGCGACGCGGGGCGGGAAGGAGCGCTCGATGACGGTGCAGAGCGGCGTGACGTAGCGTTCGGCGACCCATCGAAGGAGCTGCAGTTGCCGTTCGTCGAAGAAGCGGACGGCGGATCGGACCCGCGTGATCGGGAGCAGACGGCCCGTCGGAGCTTGCTCCGCCGTGCCGAGGAGCCAGCCCTTGACCGTGCGGCCGTGGAACTTCACCGACACCATCGAGCCGAGGCCGGCGCCCGCGTCCTCGGGCACCAGGTAGGTGAACGGACGATCGAGCTCGAGTCGGGGGACCGCCACGCAGACGTCGACGGGGCCCGAGAGTACGGGGGCGGAGTCGCGGGGAAGGGAGGGCGACGCTAGTCGAACGCCCGCCGAAGATCCTCCGCTCGGTCGGTCTCCTCCCACGGAAAGCCCTTCCGGCCGAAGTGGCCGTACGCGGCGGTCTCGCGGTAGATCGGCCGTCGCAGATCGAGGTCCCTGATGATCGCCGCGGGACGGAAGTCGAATGCCTCGCGCACGACCGACTCGAGCTTCACGGGGTCGACGTGCGACGTGCGGAACGTGTCGATCGACAGGGACACCGGATGCGCCGTGCCGATCGCGTACGCGACCTGGAGTTGCACGCGGCCGGCGAGCCCCGCCGCGACGATGTTCTTGGCCACGTAGCGGCCCATGTACGCGGCGCTCCGGTCGACCTTGGTGGGGTCCTTGCCCGAGAAACATCCGCCGCCGTGCGGGGCCATGGCGCCGTAGGAGTCCACCATGATCTTCCGGCCGGTGAGCCCCGTGTCCGCCTTGGGCCCGCCGATCTCGAACCGTCCGGTGGGGTTGACCAGGATGCGCCTGCCCTCGTGCTCGAGCCCGACCTCGGCGAGCACCGGGTCGATGACGTGCTCACGGATGTCCGGCGCGAGGAGCGTCTCGACGTCGACCTCCTCGCGATGCTGCGCCGAGATGAGCACGGTGTTCACCGCGACGGGCTTCCCGTCCAGGTACTCGATCGTGACCTGGCTCTTGCCGTCGGGCCGCAGATACGGAACGACGCCCGCTTTGCGGACGTCGGCGAGTCTCTTGGCGAGGCGGTGGGCCACCGCGATGGGCATCGGCATGAGCTCTTCGGTCTCGTCACAGGCGAAGCCGATCATCATGCCCTGGTCGCCGGCGCCGATCTCGTCGAGCGCGTCGGACACCCCGTGCTTGGACTCGAACGACTTGTCGACTCCCAGCGCGATGTCCGGCGACTGCTCCTGGATGGCCACGATCACGCCGCAGGTCGCGCCGTCGATGCCGAACGTGGCGTCCGTGTACCCGATCCCGAGGATCGTGTCGCGGACGACCCGCGGGATGTCGACGTAGATCTTCGTGCTGATCTCGCCGGCCACGAAGACGACGCCGGTCGTGACCAGCGTCTCGCACGCCACCCGGCCGTCGGGGTCCTCGGTCAGGATCGCGTCCAGGACCGCGTCGGAGATCTGGTCGGCGAGCTTGTCGGGATGTCCCTCGGTGACGGACTCGGAGGTGAACAGGTAGCTGCCGTCTGCCATCGCGGCGGATTATACCCACCGGCCCGGACACCCTGCCCGGGTCCGCGTCAGGAGTTCCGGCGTTCGGCCAGCAGGCGTGACAGCCGGTCGCAGAGCGCGGCGGCGAGCTCCGCCTTCGACCACTGTCGCAGCGCCACGTCCGCGTCCTCGCGGGACAGCAACGCGGCCTCGTTGGTCTCCGACCCGAAGCCGGTTCCGGGACTCCCGACCCGGTTCGCCACCAGCAGGTCGAGGTTCTTCTCCGAGAGCTTCCGCCGCCCCTCGGCGAGGACCTCCGTCGTCTCGGCGGCGAACCCGATGAGGACCTGGCGCCCCTTGCGCTTGCCCAGCCCCGCCAGGATGTCCTCGGTCGGCTCCAGCACGAGCGGCGGGGGGCCGCCCTCCTTCTTGATCTTGTCCGCCCGGGCACCCGCCGGACGGAAGTCCGCCACGGCCGCCGCCATCACCACGGCGTCGCAGTCCTCGAAGCGCGACGCGACGGCCGATGCCATCTCGGCCGCGGTCTCGACCCGGACGACGTCGACGCCGTAGGGCGGCGCGAGCGCCACCGGCCCGGTCACGAGCGTCACGCGCGCGCCCCGCCGGGCGGCCTCCGCGGCGACGGCGAAGCCCATCCGTCCGGACGAGCGATTGCCCAGGAAGCGAACCGCGTCCACGGGCTCGTGCGTCGGTCCCGCCGTGACCACCACCGAGGCGCCGGCCAGGTCGCTCGGGCCGAGCGCCGCGGCGACGGCCGCGGCGATCTCGTCCGGCTCGGCCATCCGGCCCACGCCCTCGTCGCCGGCGGCGAGGGGGCCCTCCGCCGGTCCGACGATCACCGCGCCCCTGTCGCGCAGCGTCGCGACGTGCTCCTGGGTGGTGGGGTGCTCCCACATGCCGGAGTGCATGGCCGGTGCGATCACCAGCGGTCCCCGCGCCTCGAGCAGCGTCGAGGTCACGAGGTCGTCTGCCAGCCCGAGCGCGAGCTTCGCGATGACGTTGGCGGTCGCGGGTGCGACCACCGCGCCCGCGGCATCGTGCGCCAGCCGGACGTGCAGCACGGACTCGGGGCGCTCGAAGACGTCGGTGTGCACCGGACGACCGGTGAGTGCCGCGAGGGCGTCGGGTCCGATGAATCGGCCCGCCGCCGGCGTCATGATCCCCTGGACGGTCAGCCCGGCGTCCCGCAGCCGGCGCGCGAGCGTGAGCGCCTTGTACGCCGCGATCCCGCCGGTGACGGCCAGGAGGACGACGCGGTCGCTTCCCGTGCCGGGAGGCGATGGATGGGAGCCGGCGGACGGCGGCTCGCTGCCGGCGGGGCCCCGGCTCACGACGGCCTAGTCTGCTTCCGGCGTCTCGGGCCGCTCGTAGGTGACCTTGCCCTCGTCGATCTCCTGGAGGGCGATGGCCAGGGGCTTGGACCCGAGACCCCCCTCGATGAGGGGTGGGACGAACTCGCCGCGACCCTCGCCCAACTGGCTGTAGTACGAGTTGATCTCGCGAGCCCGCTTCGCTGCCAGGATGACGAGCGTGTACCGCGAATCCACGGCACCTTCTCCGAGCAGCCGATCGATGTTGAGTTCGGTCATGTGGGATTGGTCTCCTGAGGCTTGGAACGCTCCGCGCGCGGGGGGTTCGCCGCGCTCTCCTGAAGTATACGCACGATCTCCGTGGCGGCCCTGTTGACCTCGTCGTTCACCACCACGTGATCGAACCCGGAGGCCTGGGTCAGCTCGTCGCGGGCGACGGCGAGCCGGCGCTCGAGCTGGGCCTCGGTCTCGGTCCCCCGGGTGCGCAGCCGGCGCTCCAACTCCTCGAGTGACGGTGGCGCCAGGAAGATCAGGACGGCGTCCGGAGCCCGTGTCCGAACCTGCCGCGCCCCCTGGACGTCGATCTCCAGGAGCACGTCGCGCCCCGCGGATCGGGCGGCCTCGACCGGCTCCGACGGGGGTGCCCGAGCGGTGGTGGCCGAAGATGTCGGCCCATTCGAGAAGGGCGTCGGCCGACACCAGCCGCTCGAACTCCGCGTCGGACACGAACCGGTAGTCGTTGCCGTCCACCTCGCCGGGTCTCGCCCGGCGCGTGGTCGCCGAGACGGACAGGATCAGGTCGGGACGGAGCTCGAGGAGTCGCCGGACGACCGTGCCCTTCCCCACGCCCGAAGGCCCCGCGATGACGAACAGACCGCCGCGTGCGCGAGGGTGCTCGTCCGGCATGTCCCTGGCGGAGGACGAGCGGTTTCGGGGCCTACCGCCCGAACTTGTCGAGCAGGTTGTCCTTCTGCTTGGCGCCGAGGCCGCGGACGCGGCGGCTGCTGGAGATCTCCAGCTCCTCCATGATCTTGCGGGCGCGAACCTTGCCGACCCCCGGGAGCGACTCGAGCACCGACGAGACCTTCATCTTGCCGACGACGTCTTCGCTCTGGCGGGCGAGGATGTCACTGAGCGAGATCTTCTCGGCCTTGAGTTGTGCCTTCAGCTCTGCGCGGGCACGGCGCGCCTCCGCGGCCTTCGCCAGAGCGTCCTTGCGCTGCTCCTCGGTCAGGGTTGGCAGTGGCATCGTTCGGCCTCCTTGTGCGCGACTTCCGATCCCCAGGCAGGGAAAGCGGCGCGATTATAGGCACGGTGCTCCGACGGCCGCAAAGGGCTCTCAACCTCAACTCGACGGTCATCCGGGACGCGGCGTCACGGCGTGAGCAGGTGACGCGATCCCGGAGCGTCGATCGGGACGCGGTCGCGGCACAGCGGACAGTCGTCGGCGTCCCACGCGCGCGCGTCGACGCGAAGGACGGCACGCAGCGGAAACGCCACGGGCGACGTCGTCCGGTCGATCAGCGCGGCGACGCCGAGCCGATCCGCGCCGCACTCCCCCGCGAGCGCCCACACCTCGGCGGCCGATCCGCCGGTCGTGACGACGTCCTCGACGATGAGCGTCCGCTCGCCGCGCTCGACGTCGAATCCTCGGCGCAGCACCATCCGACCGTCCTCGCGCTCGGCGAAGATGGAACGCGCCCCGCAGGCGAGGGCCACGGCGAACCCGAGGGCGACGGCGCCCACCGCCGGTGCCAGGACGACGTCGACGTCCGAATGCCACGACGCGATCTCGCCGGCCAGCGCCATCGCGACGTCGCGGTCGTTCCAGGACGCGCGCCTTCTGCACGTAGGTGTCCGAGTGTCGTCCGGAGGAGAGGAGGAAGTGGCCGGTGAGCATCGCCCCCGACTCCTCGAACTGCCGGCGCGCCTCGTCGGGCGTCATCGCCGCCGCCGTCTCAGCCGGACCCATCGGCGGCCGGCCGGGCATCTTCGTGCGGGATGCGGCCCTTGCCCACCAGGTCCTTCGGGCTCGCCAGACCCTTCTGCGCGAGGAACTCGGCGACGCCCTCAGCGATCCTGATCGTGGCCTCTGGGTCGTAGAAGTTCGCCGTCCCGACCTGGACCGCCCAGGCCCCGGCCAGCATCAGCTCGATGGCGTCGTGCGCCGACGCGACGCCTCCGATGCCCATGATGGGAACGTCCGGGAACGCGCGCGCCACCTGGTAGACGCAGCGGACGGCGACCGGATGGATGGCGGGTCCCGACAGCCCGCCCGTGACCGCGCCGAGCCTCGGCCGGAACGTCTCCACGTCGATCGCGAGGCCCAGCAACGTGTTGATCAGCGAAAGTCCTTGCGCCCCAGCACGAATGCAGGCTTCGGCCACTTCGACGATATCGGTGACGTCGGCCGTCAGCTTCGCGTACACCGGGAGGCTGGTGAGCCGGCTCATGGCGCCGACCACCTCGGCGGCCTGGTCCGGATGACAGGCGAAGACCTGGTTGCGACGCTCCACGTTCGGACAGGAGATGTTCGCCTCGATCCCCACCACGCCGGGGATCTCGCGGACCACCACGGTCACCCGCGTGTACTCCTCGACGCTCGTGCCGGCCACCGAGACGAAGACGGGCACGCCCGCCTCCGCGATCCACGGCGCCTCCTTCTCCATGAACGCGTCCAGCCCCGAGTTCTGCAGGCCGATCGCGTTCAGCATGCCGGACGTCGTCTCCGCCATCCGCGGCGTGGGAAGCCCGCGCGTGGGACCGAGCGTGACGCTCTTGGTCACGATCCCGCCCATGCGCTTGACGTCCACCAGCTGGCTCATCTCCCGTCCGGTGTTGAAGCATCCCGACGCCGCCAGCACCGGCGTGGGAAGGGCGACCCCGTCCAGGTCCACGGCGAGCGACGCCGGCGGCCCTCCGACGTCCGCGTTCACCCGGATCGGGCTCCTTCGCTGAGGCTCGTGCCGGCCTCGTCCCCGCCCGACCCTTCCTCCGCGTCGCCGAACCACCGTTCCCACCAGACCCGGCCGCCGTTGAACACCGGGCCCTCGACGCAGGCGCGCATGTTCCACCAGCCGTGCCCATCCTTCGCGAGCACCGGAACGACGCAGGTCCAGCACACGCCGAGCCCGCAGGCCATCAGCTCCTCGACGGCCACCTGACACGGGATCCGCAGGGTGCCGCACGCCTCCGAGACGGCGCGCAGCATCGGGTTGGGACCGCAGGCGTAGACGACCCTGGCTGCGGGTGCGCTCGAGCGCCGGCGCCAGGAAGTCCGTGACCCGGCCCCGCTCGCCCATGCTGCCGTCCTCGGTGGCGACCACGATCAGGTCGGAGAGACGCTTGCCCTCCACCGGCTTGAAGACCCGTTCGTGGTCCCGCGCGCCGATGATCATGTTCACCGGCTTGCCGCGACGGAGCAGCTCCTCGGCCAGGAAGTACAGGGGGGCCGCCCCGTAGCCGCCCCCCACCAGCAGGGACGGAACCGCGCCACGCGGGAGCTGGAATCCCCTGCCCAGGGGACCGACCACGTCCAGCACGTCGTGTGGCTTCGCCTCGGTCAGCCACCGCGTCCCGGGACCCACGGCGTCGAACACCACCTCGACCGTGCCCGCCCAGCCTCCGCGCCGGGACGCCTGGTGGATCGAGAAGGGTCGGCGCAGCAGGAATTCCCGTCCGGGCGGAGCGGCGATCTCCACGAACTGCCCCGGCCGCGCCTCTTCGGCGATGTCCGGCGCGACGAGCGTCAGCGACCAGTACGCGCCGGCCTGGCGAATGGAGAGCACCTCGCAGCTTCGCCGCATCATGCGCCGGCGCCCTCCCACGGCGACCCGGGGGCCGAGTGGGCAGCCCTGGTCGAGTACGGCCAGCAGCTCCTGGAGCGAGGTCGGGGCCGGGGCACCCGCCCGAAGCGCCTCGATCCCCTGCACGGCGGCCATCAGACCCGGAACGGTCGTGATGCACGGAACGACCGCCGCGGCGGCGGCCGTCCGGATGAAGTACCCATCGGTGCGTGGGCCCCGGCCGAACGGGGTGTTCACGACGAGGTCGACCTTCCCCGCCGAGATCAGCTCGGGGGCGTTGGGCGAACCCTCCGAGCGCTTCGCCACCGCCGAGACCGGGATCCCCGCGCGCGAGAGGACGGCGGCGGTGCCACGCGTGGCGATCAGCGAGAAGCCCAGCTCGGCGAGCCGGCGGGCGGGCAGGACGATCGCGCGCTTGTCCCGATTGGCCACGGAGACGAACACCGTACCGCCGGGCGGCAGGGCGGCGCCCGTGGCCTCCTGCGCGCGTGCCAGGGCCGTCCCGAGCGATGCCGCCACGCCCATCACCTCGCCGGTGGACCGCATCTCGGGGCCGAGCACCGTATCGACGCCGGGGAACCGTCCGAACGGGAGCACGGCGGCCTTCACGGCCACGTGTGCCAGCGATCGGTAGAGGGGATGATCGCCGGCGGGTGGCAGGATCCCCTCGGCGCGAAGGTCCTCGAGCCGCGCGCCCGCCATCACCCGGGCGGCCGCCTTCGCCAGCGGGATCCCCGTCGCCTTCGACACGAACGGAACCGTCCGGGACGCCCGCGGGTTCGCCTCCAGGACGTACGCCACGTCGTCGCGGAGCGCGAGCTGGACGTTGATCAGTCCGCGCACGTCCAGGGCGCGCGCGATGGCGACGACCGTCCCCTCGATCCGCGTCAGCTCGTCGTCGGAGAGGGTCGGGGGCGGGATCACGCACGACGAGTCGCCGCTGTGCACTCCCGCCTCCTCGATGTGCTCCATGACGGCCCCGATGTACACCTCGCGGCCGTCGGCCACCGCGTCGACGTCGACCTCCACCGCCCCTTCCAGGAATCGATCGAGGAACACCGGGTGCTCGGGACTGGCCGCCGCCGCCGTCTCGACGAACCCGGCCAGCTCGTCGACCGAGTAGACGATGTCCATGGCGCGGCCCCCCAGCACGTACGAGGGCCGGACGATGAGCGGGAACCCGATCCGGCCGGCAACCTCCGCGGCCTCCTCCACCGACGACGCCACCCCGTGCGCCGGTGAGGGGATCCCCAGAATCCCGCAGCAGCAGGCCGAACTTCTTCCGATCCTCGGCGAGGTCGATCGACGTCGTCGTGGTGCCGAGGATCGGCACCCCGGCGCGCGCGAGCTCGGCGGCGAGGGTGAGGGGCGTCTGGCCGCCGAGCTGCACGATGACGCCCACGGGCTGCTCTGCCTCGCACACCGCCAGCACGTCCTCGACGGTCAGCGGCTCGAAGTACAGACGGTCGCTGGTGTCGTAGTCCGTGGAGACGGTCTCGGGATTCGAGTTCACCATCACCGTCTCGTAGCCCGCGTCGTGCAGCGCGAACGCAGCGTGCACGCAGGCGTAGTCGAACTCGATGCCCTGGCCGATCCGGTTGGGGCCGGCCCCCAGGATGACCACCCGGGGACGATCGCCGGGGCGGACCTCCGTCTCCCGCTCGTACGTCGAGTAGTAGTACGGCGTGCGCGCCTCGAACTCGCCGGCGCACGTGTCGACGGTCTTGTAGACGGGGACCACGCCGAGCAGCTGCCGGGCATCCCGCACGCGCTCCTCCGACGAGCCCGTGAGGAGCGCGATCCGTCGATCCGACAGCCCGCGCCGTTTGGCGGCCCGAAGCTCCGCCGCCGACAGTTCGGCGATCCTTCTGCCGCGCAGCGAATCCGCCGCTTCGACGACCAGCCCGATCTGATCGATGAACCACGGATCGATCGAGGACGCCGCGGCCACCTCCTCCACCGAGTGCCCTGCCGCCAGCGCCGACTCGACCTCCAGGAGCCGGTGCTCCGTCGCCGCCCCCAGCTCGCGCAGCGCCGAGAGGCGCGGTTGGATGCCGTCGGCACCCAGGGAGAACTCGGGCCGCTCGAGGGAACGGTAGGCCTTGCCGAGCGCCTCGGTGAACGTCCGGCCGATGGCCATGACCTCCCCGACCGACTCGCATCATGGTCGACAGCTCCGCGTTCGAACCCGGGAACTTCTCGAACGCCCAGCGCGGGATCTTGACCGCGACGTAGTCGAGGGCGGGCTCGAATGCGGCGAAGGTCTCGCCCGTGATGTCGTTGCGGATCTCGTCGAGCGTGTACCCCACGGCGAGCAGCGCCGCGATCTTGGCGATCGGGAACCCGGTCGCCTTCGACGCGAGCGCGCTCGAGCGGGAGACGCGCGGGTTCATCTCGATGAGCACCATGCGCCCGTCGTCCGGGTTCACGGCGAACTGGACGTTCGAGCCGCCCGTGTCGACGCCCACGGCGCGGATGCACGCGATCGCCGCGTCGCGCATCACCTGGTACTCGCGATCGGTGAGCGTCATGGCCGGCGCGACGGTCACCGAGTCGCCCGTGTGCACGCCCATCGGGTCGACGTTCTCGATCGAGCAGACGATGACGGCGTTGTCCGCGCCGTCACGCATGACCTCCAGCTCGAACTCCTTCCAGCCGGCCACCGACTCCTCGACGAGGATCTCGGTCACCGGGCTGGCCGCCAGGCCCTCCGCGGCGATCCGGGTCAGCTCCTCCGTGCCGGCCGGCCAGACCCGTGCCGCCGCCGCCCAGGACGAACGACGGACGGACGATCACCGGATAGCCGAGCTCGCCGCGCGGCGGTGAGCGCCTCCTCGACGGTGTGGGCGAAGCCCGATCGCGGCAGCGGCAGCCCGGCCCCCTGCATGGTCTTCACGAACAGACGGCGGTCCTCGGCCCGGCGGATCGCCTCGAGCCCCGCGCCGATCAGGCGGACGCCCAGCCGGTCGAGGTCCCCCGCCTCGGCCAGGGCGATCGCCACGTTCAGCGCCGTCTGCCCGCCCAGCGTCGGGAGCAGCGCGTCGGGCTTCTCCCGCTCGATGACACGGAGCACCGACGCGGGCGTGATCGGCTCGACGTACGTGGCGTCGGCGAACTCGGGGTCGGTCATGATCGTCGCCGGGTTGGAGTTCACCAGGACGACCCGATAGCCCTCCTGCCGCAGCACCTTGCACGCCTGGGTCCCCGAGTAGTCGAACTCGCAGGCCTGCCCGATGATGATCGGCCCCGAGCCGACGACCAGGATCGACCGGATGTCCTCGCGGCGCGGCATCAGCGTCTCGCCTCCATCAGGCCCGGAACTCCGCGAACAGGCCGCGGGCGTCGTGCGGACCGGGCGCCGCCTCGGGGTGGTACTGCACGCCGAACGCCGGCACGTCGAGACAGCGCAGCCCCTCGAGCGTCCCGTCGTTCAGGTTCCAGTGCGTGAGCGCGACCTCGCCGAACTCCGTGGTACCACGGGGGCGGCGGCTGCTCCTGAGGCGATGTGGCGTGTGGGGGCGTCGGTGGCGCGGAGGGACCGTGTGAGCGGACTGCATTGCCGCGCGAGGAAGGTCCCGAAGGGCACCGCCGCCGCCGGCGCCTCGAGCGGCCTCGTCACGGGACCACGAATCCGGATCGACGGCGAAGCCGTGGTTGTGGCTCGGTGATCGCGACGCGTCCGGTGTCGCGATCCTTGACCGGCTGGTTCACGCCTCGATGGCCGAACGTCAGCTTGTACGTGCGACCGCCGAGCGCCAGGCCGAGCAGTTGGTGCCCGAGGCAGATCCCGAAGATCGGGATGTGACCAAGCGCGTCCCGGACGGCCTCGACCCCGTAGCGCGTCGCCGAGGGGTCGCCCGGACCGTTGGACAGGAAGAGGCCGTCGAAGCCACCGGCCAGCACCTCGGCGGCGGGGGTCGTCGCGGGGAACACCGTCGTCTCGCAGCCGCCGGCCGCCAGCAGCCGCAGGATGTTGCGCTTGATGCCGAAGTCGTAGGCCGCCACCCGCAGCGCGCGGGCCCTCCACGGGGCGGGCCGGTCCGACCAGGTCGGCCGCGGCGTACGGCTCCGCAGTGGACACGGACGCGGCCAGGTCCGCGCCCTCCATGCCCGGCTCGGCCCGCACGCGCGCGGCGAGGGATCCCGCGTCGAGGTCATCGGTCGACACGGCCGCCCGCATCGCGCCGTGCGTCCGGATCCGAAGCGTCAGTGCCCGCGTGTCGACGTCCTCGATCCCCACGACGCCGGCGTCGCGCAGATACTCGTCCAGCGTTCCCCGCGCCCGCCACGACGACGCCCGGCCCGACAGCCTCGCGAACGACGAACCCCGCCACCTGCACCCGGTCGGACTCGGCGTCCTCCGGGTTGACGCCGTAGTTGCCCTGGTGCGGCGCCGTCATGGTGACGATCTGCCGGCGATACGAGGGATCGGTCAGCACCTCCTGGTAGCCGCACATGCCGGTGTTGAACACGGCCTCGCCGAACGTCTCGCCGGCGGCGCCGAACGACCGGCCGCGGAACGCCGTGCCGTCCTCCAGGACCAGCAGCGCCTCGGCACGCGTCATCTGACGGGCTCGCCGTCCCGGACCGTGAACGCGCCCCGCAGCATCGTGTGCACGACCCGCCCCCGAAGCGTCGCGCCCGAGAAACGCGCTGTTGTCCGCCATCGACCGGAAGGGCCGGTCCCCCACCGTCCACTCGGCGGCGGGATCGAACAGCACGAGGTTCGCGGACGCCCCGGGCGCGATCGGGCCGCCCTGGTCGGGCAGGCCGAGGATCCGGGCGGGCGCCGTCGACAGACGGTCGATCGCCTCGGGAAGCGACAGGAGGCCGGGCTCCACCATCTCGGTCAGCACCACGGCCAGCGCGGTCTCCAGGCCGATCGTCCCCGGCGGCGCCTGGTCGAACTCCTGCTCCTTCTCCTCCGGCGCGTGCGGGGCGTGGTCCGTGGCGACGGCGTCGATCGTTCCGGCCGCCAGGGCGCTCCGCAGCGCGTCCCGATGCTCCGACGAGCGGAGCGGCGGGTTGACCCTGAGGTTCGTGTCGTAGTTCACGAGGTCCTCGTCCAGCAGCGCGAGGTGATGCGGCGTCACGTCCGCCGTCACCCGGATGCCGCGGGCCCTGGCCGCCGCCACCAGGTCGACGCTCCCGGCCGAGGACAGGTGCGTCACGTGCAGCCGTCCGCCGGTCAGCCGGGCGAGGGCCACGTCCCGCGCGACGACCACCTCCTCGGCCTCGGCCGGCACGCCGGTCAGGCCCAGCAGCGCGGAGTAGTGCCCCTCGTGCATCTGCCACCCCTCCGATCAGACCGTCGTCCTGGGCGTGCTGGCAGATGACCACGTCGAACTGCGACGCGTACTCGAGGGCCAGCCGCATGACGCGCGACGACTCGACGCAGTGGCCGTCGTCGGTGAACAGCCGCACGCCGGCTTCGTACAGCTCGGCGATGTCGGTGAGCGACTCGCCCTCCAGGCCGCGGGTGATCGCGGCCGGCCGGGTGCACGTCGCACAGCCCGATCTTGTCGGCCAGGGCACGGACCTCGGCGACGACGGCCACGTTGTCGGCCACCGGATCCGTGTTCGGCATCGCGCACACCGCCGTGTACCCGCCGGCCGCCGCGGCCCGCGTCCCCGTCTCGACGGTCTCCTTGTGCTCGAAGCCCGGCTCGCGCAGGTGCGCGTGCAGGTCCACCAGGCCGGGAGCCAGGACCAGACCGTCCGCGTCGATGACGTCCCCGCGGAGGCCGTCGATGCCGGCCCCCACCTCGAGCGACCGTCTCGTCCTCCACCAGGACGTCGCCCTCGCCGTCCTGCCCGGAGGCCGGATCGACGACGCGCACGCCCCGGAACAGCGTCCGCCTAGGCACTCGTCGCGCCTCCCGCCTCCGGTCCGTGTCCTCGGCCGCGCGCCCGTCGCCGCCGAGGATCAGGTACAGCGAGCGACATGCGGACCGCGATCCCGTTCGTCACCTGGTCGGTGATGACGGCGCGGGGCAGGTCGGCCACGTCCGAGGCGATCTCCACGCCGCGGTTCATGGGCCCCGGATGCATGATCAGCGCGCGCTCGGGCAGCGCGTCCACCCGCGACGCGCGACAGGCCGTACCGGCGCGAGTACTCGCGAACGCTCGGGAAGAACTGCTGCCGCTGCCGCTCGCGCTGGACGCGCAGCATGTAGCAGACGTCCAGCTTCGGCAGGACCGCGTCGAGGTCGTGGGAGACGGCCGCGCCCCACGCCGGGCGCCTCGGGCGGGATGAGCGTGGGCGGCCCGACGAGCGTCACCTGCCCCCCCATCTTCGCCGCGCGAAGGTGAGCGACCGGGCGACCCGCGAATGCCGCACGTCGCCGACGATCGCCAGTTCGCAGTCCCTCGAAGTCGGGAAGTGCTCGCGCATGGTGAACAGGTCCAGCAGCGCCTGCGTCGGGTGCTCGTGCGGTGCCGTCGCCGGCGTTCAGGACGCACGCCGTCACCCACTTCGACAGCGTGTGCGGCGCGCCGGACGACGAGTGCCGGATCACGATGGCGTCGGCGCCCATCGCCTGCAGCGTCAGCGCCGTGTCCTTGAGGATCTCGCCCTTCGAGACGCGACGAGCCGCTGGTGGAGAAGTTGATCACGTCGGCGGACAGCCGCTTGGCCGCCAGCTCGAACGAGATGCGCGTGCGGGTGGAGTTCTCGTAGAAGAGGTTCACCACGGTCCGGCCGCGGAGCGCCGGGACCTTCTTGATGACCCGGGTGCCCACCTCGCGGAAGCTCTCGGCGGTGTCGAGGATCCGGGTGACGTCCTCGCGCGAGAGCTGGGAGACCGAGAGCAGGTGTTTGATCATGCCGGGTTCCTTTCACGTCTCGCTCACCACGACCGCGTCCTCGCCGTCCACCTCCGGCAGGCGCACCTGCGACCTCCTCGTCCTCGCGCGTCGGCAGGTTCTTGCCGACGAAGTCCGGGCGGATCGGAAGCTCCCGGTGGCCGCGGTCGACCAGGACCGCGAGCTGGATCGCCTCCGGCCGGCCGAAGTCCATCAGCGCGTCCAGCGCCGCGCGGATCGTGCGGCCCGTGAACAGCACGTCGTCGACCAGCACCACGGTGCGCCCGGAGATGTCGAACGGCGATCCGGGTCTCGTGCACCTCGGGCGCCTCGGCGCGAAGCCCGATGTCGTCCCGGTAGAAGGTGATGTCCAGCGCGCCCACCGGGACCTCGACGCCCTCGATGCGCGCGATCTCCGCCGCGAGGCGCCGGGCCAGGTCGTCGCCGCGGGTCGCGATGCCGACCAGCGCGACGCCGTCGGCCCCCTTGTTGCGCTCGAGGATCTCGTGGGCGATGCGGGTGACCGCGCGCCGGATGTCACCGTGCGTCCAGGAGCCGGGTCGCGCCGGTCACGCCCGTCCCATCGGCCACGGACCGGTCGTCGCGCACGCGGAAAGAAACGCCCCGCGGGGGCGCGGAGCGTGCGTGGTCGCCAAACCTCTCGTCTCCCTTCCCGGCCTCACGGGACCGGTCCTTAAAGGGGAAGTACCCGACACCGAGGATAGCGGCTGCCCGGGACTGTCAAACGCAACGCCCGGGAGTCGAGCGCTTGCTAGCGTGCTCCCGTGCCGAACGATGGACGTCGCGACCGCGAGGCGTCGGATGCCTGCTCGGGCTCGCGCTCGGCGACGCGCTGGGGCGCCGTTCGAGTTCCTTCGCCGACGAGCATTCCCCCCGCTTCCGGCCTTCGAGCTGCCGTGGCAGGGCTCTCCCGCCGGGCACGACCACCGACGACACGGCGATGGCCCGGAACCTCGCGCGGAGCCTGGTCGCGGCGCGGCGGCTTCGATCCCGGCTGACCTGGTCGCGCGCCACCTCGCCTGGTTCCGGAGCCGGGCCGCCCGACATCGGCAACCTGACGCGGATGGTCCTCCGCGCGTGAGCGGGGCGCCGACGCCGCAGCGGCGGCCGAGGCCGTCTGGCGCGATCGCGGGCCCGAGGTCTCCGCCGGGAACGGCTCGGTCATGTACTGCGCCTCCCCTCGGCGTCGCGTACGCGCACCGACCCGGCGTCGCTGACCCAGGCTGGCCCCCGCGCTCTCGGCGTCTGACCCACTTCGACGAGCGGTGCCGGACCGCGGTCGCTGGCGGTCGCGCTGACCGTCGCCGCCCTGGTCCGGGGCGACGGCCGCGAGGCCACGGCCGGCGAGGCAGTCGCCGCCGTCGCTCGACCTGGAGGGCGGCGAGGAGCTCGAGTTCCTGGTGGACGCGGTCGGCGGATGCGCGCCCCGTCGACGGGCCCGACCAGGGGTTCTGCCTGTTCGCCGCCGCGCTCGGGCTCCAGGCCCTGCTCCGCGGCGGCCCGTTCGAGCAGGAGCTCGGCCGCGTCGTGTCGCTGGGGGGCGACACCGACACGAACGCCGCCGTCGCCGGGGCGCTGCTCGGCGCCGCCGTGGGCCTGGAGCGGCCTCCGCAGGCCGTTGGCTGCGGTACGCTTGCCGGATCGAAGACGGTGCTCGAAAGGGAGGCGATTGGCCTGCCGCATCTTGCCCGACTGAGACGTGGTCGAGGACCCCTGAGCAACAAGCGCAGGGGTCCGGGAGTCCGATATGTCTGGCGGTACTGAATGGCTTGGCCTCGTTGCCCTATGCGCGCTACCAACTTGGGCGGTTATCGATGCTGCTCGTCATCCCCGGTCAGCGTGGGATCACGCTCAGCAGAGCCGAGCGACATGGAGTCGTAATCGTGTTAATTCCGCCTAGTCGGAAGCATTCTGTATCTTCGCGCTCGTGCGACCCAAGCTCAGTCCTCCGAGCATCCCTTCCCGGACGCGAATCAATGACCTACACTTGGTCGGACAGAAAGGAGAACTATGCCAGGTGGCCCGGAGGGCTAATTAATGGAGGCGTGATCCTGCTCCTGTTCGGCGCCGAGAAGCTGCCCGAGCTGGCGCGCTCGCTGGGCAAGTCCTCGCGAGAGTTCAAGCGGGGGCTGCAGGAGGGCGACGCCGAGCCGAGCGAGAACCCCGCCCCGGCGAAGTCCCCCGAGGACTGACCTCCCTCAGCCCGAGGTGACGCCCTCGGCGTCCCGGGCGATCCGTCCGAGGACGCCGTTCACGAAGCGGCCCGAGTCCTCCGTCGACAGCTCCCTCGCCGGCTCGACCGCCTCGTTGACCGCGACCGCGGGCGGGAGGCCCGTCCGCAGCTCCTCGCACGCCACCCGCAGGATCGTCCGATCGACGACCGCCATCCGCGGCACCGTCCACCCCTCCGGTGCTCCCCCAGCAGCCGCGTCGATCTCCGCCCAGTGCGCCGGGCGACGCTCGCGACCAGCTCGCGCGTGTACCCCGGGATCGAGCGCCCCGCGGCCCGCCATGCCGCCACGACGTCGCCGGGTTCGGTCCATCACGTCGGCCTGGTAGAGGAGGTCGAGGGCCGCGTCGCGCGCCGGCGGCGGCGATGGCCTCCGCCCGCCGACGTCCGGTCGCCCCGACCCGCCGCCCACGGCGCCTACTTCTCCCGCGTCAGGTACTCGCCGGTGCGCGTGTCGACCTTCACCAGGTCGCCCTCCTCGACGAACAGCGGCACCTGCACCACCAGTCCGGTCTCGAGGGTCGCCGGCTTGAGGGCGCCGCTCACCCGGTCTCCCTTGACGCCGGGGTCGGTCTGGGTCACCCGCAGCACCACCGACGCCGGCAGCTCGACCGAGATCGCGTGCCCCTCGTAGGTGGCGACGATCGCGGTCGCCCCCTCGGTCAGGTACACGCCGGCGTCGCCGACGACCTCCGAAGGCACGTGATGCTGGTCGTACGAGGCCGTGTCCATGAAGACGAAGTCGTCGCCGTCCCGGTAGAGGTACTGCATCTCGTGACCGCTCGACGATGGCCAGGCCCGACGTTCACGCCGGCGTTGAACGTGCGGTCGACGACGGCCGCCGGTCTTCACGTTGCGCAGCTTGGTCCGGACGAAGGCGCCGCCCTTGCCGGGCTTGACGTGCTGGAACTCGATCACCTGGAAGAGCGTGCCGTCGAGGTCGAGCGTCATGCCACGCTTCAGGTCGTTGGTGCGACGCTCACGCCCGCTCCCGTCGATCGTCACGTCACACTCCACTCGGCAGGTCCTTGGGATCACGGCCATCACCCGGCACCCGTCCTCAGTGACCTCCACCATGTCCTCGATCCGGACGCCGCCCACGCCCTCCAGGTAGACGCCCGGCTCGACCGTGACCACGGCGCCCCGCGGAAGGACGTCCGTCCCGCCCGGGCGGAAGTTCGGGCCCTCGTGGATCTCGAGCCCGACCCCGTGGCCCGAGCCCGTGGTTGAAGGCGCGCGTCGAACCCGGCGTCGCGCGACCACGCCGCGGGACGCCTCGTCGACGTCCGCCGCCGTCGACCCCGCCCGGACCGCATCGACGCCGGCCTGCTGGGCGCGGCGGACGACCTCGTAGACGTCCGAAGCGGCTCCTCGATGGCGCCGAAGGCGACCGTGCGGGTCATGTCCGAGTGGTACCCGCCGATCAGCGCCCCGAAGTCCATCTTCACCATGTCGCCGCGGCCGAGCGCTGCGGTCGCTCGGGCGGTGGTGCGGCTCGGCGGCGCTCTCGCCGAACGCCACGATCGTGTCGAACGCCAGACGGCGTCCGCCCCGAGCCGCCGCATGGTCGTGTCGATGTCGAGCGCCGTGGCCCGCTCGGTGACCCCTCGCACGAGCCTGCCGGTGATCTCGTCGAACGCTCTCGTCGGCGATGGTCTGGGCCTCGCCCGAGAGCGCGACCTCTCGGGGTCCTTCACCCAGCGGAGCCGCTCGACCTCGCCCGACGACGGGATCAACTCGATCCCCGCCGCGTTCAGGTCGGTGTACGTGCGGTACGTCAGCGCCGTCCGCCTCGAAGGCCACCCGGTGAACCCCGAGGGCCGGGCCGCCGCCACCACCGCCGGCACCAGCGAGTCGCTCCGGAGACGAGCGTGCGAGGTCGGGGACCTCGTGGGCCGACTGTCCGTCGTACCGGCCGTCGGTGAAGAACGTGCCGCCCTCGGGCGAGAGGACGAGCGTGCCGTTCGAACCGGTGAAGCCCGGCGAGGTACCGGACGTTGGGAAGGCGATGTGACCAGGAACGCCTCGGCCCCCAGCTCGGGGAGCCGATCCGTCAGGCGATCGACCGGTCGGCGCATAGTCCACGGCCCGGATGATACCGGTCCGGCCCGACGTGCGTCGGAGCACGTGGCCCCCCGGAGCTGCAGCGGCCCCGAGCGACATCCGTCGCCCGAGGCCGTCTGGAGGACGTTCGTTCCGCGCCTGCCTCGACTCGCAGAGGGTGAACGTATGGTCGCCGTACAGGAAGTCCGGCGCAGCTCCCTCTCACCGACTGCAGGGTGAAGTTGCTGGGCGAACCGTCTCGCCGACCTGTGCCGTGTACGACGGTCCCGTCGACCTCGACCTGCGCCATGTCGTTTCCGTCTCGGCTGAACAGGTCGAGCAGGACCACCGTGTGGCCGTCGATCGTGATGCTCGAACCGCCCGAGAGCCCGGTGGGGGTGAGCCCGCGGGCGTCACGGTGGCGCCGGAGGATCCGCTGCTCGAACCGGTGTTGGGGTCGACCGCGGCTGGAACGGGTCGCGGCCGGTGAGCACGAGTGTGTCCTGGTTCTCGCTGCCGCCGGCCTTCCCGTCGGGCTCGGGCTCGGGGCGGGCGCCGGCGCATCGACTCGCGCCCGGCTGGGGAGCGCGACCGGCTCGCCGTGGCCGCCCCGGGTGAACATCATGTACAGGCCGCCTACGAGGAGCACCACGCAGGACCCCGACGACCAGCAGATCGCTTGTTCACGGAAATTGATCGCCATCGGATTAGCCTCCAGTCGTGGGCGTCGGAGAGGGCGTCGGCGCCACGGGCGGGGTGGTCGTCGTCCCGTGGTCGTGTCGTACCGCCCTGGTGACCGATCCAGGGCCGGCCGGACACGTCGGTCGTGTAGAACTCGATCGTCGCCTGCGCCTGCAGGTTCGGCGGCAGTCGCGTTACGCGCTGCCGGCGCCCCCAGGACGAGCTCATGGGCGTCAGGACACGCGAGACACCTTGGCGGTCCGGTCGAGGTCTCGATGCGGTACAGGTACTCGTCGACCGCGAAGAACCCGCCCGACCGATCGAGACCTGGAGGGGCACGACCGAGAAGTCGTCGGTGGTCGCCGTCGACGGCTGACCCGGCGAGATCGTGGTGAAGTCCACGCCCGTCTGGCCGGCGATCGAGTTCAGCGTCTTGATCAGGCCCGGAAGGTCCGTCACTCCGGGCACCTCCTTGTTCAGGGCGTCCAGCTGCGCGCGGACCTCCTCGGCCTGCGTCCTGCAGGTCCTCCTGGTAGTCCTGCTGGAGTCTGCACCTGGAGCTGGGCCTCGACCTGCTCGGTCGCGGCCACCTCCTTCTGCTTCGCGCTGACCTTGGTGGTCTTGGGAGGATCAGAGCCGCGACCACCATCAGAGAGGATCACGGCGACGCCGGCTACCGCGACGATGGGTCCGCGACTCTTCATCCTTGCCTCCCTTCTAGCCGTGACGCCGATGAGGTCGACCGTGCCGCTGAAGTCCACGAACGGGGACGCGGTCATGCTTCCGTTGCTCGATCGCTTCACGGACGCCTGATCCACGAGTTGTCCCAGCCGTCGACCTGCGCCAGCCGGGTCAGCCACTTGCGCCACCGTCGAGGTGGTCGAGCGCGGAGCCCTGGAACTGGATGGTGCCGACCACGTTTCCGGCGTTCGGCTGCGTGGCGGCGCCGTCCCCGAGCGGACAAGTTGCCCGTGACACCGGTCAGGTACACGTCTGCTCGGGATGACCATGGACAGGTCGTGCAGGACGCCGGAGAACTCGACCGTGCCGGCCTTGGCCGTGGACACGTGGTCTTCTGCGACGTCACCTGCGTCTTCAGGTCCTTGAACGGCTCAGGCCGGTGACCTGGCTCTGCAGCGCGTTGTTCTGCGCCTGTCGCGGCCGCCAGGTCGTTGTTCGCGCTGGCCAGCTTGTCGATCTGCAGCACGAAGTAGCCCAGCAGCAGGGCCACCACGATCGCGCCGACCATGCCGACCAGAACCGTCAGCTGGCGCGTCTTCTGCTTCTGCTCGAACGTCGGATGGAAGCAGGTTGACCTGAGTCATTCGCGGCCCCCTGGAAGGGCGAGGCCGACCGCCACGGCCAGCAGCGGCTCAGCCGCTGCCATTGCCTCTGGCGACAGGTCCAGGGACGGGTTCACACGGTGGAACGCCTGGCCCTGCGAGCCACCTGGGTGGCCAGGCGCTCGTCCAGCAGATTCGCCAGACCGGGCAGCTTGGAGCCGCCGCCGGTGACCAGGACGCGCGAGATCTTGGCGCCCTTGGCCTGGGTCTGGTAGAAGTCGAGCGACGAGCGAATCTCGTCGACGAACGGTCGTCGCACGCGACTGCGCCACCTGCGACGGCCTGCTCGCACCTTGTCGCGGGTCGTAGGACTCGCCGCGCTTCAGGCGCTCGGCCTCGTCCTCGTCGACGCCCAGCGAGCGAGCGACCGCCGCGGTCATCTCACGACCGCCGGACGAGAGGATGCGAACGAACCGGGGCATGCCCGCGGCGTGGACGCAAATGCACGTGAGCTCGGCGCCGATGTCGACGACGGCCTCGTCGCCGGCCTCCTGGCTGTCCAGGTTCATGCCCTCGAAGGAGCCGACCGAGCGGACGATGGCGAAGGGCATCAGGTCGATGCCGATCGGCGAGAGCTTCGCGGCCTGCGCGCACTGGATGATCTGGTCGACCATCGCCTTCTGGGCCGCCACGAGGAGCAGCCGGACCATCTGGCGGCCCTCCTGCTCGAACTCCTCGAGGATCTCGAAGTCGAGCACGGCCTCCTCGACGGGGATCGGAACGTGCTCCTGCACCTGGAAGGGCAGGGACTCGCTGAACTCCTTCTCGGGCAGCCACGGAAGGCGTGACCTCGCGGACCACCACTCGCTGGTTGCTCACGCCGAGGACGACCTCGCGCTTCTTGAACTTGCCGACGCGCCACAGCTCGCGCAGGGCGTCGGACACGGCCTCGGGTTCGCGGATCTCTCCGCTCGCCACGGCTCCCGCCGGGAGCGGCACCTGTCCGACTCGCACGAGCGAGGGAGGCGAGCCCTTCAACTCGGCGGCACGAACCGCCGTTGCACCGATGTCGACACCAATTCGTACGCGTGTCATGTCAGTTTCCTTCGGCTTCCTGGCCCTCGGCCTTGACGGCCCTCTCCGACAGGTATCGGGTCACGTCCGACTCTCGGATCCGGTAGTTCTTCCCCACCCGGACGGCGGCGAGCTGTCCGGAGTTGATCAGTCGATACACGGTCATGTTCGAAACCCGCATCGTCCCGGCGACCTCACCAACGGTGAGCATGGGGTCCCCGACGAACGGACTCCGCTTTCCCATGAGCGCTTCCCTCCGGTCTCGAAACGCACCTACACCAACCGTCACATCTGCTTTCGTTGCACCCACGACCTCGCTGATGCCTCACGCTCGGACTTGGGTCAACAACAGTGATCGGCTCGGACACGGGCGGTCTTTAGGCGACACGTCCCCCGACACGCGAATTTCAGTCCTGTGGTCCCAATCCATCACTCGCGCTGTCAGGCGCATCACCCGTGCGGGGGATCCCTTGCGAGGGAACGGGATCAGGCGTTCAGGGACGGCCGGTTACCGAAAGAGCCCGAGGTACCAGCCGGACACCGCGGGGCCCGCGAAGACCGCCAGCGACGCACCCAGGGCGAGGTACGGCCCGAAGGGGATCGCCGCCTTGCGGTCCCGCCCCATCGCCAGGGCCACGACCGCGCCGACGCCGCCGGCGAGGATGCCGAGCATCGCCGCCACGCCCACGTAGCGAAGTCCCAAGGCCCCCAGGACGAGCCCGATCAGGGCGGCCAGCTTGACGTCGCCCATGCCCATCCCGCCGGAGACGAGCGCGACGAGGAACAGCGCGCCGCCGTACGCGGCGAAGCCGATGAGTCCGTCGACGAACGAGAGCGGCCGCCCGCTCAGGTCGAGCACGAGCGCCGCCACGGCGAAGAAGACCATGGCCGGCAGCACGATCCGGTTGGGGATGATGCGGTCGTGGAGGTCGATGAACGCGCACGCGACCAGCACGGCCAGGAAGGGGGCCACGTAGCCGAACTGCCACGCGGAGGGCAGCACCAGCGCCGATCCCACGAACAGGACGGCCGTGACGAGCTCGACGACCGGGTACTCGGCGGAAATGCGTGTGCCGCAAGCACGACAGCGCCCACGGAGCATCAGATAGGACAGCAGCGGGACGTTGTCCCTCGGACGGATCTCCGCGCCGCAGCCCGGGCAGGCCGAGCCGGGCCGCACGATGGAGAGCCCCCGGGGCACGCGATAGATGACGACGTTCAGGAAGCTTCCGACGGCGAGGCCCAGCGCGGCCGCGATTCCAGCCATCAGCACCCCCTCATCGTAGGTGGCTCGTCCGACGCGGGTCAGGTCCCGTTCGCGATCTCTCGCAAGTAGGAGATTCCCGAGTTGTAGCCGATGAGGTTGAACGCCGGTGCGATCACGGGCACGTAGTTCATCACCATCTGGTTGGTGATGTTCACCTGCCCGCCAATGATCTGGCCGTTCACCCCTCCCGCGTTGTTGTTTCCGAAGTCCACTCGACAGGGCGTGTAGACGAAGAGCGTGAGGTTGTTGAACGACGTGCTGTTCGAGACGCTGAAGTTCGGCGTCGCGATGGGATTCGTCGGGCAGAGGCCCGATTCCCAGGAGCGCACCATGTACAGCTGGTATGGGCCGGAACCGGTCCCGTTGAACGTCACGTTGTTGCTCGTCGAGAACACGCTGGTCGTCCCGCCTGAGTCGGTGGCCCCGCCCGTGAAGAAGATGGCCAGGTTGCCCCGCACGTTGATCGTCGAATTTCCTCCGTAGGACAGGCCGCACGGCGTGGCCGAGTTCACCACCACGACGTAGTCGCCTCCCGATGCACCGAACCAATTCGCAATGTCCGTCTGCGCCGCGGCGCATGTCGTGTAGGTCTTCAGCGCGTATCCGAGGTCGGCGAAGGCCTGCTGCGTGCTGTTGTTCGGGTTACCCTGTGCGTCACATCCCGGCCAGCAATACTTGGGCATCGACAGCTGCGGCGGTGGGCCGGACGGCGAGTTCTGCGTGATCGTCCCGTTGATGGTGCCGCCGCTCACCGAAGTTCCGGCCTTGGCGTTTCCAAAGACCGTCGAGTTGCTGTCGAGGGTGATGGAGGACGTCGACGAGGTCGCGTTTCCGAGGACCTGGATGCCGTTGGAGAGACTCACCGCGTTCTTCGCCCACACGTCGGCGTTCACGACCCCCTGGCCGATCGTGGCCGACCCCTGCGCGTAGACGCTCCCCTTGAGCAGGGTGTTGTTCGACAGCGTGAAGTTGCCGTTCGTGTAGACGTCGCCGTTGTTGCCCCCGTTGCCGTTGAGGGTGAACTTGTTCCCGAATCCAAGCTGTTTGTCGGAGAAGATTGCCTTGTTGAAGCCGCCGAAGATCGGCGTGAGATGGATCGTCGCTTCCATCGTGCGCTGCACCATCGTGGGCACCGCGGCGGTCGTCGCGCTTCCGACGGACTTGACGAGCGCCGCCGCCGGAGTAGCCCCGGCCTGGACCTCGGCACAGGTCAAGTCCGGGGACGATCCAGGCGGCCAGGTGCTGTAGAACGCCACGTAGAGATCGAAGTGAGCGGACGGATTGGTCGGCAGATCGACGGACTCGTTGGGGTCTCCCACCGTGAGAGGACACGGCATCGACGAGTTGTCCGTCGTGGTGAGCTGGGAGAAGAACGAGTCGAGGCCGGCCTCCGCCGCGTCCACGGCCTGCGTGCGCTTCCGGTCGAGCGAGCTGGCCGAAGTGTCGTGGAGGGAGACGCCCACGGCGACCAGGCCCAAAGCCACCACGATCATGGAGACGAGCAGCGCGGTCACGAGGGCGACCCCGCGTTCGTCGGAGTGAAGTCTCTTCAGCATGTCGTCGCTCCTCGTGCCTTGTCTCAGTACGGGGGGATGGTGGTGCAGATGTTGCTCGGGTAGCCGTACTCGGTGTTTCGTCCTGTCAGCTGCGTGGTGTTCGTGACCGTTGGGCTCTGGCCGTTGGCGGGATCACCGTTGGTCAGGACCGTGACCTCCACGACCCTGCTACCGAACGCCGAGGTGGGGTCGAGAGCGAACGCAGGAACCGCCGAGCCCCCTTCCGGCGGCTGGCGATTCACCACGTTGCTGGCAACGACTCGCCACCCGAACACGATGCCGTCGTTCTGCCAGTTCACGCTCCACGCTCGGCGCTGGAGCTGGGAGAGTCCATCGGCTGCTACGGGCGAGATCCGCCACTGGACGCACTGGTTGCCTGGGTTGCGGCTGTTCGCGTTGGTCTGCGTGTAGATCAACAGCGTCATGTTCTGGGTGATCCCCTCAGCCGGATCGCATGTCGGTGCACCCGAGGGATTCACAGGCGGCGGCGGACAGTTTGCCGGGTCGTAGAGCACGTTGCCGGAGCGAATCTCTTTGTCGATCTCTTGGATGGCCAGCCTCGACTGGTCGTTGCTGATGCTTCGAACCGTTGCTCGGTTGACCGTCGTCTGACTGGTCGCCAGTGCCGACAGGAAGACCACCATGACGATCGTGAGCAACGACATGGCGATGAGCATCTCGATCAGCGTGAAGCCAGCCTCAGATCGAAGGCGGCGGCGGATGCGGGTGAACGCGGCAAGGATCATGGTCTAGGTCGCCGGCTTGTAGCGCGTGGTCGCCGCCAGGGTGCCCAGGTCGACGCTGATCGTGAGGTCTGCCAGGTTGGTCGTCGTTGTGTCGATGTAGTTGACGAAATACCTGAGGCTCCCCGAGACCGGGGAGGTCGAGGTGCCGGCCGCGTTCGCTGTGCACGTGTTCGCCGTCACGCAGGCCGGCAGCGTGTCCGGCGCCGGCGGGGGGATGTTCTTGGTGGTCGTCGCCCTATTGACGGTCCATGTCGCGGTCTGGAGCATCACCTGGACGCTCCCACCGCCGGCGGCGGTCAACACGGTGACCCGGGGCGTCGTGAAGGTCGCCGGGCAATCGGTCCCGATGGTACAGGTGGTGTATCCGGCGCCGTTCCAGTACGAGAGTGTGCCGCTGGCCGTGGCCGTCGGGTTCGACCCGGCGACTCCGGACTCGGACGACGTCGAATCAGCGAAGTTCGTCACCTGGATCAGCGAGCCGTTCCAGCCGGCGGGACCCGGCACGTTCGCGGGGATGCCGCCCACGGTGAAGTTCCCGATCGAGCGAGTCGCGTCGGCGTGGATGCACCCATCGCCCGATGTGCCGACGCACGTGCCCGGCTGCTGCGTCACGTCTCGGTTCGTAAACCCGTAGCTGCGCGCGGAGGCGCCGCCGACGGACGCGAGCGTGGCGTCCCCGAGGCTGCCTCCAGGCGCGTTCAAGTTGAGCACCGCCGAGAGCGTTCCCTGCTGCCATGCCGAGGCGTTGCCGCACGCCTGGCTGTCGGTCTGACTCGTGCCGGAGGCGTCGTTGCATTGGTCGGACACAGTCGCGGCGGTCGTGCTGGTGCTCCCGAACGTGTCTCCTCCGCTCGAGGTCAGGGTGAGCGAGCTCCCTCCTGAACTCGTCGCGATGGCCGTCGCGCCGGGACCGGTCTTCGGGTTCGGGCTCGTCTGCTGATACGTCTGCCCTGGTTGTGCGGGGTCGTTGTCAGCTCCGGTCGTGTCCCTCGCATAGCCGGCCCGGGCCGGTGACGAGGCCTGCATGTCCAACGACACTCCCGACGAAGTGGAGACGCCTTGTGCCGCCGTGATCTGCTCGATCGACAGGTTCGAGGTGAACTCAGGCAGGTCGAGCGTCAGCGGGGGGTTCACCTTCTGGTCGAACGGCGCGAGGTCGTCGACGCCTCCGTCAATCCCGATCGTCCCGTTTTGCACGTCTGCGGTGCTGTAGAAGAACGGCTGACATGGGGCGGCGAACGGGTGAGTCTGGGAACCAACACACCCACCGCTCTGCGAGTAGAAGATGCTCTGCGTGGTCACCCGCGAGCTCACGCCCTTCACAGCGGCATTCGACCAACTCACGATCACCGTGACCCGAAACGTGTTGCTCGTCATCACGTTGCACAGGTAGCTGATATAGGTCGAGATCTGGTACGTCGTCGGGCCAACCACCTGCGTCGTCTGATGGGGAACCAGGGGCGTCACGTTGGCGTTCGTCCCGTGGGGGATTCGCTCACCGTACCCAGGGACACCGCTTGGGCACTGGCTCGCGCTTGGGGTGACGGGGTAGCAGTAGGCCCCAGCCGGGCACCCCGACTGGCCGCTCTTCAGGATGTTGGTGTCGGTCGTCGCCGCGAGGTCTGTGTTGTCCAGGCCGGCCTGGATCGTGGCGAAGGGCAGCGCTCGCATCTGCTCCATGGTCCGGTCTGCCAGCGCGTTCGCGCCGTCCCGCTGGCGGGCATACGCCACATTCGACATGCTGACGGTGATCGTGTACACCATCGCGATCACCGCGATCAAAATGACGCCCAGCGCGACCATCAGTTCGATGAGCGAAAAACCCTCCTCGTTCCTCAGAGAGGCTCGGGATGGCCAGTGACGTGGGCGTATCAAGTTCATGGTCCGTGGCTCCTTCCCCCCATGCATCGGCCATCACGCCCAACAACTTGACGTCTCAGACTGGGCGGCGGATCCACCGAGTGGCGTGCGGCAGTGCTCACCAGACCGCCCCCGCGGCGTTGTTCCTCGCGAACGTTCCAGTGCAGCTCGCCGGCGTGTTCGTTGATCCGAAGCTGGTACCGGACGGGTGCGTCCCGCCAACGTTGGCAACGTCCCGGAGGAGGTAGCAGGTCCCCGAGTTGGCCAGCGCGGCCAAGCCGATCTCCTGCGGCGTGGTGGCCCCGTTGTTGGCGATCTCGAAGCTCACCACGGTAGGCCCTGTCGAGACGCCGGCCTGGTAGGTCACCGACGGCTCGATCGAGGAGAGCACGGACGCCGTGACGAGCCCGTAGTTATCGACGTCCGTGTAGGACGTCTTGGCGGCCACCAGCGCGTTCCGAACGCTGGATTGCGCCGCACGGGCGTCGGCGCGCTGGCGGGCGCCCTGGAACGTTGGAAGGGCGATCGAGATCAGGATGCCGATGATCAGGACGACCACCATCAGCTCGATCAGCGTGAACCCCTCCTCTCCGAACCGGAGTTCCCCTCCGCTCCTTCCCGTGTCGCCCTTCATCGTCAGGCCTCGTTATCCGTTTCCTCGTCTGTATCTAGTTGGGGTCTGCTTACCAGCTCGCCACGGTGGCGTTGTTCCGAGCGAATGTGCCCGTGCAGTTCGCGGCCGTGTTCGTCGAGCCGTACCTCGTCCCGGCCGGCGTGTGCGTACCACCGACGTTTGCCACGTCGCGAAGCAGGTAACACGTACCGGAGTTGGCCATCGCGGCCAGTCCGATCTCCTGGTTCGTGGTCGCGCCGTTCAGGGCGATCTCGAAGCTGACGACCGTCGGTCCGGTCGAGGCGCCGGCCTGGTAGGTCAGGGACGGCTCGATGGACCCCAGGTTCGCGACGGACACGTTGTTGTAGCTGTCAACGTCCGTGTAGGACGTCTTGGCGGCAACGAGCGCGTTTCGAACGCTGGACTGCGCGGCACGGGCCTCGGCCCGCTGACGGGCGCCCAGGAAGGTCGGCAGGGCAATGGCGATCAGGATGCCGATGATCAGAACGACCACCATCAGCTCGATGAGCGTGAATCCGCGCTGATCCAGGACTCGACGCTCGAGACCCAGGCCGCGAGCGCGCTCGCTCAGGCCCGCCGGGCCCCATCCGTTTGGCAGTTTCACGCTCCTCATTTCGACTACCCCCTCGTCCTCTCCCGTTGTGAAGTCCTGTATGTGTCTGAAGGACGTGGGGGGCGGCTCGCGCCGCCCCCCACGATTTCGTTTCTGTCCCGCCTGCTGCTCTACCAGCTGGTGGCGGTTGCGTTGTTCCGAGCGAACGTACCCGTGCAGTTCGCGGCCGTGTTCGTCGAGCCGTAGCTCGTCCCGGCCGGCGTGTGCGTACCACCGACGTTTGCCACGTCGCGAAGCAGGTAACACGTACCGGAGTTGGCCATCGCGGCCAGTCCGATCTCCTGGTTCGTGGTCGCGCCGTTCAGGGCGATCTCGAAGCTGACGACCGTCGGTCCGGTCGAGGCGCCGGCCTGGTAGGTCAGGGACGGCTCGATGGACCCCAGGTTCGCGACGGACACGTTGTTGTAGCTGTCAACGTCCGTGTAGGACGTCTTGGCGGCAACGAGCGCGTTTCGAACGCTGGACTGCGCGGCACGGGCCTCGGCCCGCTGACGGGCGCCCAGGAAGGTCGGCAGGGCAATGGCGATCAGGATGCCGATGATCAGAACGACCACCATCAGCTCGATGAGCGTGAACCCTTCCTCCTCCTGCTGCACCTTGCGCATGAGAGTCTTGAGCATGTGAGCTTGTCACCTCCTCTCGGAGTGTCGTCTTTCGTATGTCTATGTGTCGCAATGAGGTTGTCGGCGGCGCCCCGGAAAACCTTGAGAGTCGCGACGGCGGAGATCGTGTCCTCACGGACGTAGGCCCGGACGACCCGGACGTCGGCCGTTCGCCCTACGTCCGGTTCCGAGCGAACCTCAACAGTGCGCGGCGATCACCCGACGAACAGCACAGTCCCGCGCCCGGAGGCGCGGGACTGTGACGACTGGATACGACTGAGGCTGATTACTTGATCAGGTTGATGATGTTGAACATGGGCATGTAGAGCGCGATGACGGCCAGGCCGACGGCGCCGCCGACGATGGCGATCATCACCGGCTCGAGGATCGAGGTCAGCGAGTCGACCGCCGCGGTCACCTCGTCGTCGTAGAACTGCGCGATCTTCTCGAGCATCGTGTCCAGGGCTCCGGTCTCCTCACCCACCGTCAGCATCTGGACCACCATGCCGGGGAACACCTCGTGACGGCCCAGCGGCTTGGCCAGGCTCTCGCCCTGCTTGACCGACTCCTGAACGTCCCGGACGGCGTCGGACATGACCGCGTTGTTGACCGTCTCGGCAACCACGTCCAGGGCCTGGATGATCGGTACGCCCGACTTGCTCATGACGGACAGCGTCCTGGAGAAGCGCGACAGCGCCGTCTTTTGGAACAGGGGTCCGAAGATCGGGACCTTGAGCTTGAACGCGTCGAGGGCGTGCCGCCCCTTCGTCGTCTTCTTCCACCGGCGGAACAGGAAGATCGCGACCGCGATGGCGACGAGCACGAAGGGGAGCTTGGTACGGACGGCATCGCTCACCGCGAGCAAGATGCGCGTGGGCAGGGGCAACGTACCGTTCAGTTCGGCGTAGATGCTCTTGAACTGCGGAACGATGAAGAGCAGCATGGCCATCATGATCAGGGTGACGAACCCGAGGACAACGATCGGGTAGGTCATCGCCGACTTGATCCGCCCTCGCAGCGAGACCTCTCGCTCGAGGTTGCCGGCCAGCCGGTCCAGGACGGCGTCGAGGACACCGCCGGTCTCTCCCGACTTCACCATGGCCACGTACAGGTTGTTGAACGCCTTGGGGTGCTTCTGCATCGCGCCGGACAGCGACGAGCCCCGCTCCACGTCCTGGCGCACCTCGGTGATCGCCACCGCCAGCGCCTTCGAGGACGTGTTGCTCTCCAGGGTGGCGAGGGCGCGCAGCATCGGCAGGCCCGAGCTGACCATGGTGGAGAATTGCCGAGAGAAGATGGCAAGGTCCTTCAGCTTGACCTTGGTGCGGACGTTGAACTCCATCTTCATGGAGACCTTCTTCTGCACGGCCACCTTGATCGGCACCATGCCCTGTTCCTTCAGACGCTCGAGCACGAGCGCCTGACTGTCCGCCACGATCGTGCCGGAGAGGGTCTTCCCCGACTGGTCGCGGACTTCGTAGGTGTACGTATCAGGCATCGTCTGCTCCGGCTACTCGTCGTCCCGTGAGCCTGGCCAGCTCCTGCGGGTCATGGCACCGCTGGAGGCCGAGCTCCCAACTGATCCGTCCCGCCATGACGAGCGAGGAGAGTGCCTGGTCCATCGTGCGCATCCCGTAGCGACCACCCGCCTGCATCGACGAGTAGATCTGGTGGACCTTCCCCTCGCGGATGAGATTCCTGATCGCCGGCGTGGCGATCATGACCTCGGATGCACACACGCGCCCCTTCCCGTCCCAGGTCTGCAGCAATTGCTGGGTGATGACCCCCTGGAGCGTCGTGGAGAGCTGCACGCGGATCTGCTGCTGCTGGTATGGCGGGAACGCGTCGATGATTCGGTCGATCGTCTGGGGGGCGTCCTGCGTGTGCAGGGTGGCGAAGACCAGGTGGCCGGTCTCTGCCGCGGTGACCGCGGTCGAGATGGTCTCGAGGTCACGCATCTCACCGACCAGAACGACGTCCGGGTCCTGCCGCAGGACGTGCTTCAGGGCCTCGGAGAACGACTTGGTGTCCGCACCGACCTCGCGCTGGTTGACCAGCGCCGTCTTGTGCTGATGTAGGTACTCGATGGGGTCCTCGACCGTCATGATGTGAACCGGCTTCTCCTGGTTCACGATGTCGATCATGGCCGCCAGCGTGGTCGACTTCCCCGACCCGGTCGGGCCGGTGACGAGGACCAGTCCGCGGGGCAGCCGGGCGAGGTCGGCCATGTTGGCCGGCATGCCGAGCTGCTCCAGCGAGCGGATCTCGTACGGGATGAGCCGCAGGGCCGCCCCGATGGCGTCGCGCTGCAGGTACACGTTCACGCGGAAGCGGGCCTTGCCCGGCAGCGAGTAGGACGTGTCCAGCTCGAGGTCCTGCTCGAAACGCTCCCGGTGGCGCTGCGGAAGGATCGCGTAGATCACCTGCCGGAGCGTCTCGGGGTCCAGGAGCGGGTACTCGTCCAGCCGGACCAGGTCGCCATGGACCCGGACGGTCGGAGGCGCGCCGGCAGTGAGGTGCAGGTCGCTGCCGTCCAGCTCGAGGAGCCGGTTCAGGAAATCCTGGACCGACACGTTCAGGGGAGCCCCGGGCTCCGGCTCAGGGGCCGGCGCACCGAAGGGCGAAACTGCTTCAACGCTCATGTGTCACCACCCGTGTGGGATCGCTCGGGAGTTCGACGTCCCGATGTACATCGGCAGGAACAGGGGTCACCCTTACCCCGTTCTCTACGCCACGACGCGAAGGACTTCCTGGATCGACGTGACGCCGGTCCGCACCTTCTCCAGCCCGTCCTCGCGGAGCTGGATCATCCCGTCGCCGGCGGCCGACCGCTTGATCTCGTCGGACGAGGCGCGCTCGACCACCATGCGCTCGATGTCCTCCGAGACGGGCATGATCTCGTAGATGCCCAGGCGGCCCCGGAAGCCGGTCTTCGCACACGCGCTGCACCCGACGGGCCGGTACAGCTCCCCGATGTCCTCCCAGAGGAACTCGGGGTATCCGGCCTGCTCGAGCTCGGCCTTATCGGGCTTGTAGGCCTCCTTGCACTTCATGCACAGCTTGCGTAGGAGACGCTGGGCCACCACGCAGTCGATGGCGCTCGCCGCCAGGTAGGGCTCGACCCCCATCTCCACGAGGCGGGGAAGCGAGGACGGCGCGTCGTTGGTGTGCAGGGTGGTGAGCACGAGGTGACCGGTGAGGGCGGCCTCGATGGCGATGACCGCGGTCTCGCGGTCCCGGACCTCGCCGATGAGCACGACGTCGGGGTCGGCACGCAGGATCGACCGCAGCGCGGAGGCGAACGTCAGGCCGGCGCGGTTGTTCACCTGCACCTGGTTGATGCCCGCGAGGCGATACTCGACCGGGTCCTCGACGGTGATGATGTTGCGCTCGGGGCTGTTGATCTGATTGAGCGTCGCGTACAGCGTCGTGGACTTGCCCGACCCCGTCGGGCCGGTGACCAGGATGGCGCCGTACGGCTTGGTGAACGCCCCCTCGAAGCTCTTGTAGGCCTCCTCCAGGAAACCGAGATCCTCCAGCCTGAGCAGCACGGAGCTCTTGTCCAGGACGCGGATGACCACCTTCTCGCCGTAGACGGTCGGCAGGGTGGCGACACGGAGGTCCACCGACTTGCCGCCGACGGTCAGGCTGATGCGGCCGTCCTGGGGAACCCGCCGCTCGGCGATGTTGATGTCGGCCATGACCTTCAAGCGGCTGATCAGTCCGGCCTGCACGTTCTTCGGCGACCGCATGACCTCATGCAGCACGCCGTCGACGCGGTACCGGATGCGCACGTCGCGCTCCGAGGGCTCGATGTGGATGTCCGAAGCCCGGTCGCCGATGGCCTGCGTGATCAGCAGGTTCACCATCTTGACGATCGGGCCCTCGTCCACCGCCGACTGGGCGAGCCGCTCCAGCTCGAGCACGTCGTCCTCGGCCGCGGCGGAGGCCTCGGAGACGACCGTCTCCACCGACTCGTCGAAGTGGCTGTACTTGCGGATCGCGGCCTCGATGTCCGCCGCTGTGGCCACCACCGGCTGGACGTCCATCCCCGTGATGGTCCGGATGTCGTCCAGGGCGAACAGGTTCGCCGGGTCGGCCATGGCGACGACCAGCTTGTCCTCCTCGTAGCCGATGGGCAGGGCGCGATACTTGCGCGCCACCTGCTCGGGCAACATCGCCGAGGCCGTGGCGTCGACCTGGCTGTCCGAGAGGTCGACGAAGCGCAGGCCGATCTGGCTTGCGAGGGCGGCCACCAGGTCCTGTTCCTTTACGAGCCCCATGTCGATCAGGATCCGGCCCAGGCGCTTGCCCGTCGCGGTCTGCTCCGCCACGGCGGCGTCGAGCTGCTCCTGCGAAACGATTCCCTGCTCGAGCAGGATCTCGGCGAGCTGCTTGACCTTCTTGGCCACCTATCCCTCCCCGCCCTCGTCTCCGAACAGCCCCGAAAACTCGCGTGCCAGCGCCACCACGTCCACGTCGCCCGGCGTCGGAGCTCCGCCGTCGGGCGCGGGCGGTGGCGGCGTCTCTCCGTTGGCTTCCTTCGTAGCGGCCGCAGCCGCGGCCGCCGCCTCGTTGGCGGAAGCCTCTTCCTGGGCCGCCTCCTTCGCATCCGTCTTGGCCTTCATCCGTCGACGCCACATCGCGGCCTTCGCCTCCTCGACCGCGTCCAACTTCGGCGCCGCAGGCTCAGCGACCTCCGGCTCAGCGGCCGGCGCCTCGGCGGCGGCCGGCTCGGGTCCGGCAGCGACCGGCTCCGGCGCAGCGGCGGCAGGAGCCGGCTCGGCGGCGACCGCGGGCTCGGGCACGACGGCCGGCATGACATCCACAGGTGCGGATTCGGCCGCGACCGGCTCGGCGACCACCGGCTCGGGCGCCGAGGCCTGTGCCTCCGCGGCCGCGGGATCCGGGACGGCTGGTGCCGCAACGACGGGCTCGGGAGTCTGGGCGGCCGGAACCGGTTCGAGCCCGGGCACCGGTGCAACAGCGACGCGCCCGGTCTGCGCGGGCAACTCCTTCGCTGAACCCGTGAGCAGCGTCTCGAGATCGGCGTCGAGCCGCTTAGCACGCGGCGGCGTTGCCGGCACGCCGGGCTCCGCCGCCCGATCCTCGGCGGCGCGGGCCTCTTCCGCGAGCCGGGCCTCTTCCGTTGCACGCGCTTGCTCGGCGGCGCGGGCCTCTTCCGCGAGCCGGGCTTCTTCTGCGGCTCTGGCCTCTTCCGCGTGCCGGGCTTCCTCGGCGGCTCGGGCCTCTTCCGCTGCACGAGCTTCCTCGGCGGTCTCGGCGCCCTTCTGCGGCTCGGGCCTCTTCTGCGAGTCGGGCCTCTTCTGCGGGTCGGGCCGCCTCCGCGAGACGGGCTTCCTCAGCGGCTCGGGCCTCTTCCGCTGCACGAGCTTCCTCAGCGGCTCGGGCCTCTTCCGCTGCGACGAGCTTCCTCGGCGGCGCGGGCCTCTTCCGCTGCACGAGCTTCCTCGGCGGCTCGGGCCTCTTCCGCTGCACGAGCTTCCTCGGCGGCGCGGGCCTCTTCCGCTGCACGAGCTTCCTCGGCGGCGCGGGCCTCTTCCGCTGCACGAGCTTCCTCAGCGGCGCGGGCCTCTTCCGCTGCACGAGCTTCCTCGGCGGCGCGGGCCTCCTTCCGCTGCACGAGCTTCCTCGCGGCGCGGGCCTCTTCCGCGAGCCGGGCTTCCGCGGCGGCATCCGCCTCGTCGCCCTCAGCCTCGACTTGCCTCCGCGATGCCTTGCCCTTTGTCTGCTTCCCGACGTACTCGCCGAGTCCGCGCCGCCCCTTCGACCCCGACTTGCCGCCTTGCGGACTTCTTCTCCTGCGGCTCTTCACCGCGGCGGGCGGCTCGGCGGCTTCGTCCTTGAACGGCGGCTCCTCGTAGCTCCGGCGGGGCGAGGCGTCGACGGTGGCAGCGACGGGCCGGCGGAGGTGAACGGGTGCGGACGTGCGGCTCGCGGCGACCTGCTCGGCCTCGATCAATTCAGGGTCAGGAACGGCACGTGGCACCTCCCGGTGCACGGGAAGGCGGATGCGTCGGGTCGGACGAGACGGTTCCTTCGTCCCGGAGGCCGCCATGAGCGGCATGACGCCGGGAACCCGGACTCATGCCCTCTTGGCGGGACCTGCTCTCGTCGACCGTCTGCATAGCCTGCTCGAGACGGTCGAGCAGAATGCCGGGGCGGACCGTCGGGATCCGTGAGGACCAGACCCGTGTACCCCGCGCGTCGACTGAACACCCATTCTCGTGTTCCATTGCCACGAATCCGCGCTCCAATGGCCCGAGCTCGTTCAAGCGAGCCCAGGCAGCCAACGCAGCTGTCTCCTCGGTCGCGGGATGCGAGCGCCAAAGCGAGACCGTCACCCGACACAAAGAGACAGGCGCGTACGCCCGGGACGCCCACCGCGAGCGAACCGGCAAGTGCGGTGAAGTCCAGGGACATCCGTCCTTCCCGAAAGTAGGTTCTCTACGGGAAGTTCTCGGCACCCCCCGCCGCGTGCTTGACCTACTCCGGCCGACCTAGCCCTGTACCTGGGCTTTCTTGTTGAGGAACTCGTCGTATGAGGCCGTAAAGAACTCGTGACCCTCTGCGTCGACGACCAGGTAATAGAGCCAGGGACCCTGTGCCGGGTCCAGTGCGGCGCGAAGCGAGGCCAGGCTCGGGCTCGCAATGGGCGTGGGAGGCAGGCCGCTGTGCAGATAGGTGTTGTACGGGCTCTCGACCTTGAGATCGTCGAACGTGAGCTCCGGCTTGCTCTTGCCGAGCGCGTACTGCACGGTCGCGTCGATCTGGAGGCGCATGCCCTTGGCCAGCCGGTTGTAGATCACCCGCGCGACCTTCTCGCGATCCCCCTGGAAGCGCGCCTCGCGCTCGATCATCGAGGCGACGATCACGACCTCATACGGCGTGAGGTGGAGCTTCTCGGCGTTGTCCCAGGGGAGGCCGGCCGTCTCGGTCTGGAACTCGGCCAGCAGCCGCCCGACCACGTCCCGGGCGCTGCTGTTCTTCAGGAAGTCGTAGGTGTTCGGGAACAGCAGCCCCTCCAGGGTCTGGCCCTTCTTGGGGAAGTAGGGCTGCTGCGGGTAGCCCACGTTGTGCGCGGCCCGGACGAACGCGGTCTGCGACACCGAGTCGACGCCCTTCGCCACGCGCGTCGCCGTCTGCTTGACCGTCAGCCCTTCGGGGATGGTCACGCGAACGGCGTGCACGACGGGGCCGCCGCCGAGCGCCGCGATCGCGTCCTCGACGCTCATGTTCGTCGTGAGGTGATACTCCCCCGCCTCGAACCCCGACGCGCTCAGGTGCTTGAGACGGAGCGCGACCCGAAAGACGAACGTCGAGCGGATGACCTTCTTCTGCTTGAGGAGGTCGGCGACCTCTCCGCCGGTGGCGCCTTCGGGAATCACCACCGTGACGGCGTCCTTCGGTCCCGACCCGCTGGACGCCCATTGGTAGTAGCTGCGCGCCGCGAGCACCAGCACGCCCATGAGGACGATGATGGCGAGCAGGATCAGGAGACTGCGTCGCCGCTCCCTCCCCCGCCGCCCGGCCCGCTTCGGCGGCGCCTCGGACACCGGCACAGGATAGCGGTCCGTGGGCGCGCCCGATTTCATCTCGGCCGCGCGTCCAGGTAGGCCTGCAGGATGACGACCGCGGCCGTCTGATCGACCACGCGGCGGCGCTGTCGACCCGGGACACCGGCCTCGGCCAGGCGACGCTCCGCCTCGACGGTGGTGAGGCGCTCGTCGTACAGGTCGACAGGGACGTGCAGCGCACCGCGCAGGGCATCCGCGAACGCCGACGCGTGCGCCGACGCCTCGCCGGCCTCGCCGCTCATCCGCAACGGGTTCCCGACGACGACGCGCGACACGTCGTGCTCGGTCACGAGGGCCGACACCGCCCGGAGATCCTGCGGCGCGCCGGCGCGGATCGTTCCCATCGCAACCGCCACGTTGCCGTCGTCGTCCGAGATCGCGACGCCGATGCGCGCCGCGCCGAGGTCCAGTCCCAGGACGCGTCCGCGCTCAGCCACCGCCCAGCAGCCCCGCGAGCCGCGCGCGGACGGCGGCCAACGCCGGGTCGAGTCCGCCGGCATCCGAGCCTCCCGCGAAGGCGAGGCCATCCTTGCCGCCCACGCCCCCCCGGATGAGGGGGCCCACGTCCTCGAGCAGCTGGCGGGCCGTGGCGGTCGGGAGCAGGACCGCGTTCACCGAGGCGACCACGCGCGGGCCCTTCTCGGTGGCGGTGGCAAGCACGACGGCAGCGGGCCGTTCGCGGCCGCCGACCGCGGCGGCCACCCGCGGGGCCAGCTCGCGCAGCTCACTCTCCGCCCGGCCGTCCATGCGCTCGAGCACCACCTGGATGCCTCCGAGGTCTTCGGCCGCTGCGGCCAGCCGTTCGACCTCACCGGTGGCGGACGCGCGCTGGATCTTGCCGAGCTCGCCCTGGAGCCGCTTGTGTTCCGCGAGGAGGCGCCGCACCCGTTCGGGCGCCTGCTGCGGATCGGTCACGCCCAGCTCGCCGGCCAGCTCCTCGAGCAGTCGCCGCTCGGCGTTCACGTGCCGCAGAGCGTCGGGTCCGGTCAGGGCCTCGATCCGGCGGAACCCGGACCCGATGCTCGCCTCGTGCAGCAGGCGCAGCAGGGCGATCTGGCCCGTGTGGTGCACGTGCGTTCCGCCACAGAGCTCCTTCGACCAGTCGCCGATCTCGACCACGCGCACGAGGTCGCCGTACTTCTCGCCGAACAGCGCGACCGCCCCCTGGCTCCGCGCGAACTCCAAGGTGGTCTCGTAGGCGCGCACGGGATTGTCGTCGCGAAGGCGGTCGTTGGCGATGGCCTCGATCTCCTCCATGCGATCGCGCGGCAGCGCCTCGAAGTGCGTGAAGTCGAACCGCAGGTGTCCGGGCGTGATCAGCGACCCGGCCTGCCGGGCGTGCTCGCCGAGCACCTGGCGAAGCGTGTGGTGCAGGACGTGCGTGGCCGTGTGCGACCGCGTTGTCGCGGCCCGGGCCTCCGCGTCCACCTCGGAGACCGCCTCTTCGCCGGCGCGCACCTCGCCCGACGCCACCGTGCCGCGATGCACGATCGTCCCCCCGGGTCCGGGGACGGTCTCCGACACATCGATGACGCCGCTGGGCGTCCGGATCCTCCCGGCGTCGCCGACCTGGCCCCCGCCCTCCGCGTAGAACGGCGTGCGGTCCAGGACGACCTCGACCACGTCGCCCTCGGAGGCGACCTCGGTCCGGGCGTCGCCCGCCACCAGGCCGGTGATCCGCCCGTCGGCCGTCAGGTACTCGTAGGCGACGGACTCGCTGGGACCCGTCGACGCGGCGATCTCGCCCAGCGCGCCCCCGGAGGCGTCACCCTTCTTGGCGGCCTCCTGCGCGCGCCGCCGCTGTTCCTCCATCAGTCGCCCGAACGCGTCCGCGTCGAGGGTCAACCCCTCGGCCTCGGCCAGCTCCTCCAGCAGCGGACGCTGGAACCCGAAGGTGTCGTGCAAGCGAAACGCAGCCTCGCCCGGGAAGACACCGGACCCGGACGACTTCGCCCTCCCGACCTCCTCCTCGAAGAGCGTCATGCCGTGCTGGAAGGTGCCCAGGAAGCGCTCCTCCTCGGACTCGGCCACCTGGAGCACGAAGGCGCGGTTCTCCACCAGCTCGGGGTAGGCCTCGCCCATGATCTCCACCGTCCGCTCGACGAGCCCGCCCATGACCGGCCGGTCGACGCCGAGCCGCCGCGCATAGGTGATCAGGCGGCGCAGCATCCGCCGGAGCACGTAGCCGCGGCCCTCGTTGGACGGAAGGACGCCGTCGCCGATGAGGAATGTCGTGGCGCGTCCGTGTTCGGCCATCACCCGGAGGTTCACGTCGGTGCGCGCGTCCTCGCCGTATCGGCGGCCGGTCAGGTCCTCGGCGACGGCCAGCAGCGGGCGGAGCAGGTCGGTCTCGAAGACGTTGTTCACGTCCTGGAGCACCATGGCCACGCGCTCGAGGCTCGAGCCCGTGTCGATGTTCTGCTTGGGCAGCGGGTGCAGGACGTTGGAGTCGTCGTCGCACTCGTCCTGCATGAACACCAGGTTCCAGATCTCGCAGAAGCGGTCCTCGTCCACGTTCGGGCCGCCCTCGGGCCCGTGCTGCGGGCCCCGGTCGACGAAGATCTCCGAGCATGGGCCGCACGGCCCGGCCTTGTGTGTCCACCAGAAGTTGGCCGGCTCGCCGTGCTCGTCCACCTTGCCGCGACGAACGATCCGCTCCGGCGCAACGCCGACCGCCGTCCAACCGGCCACCGCCTCCTCGTCGCTTTCGAACACCGTGACCCACAGCCGGTCGTGGTCGATGCCGTACCGCACTGTCACCAGCTCGTGGGCGAAGGCGATCGCCTCCTTCTTGAAGTAGTCGCCGAAGGCGAAGTTCCCCAGCATCTCGAAGAACGTGAGGTGACGATCGGTATGGCCGACGTTCTCGATGTCGTTCGCCCGGAACGACTTCTGCGAGGTGGCCGCGCGCGGGTATGGCGAGTCCTGGAGTCCCAGGAAATACGGGATGAACTGCACCATCCCCGCGGTCGTGAGCAGCAAGCCCGTCTCGGGGGGCGGGATCAGCGAGGACGACGGGACGATGCGATGTCCGCGTTCCTCGAAGAACGCCAGGAACTGCCCGCGGATGTCGTTGGCCTTCATCGGCGGGGTCAGCCCTCGGACTGGGCCGCGCGAAGCTCTGCCTCGCGCTCGGCCATCCCCTCCCGAAACGCGTCCATCGCGCCACCCAGCGACCCCGACAGGTCACCGCCGGCGGACGACAGGGCTCGGCCGGCCTGCCGCGCCAGGTTCGGCGGCGCCAGCCGCTCCACCTGGCGCTGGAGCCAGCGCGAGATCAGGACGGCGCCTGTCGCGCCCGCGCCCAGCCCCAGGGCGAGCCAGAAGAGGCGGCGCATCCCGTCAGTCGCCTCCCCCGCGAACCTTCCGAAACGCCCTGGCCAGCCCCGCGCCCGCAGCGGCGACCTTTACCAGGGGCCCGGAGACGGCCTGCTCGACCAGCGAGGTGACGCGTTCCACGGTCTTGGTGATCTTGCCCACCGAGTCGAGCATCCCGTCCACGCGTTCGAGCTCCTTGTTGACGTCGGTGACCGTCGTCCTGACTTCGCTGAGCAGCGGCACGACCTCGGTGCGGACGCCGTCGATGGTCTCCTTCACCGACTCGAGGATCCGGGTGAGCTGGAACGTCATGAAGAGGAGGAAGATGGCGATCCCGCCTCCTATGGTGCAGGCGGCGATGATGGCCGCGGTGCCCCCGGATGAAGCAATCATGGCCTGTCCTCCTGTCCTGTGGGTCTGGGCCGGCGTGTGGGTCCTGCCCGGCCATCGGCCCGGGAATCATACCCGTGGGCGTCGGATCGACCCCCCTCAGGCCTCGCCGCCGGTCTCCTCGCCCTCGCCCGACGGCTCGTAGTAGCGGTTCCCCTGGAAGGGGGCAGGGCGATACTCCTGATCCACGGAGTGCCCCGGGTAGTCGTGGGGGTAGCTGATAGCCCTTCCCGTGCCCGAGGCGGGCCGCGCCCGGGTAATGAGCATCCCGCAGGTGCAGCGGGACCGGTTCGCTGGAGGCGGCGTCCTCCTGGGCCCGCCCGAGCGCCACGATCACGCTGTTCGACTTGGGCGCGCGGGCCAAGTAGATGGCGGCCTCGGCCAGGTTGAGCCTGGCCTCGGGCAGGCCCACGTACTCGACGGCCTGGGCCGCCGCCGTCGCCACCAGCAGCGCCCGCGGGTCGGCCAGACCGATGTCCTCGCTCGCGTGCACCACCATCCGCCGGGCGATGTAGCGGGCGTCCTCGCCGGCTTCGAGCATGCGCGCGAGCCAGAACAGCGTCGCGTCGGGGTCGGACCCGCGGATGCTCTTGATGAAGGCCGAGATGACGTCGAAGTGGGCGTCGCCCTGGCGGTCGTACACGATCGCCTTCTTCTGGACGGCCTCCTCGACCACGGCCAGTGTGAGTTCATGCTCGCCGCGCGCGTGCGCGGCGAGGACGGCGGCCTCCAGGCCGGTGAGCGCGATACGCGCGTCGCCTCCGGCGAGCTCGGCCAGGTGGTCGAAGCGCCTCCTCGGTCCCCTTGACGTCCTGCTTGCCGAGCCCCCGCGTGGGATCGGCGAGCGCCCGATCCATCAGCGCGCGGAGGTCCTCGCGCGAGAGCGGCTCGAGCCGGAGCAGCAGGCACCGCGACAGCAGCGGCGTGATCAGCGAGAAGTAGGGATTCTCCGTCGTGGCGCCGATGAACGTCACCGTCCCGTCCTCGACGCCGGGAAGCAGGACGTCCTGCTGCGCCTTGCTCCACCGGTGCACCTCGTCCACGAACAGGACCACGGGGATCATGCTCCCCTTGGCCCGGTCCATGATCTTGCGCGCGTCGGCCACGCCGGACGCAACCGCAGACAGCTGCTGGACCTCTCCGCCGACCTTCGCCGCCAGCAGGTAGGCGAGCGTGGTCTTCCCGGTGCCGGCCGGTCCCCAGAGGATCATCGACGGGAGCGTCCCGGCGCCGACGAGCGCCGTGAGGGGCTTCCCCTCGCCGAACAGGTGGCGCTGCCCGACGACCTCCTCGAACGTCCGCGGACGCATCCGGTTCGCGAGCGGCTCGGGCACCGTCAGCCCTCCCTCTTCTTCGGCTCCTGTGCCAGGCGAAGCCCCAGCAGGCCGAGCTGCTCGGCGCTCGGCTCGGACGGCGCGCCGGTGAGGAGCTCCTGGCCCGACGACGTCTTGGGAAACGCGATCACGTCCCGGATGTTGTCCCGCCCCGTCAGGAGCATCACGATCCGGTCGAGGCCGAGCGCGAAGCCGGCATGGGGCGGCACGCCGTAGCGAAACGCGTCCAGCATGTGGCCGAACTTCTCCTCCGCCTCCGCACCGGAGATGCCGAGGGTCTCGAAGACCTTCCGCTGGAGGTCGGGATCGTGGATGCGGACGCTGCCGCTGCCCAGCTCGATCCCGTTGAGCACGGCGTCGTAGGCGCGCGCGCGGGCGGTCGCCGGATCGAGCTCGTCGGTGACCGGCGCGGTGAACGGATGGTGTTGCGCGTCCCACTTCGCCTCGTCCTCGTCCCACTCGAACACCGGGAACTCGGTGATCCACAGGAAGTTCCAGCGGCCGGGCGGGATCAGGTCCAGCCGCTCGGCCATGTGGCGGCGCAGCCCGTCCAGGACCACGTTGGTCCGCTTCGCGGCGTCCGCGACCAGCAGGACCAGATCGCCCTCCCCCGCCCCGGTCGCGTCGCGAATCGCGGCCAGCTCGTCCGGGGAGAGGAACTTCGGCCACCGGCGAGTGCACGCCGTCGCTCTGGACGGCCAGCCAGACCAGTCCGGCCGCTCCACGCGACTTGGCCTCCTGGATCAGCCCGTCGAGCTCCTTGCGCGACCAGCCCGCGGCGCCGGGCGCGGCGAATCCCTTGACCACTCCCCCGTCGGCCACGACGCGGGCGAACGCCTGGAACCCACTCGCCGCGGAACGTCTCGGTGAGGTCGCTGAGCTCCAGGCCGTACCGCGTATCGGGCTTGTCCGAGCCGTAGCGGTCCATCGCGTCGTCGTAGCGTCAGCCGTGGGAAAGGGCGTATCGACCTCGACGTCGAGGACGTCGCGCCAGAGTGCGGCGAACATGCCCTCGAACGTCTCGAAGACGTCCTCCTCGGTGGCGAACGACAGCTCGGCGTCGAGCTGCGTGAACTCCCAGTGGCGGTCGGCCCGGAGGTCCTCGTCGCGGAAGCAGCGCACGATCTGGTAGTAGCGGTCGATCCCGGCCACCATCAGGAGCTGCTTGAACTGCTGCGGCGACTGCGGCAGCGCGTACACCTTGCCGCGCTGCAGCCGCGAGGGAACCAGGAAGTCGCGCGCGCCCTCGGGCGTGCTCTTCGTGAGCATCGGGGTCTCCACGTCGACGAACCCCTGCGCGTCGAAGAATTGCCGGATCGACGTGAACGCCGCGGTGCCGCGTCCGCAGGACGTCGGGTCATCTCGGGGCGGCGCAGGTCCAGGTACCGGTAGCGGAGCCGGAGCGCCTCGTCGACCTCGACCCGGTCCTCGACCGGGAACGGCGGCGTGTCGGACATCGACACCACCGCGATCTCGGCGGCCGCCACCTCGACCTCGCCGGTGGGCAGGTTCGGGTTCACGGTTCCCGCCGGCCGCTCCCGCAGCTCGCCCGTCACGCGCAGGACCCACTCGGCCTTCGCCGAGGACGCCACTCGGTGCGCGTCCGGCGCCTCCTCGCGGATGGGCCACGACCTGGACGATCCCCTCGCGGTCGCGCAGGTCAAGGAACACGACGCCGCCGTGGTCGCGCGATGCTCGGCCACCCACCCGGTCAGCACGACGGTCTCGCCGGCCTGCGCCCGCGCGAAGGTCCCCGCACATGTGCGTCCGGCCGCCGGGAAGGTGGCCCTCGTCACCGTTCACCGAGATGCTCCCTGTAGTCCCGATCGATCCAGTCGCAGCGCGCCCTGCGGCGTCACGTCGCCGATCTCGAGGCCGTCGTGCATGCGCTTCAGCGTGACCGTGCCGGCGTCGCGCTCGCGCTCGCCCGACGATCACGGTGTACGTGGCGCCGGCCCGGTCGGCCATCCTCAGCTGGGCCTTCAGGCGGTCGAGCCGCGAACGACGCATCGACCGAGTGCTCTCCGCGGCGCTCCACGAAGCGCCCGAGCGACGCCGCGCGCGTACGGGACGGTTCCCTCTCCCACCGCGACCACGAAGAACCACAGCCCCGGGTGCCTGCCTCCCGACGCCACTGCGGACGCGGGATCCCAACCTTCACCCAGCGCCAGCAGCAGGCGTTCGATGCCCGAGCCGAAGCCGATCCCGGGCGTGGCCGGGCCGCCGAGCGCCTCGGCGAGCCCGTCGTAGCGGCCGCCGCCGATGATCGTGGACTGCGATGGGCCGAGCGTTGGGCTCACGAACTCGAACGCGGTCCGCGTGTAGTAGTCAAGCCCCCTGACCAACGTCGGGGACGAGCGTGTACCGGACCCCCGCCTCGTCCAGACCGGCTCGGACCGCGGCGAAGTGCTCCGCGCACGGGTCGCACAGGTGGTCGATGATCCGGGGCGCGTCCTTGGACACCTCGCGGCATGCGTCGTCCTTGCAGTCCAGGACCCGGAGCGGGTTCTCGCGGAACCGGTCGCGGTGCTCGTCCTGGAGCCGCTCCCGATGCTCCTCCAGGTACGCGATCAGCAGCTCGCGGTACGCCGGACGGCACACCTCGTCGCCGATGCTGTTGAGCTGCAGCTCGACGCCCTCCAGGACGCGGCGGCCCCCCGGAGGATCTCGCAGGAGCAGGTCTGCCGACCTCGATGACCTCGACGTCCGCCTGCGGCTCGGCCGCGCCGAGCACCTCGACGCCGAACGTCCTGAACTCGCGGAGCCGGCCCTTCTGTGGCCGGCCGTAGCGGAACAGGGTCTCGACGTAGTACCCCTTGAACGGGTTCGGCAGGCCGTGCGCGTTCGTTCAGGTAGGCGCGCACCACGGCCGCGGTGCCCTCGGGCCGGAGCGTCACCGAGCGGCCGCCCCGGTCCTCGAACGTGTACATCTCCTTCGACACCACGTCGCTCGTCTCGCCCGAGCTGCGCGCGAACAGGTCGGTCGACTCGAACGTCGGGGTCTCGACGTAGCGGTACCCGAAGGACGTCGCCGCCCGATGGGCGGCGTCGTACACCGCCAGCAGCCGGTCGGTCGCGGGCGGCAGGAAGTCCTGGGTGCCCCGCGGCGGCGTCAGGTCCACGGCGTCAGGCCAGCTCGTGGAGGAACGGGTTGGTGGCCCGCTCCATCGCGACGGTCGTCCGCTCGAGGTGGCCCGGGAGCACGTCGAGGGCGTCCGGCAGCGTCAGGAACCGCCGCAGGCTCGCCCGCATCGCCTCCTCGGAGGAGTTCGGGAAGTCGTAGCGCCCGATCGTCCCCTTGAAGACCAGGTCGCCGGTGAACAGCAGCTCGCCGGTCCGGAAGCAGACGCTTCCCGGCGTGTGCCCCGGCGTGTGGAGCACGACCAGCTCGAAACCGGCCGCGTCGATCACGTCGCCGTCGGACACGGGACGGACGTGCTCGGGCCGCGCGATCGGCGATGGGAAGCCGGCCCCCCAGGCCGCCGGGTCGGTCAGGGCGAGCTCGTCGTCCTTGTGGATGTAGCAGGGAAGGTCCGGCCCGCAGACGGCCGCCGCCGCGCCGACGTGGTCCGAGTGACCGTGCGTGGCCAGGACCGCGACCGGCCGCTTCCCCGCCGCCGCGAGCAGGGCCGCGACCCGCTCGGGCGAGAATCCAGGGTCCACGACCAGCGCGTCCTCGGCGCCGTCGGCGGCCAGGAGCCAGCAGTTCGTGGCGTACGGGTTGTCCGCGAAGACCTCGAGAGTACATGAGGGCGTCATCTTAACAGCGGCGCTCCGCGCGCCTGGATCAGCCCTCCAGCAGGATGGTGACCGGGCCGTCGTTCACCAGCTCGACCCGCATGTGCGCCCCGAACTCGCCGCGACCCACGGGCACACCCTTGCGTCTCGAGCGCCGCGGCGAAGGCCTCGACGGCGGGTTCGGCCACGTCCGGGAGCGCCGCGTCGGTCCAGGACGGGCGCCGGCCCTTTCGCGTGTCGGCGTACAGCGTGAACTGCGACACGACCAGCGCCTCGCCGCCCGTGTCGGCCAGCGACCGGTTCATCTTCCCGTCGGCGTCCTCGAAGATCCGGAGGTTGACGACCTTCTCGGCCAGGCGCCCGGCCTCAGCGGCAGGATCCGCGTCGGCGGCTCCCACGCCCACCAGGATCAGCAGTCCCGGGCCGATCTCGGACACGATCCGCTCGTCGACGGCGACGCTCGCGCGGGAGACCCGTTGCAGGACCAGGCGCACGGGCGGAGCCCTCAGCGCGGGACGACGCGATAGACCTCGAACACGCCGTCCACCCGGCGCACGGCGGCCAGGATCGAGGACAGGTGCGCGATGTCGGCCAGCTCGAACGTGAACCGCTGCTTCGCGATGCGGTCCCGGCCGACGTGGGTCGAGGCGCTCACGATGTTCACGTGCAGGTCGCCCATCACCTGGGCCACGTCGCGGAGCAGCTTGGTCCGGTCGAGCGCCTCCACCTGGATGGTGACGGTGAACGTCGTGGCGCCGCCGGCCTTCCACGACACCTCGATGAACCGGTCGGGCTCGCGGGCAAGCGACTTCACGTTCGGACAGTCGTTGCGGTGGACCGACACTCCCTGGCCCCGCGTCACGAACCCGATGATCTCGTCGCCCGGCACCGGCGTGCAGCAGCGCGCAAGCTTGACCCACACGTCGCTGCGGCCCTCGACCATGACGGCGCCCATCGCGGAGGGTTCCTTGCCCAGGTGGACCGGCCGGACGGCCGGGATCTCCTCCGCCTCGTCCTCGGTCTCTTCCGAGGCAAGCCGCGACAGCCGGGACACGATCGACTGCGGCGACACCTGGCCCTCGCCGATCGCCACGTACAGCGCGTCGATGCCCGGGTACCGGAGGTCGCGGGCCATCTGCGCCATCGAACCCTCGGTCACCAACCGGCCGATCGGCAGCGACTGCTTGCGCAGGAACCGCTGCAGGAGGTCGCGGCCGGTCTCGAGCGCGTCCTCGCGCCGCTCGCGCGAGAACCACTGGCGGATCTTGGTCCGCGCGCGGGGCGACTGGACGATGGCCAGCCAGTCCCGGGACGGGCCCGCGTCCATCGCCTTCGACGTGAGGATCTCGACCGAGTCCCCCGTCTGGAGCTTGTAGTCGAGCGGCACGAGCCGGCCGTTGACGCGCGCGCCCACGCAGCGGTGCCCGACCTCCGTGTGGATGGCGTACGCGAAATCGATCGGCGTGGACCCGCCCGGCAGGTCGGAAACGTCCCCCTTGGGAGTGAACACGAAGACCTGGCCCGCGAAGAGGTCGATCTTCAGCCCCTCCATGAACTCGCGCGGGTCGGCCATCTCCTGCTGCCACTCGAGCATGCGTCCGAGCCACGCCAGATCCGCACGGTCGCCCGAGTCGCCCTTGCCCTCCTTGTAGCGCCAGTGGGCGGCGATCCCGTATTCGGCCGTGCGGTGCATCGACTTGGTGCGGATCTGCATCTCGACGTTGCGACCGTCGGGCCCGACCACGGTCGTGTGCAGCGACTGGTACATGTTGAACTTGGGCATCGCGATGTAGTCCTTGAACCGCCCGGGCACGGGCTTCCACAGCGCATGGAGCGCGCCCAGGGCTCCGTAGCAGTCCCGGACCGAGTCGACGACGACGCGGATGCCGACCAGGTCGTAGATCTCGTTGAACTCCTTGCCGCGAAGCACCATCTTCTCGTAGATGGAGTACAGGTGCTTCGGGCGCCCCTCCACCTCGGACTTGATCTTCACCTCGGTGAGCTTTCGGCCCACCTCGTCGGTCACGCTGTCGACCAGCTCCTGGCGCTCGCCGTCGCGCTTCTCCACCAGGCTCCTGATCTCCTCGAACCGTCGCGGATGCAACGTCTTGAACGAGAGATCCTCGAGCTCCCACTTGATCCGGTCCACGCCCAGCCGGCGCGCCAGCGGTGCGTAGATCTCCAGGGTCTCAGTCGCGATCTGCTGCTGCTTCTGCCGGGAGAGCGCGTACAGCGTGCGCATGTTGTGCAGGCGGTCGGCCAGCTTGATCAGCAGCACCCGGATGTCCCGGGCCATGGCCACCATCATCTTGCGGACGTTCTCGGCCTGCTCGGCCTCGCGGGACCGGAAGCGGATCTTGTCGAGCTTGGTCAGCCCATCCACCAGCGAGCTGACCTCGTCGCCGAACTCCTGCTCGATGTCCTCGAGTGTCAGGGCCGTGTCCTCGACGACGTCGTGGAGCAGGGCGGCCTCCAGGGTCACGACGTCCATGCCCAGGTCGGCGAGCACGGTCGCGACGGCCACCGGATGCTCGATGAAGTCCTCGCCCGACAGCCGCTTCTGCCCGCGATGGGCCGCCTCGGAGTACAGATACGCCCGCTGCAGGTCGCGCAGGTCGGTCTTCGGGCGGCGCTCCCGGACCAGCTTCAGCAGGGCCTCGAACGAGTCGGGGGAAGCCGGCGGGCCCTCGGACGAGCGAAACGGGAGGCGGGAGAGTATCCCGCCCCGCCGCTCGGTCCGGGTCGTGTCGGGATGGGCCAGACAGTGATTGTCCCACGCGGAGCCGATCTTCCCGCGCCGGCGTCCCGCCATACTGGGTGCTCCGATGCCCGGGGAGACGATGTGACGGGGACGGCGCTGCTCGAGCTCGGGGGGGTGATCGTCGGACTGGCGCTGCTGGCGCGCGTCGCGGGCCGCGTCGGCATCCCGGCCGTGCCGCTCTACCTGCTGGGGGGGCTCGCCTTCGGACGGGGCGGGCTGCTGCCCCTGGTCGACAGCGCGGCGTTCATCCGGACGGGCGCCGAGATCGGCTTGATCCTCCTGCTCTTCATGCTGGGCCTCGAGTACAGCTCGCGCGAGCTGATCGACGGCCTGCGTCGGACGTGGTGGGCGACGGTGCTCGACGTCGTGCTGAACTTCGTGCCCGGGCTCGCGGCCGGCCTGCTGCTCGGGTGGGCCACGCTCCCGTCCATCCTCCTGGGGGGTGTGACGCTGGTGTCCTCCTCGGGCATCGTGGCCAAGCTGCTGCACGACCTGCGCTGGACGACGCGTCCAGAGGGCCGTCTGGTGATCTCGGTGCTGATCGCCGAGGACCTCGTCATGGCCGTGTACCTCTCGCTGCTCACCGGGGCGCTCGCGGGCGACGCCCCCGCGGTGGCGATCCTCACCGGCGTCGCGGCGCTCGCCGCCGTGGCGCTGACTCTCTTCGCGGCCCTCAGGTTCGAAGCCGGGGTGAGCCGGTTCCTGTTCAGCCGTTCGGACGAGGCGCTGCTCCTGACGATCATCGGCCTGGCGCTGGTGGTCGCCGGCGCCGGAGAGACCTTGCACGTCTCGGCGGCGGTCGGCGCGTTCCTCGCGGGGATCGTCCTGTCGGGGCCGGCCGCCGACCGCGCGCGGGACATGCTCGTCCCGATCCGCGACCTGTTCGCCGCGCTCTTCTTCTCGTTCATCGGTCTCAGCACGGACCCCTCGGTCCTGGGGGGCGCGATCGCGCTCGCCGCGCTCCTGGCCGTCGTCACGGCGGGCACCAAAGTCGCGACGGGATGGCTGGCCGCGCGGCACACCGGCCTCCCGGCCGGCGCCCGCTGGCGTGCGGGGGCGCTCCTCGTTCCGCGCGCGGAGTTCTCACTGATCGTGGCCGGCCTGGGTGGCGCGGCCCAGCTCGAGCCGCGCCTCATCCCGCTGAGTGTGGGCTACGTCCTGATCCTGGCCGTGCTGGGACCGCTGGGGGTCAGGCTGACGGATCACCTGCTGCAGCGGAGCGAGGCGGCGGAGTCGAGCTGAGCTAGTACGTGACCAGCGGGAAGAAGTCGTACGCGCCCAGGTTCTCGCGGCCGTTCAAGAAGGAGAGCTCGATCAGGCAGGCGATGCCGACCACCTTGCCGCCGAGCCGCTCCACCAGCGAGGCGGTCGCCTTCGCCGTCCCGCCGGTCGCGAGGACGTCGTCGACGATCAGCACGCGCTCGCCGGGGCGGATCGAGTCCTTGTGGATCTCCAGGACCGCCGATCCGTACTCGAGCTGGTACTCCTCGCGCTCGGACTCCCACGGGAGCTTTCCGGCCTTGCGCACGGGCACGAACCCCGCCCCGAAGTGGTAGGCGACCGGCGAGGCCAGGATGAACCCACGCGCCTCGATGCCGACCACCTTGTCGACGTTGCCCCGGCCGTACCGGACGACGATCAGGTCGATCGCGGACGAGAAGCCGTCGTCGTCGGCCAGGAGCGGGGTGATGTCCTTGAAGACGATCCCCTCCTGTGGGAAGTCCGGGACGTCCCGGATGAGCGCCCGCAGACGCTTCACCGTGTCGAATCCCGATCCGCCCTGACCCGGTCCCTCGCTCGTCACGACGACCAACTCCCCCCGGTCAGCGCCGGCGGCGCTTCGGCTTGCCTTGCGGCCGCTTCTTGCGGTTCCGGCTCGTGGACGGGCGCGCCCCAGCGCTCTGCCCCGATCGTGCGGCCGGACGCGCCGACACCGCCGACGCGGTCTCCAGCTCGCCGTCCTCGGGCGCGTCCACCTCGTCGGCGTCCGACACCGACCGAAGGTTCGGCCGGCTGGATCGCACGGCCGCCTTCGTCTTGATCGCCGCGTAGCGTGGCTCGCGCTCCTTCAGCGACGCGAGGAGCGGCGCGGCCACGAAGATGGACGAGTAGGTCCCGACGGCGACGCCGACGAACAGCGCGAACGCGAAGTCCTTGAGCGTCTGTCCGCCGAACAGCAGCAGCGAGCCGATCGGCAGCAGCACGACCAGCGAGGTGTTCACCGACCGCATCAAGGTCTGGTTCAGCGACAGGTTGACCATGCCCGAATACGTTTCCCTGGCCACCACCGCGGTCATGCCGGCGTTCTCGCTGATCTTGTCGAAGATGACGACGGTGTCGTACAGCGAATACCCCAGGATGGTCAGGATCGCGATGACCGACTCGGGCGTGACCTGGCGGCCCACCAGCGCGTAGATGCCGGCCGTGATGATCACGTCGTGGGCGAGCGCGACGAGCGCGCTGATCGCCATCTTGGGCTCGAACCGAAGCGAGATGTAGAGCGTGACCACGACCAGGAAGATGAGCAGGCCCTTCCAGCGCCTTCCGTGAGATCGTGCTTCCCCACGTGGCGCCCACGTCCTGCTCGTTGATGTCGGTGACGGGGATGCCTGCCTGCGCGGCGAGGTCGGCGCGGAGCTGGGTTGCTTGGTCCTTGAGGGTCGTCAGCGTCTGGGTCCGGATGGTGACCTCGTCTCCGCCGACGATCTCGACCTCGGAGTCCGCCGCGCGTCCGTACTTCGCGAGCACGTCCTGGACGGCCGTCACGCTCGGGACGGTCTTCGCGACGTACGTCAGCTGGGCGCCGCCCTTGAACGCGATCGAGTAGTTGAGGCCGCGCCCGAAGAGGCCGATGAGCGACAGCGCGACGAAGACGCCCGAGATCGCGAACCACCACTTTCGGTGACGGACGATCTGGAAGTTGGGAACGCGGTTCCCGCGGAACGTGGAGACGGCGCTGTGCACGCTCATCGGCTCGCCCCCGCCATGCCGGCCCGCGCCGGCGCCTCGACGGGCTCGGTCTCAACGGCGAGGGCCGCCTCGAGCCCGACGCCGCGCATGTTCACGAAGAACGGGTTGCGGGCCATCAGGAACACCGTGGGCCGCTTGAAGAACCACACCACGAACAGGTCGAGCAGCGTGGACAGGCCCAGCGTCAGCGCGAACCCGCGCACCGAGCCGATGGAGACCACGTACAGCACCGCCGGCGGCGAGCACGGTGACGACGTCGGCCGCCACGATGGTCCGCCACGACGCGCTTGAACGCCGGCTGGACGGCGGCGCGGACGGTCTTGCCGTGGCGGACCTCGTCCTTCAGTCGTTCGTAGAACACGATGTACGAGTCGGCCGTGATACCGAGAGACACGATGATGCCGGCCACGCCGGCGAGCGTCAGCGCGTACCCGACCGTCGTGCCCAGGACCGAGACCAGGGCGAAGGCCAGGATGCCCCAGATGGCCATGCCGAACCACGTCACCACGCCGAGCAGCCGGTAGTAGAAGGCCAGGTACAGCATCAGCGCGACCAGGCCGACCAGGCCCGCGATCACGCCCTCGTGCAGCGACTGCTTGCCGAGCGTCGGGCTCACGGTCTCGACGATCGAGCTGTTTCAGGTTGACCGGCAGGGCACCGGACTGCAGGACCACGGCGAGGTCCTTCGCCTGCGGTCTCGGTGAAGCTCGCCGGTGATCTCCCCGGTGCCGTCGGTGATGGCACCCTGGACCTCGGGCGAGGAGCACGATCGCCGTCCAGCATGATCGCCAGCTGCTTCGTGGGGTCCCCGCTCGTCTTCTGCGCCAGCTTCGTGGTCTCGGTGGCGAACGGCGGCCGACCCCGCCTTGTCGAGGTTGAACGTCGATCCGCCATCCCGGCGTCCCGCCCTGGGTCGACGCTGCGAGGCGGACAGGAACGACCGCCGGCGGCCTTCGTGAGGTTGGCGCCCGTGATCACGACGGGTCCGAGCTGGTACTTCGGATCCGTCCCCTCGTCGAAGACCCCGTTGTCGTTCGCGTCGAGATACGTCCAGATGTCGGCCTTCTGCGGGTCGTCGGTGTTCAGCTTGATGTCCTCGTACTTGGTCCCGTCGCTCGCCTTGTCGCCGACGTTCACGATCTGGAGCACCGGGCGCTCCTCGAGGCGTGCAGTCTTCCCGATCAGCTCGATGATCCTGCTCTGGCTCTGCTGCTCGGCCTTTGCCCGCGCGGCGTCCTCGGTCGTGAAGCAGCCGAGCTTCGCCCCGGTGGACGAGTACGCGCACCACTGCTTCCCCTGTTGCTTGACCGTGCCGGGACTGCCCACGCCGGGGATCTGCACCTGGATCACGTTGCTCCCGAGCAGGGAGATGTCGGGCTCGGCCGACGCCCACCGCGTCGACGCGCGAGCGGATGCGATCGACCGTGAGGTCCATGACCTCCTTGGTCGCGCCCGATGGGCCCTGCAGGGTGACGGACAGGCCGCCCTTGAGGTCCAGCCCGAGCAGAGGCTTCAATCCGGTGGCGAACCCGATCAGCGAGGCCACGACCAGCACGGCCACGAACACGATCGAGAGCACAATCGTCCGGTCTTCAGAGCAGCGTCGCCCCGTTGATCGTGAGCTTGAACTGGCAGTCCAGGCGCTCGGCGGCCCGGCGGCACATCATCATGCGGTCGCAGGAAGATCTCGAAGTACTCCATGACCTGACTGATCTCGGTGTCGATGGTCAGTTCGAGCGTGACCGTTCGGGCCCCAGAGTCTACCCGGAGGAAGGACTGTTCGGCGGCATAGTTGACTCGGTCGTGGATGTCGAAGTCCGATCTGGCCACTCTTGCGTACGCGGCTGCGGTGCACGTCGGACTTGTCGGCGAGGATCACGGCCGCGGCGACGGGGCCACGGCCTGCCCGTACTCCTCCTCGTGGTTGCCCGACCGCGGCCATGATCGGCGTCAGGTCCTCCATCCGCATGCGGTCCTTGAGCACGTCGTAGACGAGGAGGGCCCCGATCGGGACCGTGGTTCTCGCGGGCCACCAGTTGCCGACGTCGTGCAGGTACCCGGCGAGACACGCCAGCGAGGAGGTGCGCTCGTCGAACCCGAGCCGGTCGAGCACGTTGAACGCGATGCGCGCGGTGAGGGTCGCGTGCCGGAACCCGTGCTCGGTGAAGCCGAGGCCCTCCATCACCCGATCGGCCGCTGGCGATGAACGCCGGACAGGCGTCGGATCCTGCTGGACCTCTTCGAGCGTGACGAGCGTGGATGGGTCCGGGTCACGAGGGCGTCGCCGCCGCCTCGACCGCTTCGGGATCCCGCGCGACTTGCGCTTGCTGCGCGGCGTCGGTCACCGCTGGTCGCCGCCTCCTTGTCGCTGACGGCTTCGCGCCGTCGCCGAGCGCCGGCGAGTGGTCGTCGGACGAGGCGTCGTCGGCGACCGCATCGGGGTCGTCTTCCTCCTCGACCAGCCGTCGCATCACCGACTGCTTCATCATCCGGATCTCGACGTTCGGCGCGACCTCCAGCAGGATGGTCCCCTCGTCGTCGTCGATCTCGATGACCGTTCCGTACATGCCGCCGATGGTGACGATGTCGTCACCCGGGTCGAGGTGCTCCCGCAGCTGCCGCTGGGCCTGCTGCCGCTTCTGCTGCGGCCGGATCAGCACGAAGTAGAGCCCTCCGACGACCAGGAGCGGCAGGAGCAACCCCAGACGCGCTGCTGCCCGATGACGCGGCCACCAAGCCGGATGAGTGCGAACACGATGTGCCTCCTCGTGGGCTCCCGGCGATCGGAGTCCGGGAGCGCCCGAAAAAAACGGCGGCCGGTGGCCGCCGCACACGACCCCCGATTCTAGGAGCCCCCGAGGCATGGGTGCAAGGCCGCCCAGACGAACGCCGAGTTCAGCACGGACAGAACAAGGTCACCGGACCCGCGACGACTCAGAAGAGCGCCGGGAGCGTCGCCCGGCGGATGACCCAGGTGCTGGTACGCCGTCCGGCGTGGCGACCCGCCCACGCGGGGTCCGCTTCAGGAAGCCCAGCTGCATCAGGTAGGGCTCGTACACGTCCTCGATCGTGTCGGGCTCCTCCCCGACCGCCGCGGCGAGCGTGGACAGGCCGACCGGGCCGCCCCGGAACTTCTCCACCAGCATGGTGAGGATGGCGAGGTCCAGCTTGTCGAGACCCTGTTCGTCGACCTCGAACAGGGCGAGCGCGTCGGCCGCACACGCCCGCGTGACCCGGCCGTCCGCGCGGACCTGCGGCGAAGTCGCGGACCCGCCGCAGCAGGCGGTTGGCGATTCGCGGCGTGCCCTCGCGAGCGGCCGGCGATCTCCGTCGGCGCCGTCGGGCTCGACCGCCACGTCAGGATGCCCGCGGAGCGCGTCGACCACCTGCGCGAGATCCTCCGCCGTGTAGTAGTCGAGCCGCGGCGAGAAGCCGAACCGCTCGCCGCAGCGGCAGGGTGATCAGCGCCGGGACGGGTCGTCGCGGCCACCAGCGTGAACCGCGGCAGATCCAGACGGATCGAACGCGCGCGACTGGGACCCTTGCCGATGACCACGTCCAGCTTGAAGTCCTCGAGCGCCGGATACAGCACCTCCTCCACCGTCCGCGGCATCCGGTGGACCTCGTCGACGAACAGGACGTCGCCCTCCTCGAGGTTGGTCAGGATCGCGGCGAGATCGCCTGCGCGCTCCAGCGCCGGCCCCGACGTCGGCCGGAACCCCACCCCAGCTCGTTGGCCACGATGCCGGCGAGCGTGGTCTTGCCGAGTCCGGGCGGGCCCGACAGCAGGACGTGGTCGATGGGCTCGTCGCGGCCGCGGGCGCCGTCGATCAGCAGTCCCAGCTGCTCCTTGATCCTGGGCTGGCCCACGAACTCCCTCAGCCAGCGGGGACGCAGGGCCGCGTCGAACTCGCGATCTCGTCGCGGCCGGCCCACCGTGTCGGCCACGACCCGCAGGTCGTCCTGTCTTCGCTCGGCCGTCCGGTCGTCATCTGCCCACCGCTCTGGAGGGCCTCGCGGAGGAGCTCCTCGACGGGCCGGTCGCCGTCCGGCCCGCAGTGAGACCGAGGGCGTCCCGCGCCTCCTGCCGGGAGAGGCCGAGCGCGAGCAGCGCCTCGCGGACCTCGGCGAGCGGCCCGGTCGACCGCCGGCTCCCCGCCGGCGCCCAGCCGGTCCTTCAGGTCGAGGATCACGCGCGGCCGCCACCTTCTTGCCGACGCCCGGGACGAGCGTGAGCGCGTCCACGTCGCCGGTGGCGATGGCGCGGCGGAGCGCACTCGGGCGAGAGCACCGAGAGGACGGCCAGGGCGAGCTTCGGCCCCACGCCGGTCACGGTCACCAGATGGTCGAACAGCGAACGCTCGTCGGTGGACGCGAAGCCGAACAGCACCATCGAGTCCTCGCGCACCTGCAGACGTGTGTACAGGCGGGCTCGCGCTTCCCCGGCGGGCGGAGCGCCGCCAGTGTGCTCGAGGCGACCAGCACCTCGTACCCGATGCCGTTGACGTCGACAGGACCACGCGGTCGGCCGCCTTCTCGATCAGGATGCCTTCGAGAAAGGCGATCACGTCGACGCCCCGGCACGTTCGAGCCGGCGAAGCCGGCGACTGCTGGAGGTGGCAGAGCGCGATCGCGATCGCGTCCGCGGCGTCGGGTTGCCGCGGGACGTGCGCCGGGCCGATCACGAGCCCCAGGCCCCGTCGCACCTGCTCCTTCGACGCGTTGCCCGACGCCGGTGACGGCCATCTTCACCTCGAGCGGCGCGTACTCGTCGACCGGCACCGCCGCCTGCGCCGCGGCCAGCATGACCACGCCCGAGGCGCGCGCGACCTGCATCGCGCTGCCGGACGTTGCGTCCCCACAGCAACCGCTCGATGGCGAGCGCCTGGGGCCGATGCTCGGCGAGCGCCTCCTCGACGACCGCGTGGATCCGCTGCAGCCGCTCCTCGGTGTGCGCGCCCGCAGGGGTCGACAGCGTGGCCGCCCACGCGACCTCGGGACGGGCCGTTCCGCCGCCGGACGACGGCCAGGCCGATCGAGCCGGTGCCGGGGTCGACGCCGAGGACCTTGGAGTCGAACATATGTTCGACCCGAAGCCTACGCCGCCCGTGCGGGCGACGCAATCACACGCGTGGAATCTAGCGCCAGCCCGGACGGGTCGGGGAGCCGTCAGCCGACCTCGGCCAGGATCTCCTCGGGGATGTCGAAGTTGGCGTAGACGGCCTGGACGTCGTCGAGGTCCTCCAGCGCCTCGATCGAGCCGAAGCACCGACTCGGCCTGTCGCTCGCCCACGGGCACGGTCGGTCTGCGGAATCATCGTCAGCTCGGCCGACGACAGCGGCACGCCGGCCTCCTCGAGCGCCTTGCGGACGGCGCGCGAGCGTGTCGGGCTCGGTCACGATCTCCCACTGCTCGCCGGCGTCGGTCAGGTCGTCGGCGCCGGCCTCCAGCGATGATCTCCAGCAGGCGCTCCTCGTCGGGCGCCGTGGCCTTGTCCAGCCTCGATCAGGCCGCGGCGGTCGAACATCCACGCCACGCTCCCCGGGTCGCCCATGGTTCCCGCCGCCCCGGGTGAAGGCGTGACGAACCTCCTGGCTCGTCCGGTTCCGGTTGTCGGTCAGGGCCTCGACCAGAACGGCCACGCCGCCGGGCCGTAGCCCTCGTACGATGACCTCCTCGTAGCGCGCGCCGCCGCCCTCGCCGCGCCCGAGCCCGCTTGATCGCCCGCTCGATGTTGTCCCAGGGAACCGAGTTGTCCCGGGCCTTCTCGACCGCCGACGCCAGGGTCATGTTGCCCTCGACGCTGGGGCCGCCCTCGCGCGCCGCCACCTCGACCGCCCGCAGCAGCTTGGCGAACATCTGGCTGCGCTTGGCGTCGGCGGCGCCCTTCTTGCGCTTGATGGTGCTCCACTTGGAATGGCCGGACATGACTCGAAGATACCTAGCGCACCGTGCCTGGCGGGGCTCAGCCGGCCGATTGCCGAGCAGCGACGCGCGTGCAGCCGCGGATCGCCGGCGATCTCCGGGTGGAAGGCCGCCGCGAGCAGGCTCCCCTGCCGGACCAGCACCGGCACGCCGGCGTGCTCGGCCAGGACCTCGACCTCCGCTCCGATGCGGGCCACCGCGGCGCGCGGATGAACACGGCCCGCACCGGGCCGACGTCCCGAGACGTCGACGTCGGTCTCGAAGGAATCCACCTGGCGCCCGTAGGCGTTGCGCGTGACGCTGATGTCCATGAGGCCGAGCAGCGGCTCGCCGTCGCTCCACCTGGGTCGGCCATGCACGATCATGCCCGCGCACGTCCCGAACACCGGCATGCCCGTCGCGGCCCGCTCGCGGATGCGGCTCGACCAGCTCGTGAACCGACGCGCGAGCTTGGAGATCGTCGTCGACTCGCCGCCGGGGATCGCCAGGCAGTCGACCGATCGCCAGCTCCTCGGGCGTGCGCACCTGAACGGGCGTGGCCCCGGCCGCGGCGAACATCGCCGCGTGCTCCCGGAAGTCGCCCTGGAGGGCGAGGACGCCGGCTTTCACGCGGACGCCGCGGGTCTGGCACCAGCCCCGTTCTGGAGCAGCTCGCCTGATCTTGCCGATCTCCAGACCGGCCATCGGGTCGCCGAGGCCGCGGGACACCTTCGCGAGGATGTCGGGGTCGTTGAAGTGCGTCGTTGCCTCGACGATGGCCTGCGCCCTGGTCGCCGGGTCCTCGGACTTGAAGATGCCCGAGCCCGACGAAGTTCCCGTCGCACGCCCAGCTGCATCATCAGCGCGGCGTCGGCCGGGCGTCGACGAGGCCGCCGGCGGAGAAGTTGACGACGGGGAGCGTGCCGGTCGCCGCGACGCCGCCGCACCAGCTCGAGCGGCGCGCCGAGCTCCTTGGCCGCGTGCGCCAGCTCCTCCTGGCCGCAGGACCGTCAGCGCCTTCGGATCTGTCGAGGTGATCGTGCGCATGTGCCGGACGGCCTCGACCACGTTGCCGGTCCCGGCCTCGCCCTTCGTCCGGATCATCGCCGCGCCCTCCGCGATGCGCCGCAGCGCCTCGCCCAGGTTCCGCGCGCCGCACACGAACGGCACCGTGAACTGCCACTTGTCGATGTGGTGCTCCTCGTCGGCCGGCGTCAGCACCTCGCTCTCGTCGATGTAGTCGACGCCGAGCGACTGCAGGATCTGCGCCTCCACGAAGTGCCCGATCCGGCACTTGGCCATCACCGGGATCGAGACGACCTCCATGATCTCCTCGACCTTGGTCGGGTCGGCCATGCGGGCGACGCCGCCGTCCTGCGGATGTCGGCGGGCACGCGCTCGAGGGCCATGACGGCGCACGCGCCGGCGTCCTCGGCGATCTTCGCCTGCTCGGCGGTGGTGACGTCCATGATGACGCCGCCCTTGAGCATCTCGGCGAGACCCGTCTTGACCCGGAGGGTCCCGATCTCGTTGTCCATGCCGACCTCCTCGAACGCTGGGCGCGGGGTTCGAACCACCCACGTGCGGCAAGTCTATCGCGACCCCGGATTCGTCCCCCTGGACCGGATGTCGCCAGGCTGCCACCATGTTGTGTGCAACCGGGCGAACCGGCGTACGGAAAGGATGGGAGGCGGCGGGATGGCGAGCGGCGGTCCGGCCCCTACCCTTCGGCCTGGGGCTGCTCGCCTCGGGTCGTCCTGGCTGGTCAACGCCCACCGCCGCGGGCGGCAGAGCGACCGCCTGGAGGCCGGCGCCCGCGACGCCGACCGTTAGTTCCCGAACGTCACCTTGTGGTCCGAGGGGTACAGCTCGACCCACGTGTTCCCGGGCATCAGGGGGATCACGTTGCCCTGCTTGTCCTTGTACGTCGTGATGTCGTTGAGCCCGGACCGGCTCCACGTCCCGACGATCATGCGGCCGTTGCGGAACACATAGGCCTTGCCGTGGCCGACTACGTGCGCGAACGGTGAGGACACGCCGTTCACGTCGGTGATCTGGCTCATCGTGACTTTCACGACCTGCACGACGACGTTCTTGGCCGCGACCTGAGAACCGTCGCTCAGCGTGTGGGGGACCGTCCCGTGATAGCGCAGCCACTCCGCGTGCTGCGAGCTCCAGCGCCAGTACACGTCCGAGTAGTCGCTGAAGGGCAGGTGCACCCACGCCACCTGGCGGGCGGTCGTCGGCTTCTCGCGGTCGTACGTGAACAGCGCGGGCGGCGCTTCCTTCTTCCCCGGCGCGCTCTTCCACAGCCGCTGGGTGCTCGTGTACAGGTTGTGCGGCGCGGGGCGGGCCACATCGCGCGTGTAGTCCTGCGCGTACTGGATGAAGTTCAGGTCGACGAGGCCGGCGGGCTTGAGGCGCTCGGTCACCTTGGGGACGCCGCCGGCGTGCGCGAACAGCGCGTGGCCGAACTGACGGACCACGTCCGGGTCCTCCATTCTCGCGCTCCGTACCGGCTCGATGCGCTCGGCGTCGTGGCATTGGTAGATCGCGATGAACCGGGTGATGCCGGCCTCGACCGGCTCCTCGAACACGATGTCGGCGTCGTTCAGGCCCGTCTGCGGCCGCGACTCGGGCAGGTTCTCCACCTTGACGGCCAGCGCGGCACGCGCCGGCACGCCGCCCTTCGCGATCTGCCCGGTGAGCGGGCATCGCGGCGGATCCTTGTGGACGACCTTGTCGATCAGGCCCTGGGCGGGGCCCTTTCCGGTGAGCGCCAACACGCCGACGACCAGCACGCCGACCAGGACGACGATTCCGGTGGTGGACGCAACACGTCCACTTCGAGTCATTGCCATAACGGGAAATCCTCCTCGAGCCGCCGGCGAAACGGGGATACGGGACGGTCGTGGGGTCGCGGACCTCCGATGCTACCCGCGCGCGCGCCCGGTCTCAACGACTCCCGGGAACTTCACATCTCCTCCAGACGCTGGATTCGGTCCTGGATGGGCGGGTGCGTCGAGAAGAGATTCTCGAACCAGTGGTTCTGTTCGCCTGGTGTCCGGGATGGCTGATTGAGCCAGAGGTGCGCGGTCGCGTTGTTCGCCGTGCGCATCGGCGTGTGGTCCCCGGCCACCTTGCGCAGGGCCGAGGCGAGTCCCGGCGGGTACCGCGTGAGCATCGCGCCCTCGGCATCGGCCAGGTACTCGCGGCGCCGCGACATCGCCATCTTGATGATCTGCGCGAAGATCGGCGCCAGGATGGCGAACACGATCCCGATGGCGAACAGGACGATGTTGCCCTGACCGCCGCCGTTGTCGCGGCTCCGCCCGCCGGTCATGCCGCTCCACCAGTACCAGCGCAGCATGAACTCGGCCAGAAGCACGCCCGCGCCGACGAGGGTCGCCACGACCGTGCCCAGCAGGATGTCGCGGTCGCGCACGTGCGACATCTCGTGCCCGATGACACCCTCCAGCTCGACCCGGTTCATCATGTCGAGCAGCCCCTGCGTCACCGCGATGGACGAGTGCTCCGGATCGCGTCCCGTGGCGAACGCGTTCGGCGACTGTTCGGGAACCACGTACACCGCCGGCTTGGGCAGCCCGGCCGCGAGCGCCAGTCCCTCGACGACGTTGTGCAGACGGGGCTCCTCGGCGGCGGAGACCGGCCGCGCGTGGGATGAGGACAGGACGACGCGGTCCCCGTACCGGTACGACCCCCACGACATGGCCAGCGACAGCAGCAGGGCCACCAGCAGGGCCCCGATGGCCGCCGTGGTGCTGCCGTTGCTGATGACCAGGCCCAGGACGTACCCGACCGCGCAGGCGAACACGACCGAGGCGATCACGAGCAGGACGGTCTTGCGCTTGTTCCCGGCGATCTGCTCGCGCACGGCTTAGAACTGGACCTCGACGGGGCCGCGGGCGGGCTCCTCGATCTCGAAGAACTCCCGCGGCTGGAACTTCCCCATCCTCGCGATCACGCTCGACGGGAACGTCTGGATCTTGGTGTTCAGCGAAGCGACCTCGTCGTTGTAGAACTGCCGCGCGTACGCGATCTTCGACTCGGTCCCGGTGAGCTCCTCCTGCAGAGCCAGGAAGTTCTGGTTCGCCTTGAGGTCCGGGTAGTTCTCCGCCACGGCGAGCAGCTGCCGCAGCGACCTGGTCACCTGGTTCTCGGCGTCGGCCTGGTCGCGGACGCTCGAGGCCCCCTGCGCCTGACTCCTGGCGTTGGTGACCTCCTCGAACACCTCGCGCTCGTGACCGGCGTAGCCCTTCACGCTCTCCACGAGGTTCGGGATCAGGTCGTACCGTCGGCGCAGCTGGACGTCGATCTGGCTCCAGGCGTTGTCGACGTTGACGCGCAGCCGGACCAGCCGGTTGTACGCGTACACGCAGTACAGCGCCACGAGCGCGACGAGCCCCAGAACGATCCACAGGCCGAGCACGCGGCCATGTTACAGCCCGGCCAGGCGGGACACGCCGTACACCAGGGCCATGCCGGCGATCGTCAGCCAGATCCGCCCGGCCGACGTTTCGCTGTGCGCCTCGGGCAGCAGCTCCGCTCCGCCGATCGCCAGGAAGATGCCCGCCAGCACGCCGAGTCCGGCGCCGAACGCCTCTTCGCCGACGAGCACGAACGAGCCGACGACGGCGCCGATGAGCGGCGCGATCGCGTCCACGTACAGCCAGCCGCGCGCCCGCTTCGAGCCGCCGTGCTGCGACAGCACGAACGTCACCGTGTTCATCCCGTCGGCGAAGTCGTGACCAACCACCGCGATCAGGACGGCGAAGCCGAGCGCGCTCGATTCGGCGAACGCGGCGCCGATGGCGAACCCGTCGATGAAGCTGTGGAACGACAGCGCGGCGGCGCCCATGGCGCCCACCTCGCGGTGCCCCTCGGCGGCCGACGGCTCGTCCCGGTGGTGCAGCACCACGACGCGGGACAGGATGAAGAACAGGAGGAAGCCCGCGGCGACCGCCTGGCCCACGTCGGTGCCGGAGGGCAGCCGGTCGATCGACTCGGGCAGGATGTCGAGGAGCGCCACGCCGATCACCACGCCGCCGGTGAAGGCCATCACCCACGACAGCCGGTGGCGCAGTCGCAGCGCGACCAGCCCTCCGGCGAGGGTGGAGACGACCGTAAGCAGGGCGTAGAGAGGCCCCGGCCCGTGCACCCTCAGGCCTGCCCGACCGCGACCGCCTCGCGGTAGACCTCTTCGACTTCCTCGGCGACGTGCTGCCAGCGGAAGCGATCCGCCCGTTCGGTGGTCGCCTCCCGGAGACGCGCATAGAGGCCGGGCTCGGACAGGAGGGTCACGATGCCGTCCGCAAGGCCGGCGGCGTCGCCGGGGCGGGAGAGCAGCCCCTCGACGCCGTTACGGACGACCTCACGGTAGCCGGGGATGTCCGACCCGGCGACGGGAAGTCCTGCGGCCAGGGCCTCGACCAGGATGATGCCGAAGCTCTCCCTGCCCGTCGCCGGGGCGATGAAGATCTCCGACGCCGCGTGGTACGGCGGCAGCTCGGCGTTCGACACGGCCCCGAGCATCACGATGCGCTCGCGCACAGCGGGCGGGGCGTCGGCGTAGACCCCGCGCTCGGGACCGTCGCCCACCACCAGCAGGCGAGCGTCCGGGATGCGCCGCAGCACCCGCCCCAGCGCCTGGGCCGCCACGCCGAATCCCTTTCGCGGCTCGAGCCGGCTGACGAACAGCATGTTCCGTCCCGGCGCCACCTGGGCAGGCTTGGCCAGCCGGAAGCGGTCGATGTCGACCCCGTTGGGGACGATGCGAAGCGGACCCGGGAACGACCGCTGGACGAAACCGGCCGCCGCGCGCGACACGGCGATGCGGCCCGCCAGCCGGTGCCAGAGCCGGATGAGCACCGGGGACGCCGCCGTCAGCAGCAGCGAGCGTTCCATGTAGGAATGGAAGGTCGCCACCACGGGCGCCGGTGACGACAGCGCGGCATAGAGCGACGTGCTCGGCACGAACGGCTCGTGGACGTGCACGACGTCGGGCGCGAACTCGCGCAGTGCGGCGCGGATGCGCGACCGGCTCCGGGGGTCGGGGCAGATCGGTGCGACCGACCCGTTGAAGGGGACGCGCACGGGCCGGCCCACGATCGTCACCCCCTGCTCGGGCCACTCGCGCGCGGACGGCGCCAGCACCATGGTCTGATGCCCGCGTTCGCGAAGCTGCGCTGCCAGGCCGCGCACCTGCAGCTGCACGCCCCCCGGCGCGTCCCAGGCATACGGACACGCGAGCGCGACCCTCATGCCCCGCCCACCGGCGCGTCGCGAGTCTCTGCGCGAGCGTCGCCGCGGTCGGGGCCGCCTGCAGCCAGGTCGGCCTCCCACAGGGGCTGGAACATGTGCCAGTCGGCGGGTGCGGCGGCGATGAATCGCTCGAACTCTCCCGCGAGGCGCGCGGTCGTCTCGCGGACGCCCGCCGCGCCGCCGTTCACCCCGATGTCCATCGGCGCGCCCACCCTGCACCGCCACCCCGTGTCCGCGGTGTAGACGACGCACGGCAGCAGGGCCGCGCCGGTCAAGCGGGCGAGGAGCGCCGGGCCGGCGGGCAGGGACGCCGGCTCACCGAAGAAGTCGACGGTCACGCCGCGATTGCCGATGTTTCGGTCGCAGAGCAGGGCGACCACGTGGTTCTCCCGCAACAGGCGGGCGAGTCGCTCGCCCACCCCCTTCTGGAGCGGTTCGATCTGCATCCCGAGGGCGCGCCGGTGGCGATAGAACAACTCGTACACACTCGCCGGGCGCAGCTCCTCGGCCACGGCGACGACCGGGTACGCGTGGATCGCCAGCCAGTGGCCGGCCGCGTCCCAGTTGCCCATGTGCGGCAGGGCGACGATCACGCCCCGGCCGGCCCGCAGGCCCTCGTCGATGTGCTCGGCGCCGGTGACCCGGAACGAGCGGTCGACCTCCGCGGCGGACATCCTTCGCAGGGCGAACGTCTCGTACCAGTACCGCCCGTACAGGGCGAACGCTTCGCGCGTCGCGGAGCGGACGAGCGGGTCGTCCGCCGGCAGACCCAGGACTCGCGACAGGTTCCGCGCCACCGTCGCGCGCTCGCGTCGCCATCCGCTCATAGCGGTACCGGAGCACGAGATCGGCCAGGCCGCGGCCCAGCCTCGGCGGCGCGTGCATGCCGATCCACTGCGTGGCGTGCATGGACAGCCCACCAAGGCTCACCGCGCACCCTCCGCGGCGATCCGCGGGCGATCCTGGACCACGACGTTTGCGGCGCGCACGGCGAGCAGCAGGCCGGCGAGCGCGAGCGCCGCCCACAGCGTCCCGGCGAGCCAGGCCCCTCCCACGATCGCGCCGGCTGCCGGCAGGGCCTGCCGGGCCAGGCGCACGGTCCTTGTCTGCGACGTCCGGTAGCCGAGCGAGTCGGAACGCGCGCGCTCGTACGAAGCGACCAGGGTCGTGCCCAGCGCGACGAGCGCGAGCGCCGCGACCATGTGATCGTCGAATCGGTGGACCCACACCAGCGGCGCGAGCACCGCCGCGTCGCAGATCGGCGCCGTCGCTCCCCGGACGAAGGACACACGCCCGGGCGCGCCCGCGACCACCATGAACTGGGCGATGGCGGCGACCAGGGCCGCGGCCCCTCCCGCCGCCGGATGCCCGGTCAGGAGCAGCGTGGCCGCTGTGGCGGCGCCGAGGAGCGAGAGCCCCAGCAGCGAGAGCGCGACGGGCTCCCGGCGCGCGGAATGCGTGGGATTCGCCATGGACCTCGGCCGGAGACTACCAGGGAAGACCCTTCGGATAGAATCGCCGGGCCGAGCCAGGCGGCGCGACGCGGCGCCGAGCACCGGCGTCAGGACGTCGACGGGGGAAGGAACGGATGAACGTCTACGAGCCCGGCAAGATCCGCAACGTGCTGCTGGTCGGCCACAGCGGCACGGGGAAGACCACCCTCCTCGAGGCCATGCTGTTCGCGGCCGGAACGCTCACCCGGATGGGCAAGGTCGAGGACGGCAACACCGTGTCGGACCACGACCCCGAGGAGGTCCACAGGGGCATCAGCGTCTCGCTGGCCATGTCGCCGGTCGAATGGGACGGCGTCAAGGTCAACGTGATCGACGCGCCCGGGTACGCGGACTTCGTGGGCGACGTGAAGAGCGCGATCGCCGCCGCCGACTGCTGCGTCTTCGTCGTGTCGGCCGTCGACGGCGTGGAGGTCCAGCACGAGGTGGTGTGGGAGCTGGCGGTCGAGGCGGGCGTCCCTCGCGCCTTCTTCGTCAACAAGCTCGACCGCGAGCGCGCCTCGTTCGAGCGGACGCTCGACGAGCTCCAGAAGGCCTTCGGGACCCAGGTCGGGCCCGTCCAGCTGCCCATCGGCGAGGAGCACGAGTTCGCCGGCGTCATCGACCTGCTGGGCAGGAAGGCCCACCGCTACAGCGGCGCGCCGAAGGGATCCGAGGAGGAATGGAGCACGGACGAGACGTCGCGCGCCGAGCCGTTTCGCGAGAAGCTCGCCGAGGCGGTGGCCGAGGCGGACGACGCGCTCCTCGAGAAATACCTCGAGACCGGCGAGCTGTCCGGCGACGAGATCGTCAAGGGCGTGAAGGCGGGGCTCGCGGGCGCCCGCTTCGCGCCGGTGCTGGCGGGGGCGGCCGCCACGCCGATCGGCGTGGACCGCCTGCTCACGTTCATCGCCGACGCGTTTCCCTCGCCGCTCGACCGCCCCCCCGTCACCGTGCACGCCAAGGACGGCTCGGAGGGCGAGCGCGCCTGCGATCCCGACGGACCGCTCACGGCCCTGGTCTTCAAGACCGTGTCGGACCCGTTCGTGGGACGCATCAACCTGTTCCGCGTCTTCAGCGGGAAGTTCCGGCCGGACGCGTCGGTGTACAACGCGACGAAGTCGACGGATGAACGCGTGGGGCACCTGTTCGCCATGCGCGGCAAGGACCACGAGAACGTCGCCGAGGTGCCGGCGGGCGACATCGGGGCGGTCGCGAAGCTCGCGCACACCACCACCGGTGACACCTTCTCGCCCAAGTCCGATCCCGTGACGCTCCCCCCGATCGAGCTGCCCGAACCGCTGTACGCCGTGGCCATCGAGCCGAAGACGAAGGGCGACGAGGACAAGCTCTCGACCGCCATCGCCCGCGCGCGCGAGGACGACCCGACGCTGCACGTCGAGCGCTCGCCCGAGACCCACGAGACCGTCCTGTACGGCATGGGCGAGATGCACGTGACCACGATGGTCGAGCGGATGAAGGCCAAGTTCGGCGTCGACGTCATCACGCATCCGGCCAAGGTGCCGTACAAGGAGACGCTCAAAGGACCGGCCAAGGCGCAGGGGCGGCACGTCAAGCAGTCGGGCGGACACGGGCAGTACGGCGTCGCCTGGATCGAGGTCGAACCCCTCCCCCGCGGCGGCGGGTTCGAGTTCGTGGACAAGATCTTCGGCGGCGCCATCCCGCACCAGTTCATCCCGAGCGTGGAGAAGGGCATCGTCAAGCAGATGACCGACGGCGTGCTCACGCCGTACCAGATGGTCGACGTGCGGGTGACGCTCTACGACGGCAAGTTCCACACGGTCGACTCGTCGGACATGGCCTTCCAGATCGCGGGGTCGCTCGCCATCAAGGAGGCCGCCGCGCAGGCCGGGGTGGCCCTCCTCGAGCCCATCATGCAGGTCGAGATCGTCGTCCCCGAGTCGTACATGGGCGACGTGATCGGCGACCTCAACTCGAAGCGCGGCCGCGTCCTGGGAATGGACACGACCGGCTCGGGCAAGCAGCGGATCCGGGCGATGGTGCCGCAGGCCGAGATGACCCGCTATGCCATCGACCTGCGTTCCATGACCGGCGGGCGGGGCGTGTTCACCATGAACGTCGACCACTACGAAGAGGTCCCCTCGCACCTGGCGGAGAAGATCATCGCCGAGGCGCAGAAGGAGAAGCAGGAAGCGCGGTAGGTGGCAGGCCCGCTCAGGCGGGCCTGTGCGCGAAGACCAGCTTCAGCCCGGTGCGCTTCGCCTCGTAGAGGGCGGCGTCCGCGGCGCGGAACAGCTCGTCGGTGCCCCGGCCGTCGTCGGGGAACAGCGCGATCCCGAAGCTCGCGTCCACGCCCCGCAGCTGCCGGCGGACCCGCTCCTGGAACGTCTTGGACAGCCGGCGCAGCGCGAGCGGCGCGCCCTCGCGGTCGGCCTCCGGCAGCAGCAGCGCGAACTCGTCCCCGCCGATGCGGAACACGCGGTCGCTGCCCCGCGTGCCCTCGGTCAGGACGGTGGCGACCTGCCGCAGCGCCTCGTCCCCCGCGGGGTGCCCTTCGCGGTCGTTCAGCTCCTTGAACCCGTCCAGGTCGCAGACCATGAGCGCGAACGTGTGCCGGTAGCGCGACGAGCGGTCGATCTCCGCTTCCAGCTCGCGAATGAAGGCGCGCCGGTTCAGCAGGCCGGTGAGCGGGTCGTGGTCGGCCAGGAAGCGGAGCTCCTCCATGCGCGCGGCGAGCGCGAGTGCCGCCGAGGCCTGGTCGGCGAACAGGCGGAGCGCCTGCAGCCGTTGCGTCGACGGGAGCAGCCGGTCGAGCGGATCGTCGACCCAGACCCGCCCCGCCAGGTTCCCGTCGCCGCCATACAGAGGAACGAACAGCACGTGGTCGTTCCAGGCGCGCGGGCCGCGGCCGTTCAGGGTCGAGACGTGCGAGCGACGGGGCCGCGCCATGCGGCGAAGCGCCTCGGCCTCGGGCATCAGGAAGCAACCGCCCACCTCGAACTCGGACGTCATCAGCGAACGGACCTCGTCGATGTGCGGGCGGTCCTCCTTCAGGGCCGGGTGATCGACGGGCCACCCCGCGGCGGCCCGCACGACCAGCTGCCCGGTGTCGTGGTCGGCGAGCTCGACCGCCACGCGGTCGAACCCGATCGCGTCGCGGATGGCCTCGCAGACCGCGTCCAGGATCGCGTCCACCGACTGCTTGTCCGCGAGCTTGGCCGACACGTCGAGCAGGTGCTCGAGCGCGCGGCGGTGCCGCGCGATCTGCCCGGCCTCCTGGGCCGACTCCATGACGAGCGCGGCGTGGGCCGTCACGGCCACCAGCACGTCCACCTCGTCGTCGGTGGGCCGCCGGCCGGACTCGGGCTCGCCGACGCTCACGATGCCGAGCAGGTGCCCGTCCGAGTGGCGGAACGGCACGAACAGCTCGTCCTCCGCGTGCCAGATGTCGGGGTCGTCGGTGAACTCGCGGTCGGGCACGAAGCGCGCGCCGTGCTCGCTCCAGTCGAACTCGCCCTCGCGCACGTGGTACGCGCCGCGACGCTCGTAGCGCTGGTCCAGGACCCGCCGCCACGTGTCCCAGCCGTACGTCGCACCCAGCAGCGTGTCGCGGACGTCCTCGCCGCCCTCGACCACCGCCACGAAGAAGTCGTCCCACTCGGGCCGGTAGACGTTCATCACGACCACCTGGAATCCGAGGGAGACGCGAATGGTCCGCGCGATCGCGCCCAGGAGGGACGTCAGATCGCCCTCCGAACGCACCAGCCGCGTGACCTCCAGGAGGCCCCGTAGCTTGGCGAGCATGGTCACGTCGTCGGCTGCCACAGCCCGGCCTGCCTTTCCGGAAGCATCCCCCCTTGGGGAATATCGGTGCGAGGGCAACCGGAGATGAGCCGGACGGATGTGGAGAAGATGTTTGCGCAGGTCAGCGGGCCCCCGGCGCGGCTCTCAGCCGCCGGCGGCCATCAGTGGCCTGAGCTTGGCGAACGTGTCGGCCAGCAGCTCGGGCAGGACGCGCGTCTCGCCGACGATGGGCATGAAGTTCGTGTCGCCGCCCCACCGGGGGACGACGTGCCAGTGGATGTGGCCGGGGAGCCCTGCCCCCGCGACCTGCCCGAGGTTCATCCCCAGGTTGAACCCGTGCGGCTGCATGGCCTCCTTCAGCGCGGCGACCGAGCGCCGCAGGAGCAGGTCGCAGTCCGTCGACTCCCCGGGCTCGAGCGCCTCGAGGTCGGCCACATGACGAAACGGCGCGATCAGCAGATGGCCGGGGTTGTACGGATAGATGTTGAGGCACGCGAACGCGTGCGCGGTGCGCCGCAGGATGAAGTACCGCTCGTCATCGTTCGCCGACGGCTCAGCGCACAGGAAGCATTCGACGTCGTCGTGCTGGGCGGCCTGGATGTACTCCATGCGCCAGGGCGTCCAGACCCGATCCACCGATGCCTCAGGTGAGCGAGGTCAGGTCGACGCCCTCGAGTGAGCGCGTGGCCGCCTCCTGGGCAGCGCCCGCGACGAACCGATCGAAGTCCGACGCCGCGCACGTCGTGCTCGCCCCGGTCGCGCACCGACACGGTGCCGGCCTCGATGTCCTTGTCCCCCACCACGATGGTGTACGGGACCCTCATCAGCGCGGCGGCCCGGATCTTCTTCTGCACGGTTTCGCGGCTCTCGTCGACGCTCGCTCGCAGCCCGGCCTCGAGGAGCCGTGCGGCCAGTCCCGCCGCGTGCTCGACGTGGCGGTCGGCGACGGGGACGATGCGCACCTGCTCGGGCGCGAGCCACAGTGGGAACGCGCCGGCGTAGTGCTCGATCAGCACGGCGCTGAACCGCTCGAGCGTCCCCAGGATGGCGCGGTGGATCATGACGGGGCGGTGCCGTTCGTTGTCCTCGCCCACGTACTCCATGTCGAACCGCTCGGGCAGCGCGAAGTCGCACTGCACGGTGGTCAGCTGCCACAGCCGTCCGATGGCGTCCTTGAAGTGGAAGTCGACCTTCGGCCCGTAGAACGTTCCCTCGCCTTGCGCCTCGGTCCAGGGGAGGCCGCTCTTGTCGAGCGCCATCGTGAGCGCCTCGGTGGCCCGCGTGGCCATCTCGTCGTCCAGGATCGTCTCGCCCGGCAGCGTGGACAGGTTGATGATCGGATCGCCGAACCCGAACGTCTGGTGGATCTCGAAGGTCAGGTCGAACACCCGCAGGATCTCGTCGACCAACTGGTCGGGCGTGCAGATGATGTGCGAGTCGTCCTGCGTCCCGCCGCGGATCCGCAGCAGCCCGTGCAGCGTTCCCAGGCGCTCGTGCCGGTAGATGGTTCCCAGCTCGGACAGACGGATGGGCAGCTCGCGGTACGACCGGGTCCGCGACTTGTACACGAGCACGTGGAACGGGCAGTTCATCGGCTTGACGTAGTAGTCGCGTCGACTCGTCCTTCATCGGCGGGTACATGTTGTCCGCGTACTTCGCCAGGTGTCCGGAGGTCTCCCAGAGCACCGAGCGCGCGATGTGCGGTGTGACGACCAGGTCGTAGCCGCGCGCGAGGTGCAGGTTCCGCACGTAGTCCTCGAGCTGCTTGCGGAACACGCCGCCGCGCGGATGCCAGATCCACAGACCCGGCCCGAGCTCGTCGGGCGAGGAGAACAGATCGAGCTGGCGGCCGAGCTTCCGGTGGTCGCGGCGTTCCGCTTCCTCCAGCCGCACCAGGTAGTCGTCGAGGTCCTGCTGGGTCGCCCACGCGGTGCCGTAGACCCGCTGGAGCTGGGGGCGGGTCTCGTCGCCGCGCCAGTACGCCCCGGCGACCGACAGGAGCTTGAAGGCACCCAGCCGGTCGGTCGACGGCACGTGCGGGCCGCGGCACAGATCCGCCCACCCGTTGTTGGAGTAGACCGAGAACCGGTCTCCGAGCGCGCCCTCCTCGGCCTCGGCCCCCTCCACGATCTCGCGCTTGAAGGGCTGGTCCGCGAACCGCTCGAGCGCCTCCTCGCGCGAGAGCTCCTCGCGCACGAACGGCTGCGCCTTCGCGACGATCTCCCGCATGCGGGCCTCGATGCGCCCCAGGTCGTCCGGCGAGAGGGACTCGGGCAGCTCGAAGTCGTAGTAGAAGCCGTCCTCGATCGCGGGGCCGATGGCATAGCGCGCGCCCGGCCACAGGTCGCAGACCGCCTGGGCCATGACGTGCGCGGTCGAGTGCCGCAGGACGTGGAGTCCGTCGGGCTCGTCGGCCGTCACGGCCTCCAACGCGGCGTCGCCGGCGACCTCGACGCTCAGGTCGACCAGCTCGCCGTTCACGCGGGCACAGATCGCGTCTCCGGGCACGAGGTCGCTCACCTTCGGCATGATCGGACGATCATACGGGCGGCGAGCCGCGCCACGCCCCGAAGGCGAGCGACGCCCATCCCACCAGGAAGCACAGCCCTCCGAGCGGCGTGATCGCCCCCAACGCCTTCACGTCGGTGGCCGCGAGCAGGTAGAGGCTTCCCGAGAACAGGATCACGCCCGAAACGAAGAGCCACCCGGCCAGGTTGACTGGCGTCCCGGGCCAGCGCGTGGCCGCCCACGCCACCGCCAGCAGCCCCAGCGACTGGTACAGGTGGTACCGCGCTCCCGTCTCCCAGATGTCCAGCTGATGCGCGGTCAGGTGACCCTTCAGCGCGTGCGCGGCGAAGGCTCCCGCGGCCACGCCGAGAAACGCGAAGACGCTGCCCAGCACGAAGAACGTGCGATCCATGGCCGTCAGTCTGTCAGGTGACCGTCGAGATCGGGGCTAGGGAGCCGCCTGCCACACGATCGTGCGCCAGTCCACGCCCACCGGATCCCGGCTCTGGACCGTCCACTCGTTCACCAACCAGACGAACCCGCGGACGCCGGCCTGCGGGAGCGGGTCGGGGCTCGCTCCGGGGTAGTCGCCCCATTCGCAGCGCGGCCCGTGCGGGAAGTGACACGTGAAGTCGTTCATGTATCCCGGGGACGTCCTGACCGTGACCCAGGGAGAGGCGGAGGCCGTGCCCACCTTGGACAGCATCCGGACCGCCACGTACTCGGTCGTGCTCGACGTGTTGAAGGTGAGGACCATGGCGTCTCCATGTGCCGAGCCGGATTCGGCGACCTGACGATCGGACGAGATCGCGGCGTTGTAGACGAAGCGGCCGTCGTCCTTGACCATCCCGGTCTGCACGAGCGACCCGGACGGATCGATCTCGTACCACCGCACCGCGGCCCCCTTGCCTCCCAGGACGGTGTGCTGCGTCCAGATCGCGTCCACGCCCCCGTGTGCGGCGTCCACCCCGGACATCGCCTGCGTGAGTCTGGTGTCCAGCGTGTCGAGGACGTTGTTCGACCCCCGCTGGCGGGCCGGTAACGGGAGATCCCACGTCGGGACGGACACGAGCACCGGACCGGAGATCTCGGGTTCGCCGCCCTCGTTGGTCACCGTGTAGATCCCAAGCGCGTCTCCCGCTCCGCGGCCGTCGCCGAACCCGTCCAGGCCGTTCAGGTCGGGCGTCACGACGTATCCCGTCGGAGAGTGATCGGTCTGAACGACGGGCAGCGGAGTGAACGCGGGGATCCCGCCGTCTTGGTCGTGGCCATCCCAGTCACCCTCCACGGACAGGTTCATGAACCGCGTGGTGCGAACCGTGTCGGGGCACGAGGCGGCGGACCCCGGCGCGGGCTTGTCGAACGTGACGACGTCGGACCGCATGTACGCGCCCGTGTGCTCGTTGATCACGTTGACCCCCACGAGGGCGAAGTCCTCCGTGTCGCCCAGCCGTGGGAAATCAGGGATGCGCCGGACCTGGCCGTACTCGCCGTACCGGTACTTGCACCACTCCGAGTCGGCGGCGGAGGCGGGCTTCTGCGAGCGGCTCCAGCCGTAGAAGATTCGCTCCCGGCCGTCCGTGAAGTCGATCCCGGCGTAGTAGAACGCGTTCGTGTACGGGTCCCAGTGGATCTGGGGCTCGCCCACCTGCGTGTTCTGCGCGCCGAACAGCGTGGCCAGCCCCCCGGAGTTCATGAGGTGGCCGTTGCGGTTGTAGATGGCGTAGCCGCGATTGATCAGCTGGATGTAGCCGTTCGGCCCGACGGCCCCCGTCGCGTCCGGCGGCGCGCTCCGTGGGTCGTACCGCCCGGGCCAGTGCTTGACGATCTGCGGAGCCCCGCTTGCCCGGGAACCCGGGGCCGGGGCACGCCCCGGCGGGAGCTCCCCCGGCGCCGACCGGCGCTCGACCCACGTGGGCGCCGACGTCCGTTCGGCGACGCCGTGGTCCGCCCGCGCGTAGGGGTGCGTGGTGCGTTCGGACGCGACCGCATCGACGGGACCCGCGAGCAGGCCGGCCACGACCAGCGTGGCCAGCGTCGCCGCCAGCGCCTTCGACATCGCTCCCCCTTCAGGTGGGCCGCCTGGCCGGCGGCCTACCCCCCCCTGCTCACGAGCCGGAACAGCTTACGGGTTCGCCCGCCATACGAAGGTACGCCAGTCGCCGTTGTTTGGACTTGTGCTCTTCGTGATCCACTGGTTGAAGAGCCACACGTGGCCGTGTCCGGTGGTCGAGTCGTAGGGGTCGGCCGATGCGCCCGCGTAGTCGCCCCATCTGCACAGGTGGTGGTTGGGCGACACGTGGCACGAGTAGTCGTTCTCCACACCCGTCGAGCCGTGCACGATGACGCCGTTCGACCTGGGGTTGTTGCCGACCTTGGATGCCATCCGGAGCGAGACGTACGTGCCGTACCCCGACACGTCGTAGCCGATGACCATCGAGTCCCCGTAGTTCGCCTCGAGCACCGCCCCCGCGCCGCCCGTCACGATCTGCCGATCGGACGCGATGGCCGCGTTGAACACCCAGGCCGAGGGATTGAACACGGTGCCCGCCTGGAGCGTCGAGCCGGCGGCCGGGTCGATCTCGTACCACTGCACCATGGCGCCCGGCCCGCCGCGAACGGTGTGCTGGAACCAGACCGCGCCGGCCTGGCTCGACGGAGTTGGGTGGAGGGGGTCCCCGCCGGACATGGCCTGGGTGACCCTGCCGTCCTGCGTATCCAGGCGGAGGGCGCTCCCCCTCTGGATGGCGTTCGTCGGCCACAGGAACCCCGTGACCGGGACGAGCGTCGGGGCCGATAGGTGCGGGACGCCGGACGACTTGGTGACCTTGAACACGCCGACGTCCGTGCCCAGGTACGACCCGCCGCTGGGATTGAAGCCGTAGTAGGGCGCGGCTGCGCTCCCGTTGAAGTCGGCCGACACGACGTAGCCCGTCGAGCTGGGGTCCGTCTGCACGACCGGCACCGGAGAGAAGGCCGGGATGCCCGCGCCATCGATCGTCCCGCTCCACGTGCCCTCGTTCGACAGGTTCTGGAACGTGTACGTCGCCTGGCTGTCGGGGCAGACATCGGGGTCGCTCGGCGCCGGCTTCGGGAAAGCGACGACGTCCGATCGCAGGTACGGCAGGTCCGGGTCGGTGTCGGGCCCGAAGACGTTCACACCGATCAGTCCGTACTCCTTCGTGTCGCCCAGCTTCGGTGAGTCGGGGATCTCTCCGTCCGCGGCGTAGTCGTCGAAGTGCAGCGCGCACCAGTCGTTCGACGTGAGGGTCTCGGGCACAGCGGACCGGCTCCAGCCGTACCAGAGCGTCTCCTGGCCGGTCGGGCAGTCGCCGCCGGCGAGCACCACGCCGAAGTCGACGATCGAGAAGAAGTACATGTTGGTGTAGGGGTCCCACAGGAGCTGCGGCTGCGACAGGCAGTGCGCCTGGCTGAGGCCGAGGAAGATCCCGAGGCCCTGCGTCGCGATCACCTCGCCGCTCCGGTGGTAGAGCCCGATCCTCGAGTTGATGACCTGCACCACCGTGCTCGGGCCGGCGGCGCCGGTCGCGTCCCCCGGCGAGCCGGTCGCGTCGTACATGCCAGCGAACTGCTGGAGCTTGACCGGCAGGTTGGGCTGGGCGCGCAGATGGCCGTTCACCGTGCGCGACCGGCCGAACGCCGCGTCGCTCGAGGCCTTCGCCGCCGCCAGTCCCGGCGAGCCGGGCAGCGCCTCGATGCCGCGTGGCAGCGTGTGCGAGGTGTCGCGCGCCGGTCGCGCGAGCGGCGCCGACGTCGCACGCCCCAAAACGAAGCCGCGTCCGTGTCCGCCCGTGTCCCCGGCGCGTGCGGCCGGCGTGATCATGGCCGACGCCGTGGCGATCGTGCTGAGAGCAACCGTGGCGAGGATCAGGCACCTGCGCATGACGAATCACCTTTCGCTGCGACCGAACAGCCTTCCGGCGATGTATCGACACGTCTCGCGGGCGGGGTGAGTCCCGGCCGGGCGCGAAGGAAGACCGTGAAGACGGGCTGTGATGGTGGGCGCGGCAGGTTTTGAACCTGCGACCTCTCGCGTGTGAGGCGAGCGCTCTCCCACTGAGCTACGCGCCCCAGGGGCCAGTCACGATAACACCGGACATGAAGCGGCGGCGCGTGCCCGCCGCGCGCCGCCGCTCAAACCGGCCTGGCGGCCGGCCGCTCCGAGTTGCACGAAGCGACCGTCATAGTGCACCCGCTTCATGGACTCTTGCAAGCGGCGGAAGGCCCTTTTCGACACGGTTTGGGGGACTCCCAGGCGGGGTCGGTCCGACGGAAGTCTTTCCCCGGACGGGGAAGTCGCGACTATGTGTGGGAAACGCTCCACAACTGCATGGTGCGGCCGGCCGCAACCCGCGTCTCCCGAACCACGGCGTCGATCTCGGAGAGTCGAATGGTCGGTCTCCCGACGCCGGGCTCGGCGACGGGATGGAGCCGCCCGGCCCGAATCCAGAGCAGGATCGTATTGAAGGTGACACCGGCACGGCGTGCGGCCTCATGCCGCGTCACCAGCAGGTCCTGATCGGCCACGCCTCTCACCCCCTGGAACCTTGGTGCGACGCCGACAGGGTACTGGTGGGATTCGAACCGTGCCAGGGTTAATCCGGTCACGCTACCGAAAATTCACCGAACGAGTGTGATTGCGGGATCCCCCCAACGGGGGACGCTCGCGCGCCGCTAGGATGCGCTCGATGCCCGAACGCGTGCTCACGACGCGCGAGTTGAACCGCGCGCTGCTGCTCGCGCCAGCTGCTGTTGGAGCGGTCGGAGAAATCTGTCACGCGCGCCATCGAGTGCATCGCCGGCCTTCAGACGCAGTACGCACCGTCGGGCTACATCGCCCTCTGGTCGCGCATGCCGGACTTTCGCCGCCCGGCGCTCACTCGCGTGCTCGAACGTCATCGCGCGTTCACCGGCACCTTGATGCGGATCACGATCCACACCGTCTCCGCGCGCGACTATCCGCTCTTCAGTGAAGGCGTGCGCAGGAGCCGGCGCACGGTGTGGCTCCGGTCCCCCGCCGCCGAGGTCGGAGCGGCGGACATGTCCCGCGTCGCAGGCATCGTTCGCCGCGCGCTGGCGGACGGACCGCGCCGCGCGGACGAGCTGACGTCCGTCGTCCGGGCCGCGGGGTTTCCGCGCACGGCGTGGGTGGGCGCCGGTCTGTGGATCGACCTCGTCCGCGTGCCGCCGTCCGCGACGTGGGAGCGGCGCAAGGCGGACCTGTACGACCTCGCCGAGCGCTGGCTGCCGGCGACGAAGGTCACCGAGGAGGCGGGCGTGCACCACCTCGTGCGCCGGTACCTCGGTGGGTTCGGGCCGGCGCCGACGGCCGACATCGCCAACTGGGCGGGCATCCCGATGACGACGCTCCGACCGGTCGTCGAGCGCATGCGCCTCCGACGTTTCCGGGACGAACAGGGCGGCGTGCTGCTCGACGTCGCCGGCGCACCGCTCCCCGACGGCGACACGCGCGCGCCGGTCCGGTTCCTGCCGACGTGGGACCCCACGCTGTTGGTCCATGCGCGCCGCACGCAAATCCTCCCCGAGGACCATCGATCGCGGATCTTCAACACCAGGACGCCCCACTCGCTGTGCAGCTTCCTGGTCGACGGTGCGGTGGCCGGCTCGTGGCGGTTCGACGGCGAGCGCGTCGTTCTCGACCCGTTCGAGAAGCTTCCGGCGAAGGTGCGCCGCGAGGTGGAGGACGAGGCGGGCCGGCTGGCGGCCTGGCACGCGACCTAGTTGCTAGTCGCCGGTCTCCGGGTCGCCCTGGGGTCCGACGCGCCGCACGCCGGGCGGGCCGCCACGCTGACACGATCTTGCCGACCGCAGTGACCAGGAAGAGCTGGCCGAGCAGCATCTCCGTCACCGCCAGGGTCTGCCCGGGATTGCCCGCCGGGACGAGGTTGCCGTAGCCGGTCGTCGTCAGGGTGGTGAAGCTGAAGAACAGATCCTGCGGAAAAGTGCCGTCGCCGCCCGACCCGAAGAAGGCGGTCGACTGGACGTAGCCAAGGGCGTTGTAGAAGAACGCGAAGCACATCCCCCACAGCAGGTACGCGGCCAGCGCGCCGAACAGCGTCTCCTCGTCGATGGCCCGCCGGGTCACCAGGTGCCGGATGATCGACACCGGAGCGATCAAGTAGAGCACGCCGGCGGTGAACGCGACCACGCCGTTCTCCGCCGTGACGCTCGGAACGACCAGGTTGAGCACCGCGATCGCCGCGGACCACACCAGCAGGACCATCGCCACGCTCCGGAGCAATCGCCGGGACTGCGACGTGCGGAGTGCGAACCAGACCGTCGCGATCTGTATCGCCAGCAGCAGCGAGCCCGACCATCTCGAGGAGAGCGAGACGGAGAGGCCATAACTGGCCATGATGAGGAGGAGGACGAGCCCGTAGCTGCTGGATGAAGCGAACGCGGCGACGAGCCGGCGCAGGGCGCCTTGACCCTTTTGAGTAGTATCAGATGTGTCGGGCATGATGACCAGGGTTCCCCCGGGGCGACACGATTTGAACCTCTGACCTGGGCCGAGTCAAGGAAGGCCGGCGATCAGGACTCTGGAGGCTCCGAGGACACGGCCACCGGCGCCGGCGCCTCATCCCCCTTTTTCGCCGCCTCCCGCTGCATCTTCGACAGGTATGGATCGGGCTCCGCGCCCTTGGGAGCCTGCGCGATCAGCTCGTCCCGGACCTGGGCGAGCTGACGCCGCGCGTCATCGTCGACCACGGGAAACTGTGGGTCGATCTCGATCAGCATGTGGACGATGGTCGCGGCGGCGCAGATCCGCGTGAACCACTTGCGGTCCGCGGGGATCACGTACCAGGGCGCCCACTCCGTGCTGGTGTGCGTCAGCATCTCGGAGAAAGCCTGCTGGTAGTCGTCCCAGTTGGCTCGTTCCCGTACGTCGGCGGCGGAGAACTTCCAGTTCTTCTCCGGGCGGTCCAGGCGCTTCAGGAATCGGATGCGCTGCTCCTCCTTCGACAGGTTGAGGAACAGCTTCACGATCCTGAAGCCGTTCTCGACCAGGTGACGCTCCCACTCGTTGATCTCGCGGTAGCGCCGTTCCCACACGTCCTTGCCCCTGGCCTCCTTCGGGAGCCGCTGGCGCTTCAGGTGCTCGGGGTGCACGCGAACGACGAGCACCTCCTCGTAGTGCGAGCGGTTGAAGATGCCGATGCCGCCGCGCTGCGGAAGCGCCCGGTTGAACCGCCACAGGTAGTCGTGGTCGAGCTCCTCGGCAGACGGCACCTTGAAGCTCCGCACGGAGACGCCCTGCGGGTTCACCCCGCTCATGACGTGCCGGATGGTGCCATCTTTGCCCCCGGCGTCCATGGCCTGGAGCACGACCAGGAGGCCGTACGTGTCCTGCGCCGCCAGGCGTTCCTGATACTCGGACAGCATCTCCACGCCCCTCCGCAGGAACCCCTCTCCGTCCTTTTTCTTCTTGAGGAGTTCCGACCGGTACCCGGGATCGAAGTCCCGGGACAGCTTCACCTTCGTGCCCGGCTTCACCCACATCGGGCCAATCAGCTCCGCGAACTTCTTCGCTCTCCGGTCCGCCATCGCGTCCTCCTATGCGTGGGTCCGCCGCCGGGCAAGGTAGCATCGATGCCGATGACCGATCTCGAACCGCCCTCGGCACATCCCGAGGAGTCCATACCGTCGCCACGCTCGTTCTCTGTGGCGCCGCAGTGGCGGCCCTCTGTCGGATGAACCTGGCGTATCGCCGATGGGTGAGGCGGAATAACGTACTGGTCGACCAGGCGGCACGCCTCGCTCGCGCGAGGACCATGTACCACGCAAAGCGCGCTACCCCGACCGAGGCGGCCGCGATCGTGTGGGCGCTTGTCCACGGGTTCGCCCAGGGCGCCGTGCCACCGGACAGAACCGGCTGACAGGACAGGGAGACGGCGATAGTCAGCCGGCCGGCTCGGCCCATGGGCCGATCCCACCGACCCGCTCGGGCGTGATGCGAAGGACGAAGCCGGGCGGCGGGTCGTCCATCGGCGGGAACGTAACGCCGGGCCCGATGTAGACCTCGGCGAGGCGCTGGAGGAGCTCGGGGGCGCCACCCTCGGTGACGCGCGCGCGCCCGTGCACGATCAGGTAGTGGTCGAGGCCGATGGGATTCCGGCCACCGGTCTCGAGCGACAGGGTCACACGCGGATCCCGCCGGACGTTGCGGAGCTTCTGGCGCTCGTCGAGATGGCCGCTCACGATCTCGTCACCGTCCAGGCCCACCCATACCAGGCTCACCTGCGGGCTGCCGTCGGCGTTGAGCGTCACCAGGTGCACCAACCGGCCGCTCTCGAGCGCCGCGCGGGCCTCATCGTTCAGCACACCCATGACGGCATGCTAGCCCCTCCGGCAGACCGCGTATGTCGAAGCTTCCGCGATGAAGGATGATCTCCCCGCCGAGCCCGGGGCGGAGCCGGAGCGTCCGGACGCAGGGAGGAGAAGGGATGTCACAGAACAGAAGCGGCGTGGCGGTCGGCTTCACCTACTTCGCCGCCACCATGATGATCCTGGCGGGAGCCCTCGACATCTTCCAGGGGCTCGCCGCGGTCATGAAGTCGCAGTTCTTCGTGGTGAATCCCGACTACGTCTACAAGCTGAACGCGACGTCGTGGGGCTGGGTCCACATGTCCCTGGGTCTGCTCATCCTGCTGTCGGGCGCCGCGCTGCTGAATGGAGCGGTCTGGGCGCGCGTCATCGGGGTGATCGAAGCGGCCTTGGTGGCGGTCACGAACTTCCTGTGGCTTCCGTACCAGCCGGTCTGGTCGATCATCGTCATCGCCACCTGCGTGCTGGTCGTCTGGGCGCTGACGGCGCACGGGCGCGACGTCACGACCTGAGGGACCGACGCCGCTCGCCGCTCGGACCTGGCTTCGATGAACCCGTCGCGGTTTACCCCGAGGCGTCCGGCGTCGACGCGGGCCAGACGGTCGTCCTGAAGGACCGGAGCGAGGCCAGGACGTCCTCGACCCGCGCCTCCGCCGAGCCGACTGCGGTCTGCCGCGTCTGGGCGTCTGCCTGGCGGAGCTGCTCCAGGGCGGACCGAAGCGTTCCGAGTGCCGCGAGGACCCCGCCGGTCGCCTGACGGACCTGATCGTCCGGGGCGTCCAGCGTGAGCGCGTTCAACTGTTGCGAGATCGCGTCGAGCTCGGCGATCTCCGCGTCGACCCTGTCCTGGTCCATCGCCGTGCCCGCCAGCTCGGCCTTCAGCCGGTCGTGCTGGACGACCGCCCGGGAGAACGGGTCACGGGCCCTGGTGCGCCACGCCTCCGCGGCCGTTCCACGTGACCTCGCGCGCAGGACCAGCGCGACGATCAAGCCCGCGAGCACCAGTCCCAACACGATCCAGAGCCAGACCGTGCTGCTGCTCCCGCTCGGCGGCCGCGGCTGACGCCGACGCGGAGGACGAGCTCTCGGTGGGGCTCGGGGACGGACTGGGGCTCGGGGACGGACTGGGGCTCTGCGTCGGCCGGGGAGACCTCGTGGGTCGCGAGGTGGGCGACGGCTCGGTGGACTCGGCCTCGCTGGGGGATGGCTCGGGGCTCTCGCTCGCCTCGGACGAGGGCGACTCGTTGGGGGATCCGGGCGAACCCTCCTCCGTCGGCGAGGCGGGGAGGCTGGGAGTCGGCAGGCCGCCGGAAGCGATCGAGGATGCGGCCCCCTGGATCTTCTGCTTCCCCTCCTCGGTGCAGGCAGCTGACGCGAGGCCGACGACCAGGACCAGCCCGAGTGTCACGAGCCCACGAGCCCACGCCCTGCCCTGTGTCCGCTTGGTCAAAGGGGACCTCCCGAAGGGGAAACGGACGACCGCCACCTTGCTTCGTCCGGTTCGCTGCATCCTATCCGGCTCGCCTGGCGCCCGCCGGTCCGACGCGAATAGGATTGCGGTCATGGCGATGAGACCCGCGTTCGAGATCGGCGTCGTCGCGTTCGCCGACACGGACTCGGCCGACCGTGTGGTGGACGGCCTGCGCGCGATGAACGCAACGCACCTGGTGAACGACGTGTCGCTCATCGAGCATCACGCCAACGGACGCTTCTCCGTGCACGCCTACTCGCAGGAGACGAGTCGCGGCGCCAACATCGGAGCCGGCGCCGTCATCGGCACGATGGTCGGGGCCCTCCTCCTGGGTCCGTTCGGCCTCCTGGTGGGACTCATCGGCGGCGGTGCCGTCGGCGCGTCCATGGGCGGCCGCAACACGCACGACCTCGGCCTGAGCGACACGTTCGTCAAGGAGCTGCGCGACAGCCTGCCGCCCGGAAGCTCGGCGGTTCTGATCGCCGGGGAGCCGGAACAGGTAGAGGAGCTGATGGGCCACGTCCGCAAGACCGGTGCCGTGGTCGCCAAGGAGCTCCGCGAGCCACTGACCGATGAGCAGGCGGCCGCGATCCGACAGGCGATCGAGCAACACCAGACCGGCGGCTAGCGGCGCCGCTTACTGTGTCGGCCTTGCGTCCGTCTGATCACGAATCCACATGGCGGGTAAGGTTGGCAAGAGCCCGAATCGACACGAGAGGAAGGGGGCAGTGATGCTGAACCTGACGGCAGTCATGCTCGGCTCCGAGGACGCGAAAGGCCTGTCCGCGTTCTACACGAAGATCCTCGGCGACCCAGGGTGGGATGAGGGAGGCTTCGTCGGCTGGACGGTCGGCTCGGCCACCCTGATGATCGGCGAACACTCCGAGGTGAAGGGTCGCAACAAGGAGCCCGGTCGAATCATCGTCAACCTCGAGACTCCCGACGTGAAGGGCGAGTTCAACCGCATCAAGGACCTCGGCGCCACCGTCAAGCAGGAGCCGTATCAGCCGGGCGCGGCCCCCGACGGCGGCGAGTTCTGGCTCGCCACGTTCGAGGACCCGGACGGGAACTACTTCCAGCTCGCATCGCCGATGCCGGCGCAGTAGCCGACCGACCCGGAATTCAGACGTCGGGCGTCCGGTCGAGCAGCGCCCGGTCCCAGCCGGCCAGGTCGGCCCCCGCCGCGTACGCGCTTTGGGCGAACGCGAGGATCGCAGCCCGCGGATCGCCGGTGGCGCGTACGTCCTCGTAGTCGAGGACGAACTCGCCCAGGTCCGCGTTCCAGCCCGCTTCCCCCGGCTCGATCGCGGCAGCCTCGATTCCCTCCGGCTTGGGGAAGGCGAACGAGTAGAACGCTGCCCGCGGGTACGCGGCGCTTCCCGGCCAGAACCCGACCTCGACGAGCTGGGAATCCGTGGCGACCCGGCCGATCACGCCGGCATCGTCCCGCGGTTCCAGCGGGACCAGGTTGAACCGGGAGACGGAGAGGTCGAAGGTGCCCCAGTACAGACCAAGCGGCGACTGCTTCCCCCAGAACCCGGCTCGGAACTCCTCCAGCACGGCGGCGATCCGCGCGAAGACCCGGAACACCCGGTTGGCCACCTCGGGGTCGTACGTGTCGCAGCCCTCGTGCAGGTCGCAGCGGACGGGGTTCGGCACCTCCACCGTCATCGGATTGATGGTCACGCGGACGCCGAGGCGCTCCAACGCGGTCATCACGTTCGCGGTGAACTCGCGGAGCGGGCGCGGCGAGAGGTCGAAGCCGTCGGCCCGGCCGTCGGTGGTCGTGAACACCACCCGGTGATCCACCAGGTCGAACGCGATCTCGAGCTCGGTGCCTCCGGCCGACATGAGGCCGGTGGTGACTCCTCGCGAGGTAACCCACAGGGGGACGTTCTGCCATTCGGGCGCCGTCTTCGTGAGCGCGAGCTTCACCTTGCCGACGACCTGCATGGGCAGGTGCAGGGCCTCCATCGCGGAGCTGTCGGCCCCGTAGTCGAGCGCGGGCCACCGGTCGCCCTTGGACGGGATCACCCGACCCCCTTCCACGCGGAACGACCATCCTGGCACGACCGACACTCGTGCGCGAAAACTGAGGGCGTGCTTTGATTGCGCTACCTTCTGGACGAGGGAGGAGACGCATGGCCGACACGTGCACGCACCTGGACACGATCGAGACGAAGGGCGCGAGCGGCCCTGGATGCGTCGAGTGCCTCGAGACGGGCGGAGCGTGGATGCACCTGCGCCGATGCACCCAGTGCGCGCACGTCGGCTGCTGCGACTCGTCGCCCAGCCGGCACGCGACCGCGCACTTCCACAGCTCCGGCCACCCGATCATCCAGTCCTACGAGCCGGATGAGGACTGGCTGTGGTGCAACGTGGACGAGCTCGGCTTCGAGCTCGAAAACCAGATGGACAGCCCGTCGCACCCGCCCGGCTGGTCGCCGGGCCCGCCGGCGGACTACGCCGGATAGAAGCCAATCGCCGGGCATTGACTGGTCGTCGCACGGAGTGAGGTGGCTCAGACACGCGCGTACAGCCCGCGTCTACCGTTTCCGCGTCATGAAAAGGGCGCCGGTCTTCCCGGCGCCCCTTTCCCTTACCGCGTGCGGTTTCGACGGCCCTACGGGTTGCAGACCCCGACGCTGACGGGGTCGGTGCAGAGTGGGCCCAGGTTGAACTCGGCGTCGGGCCGGGTGATGAAGGCGTTCGGGCCGGCATTGTGTTCGCCGTTGAACGCCGTGGTCCCCGTGAAGCCGCACGAGGGGCTTCGTGTCCGGGCAAGTCAACACCGTGATCAGTGAGCTTAGGTCACTCGCTATCCTCAAGGCCATTCCGAACGTCCGCCGTCGTGAGCTTGAGCACCCGGTTCGCGTCAAGAGGGGGATGGTGCGCCGCTACCGCTGCCGCGAGGTTCAGGAGATATGGCAACTGTTCGTCACTGGGGGCTGACTGTTCATGAAGGATCGCCTTGAGGCGATCACGAAGACGATGAAGCTCGGGAGCCTCCTCGCTCCTCCCCATGATGCCGGACAAACGATCTCCTCTCCTCTCACCCATCCTCCCTGGCCAGGAAGGTTTGCTTCCGACGACCCATCTGACGGTGTCCTCCTCCCAGGCCTGCTCCTTCCCGGCCGACGTGGCGCGTAAACGGGCTTCCGAATCGAGAGGCGAATAACCTCTTCGTCGGGCGTGGGGCGGCGTGTGCCGGGCACTCGGGAAGTGAGTGTGGTCCTGGGTCCCTGTAGTAGTTCGCGGAAGGCCTGCCCATGAGGGCAGCTGGAGCGGCTTTCGTTATGAGGGCAGGAAAACTGCTAGCGCGCGGCCGATCCGGAATCGCCTCGACGTTCCCCGATGCATGCGGCGCGGGCCAGTCGGGTACTTCTTGGCTCATGTGGATGCGAAAGGTCTGGCTCAGCGTAGGGTCGAGCCTTTGGTTCGTGCCGGTCATGTGTGTCCTCGCGGGCGCGGCGATCTCTTTCGTCACAATCACCCTCGACCGAGCCTTCGACTATCAGTTGATCCCCCAGGTGCTCGTCGGTCGGCCGACCGCGGCGACGGCGATCTTGACCACAGTCGCGGTCTCGATGATGAGCCTCGCGACACTCGTGCTCGACGATCACGATGGTCGTCGTCCAGCTGGCGATGGGGCAGTTCTCGCCCCGGATCGTGCAGCGGATCCTCCGCGACAAGCCGAGTCAGGTCGCGATCGGGCTGTTCGTCGCGACCTTCGTGCACGCAATGCTGACGATCCCCCAGATACTCGACAAGGGCGATGGCACCGGGCAGGTCCCGGGCATCGCCGTTGCGACGTCGTACCTCCTGGTGATGGCGAGTATCGCCGCCTTGGTGATCTACGTGCACCACATCGGTCAAGCGCTCCGCGTCTCGGCGCTGATCGAACTCGTTGGTCACGACACGCGGAAGCTCATCGACCGCCGATATCCCGACGCCGGGCCGCCCCCCTCTGTGGATCCGGAGGCCCCACGCGTTGTCGCTGCGCGGGAGTCTGGCGTCGTGACAATGATCGGGACGCAAGAGCTCGTCGCCGAAGCCGAACGAGCCGACTGCGTGCTCGAACTCGTCCCGGCACTCGGCGCGTTCGTCCCCGCAGGCGGACCGATGTTCATCGTGCACGGGACTCCCGGCGACCTGGACGAGAACCGGCTCTTTGCTGGGCTGAGTCTGAAGCTCGAGCCGACTCTTGACGAGGACGTCGCTTACGGGATGCGGCTTCTGGTCGACATCGCGGAGCGTTCGTTGTCTGAGTCGCCATTTCAAGACCCCACGACGGCTGTGCAGGCGATCGACCGCTTGCACGACATCCTCAGGCAGCTCGCGCGGCGGCCGTTCTCCGACGGTCGCGTTCGTGACGAGGAGGGCGAGATTCGACTGCTCGTGAAGACGATGACCTGGGAGGACTACGTCCATCTCGCCTTCGACGAGATCCGGATGGCCGGCGCGGGCTCGCCCCAGGTTTCTCGACGCCTTGTCGCCGCATTGTTGGATCTCCGTCGCGTCGCGCTTCCGGAGCGGATCGAGGTGCTCGACGAGCAGGCTGGGCTGCTTCGTGCTGCGACGGTTGAGGTCATGGACGACGAGCGGGATGTCCGCTCCGCGCTCGATCCCGACCGCGAAGGACTGGGAGCTGCTGCGCCCTAGTTCCGTCACGGGGTGTGGAACGCTGGCTCCAGTAGCCGTAGACGCAGCGGGACCCTCGCGCGAGGGGTCGAAGGTGTCCGGATTCCGAAGCGCTGTTGCACACCCGCTTTCGTGAACGAGCGGCTCCGGGTCGAGCTGGCCCTCGCGCCGGTTCAACTGGGCCGAGCAGATCGACGTCGTCGGACGGTCCGGCGAGCAACTTGCCCACCCGATGGTCCCGAGCTACAGTCGCCGGCGGCGTGCGCCGCTCGCGCGGGCGGACGCCACCCGCGGAGAGGAACTGGAGGGACTTCGTGCGGGCACTTATCGCAGGTGGTGGCATGGCGGGGCTGATGACCGCTCTGGCGCTGCGGGAGTCGGGCGTCTTCACGACGATCGACGTCTTCGAGCAGACGCGCACGCCGAGCACCGCGGGAGCGGGCCTGAACATCCCCCCGAACGGCGCAAGGCTGTGCCGGTGGCTCGGCGTCGACCTCGACGGCGGTGACCCCAAGGGCCCCGACGGGGCAGTCGACGGCGGCAGGGCGGCGATCCTCAGCGAGACGCGGATGGTCTGGGAGGACGGCCACATCACGCGCAAGCCGCTCGACCACAACACGTCGGCCGACGACAACGCCGGCTTCCACCACATGCACCGCATGGACCTGCTGATGTGCCTCCACAAGCGGGTCCTCGAGTTCGCGCCGGAGACGGGCGCCGACTGCCCGATCCAGGTCCACATGGGCAAGCGCCTGGACGCCGTCAGCCAGGACGACGAGTCCGTGACCGTCACGTTCTCCGACGGCACGACGGAGACCGGAGACCTGCTGATCGGTGCCGACGGCGTCAACTCCCAGGTGCTGGAGGCGGTCTGGCCGGGCGTGTCGACCAAGCGCTGGACCGAGGTCGTCGTCTACCGCGGACTGGTCCCGAGGGACAAGGTCGCCGCGGCGCGCAAGCCCGACGGCAGCCCGCTCGACTTCAACCCCATCGAAACGATGTCGATGGACTCCCGCGAGACCCCGACGGCGCAGCACCTCACCTACTGGGTCCGCGGCGGCGAGCTGCTCAACGTGTGGCTCGCCTACTACGAGCCCAACGCCGAGGAGTTCGAGCGCGAAGAGGGCGACTGGTTCCCCGCCGACCGCGACGAGATGGTCGGCACACATGAGCAAGGCGTTCGCGGGCGACCCCCGTCACGACGACGTCGTCGCGCTCACCAGCCTGATCGAGAACCCGACGAAGTGGGGGCTCTACGACCGGGACGCGCTCGAGAACTGGACGGAGGGTCGCGTCGGCCTGGTGGGCGACGCCGCTCACCCGATGCTGCCGACCTACGGCCAGGGTGCCGCGCAGGCCTTCGAGGACGCCGCGGCGCTGGGCAAGTGCTTCGCGCTCCACGGCACGGACATCTACAGCGCGCTGCTGCACTACGAGCGCGTGCGCTACTACCGCGCGACGCGCTTCCAGTTCGCGTCGAAGTTCCTCTTCAAGCACCTCGAGCCGGCGGACTCACCTGAGCGCCGGGCGATCCTCGCGGCGGTCAACGAGCGGGACTACCCCATGTTCGATCACAACGAGCGTGCGGGCACCGACGACTCGTGGATCTACGCGTTCGACGCGCGCGAGATCGGCGACAAGCTGCCGCTCAGGAAGCTCGGGCCGTGGGACTTCCGCTCGCGGACCAAGGCGCTCGGCAGCGCGCGCCAGGAGATCGCCCGCAGCCTCTGGAAGCCGGCGAAGCCATGGACCGGCGACCGGCCCGTCACACGCGAGGAGCTCGCGCAGCACACGTCGTTCGACGACTGCTGGGTCGTTATCCGCGGCAAGGTCTACGACTTCACCGAGTGGAAGGACCACCACCCCGGCGGGCCCTTCGTCGCCCGCATGTACGGCGGAAAGGACGCCACGGCGGAGTTCGGCGAGTTCCACAGCCGGCTCGCCGAGCGGCACATGGAGCACTTCTGCGTCGGGCCGCTCGTCGGAGCTCCCGCCGAGCGCGCCGGCGACGCCGTCTAGGTCGAGCCGCGTGTCGCTCCAGGACGACCGCACGATCTTGGTTAGCGCCGGCTCCGCCGTTATCCGGTGGGCGCTAGAGGATTTGAACCTCTGACCTCTTCCGCGTCAAGGAAGCGCTCTCCCCCTGAGCTAAGCGCCCGGATCCCGTCCATTGTAGGGGGAGACGGTGGCCCTCTGCAGCCGCCTCCGGGGAGGAGTGCTCAGACGATTCCCGAGCGCATCCCGCAGACGGACAGGACCCGGGCGGTGAGCTGGCTGCCGGAGGAGCCCTTTGGTGATGTGGGCCGAGGCGCCCGCCTCCGCGGCCTCGTCCATCAGCGCCTTGTCGTCGAAGACGGACAGGATGATCACGTGGACGTTCGGCAGGATGCGCTTCAGGCGGCGCGTCGCCTCGATGCCGTCGATCCCCTGCATGCGGACGTCCATCAGGACGACGTCCGGGTGGAGCTCCTGAGCCATGCGAATGGCGCCTTCGCCGCTGTCGGCCTCGCCGGCCACCTCGATCCCGTCGTGCTCCAGGACCTCGCGGGCGAGGTCGCGGGACCCGTCGATGTCGTCGACGACGAGGACGCGGGGCGTGGTCCGCTCGGGCATGCCCTAGATATCGGCATTGGAGCCCAGGTGATGCACGGATGGGGGCTGTTTCCACCGACTTCTGATGGAGGCTTGAGCGATTCTTGATGGAACGTCGTACCAAGGGGTTCACAAGTCCCCCGAGCCGGCCGATACCCAAACCCATGAGCGATGCACAGGGGTCTTCTTCGCCTGCGGCCCAGCCGGTCCCCCCGGCCCAGCCGGGCCCTTTTGGGGCCCCTGTCCAGCCCGCCGCGCCGCCCACACCTGCCCCGGCACCGGCTCAGGCACCGGCTCCGGCACCAGCGGCGCCCACTCCGGCACCGGCAGCACCAGCCCCTTCCACACCGGCCGCGCCGGCCCGGGCAGCCTTTCCCACCCCCACGGTCACCGCGACGGCCAAGGTGAAGTACGAACCGGGCGACATCGTCAGCGAGTTCAGCGACTGGCTTCGGTTCCTGGTCGAGCAGAGCGGCTCGGACCTGCACATCAAGGTCGGCTCGGCCCCGATGATCCGCCACGACGGCCAGCTCCAGCGACTCAATCGCGAACCGCTCTCGGGACAGGAGACGACGGCGATCGCCGACGCGATCATCCCCCCCGACCGAAAGCCGTCGCTCGTCGACCGCGGGTCGGCCGACTTCGCGCACTCGCTCTCGGGCGTGGGAAGGTTCCGCGTGAACGTGTTCCGGCAGCGCGGTTCGGTGAGCATGGTGCTGCGGAAGGTCCGCGTCGGCGGCCCGACATTCGAGGAGATCGAGGTCCCGGACGTCGTCCGGAAGCTCGCCGACGAGGCGCGCGGCCTGATCCTGGTCACCGGCCCTACGGGCTCGGGCAAGACCACGACGCTGGCCGCCATGATCGGCTACATCAACAACACTCGGCCGGTGCACATCGTGACCGTGGAGGACCCCGATCGAAGTCATCCACCCCGACGCCATGGCGTCGGTGAACCAGCGCGAGATCGGCCTGGACACCCCCGACTTCCTGATCGCCCTTCGCGACGCGATGCGGCAGGACCCCGACGTCATCCTGATCGGAGAGATGCGCGACACCGATACCGTGCGGGCCGCCCTGCAGGCCGCCGAGACGGGTCACCTGGTGCTCTCGACGCTGCACACGGTGAACGCCACCGAGACGGTGAACCGCGCGATCGACTTCTTCCCCCCCTACCAGCAGCAGCAGATCCGTCTGACGCTCGCCGGGTCGCTGAAGGGCATCATCTGTCAGCGGCTGGTGCGTGCGGTGGGCGGCAGCCGCGTCCCCAGCCTCGAAGTGCTCGTGAACACCGGCCGCGTCGCCGAGCGGATCTCGGACTCGATGCGCACGCACGAGATCCACGAGGTCCTGCAGGAAGGCGCGTACTACGGGATGCGGACGTTCGACCAGTCGCTGCTCGAGCTGGTGCAGAAGGGCAGGATCACGGTCGAGGAGGCCATGGAATCGTCCTCGGTTCCCCACGACTTCGAGCTGGCGCTCAAGCAGGCCCAGCTGCTCCCCGCGACCGCAACCGCCCAGCCGGCTTAGACGGCCTGGGTCTTCCCTTCTCAGGTGGTTCTGTAGGCGACGGTCCCGTAGTCGGGCGGAATGGAGAGGTTGAACGTGACGCCCGTGACGACCACGGTGGACCCGTCCGGGCTCACACCCATCGCATACGGTTCCGCCCCGCCCCCCGGCGTCCCCCCACGGTAGCGGTGAAGTCCCTTCCTGGCTCCGGTGGCGGCATCGTAGGAGAGCGTCGCGAAGTAGCCGCTGGCCGTGTCCTGACTGGCGCCGGTCACGAAGACGCGCGAGCCGTCCGGGCTCACGGCCAGGGCTTGGGCGACGGCGGCGAAGCCACCCTTGGCGTTGTACCGGCTCACCCATTGTTTCGCCCCAGTGTCCGCATCGAACGCCACGGTGGCATAGTCGAACGTGCTGACGCCGGTCACGAACACGCGTGAACCGTCCGGGCTGAGCACCATCCCGGTCGAGCGTTCGTCTCGGTGACCGGCCCCGTTGTAGCGACTCACCCACCGCGTCGCACCCGTCGCCGTGTCATATACGACGACCGCGTAGTCGAACGACTCGTGACCCGCGATCGTCCCGGACACGTACACGCGAGACCCGTCGGGATCGACCGCGATCGCATTCGATCTGCCCGCGAGGAGGCCACCGTATCCACGGAACCAGAGCGAGGTTCCCGTGGCCGCGTCGTACGCCACCGTTCCGTAGTTGCTGTTGCCGCCGGGCCCGATGTTCGCACCACTCACGAACACGCGGGACCCGTCGGGACTGACGGCCAGGGCCTCCGGCATGTCGTAGCTGTCATCCGGCCCGTTGTGGCGGCGCACCCATTGGGTGGCGCCGGTCGCGGCCTCATAGGCGATGGTCGCGTAGTCGAACAGAGTGGAGCGACCCGAGCTGGCGCCGGTCACGAACACCCGAGACCCGTCGGGACTCACGGCCAGGGCTTGAGCGATATCGTCCTCGTGCGCGGGACCGTCGTACTGAGTCGCCCAGAGTCTGGTTCCCGTGGCCGCGTCGTACGCGACAGTTCCGAAGTTGAAGACGCTCTGACCCGTGACGAAGACCCGGGATCCATCCGGACTCACGGCCACGGCTGTAGCGTAGTCGTCTCTGTGGGCGGGCGCGTTGTAGCGTGCAACCCAATCCGCGACCCCGGTTGCCAGGTCGTACGCGACGGTGAGGTAGTCGGTGCTCGTGGGTCCCGGGCTGTTGCCGGTCACGTACACCCGGGCCCCATCGGGACTGACAACGAGGGCGACGGCGCTGTCGTAGCCATGTACGGGTCCGTCGTACGTGCGCGCCCAGAGCTTCAGCCCATGCCCGGATGTCTCGGCGAGGGCAGATGCCGGCGGGAAGAAGGCCGCCCCGCTGACCATCACCAGCCCCATCGAAAGGGCGATCGCTCGGCCGCGCACCCCGTTGCCATTAGCCCCAGCGGGACGCGCCCGTAGATCGCTTCGGTGGCCGGACGTCATGTGTATTGAATTCCCTCCACGTTTGGGGTGAACCCCGAGGTCGTCACGTCACTGTGAAGATCCGGATCGCGGTCGCCCCGCTCGTCAGCCCTTTCGCCTTGATCAGCTGACCACCCTGCGTGGCGTCGGCCGGAATGGCGAAGAAGGCAACAAACTGGCCGAACGGGTAGATGAGAACCTTCTTGAGAACCGTCGTGCCGTGCACCGAGTCGATGAATGTGATCTTCACCTTCTCGCCGACCAGGAAGCCCCAGCCCGAGAGCGAGATGGTGGTGCCGGGCGGTGCCTTTCGCGTCCCCAGCTTGGTGGACGCCGCCGGGTGCTGGGTCCAGGCGGACCCGTCCCAGGTCCACGTGTCCCCGCAGCACCCTCCGAACAGGAGGACCTGGCTGTGGCCGGCGTCGTACGCCAAGCCGAGGTCGTTCCGCGGATAGGGCGCAGGCGCGTGCTTGATCGTGCGGTCGGTCCAGTCCGCGCCGTCCCACGTCCAGGTGTCGTCGAAGCGCCTCCCGCCGAACAGGGTCACCTGATCGTTGGCGGCGTCGTAGGCCATCCCCATGCCGTACCGCACCTTCGGCGCGTGCGCGGGGAACCGCTGCGTCCAGTCCGTGCCGTTCCAGATCCACGTGTCGCCGAGGGGGTCGTCGCCATCGAATCCGCCGAACAGCAGGACGCCGCCATCCGCTGGGTCGTCCGACATGGTGTGCCAGTACCTGGGAGAAGGAGAGTGCGCAGGGAACCGATGGGTCCAGTCGGTTCCGTCCCAGGTCCACGTGTCATAGGTTCCCAGTCCGCCGAAGAGCACGACCCGGCCGCTCGTGGAGTCGTACGCCATCCCCATGAGCTGGCCGGGCGGAGGGCTATGGGCAGGGAACTGCTGGGTCCAGTCGGTTCCGTCCCAGGTCCAGGTGTCGTTCAAGGAGTAGCCGCCGAACAGCACGACCTGGCCGTGGGCGGCGTCGTAGGCCATTCCCATATACCTTCTCGGTGACGGGGCGTGGGCGGTCGTGTGCTGGGTCCACGCCGTGCCGTCCCACGTCCAGGTGTCGTTGCGCACGCCGGTTTCGGTCTGGCCCCCGAACAGGACCACGTTGCCGCGGGCGGCGTCGTACGCGAGCCCCTGACCGTATCGGGGCGCCGGCGCGAAGCCGCTTCCGGTCGCGGCCGCGGCTGGTGCAGCCGGGATCAGCGCCCCGACCACACCGGCGATGGCGATGGCGACGGCGGTGAAGACGCTTGTCATCCTCGATCGGATCATTGCCCCTCCCTCGTCATATGAAGACCATCATCCCCGGCCCTTGGACATGCCGCACTAGCGGGGAGGGGAGAATGTCCTTGCGAGAGGAACCCCTGGGCGCTCCCACGTGTAGTTCATCGGAAATGAGACCAAGGAGGCGATCATCCTCGCCGGCCGCCAGCGTGCCAGGCGTTGTGCTGGCTCTGGCGATCATTGGGGGGGTGTCGTGCACCTCGAGGAACACGGGACCAGCCTCGCAGAGCCCCCCTGCGCCGACGGCCGCCTCTCCGAGCCTCTCACCGGCATCGACGGCCGGTCCGTCTTCCCAGCCGCCAGGGCCACGGATTCGACTTTCGAGTCTGCGCGGTCGTGTCGCATTCGATTGCGGGGACGACGTCTGCATCGCCGACGTCGATGGCTCCCACGTCCGCAGGCTGACGAGTCGACAAGGTCCCGAGTTCGACGCTACGTGGTCACCGGACGGGAGCCGAGTCGCCTACCGGGATTCACGGCGCGGCATCAACAACAACGACGAGATCTACGTCGTGAACGCCGATGGTTCCGGGCGAAGGAACCTCACGCAGAGCTCCTCCAACGATTGGGGTCCGGACTGGTCACCCGACGGAAGGTTGATCGCGTTCAGCTCGGACGTCCAGCTGTACGTGATGCGGCCCGACGGCACCCATCGACGACGGATCACCGACGTCGAAGCCGAGTACCCTTCGTGGTCGCCCGATGGCCGAAGGATCGCGTTCATGTCGGCGCAGCCGGATGCTCGCGGTTCGGATCCGAACTACGACGTGTTCGTCGTCAATCGAGACGGTTCGGGACTGAAGCAGCTGACCGAGTGGCCGGGAGAAGACGGCTGGCCGGCCTGGTCTCCGGACGGGAAGTGGATCGCGTTCACCACCACACACGATGCCGCGGGCCGCTCCATTGGAGGAATCCCATACCGGGACGTGTGGGTCATGAGACCCGATGGAACTGGGAAGCGCCGCATCGTTGTGCGTCTCACCGGTGAGATGCCCGTGTGGTCACCGGATGGACGAGTGATCATGTTCACGGGCAGCCACCTCTCGACTCCCGGCAAGAAGGACCTGTGGGTGGTCAAGCCCGACGGTTCCGGACTCCGGCGCCTTCCAATAAGAGGCAATCTGCCCGACTGGATTGACCACTGATCCCGTCTGCGTCTTCGCAGGCCGGTCGTGCTCGTCGCCGTCGGCGCTGTTGAATGTCTCGAGGCGGGGAGCGGAATTGAACCGCTGTACGAGGCTTTGCAGGCCTCTGCCTAACCACTCGGCCACCCCGCCGGCAGGAGAGGCCTCTGCCCCTCGGCGCCTGATCCTAACAAAGGGCGCTCCCCGGCCGATTCCCGGGCACATCAGGCCCGCAATCAGCCGGAAGGGGGGTCC
>CAVOSS010000009.1:0-245826 GCA_963698955.1 uncultured Actinomycetota bacterium | reverse complement strand
GGCTGGGCACGTACGCGTCGCGGTCGACCCCGACGGTGGGGGCCGCCACGGCGCTGGTCGCCCGGCGCGTCGGCGAGAAGGCGAAGAAGCTGGCCGCGCACCTCCTGGAGGTGTCCGAGGAGGACATCGTGCAGGACGTCGGTAGGTTCTACGTCAAGGGCGCGCCCGAGAAGGTGAAGACCATCCAGGAGGTTGCGTTCGCGGCGTACACCAACTTCCCCGAGGACATGGAGGCGGGGCTGGAGGGCAACTACTACTACAACCCGCCGAACCTGACGTACCCCTTCGGGACGTACATCGTTGCGGTGGAAGTGGATCCGGGGACGGGGCAGTGGAAGGTGCGCCGGATGGTGGCCGTCGACGACTGTGGCGTGCGGATCAACCCGATGATCGTCGAGGGCCAGATCCACGGCGGGTTGACGGAGGGGTACGGCATCGCGGCCATGGAGCTGATCACGTTCGACGAGGACGGCAACTGCATCGGGTCGAACTTCATGGACTACCTGCTGCCGACGGCGGTCGAGACGCCGAAGTTCGAGCTGTTCGAGACCGTGACGCCGTCGCCGCACCACCCGATCGGGGCGAAGGGCGTCGGTGAGTCGGCTACGGTCGGTTCGCCGGCCGCGTACGTGAACGCGGTGCTGGACGCGGTGTGGCACCTGGGCGTGCGCAACCTGGAGATGCCGGTGACGCCCGACCGGGTGTGGGAGGCCATCCAGGCGGCGCAGGCGGGAGGCGGCGGGAGCTGACGCCCCGCCGGTCGTCCCCGTGACCGTCGAGCTGGAGGCCGTCGAGCGCGACCTGCGGGAGCGTGGCCAGCCGTTCGCGCTCGCCACCGTGGTGTGGCGCCGGTCGCCGTCGTCCGCGAAGGTCGGGGCCCGCGCGCTGGTCACGGTCGAGGGGCAGATGCGCGGCTGGCTGGCGGGGGCGTGTGCCGAGCCGGCCGTCATCGGCGAGGCGAAGAAGGCCCTTCGGGAGGGGTCGCCTCGCCTCGTGTTCATCGGACCGCCCGAGGAGATCGCCGAGCACGCGCGCGACGGCGTCACGTCGGTGCCGATCGCGTGTCAGAGTGAGGGCGCGCTGGAGGTGTACGTGGAACCCGTGCTGCCGAACCCGCAGCTGATCGTGATCGGGCGTTCGCCCGCCGTCGATGCCCTGGCCCGCATGGCCGGCGTGCTCGGCTGGCGCACGGTGGTCGTGGACGACGGCGGAACCGTGGACGACCACCCGGGCGTCGAGCGCATCGAGACGACGCTCGATCTGCGTGCGGCGGGCGTCGGCGCGGGCTCGTTCGTCGTCGTCGCGACCCAGGGCCACTACGACGAGGACGCGCTCGAACAGGCGCTGGCGACCGAGGCGACGTACGTCGGGCTGGTCGCGTCGCGCAAGCGCGCCGACGCGGTGCTTGCGTTCCTCCGGGAGCGGGGCTTCACGGAAGAGCAGCTGTCGCGGGTGCACGCGCCGGCCGGGCTCGACCTGGGGAGCGTCGCCACCGACGAGATCGGCGTGGCGGTCCTGGCCGAGTTGGTTCGGCTGCGCGCGGAAGAGGGCCTGGGGGCCGTGGCGGTCCCGGCGCCGAGCCCGGAGACGCACGAGGCGCTCGACCCGATCTGCGGCATGACGGTCCAGGTCGCGTCCGCCCGGTATCGCTCGATCTACGAGGGCAAGACGTACTACTTCTGCTCGGCCGGGTGCCTGCAGAAGTTCGAGGAGAACCCGGCCGCCCACGCCACCGCGAGTTGACGCCGGGCGGTGGCCCGAACGGCGAAGCGGTGAGACACTGCGAAGCGTGTCCGAGGACGAGAAGCTTCTTCGACTGGCCGAGAAAGCGCTGACCGAGATCAAGGTCGCGCAAGGACTGTCCGACGAGCAGGCGTCGGTGCTCGCCGCGCTGCGGCTTCGCCTGACGGGAGACGCCGGGAAGTCGCTGGACGACATCATCGCCGCGGCCGGTGACCTGGGCGGTCCCAGCCTGGACGACATGATCGCGGAGGGCCCGAAGAAGAAGGAGGGCCCAAGCCTGGACGATGTCCTTTCCCAGGAGCCGAAGAAGAAGCGGTCGCTCGACGACCTGCTGTCGGGCGACTCCTAGTCAGGCCAGCGCGACGGCGCCGGCCAGTTCCTCCAGGCTCTCCAGGTTGTGGCCGGACAGGAACACGTCCACGTACGGAAGCGACGCCGCCATGCCGCGCGCCAGTGGCTCGTAGGCGGGGCTGCCCTTCAGCGGATTGACCCAGACGACTCGGTGCGCGAGCCGCGCCAGCCGTTGCATCTGCCTCCGCAGCACCTCCGGATCGCCTCGCTCCAGGCCGTCGGAGCAGAGGATCACGACGGCACCGCGCAGCGCCGACCGGGTGGACCACTCCTCCAGCAGCGCCTGGAGCGAGTCGCCGATGCGCGTGCCGCCCTCCCAGTCGGCGACCTTCTTCGCGACCGCAGCCATGACCTCGTCGGGCTCGCGCGAGCGAAGCACTGGCGTGATCCGAGTGAACCGTGTTCCGAAGGCGAACGCCTCCACCTTGCGGCCGGCCCGGGCCGCAGCGTGCGCGAACTCGACCAGCGGCCTGGCGTACGGCGACATCGAGCCCGAGACGTCCAGGATCAGGACCATCGGCCGCGGCCGCGTGCGCCGGTCCTTGTACGCGCGGCTGAAGGGTTCGCCCTCGGTCCGGAGCGATCGCCGGAGCGTTCTCCGCAGGTCGAACCGCCGGCCGCGCGCGGACGGCCGCAACCGCCGGGACGACCGCGTCGGCGCGATCAGCGCTAGCCGGCGGACGAGCGCCATGACCTGGCGCCGTTCCTCGGGCGTGAGCTCGGTGAAGTCCTTGTGGCGCAGGACTTCCGCGTCGGTGGCGACGATCCGGAGCGCGCTCTCGCCTTCCGGTTCCGCATCCTCCGGAGCGCCGGTCCAACGGCTGGCCACCGTCAGCGCCTCCTCGTCGTCGTGGGCGACCTGTGGCGCGTCCGGATCGTGCGAAGGCGGCGGGCCAGTCTCGACGATGGACGCGTCGGGGGGCCGTTCCTGTTGGAGGAAGTAGCGCTCGTACAGCGCGTCGAGCGCGGGGAAGTCCTCGGGCCGCGACACCAGCGTCATCCGAGCGGCCATGCGCAGGTCCACCGGATCGAACGAGTCGAGCAGCGCCGCCGCCCGGACGAACGACATGATGCGGCCCGTGCCGACGTTCATCCCGTTCTCGCGAAGAAACCGCCCGAAGCCCACCAGGCGATCGAGGGCCGCGGTGCCGGAGTCGTCGTGGTGCAGCGTGGCGGGCACGCGTGTGCTTTCTAGGACTCGCCGCCGACGACCTGCCCGATCGCGGCCCGGGCGAGTTCGAGGTCGTCGTGGTCCTTGAGTACCGCGCCGAGGGTGGCGGCGGCGGCCTCGGTGTCCAGCCCGTCGACGCCCAGGAACGCCAGCGCGTGCGCCCAGTCGATCGCCTCGGCGACCCCGGGCCGCTTGGCGATCTCCATCTCGCGCAGCCGCGCCACCGCGCCGGCGACCTGCTGCGCCAGGGCAGCGGAGACCTCCGGAGCGCGCACGCCGATGATCTCGACCTCGCGCTCCAGCGTCGGGTGGTCGATCCAGTGGTACAGGCAGCGCCGCTTCAGCGCGTCGTGCAGCTCGCGCGTCCGGTTCGACGTGATCACGACGGCCGGTGGACGGAGCGACGCGATCCGCCCCAGCTCGGGGACGGTCACGGCGAACTCGGACAGCACCTCAAGCAGGAATGCCTCGAACTCATCGTCGGCCCGGTCGAGCTCGTCCACCAGCAGCACCGCCTGGTCGCCCGCACGGATGGCCGCCAGCAGCGGACGCTCGACCAGGAACTCCTCGCCGAACAGGTCGCTGACCCGTGCGGTGGGATCGGCCAGCTCGTCGGCCTGCATGGCGCGGACCGCGATCAGCTGCCGGGAGTAGTCCCACTCGTACAAGGCCTGGCTGGCGTCGATGCCCTCGTAGCACTGGAGGCGGATCAGGTTGCGATCCAGCGTCGTCGAGAGAGCTTTCGCCACCTCGGTCTTGCCGACGCCGGCCTCGCCCTCCAGCAACAGTGGCTTGCCCAGCGACACGGCCAGGTAGATGGACGTGGCAAGCGCACGGTCGGCCAGGTAGGACTGAGTGCGCAGTCGTTCCTGGAGGTCCTCGACCGAACTGAACGGCGACTCGTGGGTCATGGCGCCAATCGTATATGGGGGAGGCGTGTTCGCCTCAGTCGCGATAGTCGGGCAGAACCTCTTCGACGAACTCCTCGAGCCGGGGCCGGCCCTCGCTCGGCCAGCTCACGATCAGGCAGCCGGCCCCGGCATCCGCCAGTGCCTCGATCGTCCCGCGAACGTCGTCCCATGGACTCGACAGCGACAGGGAGGCCGCGCGGAAGATCGACGCCGGGTCGCGACCGGCCTCCTCCGCGGCGGCGTCCAGTAGCCGGCTCTTCCGGGTGAACTCGGTGGGCTCACCCAGGCCGTGCCAGGCATCTGCGTACCGACCGGCGATGCGGAGCAGGCGATTGCCGGACCCGCCGATCCAGATCGGGGGATGCGGGCGCTGGACCGGCCGCGGCCGGTAGGTCGCGTGATCCAGCCGGTAGAAGCTCCCGTCGAACGACGCATCGTCGGTCGTCATCAGCAGGCGCAGGACCTGTGCCGCTTCCTCGAGCCGGCTGATGCGCTCGCCGTCGGACGGGAAGTCGATCCCGAACTCGCGGTGCTCTGGTTCGAACCAGGCAGCACCGATCGCACACTCGACCCGCCCGTTCGACACATGGTCGACCGTGACGACCTCCGTGGCCAGGATCGACGGCTGCCGGTAGGTGATGCCGGTGACGAGCGTCCCGAGCCGGATACGTTCGGTGGCGACCGCGAGCGCCGCGAGCAGCGTCCAACCTTCGAGGCACGGCCCCGTTGGGTCCCCGTACAAGGCCTTGAAGTGATCGAAGACCCATGCACCTACGAAGCCGGCGTCCTCGGACCACCGGACGCGCTCGAGGAGCTCGGGCCACGAAAGCTGGTGCTGCGCAACATCGATGTCGAACCGCATCGAGCTACCCTACCGACCCGCGCGGCTGGGAGGGTGTTCGACAACCGGCGTATAGTTTCCGCATGTTCACCGTGCGTTGGGCGAGATCGTGGTGATTCTGGTGTTGCTGGGGCTGGTGCTCGCCCGTGTCTACCGCCTGATCGCCTGGACCCTCCGACGAGAGATCTGCAAGCGCGAAGCCGTGCAGACGCAAGCGGAGAGCGACCACTGACACGAGTACACATGACATCCATGCGAACTGCGGCATCGGTCTGAGCGAGGTCGGAGAGAGGAGAGGCACGTGAAGAGGATCACCGCGCTGCTGACGTTGCTTGCATTCGCCTACTCCATGTACCGGGCGTGGCCGCGGCTGTCGCGAGCCGTCAAGGACCTGGTGGGCAGCTCGGAAGCCCAGCCCGCCTGAGCGTTCCCCTCCGGAACCAGACTCAGCTCGCGGGTTCGCTCTTGACCAGACCGACCACGTTGCCATCGGGGTCGGCGAACTGCGCGAACGTCACGACGCCGGGGACCTCGGTGATCGGCACGACGACCTTGCCGCCCGCGTCCTCGATCCGGGCGATGGCGTCCTTCAGGTCCGCGACCTCGATGTAGAACGTCACCTGGTTGGGACCACGGGCGGGGCCGATGCCGCCGTCGATCCCGCGTCCCTGCGTGTCGATCATGCCGTAGCCCATCTCCGGCACGATGTGGATCTTCCAGTCGAAGAGGTCTCCGTAGAACTCCTGGAGGGCAGCCGGATTCTGCGAGTTGATCTCGAAGTGCACGACCGGGCTCCCCATGCAGGCCCCTCCAATCCCTCGCCGGCCGGGCCGGCGGCTCCGCCCCGTTACCGAGGGATACGTCCCCGGGCTGGGATTGGATGACTCCGGGCTGGGATTGGATGACTCCGGATGGATTGCGGCGGAAAGAAAAACAGCAGGGGCGGCGCCCCGAACGGGCGCCGCCCCTGCTCCTTCCCCCAGGCGGTCAGCCTGCGGTTGCTTCCTCCAGCGCCCGGCGCACCAGGATCTTGGACAGCTCGGTCCGGTACTCGGTGCTGCCGTTCGTGTCCGACGGCGGGTTGGTCCCCTCCGCGGCGTGCCCGGCCGCGGACGCCAGCGAGGCCGCGTCTGCGCTCGCTCCGGCCAGGGCCGACTCGACGCCCGAGGCCCGCACTGGCTTCGAGTCCATGTTGGTCAGCGCGACGCGCGCGCTGCCGATGCTGCCGTTCTGCCGCTCGACCACGGCCGCGACGCCGACGATGGCCCAGTCGATCGCCCGCCGGTGGAACTTCTGATACGACCAGCCGGTTCCCGCAGCCAGCTTCGGCACGCGGATCGCCGTCAGGACCTCGTTCGGCTGGAGCGCCGTCTCGAACAGCGCCGTGAAGAAGTCGGCGGCCGGAATCGTCCGGTCGCCGCCCGGCCCGCGCGCCACGATCTCGGCGTCGAGTGCGAGCAGGACCGACGGCGGGTCCGAGGCCGGATCGCCGTGCGCCACCGAGCCGCCGATCGTCCCGCGATGCCGGACCTGAGGGTCACCAACCTGCCCGCAGACGTGCGCCACGAACGGGTTGTGCTGCGCCAGAAGGGGATCGTTGGTCAGGTCGCCCATCCGCGACAGCGCCCCGATCTCGATCATGTCGCCCGCCTCCCGGACGTAGGACAGGTCCGAGATGCGGTCGATGTCGATGAGCAGCGACGGCGTCGACAGGCGCAGCCGCATCAGCGGAAGCAGCGAGTGCCCGCCTGCGATCAGCTTGGCGTCGCCGTCCGACTGCTCCAGCAGCTTGACGGCGTCGTCGACGGACTCGGCGCGCTCGTATTCGAACGCGGCGGGAATCACTGCCCACCACCTCCCTTGGCCTGCTGGATGGCTGTCCAGACGTTCTGTGGCGAAACGGGCCGTTTGATGTCTTCCACACCCAGGTGCGAGACCGCGTCGATCACCGCGTTCACGACGGTGGGAGGGGCGGCGATCGTGCCCGCTTCCCCGATCCCCTTGACTCCCAGCGGGTTCGTGGTCGAGGGCGTGACCGTGCGATCGAGCGTGAGCGACGGCAGATCGGACGCGGCCGGGACCTCGTAGTTGGTCATCGAGCTCGTGAGGAGCTGGCCGTTCTCGTCGTAGATGGCTTCCTCGAACAGAGCCTCGGCGATGCCCTGCGCCACTCCGCCGTGCACCTGCCCATCGACGATCATGGGGTTGATCACCGTCCCGCAGTCGTCGACGGCGACGTAGTTGCGGATCGTTGCCGCACCCGTCTCCACGTCCACCTCGGCCACGCACACGTGCGTGCCGGACGGCCACGTGAAGTTCGGCGGGTCCCAGACTGCCGTCGCCTCCAGGTTCGGCTCGGTCCCCTTCGGAAGGCTGTGCGCGTGCCACGCCGAGAACGCCAGCTCGGCCACCGTCTTCGCGCGCTCGGGCGCGCCCTTCACGCTGAAAGTGCCGTTCTCGAAGTCCAGGTCCTCGACCGCGACCTCGAGCTCGTGCGCGGCGATCTGGCTCGCCTTCTCCTTGATCTTCTCCAGCGCCATGTAGAGGGCCGTCGCCCCCACGGAGACGCTGCGACTCCCGTAGGTGTCCATGCCGAGCGGCGCGACGGCGGTGTCGCCGTGGAGGACCTCGACGTCATCGGGCGTCACGCCCAGGGTGTCCGCGGCGATCTGCGCCCACGTGGTGACGTGGCCCTGGCCGTGCGGCGACGTGCCGATCTTCAGCACGACCTTGCCGGTCGGGAGACACTGCACGACGCACGCGTCCCAGCCGCCGGCCGCGTACCGAAGCGCCCCCAGGATCTCCGACGGCGCCAGCCCGCACATCTCGATGTAGCTGGTGAGTCCGATGCCGAGCTGCACGCGGTCGCCGTTCTTCCGGCGCTCCGCCTGCTCCTTCCGCAGTCCGTCGTAGTCGGCCAGCTCGAGGGCGCGGTCGAATCCCTTCTCGTAGTCGCCGGAGTCGACGTTCAGCCCCGAGATCGCGGTGCGCGCCTCGGAGAACGGCGCGACCAGGCTGATCCTGCGCACCTCTGCCGGGTCCTTGCCGATCTTTCGCGCCAGCGCGTCCACGGCGCGCTCCAGGACGTACGTGGCCTCGGGCCGCCCGGCGCCCCGGTACGCGTCCGTCGGCGTGGCGTTCGTCATCACGCCCGTGAACTCGTACCAGTAGGCCTGCATGTCGTACGGGCCCATGTACACCCAGCCGCCCAGCTCGGGGATGCCCGGCGTGAGGAGCTGGAAGTACGCCCCCATGTCGGCGATCTCCTTGACGCGGATGCCGAGGATCTTTCCCTCCTCGGTCGCGGCCAGCTCGACGTCGTGGATCACGCCTCGGCCGTGGATGGTGGCCACGTAGTTCTCCGAGCGCTCCTCGATCCACTTCACCGGTCGCGCGATCCTCCGGCTGAGCACCAGCGACAGTGCCTCTTCGGCGTAGACGTTCAGCTTCGAGCCGAAGCCGCCGCCGACGTCCGGCGCGATGATCCGCAGCTTCGATTCGGGGATGCCCGTGACGCCGGAGAGCGTGACCTTGGCGATGTGGGGAATCTGCGTCGCCGTCCACAGCGTGAACTCGCCCTGCGCCGGCACCGGCATCGCCAGGCAGCCGCGAGGCTCGATCGCGTTGGGGATCAGCCGCGGCTGGACGTAGCGTTCCTTGACCACGACGGGGGCCGTGTCGAAGATCGACTGGTCGCCGGCGCCGCCGTGACTCCAGTGCACCACCGTGTTGCCGCCCAGCTCCTCGTGGAGGACCGGAGCGTCGTCGCCCATCGCCTCCTCGAGGTCCAGCACGACCGGGAGCGCGTCGTAGTCGACCGAGACCGCTTCGGCGGCGTCCTTCGCCTGCTCGCGCGTCTCGGCGACGACCACGGCCACGCCGTCGCCGGCGAATCGTGCCTTGTCCTTCGTCAGGGGCCAGTGCACCGGGATCTTGATGTCCTCGGTGATCGGCCACACGAACGGCAGCGAACCGGCGAAGTCGCTCTCCAGATCGGCCGCGGTCAGCACGTCGATCACCCCGGGCATCGCCTTGGCGGCCGCGGTGTCGATGCTTCGCACGTGGGCGTGTGCGTAGGGGCTGCGCACCATCGTCATCCAGACCATGCCGGGCAGCGTCATGTCGTCCACGAACCGGGCCTGTCCAGTGACGAGCTCGGGATCCTCCTTGCGGAGGACGGCGCTTCCCACGTAGCGCTCTGCAACCTGTGCCATCGCCCGCTCCTTATGCCTTGGCGCCGGCCTGCATCGTCTCCGACGCAGCCATGACGGCCTTCACGATGTTGTGGTAGCCCGTGCACCGGCAGAGGTTGCCCTCGAGCCCGAGGCGCACGTCCTGCTCGGAGAGGGCGCCGTCGGCCTCGCGGATGAGACTGTCGGCGGCCATGATCATGCCCGGCGTGCAGTAGCCGCACTGGAGACCGTGGTGCTCGTGGAAGGCTGCCTGGATCGGATGCATCTCGCCGTCGGACGCCATGCCCTCGATCGTCTTGATCTCCCGACCGTCGGCCTGCACCGCGAGCATCGTGCACGACTTCACGGACTCCCCATCGACGAGCACCGTGCAGGAGCCGCACGTGGACGTGTCGCAGCCGACGTTGGTCCCGGTCAGGCCGACCGACTCCCGGATGAAGTACACGAGCAATGTCCGGGGCTCCACGTCCGCCTCATGCCTGGTGCCGTTCACGGTCACGGCGATATGCCGCACGACGAGCCTCCTCTCTGCAGTGAAGAAATGGAGCAGCAGTGTATCCCCGGCCCCCTCACAGTGGGAAATTTGACCGCCGCTGCCTGCAGTTCCGTGCTCGACGCATAGGTATTAACTAGCCAATACAAAGGCAGAATGGAGGCATCCTCAGGCCGCCGCGCCGCTCACCTCGGAGGTGCAGAAGGCGCAGCGCCGGGCGTCGACCGGGATCGCCGACAGGCACTCGGGGCAGGGCCGCTCGGTCGGGTCCTCGTCCTCACCCCGCCGCTGGCGCTCCCGAAGCGCGTTCACCGGCTTCACGACCAGGAAGAAGATGACGAGGGCGACGAGCACGAACGCGATCAGCGCGTTCAGGAAGACCCCGTAGGGGAAGTCGGTTCCGCCGATCGTGAAGACCATCTTCGACAGGTCCGCCTGTCCCGCGATGATCCCGATCAGCGGCGTGAGGAACGCGGTCGTGAACGCGGTGATCAGCGGCACCGAACGCCACGCCGATCACGATCCCCACGGCCAGGTCGACGACGTTGCCCCGCAGCAGGAATGCCTTGAAGTCCTTCATGTCCGTACCCCCTCAGACATCGACGCCCGAACGGGGGCGATCCTACCCGCAGGTCCGATCAGCCGACCGGCACGCACCGTCCGGCCGCCCACTCGCGCAACTGCCGCACGTCCTCCGCGCGGCTGCGCGACAGCGGGACCGTCTGGCCGATCTCCGCCTGGAGGTCCCCGCCGGCGAGCGGCCGGCCGGCGGCGAACGCGCGGTACGAGGCGCCCACCACCAGGGCCTCGATCTCAGCGCCCGAGAACCCGTCGGTCGCGGCGGACAGGGCCGCCAGATCGAAGCCGGCCGGGTCGTGTCCGCGCTTGGTCAGGTGGAGCCGGAAGATGGCCTCCCGCTCGGGCTCCGCCGGCAGGTCCACGAAGAAGATCTCGTCGAAGCGTCCCTTCCGCAGGAACTCCGGCGGCAGGCCGGTCACCTCGTTGGCCGTGGCGACGATGAACACCCCCGCCGGCCGGTCCTGCATCCATCGCAGGAACGTTCCCAGCAGGCGTGTGCTGACGCCCGAGTCGCCGGTGCCGGCGCCGCTGCCGAACCCCTTCTCGATCTCGTCCACCCACAGGACCGCGGGCGACATCGCCTCGGCCGAGTCGAGCGCCGTCTGGAGCCGCTGTTCGGACTGTCCGACGTAGGGGCCGTACAGGCGGGCCGGGTCCAGCAGCAGCAGGGGCAGGCCCCACGCGCCGGAGACGGTCTTGGCGACCAGCGACTTGCCGCACCCGGGGACGCCGGTCAGCAGCACGCCCCGCGGTGGGTCGATGCCGGCCGCCGCGGCCTCGGGGCGCATGGCGCGCGCCCGGATGGCGAGCCACTCCTTGAGGTGCGCCATGCCGCCCACGGCGTCCAGGGTGCCGGCGGCCTGCACCAGCTCGAGCGGTCCATCCGTGTCCATGAGCTGGGCCTTGGCGGCACGGACCCCCGGCAGGTCGGAGGCGTCCAGCCGTCCGTCCGAGAACGCCGCCTGCTGCACCAGCCGGACGGCGGCCGACGCCGACAGGCCGCGCACGGCGTCCGCCAGCTCGCCGACGCCCTGGTCGTCCAGGCCGATCGCCAGGTTCCGCTCGGCCAGCTCGCGGATGGTCTCGCGGACCAGGCTCTCCAGCTCGACTCGCGACGGCGGGGGCATGGACCAGGGGACGGCCAGCCCGTCCAGCTCGGGCGGCGTCTCCAGGTGCGCGCCGGCGAAGACGAGCGTCATCCCGCGGCGGGCCGCCTGCGCGAGCTCCTTGATCCGGCGCACGGTCACGGGGTCGCGCAGCAGCGGCGCCGGGTCCAGGAACGCGAACACGCCGGGGTCGGAGACGCCGCCCACGAACTCCAGCGCGGTGCCCGGCTCGGCCGTCCCGTACTGCGGGCTCATCCCGTCCCTGGTCAGCCCGTGCGTCGATGACCAGACCCACACGGCCAGGTCGAGCGCGTGGCTCGCCTCCCGGAGGATGCCCATGAACCGCTGCTCGTCCTGCTCGTCGGCCAGGACGAGCGGATAGCGAGAGGCCAGGAGGACCCGGAGGTCGGCGACGCTGTCCACGACGCGAGACAGTATCGGCCGGGATGGCCGGTCGATCGAGGAGGTTCGGATGATCGCGAGGATCTGGAGGGGCGCCACCCGCGCCGAGGACGCCGAGGCGTACGTGGCCTACCTGGAAGAGACGGGCCTCAGGGAGTACCGCGAGACGCCGGGGAACGCGGGCGCGTGGGTGCTGTGGCGGATCGTGGGCGAGCGCGCCGAGTTCGTGACCCTGTGCGTTCTGGCCCGACATGGAGGCCGTTCGCGGATTCGCCGGGGAGGACGCCGAGCGGGCGGTCTTCTACCCGGAGGACGACCGGTTCCTGATCGAACGGGAACGGACGACCGAGCACTACGAGGTGGTGCAGGCCGAGAACGAGCGCGGTTAGCCGGCGAACGTCGCCGCCACGGCCTGCGCGGTGACGGCGACCGCCTCCTCGAGCTCTTCCTCGGTGATCACGAACGGCGGACCGAACATGATCAGGTCGCCGTCGACGCCGTCCGCGCAGCCGGTGGACGGGTACAGCAGCAGCCCTCGCTCCTTCGCCGCGGCGACCACGCGCTCGGCGACGGCGTCGGCCCGTGGGAACGGCCGCTTGGACTCCCGGTCGGCCACCAGCTCGACCCCCACCATCAGCCCGAGTCCGCGGACGTCGCCGACGTTCGGGTGCTCGCCGAGCGCCGACGTCAGCTCCTTCCGCAACAGCTCGCCCTTGGCCCTGCTGGCGTCGACCAGGTTCTCCGCGCGAAGGACGCCCAGCACCGCCAGGCCGGCCGCCGCGCCGACCACCGAGTGCGAGTACGTGAACCCGTGCGTGAAGCCCGCCGACGGCCACGGTCTCGTACACGTCGCCGCTGCACGCGGCCAGCCCCAGCGGCCAGTACCCCGACGACGTCCCCTTGCCGGCCGTCATGATGTCGGGCCGGACGTCCCACTGGTCGCAGCCGAACCACGCGCCGGTCCGGCCGAAGCCCGTCATGACCTCGTCGGCGATCAGCAGGACGCCGTGGCGGTCGCAGACCTCGCGCACGGCCGCCCAGTAGTCGTCGGGGGGAACCGCCGCGCCCAGCGTGGCGCCGCCCACGGGTTCGGCGATGAAGCAGGCCACCGTCCCCGGACCCTCGCGCGTGATCGCGTCGTCGAGCTCGTCGGCGAGCGCGGCGCCGCACCCGCGCGGGTGATCCGGCAAGGCGCACCGGTACTCGTACGCGGCCGAGACGTGGGTGGCCCGGCCGAGCCACGGCTCGTAGGGCCGGCGAAGGGCATCTCGCCCCGAGGCGTCGAGCGCGCCGAGCGTGTTCCCGTGATACGACGATCGACGGGCGATGATCCGGTGGCGTCCGGGCTCGCCGCGCGCCAGGTGGTACGCGCGCGCGAGCTTCAGCGCGGTCTCGACCGCCTCGCTCCCGCCCGACACCGGGTAGATGCGCGCGTCGTCCATCGGCAGCAGGGGGGCGAGCGCCTCCGCGTACTCCTCGAGCGGCTCGCTGGTGAAGGCCGTGCCGTGCGCGTACGCGATCCGTGACGACTGGTCGGCGATCGCGCGCGCGACCTCGGTCCGCCCGTGGCCGATCCCCACGACGATCGCGCCCCCGGCGCCGTCGATGTACCGGCGGCCGTCGGTGTCCCAGAGGATCGCACCCTCGCCCCGCGACACCGACGGGCAGCGACCGTCCCAGGACACGGGAGAAGACGTGGCTCATGCGACCCATCTTCTCAGGTCGGTTCGGGGCGATCCTCGTTGCGAGCGTCGGCCTCGAACGACGCGAGCAGGTCCGGCAGCTCGGTCAGCGTCGCGATGCGGGCGGACGCCAACTGCGCCTGGGGCCAGCGGGCGTGCGCGAGGGCCCAGGGTCCGCGCCGGAGGAACACGCTCACCATCCCGGCGGCGCGGGCCGGCAGCACGTCGTTGTCCAGCCGGTCGCCGACGTACGCGATGCGCGCCAGGCGGCACACCGGCCAGCGCCGCCACGCGGACGAAGAACGCGGGGTCGGGCTTCTCGACGCCCCAGTCGGCCGAGTTCTCGATCAGGTCCACGGGCAGGTGCAGCGCGCGCAGGGCGTGTCGTCATCCCGTCGGGCTGGTTCCCGGAGATGCCCACCAGGTAGCCGTCGGCGCGGAGTCGCTCGAGCGCGGGGCGGACGTCCGGGTACAGGTCCCGTTCCTCCACGGCCCACAGCGTGCCCTCGGCCCGGCGGGCGGCTCGCTCCGCGCCTCAGGTCGAAGCCCGGGCGGAACAGCTCGAACACCTCCGTGTGCGGCGCGCCTCGCTCGATCGCCTCGCCGATGGCGGCGTGGAAGGTGAACCGCGGCACGCCGAGCCAGTCCGCCCAGCCCGTCCCAGACGCGGGTCTCGTCGACGAGCGTCTCGCCGACGTCGAGGAACACCCCGCGGATGCGCTCGGGTGCCACCGCGTCAGTCCGTGCTGAGCCGGCCGGCCATCTCCTGCGGCGAGCCGGTCGCCTCGACCGCCCCGTCGCGCAGCAGCACCACGCGCCCGGCGTACGAGAGCGCAGCGGGATTGTGCGTCGCGGCCAGGACCGCTCCGCCGCGGCGGGAGACGTCGGCCAGCGCGTCCAGGATCAGGTCGGCGTTCTCCGTGTCCACCTCCGCGATCGGCTCGTCGGCCAACACGATCTCGGGGCTCGTCACCAGCGCGCGCGCGACCGCCACGCGTTGCTGCTGTCCCGCCGACAGCTCGAACGTCCGGTTCTCCAGGCGGTGACTCAGGCCGAGCCGGTCGAGCAGACGCACCGCCTCCTCCTGGGCACGTGCCACGGGGACGCCGGCCACGCGCAGAGGCAGCTCGACGTTCTCGAGCGCCGAGAGCGTGGGCAGCAGACCGAAGCTCTGGAAGACGATGCCGATGCTGGTGCGGCGGATGTCGCGGTGTTCCGCGGGGCCCAGCTCGTCCATCGGCGTTCCGTGCCAGTGGACGCGGCCATGCTCGGGCCGGTCCAGCCCCGAGAGCAGGCCGAGGAGCGTGGTCTTGCCCGAGCCCGAGGGGCCCATCAGGGCGACGAAGTCACCCGGCTCGAGCGAGAGCGAGACTCCCTTCAGCGCGGTCACGCCGGCCCGGCCCGGGTACGTCCGGACCAGTCCGTCCGCGGACAGGAGCGGTCCCGACGGGACGGCGCGGGGCGGCGGTTCCACGGGAGCCGGAGCGGGCTTCTCGGCTGGGGCCTCTGCGCGGCGGCGCCTCCCGCGAGTCGGCTCCGCCTCTCCGTCGTCCTCCGGCCGGCGCCACTCGGAATGGTCGTCCTGTTTCCGGAACCGGTCCGAGAAGCGCTTACCCATACTTCTGCTCCCGGCGCTTGCGAATCCGGACCTCGCCGTCGCTCATCTCCACTTCCAGCTCGGAGCCGGTCAGCGCCGACAGCACCTCTTCGGGGATGACGAGGTTGCCCGCCTCGTCCACGCGTCCCGGCTGTGGGCTGTGCCGGATGCGTCCGTCCAGGAGCCGGAGCGACCGGTCCGCTCGCGCGGCGGCCAGCAGGTCGTGCGTCACCATGATCACGGTCGTCCCGAAGTCGGTGCACGCCGCGCGGAACGCCTCGAGGACGCGCTCGCCGGACACCGAGTCGAGCTCGGCGGTCGGCTCGTCGGCGAGCACCACCGAGGGGAGGTTCGAGAGCGCGACGGCCACCGCGGCGCGCTGCTGCTCGCCGCCCGACAGCATCCAGGGGAGGTTGTCGGCGCGGTCGGCGAGCCCGACGACATCGAGCAGGTTCCGCACGCGCGCGTGCCGGTCACCGGCCGAGTGGTCGGTCGCGAGCATCGGCAGGTCGACGTTGTCCGCCACCGTCAGGTACGGGACCAGGTTGCGCGCGGTTCCCTGCCAGACGAAGCCCACGCGGTCCTTGCGGTACTGGGTGAGGTCCTCGTCGGACAGGCGTCCCAGGTCCAGCCCCGCCACCTCGACCGTGCCGGCGGTGGGGCGATCCAGGCCCCCCACCAGGTTCAGGATGCTCGACTTCCCGGACCCGCTGGGACCGACCACGGCCACGAACTCGCCGCGCGAGACGTCGAACGTGACGCCGCCCAGGGCCGCCACGCCCGTGTCGGCGACGCGGTACACCTTGTAGACGTGCTCGAGGCGGACGAGCGTCTCGCCCATCTGCACGTCCTTGGCGTCGGCGCTCACTCGACCTCCCCTCGGAGGACCGACGTCACGCTGCTGCCGAGCGTGGCGCGGATCGCGAGCGCCAGGGACACCCCGGCGGCGATCAGGACGGCGAGGGTGAACACGGCCACGGCGCGCCAGTCGGTGACCAGCAGGGGCGACGGGAAGCCGCGAGCGATGCTCGGGCCGAGCGCGGGCATCATGAGCCGCAGCAGCCACCCCGATAACAGGAAGGCGGCGATCAGCGAGAACCCGACGATGGCCGCCTGCTCGCCGATCATCACCGCGAGCATCGTCCGCCGCTCGGTGCCGAGCGCGCGGAGCGTCGCGAATTCGAAGCGCCGTCGCCGCTGGGCGAAGTAGAGGCCCACGCCCACGCCGATCACCACCAGCACCATGCCGCCGACCGCAGCGGTGTAGTGCATGCCCAAGGCCAGGCTCTGCGGGTTCAGCGTGAAGCGCCGTTCCAGGGCGACCGAGCTCGTCACGGTGTTCACGTGCAGCCCCGCCTGCCGAATGGCGGCCGCGGGGCTGTCGGACCCCGACGCCCAGACCTGGGTGATGCCCTGGGTGGCCTCGGGGATGCTCATCAGGCGGGCGAGGACGACCTGCTCGGGAACGACGAGGAACGGCTGGCCCGGCGGCGCGGCGGGAAAGCCGCGCAACACGCTGACGACGTGGACCGGGAGCCGCGTGCCGGCGACGATGCCCTCGAAGTCGCGACCCACCGAGGAGACGACGTCCGACGAGGCGAGCACCGGCACGCGGGGAATCGAGGACGACACCCCACCGATGACCTGTCCGCTTCCCGGTTGGATCGTCAGCTCCACGGCACCTGCGGCCGCGCCCCCGCCGAACTCGGTGGTGCTCGAGAGCCAGGGCAGCGAACCCCACGCCTGCCCGCGGGGAAGGCCGGGCGTGCCGTCGACCGCGTTGATCGTCAGCGTCACCTCGTCGGGCGCAAGCGTGAACTCGGGCCGCGCGAGCGCGATGGAGAGCAGCCGCGCGCCGCCGGGCGCCGTTCCCGTGTACACGTGCCGCCCCGCGACCATCGGCTCCTTGACGACGATCGTCACGACTCCGTTCGGTTGGAGCACGGTCGCTTCGAGTTGGTAGCCGGCCAGGGCCTTGTCGGCGGTGACGTCGATCGTGAGCGGTCCCGCCTTCACCGGCGAGCCGGGCAGGGGGGTCCGAATGGAGTCCATGAGGTCGCCCAGCGAGCGGTCGGCGTAGTCGGCCCGCCACCAACCGCCCTCCGCGAAGCGTTCGGGATCCACCCCGATCGTGGCGGCCGAGGTCGCGAAGGACGCGTTCGGGAGGTCGGTCTCTCCGATGAACACCCCGGTCGTTCGCGGCGGGAGCTTGCGGAGCGCCACCAGGCTCTGGGTCGGCGAGTCGACGGCCACCTGCCAGTCCGCGCCGATCTGTTGATGCGCGAGATCGGAGTAGCTCTGCAAGACCGTCGCCCGGTACGAGCTGGAGATGACCAGGAGCCCCGCCGCCAGGATCAGCAGGAGCGACGAGGCGAACCCCGCGCTGGCCGAGCGCGCCAGGCGGCGTCCCACCAGGTACGCGGGGAAGTTCGAGATCGAGCCGATCGTTCCGTCGGCCCGCCGGAGCGACCAGGCGAACAGGCGGAGCGCGGCGAACGATGCGGCGAACAGCAGCAGCGTCGGCGCGAGCAGCACCAGCGGGTCGAGCGAGCCGGTCGCGGCGTTCGCTTCAAGGCCGCGCGAGCGCGCCTCGAGCAGCGAGAAGAGCCCGACGGGGAGGATGATCAGCTCGATCGGGAAGCGCAGCAGCAGCGGCCGGTCCTCGCGGGACGTGGCGCGGCGCTCCTCGACGACCGTCCGCGAGACGTGGGGGATCGTGACCAGGAAGACGAGCCCGACCCCCACCAGCGCGGCGCCCAGGCCGACCATGACGGCCAGGAACGACAGCGACACGTGGAACGTCACGCCGGGGAGCAGCGGGCCGTGTGCGTGCTCTCCCAGTAGGGCCAGCAGCAGCCCGATGACGAGCCCGAGGGGGAGCGCGAACGCGGCGGCGAGCGCGGTCTGCATGGTCTGGGCCGCCAGTAGCTGGCGGCGCGAGAAGCCGCGGCTCTTCAGGACCGCCAGCTCGAAGCTCTGGTTGGACAGGGCCAGGGACGCGACGCCGGCCAGCACCGCCAGCGCCACGGCGCCGATCTGCAGGACCACCAGATAGATCGGGAGGATGGCGTGGTTCGTCTCCTGACGGATCAGGTCGACCAGCGCGTCCAGACCCGTGGTGGCCACGACGCCCGAGAGCCCGTTGGTGGATCCTGATCGCGGTCCCCGCCTCGGTGACGCGGGGGATGTAGCTGGCGAGCTGATCGAGCGAGGCGTCCTCCACCTTGAGGTACACGTCCCAGTCGTAGCGCTGCGTCCCGTCCAGGTTCAGCTGGCCGATCGCCAGCCCCACCGAGTCCCGCACGCCCACCATCGGAGGCGTGGACGGGCTGGTGGGGTTGCCTTCCTGCGGGAACGGCGCGCCGGTGCCGAACCACCTGGGATCGCGGGCCCGCGGTTCCTGGTACAGGCCGGAGATGTGATACGTGAGGGTCGGGCCCTGACCGGTCGAGACCACGATCGAGTCGCCCACGCCTCCCAGGACCGTTCGGAACGATTCCTCGACCGCGAGCTGGCCGGGTAGCGTGGGCGCCTGCCCGGCCGTGTAGTGCAGGAGCTTCAGGCCGTCGTCGCGGTAGAGCATGAACGTCTGGATCGTGCCGCGCGGGCCCGAAACCGTCAGCGGCGGGGTCCGCATCTCGAACACCACCCGGTGGGCGGGCAGGCCGCGCAGGACGCTGCCCACGCGTGCCTCGGTGGTGTTCTGGTCCAGGCCGGCGGTCGGGTTCAGGGTGAACCGGACGTCTTTGACCGTCGGGTCCGACTGCGCGACCTCGCCCCTGAGGATGGCCTCTCGTGAGGCGTCCGCGTAGATGGGGCCGGCCGCGAGGACGCCGATGGCGAACGCCATGGTGATGAGCAGCGCCACGGCCAGCATGCGCTGGGCCACGAGCCGCTTGAAGGCGAGCTTCAGGAGGGACATCGGCACTCGAAGATACGAGGTGGGGAGCGAATCGGGATGGACCCGACTATCTGGTGTAGGTGCCCTCGGGGTCGAGCTCCTCGCGGATCAGGCGCAGCTCCTCGTCCGTCGGTGCCTCGGTCTCGCGGACGTCGTCGGCGACCTTGAGGTCCCAGCCCGTGCTCTCGCGGACCTTCTCCAGGGTCACGCCCGGGTGCAGGCTCTCCAACGTCATCTCGCCGGTCGCGTCGAACCCGTACACGCCGAGGCCGGTGACGACGACGGTCGGGCCCTGGCCCTGCCACTCCTTGGGTCGTTCGCCGCCCAGGTGCCCCGGGCTCGTCACGAAGTCGACGGTGTCCACGAACGAGCGCTTCGACTGCGGCATGATGATGAAGACCTTCTGGGCGTTGATCGCGATCTCGCACGCGCCGCCCGAGCCCGGCAGCCGCACCTTCGGCTTCGCGTAGTCGCCGATGGTGGTCGTGTTGAGGTTGCCGAAGCGGTCGATCTGCGCGCCGCCCAGGAACCCAACATCCACGTGCCCGCGTTCCAGGAAGTACGCGAACAGCTCGTACATGTTGGTCACCTGGAGCGACCCGGTGACGAGGGTGGGGTCCCCGATCGACAGCGGCAGCCGCGCCGGCTCGGCGCCGAAGACGCCCGCCTCGTACAGCAGCTCGATGTCCGGGGCGACCGTGCGCTTGGCGAGGTTGCAGGCGATGTTCGGCGGCCCGACGCCGACGAAGCAGACGCGCTCGCCGGCCAGCTGGCGCGCCGAGGCCACGATCATCATCTCGGCCGGTGTGAACTCGCTCATCCGTACTTCCCGTAGTTGACCGGCTCGCTCCACGCCTCACCCGGCTCCAGCGCCTTCCAGCGCTCCGCGCCCAGCTTCTCGACGTACTCGGCGTGCGACTCGGTGCCGTGCACCCACTCCTTCAGCCACGCGTCCAGCGCGTCGGCGTCCCGCGAGATCACGTCCCAGTCGATGTAGAAGCGGTTGTCGCGGTCGTAGTAGCCCTGCGCGAACGACGGGTGGCAGCCCCTCGGCTCGACCACGACGGCGTCGACGATCAGGCCGGGGATCACCGTTCGGTTGGGGTCGCTGCGGATCACCGACTCGTCCACGAGCTCCTCGCAGACGACGATGACGCGCTCGGCCGCGAACGCCGCCTCCTTCTGGCAGCCAAGCAGGCCCCAGATCTGCGCGTCGCCCTTCGCGTCGGCGCGCTGCGCGTGCACGATGGCGACGTCGGGGTGCAGCGGCGGCACGGCGTAGACGGTCTCGTCGCCGTAGGGGCTCTCGATCGGCACGATGCGCGGGTTCGCCTTGGGCAGGTCGCTCTCGTAGTACGAGCGGATGGGGAAGAACGGAAGGTTGGACGCGCCGGCCACGTAGCGGCAGACCATGCCGAAGTGGCTGTACTCCTCGATCTCGAGCGGCCCGGGGTCGTGCTTCTCGACTCGCCGGCGCACAGCGTGCAGCGATCCCGACGCCGGGGTTGCCCAGCCACGAGAACACCAGCTTCTTCGCGACGCCGGCGCCGATCATCTGGTCGTAGATGACGTCGGGCGTCAGCCGGCAGAGCGTCAGGTCGCGCCGGCCCTGGCGGATGATCTCGTGGCCCGCCGCGAAACAGATCAGGTGCGTGAACCCCTCGATCGCGACCGTGTCGCCGTCGCGGACCAGCTCGCGGACGGCGTCGCGCATGGTGGCGACCTTTCCCGCGTCGGTCATGGCGCCGCGTCCGCCGGGCCGGGCTCGACGCAGAACTCGTTTCCTTCGGGGTCGCGCATGAGGACGTGGGACTCGTACCGCTCGACGGTCGATGCGCCGAGGCCGGTCAGCCGCGCGACCTCGTCGTCCATGGCGCCGAGGGGGCGGAGGTCGAAGTGCAGGCGGTTCTTCGCGGCCTTCGCCTCGGGGACCCGGACGAACCACATGTTCGGCCCGCCCCAGCCGGCCGCCTCCACGAAGGCGCGCTCGGGCGTCGACTCCTCATCGACGTCGGTGCCGAGGGCCGCGGCCCAGAAGCCGGCCAACCGGAGGGCGTCGCCGCAGTCCCATGTCACGGACTTCACGAACGAGGTCATGTGGCCTGCGCGCGCTCGGAGTCGCCGCGCAACACGCAGAACTCGTTGCCCTCGGGGTCTTCCATGATCGTCCAGTACGAGTCGCCCTCAACGACGTAACGCTGCTCGCTCGCCCCGGCTGCCCGAAGGCGCTCCACCTCCTCTTTCATGGTGGACGGAGGGATCAGGTCGAGGTGCAGCCGGTTCTTGACGGCCTTCTCCTCGGGCACGATCTGGAACAGGAGGTCCCGGTCGACGCCCGACGGGTCACGGATGGCGACGCCGGTCTCGTCCGCGTCGTACTCCTCGAAGCCGAGCGCCGCGCACCAGAAGTCGGCCAGGACCCTCGGGTCGTGGCAGTCGAACAGCAGCGTGCTGATGCGGGATGCGGCCACCGGCTAGGCGCCGGCCACGGCCGCGCACGCTTCCTCGAAGACGCGCAGCCCCGTCGCGGCCTGCTCGCGGTTGATCACCAGCGGCGGCGACATCCGGATCGTGGAGTCGCCTGCCCGCAACGTCAGGACGCCGTGCTGGAAGCACTGCGATCTCGACCGCGTCGGCGGTCTCGGCGTCGGCGAACTCGACGCCGATCATCAGGCCGAGGCCCGCGGACCGCGCGGATCAGCGGCTGCCGCCCGGCCAGCGCGCGGAGCCCGTCGAGCAGGAACCCGCCGACGTCGGCCGCGTTGTCGATCAGCCCGCCGCGCAGCAGCTCGATCGTCGCGAGCGCGGCGGCGCAGGCGACGGGGTTGCCGCCGTACGTCGATCCGTGCGCGCCGACGGCCCACGACATCAGGTCGGCCCGCGCCGTCATGGACGCCGAGCGGCATCCCGCTGGCGATGCCCTTGCCGGCCAGCACGATGTCGGGCTCGACGCCCCAGTGGTCGACGGCCCACATCCGGCCGGTGCGGCCCATGCCCGACTGGATCTCGTCGGCGACGAACAGGATGCCGTGCTGGGTGCACAGGTCTCGCAGGTACTGGAGCCAGCCGTCGGGCGGGATCGTGTAGCCGCCCTCGCCCTGGATGGGCTCGACGACGATCGCGCGCGATCTCGTTCGGCTTCACCAGACGCTTGAAGATCACGTTCTCGATGTACCGGTCGGTGTCGTCGGCGCCGAACGGCGCGTGCACGACGCCGGGCAGCAGCGGACCGAAGCCCTCGTGGTACTTCGAGTTCGACGCCGTCAGCGACACGCTGCCGTACGACCGCCCGTGGAACGCGCCGATGAACGCGATCACGTACTGCCGCCCGGTGTGGTGCCGCGCCAGCTTGATCGACGCCTCGACCGCCTCGGTCCCCGAGTTCGTCAGGAACGAGCGCGTGGGCGCCGACATCGGCGCGATCTCGCCCAGGACCTCGCACGTGCGTCCGTAGATCGGGAGGTAGAAGTCGCTCGCCGAGTAGTGCAGCAGCCGGCCGGCCTCCTCGCGGATCGCGGCGACGACCTTCGGGTGGGCGTGGCCGGTGCTGCTGACCGCGATCGCCGCGTTCAGGTCGAGGAACGCGTTCCCGTCGACGTCCTGGAGGATCGAGCCGGCGCCGCGCTCGGGCGCCAGCGGGTACGCGCGGGGGAGCGAGGGGCTCGTGACGCGTGCGTCGGCCTCGATGACGGCGCGGGCGTGCGGCCCGGGGATCTCCGTCACCAGCCGCGGCTCGGTGAGGGCCGCCAGCGCCTCGTACGAGAGGTCGGCGGCCGACGTGATCGGCTCGGTCGTCGCCACGGTCAGTCCCGGATGACGCTCTGGGCCTGCTCGTGCAGGTACTGCTGCACGTAGTGCAGGCCGCCGCCGCCGCGGCCGGTGGTGCCCGAGCCCTTCCAGCCGCCGAACGGCTGCACGCCCGGCCACGCGCCGGTGGTCGCGCCGGCGCGCCGGTTCACGTACACCACGCCCGCCTGGATGCGCGCCAGGAACTGGTCGACCTCGGCCTCGTCCTCGGAGTAGAACCCCGCCGTCAGGCCGTACTCGGTGTCGTTCGCGAGGGTCAGCGCCTCGTCGATCGTGTCGATGGGAGCCACGGCCACGAACGGCACGAACAGCTCCTCGCTCCACACCCGGTTGTCCATGGGCGCCTCGACGATCGTCGGCTGGACGAAGTTCCCGCGGCCCAGGTCGCCCTCGCTGATGCGGTCGCCGCCCAGCAGGACCTTCCCGCCGCCCGCCTTCACGTCGGCCACCGCCTGCTGGAACGTCTCGACGGCGCGGGCGTCGATGACCGGACCCGTGAAGACGTCGCGGTCGAGCGGGTTCCCCACCTTCAGCTTCGAGGCCTTCTCGACGAGCAGCTTCGTGAAGTCGTCGAACACCGCGCGCTGCACGTAGGCCCGGCTGCACGCGGAGCACTTCTGGCCGCTGAACCCGAACGCCGACCGCATGACGCCGTCGGTCGCCACGTCGAGGTCGGCCTTGGCCGACACGATCGCGGGGTTCTTGCCTCCCATCTCGCAGATCGCCGGCTTGGGGTAGTCCTTGGCGAACGACCGGTAGATCTGCATCCCGACCGGGTACGAGCCGGTGAACGTCATGCCGTCCACGTCGCGGCTCTCCACCAGCTCGGCGCCGACGCTGCTGCCGGGCCCGGTCAGCACGTGGAACGCGCCGTTCGGGACGCCGGCGTCGCGCAGGCATTCGTACAGCTTGAGCGCGGTGAAGAAGCCCTGGTGCGACGGCTTGAGCACGACCGTGTTGCCCGCGACCAGCGCGCCGCCGGCCGGGCCGCCCGCGAGGGCCATCGGGAAGTTGAACGGGCTGATGACGGCCCACACGCCGTACGGGCGAAGGACGCTGCGGTTGTGCTCGTTCGGGTTCAGCTTGTCCATCACGTAGTCGAACCCGTGGTTGTCCTCCATCTGCTTGATGTAGTACCGGATGAGGTCGGCCGTCTCCTCGGTGTCGCCCAGGGCCTCCAGCCGGCTCTTGCCGACCTCCATGGCCATCAGGGCCGAGATCTCGTTGCTGCGCTCGCTGATCAGGTCGGCCGCGCGCGTCATCACCGCGTTCCGCTCCTGCCACGGCGTCGCCGCCCACTCGGGGGCGAAGGCCTTGGCCGCGGCGATGGCGTCCTGCGCGTCCTGGCGCGTGGCGCGGCCGAAGTGGCCGATCACGATGTCGTTGTCGATCGGCGAGCGCTCCTCGTCGGTCGCGTCGCCCCAACGCTCCTCGCCGTTCACGTAGAACGGATGCTTCTGTCCCAGCCACGACCTGGCCGTCTCGATGCCGTGCTCGTAGGCCTCGTGCAGTTCCTCGTTGTCGGCCGTCAGCGTCGCGTAGGTGACCCGGAATCCCGTCTTCGCCATGGCTTCATCCTCCGTCGTTCACGTCGGTCGCGTGCACCCGCTTTGGGTCGCCGCGAGGACTCCATCCTAGCGGGCGCCGCGCGAGCGGCACTCTGTCTGACCGCAGGTCAGGGCGCGGACGAGGCGGTGGCGGTGCCCCTGCGCTTGGGCTCCGGCCGCTCGCGTAGCCGGTCGCGCGGGACGCGTTCCAACCAGCTGCCCGCCAGCAGCGACGTGACGATGGCGAGCATCACGAGTGTGGCGTAGAAGGACTGGTTCACCACACCGGCCGCGAACGCCACCGAGGCGAGCACGATGCCGGGGCCACCTCGGGCGTTCATCGCCACCGCCAGGTTCACGGCCGCCCCCGACGTCTCGCCGCCCAGCCGCGCGCCCAGGTAGACCGACGCGGCCTTGGCCGCACAGGCGAAGACGAGGAACCCGAGGAAGAACCAGACGCTGAAGCCGTTCAGCAGGTCGAGCTGCAGCCCCACGAGCGCGAAATAGATGGGGATGAAGAAGGCGAAGCTGAAGCCGCGGATCGCGGCCAGCGACTCGCCGGTCTCTTGCGAGGCTCCCACGGCGACGCCGGCCAGGAACGCTCCGAAGAACGCCTCGACGCCGAGCGCCAGGCACCCCACGGTGCAGGCCAGCATGAACAGCAGCTGATGCCCAACCGGGCTCCGCCGGTGCAGCACGTTGAACCGCGATGCCACGGCCCGCGAATAGAGCAGCCGCACCGGGACCAGGAACACCCACAGCACGGCCACCGTGACCGCGACGTGGTACGCGATGTCCGCTGCCGTGCCGGGCTCCAGCCCCAGGGCGGCCGGCAGGCCGAAAGACGTGCTGCCGCCACCGGCCGCGATGCCCAGTGCGATCGCCAGCACCACGTAGAGGGCGACGTCCTCGATGACGGCGACGCTCAACACGATGCGCGCGAACGCCGTGTCCAGGATGCCGAGGTCGTACATGATCCGCGTGATGACCGGGATGCTCGTGACGGCGATGGCGGTCGCGAAGACGAGCGTGAACGACGCGCTCGTGGCGTTCGGTCCCCAGAAGTCCTGCTGGTCGATCAGGCGCAGGAACCCCAGCCCGGCCAGGAAGGGCAGGACCATGCCCGTCATGGTGATCCAGGCGACGGGCTTGGCCTCGCTTCGGCTGAAGGCCGACCGGATCTCGGCTCCGGCGCAGAACAGCAGGAGCAGGAGCCCCAGCTGATAGACGGCCCCGAGGATGACCGGCGTTGCCCCGGTTTCGGGGAACAGCCAGGCGGCCACGTCGGGTGCCAGGGCCCCGAGAACGGTCGGCCCCAACAGGAGCCCGCCGACGATCTCGCCGATGACCTTGGGCTGCCGGATCGAGGCGAACAGGCTTCCCACCAGGTGGGCGGCGGCCATCAGCGTGGCCAGCGCGATGAGGATGTGGGCGACGTCGATGGTGGAGAGCTTCATGATCCTGTCGGGAGCGGGTCCCCACACGGTACGGGGACCCATTCGTGCAGGTCAATAGGTCGGAAGACCTCGGGCCGATGTCGTCAGGCCGTCAGGATCTTTTCGCGCTCGCGGATGCGCCTGGCCACCTCGTCCAGGATCTTCACACCGATCTTCGGCTCCACCTTCAGCATCTGGTTGAAGGTGGACCGGGACAGGCGGATGGCCAGGACCTGCGTGATCGCCTCGACCGTGGCGGTCCGAGGGCCGCCGTCCAGCAGTGCGATCTCACCGAAGAAGTCCCCGGGGCCCAGCTTGGCGATCCGGCGGACACCCCGAAGGACCGCCGCCTCGCCCTCCACGATCACGAAGAACGTGTCGCCCGGCCGCCCCTCCACGACCATGGTGGTCCCCGGGCGGTACCGCGCGTCGGTGCAGGACTCCGCCAGCTGGCGCAGATGGCGCCGCGACAGGCCCGAGAACAGAGGGACCCGGGACAAGAGCTCGGCCCGCTGGGCGGTCGTGGAACCCTTCCGGCCGCGCGAGCTCGGCGGGACGCCGGAGAGCGCCTGGATGAATGCCGTCTGCCTGGTCATCGTCGTCCCCTCCCGCGGTCTTCGGCGGAGCTTACCCTTTGGAGCCCCGCCGAGAAAGCCCGGTCGCCGCCGCCGGCTTCCGGGTCGCGGTCCCCAGGTGGCGCGAGAACCAGTCCACGATCCGCTCGAGGCGATCGACGCGCCGGTCGGGCCGTCCCTTGATGAGCATGACGTGGGATTCGTCAGGGTACCTGACCATCTCCGCGGTGCGCCCCAGCGAGCGGAGGATGGCGAACGGCAGCTCGCTCTGCGCGGGCGGGCAGCGCTGATCCTGTTCGGCCTGGAGGAACAGCACCGGCGACTCGTTGCGATGGATCTCGGTGTAGGGCGACCGGCGGAGGAACGCCCGGGGATGTTCCCACGGATGCTCCTCTCCGGAGGCGAGCCGGCCGATGGGGCGGCCGAAGTCGCTGTTCCCGTACTCGCCGATCAGGTCGGTCACCGGGTTCTCGCTGACGGCTGCCGCGAAAACGCCGGGGTGGTGGCCCAGCATCCAGTTGGTCATGAAGCCTCCGTACGAGAGGCCCATGATGCCCAGGCGCGAGCGGTCCGCCAGACCCCGCCGCACCGCCCAGTCCACGACCAGGAGCTGGTCGTCGCTGTCGGGGTCGCCCCAGGCCCCGTCGACGAACTGCGCGTACTTCTCTCCGTAGCTCGTCGAGCCGCGTGGATTGCACCACAGGACGTGCAGGCCGGCGTCCGACAGCGCGAGCATCTCCATCCACGGGACGGGTGGGAACGAGGCGTACGGTCCGCCGTGCACCACCAGCACGGTGGGCCCTCGGCGTCGCGAGCCGCGGGCCCGCAGGAGCCACCCGTCGATCTCGTGTCCGTCGGGGTGCGACACCGAGATCCGCTCGGGCGAATGCCGGAAGGGCCCGAACCACCGGCTGCCGTCGCGGGTCAACGGACGCAGGGCCCCGTCCTCGACGGCGTAGACCTCGGCCGGGCCGCCGACGGAGGCGACCGCGGCGATCCGTCCTCCGCCCGTCGCCAGGGAGGTGACCACGGCGTCGTCGTCGTCGGCGAGCTGCTCGACGGCCCCGTCCAGGCCGAACGCATACGGCAGGGTGCCGCCGCGGCGCGACACGGACGCGACCAGGGTCCGCTCGTCGAGCCACGCCGGCGTCGCCTGGAAGGCGGCGTCGGGATCGACCATGTCGCCGTAGCTCGTGCACGCGATCCACGTGTCGAGGTCGGCGCCGAGCTGGCGCACGTCGTCGCCCTCGGCTACGAAGAGCTCGGCGTTTGCCCACTCCGGGGCCTTGTCGCGGGCGTTGCCGATGAACGCGAGCGCGCCCGACGGTCCCCAGCACGCCGCGAAGACCATCCCCTCGATGGCCGCCTCCGGACGCGGCTTCCCGCCTCGCGCCGGGATCGACCACACCTGTGGGTACTCGTCCAGCACGCCCGGCTCGATGTCGGCGATCAGGCCGATGCGCCGGCCCCCCGGGTGCCAGAACGCACCCACGACCTCGTACTGGGGGGCGGTGAGACGCTGCGGGCGTCCGCCTCCGGCCGGCACGGTCCAGAGGCTGGTCCACTGGTCGCGGTACCCCCCGCCGTCGATCCGCCACGTGTAGTCGGCGATCCGCCGCGCCGTCGGGCTCTCCACGTCCCCGACGACGAAGCGCTCCTCGCCGCTGGGCGCCAGCAGGAGCACCGTCCCGCCGTCCGGTGACCACTCCGCCGCCGAGACGTCGCCCGGGACGTCCGCCAGCAGCCGCGGCTCGCCGCCCGAGAGGGGGAGCACCCACGGCTGCGAACGCCCGGAGCGATCGGACAGGAACAGCAGCGACGCGCCGTCCGGCGAGAATCGGGGCCGCGCGTCCATCCCATCGGCGGCCGTGAGCCGGTCGGGTCGCCCGCCCCGAAAGGTGGTGCGCCACAATGTCTTGCGGTACTTGCCGTTCTCGATGGTGCGGCGCCCGTACACGACCGACGAGCCGTCGGGGGCGACCGTCAGGTCCTGGATCATGACCTGCTTCAGCAGGTCGCGCGGGCGGAACGGGCGAGCGGAGAGCGGTGCGCTGCGGCGGCTGCTTGCCATCGTCATCCCTCTCAGGAGGAAGCGGTATCTCATCACACCCCGGTTCGGACCGTCCACGTGCTGGGCTATCCTTCGCCCATGTCGGGGTCCGAGGCCGGGCCGCCCACCGGCCCGGCGGGCGGCCCTTCCGAACGCAACCGTTTCGCCGGGCTCCTCTTCGCCGATCTTCCGTCGGGCTACGACCGACTGGCCGAGGCGCTTTCGTTCGGTCAGAACGGCCGGTGGCGACGGTTCCTGATCTCCCGGGTCCGCGTGCCGGCCGGCGGCCGCGTCCTGGACGTGGCGACGGGGACTGCCGCCGTGGCCGCCGGCCTCGCAGACCGCACCGGCGCGAGCGTCGTGGGGTTGGACCAGAGTGAGGACATGGTTCGGACGGGCGTTCGCCGCGTCCGGGACCGCGGCCTGGAGGGCTCGGTGCGGTTCGTCCTCGGACGCGGCGAACGCCTCCCGTTCCCCGACGAGGTCTTCGACGCGGTCACGTTCACGTACCTGCTGCGCTACGTGGACGATCCCGCGGCGACGCTCGCCGAGCTGACCCGCGTGCTCCGGTCCGGCGGAACGCTCGCCAACCAGGAGTTCCTCCTGCCCCCCAACCCCGTCTGGCGAGGGGTGTGGTCGGCGTACACGCGCTCCCTGCTGCCGGCCATGGGGCGGGCCGCGTCGCCGGCGTGGGGCGAGGTCGGACGCTTCCTGGGACCGAACATCCGCGACTTCTACCGGCGCCTGCCGCTCGCCGGGCAGCTGGCGCTGTGGCGCGCGGCCGGCGTCGGCGACGTGCGGGCGCGGTCCATGAGCTTCGGGTCGGGCGTCGTGATCTGGGGCAGGAAGTCCCGGACGTGACCGCGGACGGCGAGCGTCCGGCGTTCTACGCGCTCGCGCCCGGCGGCTGGCGCGACTGGTGGACGCTGCTGCACCCCCCGTACACCGCGTGGCACCTGTCCTACGTCGCGTTCGGCGCCGTCACCGCGGTGGTGTTCTCCGGGTACCACCTGTTCCTCGCTCTGGCCGGCTTCTTCCTGGGTGTCGGCGTGACGGCGCACGCGCTCGACGAGCTGACGGGCCGGCCGCTCGGGACGCGGATCGGCGACGGGCTGCTGTGGACGGTGGCGCTCATCGCGCTGGCCGGCGCGATCGCGCTCGGCATCTACGGCGCGTGGCTCGTGTCGTGGTGGCTGATCGCGTTCATCGTGTTCGGGACCTTCATCGTGCTCGCGTACAACCTCGAGCTGTTCGGCGGCGCGTTCCATTCGGACCTGTGGTTCGCGGTCGCGTGGGGCGCCTTCCCGGCGATCACCGGCGCGTTCGCCCAGGAGGGAACGCTCCGCTGGTCGGCGGTGCTGGTGGCCGCCGCCTGCGCGGCGGCGTCGGCGGCGCAACGCGTGCTCTCCACCCCCGTGCGGTGGCTGCGCAGGGACGTGGCCGCCGTCGAGGGACGGGTGGTGCTGCGAGACGGCGAGGAAGCTCCGCTCGACGCGGCCGCGCTGCGCGCCACGCCGGAACGGGCGCTTCGATTGCTGTCCGCCGCGCTTCCCCTGCTGGCCGCGGGGCTGGTCGTCGCGCGACTGGTCGACTAGGGTGCGGGCCGGACCACTCGGAGGAGCGACCGCATGCCCGCGACGACCAACGGAGACGGCGCCGCCGACCTGATCCTTCGCGGCGGCCACGTGTACACGGCCGACGCGGTCGGTCGTCACGCCGACGCGGTGGCCGTCCGCGGCGGGCGCATCGCGGCCGTGGGCTTCGACGGCGACGTCGGCGAGCTTCGCGGCCCCGCCACGCGGGTGGTCGACGTCCGCGGCGGCATGGTGCTGCCGGGCTTCCAGGACGCGCACTGCCACCCGCCCACGGGCGGCCTGTCGTTGTCGCAGGCGTACCTGCACGACGGGCTGACCGCGGACGACTACGTCGGCGTCATCCGCCGATGGGCCGACGACCATCCGGACGCGCCGTGGATCGTCGGCGACGGGTGGTTCATGGACGCCTTCACGGCCGGAAACCCGCCGAAGGACCTGCTGGACGCGGCCGTTCCCGACCGGCCCGTGTACGCCGAGAGCCGCGACGGACACAGCGTCTGGGTGAACTCGCGCGCGCTGGCCATCGCCGGGATCACCCGGGACACGCCCGACCCCGCGGACGGCGTCATCGTGCGTGGTCCGGACCGTGAACCGCAGGGGACCCTGCACGAGGGCGCGGCGAGGCTGGTCTCGACGTATCTGCCCACGACCACCGAGGCTGAGTGGGTCGACGGCATCCTCCGCGCACAGACGTACCTCCACTCGCTGGGCATCACCGCGTGGCAGGACGCGATCGTGGAGGACGACACCGGCCCGGTGTACCGGACGCTGGCCGAGGACGGCCGTCTGACGGCGCGCGTGGTGGGCGCGCTGTGGTGGGACCGCGCGGGCGGCGACGAGCAGGTGGCGCAGATGGTGCAGCGCCGCGGCGACTACTCGCACGGACGGTTCCAGGCTACCTCGATCAAGCTGATGCAGGACGGCATCGTCGAGAACTTCACCGCCGGGATGACGGACCCGTACCTGGACGAGCACGGCGCGCCGACCACGAACAACGGCAAGTCGTTCATCGAGCCAGAGGCCCTGCAGCGCTACGTGACGTTGCTGGACGCGCAGAAGTTCCAGTGCCACTTCCACGCCATCGGCGATCGCGGCGTCCACGAGGCGCTCGACGCGATCGAGGCCGCGCGGCGCGCCAACGGGTGGAACGACCTGCGCGCACCACGTCGCGCACATCCAGCTCATCCGTCCCGAGGACGTGCCGCGCTTCCGCGCGGTCGGTGCCGTCGCCAACGCGCAGCCGCTGTGGGCGTGCTACGACGGCCAGATGGAGCACCTGAACGTGCCGGTTCTGGGTGAGGAGCGGTCCGGCTGGCAGTACCCGTTCCGCTCGCTCGAGCGCGCCGGCGCCGTCATCGCGATGGGCAGCGACTGGGCCGTCACCACGCCGAACCCGCTCGAGGAGATGGAGGTCGCGGTGAACCGCGTCGCGACGCACCGGCGCGGCCACGACGTCTTCTATCCCGAGGAGCGCATCAGCGTGCGGAGCGCGGTGAACGGGTTCACCATCGGCTCCGCGTACGTGAACCACCTGGACGGCGACACCGGGACGATCGAGGAGGGGAAGCTCGCCGACCTGTGCGTCGTGGACCGCGACCTGTTCTCGCCCGAGCTCGAGTTCGTGAGCGACGCGAAGGTCGTGCTGACGCTCGTGGACGGCGAGCCGGTGTACGTCGACCCCGACGGCATCGACTGGTAGGAGACGGTGGCGCTCGACCGGGTGGCCGCGGAGCTCGATCGATACGTCGGCGCGTGGCTGGCACAGGTCGCCGCGCCGGGCGCGGCCGTTGTGGTCACCGACGCGACGAGCACGCTGCACCTGTCCGTGCACGGCTTCCGCGACGCGTTCGCACGGACGCCCGTGTCCGAGGACGACCGGTTCCAGATCGGCTCGGTGAGCAAGGCCTTCGCGTCCTTCGCGGCGATGCGGCTCCAGGAGCAGGGGCGGCTGTCGATCGACGACCCGGTGCGCGCGCACCTGCCGTGGTTCGAGGTGCCGTCCTCGTACGGGCCGATCCTCTTGTGGCACCTGATGACGCACTCGGCGGGCATCATCAACGGGACGGACTGGACCGGGGAGGGCGAGTACGAGATCCGGTGGCTCCGCGAGACCGAGGCGACGGCGCCGCCGGGCGAGCTCTATCACTACTCCAATGCCGGCTACAAGGCGCTGGGCCTGGTCCTCGAGGCCCTGTGGGGAATGCCGGTGGCGGACGTGCTCGCGCGCGAGGTCTTCGCACCGCTGGGAATGGAATCGACGGTGGGCTCGATCAAGAACGCCGACCGCCGCCGGCAGGCGCCGGCGCACGTTCCGTACTACGACGACCGGGCGTGGCGGCCGGCGCACGGCCTGGCGCCCGCCCCGTGGGTCGAGTCCACGACCGCCGACGGCAGCATCGCCTCGACGGCCGCGGACATGGCGCGCTATCTCCGGATGCTGCTGAACCGAGGACGAGGCGAGACGGGCGACGTCGTCACCGAAGGACTCGTTCTCGTTGATGCTCGACCGGTCGGTGGAGTCTCCCGAGTACGAGGACGACAGCCGCTACGGGCTCGGGCTGTTGCTGACCGAGGACGGCGGCGACCACTGGATCCGCCACGGCGGCAGCATGGTCGGACACACGTGCGGGATGCGGGTGAACGTCGAGGCCGGCCTCGGCGTGATGGTCCTGACGAACGGCGACTGCGACTCGTCATCGGTGCAGACGTACGCGCTCGGGCTCATCCGGGCCGACCGCGACGGAACCTCGCCGCCGCGGCCCCCGCCGCTCCCGGACGAAGTCCCGGACGGGGCTCGATTCGCGGGGACGTACTCATCGGCGGACGGCGGCGCGATCGAGGTGACGGCGGCGGACCGTGTCGTCACCGTGTCCCTGGATGGCGGCCCGGCGGTTCGGCTCCTGCGCGGGGACGACGACGCGTTCGTGGCCGACTCGGACGACTGGGAGCCGTTCCCGCTCCAATTCCGAACGGAGGGCGATCGCGTCACCGGCCTGGCGCACGGAGCATCCCTCTACGTCCCGGAGGGCGCGGCTCCGCCGTTGGCGGGGAAGGGCGGCTGGTCGGCGTTCGAGGGCCACTACCGCACGCACGACCCCTGGTACTCGAACTTCCGCATCGTCGATCGCGCGGGCTCGCTGGTCCTGATCTGGGGCTGGGGGGTCGAGGAGCCGCTGGAGCGCCTGCCCGACGGGTCGTTCCGCGCCGGTGAGGACTCCCGCATGCCCGAGCGCGTCCGGTTCGAGGAACGCGACGACGGCGGCCCGGTCCTGCGCGTGAACTACTCTGGCCTGGACCTGTTCCGCGTGTTCACCCCCTGACCGAAGGCGCGCCATGAACTGGGACGAGTTCGCCGCGGAGGCGCCGGAGCTGGCGGCGCTGGGGCTTGAGCGGTTCGAGAAGACGGGTGTCTGCCTGATCGGCACGCTGCGCAAGGACGGGTCACCCCGCATCAGCCCGATCGAGCCCTTCGTCGTGCGCGGCGAGCTCATGCTCGGGATGATGTGGCAGTCGCGGAAGGCGCAGGATCTGTTGCGCGATCCCCGCATCGTCGTGCACAGCTCGGTGGCGGGCAGGGACGGCAGCGAGGGCGACGTCAAACTGTACGGCCGCGTGCGGGACGTCGCCGACCCGGAGCTGCGAACGGCTTACGGCGACACGCTGTTCGCGAAGATCGACTGGCGGCCCGAGGAGCCCTACCACCTGTTCGCCGTCGACGTCGAACAGGCGGGGTTCATCGCGTTCGGCGAGGGGCAGCGCGCCATGCGCTGGTCGCCGGCGGGCGGTCAGGAGCGCATCAAGCACCCCGACGACTGATCGTCAGGGCATGGTGTCGGCCAGCCGCTGGGCCAGCACGGCGAGCAGGTGGACGGCCACCGACGGCTCGCGGTTGAGCAGCGCCACGAAGTCCGCGCGGGGAATGGCCCAGCAGCGTCCGGCGGTCTTCGCGCGCACGCGGGCGCTCCGCAGTCCGGCGTCGGTCAGCAGCGCGAGCTCGCCGAAGCACTGGCCCGGTCCCAGCTCGACGCTGGTCATGCCGGGCCGTTCGACCTCCACCGTGCCTTCCTCGACGAAGAAGAGGCCCGTGCCCGACGCGCCGGCCTGCGTGAGCACCTGTCCCGGCGTGGTGTCCACCGGCGTCGCGATCGTCTCGAGGTGCTGGAGCGTCTCCTCGGACACGCCCTCCAGCAGCGGCACCGAAGCCAGCCACGACGCGCCGGTCGGGCCCTCGCCCGGCTCAAACGAGGACACAGGCGGCCTCGTGCAGGAGTGTGGGGTCCCCGGCGGGACGCAGCTGCGGGTCGATGGTGGAACAGCGTGGCTCGGCGACCGGACAGCGCGGGTGGAACCGGCACCCCGGAGGGATGTCGATGGGGTTCGGGGTCTCGCCCTGAAGGATCTGGGGCTGCGAGCGGTCGCGCGGGTCCCGCTTGGGGACCACCGACAGCAGGGCCTTCGTGTAGGGGTGCTGGGGATTCCGCACGACCTCGCGAGCCGGTCCCTGCTCGACGATGCGGCCCAGGTACATCACCGCGATGCGGTCGGCGAAGTGGGCGGCGGTGGACAGGTCGTGGGTGATCATGAGGATCCCCATGTTGCCGCTCGATCGAAGGCCGTCGAGCAGCGTGAGCACGCCGGCCCGGACGGAGACGTCCAGCATGGAGACGGGCTCGTCGGCCACGAGCAGGTCGGGGTCCAGGACGAGGCTCGCGGCGATGGCGGCCCGCTGTCGCTGGCCCCCCGAGAGCTCGTGCGGATAGCGCTCGGCGTACAGCTCGGGAGGTGTCAGCTCGGCCCGGCGCAAGGCGTCGTAGATCCGATCTTGGCGGTCCTGCCTCGATGACCCGATCCCGTGGATCAGCATCGGCTCCTCGATGGTGTGCCGCACCCGGAACCGGGGATCGAGCGACTCGTACGGGTCCTGGTAGATCATCTGGATCTTGCCGCGGAGCGGCTGCAGCTCGTGGTTCGACATGTGGGTGATGTCCTGGCCTCGCAGCCGGATGGTCCCAGAAGTGGGATCGACCAGCCGCAGGATGGTCTGCGCCGTGGTCGTCTTGCCGCACCCGGACTCTCCGACCAGCGCGATCATCTCGCCGCGCGCGCAGCGTGAACGACACGCCGTTCACCGCGTTCACGTAACGCCTCGGCACGCGTTGCACCGTGCGAATGAACCCGCGGCGAAGCGGGTACTTGGTGACGAGATCGTCGACCTCCAGCAGTGGCGGGCCGTCGGAGGCCGGGGTGGCTCCGGCGTCCGGCCACGTGTCCACGTGACTCACCCGATTGCCTTCCGCATCACGTCCGGACCTCCGCCGGGATGTCGTTCAGATGACAGGCTGCCTCGTGTCCGGGGTAGATGAGCTTGAGGGCCGGGTGCTCGGTCTCGCACCGGCCGAACGCGCTGTCGCACCGCGGCTGGAACGGGCAGCCGACGAACTCCCGGTCGAGGCGTGGCGGCGCGCCGGGGATCGAGAGGACCTCCTCCGTGCCCAGCAGATCGGGCGTGGCCGCGAAGAGCAGGCGCGTGTACGGGTGCCGGGGGGAGTGGAAGAGGTCGTCCATCAGCCCCGTCTCGGCGATCTCCCCCGCGTACATGACGGCGGCGCGGTCGCAGACCTGCGCCACGACCGGGAGGTCGTGCGTGACCAGGACGAGGGCCAGGCCCAGGTCGCGAGCCAGGCCCACCAACAGCTCGAGGATCTGCGCCTGCACCATGACGTCCAGCGCGGTCGTGGGCTCGTCGGCCAGCAGGACCCTGGGCTGGCAGGCGAGGGCCATGGCGATCGCGGCGCGCTGCCGCATCCCGCCCGAGAACTCGTGGGGGAAGCGGGCTCCCGCCTCGGCCGGGATGCCGACCATCTCGAGCAGCTCGCCGGCCGCTCGCTTGGCCGCAGCGCCCTCGGCCACCTCGTGCAGCTGCAGCGGCTCGACGATCTGGAACTCCACGGTCTTCACCGGGTTCAGGGCGTTCATCGCCCCCTGGAAGACCATCGCGATGTCCTTCCAGCGGTGGGGCCGGACGGAGTCCTCCCCGTCGGCCAGGATGTTCTCGCCGTCGAGGAGCACCTCGCCCCCCAGGGTCGCCGACTCTGGCAGCAGCCCCATGATGGCGAGGATGGTGGTCGTCTTTCCGCACCCGGACTCGCCCACCAACCCCATGCGCTCTCCGCGCTCGAGGTCGAAGCTGACGCCCTGCACGGCGTGCAGCTGCCCACCTTCGGACAGGTCGAACCACACGTGGAGGTCGCGAACCTCGAGCATGCTCACGAGGTCTCCTTGTCCCTGTCGGCGGACCGGCGGAGGCGGAACGACCGCGGCGACAGGTAGGCCACCTTCAGCCGGGGGTTGAGCGAGTCCTCGATCGCCGACCCCAGCCAGTAGCACCCCATGATGACGAGTGCGACACACAGCCCCGCCGGGACGATGGCCCACCACGCGCCGGCGGACGTCGCCGTCCTGAGGAATCCGAACTCGATGATCGTCCCCCAGCTGTGGCTGGACGGGTCGCCCAGGCCCAGGAACGAGAGGGCCGTCTCGTCGAAGATCGCGATGGCGACGGTGAGCACCGTGTTCGCGATCAGCAGGGGGCCGATCTGCGGCAACACGTGACGGAAGATGATGCGGCTGTTGCCGGCCCCCAGCGAGCGCGCGCGCTTGACGTACACGCGTTCGCGGACGCTCATCACCTGCGCCCGGATGATCCGCGCCGTGCCGGTCCACAGCAGGATGGCGATCACCAGGATCAGGTGCGACAGGCTGGCACCCCAGACCGCCGCGATGATGATGGCGAGCGGAAGGTCGGGGATCACCAGGAAGTAGTCCGTGAACCGCATCAGGACGGTGTCCGCGGTCCCGCCGAAGTACCCCGAGATGATGCCGATGCCGCCCCCGATGATCATGGCCACGAACGTCGCCGCGAACCCCACCACCAGCGAGGCCCGCCCGCCCCAGATCAGCAGCGACACCATGTCGATCCCGCCGTCGTCGCACCCCAGCGGGTGGTGAAGGGATGGCGGGCAGAAGACGGGCCCGACCTGCTTGTCGAGCGGGTACGGCGCGATCCAGGGGGCGAGGACGGACAGCAGGATGAAGAACAGCAGGACGCCGGCCCCCACCTGCGCTTGACGGTTCTCCTTGATGACCGTCCAGACCCAGTTCTTTCGCCTCGCGGGAGGGGGAACGCCGGCGGTCTGCGCGACCTCCATGTCCGGTCGAATGGCCATGGCCTACTCCGTGATCCTCGGGTCGAGTTTGAAGTACAGGAGGTCGGCCAACAGGTTGAAGAAGACGACCGACAGGGTCAGGATCAGGAACGCACCTTGCAGCATCGGGTAGTCACGCTCGGTCACGGCGTCGTACACGGCCAGCCCGATCCCCGGCCACGAGTAGACCGACTCGATCAGGATCGCCCCGGCGACGATGTAGCCGAGCGAGAGCGCGATGAGCGTCGTGGTGGGCAGCATCGCGTTGCGGAGCGCGTGTCGCCGCACGATCGTCCTCTGCGGGAGCCCCTTCGCCCGGGCGGTCATGACGTAATCCTCGCCCAGCGTCTCGAGCATCGCCGACCGGACGATCAGGGTGTACTCGCCGTACAGGGTGAGCGCGAGGGTCAGCGACGGAAGCAGCATGTGGACGCCAACGTCCTTCATGTGCTGGAAGGGGGATGGGTCGATCAGGAATGCGTTCGACATGCCGTGCGAGGGCAGGTAGTCCGCCAGGTAGATGACGAGCACCAGCGCGAGCCACTGTGTCGGGAACGAGTAGAAAGCGATCGCGACGTTGGTGCTCACCTTGTCCAGGTGCGTCCCTCGGCGCCACGCGGAGAGGATCCCGGTGATCATGCCGATCCCGATGGCGATCAGTGTCCCGAGGGACACCATCGGGATCGAGTTCGCCAGATCCTGGCGGAGGTTGTCCCAGACGGGCTCCTGGTTCGCGAAGGAGACCCCCATGTTCCCGTGTGCCAGCTCCTTGAGATAGATGAGGTACTGCTCCCACTTCGACTTGTCCAGGCCGAACTGCACCTCCAGCGCGTGCCGGAGTTGCGGCGTGGCGTGGGGGACTCGGGAGAGGTTGGCCACCGCGTCCCCGGGAAGCACGCGGAACAGGAAGAAGTTGATGGTGATCGCGATGAACACCGTCACGATGGCGAACAACAGCCTTTTGAAGATGTAGTCGGCGCGGTACATGCCGGTCCCTCGCTATCCCCGAATCGCGAACACCATCGTCCGTTTCAACATGCCATCCCTCTGCCTCCTACCCCTCGGTGGGGGTCTCGCTCGGCGCGCGCCGCGCCGGCAGCGGCCGGCTCTTGAGCTCGCGCACATACCCGGCGATCTCGGCCACCGCGGCGTCCAGGAGCGTCTTGCCCTTCTCCGCGGTGGCGAGCGTCGGCCGCCCGTGCACGCCCGTGCGGCTGAAGGACGACCACCAGGGCATCAGCTTGAGCGACCCGTCGGTCCAGTCGAACCACGCATGCTCGGACTGGTCGGGCGGCGTCTCGTCCACCGCCTTCGACATGTCCACGGCCTCGGGCTCGATCGCGAGGTAGATCGAGGTCTCGAGCTCGCACGCGTGTCCCATCCCGCCCCGCTCGGATTCCCGGACCTCCTGGACGACGGCGAGCCCCTCGGGACTTGCCAGGTAGAAGCACGCCGCGGACAGTACCTCCGAGTACTCCAGGCCGACGAGCCGCGCCGCCATCTCCACCAGGTTCTGGTTCGAGCCGTGGCCGTTCACGTACAGCATCCGCGTGAAGCCGTGCCGTGCGAGCGACGTACCCACATCGACGCAGTAGCGGGTGAACGTCTCCCAGGCGATGGTGATCGGGCCGGGGAAGTCCATGTGGTGCGGCGAATAGCCGTGCGGGATGGCCGGCAGCAGCACCGTCTCCTCGGGAAGGGCCTCGGCGACGCGCCGGCAGATCTCCGCCGTGATCCGAAGGTCGGCGTCGATCGGCAGGTGCGGGCCATGGTCCTCCAGGGTGGCGACCGGAATGACGGCGACCCGGCCCTCGCCGGCCGCCCGGCGCACCTCCGGCCAAGTCAGCCGCTCGTACAGCAGCGGTCTCGTCCACATCGTCGCCACACTCCTCCGGCCTTCGGTGGCCCGCCATTCTTGCCGGTCGGTCAGAGTTCCGCAATGCGTTCGATCGGGAACGGCGTCCGGGCCAGCGGCCGCACCGCCAGCCGCAACAGCAGCAGCGGGTTGTCGTCGCCGGCCGTGCGGTTCAGGCGCAGCTCGTCGCAGCCCGCGCAGCGGTGGACCAGCACCCACTCGCCGTCGCCGCGAACGCTGACCGCAATGGGCTCCATCAGCGAGCCGCAGTCCGCGTCCCGGTCTCCGGGGGCGTCGTCGTCCAGGTGCCGGCTCCACAGGCAGTTCGGACAGTGGTTGCGGTGCGCGGTCCCGTAGGCGCGCATCGACACGTCCAGACGGCAGTGGCCGCACCGGAAGGAGTTCGGTCCGCGGCGCTCAGCGCCGCGGCGTTGATCGCGTGACATGGATGACCTCCACGAGCCGAATCGGTGACGGACGAGGTCACGCCCCGCGACGGCGGTGTTCGTGGAAAGGTCAGGAAGCGACGAACCGACCGGAAAGGGAGCGTGACGAGACCGGCACCGAAACGGTCGTCATGTCCATCTCCTCTGGTCGGGCTGCCCCAGTCGGCAGCGGCCGCAAGAGTACCACCGGGGGCAGGCTGCCGCGCCACCCCCTTTTCCCGAAGAGTCGGTACGCTGACTCGCATGGACTCCTCTCGCGACGATGGTTCGATCGACACCTCCAAGCCGACAACGCTGGGCGCGCTGCGCGCGAGTGGCCGTGCCGACCGCACGGTCAAGGAGGAGCTGCGCGCGAACCTGCTGACCGGGCTCGCGGGTGGCGCCGCCCTGTTCCCCGAGATCGTCGGCTACGAGGAGTCGGTCGTGCCGGCGCTCGAGCGTGGCATCCTGGCCGGCCACGACGTGATCTTCCTGGGCGAACGGGGCCAGGCCAAGACTCGCCTCATCCGCCATTTGGTCAACCTGCTTGACGAATTCACGCCCGTGGTCGCGGGATGCGAGGTGAACGACCACCCGTACCACCCGATCTGCGCGCGCTGCCGTGCGCTGATCGCAGAGCGGGGCGACGACACGCCGGTCGACTGGCTGCCGCGCGACCGCCGCTACGCGGAGAAGCTCGCCACGCCGGACACCAGCGTCGGCGACCTGATCGGCGACGTCGATCCCATTCGCGTCGCGGAGGGCCGCTACCTGTCCGACGAGCTGACGATCCACTACGGCCTCATCCCGCGAACCAACCGCGGCATCGTCGCGATCAACGAGCTGCCCGACCTCCCCGAGCGCATCCAGGTGGGGCTGTTCAACATCCTCGAGGAGCGCGACGTGCAGATCCGCGGGTACCAGATCCGGCTGCCGCTCGACCTGCTGCTGGTCGCGACCGCCAACCCCGAGGACTACACGCACCGCGGCCGCATCGTGTCCCCGTTGAAGGACCGGTTCGGCACGCAGGTCCGCACGCACTACCCCGAGAACCTCGGCGACGAGATCACGATCATGGAGCAGGAGTCGCGCCCGCCCGCGGGCGGCGCCGTGCCGGTGCGCATCCCCGCATTCATGAAGGAGATCCTCGCCGCGCTCACGGCCGACCTGCGCCGCTCCCCGCAGGTGAACCAGCGCAGCGGCGTCTCGGTCCGCTACTCGATCGGGAACCTCGAGACGCTCATCGCGTCGGCCGTCCGTCGTGCCGCGGCGACCGGCGAGCCCGAGGCCGTCCCGCGGGTCGTCGACCTGCCCGCCGTCCTGGCGGGGTCGGCCGGCCGGGTCGAGTTCGACGCGATCGAGGAGGGCCGCGAGGAGGAGATCCTGGCGCGCGCGGGGCGGCAGGCCGTCCTGGAGGTGTTCCGGCGGCGGCTGGCCGGCTTCGACCTGGGTCCGCTGCTGGACCGGTTCAACGACGGCCTGGCCGTGGAGACCTCGGACGTCACGCCGGGTGCCCAGTTCCTGGAACAGTTCGGCCAGGCGCCCGGCCTCGCCAAGCTGCTCGGCCGACTGGGTGTCGAGGAGGAGAGCCCCGGCGTCGCCGCCTCGGCGCTCGAGTTCGCGCTGGAGGGGCTGCACCTGTCCCGGCGGCTCAACAAGGACGCCGCCGGCCGCGCCGGCGCGGTCCGCTACGACGCGGTCTGACCCCACGCACCAGACGGCCTGCTGCTAGGCTTCCGCACCGCCATGCTCGCCTCGCTTCCGTGCTCGACATTCGTCTGCGACGTCCACGCGTTCGTCGGGTTCGTCATCGTCGGCGGGTGGTTCGTAGTGTTCGTGTGGGGAGGCCTCTCCTGGTGGCCGTTCAAGCGCGAGCCCAATCGCTTCTTCTGGGGGCTGCTCGGCGTGCTGCAGGGCATCCTGATCCTGCAGCTGGTCGTCGGACTGATCCTGTGGCTGTCGCACCCGATCCCGACGTGGCTACACCCGCTGTACGGCGCGCTGTTCCCGTTCATCATCCTGGTGATCGCGCACGTCCTGGCCCGCGGCATGGATCTGGAGAACGACCGCTACAAGATCTTCGCCGCCGCCTCGTTCTTCATCTTCGGGCTCACGCTGCGCGCGCTGATGACCGGCCTCGGCGTCGCGTAGCCGTCGTCCGTCAGCCTTCGGGCGCGGCCCGCGATGAGGCCCACCCCCACGCTCCGGCGATCCCCACCAGCGTGAACAGCGCGACGTACGCCCACGCCGCGACCGAGCTCCAGTCGACTGCGGTGCCGTACCGGAGCAGCGCGATGCCCTGGAACACCGCCAGGACCACGGCCGCCACCCACACGTGTCGCGCACGGTCCCGGTCGCCGTCGCGAACGACCAGGATCGCGACGATCCCGACCCCGGCGAACCACGCGGAGAGCGCCTGCGAGGTGAGCGGCGTGAGCGGCCACGGCCAGTGGGCGACGAACGTGTCCGGGATCGCGAACAGCCCGGCCCCGACCAGCAACAGGATCACGCCGAGCAGTCCGCCGACTCCTCGCAGCGGCCGGCTCATGAGCGAGGCGGCCGGTGGGTCCGTTCCCTCGCTGCGGAGCTCGGCGACGATGAGCGCGCCCAGCGCGACGGGCACGACCAGGTAGACGACGAGCCATCCCCACGCCGCGATCCGCGCCGTCGCCTCGCCCGAGCTGAAATGGAACAGGTCCAGGTGCAGCAGCGTCGCGGCCAGCTTCAGCGTCGAGACGACCAGCACGCCCCAGGCGACGGATTTGACCTGGGCCCATGTGCCGGCCCGGGCGGAGGGAAACAGCAGGAAGAAGCCGGCGAGGTAGAAGGCGCCGTCGACCGCCGCCGTCAAGGGGATGGCGATGGTCCAGGCGAAGAACCGGTCGGTGTGACCGGTCAGCACGAACAGCTGCCAGGCGGCCACGAGCACGAGCGCGCTGGCCGCGTAGAAGAGCAGGGCGAGTCCGCGGAGGAGCGGACGCGTGCGGCTCGCTTCCTGCGTTGCGGCACTCATCCTCGAGGGGACGTGTCGTCGACGCGGAGGTCGGCGAAGCTCGCCGACGATTTCCCGAACTCCCACCAGCCGTGCACCCACGGCTTCACGATCGCGAGGCTGCGGCCGTACACGACCGGGATGACCGCGACGCGCTCGGTGACGGCCATCCGGTCGGCTTGGTGGAAGAGCTCGAGCCGCTCGCGGTCACGGCGCTCCTGCCGGGCCTGCTCGATCAGCTCGTCGAACGGCGGGTGCGAGAACCCGCCCTCGTTCGTCTTGCTGTCGGACTGGAAGAGCAGCCGAAGGTAGTACTCGGGGTCCGGGTAGCCGGGCAGCCACCCGGTGAAGTAGATCATCGCCTCCCCCCACGGACGCGCGAGACCCAGGGCCTGAGCGGGGGTCCACGATCGCCGCTCGACGTGGATGTCGAGCACGTCCTCCCAGGACTCCACAACCGGGTCGAGCAGCGGAACATCGACCTCGAGGCACGCGACGGTGAGCGTGTCGGTCACCCCGGATCGGCGCAGGTGCCCCCGCGCGTCGTCGGGATCGAAGCGCACCACGATGTCCGGCGTGTGTCCCTGGAGCGAGGGCGGCACGATGCCCCCGGTGGCCACGACCATGTTCACCGGCATCGACGCGGCGAGTCGCTCGCGGTCGACGGCGTGCGCCAGCGCCTGCCGCAGCTCGAGGTTGGACGTCGCCGGGTGACCGTGGTCGAACGCCAGATATCCGGACCAGCCGGCCTGTCCGAAGCTGGCATCCTCGACCTCCGCAGGCACCAGGTCGGCGAGACGGGGCGTGTAGCGCACCGCCACCATGTCCAGATTCCCGTCCGCGTATGGCCCGAGCGCGTCGGAGACCGAAGCGCGAAGGAACTCGACGCGGCCGGCGTTCCCCGGCCGGGTACCCGCGTACCCGTCGTTCCGCTCGAGCATGATGCTGTCGGCCGTGTGTTGGGCGACGCGGAACGGACCGCTCACGACCTGGCGTTGCGGATCGGTCCACTCGGCCCCCTCGCGCTCGATGGCATGTCGCGGCTGCGGCCCGCCGTCGGGGCGGTTCATCACGCTCATGAAGTACGGCGCGGGCGCGACCAGGCGAAACTCGACCGTGCGGTCGTCCAGCGCGCGCACGCCGATGCGGTCCGCGTCCGCGTTGCGCCCCAGGTAGTAGTCCTGCCCATTCTCGAGGACGAAGTAGATCGCCACCGACGAGCCGGGCGAGGCAGGGTCGAGCACCCGCTTGATGCCGAACTCGACGTCGTGCGCCGTGAGCGGCCGGCCGTCGGACCAGCGCAGCCCTTCCCGCAGGTGGAACACGTAGCGCAGTCCGTCGGGCGCGATCTCCCACCGCTCGGCGAGCGAGGGGACGATCGTCCGCTCGGGCCAGGCTTCGACCAGCCGGTCGAACAGCTGCATGCACATCTGGATGTTGGGCCACGCGATGGCGGACTTCGGGTCGGGGTCGTTGGGCAGGTAGCTCGAGGCCACGCGGATGGTGGCGGCCGGCGGCCCGTCGGGCGCCGACGGATGTTCCCACAGGTCGAACGCGCGCTGGTACGCGTCGTTCGCCTCGGCGAAGCGCAGCGACGTGTGCAGGGCGAGTGCCAGCTTGAACAGCACCAGCGCCATGGCCTGCCGCTCGCCGCGCCGCTCGAGCAGCGGCAGCAGGTCGCGGTAGTGACCGATGGCCTCGTCCAGGGCGTACTCCTGGCGGGCACGGTCGCCCGCACGCGTCAGGTAGTCGATGGCCTTGCCCTCGTCTTCCGCGGCCATCCAGTGGTGGGCCAGCAGTCCGAACGCTTCCTCGAGGTGGTCGGCGTTTCGGCGCTCGAGCCACTCGGCCGCCCGGCGGTGCAGGCCGACCCGCCGCTCGGACAGCAGCGTCCGGTAGGCGGCCTCCTGGATGAGCACGTGCTTGAACCGGTACTCGGGCTTCGGGCCAGCGGCGCGCCTCGCGAACGAGGTCGAGCCGCTGCAGCTCGGCCAGCGTCTCCTGGAGCGCGCCGTTCTCGCCGGACACGCCCTGGAGCAGCGGCAGGCCGAACCGCCGGCCGATCACCGCGGCCGCCGTCAGCACGTCGTGGCAGGCCGGCGTCAGCCGGTCGATGCGTGCCAGGATCACCTTCTCGACGGTCTCGGGCACCTGCACCGGCACCGCGTGGTCGAAGCGCCAGCCGTGCCCGTCGTCGGGGGCGACCAGGGCCCCGGCGTCCACCAGGGACCCGACCAGCTCCTCGAGATAGAACGGGTTTCCCTCCGCGTCGTCCGTCACGCGGCGCTCGAGGTCGGGCGGCAGCGTTCCCTCGCCCGACGAGGGCGTGGAGCAGTTCGCGCTCGGCGTCGCCCGAGAGCGCCTCCAGGGCCAGTTCGCGGGTCCGGTGCGGCAGCTCGCGGGCAGCCGACTCCTTCACCCGCCCACGACGCGTGGTCGCGCTCGGCGCGCTGCGCGATCACGAACAGCACCGCGGCGCGCTCGGTGAGGCCGAGCAACCGCTCGGTCAGCTGGACCGACGTCGCGTCGGCCCAGTGCAGGTCCTCGATCACGACCGCCACCGGCCCGTCCGCGGCGAGTCGCTCGAGCAGGCTGCCGACGACCTCGAACGTCCGGTACTGCAGGGCCTCCGGGGACAGCTCGGCCAGTCGCGCGGCCGCCTCGGGCTCCAGCGCCAGCCCGAGCATGGCTCCCAGGTACGGGTAGATCTCCATCGTCCGGTCGCCGAAGAGGCCGTCGACGGCACGGCGCAGCGCCACGCGCACGCGCAGCTCGGGATCGTCTTCTCCGGCGCCGAGCCACTCGCGCACCAGGTCGCGGTACGCCCAATAGGGGAGCGACTCGCCGTACGAGACGCACCGTCCCTCCAGCCACACGCGCTGCCCGGACTCGGGCGCGGCGGTCTCGAACAGCTCCTGCGTCTCGGACACCAGCCGGCTCTTGCCGATGCCGGCCTCGCCGTTGATGAACAGGATCCCTCCCGTGCCGGCCATGACGTCCGTCGAGCGCCTGCCGGATCGCGGCGAGCTCACGGTCGCGGCCGACCAGACGGGACTGGGCACGCTGCCGCGGCGCCGCCCTGACGCCGGTGACCGTCGCCGCGACCACGGCCGATCCTTGCCCCCGCACGGCCAACTCGGAGGACTCGGACCAGTCGAAGTGTGTCTCGACCAGGCGCCGGGTCGTCTCGTCGACCAGGATCTCGCCCGGCGCCGCGGCCGCCTGCAGCCGTGCCGCCGTGTTCACCGTGTCGCCGAACGCCGCGTACTCGACGCGCTGCCCCGCCCCGATCGGGCCGAGCACGACGGGGCCGGTGTTGACGCCGACGCGGACGCCGAAGCCCTCGAGTCCCCAGGCCGCGGCGACCTCGCCCGCGTAGGCGGCGATGTCCTGCGTGATGCGCACCGCCGCGCGGACGGCGCGCTCGGCGTCGTCCTCGTGCGAGATGGGGGCGCCGAACAGCGCCAGCACGCCGTCGCCCGCCAGGTCCTTCACCGTCCCGCCGAACGCCTCGACGGCGTGGACGACGCGCGCCACTGCCTCGCCCACGATGAGCCTGACCTCCTCGGGGTCCAGCCGCTCGCCCAGCCCGGTGGAGCCGACGAGGTCGGCGAACACCGCCGTGACGACCTTGCGTTCCTCCCGCATGACCGGGACATTCTGACGCGACTCCACCCGTTCCATGGAAGCCCGTAGGCTCGGGAGCGGCATGCGAGCGCGCTACTCGCGTTGGGACGGGACGCAGGACCCGCTCGGCCCCGACCTGTCCGCCTGCGACCTGCTCGAGGCGATGTCCGAGGACATCCTGTCCGGCGACGGGCGCCGAGGGGCGCTCTCCCGGATGCTCCGCCGCGGGCATGAGCGGCCGGTTCACCGGGCTGGACGCGCTCCGCGCGCGGCTCGAGCAGGCGCGCCGGCGCGAACAGGAGCGGCTGAACCTCGAGGGCCCGCTGCAGGAGGTCGCGCGAGCGCCTGTCCGAGATCCTGGAGGACGAACGGCGCACGCTGTCGTTCGCCCCTGGAGGACGACGCGCGCATGCGCGAGCAGTTCCTGGACATCGCTCCCGCCCGACCCCGCCGGCCAGATCGCGGAGCTGCAGGACTACCGGTTCGTCGACCCGGAGGCGCAGCGGACGTTCGACGAGCTGATGCAGTGGCTGCGCGAGCAGGTCCTGGGGTCGTACTTCCGGAACATGGCCGAGGGCATGCAGTCGATGTCGCCCGAGGATCTCGCGGCGGTTCAAGGACATGCTGGCGCGAGCTGAACGAGCTGATCGGAGAGCGCGAGCGCGGCGAGCTGGACACCCAGGCGACTTCCGCGCGTTCATGCAGCGGCACGGCGACTTCTTCCCCGAGGAACCGCCGAACCTCGACGAGCTGCTCGAGGAGATGGCCCGGCGGATGGCGGCGATGTCGCGGCTGCTGGCGTCGATGTCGCCCGAGCAGCGGGCCGAGCTCCAGGCGCTGGTCCGAGCAGGTCCTCCAGGACATGGACCTGGCGTTCCAGGTCTCGCAGCTGGTCGGGTCGCTGGCGGGGATGTTCCCGCAGATGCCGTGGGACGAGCCGGCGCTGGCCGGCGGCGAGGACGCGATGCCGCTGTCGGCCACGGTGGACGCGCTGGAGCGGATCTCGGACTACGAGGACCTGGACCGGTCGATGGCGGGGGAGTACGCGGGCGCCTCGCTGGAGGACGTGGACGAGGACAAGCTTCGGCGGACGCTGGGCGAGGACGCGGTGCAGGACGTCCGCCGGCCTGAAGGAGGTCGAACGCGCGCTGGAACGCGCCGGCCTGGTCACGCGGGCGGGTGGGCGCCTGGAGGTCACGCCGCGCGGCGCGCGAAAGTTGGGCGAGCGCGCGCTGGTCCGGCTGTTCGAACAGCTGCGCCGGGACCGCGAGGGCGCGCACGACACCCGCGCGGTCGGCGGCCTGGCCGAGCCGACCGGGGCGACCCGGCCGTGGCACTTCGGCGACAGCGGGCCCATCGCGGTGCAGCGCACGCGTGTTCAACGCGGTCGTCGCGGCAGGGCGCGTCGGCCTCGCCGCCGACTGCACCCCGACGACTTCGAGCTGGTCGAGGAGGAGTCGCGGACCGAGGCGGCCACGGCGCTGCTGCTCGACCTGTCGTTCTCGATGCCGCTGCGCGGCCACTGGGTCCCGGCGAAGCGAATGGCGCTCGCGCTGCACGCGCTGATCGAGGGACGCTACCCGAACGACACGCTGTACCTGATCGGGCTTCAGCGACTACGCGCGGCGCATGCAGCCCGAGGACCTGACCGGCGCCGGATTCGAACGCGTGTACGGCACGAACATGCAGCACGCGTTCAACCTGGCCGGGCGGCTGCTCTCGCAGCACCCGCGCGCGACGAAGCAGGTCATCATGGTCACCGACGGCGAGCCGACGGCGCACCTGGTGGGGGACCAGGCCGTACTTCAACTGGCCGCCGGTCCCCGAGACGATCAACAAGACGCTCCAGGAAGCGATGCGCCTGTCGAAGGCCGGCGTGACGATCAACGTGTTCATGCTGGAGGACACGCCCGGGCTCGCAACGGTTCATGGAACGCCTGGCCCGGCTGACCAACGGCCGGATCTTCCAGACGGCCGGCGTGGGCGAGGGCCTGGGCGAGTTCATCGTGCGCGACTTCGTCGTCGCCGCGCCGTCTAGCGCTGCCCGACGACGGTGTCGCAGCCTCCGCCGGTGACCAGGAAGTGGGGCCCGTCGGTGCCGGGCCGGAAGAACCGCCACCGCTCGGAGTCCGCCACGTCGTCGAGCGAGTCGTCCGGGAACAGCTCCAGCCGCACCTCACGGTCGAACGCGAGCCGAAGTGAGCCCACGTCGTCGGCCTCGACCGCAGTCACGTTGGGCGGCCCGCCCGCGTGCCGGTCGAAGAACGCCGCGAGGCGCTCGTCGCGCCGGTTCGCGCCCGGGGCGTCCCACCGGAAGCCGGCCGGCTCGGCCGCGGCGTTCGCGCCCTTCGGGTACCGGACGTCGTCGTAGCCCGCGACGATGACGGCGCCCTCGGTCAGCCGCCACGGACACCGGACCTGGATGGCGCAGGTGCCGAGCAGGCCCGTCGGCCCGTGGAACTCGAAGGTCTCGATGTCGGCGACGACCCGCGTGCTGCCGTGCAGCGACCACCCGACCAGCACGGCGACCGCTGCCTCGATCTCTGTTTTCATGGCCTACTCGGTGGTGATGGCCTCCAGGACGTTCAGCTTCGCCGCGCGGCGGGCCGGTCCGATCGCGGCGAGCACACCGGCGAGCGCCGCGATGAGGACGTAGATGAGGAGCTGCCCGGCCGGAATGGTCAGGGCAGTGATCCCCTGATCCTTGAGGGCCTGCACCATCGCCCACCCGAAGAAGATGCCGACCACGACCCCGAGCACCGCCCCGAAGACCGCGATGATCACGGCCTCCCAGCGAATCATCCGCTTCACCTGGAGGCGAGCCATGCCGACCGCGCGAAGGAGGCCGATCTCACGCGTGCGCTCGTAGACCGACAGCGCCAGGGTGTTCGCGATCCCGAACAACGCGATCAGGATCGCCAGCGCGAGCAGCGCGCTGATCAGTCCGAGCAGCTGGTCGATCTGCGAGGCCTGCGCCTGGCGGAACTGCGCCTGGTCCTGCAGCTGCACGTTCGGGAACGCGTCGGTGATCTGCTTCGCCGCCGTGCTCGCCTGGGACTGGGTCGTCCCGGGAGACTTGGTCGCCAGGACGAACGTGTCCAGCTGCTGCGTGAAGTTGCGGTCGTAGGTGTCCAGCGAGACCACCCAGTTGCCCAGCAGGCGGTTGTCCTCGTAGATGCCCACCAGCTTCAGGTTCTGCTTGCCCGTCCGGTTGAACTCCACCGGGATGGTGTCGCCGACCTTCCATCCGTTCGACTCGGCGGTCTGCTGCCACACGAGCAGCGCATCGTCCTGGTCGAGCGCCGTGACGCTGCCGGACGTCATCTGCACCTGGGCGACCTTCGTGATCGTGGCCGGGTCCATGCCCGAGATCTGGGTGGCCGCCCCCTTGTAGCCCATGATGCCGATGCGCACCTGTGAGACGGCGTCGAACGCGGGATTGGCCGAGAGCTGTGTCGCGACGTCCTGGCTGAACGGCTGAAACGACGTCGACGTGACGATGTAGTCCGCCTTCAGCGTCTGCTCGAGCGCGTCGTTGGCCGACGTCTTCACCGATGCCGCGAAGATCGACACGAACCCGATCAAGCCGAGCCCGATCATCAGCGCCGCGGCCGTGGAGGCCGTCCGCTTCGGGTTGCGCATTGCGTTCTCGCGGCCGAGCCGGCCGGAGATGCCCAGGAATCGCGCGAGCGGAAAGCCGATCCCGCGTGCCAGCGGGCGGGCGAAGAGCGGGCTCAGCACCGCGACGCCCAGGAACACCAAGGCGGCGCCCAGCCCGACCAGCAGACCGCCGTTCGACGTGCTCCCGACGAGGCCGAGCAGGAGCGCCGCGGCGCCGCCCAGCGTCACGACGATGCCGATGATCGTCCTCCGCGTCGAGAACGTGCCGACGCTCGCCACCGGATCGCGCAGCGCCGCGATCGGCGGGACCTTCGAAGCGCGTGCGGCCGGCACCAGTGACGACACGACCGTCGTGCCCAGGCCGATCAGGAGCGAGACGATGATCGTCCGCGGCAGGATCTGCAACGACGTGCTCGGCAGGTCGATGCCGAACGCGTTCAGCAGCGCCTGCAGGCCGATGGCCACCACGAAGCCGAAGGCCAGGCCCAGCACCGACGCCACCAGCCCGACGATGACGGCCTCGCCCAGCACCGCGCGACGGACCTGCGCCCTGCTGGCGCCCAGTGCGCGGAGCAGCGCGAGCTCGCGGGTGCGCTGGGCCACCAGGATCGAGAACGTGTTGTAGATGGTGAACGCGCCGACGAACAGCGCGATGTCGGCGAAGACCAGCAACGCGATCGTGAAGAAACCCAGAGCCTTCTTGACGTCGTCTGACTGCTGCGCCGCCGACTCCTGGCCCGTCTTCGCCTGATACTGGGCGGGCAGCACGTTCTGGATCGCGGTCGCGCAGATCCTCGGGGGTGACTCCCTGGTCGGCGGCTACCTGGATCGCGTCGAACTGGCCCGGGGCGTCGAAGGCCTTCTGCGCGGTGGCCGTGTCGAACACGACCAGGGTCGCCCCGCCCAGGTTGTCCGTCGAGCCGAACCCCACGATGCCGACGATCGTCGCCTCCATCGGAGGACCCTGCAGCAGGACCTTGGCGCGCTGGCCCAGGGTGAAGTCGTACTTCGACGCCGTCGACGCGTCGATGGCGATCTCGCTCGAGGTGGTCGGGGCGCGGCCCTGCCGGAGGGTGAGCGCGCTCATCTCGGGGTCGCTGGTCCAGCTGGTCCCCAGTGTCGGCGCGCCACCCGTGGTGACGGCGTCCCCCTTCTTGTCGACCAGCTGGGCGTAGCCGCCGATGGTCCCCTCCGCCACCCTGACCCCGGCCACGGCCTGGACGGTCTCGACCAACGACGCCGGGACCCGGTTCGGGGTGCCGGAGTCCTGCCCGGCGGAGCTCGCCTTGAACTGCGGAACGGAGGTGACCTCGACGGCCGTGCCTTTGTTGATCTGCGTGAACAGCGAGTCGAAGGCCGCGTTCATCGTGTCGGTGAGGATGTAGGTCCCGGCCACGAAGCCCACGCCCAGGACGATGGCGAGCCCCGTTCGAAGGAGGCGCATCTTGTGCGCCGCGATTCCCTTGAGGGTGGCTCGCCACATGGTCAGGAGCCCCCGAGCGACTTCATCCGGTCCAGGACGCTCTCGGCGGTCGGCGACTCCATCTCATCGACGACCCGGCCGTCCCCCAGGAAGACCACGCGATCGGCGAAGCCGGCCGCCTTCGGGTCGTGCGTGACCATCACGATGGTCTGGCCGTGGTCGCGGACGGCCTGCTGCAGGAACGTCAGGAGCTCCATGCTCGCCTTCGAGTCGAGGTTCCCGGTCGGCTCGTCGGCGAAGACGATGTCCGGCCGGCTCGCCAGTGCCCGCGCCGCGGCGACGCGTTGCTGCTGGCCGCCCGACAGTTCGCTCGGCTTGTGCTTCAGACGGTCCGTGAGCCCCACGGTCTCGACCACCGAGTCGACCCAGGCCTGGTCGGGGTCGCGCCCGGCGATGTCCATCGGCAGCGTGATGTTCTCGGCCGCGGTCAGCGTCGGCACCAGGTTGAACGCCTGGAAGACGAACCCGACCCGGTCGCGGCGCAGCAGGGTCAGCTTCTTCTCTGGGAGCGCCGTGATGTCCACGTCGCCGATGAAGACCTGGCCGGACGTCGGCGTGTCGAGTCCCGCCAGGCAGTGCAGCAGTGTGGACTTTCCCGACCCGGACGGTCCCATGATGGCGGTGAACCGGCCCGTGCCGAAGTCCTCGGAGATGTGGTCGAGCGCGTTGACGGTGGCGTCACCCGTCCCGTAGACCTTCGTCAACTCGACGCAGCGAGCGGCGACGCCGGTAGCGGCTTCGGGTTGCGTGCCGATGGACATGAAGGGAACCCCCTTGCTGAATGTCGAGAACGGCTCGGTACGTGCTGATGCGAGCTCGGTCCTTCGAACCTAGCGGACGATCGGGCCTGTGCCACCCGTTTGCGATGAAATCTCCGCGTCAGGCGTCCGGGGCCGACCCGTCCCACCACACGGTCACGTTCGGCCTGGGGGGCAGCCCGATCGTTCCGTCCCGCTCGACCACGCGGCCGGCCAGCTCCTCCCAGATCTCCGGGGTCCCGATCGGCGGTCAGGCAGAGCCGGCGCCGCACGAACGCCACCAGGTCCTCGCGCCGGGTGAACCCCCCCTGCCAGTCGACCGGCTCCCAGTCCGCGCGCTCCGCCGCGATGCCGGCGTCGACCAGCACGGCCACGAAGTCGTCCGCGGTCGGGCGCGTGGGCCGCTCCAGGCCGTGGAACCGCACCCACAGGTCGTTGAGGTTGCTGACCGGGTGGACCGGCATCAGCTCGACGACGACGCGGCGCCGGGCGTGGTCGGTCAGGGCCCGGACGAACGGCACGAGGTCGGGCACGTTGTAGACGACGTGATGGCAGACGGCGACGTCGGCGGCCGGCGTCGCCGGGGCCACGTCCGGCCAGCTGCCCTCCACCGTCTCGCAGGCGACGCCGGCCGCCTCCGCCCGCTCGGTGAACGCGGCGAGCATTCCCGCCGACCCGTCCACGCCGATGAGCGATGACGCCCGTTCCGCGAGCGGGAGCGAGCCCGCCCCCGCGCCGCACCCGACGTCCAGAACCGATCCCCCTTCGGGGAGCGCCTCGAGCGCGCGATGGTCGGACGGCGTGGGCCGGCGGGACGAATCGGCGCGCCGCGCGAACAGGTCCACCGGGCAGCCCCACGGGGACTCCGGCGCCGCGTCCAGGATCTCCTGGGGGATCGCCCACGACTCCAGGTCGGCCCGCCACCGCGCCGCCGCGCTCGTGTCCTCAGCAGCCATCGGACCTCAGACTACGCCGGGGGAGCGTGTTCGGAATTCCACAGAACGGAGACGAAACCAACCGAACAGTCAATCCTTCCCGTATACCCTGACAAGGGCGGACGCGGTTCAGGACTTCCCCAGAGCCGCGCCGCCCGAGGCTCGGAGCGCTTCTGGCGATGGAGATGGCAGGCCTCCTCCTGGTGCTCGCCGCAATCGGCGGAGTGGTCGTCGTGCGCACGATCTGGGCCGACACCTCGTGGACAGGTGAGGCCCCTGCTGCGATCGAGTCCACGCCCACCGGTGAGGCGCCGGGCACGACCCGCACCCGCACCCGCACCCGCGGCCGACGCAGGCTGCTCACGGCATCCGCTCTCAGCGCGGCGCTCGCCGTCGAAGCCGAGGACGGCAGCCGGCCGTCGTTCCTCGGCCGAACCCTCGCCATCGGCCGGCTGCTGCTGGTGCTCCTGTTCGTGTGCGCGCTGGCAGGCGGAGCGATCGTCCTGATCGTGACGACCATCGCCCGCGATCTCAGCTCCGTCCGGCTGAGCCGGATCTCAGGCGGGCTTCGCCGGTGGCGTCTGGAGCGCCTCGCTGAGCCGGAACGCGGATCCCGCCGCGACGAGCTGCTCGTCCCGCCGCCGGATGCGGCCGTTGGTGGGCGCCACGAGCGCGAATCCCACGACCGCGAACGCCAGGCCCAGCCCGTACATCCAGCCGTGGCCGGTCACGGTGGCGCCGACGAAGCCGGCGATGGCCGGGAGCTGGGCGAAGGCCATTCCCACGAAGTACTGCGCGGCGTAGGAGGCAGCGAGCGTCGGCTGATCGCTCGCGTCCAACGGCCGCGACTGCGATCGCACGCACAGTGCCACGCCCGCGACGCCGGCGATGGCGACGAAGGTCGCGAACCGTGCCGCGGGCTCCTGGCTCTCCGGTTCGCCGATCAATGTCAGGACGAATCCGAGGAGCAGAGGCGAGCCGGCGAACAGGACGAAGGTCAATCGCAGCGTGGCGATGCCGCTCCGGCCCGAGTGCCGCCGGTTCACTCGAAGGCGTTGAGGCCCGTCAGCGCCTCGCCCAGGACGAGGGTGTGCACCTCGCTCGTCCCCTCGTAGGTGAGCACCGACTCGAGGTTGTTCATGTGCCGGATCACCGGATATTCCAGCGTGATCCCGTTGGCGCCCAGGATGGTGCGGGCCTCGCGCGCGATCGCGATGGCCTCTCGGACGTTGTTCAGCTTGCCCAGGCTCACCTGCTCGGCGCGCAGCGTTCCCTTTTCCTTCATGCGCCCCAGGTGCAGGGCCAGCAGCATGCCCTTGTTCAGCTCGACCAGCATGTTGGCGAGCTTCTCCTGCGTCAGTTGGAACCCGCCGATCGGCTTCCCGAACTGGACCCGTGTCTTGGCGTAGTCGAGCGCCGACTCGAAGCATGCTCGCGCCGCGCCCATGGCGCCCCAGACGATGCCGAACCGCGCCTCGTCCAGACAGGACAGCGGTCCGCGCAGCCCGCGCACCTCCGGCAGCATCGAGTCGTCAGGCAGCCTGACGTTCTCCAGGATCAGCTCGGACGTGACCGACGCGCGCAGCGACAGCTTCTTCGCCACGTCCTTGGTCGAGAACCCCGGCGTGTCGGTGGGGACGATGAACCCGCGGATGCCATCGTCCGTCACCGCCCACACGATGGCCACGTCGGCGATGCCGCCGTTGGTGATCCACATCTTGGTGCCGTTCAGCACCCAGTCGCCGCCGTCGCGCCGCGCCGCGGTCCGCATCGATCCCGGGTTGCTTCCGGAGTCGGGCTCGGTCAGTCCGAAGCACCCCAGCACCTCGCCGGTCACCATGCGCGGGAGCCACTGCTGCTTCTGTTCCTCGGACCCGAACTTCCAGATCGGAAACATCGCCAGCGACCCCTGCACGCTGATGAACGACCGGAACCCGCTGTCGCCGGCCTCGAGTTCCATGCAGGCGATGCCGTACGACGTGGGGTTCATCCCGGCGCAGCCGTAGCCCGTGAGGTGCATGCCCAGGAGCCCCAGCTCGCCCAGCTGCGCGGCGACGTCGCGGGGGAACTCGCCGCGCTCGAACCAGTCGCCGATGCCGGGCAGGACCTTGTCCACCACGAACTCGCGGACGGTGTCGCGGACCATGCGCTCCTCGTCGGTGAGCAGCGCGTCGACGTCCAGGAAGTCGAGCGGCTTCAGGGGCGGCTTGGGCACGCGCGCACCGGCGCCCTGATCGGTCCGTTCCTCCGTGGTGGCCATGAGGGCATCACTCTACCGCCGCCCCCCGTCCCGTATACTCTCGGTCGCACGACGACCCAGCCGACGCAGGTGGAAGGGAGGGAAGTGACCGTGGACAACGAAAACGCCCGGGTGTTCGCACGGCCACGTCCCTCGACGGCGACGGGCTAGCGCGCGCGATCGATCTCGATCCGCTCGCGGCCGCTCCCGGAGGGGGCGGCCGTTTTTCGTTTCCCGTTCCCGTCCTTCACAGAAAGGCACCTGCGTTGTCCGAGCATCTGTATGAACGCGAATCCGATACCGACGACTCGCCCGAGCGCGAGTCGTTCGACCACTACTACGGCGAGGGACTCGTCACCGAGCTGATCGCCCCCGTCAAGAGCGGCAAGGAGGCGAGCGTCTACCTGTGCCGGGGCAACCCGGCGCAGACGGGTTCGGATCTGCTCGCCCTCAAGCAGTACCGTCCGCGGGACCATCGCAGCTTCAAGAACGACCACATGTACAAGGCAGGCCGCGTCCTGAAGGAACCGCGCGACCGCAACGCGGTCCGCAAGAAGACGGCGTACGGGCGGGCCTTCGAGCAGGCGTGGTGGACCGAGCACGAGTGGGAGGTCCTGAACGCGCTGCACGAGGCCGGCGGGGACGTGCCCCGGCCGGTGGCGCGCACCGAGTCGTCGATCCTGATGGAGTACCTGGGCGACGAGGTCGCGCCGGCGCCGCAGCTTCGCCACGTCGGTCTGTCCGAGGCACAAGCCCGGCCGCTCCTCGACCGGCTGCTGTGGAACGTCGAGCTGTTCCTGGGCCACAACTGGATCCACGCTGACCTTTCGGCGTTCAACGTCCTGTGGTGGGAGGGGAATGCCACGATCATCGACCTCCCGCAGGCGGTCGATCCCAGGTCGAACCCGCACGCCGCCGACCTGCTCGCGCGCGACGTGAAGAACCTCTGCGACCACTTCGGCAAGCTCGGCGTACGGCGCGATCCGGACGAGGTCAGCCGCGGCCTGTGGATGGCCTTCCTGTTCGCCGAGCTGTGAGGAGTAGGCTCGGCGCCGTGGCGGACGACGCGGGGGTGCGGAAGGCCAGGTTCGGGCAGGAGGGCGGCAAGCTGTCCTACGGCTCGTACCTGCGCGTCCCCGAGCTCCTCGGGCTGCAGTCGCTGCTCTCGGAACCGCCGGCGCACGACGAGCTGCTGTTCATCGTCGTGCACCAGGCGTACGAGCTGTGGTTCAAGGTCATGCTGTTCGAGCTGGAGTCGGTGCGCGACCGGCTCCACGACGGCAACGTCCAGGGCGCGCGGCACAGCCTGGCGCGCGTCCATGCGGTCGAGCGGGTCATGATCGAGCACATCGGCGTCATCGAGACGATGACGCCGCAGGACTTCCTGGCCTTCCGCTCGCACCTGGCCCCCGGCAGCGGCTTCCAGTCGGTCCAGTTCCGCGAGATCGAGGCCGTGTCGGGCCTGAAGGAGCCGGGCCTGGTGGGGTCGATGGCGCCGACCGACGACGAGCGGTCCCGGCTGGAGCGGCGGTGGTCCGAGCCCACGGTGTGGGACGCGTTCTGCGCGCTGCTCGAGGCTCGGGGCCTCCCCATGCCGACGGACGACGAGACGGCCCGGCGCGAGAGCCTGCTGACGATCGTGCGTGCCGAGGACCAGGAACTCTTCTATCTGTCGGACGACCTGCTGACCCACGACGAGCTGTTCGCGCGGTGGCGGTACCACCACGTGCTGATGGTCGAGCGCGAGATCGGCTCGAAGTCGGGGACCGGCGGCTCGAGCGGCGCCTCGTACCTGCGCACGACCCTGGACAAGCGGTTCTACCCCGACCTCTGGGCACTCCGCTCGTACCTGTAGACGCGAGGGTCCTTGATCCGGGCGCTGGCCGCGCCACGATAGGGCCAGCATCCGACCGTTCAGCGGACCTGGAGGGCTTCCCACATGCGCTCACTCGAGTTCGAACGGTACGCCGGGCAGGCCGCCCGGGCCGTCGCGATCATGGGCTTCCTGTACTCCGTGCTCTTCGTCATCGTGGTGGAGCGCTCGCCGCGCTGGGCCGAGATCGTCACGTCCCTCCTGCTCCTGGGCGCGGCGCTGCTGTCGACGGTGGTGTTCGTCGCCCTGTACGGGCGGCTGCACCTGATCGATCCCCTGGCGAGCCTGTGGGTGACGCTGCTCGGCGTCGGGGCCGCGATCGGGTCGGCGATGCACGGCGCGTACGACCTCGGCGTCCTGATCAAGACCCCGGCGGCCTTCAGCACGGAGGTCCCCAATCCCACGGACCCACGCGGGCTCGCGACGTTCGCGCTGGGCGGCGTCGCGATCCTGGTGTTCTCGTGGCTGATGTCGCGCAGCACCGAGTTCCCGGAGACCCTGGTCCGGATCGGGTACGGGGCCGCGGCCCTGCTCCTGCTGACGTACGTGGGACGTCTCATCTTCCTCAATCCCAAGAACCCGCTCGTCGCGGTGGCCGCCGTCGCGGCGGGGTTCGTGTTCAGCCCGGTCTGGTACGCCTGGGTGGGGTCCGAGCTGCTGGACGGCGCCACGCCGCCGTCGGGGCAGTTGCCGCCGCCCGTGCTCTAGCCGTCTCGTTTCGTCCTCTTTGGGAAAGCTCCCCCTCTCGGGATCAATGGTCCGCCCCGGGACGCCGATGGTTCTGCGGTGAACCCGTACCGCATCCCGGAACCCGAACCGGAGGCCTCGGCCGCCGTGCCCGCGACCACGGGCGCCGTGTTGAAGGCCGTCGCCTTCGCCGCCGAGCGCTTCCTGGCCGCTGGGAACTGGCGCGACTGCATCGACGAGGTCCTGGCGGGACTGGGAGAGGCCACCGGCGCCGACCGCATCCTCATGTTCGTGAACGACGAGGACGTCCCCGGTGTGCCGAGCACCATGGTGCCGGCCGCCGAGTGGACCGCGCCCGGCATCGATCGGCTCACGGGACGTCCGGGAATGAACGACCATCCCTACCAGGACGGTCACGAGCGCTGGATCACGGCCCTGTCCGCCGGCGAGATCGTCCTGGAGAAGACCGACGGACCGGCCGGCACCGAGTGCGCCTGCTTGGCGGAGTCGGGAACGCGTTCCGCGGTGCTCGTCCCGGTGATCTCCGGCGGCCAGTGGTGGGGCTTCGTCGCGTTCAACGACTGCACGACCGACCGGGACTGGGATCCGGAGGTCGTCGACGCTCTCCGGACGGCCGCCGCGCTGGTGGGCGCCGCCGTCGAGCGCGGGCGGACGGAGGGGAGGCTTCGCGAGGCGGAGGACAAGTTCCGCACGCTGGTCGAGCACGTGCCGGCCGTCATCTACGTCGACCGCGCCGATAGCGTCGCGACGTCGCTCTACCTGTCGCCGCAGATCGACCAGCTGGTCGGAACGAGCCGCGAGCAGCACCTGGAGGACCCCGAGCTGTGGCTCAAGATGATCGATCCCATCGACCGCGAGCGCTGGCTGACCGAGTCCCGGCGCGTGATGGAGGAGGGCGAGGAGGAGTTCGCGCTCGAGTACCGCATCCGCGCCGTCGACGGCCGCCAGGTGTGGGTGCGCGACCGCGCCGCGCTGGTGCGCGACGACCAGGGACGGCCGTACTGCTGGCGCGGCGTGATCCTGGACATCACCGAGCAGAAGCGGGTCGAGGCCGCGCTGTCCGAGAGCGAGGAGCGCTACCGCAAACTGATCGAGTCCTCTCCCGTGGCGGTCGTCGTCTACAGCGACTTCCAGATGCTGTTCGCGAACGACGCCGCGGCGCGGATGGTGGGCGCGCCCGACAAGGAAGCACTCATGGGCCAGTCGATCCTGTCCGCGATCCATCCCGACTACCGGGAGATCGTGCGGGCGCGCGCGGCCGCGGGACAGGACGGGATCTCCACCGAGCCGCAGGTGGTGAAGTTCGTGCGGTTCGACGGCCGGGAGATCGACGTCGAGATCTCCGGACATCGCCATCACCTACCAGGGCAGGCCGGCGGTGCTGGGCGTGGCCCGGGACGTCACCGAGCGCGACGACGCCGAGGACGCGCTGCGTGAGGCCGAGGCGAAGTTCCGCACGCTCGTCGAGCAGCTGCCGGCGATCGTGTACATGGCCGAGTTCGAGCAGGCCGGCGCCTGGCTGTACGTGAGCCCGCGCATCCACGACCTCCTGGGATACACGGCGGAGGAGTGGGCCGCCGACCCCACGCTGTTCGATCAGCGCCTCCATCCCGACGACGAGCCTGCGTACCGGGAGGCCGAGCGGCGGAGCCACGAGACCGGCGAGGCCCTGCAGGCCGAGTACCGCATGGGGGCCAGGGACGGGAGCTTCGTCGTGGTTCCAGGATCAGGCCCAGGTGGTCCGGGACCCGCAGGGACGGCCCCTGTTCCACCAGGGGATCATGTACGACGTCACCGAGGCCAAGCGCGCCGAGGAGGTGCTGGTGAACGGCCTCCAGCGCGAGCAGGAGGCCGCCGACCGGCTCCGCGCGCTGGAGGAGCTGCGGAACCGGTTCCTGACCGCCGTCGCCGGCGAGCTTCGGACGCCCCTCACCGCGGTCCTGGGTTACGCGCTCACGCTGGCGCGGCCCGACATGGAGCTCTCGTCGGAGGACCGCTCGGACATCGCCGGGCGCCTCGCGAACAGCGCGCGCCGGCTGGAGAGCCTGATGGAGGACCTGCTCGACGTGGACCGCATGGCGCGCGGCGTGCTCGAGCCGGCCCTGACCCCCGTCAACCTCGGCGACCTCTGCCGCCAGGTCGCGTCGGAATCCGACCTCGGGGGGCGCCAGCTCACGGTGGAGGCGGGTGCGACCGTCATGCGGGTCGACGGCGCCAAGGTCGAGCGGATCCTCGAGAGCCTGCTGGCCAACGCGGCGCGGCACACCCCGCCCGGAACCCACGTCGTGGGTCCGGCTGGAGGCCGTCCCCGACGGCACGGTGCTCTGCGTGGACGACGACGGCCCCGGTATCCCGGACGAGTTGAAGCACGAGATTTTCCAGCCGTTCCGGCAGGGCGGGGGCCACCTGGGGCCCTCCGGGACCGGCATCGGGCTGGCGCTGGTGTCGGGGTTCGCCGACCTGCACGGCGGCCGGGCCTGGGTCGAGGATCGGCCCGGCGGCGGCGCGGCCTTTCGGGTCCTGCTGCCCGAGGCGCGCCACGCCCAGGCGTCGTAGCGCGCCTCAGTCCTCTCCCGCCAGGCGGGCACGAAGCGCACGCTTGTCGAATTTCCCGACGCCGGTCTTCGGCAACTCGTCCATGAACACGACGCGGTCGGGCAGCCACCAGCGCACGAAGCGCGGTCCCAGGAACGCCAGCAACTCGTTCTGGTCCGTGGTCGCACCGGCCGCAAGGACCACGCACGCGACGGGCCGCTCCTGCCAGCGTTCGTCCGGCACACCGACCACGGCGGCCTCGTGGACGGCGGGGTGGTCCATCAGCGCGGACTCGAGGGCGATCGTGGAGATCCACTCGCCGCCGGACTTGACCAGGTCCTTGGTCCGGTCGGTGATCCGCATCGACCCGCTCGCGTCGACGGTCGCCACGTCGCCGGTGCGAAGCCACCCGTCGTCGAGCAGCGCGGCGTCCTCCTCGTCGGCGTAGCCCGAGGCGACCCAGTTCCCCCGTACGAGCACCTCGCCCATCGTGGCGTCGTCGCGCGGCACCTCCGCGCCCCGCTCGTCCACCACGCGGATGCGGATCCCCGGAACGGGGCGCCCCGCGCGCGCCATCGCCGCCCAGCGTTCCGCCTCGGGCAGATCCTCGACCTCCCGGTCGGGGGCGGCCAGCGCCGCGAGCGGGCTCGTCTCGGTCATGCCCCAGCCCTGGAGCAGACGAACGCCGTGGCGTGTCGCGTACGCCTCGACCAGCGAGGGCGGCACGGCGGCCCCGCCGGTCTTGATGAGCCGCAGCGACGAGACGTCGTGCAGGTGTGTGTCGAGGTGCCGCAGGAAGTCGATCCACACGGTCGGCACGCCCGCCGCGACCGTGACGCCTTCGGACTCGATCAGCTCGCCGATGACGTGCGGGTCGGCGCCGAAGCCTCCGGTGAACACCTGCGACGCGCCGGCCAGCGTCGCCGCGTGGGGCAGCCCCCAGCCGTTCGCGTGGAACATCGGCACGACCGGAAGGACCACGTCGCGTGCGGTCAGCCCGAGCACCTCGGCCAGGTTGTTCATCAAGGCGTGCAGGACGAGCGCGCGGTGCGAGTACAGGACGCCCTTCGGTTCGCCGGTCGTCCCCGACGTGTAGCACAGCTGGCACGCGTCGTCCTCGTCGATCTCGGGCCAGGCCGGTCCGGCCGACTCCACTGCGAGGAGCCCCTCGTAGTCGAGCCCGGCCGGCAGCGTCGTGTGCACGTCGCCGTGCATCAGCACGGGCTGGAGCGAGGGCACCACTGTCGAGACCGGGGAGAACGCCGCGGTCAGCGCCCCGTCCACGAACACGAGGCGGGCGCCGCCCCGCCGCGCGATCGAGGCGATCTGCTCGTGATGCATGCGCGGGTTGAGCGTGTGGAGGACCGCGCCCATGCACGGCACTGCGAAGTACAGCTCGAGGTGCCGCCACGAGTTCCACGCGAACGTCGCCACGACGTCTCCGGGGCCGACCCCCTGCGCGCGAAGGGCGCCCGCGAGCCGGCGCGTCCGTTCGCCGAACTCGCCGTAGGTCTGGACGTGGAGCCCCTCCGGGACTCGGGTGACGATGCGCCCGGCGGGATGCAGCCGCTCCGCGCGTTCGAGGATCCCGGTCAGGGTCAGCTGCTCGTGCTGCATGCGGCCGTGCATCGGCCGGATTCTACGTGCAGCGCCTCGGCAGGGTGTCGCTTGACTCGAACCGGTCGGTCCGCCCACCCGTGTCGATTCACCACGCGATCGTTCGTCGGTATGGTGAGGGCGGCGAGCGGCGCCGCCGCGGCCGAGGAGGTGGAGGCATGAAATACGCGCTCCTGATCTACGACGACCAGCACGCCTGGGGGAAGCTGGACGATGCAGACGCGCAGGCAGCCATCTACGAGGAGTACGGGAAGTTCGCGGCCGGCCTGACCGAGAAGGACCAGATGCGCGGCGGCGAGGAGCTCCAGCCGACGACCACCGCGACGACCGTCCGGCTCAACGACGGCAAGATCCTCACGACCGACGGCCCGTACGCCGAGACCAAGGAGCAGTTGGGCGGGTTCTTCCTGATCGAGTGCGACTCGCTCGACGAGGCGCTCGAGGCGGCGGTGGCGATGCCGAGCCTGAAGCACGGCGGGACGGTCGAGGTCCGGCCCGTCGCGGAGGACCAGCCGCACGACTGAATGCCGGTCACCGTCGTTGACCGCAGACTCGACTCTGGCCGGACGGTCGGCGAACGGGCACACTACCCGGATGCCGGAAGGACGCGCGGAACCGCAGGCGCACGCCGCGGGCGACGCGAGCCGCGATCTGGTCGATCGCGTGTTCCGCCAGGAGTCGGGACGGGCGGTCGCCGCGCTCGCCCGGGCCCTGGGCGATCTCGACCTCGCCGAGGAGGCCGTGCAGGACGCGTTCGCCGTCGCCCTCGAACGATGGAAGGTGGACGGGGCGCCGGACAACCCGGCGGCCTGGATCACCGTCACGGCGCGCAACCGCGCCATCGACCGCCTGCGCCGCGCGAAACGTCTGGGCGAGAAGCTCGCGGTGCTCGAGCAGGAGGCCGCACGCGACGAGGCCCGCGACGAGGAGCCCGATGTGTATCCCGATGACCGGCTGGCCCTCATGTTCGCGTGCTGTCACCCCGCCCTCTCGACCGAGGCGCAGGTGGCGCTGACCCTCCGGTCACTCGGCGGGCTCACCACCAAGGAGATCGCGCGGGCATTCCTCCAGCCCGAGCCCACGATCGCGCAGCGCCTGGTTCGCGCGAAGCGCAAGATCCGCGACGCCGGGATCCCGATCCGCGTCCCCCGGCAGGCCGTCCTCGCCGAGCGCGTCGAGGCGATCCTGGCCGTGCTCTACCTCGTATTCAACGAGGGCTATCTGGCGACCGAGTCGGAGACCCTCACCCGCGCCGAGCTGTGCGCCGAGGCCATCCGGCTCGGGCGGCTGGTCGCGGACCAGCTCCCCGGCGAGCCGGAGGCGCTCGGCCTGCTCGCCCTGATGCTCCTGCACGACGCCCGCCGGCCTGCGCGTGTCGACGCACGGGGCGACCTCGTCCTGCTGGAGGATCAGGACCGGTCGCTCTGGGATCGGGAGCAGATCGCGGAGGGCGCGGCGCTCCTGGGCCGCGCGCTGGCGCTGGGGCGCCCGGGTCCGTTCCAGGTCCAGGCCGCCATCGCCGCCATCCACGGTGAGGCGGCCAGGGCGTCGGACACCGACTGGGAGGAGATCGCCGCCCTCTACGACCGCCTGGCGGTGCTGGCGCCCTCGCCCGTGGTGGACCTGAACCGCGCCGCGGCGATGGCGATGGCGTTCGGGCCCGAGCGGGGCCTCGACCTCATCGACCAGATCGAGTCGCGCGGGGACCTGGCCCAGTACTCGCTGCTGCACTCGGCGCGCGCCGACCTGCTCCGCCGGTTGGGCCGGCGGCCCGAGGCCGCCCGGGCCTACGGCCGGGCGCTCGAGCTGGCCACCAACCCCGTCGACCGGCGCTTCCTCGAGCGCCGGCTGGCCGAGCTCCGACCCGGACTGACCGAAACCTGAGCCGCCCCAGACCGGAACAGGCGGCATGGGTGCCGATGCATGCTTCGGGAACGCGTGCACCCGACGAGACGGGACGGGTATCCGGTGCGAGTGTTGATCGCGGACGACAAGCCGCTCCTGCGCCAGGTGATGCGGGAGGCGCTGTTCGAGCTCGGCCTCGACGTCGTGGGCGAGGCCGAGGACGGCACCGCCGCCGTCCGCCTGGCGCAGGAGCTGCGGCCCGAGGTCGTCCTGATGGACGTCCAGATGCCCGGCATCAACGGCGTCGAGGCGACGCGCCAGATCGCGCGCGGTGAGGACCCGCCGACCGTGGTCGCGCTGACGGCGTTCGACGACCCCGGGCTGGTGACCTCGATGTTCGAGGCGGGGGCGGTCGCCTACCTGGTGAAGGGTTGCCCGCTCGCCGAACTCGAGACGGCGCTCCAGACCGCCTTCGAGTCGCGCGCGACCGGGAACGCCGCCTGAGGACTCGGTCGGGGCTCAGCCCGGAACCGGAACTCCCGGGAGATGGGCAAGCCCGGCCACGACGTCCTCCTCGCGGAACTCGACCTCCGGCAGGCGGTGGTTCAGGTAGTCGTCGTACGCCTGCATGTCGAAGTGACCGTGCCCGCTGAGGTTGAACAGGATCACCTTCGACTCGCCGGCCTCGCGCGCCGCGACGGCCTCGTCGATCGCCGCACGGATGGCGTGTGCCGGCTCGGGCCCGGGAACGATGCCCTGCGTCCGCGCGAACTGCACGGCGGCCTCGAACACCGAGTTCTGCGTGTACGCCTTGGCCTCCATCAGCCCCTCGCGCACCAGCAGCGACAGCGACGGCGCGTCGCCGTGGTACCGGAGGCCGCCCGCGTGCACGGGCGCGGGGACGAACGTGTGCCCCAGCGTGTACATCGGCACGAGCGGCGTCATCTCGCCCGTGTCGCCGAAGTCGTACGCGAACTGTCCGCGCGTGAGCGTCGGGCAGGCCGCCGGTTCGGTCGCGACGAAGCGCGCGTCCAGCTTCTTGTTGATCTTGTCGCCCATGAACGGATAGGCGAACCCGGCGTAGTTCGACCCGCCGCCGACGCAGCCGATGATGACGTCGGGCGACTCGCCGGCCATCTCCATCTGCTTCCTCGTCTCCAGCCCGATCACCGTCTGGTGCAGCAGGACGTGGTTCAGGACGCTGCCCAGCGAGTAGTTGGTGTCGGCGTTCGTCGCGGCGACCTCCACCGCTTCGCTGATCGCGATGCCGAGCGACCCCGTCGAGTCGGGGCTGTCGGCCAGGATGCGCTGGCCCGCCTGCGTCTCGGTGCTGGGCGAGGCGTGGACCGTCGCGCCCATCGTCTCCATGAAGATGCGCCGGTAGGGCTTCTGCTGGTACGAGGCCTTCACCATGAAGACCAGGCACTCGAGGTCGAAGACCTGACAGGCGTACGACAGGGCCGAACCCCACTGCCCGGCGCCCGTCTCGGTGGACAGCCGACGGATGCCCGCCTCCTTGTTGTAGTAGGCCTGCGCGATCGCGGTGTTCGGCTTGTGCGAGCCGGCGTACGACGTGCCCTCGTACTTGAAGTAGATGTGGGCGGGCGTCTGGAGCGCCTGCTCGAGGCGGAGCGCCCGGTAGAGGGGCGTCGGCCTCCACAGCCGGTAGACGTCCAGGACCGGGCCGGGGATGTCGATCCACGGGTCGGTCGAGACCTCCTGCATGATCAGCGCCTCGGGAAAGAGCGGCGCGAGGTCGGCCGGGCCGACGGGCTCGTGGGTTCCCGGGTGCAGCGGTGGAAGCGGCTGCGTGACCTGGGCCAGGTCCGGCATGATGTTGTACCAAGCCGCGGGAAGATCGTCGGGCTTCAGGTTGAACTGCACGGGCTCGGCCATGTCCGCCCCCTTTGTCGCATTGCCAGTGGGAAAGTCGCGCCATTGTAGGGGAACGGTTTCTCCAGCGGAAGGCCGGCGGAGCGTTCATGCTAGGCTTGCCGGCCGGACCGCCCGCACGGCCGGTCCGAGATCGTTCGAAATTCCCCGAAGTGTCGCCTTGCGGCGGCCGAGGAGTGTGCGTTGGAAGAACCACAGGTAGGAAGGAACGTCTGGCAGGGGCGCATCGGCGACGTCAACCTGCGGGTGGACATGCTCCCGTCCGGACGGATCGCCTCGACGTGGAACTCCCGGGGGAACGAGCGCAGGGCGGTCGTCGACACCATCCAGCAGCTCGAGCAGCGCGTGCTGTTCCAGCTGATGCTCGGCGCTGGGCCCGACTCGGACAAACTGGCTCAGGAGATCATCGGGGCGGTCAAGGAAGGCCAGGAGGGTCTGCCCGACCCCACCAAGGCGCCGCCCCCGCAGCGCACCCGGCGCAAGCCGGGAGGTCCTCCGCGGCACCGCCGCTCGCGCCGCCGTCGGTAGCTAGCTACGGGGTGGTCCAGCCAACCGCCGTCGCGCCCGTGGCGCGCCGCCACGACACCCGCAAGGATCGAGAGTGCGATCTCTTCCGCGGTGCGGCCACCCAGATCGAGCCCGAGAGGTCGGTGGACCCGGGCGAGGTCCTCCTCGGAGAACCCCATCGCGCGCAACCCGTCGACGTGTGGGCCCACGTGCCGGGCGCTGCCCATGACGCCCACGAAGGCGGCGCCTCCCTTCAGCATCGCCGCGAGCGAGTCGGAGAGGTCCGGCGCATCGTGGTCCGTATGCACGGCGTAGACGTCGACGCCGTCCGGGAGTGGAGGCGGTGAGGACTCGACTCGTCCCCACGAGCCGCCCGCTCCCAGGCGTTCGGTTCGCGGCTCGACGAGCACGGTGTCGAAGCCGACCGCCGGCGCCCACCGGATGAGCGTCGCCGCGACCGGCGTCGCCGCGAAGACGACCAGCAGCGGCTTGCGCAGGCTCGGTTCCACGTAGACCTCGATCGAGCCCAGGTCGTGCTCGATCGTCCGCGTGGACGCCTCGCCCGAGGCGAACGCCTCACGCGCGGCCTCGAGCGCGCCCGTGTCGAACTCCGCGCAGCCGAGCGTGCCGGCGATCGGTCCCTCGCGCGACAGGAGCATCTTCTGCCCGACCTTGCACGGCGGGTTGCCCTCCGCGCGCACCGCGGTGGCCAGGACGACCTCCTCGCCGGCCGCGCGCCGGGCCACGAGTTCGTCCTCGATCGAACGAGTCGCTCCCGGTGTGGAGCCCGATGCCGGTACGGTGCCGCTCCGCCCAGATCCGGCGTCGGCCGGTCCGTGCATGGTGTCACCCGCGAGCAACCGGATGGCGTGGCCGAGCACCGGCAGGATGGCCTCGAGGCTCTCCTTCGCGCCCTTCGGGCTGCCGGGCAGGTTCACGATCAGGGTGGACCCGCGGCTCCCGGTGACGCTGCGGGACAGCGCCGCCATGGGGGTCGCCTGCCGGCCCGCGGCGCGCATCTCCTCGGCCAGGCCGGGCGCCTCGCGATCGATGACGGCGCGCGTGGCTTCGGGAGTGACGTCGCGCGGTCCGAAGCCCGTTCCGCCGGTCGTCACGATCAAGCGCCACGTGGTCGCCGTCGGCGAGGTCGGTCAGCAGCCGCTCGATCGTGGGACGGTCGTCGGGGACGACCTCGTGGCGGGCGACGTCAAACCCTTCGGCGGAGAGCAGCTCGACCAGGGCGCGCCCGGATGCATCGTCGCGCACGCCCTCGGAGACGCCGTCGCTCACGGTCACGACGGCTGCCGTCCCGCCTGTCGGCTTCGGCCATGCCCAGATGGTACGTGGGCAGGACGTGAGGGGCGAGCCGTCCGTCCCATCGACCACTGCGCGGGAACGACCTATGCTTAGGACCTGGTCAAGACGGCACATGGAGCGGCACGTGACGACGAACGACAGCAAGCGGATCGCCCTTCCCCTGACGAGAAAGCCGGGGGCGGACAGGCCTGCCTTCGAACCGGCCGGCGAGGCGCCCACGGACGGCCCCCTGCTCGACTCGTTCGGGCGGATCGCCGACGACCTGCGGATCTCGGTGACCGACCGGTGCAACTTCCGGTGCACGTACTGCATGCCGGCCGAGGGCCTCGAGTGGCTGCCCAAGGAGCAGATCCTTCGCTTCGAGGAGATCGAGTCGCTGGTGCGCGTCTTCGTCGGCCTGGGCGTGCGCTCGCTCAAGATCACCGGCGGCGAGCCGACCGTGCGCGCGGACCTTCCGGACCTGATCGCCAAGCTCCGCGCCATCGACCCGGGCCTCGAGATCTCGATGACGACGAACGGCTACCTGCTCGACCGGCTCGCCAAGCCGCTGGCGGAAGCCGGCCTGGACCGGGTCACGATCTCGTGCGACTCGCTCCAGCGCCACCGTTTCGCCGAGATGACCCGGCGCGACGCGTTCGACAAGGTGATGGCCGGTATGGAGGCAGCGCACGACGCGGGGCTGTCGCCGATCAAGATCAACTGCGTCGTCATCGCCGGGACGAACGAGGACGAGCCGGTGGAGTTCGCGGCATTCGCGCGCCGCACGGGCCACGTCGTCCGCTTCATCGAGTACATGCCGCTCGACGCCGAGCAGTCGTGGGAGCGGGCCAAGGTGTTCCCTTCGGGCGAGATCATCGACGCGATCGACGCCGTGTTCCCGCTGCTCCCGGAAGGCGACCACGGCGAGCCGGCGTCGGGCTTCCGCTTCGCCGACGGCGCGCCCGGTGGGATCGGCGTGATCTCGTCGGTGACCGAGCCGTTCTGCGACACGTGCAACCGACTGCGACTGACGGCCGAGGGCCAATTCCGTGTCTGTCTGTTCGCGCTCGACGCGACCGACCTGCGCGACCCGCTGCGCGCGGGCGCGCCGGCGAGCGAACTCGAGCACCTGATCCGCGGCGCCGTCTGGCGCAAGTGGTCGGGACACCGCATCAACCACCCGGACTTCGTCCGCCCGGACAAGTCGATGTCCATGATCGGTGGCTGAGCCGAAGGAGGTCGTGCGATGCCGAGTGTTCGCGAGGTGATGAGCAAGGATCTCGTCACGGTCGACCGGTCGGCCACGGTGGAGGAGGCGTCCACCATCATGTGGGCGCGGCACGTCGGCTCGGCGCTGATCATGCAGGGTGACGACCTGGAGGGCATCTTCACCGAGCGCGACATCATGCAGGCGATCTCCAAGAACGCGGACCGCGGCCGAACGATGACGGTTCGGGAGTTCATGACCCTCGAGCCCCGCACCATCGACGCGGACGCGACGGTGGGGAAGGCCCTCGACGTCATGCTGACGCACGGGTTCCGCCATCTTCCCGTGACGGAGGGCGGCGGGCTCGTGGGGATCGTCTCGATGACCGACCTCGTGCAGGCGACGTCGAAGCGCGCCACCGAGTGACGGTGGCGCTCCGGCGCCGGCATCGCGCATGATGGCGCGGTGCTGATCCTGAGCCGCCAGGACGTCGAGTCCCTGCTCGACCTCGATCGCCTGATCGACGCCGTCGCCGACGCGATGGTCGAGCTGTCGGCCGGGACGACGTCCATGCCCCCGCGGGTCGCCGCGTCGGTCGCCGGCGAGGATGCGCTCCTCGCTGCGATGCCGGCGTACCTGCCCGGTGCGGGGGCGCTCACCGCCAAGCTGGTGTCGGTGTTCCCGCACAACCACGCGCGCGGCCTGCCCAGTCACCAGGCCGTGATCGCAGTCTTCGACGCCGTCACGGGTGTGCCGGCGGCCGTGATGGACGGGACCCACATCACGGCAATGCGCACGGCGGCGGGGTCGGCCCTGTCGACGCGGTTGCTGGCGCGTGCCGACGCATCGGTGCTCGCCATCGTCGGCACGGGCGTGCAGGCGCGTTCGCACGGCCTGGCGGTCCCGCGGGTCCGGGTCTTCTCCGAAGGCCGCGTCGCGGGGCGCGACCCCGCCAAGGTGGAGGCGCTCGCGGGGGCGCTCACCGAGTCCACCGGCCTGCCCTTCGTCGCGGCGGGCTCGTTCGAGGAGGCGGTGACGGGTGCCGACGTGGTCTGCGCCACGACGCACGCCTCCGAGCCGGTGGTCCGGCGCGCGTGGCTCTCACCGGGAACCCACGTCACGTCGGTCGGTTTCCATCCCGATGGTTCCGAGCTCGACGCGGCTGTCGTCCGCGAGGCGCTGCTGGCGGTGGAGTCGCGGGCATCGTCGCTGGCGCCGTTCCCCGCGGGGGCGAACGAGCTGGCAGACGCCGTCCGCGACGGGTCGCTGGACCCTTCCGGGGTCGTGGAGATCGGCGAGATCGTGGCCGGCGTCCGCCCGGGGCGGACCGCGCCCGACCAGATCACGCTCTACAAGTCGGTGGGCGTCGCGGTACAGGACGCCGCCGCGGCCGCCCTGGTCCTGGACGCTGCCGGCACGTCGGGTGCCGGAACGGACGTCCGTCTGTAGGCCTGATTTGCGAGACGCCCTTCGACCGGTCGAGCGATCGCGGCGAGGAAGCTTCCTGCGGCCGCACCGGAGGCGTGGCCGCGCCGTCCTGGCCGTCGCGCTCGCCGTGGCCGTCGTCGCCGCGACCGGCTACGTGGCGTGGGGCCGGCTGCACCAGGGCCCCGACGCGGCGAAGTACGGGCTGCGGGAGGTGCGGTTCGAGCTCCACAGCAAGCTCCTGGACCGCACCGTGACCGAGGTCGGGGTCATGCCGCCCCCGCTGCCGGACGGGCGGCCTCGGCCGCTGCTCGTCTTCCTGCACGGGCGCGGCGGGAGCGCGGTGGCGCAGGCCACGGACGGGCTCCTGAAGGCGATCCGAGACGCCGGCGACCGCGCCCCCGACGTCGTCTTCGCCGACGGCGGAGACGCGAGCTACTACCACGACCGCGCGACGGGGCAGTGGGGGAGCTACGTGGTCAAGGAGGTGATCCCCGAGGCGGTTCGCCGGCTCCACGCGGATCCGAGGCGCGTGGCCATCGCGGGCATCTCGATGGGCGGCTTCGGCGCCCTCGACATCGCGCGGCTGTGGCCGGGGCGCTTCTGCGCGGCGGCCGGCCACTCGGCGGCGATGTGGCGTACGGGGGGAGAGACCCCGGAGGGTGCGTTCGACAACGCGGAGGACTTCGCCCGGCACGACCTCATGGGCGCCGTCGCGGGCCACGACCCGTACGGCCAGATGCGGATCTCGGGTCGACGTGGGCACCGGCGACCCGTTTCACGAGGCCGACGCGGGGTTCGCCCGATCACTGCGGGACTCCGGCGGCCGCGTCACGTTCCACGCGTGGCCCGGGGGCCACGACAGCGCGTACTGGAACGCCCACCTCGGACAGTACTTCGCGTTCTACGACCTCGCGTTCTCGACGTGCAGGATCAAGGGTTCTGCAGCTGACCGCTGACCGAGAGCCTCGACGACGCGGAGAGGCAGCCGAACGCGGAGGGTGCGTTGCGCGACATCACGCCGCCGAACTTCGTCGCGCGCCACACACCCTGGACGTAGCGCGCCGCGGTCACGTGGATGTCGATCGCGACCGTGGTGCGGATCCGGTTCGAGCCCGACCCGCAGACGCTGAAGAGGTCGGTGCCCTTCCCCTTGTACCGCGCGCCGCTGCGGACGAGCACCGTGCTGGCCTGCCCCGGAGCGAACGTCTTCACGCTTACGTTGCACGGCCCGTCCGGGCACTTCGGCTTCATGCCCCACACGGTGTATTCCTTCTGGCCCACGTGCTTGTTCACGTAGCTCTCGCTCAGGAACACCGTGTGCACGTCGAACCGCCCGCTGACCCGGGCCGCCTTCAGCGGTGGCGGCGCGGGCATCGTGACGGTCGCGGTGGCGGGGTCCGAGTGCTTGTCCTTCGAGGTCGCGGCCTGGATCGAGTACGTGTACTCCTTCCGCGGTTTGGCGGTCGGGTCCTGGTAGCTCGACGACGTCGCGGGGAGCGTGGTCAGCGTGACCCCGTCGCGGCTGACGGTGAACGTCGAGATGCCGTCGCCCGTCGCGGCCCACGCGAGGTCGGCCTGGATGGGGGAGGTCGCCGTCGCGGTGAAGGTCGTGATGGCCAGCGGCGGGGGCGTCGGCTTGGCCGGCGTCTTCGATCCGCCGGCCGCCAGCGCGATGGCGATCCCGGCGATGAGCAGCACCACCACGGCCGCGGCGATGAGCGTCCCCCGCCGGCGCGTGGCCGGCTCACCGGCCCCGGGGCCCTCCGAGGCCTCGGGGACGACCGACGGCGGAGGTGGGACCGGGACGACCGGCGGTACGGGCGTGTCGGCGGCCGGGTGGACGACGGCTCCCGGACCTTCGAGCGACACGACGAGCGTCGACTCGCCGATGCGAATGCGGTCCCCCGGCGCCAGCGCGCGGGTTCCCTGGAGACGCTCGCCGTTGATGAACGTCCCGGCCGGGGCGTCGAGGTCCATCAGGGTCAGGATCCCCCCGGCCGCCCGGGCGACGGCGTGCCGGGGCGCCACGTCCGGGGCCTGGATCGGGAGGTCGCACGATGCGTGGCTCCCCACCAGCAGCTGTCCGGCGACCTCCGCCGCCTCGCCCTCGGCCGGCCCCGACTCGATCACGATCCACATTGCTCGTTCCCCCAACGGCTCCAACGGGTTCGCAGAAGGTACGTCGTGCCGGACGGAGCGGTCAAGCAAGACGGGTGTGGGTGTGCATCGCGCATAGTCGGTGGGGTCCGGGGCGCATGCTATCCTGCCGCCTGAGCAGCCGAGGAGGAGCGCCGCAGTGGTTCGGGCCGCGACGCCGCGATCGAAGGGACGGGCACGACGCACACAGCCCGGCGAAGCGGCACGGGCGCTCCGCGATGTGCTCCAGAGCCACCGGACCGACATGGGGGCCGTGTTCGACATGGTGGCCACCCTCACCTCCACGCTCAGCCTCGACCGGCTGCTCGCCTACGTCGTCAAGCTCTGCGCCGAGCTCACCGGCTGTGTCGGCGCGCTCGTCTACCTGTGGGACGAGGATCGCGAGCGCCTGGTGGTGCGCGCGGGCGTTGAGGGCTACGAGCAGTGGATCGGCCGCTTCTCCCTCGCGATGGGCGAGGGCCTGACGGGATGGACGGCCCTCACCCGCCAGCCGGGGATCATCCGCGACAACCCGACGGCCGACCCGCGGTTCAAGTCCGTCCCCGAACTGAACGACGATCGCCTCCAGTCCTACCTGACCATTCCGATCGTGTCGCCCTCGGACCGGCTGCTGGGGGTCATCACGCTCCACACCGGAGCGCCGCACGAGTTCGGCGAGGACGACCTGACGCTCATGAACACGCTGTCGCGCCTGATCGCGGTCGCGGTGGAGAACGCGCAGTTGTACGAGCGGCGCGACCGGCAGGTGCAGGTGCTGCACTCGCTCGCCGAGGCGAGCCACACCGTGGTGCAGACGTCGTCGCTCCGGCACATGCTGCACCGGCTCGCCTCGACGGCCGGGACGCTGCTGCGCGCGGAACATTGCGCGGTGCTGACCCTGGACGAGGGGGGCACCCACCTCGGGCTGGAGACGCTGTGGTCGGATGGTCCCGAGGTCGCCTCGACGCCCCCGGCCGCCGTGCCGGCCGACGGCCACTGGGCGCGCGCGCTGGGCGCGACCGCCCCGGTCGTGCTGGTGCGCAAGGAGGATCGGGAGGCGTTCGCCGCGTTCGACTCGCTGGTGCCCCACGCGCGGACCGTGCTGGTCGCGCCCATGCGGGTCTCCGACCGGGCGGTGGGGGTGTTCCTCTGCTTCGCCGAGGGCACGCGATCGTTCGGCGCCGAGGACCGCGAGCTGTTGTCGACGGTGGCCTCGCAGGCTGCGCTCGCCGTGCAGAACGCCCGGCTGATCGAGGCGCTCACCGAGCGTAACGTCGTGCGCGAACTGTTCGAGGCCCTGATGCTGGGGGACGAGGGCGACCTCGGGCTCGAGGCGAGGGCGCGCCGGCTCGGCGTCGACCTCGCGCGCCCGTCGGTGATCGCGACCTTCGAGGCCGCGGCGAATCCGGCCGACCTCGACGGCGACCGTCTGTGGATGGGGCTGCGCCAGGACCTGACGGGGAGCTTCCCCGGAACGCTCTGCACGTATCGCGACCACACGCTGACCGCGCTGATCAGCCTGGCGGAGACGACGAGCCTGGAGGCGCTGGCCGAGCGGCTGGACGACGCGGCGAGGCGCCACGAGCGCCCGCCCGACATCGTGATCTCCGCCGGCCTGTCCCGGGTGTGCCGTGAGGCCGGGGACTACCCCGACGCGTTCGAGCAGGCGCGCCAGGCCCTACTGATGGGGCGGGCGATCCGCGGCCCGGGAGCCGTAGTGCCGTTCGACGAGCTGGGCGCGCAGTGGCACCTGTTCTCGGTTGCGCAGCAGCAGGTGCGCGACGTCGACCAGGAGCGGCTGGAGAAGCTTCTGGCGCACGATCGCGCGCGCGGGAGCCAGCTGTTCCGGACCGTCGAGGTCTACCTGGAGTCCATGGGCAACGCGAAGCTCGCCGCGCAGAAGCTGTTCATCCACCGGAACACGCTTCGGCAGCGCTTCGACAAGATCAACCGGGTCACCGGCATCAACCTCGCGGACACGGATCGCTGGTTCGACCTGATGATGGCCCTGCGGATCATCCGCCTGCGCGAGCTGTCGGCCGGCAGCTACACGCCCCGCTCGTAGCGCTCCCGCTCCCAGTCCGTGACGGTCTCCTGCCAGGCCTTCAGCTCCCATGCCCGCGACGTCGCGTAGTAGTCGCTGAACGTCTCGCCCAGCGCGGCGCGGAAGGCGGCGTCGTCCTCGAACGCCCGCAGGGCCGCCTCCAGCGACGCGGGGAGCATCGGGAGCCCGCTCAGCGCGTAGGCGTCGCCGTCGATCGGGGCGGGTGGCGTCGCGCCGCGCGCGATGCCGTCCGCGGCCGAGGCCACGATCGCCGCCAGCGCCAGGTAGGGGTTGGCGTCGGCGCCCGGGCGGCGGCACTCGAAGCGCCACAGGTCGGGCCGCGCCGACCGAATCGCGCGGACCGCGCAGGACCGGTTCTCGAATCCCCATGTCGCGTTGATGGGCGCGAACCACCCGGGGACCAGCCGCTTGTACGAGTTGACGGTCGGGTTGAGGAGCAGCGATGCCGCCGGGAGGTGTTCGAGAACGCCGGCCACGGCGGACGCGAACACGGCGGGGAGCGGGTCGCCGGGTGCGGCGCCGGCGAAGGCGTTCGTCTCGCCCTGCCAGCAGGACAGGTGGACGTGGCCGCTCGAGCCTTCCTCGCCCGGCGCCGTCTTTGCCAGGAAGCTCGCGCGCATGCCCATCGAGGCCGCGATCTCCTTGACTGCGAACTTGACGAGCGTCGCGTCGTCGGCCGCCCGGAGGCAGGGACGCGCGCCCAGGTTCAGCTCGAGCAGCCCCGGGCCCGCTTCGGTGTGCACGGCCGACAGCTCGACGCCGAGGTCCTCGAGGGCCGGCACCAGAAGGTCGAGGAACGCGTCGTAGCGGCCGATCTCGACGAGGCTGTAGCTGATCCCGGACGAGAGGGGCGCGCCCTGCGCGTCGCGCAGACGGACCTCGTACTCGAGGGCGGCCAGCACGGAGTAGTCGGCGAGCGATCCCAGCACGCCGCGCAACACCTCCCGGCAGGCGAAGGCGCACGGGCTTCCGTCGGGCCAGCTCGGCGTCGCGAGGCACACGCGCCAGCCGGGCCGCCACCGGAGCGGATGCAACGTGTCGGGGTCGGGGTGCACGATCAGGTCGGCCGCTCCCGACCGGATGCCGAATCGCTCGTAGTCGGCGATCGGGGCGTCGACCGGGTCGAGGCCCAGGAGCAGGTCCGTCATCACCGTCCCCTGCACGACGGCGGACTCGAACGCCGCCGGCCGCAGGGCCTTGCCGCGCAGCGATCCGTTGACGTCGGGGATCCCCAGCAGGACGAATTCGGCGTCGCCGGACGGACTCACGAAGCGTCCGCCAGGGCGTGCTTGATCGCCGTCTCGGCGTCGCGCGCGGCGGCAGCGAAGCGTTCCAGCATGGCGGCGAGCTCGGCGTCGCTCGCGGTGAACGCCGGCGCGAGGACGGTGTGGTCGCCCGTGTACCCGTCGGGGGTGGCGTGGGTGGACAGAACGAGGAGGCCGTGGTCGAGTGCGGTCCGGTCCACCAGGTCGGCGGCGTCGAGCGCAGCCGGCAGCGGCGACGTTCCGTCGCGTGGGTCGACGTACTCGACGCCCAGCAGGAAGCCGCGGCCGCGCACCTCGCGGACGATCTCGCACCCCTCCAGGGCCGCGGCCAGCTCGTCGCGGAGCGCCGGCCCGCGCTCGTGGACCCGCTCGACGAGGCCGCGCTCGACCAGCAGGTCGATGACGGCCACCCCGACCGCGCACGAGAGCGGTGCGCCGTCCCACGTGTGCCCCAGGTCGAACTGGCGCGATCCCTGGTCGAGCGCGTCGTACACGTGCTGCCGGCAGAGCACCGCGCCGAGCGGGGCATGCCCCGCCCCGAGGCCCTTCCCGATGCTGACGATGTCGGGCCGGATGGGCACCTGGTCGGCGGCGAGCCACGTTCCGACGCGGCCCATGCCGGTGACGACCTCGTCGAAGCACACCAGGAACCCGTGCCGGTCGCGGCGCTCGGCCAGTCCCTCCCAGAACGCGTCGGGCGGGGAGTAGCCGGGGAGCGCCGCCGCGGACACCGGCTCGCAGAAGTAGGCGGCCACCGTCTCGGGCCCGGCCTGCTCCAGTGCCCGGTCGAGTTCCCGAAGCGCCGCTTCGCCGGTGGGGTCGGCCTGCCCGGGTGCGAGGTGGGGGTGCGACGCGAGGTACGGCGTGAACGGTTCCTGGATCGACCGCCGGCCGGAGAGCGCCAGGGTTCCCATCGTGGACCCGTGATAGGCCTGCGCCTGCGAGATGACCTGCCACCGGTCGGCGTCGCCGCGCTCGACGTGGTAGCTCCGGGCGAGGCGCAGGGCGGTCTCGTTCGCCTCGGACCCGCCCGACACCACCCGGACCCGTGCCATGTCCGGCGCCGTGACCTCGATCAGCCGGTCGGCCAGCCGCTCCTGCGGCTCGTTGGTGAAGTGGTGGTTGTACATGTACGAGAGGCGGTCGGCCTGCTCGGCCGCCGCCGCCACGAGCTCGGGGACGTGGTGCCCCAGGGACGTGACCATCGCACCCCCCGAGCAGGCGTCGAGGATCTCGTCGCCGTCCGTGGTGAACAGTCGGACGCCCTCGCCGCGCTCGACGTTGGGATACGGCCAGTCCAGCAGGCGAAGGAAGACGCTGGAGTCCTCGGCGCGCACAGCGGCGGTCACGGGCGACCGGCCCCTTCGCGCAGCCCCGCCACGGCGTCGAAGAACCGTTCCAGCAGCTGCCACGCCGCGCTCCGGTTGCGTTCGGCGTTGCGCGCCGTGTCGGCCAGGATGCCGTCGGCGTCGACACCCTCGGCGTCCAGCTCGTGCCGGTAGACGCGCACCCAGTCGTCCATGATCTCGGGGGTCACCTCGGGGTGGAACTGCAGGCCGAGGCTCCGGCCCGCGACGAACGCCTGCGGCCCGATGTCGGACTCGGCGATCAGCCGGGCGCCCGGTGGCAGCGTGAACGCGTCGAAGTGCCACTGGAACCACGGCCCCTCCGAGACCAGCTCGGGGTCGGTGGTGCGCACGGGGAGCCAGCCGATCTCGGCCACGTCCGAACGGAACACGGTTCCGCCCAGGACGCGGGCCAGGAGCTGGCCGCCGTAGCAGAGACCGAGCACCGGGACGCCGGCGTCGAGCGCCCGCCGCATCAGCCGGGCCTCGCGCGGCACGTGCGGCAGGTGGTCGTCGAACGCGGCGAACTCCGCGCCCAGCGACACCAGCAGGTCGTGGCCGCTCGGATCGATCTCGCGCTCCTCGAGGTCGATGCGGAGCTCCTCGGCGGAGACGCCGTGATGATCCAGCCACTCGGTGACCAGGCCGGGCGGCGTGGCCTCCTCGTGCTGCACGATCAGGGCCCGCAGCGGCGCGGCGCTCACGAGCCACCTCGCGACCGTCGCGGAGAGCTCGGCGTCGACCTCGCCGGCCACGGTGTGCACGGCGTCGGCGAACCGGGACACCATCTCGGCCAGATCGTCGTCGGGCGTGGGGAACGGGGGAGCGAACAGCGTCTGGTCGCCGGCGTAGCCGTCGCGCGTGGGCTGCGTCGAGAGCACGATCACGTCGCGGTCGAACGCGGCCCGGTCGATGCGGCCGGCCACGCCGAGGTCGGGCGGTAGGAACGACTCGCCGTCGCGCGGGTCGACGTACTCGACGCCCAGCAGGAAGCCATGACCGCGCACCTCGCGAACCATCGCGATGCCGTCGAGAGCCGCCGGTCAGCTCGTCGCGGAGCGAGGGCCCGCGGTCGCGCACGCGCTCGATCAGCCGTTCCGATCGGAGCGCCTCCAATACGGCGAGTCCGACCGCGCACGACAGCGGGGCGCCGTCCCACGTGTGCCCCAGCGTGAACCGCCGGGACCCGCCGGCGACGGCGTCGTACACCTTCTCGTGGCACAGGACCGCGCCGATCGCCGCGTACCCCGCGCCGAGGCCCTTCGCCGTCGCGATGATGTCCGGCCGGCACGGGGTCGCGTTCCCGGCGAACCAGTTCCCGGTGCGGCCGACGCCGGTGACGACCTCGTCGAAGCAGACCAGGAACCCGTGGCGGTCGCGCCGCTCGGCCAGGCCCTGCCAGAAACGCTCGGGCGGCGTGTACGCGGGGAGGGCGGCGGCGCTGATCGCCTCGCAGAAGTACGCCGACACGTTCTCCGGCCCGGCGGCCTCGAGCGCGCGGTCGAGCGCGTCCAGGGCGGCCTCGCCCGTGGGGTCGAACCGCCACGTGCTCGGCGGAATGTGCGGGTGCTCGCGCAGGTAGGGGCCGAACGGTCGCTGCAACCCGGGCCGCCCCGTGAGCGCGAGCGTCTGCATCGTCGGCCCGTGGTAGGCCTGGGCGGGCGAGATCACCTCCCACCGCTGCGGCTCGCCGCGCTCCACGTGGTAGCTGCGGGCCAGCTGGACCGCCATCTCGTTCGCGTCCGAGCCGCTCGTGACGAACCGGACCCGGCTGAATCCCTCCGGCGCGACCTCCACCAGCTCGCGGGCCAGCTGCTCCTGCGCCGGGTTGGTGAGCCGTTCGTTGTGCACGTAGGAGAGCCGGTCGGCCTGGGCCTTCGCGGCGGCGGCGATGTCCTTCCGGCCGTGGCCGAGCGTCGCCGCCATCGAGCCGCCGCTCATGGCGTCCAGGTAGCGGCGCCCCGTGTCGTCCTCGACCCATGCGCCCTCGCCCCGCACCGCGACGGGGTACCCGATCTGGAACTCCAGGGGCAGGACGTGCGTTTCGCCGCTCTCGATCACCGCGCCTAGGGTACGTATCGGCTTGCCGCCGAGGTACATCGAGGTCGACACGTGCCTCGGCGCGAGAGGTGTGCATCCTGCATAGTCCGGCGTAGGCTGTGGCCGTGCTGGGGGGAAAAGGAGCGATTCGGTGAGCGATGTGGCGACGATCCTGGATCAGTGGCGGGAGTCCGGCGTTCGATGGGTTCGCTTCGAGCTGCCGGACATGCACGGCATCTCGCGCTCGAAGACGATCCCCATCGAGCACGCCGGATCGTACGCCGAGACCGGCCTCAACATGTACGGGGGCGCGGCCGTCCTGGACACGCGGTCGGACGTCGTCGGGGGGACGCTCTACAACGAGGAGCGGGGCTACGGGGACCAGCTGCTCTTCCCGGACCCGTCCACCGCGGCGCTGGTGCCCTGGGCCGAGCAGACCGCCCGCTTCATCTGCGACCCGTCGTGGCAGGACGGCTCGGTTCCGTCCGCATCGCCCCGCCACGTGTTCCGGCGCGCCCTGGAGCGCGCGCGGTCGATGGGCTTCGAGCCGCTGATGGGATCCGAGTTCGAGTTCTACCTGCTGGAGGCGGAGTCGAAGGAGCCGCTGTTCAGCGGGTACCACATCTTCAACACGGTGCGGAACGACTGGGTGCCGACCATTCGCCGCGTGCTCGACGAGATGCCGCAGATCGGTGTGGACATCATCACGTCGAACTGCGAGTACGCCGGTTCGCAGTGGGAGATCAACTTCATCGCCGGGGCAGGGGCTGCGCGGCCCCGACGACGGGTTCACGTTCAAGAACGGCGTCAAGGAGATCGCGAAGCAGGACGGATACCTGGCGACGTTCATGTCGAAGCCGTTCGCGGACGGCGCGGGCAGCGGCTGCCACACGCACCTGTCGCTGCTGCGGTCCGAGGACGGGTCGAACGCGTTCAGCGACGACGCCGGCGCCGATGGCTTCTCGGAGGTGGGCCGGCACTTCATCGGCGGGCTGCTCCGCTACGCGACGTCCATCGACGCGCTGGTCGCACCGACCGTGAACTGCCTGCGCCGCCGCCGCCGGCACACGTTCAGCCCGACGAACGTCTCGTGGGGGCCGGAGGACCGGTCGGCGCTGGTCCGGTTGAAGGGCGGGTCGCCGTCCGCGCGGCACATCGAGTACCGCGCGCCCAGCGCGCTCTCCAACCCGTACCTGGTGGGCGCGGCGCTGCTGTCCGCCGGCCTGCAGGGCCTCGAGGACGAGGTGGACCCGGGACCGTCGGCCACGCCCGGCACGCCGGCGGAGGACGATCCGGGTTTCGAGAAGCTCCCGGTCTCGCTGGACGAATCCCTGTCGGCGTTCGAGAACGAGCCGCTCTCCAAGGCGTTCTTCGGCGACGAGTTCGTGGAGGCCTACTCGGCCATGCGCCGCTACGAGCTCTCGCGGCTGAACGACTGGGTCACCGACTGGGAGCGGACGGAATATCTGGAGATCTTCTGAGGACCCGCCGCGGCCGATCAGACACGGGAGGTGCGATGACCGAGCAGACACAGATCACCCGGTTCGAGCCGAAGCCCGAGCAGTACGCGTGGACGTTCGGAGGCGTCGACCCCGTCATGCGCGTGCGCCCCGGCGACGTGCTCGACCTGTTCACCGAGGACTGCTTCGCCGGCCGCATCCGGACCAGGGAGGACCTGCCGAGCACGTCCATCGAGTACCCGTACATCAACCCGCAGACGGGTCCCTTCTACGTCCAGGGCGCGGAGCCCGGCGACACCCTCGCGATCCACCTGATCGACGTCAAGCCGGCGCGCGACTGGGCCGTGAGCACCACGGTGGCGTTGTTCGGCGCGCTCACCGGGACGCGCATCACGGCGACGCTGCAACCCCCGCTGCCCGAGCGGACGTGGGTGTACAGCGTGGACCGGGACGCGGGGACCGTGGCCTTCGAGGCCCTGGACTCGGACTTTCGCACCGCGTTCCCGCTGGAGCCCTTCCACGGGACCATCGGCCTGGCGCCCGCGGCGTTCGAGGCGCGGAACGTCCTGGTCCCCGAGGCGTTCGGCGGCAACATGGACACGCCCGAGGCGAAGGCCGGCGCGACGATCTACCTGGGCGTGAACGTCCCGGGAGCGCTCTTCTCCCTGGGCGACGGGCACTACACCATGGGGGAGGGCGAGGCCTGCGGCGTGGCGGTCGAGGGCGCGATGAACACGCTGCTCACCGTCGAGATCATCAAGGGGACCTACTGCGAGTGGCCCCGGCTGGAGAGCGACGAGGCGATCATGGTCGCGGGCTCGTACCGTCCGCTGGAGGACGCGTTCCGCATCGCCCACACGCAGCTCGTCACGTGGATCTCGCAGGCGACCGGGTTGTCGATCATGGACGCGTATCAGCTCGTGTCGCAGGGAGCCCGCTCGCGCATCGCGAACGTCTGCGACGCCAACTACACGGTGGTCGCCAAGGTGCCGAAGCGGTTCCTGCCCTCCGACATCCCGTGGATGGACGGCGTCCACGAATCGCTCCGCGAACGGGGCCGGGCCGTGCTCGCCACCCGATAGTGCCCGGGCCCGCGTCGTTCCTGTTCCTGTCCCAGGAGGACGTCGTCGCGGCGGGCGGCCTCGACATGGCGCCCACGATCGACGTCGTGCGCGAGGCGCTGCGGCTGCACGCCGAGGGACAGACCCGGCTGCCGCGCAAGCCGATGATCCGCTGGGGCGAGGACCTCGACGCCGAGGAGCGCACCGGCCGGATCATGGCGATGCCGGCGTACGTCGGCGGCGAGATGGACGTGGCCGGGCTGAAGTGGATCCCGTCGGTCCCGGACAACCCCTCGCGCGGCCTGCCACGCGGCATCGGTCTGATCGTCCTGACCGCGCGCGAGACGGGCCTGCCGCTGGCCGTGATGGACGGGACGGTGGTCTCGGCGATGCGGACCGGCGCCGTGACGGGCGTCGCGTGCTCGCTGCTGGCCGTGCCGGGCGCGGCGACCGCCGCGCTGCTCGGGGCCGGGGTGCAGGCGCGCACGCAGTTGCTCGCGCTGCGGGAGTCCGTGCCGTCGCTCCGCGAGGTGCGCGTGTGGGACGTGGCCGCCGGGCGGGCGGAGGAGTTCTGCGTGCGGGAGACGGCGCCCGACGGGCCGGCGCTCGTGCCGGTCGCCGGTCCCGAGCGGGCGTGCGACGGAGCCGACGTGATCGTGCCGGTGACGATCGCCCCCGAGCCGTACGTCACGCCGGACTGGCTGGGCCCGGGGAGCCTGTTCGTGTCGATCAGCTCGCTCGATCCGACCGTGGACGTGATCCGCGAGGCCGACGTCCTGGTCTGCGACGTCTGGGAAGAGGAGAGCGGGCACGCGGCGCGGCCCTTCGCGCGGGCGCTGGCGGAGGGCGCCGTCCGGCGCGAGGACGTCGTCGAGCTCGGGGACCTGGTGGCGGGGAAGGCCCGGGGGCGCACGTCGCCCGAGCAGCGGGTGTTCGTCTCGCCGATCGGTCTCGGGATCGAGGACGTCGCGGCTGCGTACCGCGTCTACACCGCCGCGAAAGAACGGGGGCTGGGCACCCCGCTCACGCTGTGGCAGACCCCACTCTGGGTGTAGCCGCCAGATACCGTCGAAAGGACCATGGCCCCTGCCACGGGCGGCGTGGTACGAGTCTCCCACGCGCCCGCGAAACGCTCGCGCGCACCGTGACCCAGGAGGAGAAGCCTCATGTCGATTCGCTCCCGCACCGTTGCCGGCCTCGCCGTCGCCGTGACCGCCGCGGTCGCCCTCGGCGCCGGAACCAGCGTCGCTCGCACCCAGGCGCATCGAGGGGCGGCGCCGGCCGCGAGGCTGAAGACGACCATTCACGGCGTCAACTTCCAGATCAAGTCGTTCGCCGACACGAACTTCTGCATGCAGGTCGAGCCGGGCGTGCTCCCGGGGCGCACGATCACGCTGCAGCAGTGCGGGGTCGCGGACAACCAGCGCTGGGCCTTCTCGTTGAACAAGGGGACGACGAACCTGATCCTCGACAGCCAGGGGCTGTGCATCGACGGCCGGTTCCAGTCCGGAGACGAGGGTGTGGCACGGCCGGTGAACGCTTGCCAGTTCTCCCTCGAGTGGAAGTTCGTCTATCTGGGGAACTCGCTGATCGAGGACATCGCGAACGGGAAGTGCCTGTCCGTTCCGGGCGCGGCCGCGAACACCCCGGTGTCACTCGCCGACTGCGACCCGACCAAGGTGGGCCAGCGCTGGCTCGTGACGCACTGACGTCGTCTACGGGTCCTCGAGCACCAGGTCGGCGAACCGCTTGAAGAACACCGCGGCCCGTTCCTGCTGTGCGGGAAGCAGTCGCCGCACCTCCTCGCGCAGCTCGTCGGGGCGCCGGTTCCACTCGGGCTCGAGCTTCTCCTCGACCATCCCGAACCACAGCTCGAGGTTCGAGCCGGTCACCTCCGGATGGAACTGGATCCCCCAGGCGCGGTCGCCGTACCGGTAGGCCTGGTTCGTGACGTGGTCGCCGGTGGCCAGGAGCACCGCGTCCTGGGGGATGGCGAACGTGTCCTTGTGCCACTCGAACATCTGGTCCCCGTCCTCGAGGACCGACAGGAGCGGATCGTCGGCCGCCGCGCCGGTGGGATGGATCGCGGCGAAGCCCAGCTCGCGCACCGGCGCCTGCGTCACCTCCGCGCCCAGGGCCCGCGCCAGGAGCTGGCCGCCCAGGCACACGCCCAGGACGGGGACGTTCATGTCGACCGCCGTCCCCAGCAGGTCGCGTTCGTCGGCCAGGTAGGGGTGGTGCTCGACCGCGTCGGCGTTCATCTCGCCACCGAAGACGACGATGCCGGCGGCGTCCTTCCACATGCCGTCCCACTCGGTGTCGGGATTCCACGCATCCACGACCCGCACCTCGGCGCCCTCCCGCTCGAACGCCGGGATGGCCACGCCCGAGCGTGTCGGTGTCCTCGTGGCGGACGCAGACGATCGGTTTCACCAGGTCAGTGTACGGGTCGCCCGGGGCCGAGCCGCTACTCGGGCGTCGTGTAGGCGGCGGTGATCCCGCCGTCCACCACCAGCGCCGCACCCGTCATGAACGACGACTCGTCCGAGGCGAGGAACAGCGCTCCGTTCGCGATCTCCTCGGCCCGGCCGAACCGCCCCACGGGGACGTGCACCAGCCGGCGCTGCCACTGCGACTCGTCGCCGAGCAGGGCGCGAAGCAGGGGGGTCTCCACCGGTCCCGGGCACAGCGCGTTGGCCCGGATCCCCTTGCGCGCGAACTCGACCGCGATCTCCCGGGTCATCGCCAGCACGCCGCCCTTGGACGCCGTGTACGCGATCTGCGGGGTGGCCGCGCCCATCAGCGCGACGAACGACGCCATGTTCACGATCGCCCCGCCGCCCGACGCGAGCATCGCGGGGATGCCGTACTGACAGCCGAGGAAGACGCTCTTGAGGTTGATCGCGATGACGCGGTCCCACACGTCCTCGGGCGTCGTCAGCACCGAGTCGTCGCCCTGCAGAAACACGCCCGCGTTGTTGAACAGCACGGTGAGCCCGCCGAAGCGCTCCACGGTCGCCGCGATCATCGCCTCGACGTCCGCGGCACGCGACACGTCGGCGTGGACGAATCCCGCCTCGGCGCCCGTCGCGACGATGCCGGCCACGGTCTCTTCCGCGACGTCATCGGCGACGTCGGCGACCATCACGCGGGCGCCCTCCGCGGCGAAGCGCTCGGCCGCGACCTTCCCGATGCCGCCACCCCCGCCCGTGACGAGGGCGACCTTCCCGTCGAGACGTCCCGTCATGCCTCGAGCTCCGGGAGCGACGCCTCCATGGCGTCGAGCGCTTCGCGGATCGCGTCGACCGAGTTCGCGTACGAGAAGCGCAGGTAGCCCTCGCCGGCGGCGCCGAACCCCGCCCCGTCCAGGCACGCCACGCCGGCCGCGTGCAGGAAGTGGTCGGCGACGGTCGCCGACGGGAGGCCCAGGCCCGTGACGTTCGGGAACGCGTAGAAGGCGCCGCCGGGCTCCTGGCAGGTGACGCCGGGCAGACGGTTCAGGCCGTCCACGATCACGGTGCGCCGCTTCTCGAACTCCGCGACCATGGCCTCGACGGGTTCCCACGGACCGTCCAGCGCGGCGACGGCCGCCCGCTGGGCGAAGGCCGTCGTGCACGAGACGGTGTTCACGATGAGCCGCGTGAAGGGCTGCACCAGGTGCGCCGGCAGCCCGGCCATCCCGAGTCGCCACCCGGTCATGGCGAACGTCTTCGACCAGCCGTCGAGGAGGATCGTCCGGTCGGCCATGCCGTCGAGCGAGGCGATGCTCACGTGCTCGGTGTCGTACCGGATGGCCCAGTACACCTCGTCGGTGAGGACGTGGAGGTCGCGCTCGATCGCGAGTGCCGCCAGGGCCTCGACGTCCCCGCGCGCGAGGACGCTGCCGCACGGGTTGTGCGGCGAGTTCAGGATCAACAGCTTGGTCCGGTCGGTGACGAGCGCGGCAACCTCGTCGGGATCGATCCGGAACCCGTGATCCTCGTGCAGCGGCACGGGGACGGGTCGCGCCCCGGCGAAGCCGGCGATCGACGCGTACATCGGGAATCCGGGATCCGGGTAGAGGACCTCGTCGCCCTCCTCGCACAGGGCCATGATCGCGTAGAACATCACGGGCTTGGCGCCGGGGGTGATCACGACGTGGTCGGGCGCGTACCGCGCGCCGCGCGTCCGTTCCAGGAACGCCGACGAGGCCTCGCGCAGCTCGGGCAGGCCCGGCGACGGTACGTAGTGCGTCAGACCGGCGTCGAGGGCGTCCTTCGCCGCCTGCACGACGTGGGCGGGCGTGTCGAAGTCGGGCTCGCCGATCTGGAGGTGGATGATGCTCTGCCCCTGCGCCTCCAGCGCGCGCGCCCTGGCGAGGACCTCGAAGGCCGATTCGGTGCCGAGCCGGGACATCCGCGCCGCCAGGGGGTCCGCCACCGGGAGAAGCTATCGCGGATTCCGTGGCCCGTCCCTTGGTAGGGTCGGGAGGTCATGGACGGTCCACCCGAAGACGAGAAGTACCTGCCGCCCGATCGGCCCGCGCGACGCGCGGGGCAGGAGCCCAGTGCCCGCCTGACGCTCGACGCGTACGTGCGGCTGCGCAAGGAGCTGGAGAAGCTCGAGACCGAGGGACGGACCCACATCGCCGAGCGGCTCCTGCACGCGCGCGAGCTGGGCGACATCAGCGAGAACGCCGAGTACGAGTCGGCCAAGCACGAGCAGGCGCTGATGGAGGGACGAATCCGCGAGCTGCAGCACCGGCTCAAGGACCCCGAGATCCTCGAGGCGGCGGGCGGAGACGCCGCCGAGCCGGGGACGCTCGTGACCGTTCGGCCGCTGGACGAAGACGACGCGGAGGACGAGACGTATCTGCTGTCCCACGCTCCCGAGGAGCGCGCCAAGGGAGCCAGGACCGTGACCCTCGTCTCGCCGTTCGGGGCGGCCCTCGCCGGTTCGAAGATCGGCGACACGGTCAGCTACCAGGCGCCGGGCGGCACGTTCAGCTACCGGGTGCTGGCCATCGAGCCGCACACGCCGGGCTCGTGACCACAGGTTCTTCATCGGCTCCGCAGGCCGACCCCAGCGGCCGGCCGTACATCTACGAGCGGGGTAGAGACGACAAAAGGAGTCTGAGATGAAGCGACGGTTGCGGTACGGCGGCTCTCTGATGGTGCTTGCGATCGCTCTGTCGCTCGCCACGGCGGCCTGTTCGTCCGACTCGACCCCATCGTCGAGCGGCACCACCGCGCCGCCTCCGGCGTCCCCGAGCGCGAGCCCGACCGCGGACCAGGGCGGCTCGGGCGGCGGCGGGGCGGGAATTCCGCGACGATCGATGCCGGCGCCAACGGTTTCGTCTTCACCCCCTCCACCGTCAGCATCGCGCAGGGCGGGAAGCTCACGGTGAAGAACGCCGGCACCGTCCCGCACACGTTCACGATTCAGTCGAACGACATCAACGAGGTCATGCAGCCGGGACAGTCGGCAAAGATCACGATCAGCCTGGCGCCCGGCACCTATCCGTTCGTCTGCACGTTCCACCAGTCGAGCGGGATGACGGGGACGCTGACCGTCACGTAGCGGGCCCGTTCGGCGGCGCGAGGCGTCGCCACGCCGACCAGCCACGTTGTGCGGCGGTCAGGACGCCGAGCGCGGCCAGCAGCGCGAGCACCGGCAGCAGCGCGCCCGGCACCATCAGGCCGATCAGGAGCAGCACGTAGCGCTCGAGGCGCTGCACGGCGCCCTCGGTGAGCGCCACGCCGGCGGCCTCGGCCTCCGCACGCAGGTGGCTCACCATGAAGGACGCCACCAGCGCGATCAGCGCGAGCGCCGCCGACGTCCGATGCCCCTGCTCGGCCAGCGACCAGAACAGGGCGCCGAACACGATCACGTCGGCGATCCGGTCGAGCGTCGAGTCCAGGAAGGCTCCCCACCGGCTGGCCTCGCCGCGCGCCCTGGCCACGCTGCCGTCGAAGACGTCCAGCACGCCCGCGACGGCCAGCACCACCGCCGGGAGGAAGCGACGTCCGGTGAGCAGCAGCCATCCCGCGATGACGTTGCCCACCAGCGAGATCACGGTGAGGTGCCACGGGTGGACCCCGGCCCGGAGCAGCCCCGCCAGGATCAACCGGAACGGCCAGGCGAACACCTTCGCCATGGCGGGGCCGACCAGACCCTGTGCCCGCCGGGGCGCGGGCATGTCCCGCACGCGCGGGGTCATTCCGGTCTGGTCAGGACCCAGGGGACCGTCAGCAGGGGGATCCATGCCACGAAGAGGGGCCAGGTGGTCTTCACGGCCGAGGCCACCCCGACCAGGATGATCGCGACCAGGAACAGCAGTGCCGTCAGGGCGATCCTGCGGTTCGCGTTCACCCGTCCATCGTAGTCGTGTGACCGGCCAGGAGCAGGCCGTACGTGTAGGCCTCGGCCAGGGCCTCGTACGAGGCCTGGATGATGTTCTCCGACACGCCGACCGTGGTCCACTCGCGCTCGCCGTCGGTCATCTCGATCAGGACCCGCACGACGGCGCCGGTGCCCTTGGTGCCGTCCAGGACGCGCACCCGGTAGTCGGTCAGCTCCATCTTCTCGAGCTCGGGGTAGGTCCGCCCGATGGCGAGCCGGAGCGCGTTGTCGAGCGCCCCCACCGGCCCCTGCCCCTCGGCCGTCTCGATGTGCCGCTCGCCGTCCGAGCGCGCCTTGACGGTCGCCTCCGCCAGCGCGCCGGTCGTCTCGTGGTCCTCGATGAGGATGCGGAACGTCTCGACCGCGAACAGCTCCTGGCGCCACCCGGTCGCGCGCCGCAGGAACAGCTCGAGCGAGGCGTCGGCGGCCTCGAAGGCATAGCCGCGCGCCTCGAGATCCTTCAGCGACGCCAGGATGTCGGCGACGGCGTCCGGGTCCAGGCGCACGCCGAGCTCCTCCGCCTTGCGGACCAGGTTGGCCCGGCCGGCCAGGTCGGACACCACGATGTGGTTCGAGTTGCCGACGGTCCCCGGCGCGACGTGCTCGTAGGCGTCCGGCCGGCGGACGATGGCCGACACGTGCAGGCCGGCCTTGTGCGCGAACGCGTTGCGGCCCGCGTACGGCTGGTGCGGGTCGGGCACGATGTTCGCGATCTCGGCCACGACGTGGGCCGTCTCGGTCAGGCGCTCGAGGCTGCCCTCGGGAAGCGGCGCGCGGTCGAGCTTGAGCGAGAGGTTCGCCACGATCGGCACCAGGTCGGCGTTGCCGCACCGCTCGCCGTAGCCGTTCATCGTGCCCTGCACCTGCAGGACGCCCGCCTCGGCGGCCAGGATCGAGTTCGCGACCGCGCAGCCGGCGTCGTTGTGGAAGTGCACGCCGAGCGGCGTGGACACCGTCGCCACGACCTCGTCCACGATGCGGGCGACCTCGTGGGGGAGCGTGCCGCCGTTGGTGTCGCACAGGACCAGGCGTTCCGCGCCGGCCTGCTCGGCGGCGCGCAGCACCGAGAGCGCGTAGGCGGGGTCCTGCCGATAGCCGTCGAAGAAGTGCTCGGCGTCGAAGAACGCCCGGCGGCCCTCCGCGACCAGCAGCGCGATCGAGTCGGCCACCATCGCCAGGTTCTCGTCGAGCGTCGTGCGCAGCGCCTCGGTCACGTGGAGGTCCCACGACTTCCCGACCAGGCACACGACCGGGGTCCCGGCGTCCAGGACCTCGCGGAGCACCGGGCTGCTCCCGGCCGCCTCGCCGGCGCGGCGCGTCATGCCGAAGGCCGTGAGCGTGCTGTGCCGCAGCGTCTCCCGCGTGGCGAGCCGGAAGAACTCGGTGTCGCGTGGGTTGGCGCCCGGCCAGCCACCCTCGACGAACGGCACGCCGATCGAGTCGAGCGCGTGCAGGACCTTCAGCTTGTCCTCGACGGAGAACTGGAGCCCCGCCCGCTGGGCACCGTCCCGCAGCGTGGTGTCGTAGATCTCGCTACGCATTGGCCGCTCCCTCCGCCACCAGGTCGCCGACCTCGCCGGTGGAGAAGCCCATCTCGCCGGCCCGCATCGACCGCATCTTCGAGACGGCCAGCCGGATGCCGGCCTCCACCCGGGCGGCGGCGTCGCGCTCGCCGAGCGTCTCGAGCATCAGACCCGCCGCGCCGATCGCGGCGACGGGGTTGATGGTCGCCGTGCCCACGTGATCGGGCGCGGTTCCGCCGATCGGCTCGAACATCGACACGCCTTCGGGGTTGAGGTTGGCCCCGGCCGCCACGCCCAGGCCGCCCTGCACGGTGGCGGCCAGGTCGGTGAGGATGTCGCCGAACATGTTGTCGGTGACCACCACGTCGAACCGTCCCGGGTCCTCCACCAGGTAGATGCAGGCGGCGTCGACGTGGACGTAGGCGGTGCGCACGCCGGGGTTCGCGGCGGCGGCCGCGTCGAAGGCCCGCTGCCAGAGGTCGCCCGCGTAGTTGAGCACGTTGGTCTTGTGCGCCAGCGTCACGTGGCCGCGGCGGGCGGCCGCCTGCTCGAACGCGAACGCCACGCAGCGGTCCACGCCCCGCCGCGTGTTGATCGACTCTTGCACCGCGACCTCCTCCGGCGACCCCTTCCGGTGGAACCCGCCGGCGCCCGCGTACAGGCCCTCCGAGTTCTCCCGGACGAACAGCATGTCCACGGCGTCGGGCGACAGCCCGGCCACGGGCGACTCCACGCCCTCGTAGAGCTTCACCGGCCGCAGGCCGATGTACTGGTCCAGCTCGAACCGAATGCGCAGCAACAGGTCGCGCTCGAGGATGCCGGGCTTGACGTCCGGGTGCCCGACGGCGCCGAGCAGGATCGCGTCGAGCGTTCGGAGTTCGTCCAGGACGTCGTCGGGGAGCGTGTCGCCCGTTCGCAGGTACCGCTCGCCGCCGAGGTCGTACGTCGTCGTGTCGAGGGCGAACCCCGCCGGGCCCGCGACGGCGTCCAGCACCTTGAGCGCCTCGCCGACGACCTCGGGACCGGTCCCGTCGCCGGGGATCACGCCGATCCGGTGCGTGCGGAGCTGAGTCAATCGAGCCGCCAGTCGGCCTGCGGGGGCTCGTTCGCCGGCACGGTGACCTTGGGGGTCTCGCCGCCGTCCGTCATCCGCCGCGCCACCCACGGCATCAGGCCGCCGGCGTCCAGGATCTCCTTCATGAACGGCGGGAGGGGACTGGCGTCGTGCCGGGTTCCCCTCGTCACGTTCTCGACCAGGCCGGCGTCGACGTCGACGCGAAACACGTCGCCGGTCTCCGCGCCGTCCGACGCGCCCGGGCACGTCACGATGGGGAGGCCGACGTTGATCGCGTTCCGGTAGAAGATCCGCGCGAAGCTCGACGCCACGATGCACACGATGCCGGCGCCCTTGATGGCGATCGGCGCGTGCTCGCGCGACGACCCCGACCCGAAGTTGCGCCCGCCGACCATCACGTCGCCGGGCTTCACCCGCGTGACGAACTCGGGGTCGAGGTCCTCCATCGCGTGCTTCGCGAGCTCCTCGGGATCGGTCGACGTGAGGTAGCGCGCGGGGATGATCACGTCGGTGTCGACGTTGTCGCCGTAGACGTGCGCCGTCCCCTCGAACGTCATGACGCACCCGCCGGTGCGGCCACGCCCACGCCGCTGATGTCGAGCGGGTCGCCCATCTCCGGCGGCTCGACGCCGACCTCGTCCGGGTGGGCCAGCCGCCCCATGATCGCGGTGGCGGCGGCGACGGCCGGGTTGACCAGGTACACCTTCGCCTCGCGGTGTCCCATGCGGCCGACGTAGTTGCGGTTCGACGTGGACACGCAGACCTCGCCGGGTCCCAGCACGCCCATGTGGCCGCCCAGGCACGCCCCGCAGGTCGGCGTCGACACCGTGGCGCCGGCCTCCGCGAACACCTGGAGCAGCCCTTCCTGGTTGGCCTGCAGCCAGATCTCCTGGGTCGCCGGGATCACCATCAGGCGCACGCGCGGATCCGCCTTGCGCCCGCGCAGGATGTGCGCGGCGACGCGCAGATCCTCGATCTTCGCGTTCGTGCACGAGCCGATGAAGACCTGGTCGACGAGCGTCCTCTCCGCGGTCGAGACGGGCTGGGACTTCGACGGCAGCGACGGGAACGAGACCTGCGGCTCCAGCGCGCTCACGTCGACGGTGTGCACGGCCGCGTAGGCCGCGTCGGCGTCGCTCTGGACCACGTCGAAGTCGCGGACGCGTCCCGTCGCCTCCTGCCGGGCCTTGACGTACGCGAGCGTGACCTCGTCGGGCGGCACGATGCCCGACTTGGCGCCCGCCTCGATCGCCATGTTGGTCAGCGTGAAGCGCGAGTCCTGCGACAGGTGCTGGAGCGCCGGGCCGGTGTGCTCCATCGCCTGATAGTCGCAGCCGTCGTCGCCGACCAGCCCGATGACGGACAGGATCATGTCCTTGCCGACCACCCAGGGGCCGGGCTTCCCCTCGTAGACGAACTTCACGCTCTCCGGGACGACCAGCCAGATCTTCCCGGTCGCGAGGACGGCCGCCAGGTCGGTGGACCCGACGCCGGTCGAGAACGCACCCAGGCCGCCGTACGTGCACGAGTGCGAGTCGGCGCCGATGATCACCATGCCGGGGAGCGCCCAGGCCTGCTCGGGCAGCAGCGCGTGTTCGATCCCGCCGCGGCCCAGTTCGAAGAACCCCTCGATACCCTGCGCCCGCGCGAAGTCGCGCATCGCCATGCCGAGCTTGGCCGAGGCGATGTCCTTCGCCGGGACGAAGTGCGAGGGCACGAGCGCAACCTTCGACGGGTCCCAGACCGAGTCGATGCCCAGCTCCTCGAACCGCTTGATGGCCACCGGCGCGGTGACGTCGTTGGCCATCGCGAGGTCGACGTCGGCCATGATGAACTCACCCGGCGTCACCGACTCCTGCCCCGCGGCCCGAGCGAGGATCTTCTCGGTAATCGTTTGCCCACTCATCCGGCGCCCTCTTCCTGCTTGCCGCCCGCCACACGCAGTGCCCGGTTGACCGCCGCGAGGTATGCGCGGGCGCTCGCCTCGACCACGTCTGCCGCGACGCCGCGACCCGTGACCAGCCGGCCGTCCACGTCGAGCTGCACGACGACGTCGCCGAGCGCGTCGCTGCCGCCCGTCACCGCCGAGACGTTGAACGAGACGAGCTTCGCGTCCACGCCGGTGGCGCGACCGATCGCTCCGTAGGACGCGTCGATCATGCCGTCGCCCATGGCGGAGTCCTCGATCGCCTCGCCGTCGCGTCGGAGCCGCACGGTCGCGGTGGGGGACAGGTGCGTTCCGCCGGCGACCGCGAGGCTCTCGAGGGAGTAGGCGTCCTCCTCCAGCGCGCCCAGCTCCTCGGCGACGATGGCCTCGAGGTCGGCGTCGGTCAGCGAGATCTTGCGGTCGGCCAGCTCCTTGAACCGCGCGAAGGCCCGGTTGAGCGCCTCCGCCTCCAGCTGCAGCCCGAGCTTGGCCATGGCGTCGGAGAACGCGTGCCGCCCGGAGTGCTTGCCCAGCACGATCTTCGAGCCCTCGAACCCGATCTCCTCCGGGTTCATGATCTCGTAGGTCTCCCGGTTGGAGAGCACGCCGTGCTGATGGATCCCCGACTCGTGGGCGAACGCGTTCGCGCCCACGACCGCCTTGTTGGGCTGCACCGGGTAGCCCGTCAGCATGGAGACGAGCCGTGACGTCCGGGCGATCTCCTTCAGGTTCAGGCCGTGGGAGAGCCCCAGGGACTGCCCGCGCGTGGCGACGATCATCGCCATCTCCTCCAGCGAGCAGTTGCCGGCGCGCTCGCCGATCCCGTTGACGGCGACCTCGACCTGCCGGGCGCCGTTCTGCACGCCGGCCATCGAGTTGGCGACCGCGAGCCCGAGGTCGTTGTGGCAGTGGGTCGAGATGACCACCTCGTCCGGGACGATCTCGCGGACCGTGTGGACCAGCTCGCCGAACTCGTGCGGCATCGCGTAGCCCACGGTGTCGGGCACGTTGATCGTGGTGGCGCCCTCTTCGACCGCGGCGCGGATGACGTCCAGCAGGAATTCGAGGCCCGTGCGCGTGGCGTCCTGCGCCGAGAACTCCACGTCGTCCGTGTAGCCCTTCGCGCGACGGACGCTCCGCCGGGTCGCTTCCAGCACCTGCTCCTGCGACATCCGAAGCATCGAGTCCATGTGGATGTCGCTGGTCGAGATGAACACGTGTAGGCGAGGTTTCGCCGAGGGGCTCACGGCCTCCCAGGCCGCGTCCACGTCGCCGTCGTTCGCCCTGCAGAGCGCCGCGATCACCGAGCCCTTGACGACCTCGGCGATGCGCCTGACCGCGTCCAGCTCACCGGGCGACGACGCCGGGAACCCCGCCTCGATGATGTCCACGCCCAGTCGCCCGAGCTGCTCGGCGATCTCGAGCTTCTCGCTCGCGGTCAGCGCGATGCCGGGCGCCTGCTCGCCGTCGCGCAGGGTGGTGTCGAAGAACCGTACGTCGTCAGGCACCGGAACCACCTCCGGTGCCGGTGTCGGGCTTGCGGAGCCACGGCATCATCCCGCGCAGTCGCGAGCCCACCTCTTCGATCCGGAGCTTCCGGTCCTCCTCCCGGAGCTGCGTGAACCGCGGGTACCCGGCTTTCGCCTCCGCGATCCACTCCTTGGCGAACGCCCCGGAGGTGATCTCCTCCAGGATGCGCTTCATCTCGGCGCGGGTCTCGTCCGTCACGATGCGGGGGCCGCGCGTGAAGTCGCCGTACTCGGCGGTGTCCGAGATCGAGTAGTGCATGTACTCGAACCCGCCCTCGTAGAGAAGGTCCACGATCAGCTTCAGCTCGTGCAGGCACTCGAAGTAGGCGATCTCGGGCTGGTAGCCCGCGTCGACCAGCGTCTCGAACCCTGCCTTGATCAGGGCGGACGTCCCGCCGCAGAGCACGGCCTGCTCGCCGAACAGGTCGGTCTCGGTCTCCTCGGCGAACGTCGTCTCGATGATGCCGGCGCGCCCCGATCCGATCCCGCTGGCGTAGGCGAGCGTCCGGGCCCGGGCCGTCCCCGTCGGATCGGCGTGTACGGCGAACAGGGACGGCGTGCCGCGGCCCTCGACGTACGTGCGCCGCACGAGGTGCCCGGGCGATTTCGGCGCCACCATGCCCACGTCGACGCCGTCCGGCGCCGTGATCTCGCCGAAGTGCACGTTGAACCCGTGCGCGAACATGAGCATGTTGCCCGCCGACAGGTTCGGCCGGACCTCGTTCTCGTAGGACGAGGGCTGGGCCATGTCGGGCAGGAGCATCATGACCACGTCGGCCTCGGCGGCGGCCTCGGCGGTGTCCAGGACCGCAAGCCCGTCCTCCTCGGCCTTGGGCCACGACTTCGAGTCGCGGCGCAGGCCAACGCGTACGTCGAACCCCGAGTCGTGCAGGTTGAGCGCGTGCGCGTGCCCCTGGCTGCCGTACCCGAGTACCGCGACCTTCTGGTCCTCCAGCGCCGACCGGTCGATGTCCCGGTCGTAGAGCACGCTTCCCATGTCGCCCTCCCTATGCGCTGAACCGCTCGCAGGCGGTCCCTGATGCCGCCCTCGCCGCGCGCCAGCGCGATGCGGCCGGTGCGGACCATCTCCACCAACCCGTACGGCTCGAGCAGCTCGCGAAACGCGTCCACCTTCGCCGGCGGCCCGCTCACCTCGATCGTCACGGTGCTGCGGGCCACGTCGATCACGCGAGCCCGGAAGATCTCCGACAGCTCGAGCACCTGGAACCGTTCGTCGGGCTTGGTGTGCACCTTGATCAGCGCGAGCTCGCGCTCGACCGACGACGACTCGTCCAACTCGGTGACCTTGATGACCGACACCAGCTTGTTCAGCTGCTTCGTGACCTGCTCGAGCGGCTTGGCCGTCACCTCGACCACGATCGTCATGCGCGACATGCCGGCCCGCTCGGTCGTGCCGACGGCCAGCGAGTGGATGTTGAACCCCCGCCGCGCGAACAGGCTCGAGACCTGTGTCAGCACGCCCGGCTGGTCCTCCACCAGGACGGACACCGTGTGCAGGCTCATGCGACCGGTGCTTCCGCCGGGTCGTCCACGGGCTTCACGAACTCGGGCCCGAGGATGATGTCGTCGTTCGACGCCCCCGCGGGGACCATCGGGAACACCATCTCGCCCTGGTCGACGCGGAAGTCGATGACGACGCTCCGGTCGGTGATCGACAACGCCTTGTCCAGCACCGGACCGACGTCGTCCGCCGACTCGGCCCGCAGACCGACCGCCCCGAACGCCTCGGCCAGCTTCACGTAGTCGGGCACGTCCTGCGACAGGTACACCTGCGAGTAGCGCTCGCCGTAGAACAACTCCTGCCACTGCCGGACCATCCCCAGGTAGCCGTTGTTCAGGATGGCGACCACGATCGGGATGTGCTCGGTCGTGGACGTGGCCAGCTCCTGGGCGGTCATCTGGAAGCAGCCGTCGCCGTCGACCGCGACGACCAGCTCATCGGGGTTCCCGATCTTGGCACCGATGGCCGCGGGGACGGCGAAGCCCATGGTGCCGAGTCCTCCCGAGTTGATCCACTGGCGCGGCCGGGTGAACTTGTAGTGCTGCGAGGCCCACATCTGATGCTGGCCGACGCCGGACACGATCGTCGCCTCGCCGCGCGTCGCCTCGTACAGGCGGTCCATGACGAACTGCGGCTTCAACGTGCCGCCGTCCTCCTGGGTGTAGCGCAGGGGGAACCGCTCCTGCCAGTCGCGCAGCGTCCCGAGCCACGACGATCGGTCCGGCACGCCGTATTCCTCCTGCGCCTTGGCCAGCTCGCGCGCCAGGGACGCCGTGACGTCCTTGGCGTCGCCCACGATCGGCACGTCGGCGACGCGGTTCTTCCCGATCTCGGCCGGGTCGATGTCGACGTGGATGACCTTGGCGTGGGGCGCGAACGTCGCCAGGTTGCCGGTCACCCGGTCGTCGAAGCGCACGCCGATCGACACCAGCAGGTCGGCCCGCTGCAGTGCGGTGACGGCGGTGTAGTGGCCGTGCATGCCGGGCATCCCGAGGCCGAGCTCGTGCGTGTCGGGGAACGCGCCGCGGCCCATCAGGGTCGTCGTGACGGGGAGCCGCCCCGTCTCGGCGAGCTTGCGCAGCTCGACCGACGCGTCGGCGCGGATGATGCCGCCGCCCGCGTAGATGACCGGCCGCTCGGCGGCCATGATCAGCTTGACGGCTTCGCGGACCTGCTTGACGTTGCCCTTGGTCGTGGGCTTGTAGCCGGGGAGGTCGATCTCCTCGGGCCACACGAAGTCGGCTTCCTTGATCAGCACGTCCTTGGGGAGGTCGACCAGCACCGGGCCCGGGCGTCCCGTCGAGGCGATGTGGAACGCCTCCCGGATGACGCGCGGGATGTCGGCGGGGTCGGTGACCATCCAGGAGTGCTTCGTGATCGGCATGGCGATGCCGGTGATGTAGGCCTCCTGGAAGGCGTCGTTGCCCACCACCGCGGTGGGGACCTGGCCGGTGATGGCGACGACGGGGATCGAGTCCATGTAGGCGTCGGCAAGGGCCGTCACCAGGTTGCAGCCGCCGGGACCCGAGGTGGCCATGCACACGCCGGGCCGGCCCGTCGCGTGGGCGTAGCCCTCGGCCGCATGGCCGGCGCCCTGCTCGTGGCGCATCAGGACGTGGCGGATCGAGGAGTCGATCAGCGGGTCGTAGGCGGGCAGGATCGCTCCGCCGGGGATGCCGAAGATCACGTCCACGCCTTCCTGCTCCAGGCTGCGCATCAGCGACTGCGCGCCGGTGAGGCGGTCACCCCAGCGTGAAGCGTCCTTGGGGGAGCCGCCGGGTCGTTTGTTGGTCGTGGACTTGGTCATCGCAGTCTCCGTCAGCTCGCCGCCGCGGCCGGTCGTGGCTCCTGGGGGGCGGTGGCGGCCTTGTTCACGCCGAACCCCTGCCGGGTCAGGGCGCGGCATGCCCGTTCGAACTCCCACGGCGTCCAGTCACGCCGCCGCGTCTGGAACGCGTCCTCCTCGCCGTCGAAGTGGGCGGCCAGGTACGTGACGTCGCCGGCGAAGTACTCCTGGAAGAAGTCCCGGTCGTCCTGGTCGCTCATGACCAGGGCCACCTGGCCGGGACCCTCCCACTGGGCCCAGCCGACGGCCTGGTCCTGTCTCCTGAACTCGTAGCGCATGGTGGTGCCTCCCTCTCGGGTCAGGCGGTGGGCTCACACGGTGGTCGGCGCCGGGAAAGAAAAAACCCCTCGCGGATGCGAAGGGTCTCGGCGCGGCCAGGGCGTGATTCGCCCAGCCGCGCCTAGTTAATAAGCAGTACCAGGGCCAGGCGGTTCGTCGGGGTCGAGGTCCGTTGGCTCATGGCAATTGAAGAGCCTACGGTGTTCTGAATGGTCGGTCAACCGATATGGCTCGGCCGACCGGGGGAAATCGGACGACGCGGTGGGGGACCCCCATTCGCGCTCGACGCGAGCTACACGGCCAGCGGCGGCGCCCTGTCCCGGGCGCCCCCAGCTCCGACCCGTCGGGTCTCCTGAAGACCGGGCGGCCCTCCTCCAACTCCAGCCGGAACCCGCCGCGCGTGTGGACCAGCCCGTGATGGCGCCGGCACAGCAGCAGCGAGGTTCGTCACCGACGTCGGTCCTCCGTCCGCCCAGTGCCTACGTGGTGGGCGTCGCACCACGTGTGGGGCCGGTCGCAGCCGGGGAACCTGCAGGTCCGGTCCCGGACGATCACGGCCCGACGTATCGCGGGCGAGACAACCGGCGTCCTCCGGCCGACATCCAAGGGCTCCGACGGCCCGGCCATCAAGACCCGGGTCACCGATGCGTCGCACGAGAGCAGGTGCGCCGATCCCGATCAATCGGTCCCGTATGGTCCAGTTCGGCGGACGCGAGCTGGCGCGCGACGTCCATGGTCATCGTCACGTGCGGCCGCTCGCCCGCTACCTTCGGCCGGTCGGCGCCATCGAGCCAGCCACGGCATACCTCGCCGAGCGCGTCGGCACGGCGCTGTCCCGGGGTCCGCCTGTCCTCCGACGCGGAGCGGGCCTCTGCGTCCGTCACGGCTCGGAGCGCCACCAGCAGGGTCTCGCCCGTCTCCGGATCGAGGTCGCCGTCGACGCGCACCATGCCGCCCATCGTCGGCGAGGCATGCAGGTAGCGTTGTCCTCGCAGCTCGTCCTCGCCGCCAGCAAATGCCCGGTCCCACTCGACCAACCGGCGCCAGTGCGCCGCGACCCGGTGGAGGTCCTGGACGGAGTGGGCTCGCGCGGCGTCCACCAACTGCGGCTCGCATCGCGAGAACGCCTCCGGGTCCGCCTCGCGCGCGCCGACCAGCACCCGCACGGCCGACATGGAGATGTCGCCTTCCTCCAGCGCCTCCAGGGTCTGCGGCATCTCCTGCAGGCCGCGCGCTACCCGCACCTGCTCGCGAGCCCAGTTCCATCCTGTGCGGAAGGTGCTCGCGAGCCACGATGCCGCTGACAGGAACCCGTCGCGCGAATACGTGTGTCTTCGGTCGATCTCCGCGAGGCGCCGTAGCCGCTCCACGTCCAACAGCTCGCTCGCGCGCACGAGCTCAGCGAAGTCCTCCTCGAGCATCGCGTCGGGCTGGACCGACAGATCGTGCACGCGGAGCTGATCGATCGCCGAACGAAGCTCACTCATGGATCGACCGTACGCGCGCGGTCTGACATACCTGAAAGCGATTGCGCTGCAGTGAAAATGTCAGCGTTGCAGCGATCTCAACGGCCCAGCGATGCCCCCGTCCGGCGACGACGATCGACTCAGCCGCAGATCGCGCCGCGCGACGCCGACGCCACCAGCTTCGCGTACTTCGCCAGTGCGCCGTGCTCGTAGCGCGGCTGCGGCGCCTTCCACCCCTCGCGACGCCGGTCCAGCTCGTCCTCCTCGACGTCCAGGTCCAGCCGCCTCGAGTCCACGTCCAGCGAGATCGTGTCGCCGTCGCGCACCAGCCCGATCGGCCCCCCGACCGCCGCCTCGGGCGCGATGTGCGCGATCGAGAACCCGTGCGACGCGCCGCTGAACCGCCCGTCGGTGATCAGCATCACGTCGCGTCCCAGCCCCGCGCCGTGGATCGCGGCCGTGACCGCGAGCATCTCGCGCATGCCCGGACCCCCACGAGGGCCCTCGTACCGGATCACGACGACGTCGCCGGCCACGATCGAGCCGCCCGTGACCGCCTCGAACGCCTCCTCTTCCGAGTCGAACACCCGCGCGACACCGGTGAACGTCTTCCCCTCCATCCCGACGATCTTCGCCACCGACCCGTCGGGGGCCAGCGACCCCCGCAGGATCGCGATGCCGCCGAACGGATGGATCGGCTCGGCGCGCGGCCGAACGACGTCGCCGTCCACCCCCGGCGGCGACAGCTCCGAGAGGTTCTCGGCCACCGTCTTCCCCGACACCGTCATCGCGTCGCCGTGCAGCAATCCCGCCTCCATCAGTTCCTTCATGAGCACCGGCACGCCCCCGACCCGATCGAGGTCGGCCATGACGAACCGCCCCGCCGGGCGCAGATCGCCGATGTGCGGCGTCCGCCGGCTGAGGCGATCGAAGTCGTCCAGCTCGAGCTCGACGTCGGCCTCCGCGGCGATGGCCAGCAGGTGCAGGACCGCGTTGGTCGAGCCGCCGCACGCCATCACGCACGTGATCGCGTTCTCGAAGGCCTCCCTGGTCATCACGTCGCGCGGCCGCAGCCCGAGGCGCAGGCAGTCCAGCACGGCGGCCCCCGAGGCGCGCGCGAACTCGTCGCGGCGCTCGTTCATCGCGGGCGGCGAGGCGCTCCCCGGCAACGACATCCCGATGGCCTCGGCCGCCACGGCCATCGTGTTGGCCGTGTACATCCCCGCGCACGACCCGGGGCCGGGGCAGGCGTGCGTCTCGATCGCCTTCAGCTCCTCGGGCGTGATCTTCCCCGCGGCCTCGGCGCCCACGGCCTCGAAGACGTCCTGCACCGTGATGTCGCGGCCGTCCAGGTGCCCGGGGAGGATGGTCCCTCCATAGAGGAACACCGCCGGCAGGTTCAGCCGGGCGCAGGCCATCAGCATGCCCGGCAGGCTCTTGTCGCACCCGGCGATGGTGACCATGCCGTCGAAGCGCTCGGCGTGCATCATCAGCTCGACCGAGTCGGCGATCACCTCCCGGCTCACCAGCGACGCGCGCATGCCCTCGTGCCCCATCGAGATCGCGTCCGAGACGGCGATCGTCGTGAACTCGACCGGAACGGCCCCCGCCTCGCGCGCGCCCTCCTTGGCCGCGCCCGCCAGGCGACCCAGGTGGTAGTTGCACGGGGTGACCTCGTTCCACGACGACGCGACGCCCACCTGCGGCTTCTCGAAGTCCTCGTCGGTGAAGCCGACCGCGCGCAGCATCGACCGCGCCGGCGCCCGCTCGGCGCCCTCGGTCACCTCCCGGCTCCGCGGCCGGATCCGTTCGTTGTTCACGCCCTACCCCCGATTCCCGAGAAGGGCCACAGTGTACGGCCGGTCCCGCCGGCCGTGACCCCGCCGAACCGCACCAAGCCGCGCCGCCGGGGGAACCCACGGGGACAAGTCCCGAGAAGGCCATACGATGGGGGACCGATGGCGGGTGAGCGAACCTTCGTGATCGTCGGCGCCGGGCTGACCGGCGGCGCGGCGGCGACCGCGATCCGGGACGGCGGCTTCGACGGACGCCTGATCATGGTCGGCGCGGAAGGCCACGCGCCGTACGAACGCCCGCCCCTGTCCAAGGACTACCTGCGGGGAGAGACCAAGGCCGGCGACTTCCAGCTGCCCGCCGGCGAGTGGTACGCGGAGCACGACGTCGAGCTCCGAACCGGGGTCCGCGCGGAGTCGCTCGACCTGGACGGCAAGGCCGTTCGCATGGAGGACGGCGAGCCGATCGCCTACGACCGGCTCCTGCTGGCCACGGGCGGCCGCAACCGGACGCTCACGCTCGCCGGCAGCGACCTCGACGGCATCCTCCAGCTGCGCACCATCGAGGACGCCGACCGGATCCGCGAGGCGGCCGCGGCGGGCGGCCGGGTCGCCATCGTCGGCGCCGGCTTCATCGGGATGGAGGTCGCCGCCTCGCTCCGCTCGATGGGAGCCCCGGTCGAGGTGGTCGAGGTCTTCGGCCGGCCGTTCGAACGCGTCCTGGGGCCCGAGGTGGGCGCCGTCTTCCAGGCCATCCACGAGGACCACGGCGTCACGTTCCACATGGGCGAGCACGTCGACCGGTTCGAGGGCGACGGCCGCGTCCAGCGCGTGGTGACGACGGAGGGCACCGTGGTCGAGTGCGACGCGGTCGTGGCCGGCGTCGGCATCGAGCCGGTGGTCGACCTGGCCGTCGACGCGGGGCTGGAGGTGGACAACGGGATCCTGGTGAACCAGCAGGGCGTCACCAGCCACCCGGACGTCTTCGCCGCGGGCGACGTGGCGAACCAGGACCACCCGGTGCTCGGGCGACGCGTTCGCGTCGAGCACTTCGACAACGCGCTCAAGCAGGGAGCCGCCGTGGGGAAGAGCATGCTCGGCTCGACCGACCCCATCGGCGACGTGCACTGGTTCTGGTCGGACCAGTACGACCACAACCTGCAGATGGTGGGCCACGCGCTGTCGTGGGACGGGATCGAGGTCCGCGGGAGCCTCGAGGATCGCGACTTCGTCGCCTTCTACATGAAGGACGGGATCGTGGAGGCGGTGGCCGGCCTGGATCGCGGGCGCGAGGTGCGGCGCGCGCGCGGCCTCGTGCGGGCGCGACGCCCGGTCGACACCGAGCGGCTTCGCGACCCCGACGTGGACCTGAAGGCCCTCGCCCCCTAGGAAGGGAGCCGTACGGATGCAGCTGGGCATGATCGGCCTGGGCCGGATGGGCGCGAACATGGTGCGCCGTCTCATGGCGGACGGTCACGACTGCGTGGTCTACAACCGAACCCTCGACGCCGTCGACCGGCTGGAGGCCGAGGGCGCGACCGGGGCGCGGTCGATGGACGAATTCGTGCAGAAGCTCTCGTCGCCGCGCGCGGCCTGGATCATGGTGCCGGCCGGCGTGACCCAGTCGGTCGTGGACGACCTGGCCGGACGGCTCGCCCCCGGCGACACCGTCGTCGATGGCGGCAACTCGTTCTACCGCGACGACGTCCGCCGGGCCGCGGAGCTGGGCGCCACGGGGATCGACTACGTGGACGTCGGCGTCAGCGGCGGGGTCTTCGGCCGCGAGCGGGGCTTCTGCCTGATGATCGGCGGCGCAGACGGGGCCGTTGCCCGGTTGGCGCCGGTGTTCCGGTCGCTCGCACCCGGCGTCGAGACGGCGGGCCGCACCCCAGGTCGCGCGGGGGATCCGGCGCCCGAGGAGGAGGGCTGGCTGCACTGCGGCCAGAGCGGCGCCGGGCACTTCGTCAAGATGGTCCACAACGGGATCGAGTACGGGCTGATGGCCGCCTACGGGGAAGGCCTGAACATCCTCGCCCACGCGGACGCGGGCACGGCGGGGCGGGACGCCGACGCCGAGACGGCGCCGTTCCGCGACGCCGAGTTCTACCGGTACGACATCGACACCGCCAAGGTGAGCGAGCTCTGGCGGCGAGGCAGCGTCGTGTCGTCCTGGCTGCTGGACCTGACCGCGCAGGCCCTCCAGGCCGACCCGGGCCTCGAGGGGTTCGGCGGGCGCGTGTCCGACTCGGGCGAGGGACGCTGGACGCTCCAGGCGGCCGTCGACGAGGGCGTGCCGGCCGACGTGCTGGCCGCGGCGTTGTTCGGCCGCTTCGCGTCGCAGGGCCAGGCCGACTTGGCGCGCCGCCTCCTGTCGGCGATGCGCAAGGAGTTCGGCGGCCACGACGAGAAGCCGGTGTCCGGGTGACGCTCAAGCCCGCGAAGCCTCAGGCCATCGTCATCTTCGGGGCGTCGGGCGACCTCACGAAGCGGAAGCTCCTGCCCTCGTTCTACCACCTGTACGCCGAGGGCCTGCTGCCTCACGGGTTCGCGCTGGTGGGCTACGCGCGCACGCCGATGACCGACGCCCAGTTCCACGAGTACGCGCGCGTGGCCGTTGGGCAGTTCGGCAAGGCCGAGCCGAGCGGCGAGGTGTGGGAGGACTTCACCGACCACCTGTCGTACGTGACCGGCGAGTTCGACAGCGAACGGGCGATGGACCACCTGCGGACGCACCTGGAGGAGCTCGACCGCACCAAACACACCGACGGCGGGCGCTTCTACTACTGCGCCACGCCGCCGGCCGCCTACCCGTCGATCGTCAAGCGCATCGGCGAGAGCGAGCTGCACACCGACGCCAAGATCGTGATGGAGAAGCCGTTCGGCAGCGACCTGGAGTCGGCGCGCGCGCTCAACGCCGAGATGCACGCCGTGTTCGACGAGTCGCAGATCTTCCGCATCGACCACTACCTGGGCAAGGAGACCGTGCAGAACATCCTGGCCTTCCGGTTCGCGAACGGGATGTTCGAGCCGATCTGGAACCGGCGCTACGTCGACAATGTGCAGATCACGGTGGCCGAGGCGATCGGCATCGAGGGGCGCGGCCAGTTCTACGAGCAGACGGGCACCATCCGGGACATGGTCGCGACACACCTGTTCCAGGTGCTGACGTTCCTCGCCATGGAGCCGCCGGTCTCGTTCGAGCCCGACCGTCTGCGGGACGAGAAGGTGAAGGTGCTGCGGGCGATGAAGGTCTGCGATCCGCGCGATGCGGTGCGCGGCCAGTACGCGGGCTATCGGAACGAGCCCGACGTGGCGCCGGATTCACAGGCCGAGACATACGCGGCACTCGCGCTGGAGATCGACAGCTGGCGCTGGGCCGGCGTGCCGTTCTTCCTGCGCACCGGCAAGAGCCTGACCCGCAAGGCCTCCGAGATCACGCTCGGCTTCCGCGAGGTGCCCTACAACGTCTTCAAGGGAACGGAGGTCGCCGCGCCCCCCGACCGTGACCACCTGACGATCCGCGTCCAGCCCGAGGAGGCGATCACGGTCGCGTTGAACGTCAAGAAGCCCGGGCCCGGAGAGTTCGAGCTGGATCGCGCGGTGATGACGTTCGACTACGAGCAGACCTTCCACGCGCCGCTGGTCGAGGCGTACGAGCTGCTCCTGCTGGAGGCGATGGAGGGCGACCACACCCTCTTCACGCGCGAGGACGAGGTCGAGCGGGCGTGGGAGATCCTGACGCCCCTGCTGGACGACCCGCCGCCGGTGCGCTCGTACGAACGGGGGTCATGGGGTCCGCCCGAGGCGGACGAGCTGATCCTGCCCCACCACTGGCACGTCTCGAAGCTCTAGGTGTGCGCCGTGAGGTAGATGCCGGCGACGTGCCAGGCCATCACGACCAGGAAGATGAGCACCGCCCACGCGAGCGCCCTCGGCCGGCGCCGGTACAGGACCAGCGTGATGGCCGCCACCAGCATGACCTTGGCCGGCAGGCCGAGCATCCGAACAACGGGGTTGGCTTCCGCGGCCTGGTGCGAATCGAGCGCCATCCACGTCAGTACCGCGTCGGCGACGTTGAGGACGTTGACGAGCACGAGCGCCGACAGCGGCGCCCGGCGCAGCCGGTCGAGCGTCCGCGCCGCGGGCGCGGGGGCCAGGCCGAGCGCCGTCACGCCGACGAACGGCAGCGTGAAGAGCACCGCCCGCGCGATCGACGACGACCCCGGAAACGCCACCGAGTAACAGTCGAGCTGCACCATCACGGGGACCGCCACGGCCGCCCACAGGAACGATCGCCGGCGGTCGGCGAGCAGGAAGCCGAACACGAACAGCGGCAGCATCACCGGCACCTGCCCCCACGGGAAGCGCGCGTCCTGAGCGACGGCCGCCGTGTACATGGCGAGCACCAGCGCGAACCCGCAGAGGGCGAACGCCCCCGCCGAGATGAGCCGCTGCCCCTCGCGCCAGGGCACGCCGGCGGGGAGCCACCGGCGTTCGACGGCAAGGGTGCCGGCCCCCCGGAGACCGCTCGCCAAGACGGCGGCCGGGAGCAGCGCCAGGACGTAGTCGATCACCGAGCCGACCCACGCGTTCATCCACCAGGAAGGGTCGGAGATCGAGAGGGCGGGCATGCGCAGCCAGCCGACGCCGACGGGAACCGGGTGGATCAGTTGGAGCAGGTCGGGCCCGTGGGTGAACGAGAGCAGGAACCAGGCGATCGCGGGCAGCGCGTAGGCGCGCCGCCGCCCGACGGCCACCAGCGCGAGCCCGGCCACCATCACGCCGCAGAAACGGCCGGCGCCGAACAGGACGTCGGGCCAGATCGATCCCACCATGACGGTGGCGAAGTGGGGGCCCTCGAGGTGCTCGAAGCTGTCCCACAGCAGGTGCTGGGCGCGGAGCAGGAGGATGGCCTGGGCCGAGACGAAGACCGCGATCGAGGCGAGCGTGGCGACGACGACCGCGGGCACCACCCGGCCGGCCTCGGCGGGGGACTCCCGGTGCGCGCTCCGCGCGATGGGGACGCTGCTCACGCGCCTCCTTCCTCCCGCGCGGAGGGTGGCTTCCACGGGTGCTCCTGCAAGACCTCCAGGGGCTCCCACGAAGGCTTCCACACGTCGCGAAGCACGAAGAAGGCGACGGTGCTGAAGGGGCCGAGGAAGATCGCCGCGTAGGCGAGCGAGAGGCGGGAGTGGGTGGCGAAGTAGGGGATCAGGAAGAAGAGCAGGCCGGCGACGCCGACCAGCGCCAGGATGAGCGTGATCGTGATGCGGCCCGTGAGGCCGAACGAGAGGGCACCCTCCTTGGTACGGGAAGGCGCCCGGGCGACCGGCGGAGGCGCAGCGACCAGGAGGGGGTGGGGGAGGTTGGCGGGGGCCCGAGGGACGCGTGCCAGACACAGGCCGCACCAATCGGCACCGGCCGGTAGCCTCGAATCGCAGGTCGCGCAGCGATCGAGGGGCGAGCGGTCACCGGACGCCACCACCGTTCCCCTGGTATCGGCGAAACAGGGGTCCGGTATTGAGGCTCAGGTGGGAGCAAACCCGTCCGAAGTGTGCGGTTCGGACCGAAAGTCGATGTCTGTGTGGGTCTCGTCGCAGAACGGCGGGGTCGCGGTGCCACCGCAGCGGCAGAGCTTGAGGCGGCGTCCGCGAGCGTCGGCCTTCAGGGCGTCCCAGTCGATCTCGTACTCGGTGCCGTCGACGTCGAACAGGCGGACCCGCCCGTAGATCTTCAGCGATCCGTCCGGCCGGACGTGGATCTCGGCGTCGCCCATGGGTCTCCTCCGGCTCGTCGTGGCAGCGCCCACTCTAGCGGCGCGCCGGCCGGCCGCGCCGCCCGCCCCCGGGCCCTCGCCGCGACGCCGACGACGCGGCCGACGACTAGCGTGGCGGGCGCGCCCACGGCGGCCGCCGCCGCCCGGTCGGCCAGGTCCGCCAGGGTTCCCGTCACCGAGCGCTGCTGCGAGGTCGTCGCCCACTGGACCAGCGCGGCCGGCTCGCCGGGGTCGCGCCCGCCGCGAACGCGCGCCCACCGTCCCCCGTCGGGTAGCCTTGGCCCGCTCGGATCGACCCGAGCGACGAGCCGACGATTCGCACCGGAACAAAAGGAGGAAGGACCGTGGCGGGAGACATCGACCGCGCGCTGTTCGACAAGGCCATCGAGGTGACCGCCACCGCGCTGCGGGGCGCGATGGGCGGCCAGGGGAGCCAGCCACCCACCTACGCGGCGGATCTGTTCCGCGAGGTCTGGGGGGCATTGAAGGAGGCCGCGGGCGATCTGCCCGAGCGCTCCAAGCCCGGTTTCTGAGAAGCGGGGGGATGCCTCAGCCATTCGACGTGCGGACGGCCGTCGTGGTGGCCGCGGCCGCCGTGGTGCTGAGTGGCTGCGCCTCGGACTCCCCGACCGCGCAGCCGCCCTCGGTGTCCCCGGCCTTGCCCTCGGCCTCGCCGACGCCCGCGTGCGACCCCGACGCGGCGTTCCTCATCGGGGCGATCCGCAGGTACTCGGTCGACAGGGCGTGGCTCCGGCGGCACCGATCGGGCCTTGACCCCGGTCCCTACCGCGTCTTCGCGGCCAGGGTGCGGCGTCTGCTCGACGACGTGGCCGCGCACGACGTCGCCACGGCGCTGTTCAGGGTCCGCGACGCGGAGCTGATGGCCTTCAACCAGATCATCCAGGGCGCCGAGCGGACCCAGACGGGCGAGCCGGCCGACGCTGCCGAGGGGGTGAAGGAGATCGCCGCGGGCGAGAGACAGCTCGACCTGGTGGGCGCCGCGCTCGCCGATGCCGTGACGGCCTGCCGCTGAGCCCCGAAGGCGGCGTGCCTGGCTAAGGTTGGGGGAGGGTATCGCGAGGAACACACGTCTGGGAGGCGAATGCGGCATGGACAGGACGCAGGAGTGGAACGAGCTGGCGGCGCAGCTCGGCGTGGACAGCATCCGGTGCTCGACGGCGGCCGCGTCTGGCCATCCGACGTCGTCGCTGTCGGCCGCGCACCTGGCCGCGGTCCTGTTCTACGCGGACCATCTCCGGTTCGACGTCGAGGACCCCACGAACCTGGGAAACGACCGCTTCGTGCTGTCGAAGGGCCACGCCTCGCCGCTGATCTTCTCGGTGATGAAGGCGATCGGCGCGATCGACGACGCGCGAGCTGCTGTCGTTCCGGACGTTCGGCTCGCCCGTGCAGGGACACCCCGTGCCGTTGCCCGACATGCCGTGGGTGGACGTCGCCACGGGATCGCTCGGTCAGGGACTGCCCATCGGCCTCGGCATGGCGCTCGCCATGGGCCTCGACGACCTCCCCGGCCGCGTGTGGGTGCTGATGGGCGACTCGGAAGTCGTCGGAGGGCTCGGTCTGGGAGGCGATGGCGAACGCGTCGTTCCACGGCGTCCGCAACCTCATCGGCATCCTGGACATGAACCGGCTGGGTCAGCGCGGCCCGACGATGCTGCAGTGGGAGGGCGACCGGTACGCCGCACGGGCCGAGGCGTTCGGGTGGCGTGCGCTCCGCGTCGACGGCCACGACGTCGCCGCGATCGACGCGGCCTACCGGCAGGCCGACGGACGGTGCAGGCGCCGACGCTGATCGTTGCGAAGACCGAGAAGGGCCACGGCGTGTCGTTCCTGGCCAACAAGGACGGCTGGCACGGGAAGGCGCTGTCGTCCGACGAGGCCGAGCAGGCGATCGACGAGCTGGGCGGGCCGCGCGATCATCGCGATCACCCCGCCCAAGCCCGAGTGCGGGCCGGCCGGAGCCGCCTCGGCGTCGCGCGCCGGCACGCCGGTCGACCTGCCCCGCTACGACGAGGCCCATGGCCACGCGGAAGGCGTTCGGCGAGGCGCTGGCGGCGCTGGCCGTCCGCCCCGACGTCGTCGCGCTGGACGGCGAGGTCGTCGAACTCGACGCACACCGAGGACTTCCAGAAGGTCGCGCCCGAGCGGTTCTTCGAGATGTACATCGCCGAGCAGGTGATGGTGGGTGCGGCGGTGGGCTTCCAGGCGGTCGGCAAGGATCCCGTTCGCGGCGACGTTCGGCGCGTTCCTCACGCGCGGCGTACGACTTCGTCCGCATGGCCGCCGTCAGCCGGGCGAACCTCCGCCTGTGCGGCTCGCACGCCGGCGTGTCGATCGGCGAGGACGGGCCGTCGCAGATGGCGCTGGAGGACCTGGCGATGATGCGCGCGGTGCACGGCTCGACGGTGCTGTACCCGGCCGACGGCAACGCCACCGCGACGCTGACCGAGACCATGGCCGACCTCCCCGGCATCGTCTACCTGCGCACGACGAGGGAGAAGACGCCGAAGCTGTACGACGCCGGCGACGCGTTCCCGGTCGGCGGCAGCAAGACCCTGCGGGCGGGCGACGACGACCGCGTGACGCTCGTGGGCGCGGGGGTGACGCTCTTCGAGTCGCTGGCGCGCCGCCGACGCGCTGGCCGCCGAGGGCGTCGCCGTCGCGTGATCGACGTCTACTCGGTCAAGCCGATCGACGGCCACGACGCTGCGGACGGCACTGGCCGAGACCGGCCTGATCGTCACCGTCGAGGACCACTGGTCGAAGGCGGGATCGGCGACGCGGTGCTGGAGGCCCTGGCGGCCGGCGGCGACCTGTCGGGGCGCGTGGTGAAGCATCGGCGTCACCGAGATGCCGGGGTCGGGGAAGCCCGAAGAGCTGCGCGACTGGGCGGGGATCTCCGCGGCCAGGATCGCGGACCGGGTCCGCGCGACGCTGTCCTGACCGATACCTACGCGCCGACGGCCGGGTCTGGCGGGATGGCGACCGGCGTCTCGATCCGCTGTGGGCGTGTGAACGCCGGAGCCGACAGCGTCCGCCACGCGATGACCGCCGCGATCACGGCGAGCGCCGACGAGCCCGCGTAGAGCGCGAGCGGACCGACGTCCTGGTAGATCCAGCCGCCGAGGGTCCCGCCGATGATCGGACCGATACCAAAGGCGACTGTGTTCGCGATGGACTGTCCCGTCGCGTACAGGGACGACGGGAGCAGCCGTCCCACGATCACCACGCCCGAGGTGAACAGCAGCCCGAAGCCGGTGCCCTCGAGCACGGTGAGCAGCGAGATTGCCAGGGCGTTGTTCACCACTCCCCACAGCAGGAAGCCGGTCCCGTACACGAGACAACCGGCCGCGAACACGCCGCGCAGCCCGATCCGTTCGCTGAGCCGCGACGAGCCACGCATCACGACGACCTCGGCGACCCCGCCCAGCGCGGCGCCCAGCCCGACGAGCAGCGGCCCGCCGCCGGCGCCCTCGATCCGAAGGGCGAGGAAGTTCCAGGCCCCCGAGAACCCGATCCACAGGAAGAGCTCGGCCAGGAGGAACCAGACGAACCGGGGCGCGTGCCGGAACGCGTCGCCGACCGCGCCGAAGCGGCCGGTCTCGCCGGTGTGCGGCGGAGGGTCCCGCCGAAGGGTCAGGGTCCAGAGGAGCAGAACGGCCGACACACCCGTGTAGATGGGGACGGACCACTCCGCACCCACCGCTTGCAGGACGAGACCGAGGACCAGGTTCGCAACGGCGTAGCCCGCGCTCATCCATGCTCGGATCCCCCCGTACTCCGAGATGTGCTCCTGGCCGAGGGACTCGAGGGCGATGGCGTCGATGCTCGGCACCGTCGCACAGCTCACGGCGGCGAGCAGGAACGAGGTGATCAGGACGGCAGGCAGCGACTGCCCCGCGAGGGAGAGCGCGGTCCCGGCGACCACCGTCCCCAGCAGTGAGATCCGAAGGGTGTCGCGCCGCCCCAGGACCGCATCGGCGACGTGGCCCCACGCCGAGGTGAACAGCACCCGGCCCAGTGCCATGGCCCCGACGGCGAGTCCGATCTCGCTGGGATCCAGTCCGTGCTGTTGCAGGAACAGGGCCAGGAACGGGAAGAAGGCGGCGATGCACACGCCGAACAGGACCATCATCCCGGTGATGGCCGTGCGACGCTCGACGAGCGGCGGGCGCGGGCTCATCCCCGCCATTCTGCCGGGTCCGCATCCTTGCTGGCGCCCGGGACGCCTGGAACAATCCCGCGGATGGCCACCATCACCCTCATCGGCGCCGGCAGCGTCGAGTTCACGCGCGGCCTCGTGGCCGACGTGGTGACCGCTCCCGAATTGCACGGCACGACGATCAACCTCCACGACATCGACGCAGAGCGGCTGTCCGTGGCCGAGGCCCTGGCGCGCAGGGCCAGCGACGAGACCGGCGCCGGCCTGACCATCACGGCGCACCTCGACCGCCGGGCCGCCCTGGACGGCGCCGACTACGTCGTCAACGAGATCCAGGTCGGCGGCTACGCGGCGACCCTGCTCGACTTCGAGATCCCCGCGAAGTACGGGCTGCGCCAGACGATCGGCGACACGATCGGGATCGGCGGCATCTTCCGCGGCCTGCGGACGATCCCGGTCATGGTGGACATCGGCCGCGACATGGCCGAGGTCTGCCCGGGCGCGCTGCTGCTCAACTACACGAACCCCATGGCGATGATCCCGTGGGCCGTCGTGGCCGGCTCGCCGTTCCGGGGCGTCGTCGGCGTGTGCCACTCGGTCCGCGACACGCACGGGTTCCTGGCGGAGGTGGTCGGCGTGCCCGAGGACGAGATCGAGTACCTGACGGCCGGGTTCAACCATCAGGCGTTCGTCCTGCGGTTCGAACGCGCGGCGACGGGCGAGAACCTGTATCCGCTGCTGGACGCCGCGATCGCGGCCGACCCCGACGGTATGGGGCGGCGCGTGCGCGTCGAGCTGTACCGGCAGATCGGCTTCTTCCCCACGGAGTCGAGCGAGCACAGCGCCGAGTACGTGCCGTGGTTCATGGCCCGCGACGAGATGCTCGAGCGGTACCGCATCCCCGTGGACGAGTACCTGCGCCGGAGCGAGGAGAACCTCGCGGAGTACGAGGCCCTGCGGCGCGCCGTCGCTGCCGGGACCGACCTGGAGATCGAGCCCTCGCACGAGCTCGCCTCGAACATCATCCAGGCCATCGAGACCGACGCGCCGCGCGTCGAGTACGTGAACGTGATGAACGACGGACTGATCTCGAACCTGCCGGCCGAGTGCTGTGTCGAGGTCCCGGCGCGCGTCGACGCCGGCGGCGTCCATCCGATGACCGTCGGCGAGCTGCCGCGCGCCTGCGCCGCGCTCAACCGCACGTTCCTGAACGTGGTCGAGCTGACGGTGGCCGCGGCGCTGGAGGGCGACCGCCGGCTCGTGCACCAGGCCGCGGTCCTGGACCCGAACGCGTCCGCGACCCTGTCCCTGGACGTCATCCACGCGATGTGCGACGAGCTGATCGCGGCGCACGGCGAGCGCATGCCGCCCGGCATCCGGGCGTAGCCCCCGGTCTCGGCGTGGCCGGGGGGTGCGGCGCAGAACTGGATTCTGGTGGGCGGAATGGGGTAGCGTGCCCACGTGGACGACGGCCCTGCCATCGAGAGCGTCGACCGGGCCCTTCGGCTCCTCCAGGTCCTGGGCGCGCGCGGCTCGGGGGCGACGCTCGAGGAGGTGGCCCGGGCGGCGGGGCTGCCGAAGAGCTCGGCCCACCGGACGCTGTCGGCCCTGCGCGAGCGACGGTTCGCCACCCAGCAGGACGACGGCCGCTACCTGATCGGTCCCGAGTTGCTGCGCGTGGCGTTCGACTTCTACGAACGGATGGACCTCCGGGTGGCGATGCGGCCGGTGCTCGAGCGGCTGCACCGCGAGGTCAACGAGACCGTGCACCTCGGGATCCTGGACGGCGGCGACGTCGTGTACCTCGACAAGCTCGAGCCGTCCCACCCCATCGGGCTCAACTCGCGGATCGGGGGCCGGAACCCGGCGCACTGCACCGGGGTGGGAAAGGCGCTCCTGGCCTGGACGTATCCGACCGACGAGGCGATCGGCGGCTGGATCGCCGAGCGGGGAGAGCTTGCGGCGCGCACCCCCCGGTCGATCACGTCGCCGCCGGCGCTCGCCCGGGAGATGGCACGCATCCGCGCAGAGGGCTACGCGCGCGACGTGGAGGAGAGCGAGCAGGGCGTGCGGTGTCTTGCCGCGCCGCTGTTCATGGGGACGGCGCGGCCCCGGGCGGCTGTATCGATCGCCGCGCCCCGCGAGCGCCTGTCCGCCGCGCGGATGCGCGCGCTGGCCCCGGTCCTGCTGCGCGCGACGTCGTCGCTCCTGAACCCCGCGTCGGGCGCGAACGGCGCCGCCGCCCTTGACGGCGGCAGGGCGGACCCGGAGAATTGGGCGCCATCAGAACGCCGTTCCGGTGAGCGGAATCCATCGTTGCGGAGACGGGGAGGGAACCGCTGAGCGCTCGATCGGGGGCCCGGTGATGCGCGGCCTGCGGGACAGGGGGGTCTTGATCTCGGGCGGTACGAGCGGCATCGGGCTCGCCGCCGCCGAGCGCTTCCTCCAGGAGGGCTGCCGGGTGTTCGTCGGCGGCGTCGACGACCGGGAGCTGACGGCGGCGCTCGACGCGTTGCGGCCGTCGGGGACCGTGGACGGCGCCCGGTGCGACGTGAGCGACGAGAACGGAGCGCGCGCGCTGGTCGAGGCCGGCGAGGCGTTCCTGGGCCGGGTCGACGTCCTCATCAACAACGCCGGTATCGCGCACAAGGTGCGCTTCCTCGAGATCGAGCCGGACGAGTGGGACCGGATGATCGCGGTGAACCTGCGTGGGATGTTCCTGGTGGCCCGCCTCGTGGCGCGCCGGATGGTCGAGGGCGGCGGTGGGTCCATCGTGAACATGGCCTCGACGAACGCGCTCGGCGGCGAGGAGGAGTTCGCGCACTACAACGCGTCGAAGGGCGGCGTGCTCCAGCTGACGCGCTCGATGGCCGTCGAGCTGGGCGGGCGGGGCGTGCGGGTCAACTGCCTGTGCCCCGGGTTCATCGACACGCCGCTCAACCGGGGTATGGCCGATGAGGCGCAGTTCACGGCCTACGCCGACGCGGCGATCCCGCTGCGCCGCTACGGTCGCGCGGACGAGGTGGCCGCGGCGTACGCGTTCCTGGCCTCGGACGAGGCCTCGTTCATCCACGGGGCCGCCCTGGTCGTGGACGGCGGCCAGACGGCCGTCATGTGACGGAGCGGAAGGGGACATGAAGACACTCACGTATCTGGGTCCGCGGAACATGGAGCTGCAGGACGCGCCCGAGCCCGAGCCGGCCGCGGGCGAGGTCCGCGTTCGGATCAGCGCCACGGCGATCTGCGGCTCGGACCTGCACGGGTTCCGGGAGGCCAGCCCGCGGCGCATCCCGCCGCTCGTCATGGGGCACGAGGTCGTCGGGACCGTGGACGCGGCCGGCGAGGGCGTCACCGGCGAGCTGATGGGCCGGCGGGTCGTGGTGATGCCGGTCGTCTCGTGTGGATCGTGTGCGCTCTGCGTGGGTGGCCGGCCCAACCTGTGTCCCGACCGCGTATTGATGGGGATGAACTTTCCCGGTGGCTTCGCCGAGGCCTGCACGATTCCCGCGACGCACGTCCTGCCTGTTCCCGCGGGGCTGTCCGACGAGGCGGCCTCGCTGACCGAGCCGTTCGCCAACTCCATCCACTCGGTCGAGCGCGCGGTGCGGGCCGGCGACGTCGTCCTGGTGATCGGCGCCGGGCCCATCGGGCTCTTCGCGACGCGCGCGGCCGTCCTGGCCGGCGCGGCGCGGACGTTCGTCGTCGACACCCTCCCCCGGCGGCTCGAGCTGGCCGCGAAGCTGGGGGCGACGCCGGTCGCGGCGGAGGGCGCCGCCGCCGAGCTGGAGGAGGAGACGGGTGGGCGGGGCGTGGACGTGGTGATCGACGCCGCCGGGTATCCGGAGACGTGGCAGCTTGCCCTGCAGGCGGTCCGGGCCGGGGGACACGTCGACGCCATCGGCCTGGGCGCGCCGGAGGGACCGCTCAGCTATCACGCGATCGTCGCCAAGGGGCTCACGATCGTCGGCTCGTACGCCTGCCTGCCGCCCGACTTCGACCGGGCGCTCACCCTGCTGGCCGGGGGCGAGCCGGACGTCGCGCAGTGGATCACGACGATGCCCCTGTCGGCGGGCGCCGCGGCGTTCGAGGCGCTGGTGGACGGGACCGAGCTGACCAAAGTGGTGCTCATCCCGTGAAGCTGGCGTCGTTCGACGGCGGGTTCGGTCGCGTGGAGGACGACGCGATCGTGCCGATGGGGCCGGACCTCGCGGAGTACCTTCGCACCGGCGAGGCCCGCGACGGCGCGCCGATCCGCCTCGGCGACGTGGTGCTCGGCGCGCCCGTCCCGCGGCCCCAGAAGGTGATCGGCATCGGGCTCAACTACCGCGACCACGCCGCCGAGTCGGGTACGACCATCCCCGACGAGCCGATGCTGTTCCCCAAGTACGCGAACAGCGTGGTGGGGCCGGGCGCCGAGGTCGTCGTCCCGGCGGTCACGGACGAGCCCGACTTCGAGGCCGAGCTGGGCGTGGTCATCGGCCGTCGCGCGAGCTCCGTTCGCGAGGCGAACGCGCTGGGCCACGTCGCGGGGTATACGTGCATGAACGACGTCTCGGCACGCGACCTGCAGCGCCGGTCGTCGCAATGGATGCTGGGCAAGGCGATCGACACGTTTCTGCCGTGCGGACCCTGGCTGGTGACGGCCGACGAGATCTCGGATCCGCAGACGTTGTCCATTCGCTGTTGCGTCAACGGCGAGGTGATGCAGGACTCGTCCACCGCGAACATGGCGTTCGGCGTGGCGAGCCTGGTGGCGTTCATCAGCCGGACGATCACGCTGGAGCCGGGGGATCTGATCGCGACGGGGACGCCACCCGGCGTGGGGATGGCCAGGACGCCGCCGCGCTGGTTGCGCGACGGCGACGAGATGACCGTGGAGATCGAGCGCATCGGGAGCCTGACGAACGTGGTTCGGCGGGCGGGGCGCACGGGAGGTGCGGAATGAGACGGTGGTGGCTGGTCGGCGCGTTCTCGGTGATGTTGGTGGCGGTCGCCTGCACGAGCGACAGTGGCGGAGGCGGCGGCGATGGTGCGAGTCCGTCCTCGGGCGCGCCGGTGAGCCTGACGATGTGGATGGGGTACACGCCCCCGCCGCCGGCGAACCAGGCGTACGAGAACATCACGCTGAACGCGCTGGTGAAGCAGTACGAGGGTCTGCACCCGAACGTCCACATCGACGTCAGGTACGTGAACAGCGACTTCGCGCTGCAGCGAGCGACCGTCGCCCTCCAGGGAGGCAAGCAGCCCGACATCTCCTATCAATACGGCACGAACATGGCGCAGCTAGCCGGCGCGCCGAAGCTCGTGGACCTGAGCGACAAGGTCACCTCGGGCAGCTACGACTGGAACGACTTCTTCCCGGGCGAGCGGGCGGCGGCCACCGTGGACGGGCGCGTCCTGGGCGTGCCGGCGCTGGTGGACAACCTCGCCGTCGTCTACAACAAGGACCTGTTCAAGAGCGCGGGCGTTCCCGAGCCCACCGCCGACTGGACGTGGGACGACCTGATGGCGGCGGCGAAGGCCGTCAGCGACCCGGCGAAGAAGGTCTTCGGGCTGGCCTTTCCGGCCGATGGCAGCGAGACCACGGTGTGGGAGTACGAGGCCATGCTGTGGGAGGCGGGGGGCGACATCCTCACCAGCGACAACAAGCACGCTGCGTTCAGCGGTCCCGAGGGCGTGCGCGCGCTGACCGTCCTGCAGCAGATGCAGCAGGACGGGTCGCTGTACCTCGACTTCCACCCGGACGCCGGCAAGAGCGAGAACCTGTTCAACTCCGGCAACATCGGGATGATGATCACGGGTCCATGGGACCTGTCGAGCTTCCCGGACGTGAAGTACGGCGTGCAGATCATGCCGTCGTTCGACCCGGGCGGCAGCCACCAGACGATCGCCGGCCCGGACAACTGGGTGCTCTTCGACAACGGCCCCGAACGCGTGGCCGCGGCGTGGGACTTCCTCAGCTGGTTCACGGCGCCCGACCAGGTGCTGACGGACTCGATGGCGACGGGGCACCTCCCAACGCGCGCGTCGGTGTCGAGCATGCCGGGCTTCGCCGACTTCGCCACCAAGTTCCCGGGCGAGGGGACGTTCGTGTCGAACCTCGAGAACGTCCAGAAGGCGCGACCGCAGATCCCGCAGTACCCGCGGGTCTCGACCGCGCTCGGCCAGGCGGTCGTCAACGTCCTGCTGGGAAAGGGGACGCCTCAGGAGAACCTGGACGCCGCGGCCACGCAGGCCGACGGGTTCCTGGCGGTGCCGGCCTAGCGATGGGGCGGCGGTGAGCGTCGCCAGGCCCCGCCCTCGGCAGATGGGCTGGCTGCAGTCGGACAACGTTGCCGGCTGGGCGTTCGTCCTGCCGGCGGTGCTCCTGATCCTGACGTTCAACATCGTGCCGATCATCTGGTCCGCGCTGCTGTCGTTCCAGCGGACGAACCTGCTGAGCCCGCCGGAGTGGATCGGCCTGCAGAACTACGCGGCGCTGTCCAAGGACCCGTTGTTCAAGGCGTCCGTGGAGCACTCGGTGATCTACACGGTGCTGTTCGTCCCGCTGTCGGTGGCCGGCGGACTGTTCGCCGCCATCGCGCTGAACCGCCGCATCCGGGGCGTGCGCCTGTACCGCACGGCGGTCTTCGTCCCCGTGGTGGCCTCCACCATCGCCACGGCGATCATGTTCCTCTGGCTGTTCGACCCGACGTTCGGCCTCGCCAACTGGCTGCTGGGGAAGGTGGGGCTGGGGCCGTTCGGCTTCTTCGAGAGTCCCAACGCCGCGCTGTACTCCATCGTCGGGATGACCATCTGGGGATGGATCGGCTTCAACGTGATCATCTACCTGGCCGCGCTCCAGGGCATCCCGCAGGAGCTCGTGGAGGCGGCGGAGATCGACGGCGCGGGGCGGTGGGGCCTGTTCCGCAACATCACGCTGCCGCTGCTGGGCCCGGCGACCCTCTTCCTCGTCGTGTGGTCGACGATCAACGCGCTCCAGTTGTTCGACGAGGTGTACTTCCTGACGCGCGGCGGGCCGGGGACGGCGACGTACGTCGTCGTGTTCTACCTCTTCGACCTCGCGTTCCAGCAGGGCATCGCCGGATACGCGGCGGCCATCGCCTACGTGCTCTTCGTGGCGATCATGGTGCTCACGATCGCGCAGCTGCTGGCCGGCAAGCGATTCGTCTACTACACGTCATGAGCGAGATCGCCACCACCGAGGCCCGCGTGGCCGAGCCGGAGGAGCGGCGCCGGTGGTTCCTGTTCAGCCCGTGGCACCTGGTGCTGATCCCGCTGGCGGTGGTGATGCTGATCCCGCTCGTCTGGATGCTGATCACCTCGGTCCAGACCCTTGCCGAGACGCGGCACTACCCGCCGATCCTGGTCCCCAGCGGCGTGGAGCTCGACAACTACACCGAGGTGCTCCGCGAGGCGCCGTTCGCGCGCTGGTTCCTGAACACGGTGGCGGTCACGACGGCGACCGTGATCGGGAACCTCTTCTTCTGCAGCCTGGCGGGGTACGCGTTCGCCCGCATCAAGTTCTTCGGCCGCGAGGTGACCTTCCTGCTGGTGCTGGCCACGCTGATGGTTCCCTTCCAGGTGGTGATGATCCCGACGTTCCTGATCCTGCGGGACCTCGGGATGATCGACACGCTGGGGGCGGTCATCCTGCCCAACCTCGCGGGGGCGTTCGGCATCTTCCTGCTGCGGCAGTTCTTCCGGACGCTGCCGATCGAGCTCGAGGAGGCCGCGCGCATCGACGGCGCCTCGCGGCTCGGCGTGCTGTTCAAGATCGTGCTCCCGTTGTCGGGGCCGGCGCTCGCCACTCTGGCCGTCATCACGTTCATGTGGACGTGGAACGACTTCCTGTTGCCCCTCATCACCCTCTACAACCCGGACAACATGACCCTGCAGCTGGGGCTGACGACGTTCCAGGGCGCGCACCAGACCAACACCAACCTGCTCATGGCCGCGAACGTCATGAGCATGATCCCCATCCTGGTCCTCTTCTTCTTCGCGCAGCGCTACTTCATCCGCGGCATCGCGACGTCGGGACTGAAGGGGTAGCCGCATGGCCGAGATCGCCTTCGACCACGTGACCAAGGAGTTCCCCGGCGGGACGGTCGCCCTGGACGATCTGACGCTCGAGGTCCCAGACGGCCAGTTCCTGATCCTCGTCGGCCCCTCCGGATGCGGGAAGACCACCGCCCTGCGGATCGTGGCCGGCCTCGAGAAGCCCACGTCCGGCGTGATCGCCATCGGCGGCGAGACGATGAACCGAGTGTCGCCGCGGGACCGCGACATCGCCATGGTCTTCCAGAACTACGCGCTGTATCCGCACATGACCGTGTACCGGAACCTGGCGTTCGGGCTCAAGGAACGCCACACGCCCAAGCCCGAGATCGACCGGCGCGTCCGCGAGGCGTCGGCGATCCTGGGGCTGGACGAGCTGCTGAAGCGACGTCCCGCGCAGCTGTCGGGCGGCCAGCGCCAGCGCGTGGCGATGGGGCGGGCGCTCGTGCGCGAGCCGAAGGCGTTCCTGCTGGACGAGCCGCTCTCGAACCTGGACGCCAAGCTCCGCGTCCAGATGCGGGCCGAGCTGAAGCGCATCCACCAGCGGCTGGGCATCACCACGGTCTACGTCACCCACGACCAGGTGGAGGCCATGACGCTGGGCGACCGCATCGTGGTGATGTCGGGCGGAAGGGCGTTGCAGATCGGCCGGCCGCAGGAGGTCTACCGGAAGCCCGTGAACCTCTTCGTGGCCGGCTTCATCGGCAGCCCGGCCATGAACCTGGTGCGCGGGACGGCGTCCGAGCGCGACGTCGTGGCCGGCGAGCTCAGGTTCCCGCACACCGGCGTCCCCGTCCAGGACGTCGTGGTCGGCATCCGGCCCGAGTGCCTGACGCCGGTCGACGACGGCCGCCCGGCCCTCGAGTTCCGCGTCGACGTCGTCGAGCCGCTGGGCGAGCAGGTCGTCGTGCACGGCACGGTCGCCGGCACGCCGGTGCACAGCGGCGCCGAGGAGGAGGGCGCCGAGATCCCGGTGCTGGTGGAGGGCGCCCGCGCTCCGATGACGGCGATCTTCGCGGCCGACCGCGAGCCGGTGCCGGGCGACGTCCTGCGGCTGGGTGTGCTGCCCGAGCGGATCCACCTGTTCGATCAGCGGTCGGGCGAGGCGCTCCCGGGGGCGGGGAGGGCCGGATCGTGACGGGCGACGGTCCCCGGATCGTGATCGTGGGGGCCGGCGGCTGGGTGTTCCCGCTCGAGCTGACCCGGGACCTCCTGTCGTTCCCCGCGCTCGCGGACGCGACGCTGGCGCTCTACGACATCGACGTCCCGGCGGCCGAGCGGACCGCGGAGGCGGCCCGCGAGCTGATCGCCATCGGCGGCCTGCCGACCATGGTCGAGGTCCCGCCGGACCTGGCGGCGGCGCTGCGCGGCGCGGACGTGGTCATCACCGTGTTCCAGGTCGGCGGCGTCGAGGCGTACGGGTTCGACGTGGAGATCCCCCGCGAGTACGGCGTCGACCAGACGGTCGGCGACACCCTGGGGCCGGGCGGCGTGTTCCGGGGCCTGCGCACGGTGGCCGCGCTCCGCGTGGTGGCCGAGGCGATGCTCGACGTCTGCCCCGACGCGCTGCTGCTCAACTACGCGAACCCGATGTCGGTGAACTGCTGGGCCACCGACCTGCTGGGCGTTCGCGTGGTCGGCCTGTGCCACAGCGTGCAGGGGACGTCCGAGCTGCTGGCCGGCGAGCTGGGTGTCTCGTATGGGGACGTCACGTTCGACTGCGCGGGTGTGAACCACACCGCGTGGTTCACGACGTTTCGCCGCGGCGACGAGGACCTGCTGCCGCGCATCCGCGAGGTGATGCGGGCGCGACACGTCGACGGGACCCAGCCGCTGCTGCCACGCGGCGACGATGCCTACGAGAGCATCGAGCGCGTGCGGGCCGAGCTGATGCTGCTGACCGGGTACTTCCACACCGAGTCGAGTCACCACGCCAGCGAGTACTGGGCCTGGTTCCGGCGCACGCCGGATTCTCGTGAACGAGTACCTGGACCGTCGCTGGGACTACCTGGCGATCTGCCGCGCGGCCGACGCCGGCAGCAGCAACCGGGAGGTCCTGGCGGAGGCGCGGCGTGACGGCATCCGGCAGGGCGGCGAGTTCGCGGCGCCGATCGTCGACAGCCTGGTCACCGGAACACCTCGCGTGGTGTACGGCAACGTGCGCAACGGCGGCTGCGTCGAGAACCTGCCGGCGGACGCGTGCGTCGAGGTGGCGTGCCTGGCCGATGCCGGTGGCGTTCGCCCGCTCCGGTACGGGTCGCTGCCGCCCGCGTGCGCGGCGCTGAACAACGTGCAGATCGCGTCGCAGCGCCTCACGGTGGAGGCGGCGACGAGCGGTGATCGCGACCTGGTCCACGCGGCGGTGGCGCTCGACCCGCTGACGGCGTCCGTGGTCCCGCTCCCGCGCATCCACGAGATGGCCGATCGGATGCTCACGGCCGAGGCGGCCTGGCTTCCGCAGTTCGCATCCCGGTAGGCTCTCGGGCACTCCGATCGGAGAGAGCGACTCGATGAAGACGTGTCCGTACTGCGCCGAGCAGGTCGACGACCAGGCGACGCGCTGCCCGTACTGCCAGAACGACCTCGGGCAGCCGGTCCCCCAGGTCGTGCCGCCGGCGGTCGCGCCTCCGCAGGGCCTGCCCCCGCCTCCGCCCCCTCCCGGTCCGCCGGCCGTGGTCGGGGAGGGCGCCCTGCGTTTCAGCCACTCGGGCGAGCGGTACATCCTCGGCTACGGCCAGGACTTCTTCGGCATCTGGGATCGGTCCGTTCCGGGGCCCGCGGCCCTCCGATTTCCCCGGACGGATCAGGGATGGGCGGAGGCGTGGGGGCAGTTCGCGGCCCGCGAACCGCGCTCGGTCGCCGTGCCGGCCGTCGGCGTCGCCGCGCCGCAGGGCGGGCAGGCGTCCGCCGTCTTCCGCGACGGCCACGGCCGCGCGGTGACCACGGTCGTGCTGCTGGCCGCCGTGGGCGTGATGGAGGTGGTGACCGCTGTCGTTGCCCTGACGGTGGTCGGAGAGCTCCAGCGGGGCGAGCTGGGGATCTCGCAGGCGGTCGAGCGAATCCAAGCCGTCACCGGGCTCACGGCGCTGCTGCTGGTCGGGGCGATCGTTGCCTGGTGCATGTGGCAGTTCCGCGCCCGGTCCAACCTCGACGCGTTCGGGGCGGGCGGGCTCGCCATCAGCCCGGGATGGTCGGTGGGCTGGTGGTTCATTCCGCTGGCCAATCTCGTCATGCCCTTCCGCGCGATGAGCGAGCTGTGGCGGGCGAGCGCGCCGGCCGGCGGGTCGGTCGAATGGCAGCGGCAGCCCGGATCGGCGCTCCTGTGGCTCTGGTGGGTGGCGCTCGTTGCCGGATGGCTCATCTCGCAGTCGGCGAGCTCGTTCGTCGGGCAGTCGACGGGCCCGGTCCTCACCCTGGGCGGGACGATCGTGTCCATCCGCTGGGTGATGGTCGGCGAGTTCGTCATGGCGGTGGCGGCACTCCTCGCCATCCTGGTGGTCCGCGAGATCGACCGCCGGCAGACCGACCGGCGCAGTGCCGCCACGCGCCAGGCAGCCTCGCCGGCTGTGTAAGCTCGCCGCCCGTATGGAGATCGGCGAGAGCGAACGTCCGTCGGCCGATGGCTGAGCTCGTCACCAGCGACGTCACCCTGCACGTCGAGGTGGACGGCGACGGAGAGCCGGTCATGGTCCTCGCGCACGGGCTCACCAATTCGTGTCGCGAGCTCGCGATGCTGACGGGCTTCGTGCCCGGCACGAAGGTCCGGTTCTGCTTCCGGGGCCACGGCCACAGCTCGTCGCCGGCGACCGGGTACCGGTTCGCGGACTTCGCGCGCGACGTCCGCGCGGTGGCGGACGCGTACGACGCCACCGTGGCCATCGGCACCTCGCTGGGAGCGGCCGCGATCGCGAACCTGGTGGCCGACGACCCCGATCGGTTCGAGAAGCTCGTCTTCCTGCTCCCCGCCGGTCTGGACGTGCCGTTCCAGTACAAGGACCGCCTGCTCGAGACCGCCGCGATGATCGAGGGGCGCGATCCGAAGGAGGCCCTGGAGGCGATCCTGTCCGAACCGGAGCGCGTGGCCCGGTACGCGGCCGCTCCGTGGATGCGCGACCTGGACGAGCAGATGCTGGCCGACCTGAACACCGAGGGCGTACCGCGCGCCATCCGCGGGGTGGTGGACGACTGGCCGCTGCGCGACCGGCACGACATGGCGAAGGTGACGGCGCCCACGCTGCTGATCTGTCGCCGGGGGGACGTGATCCACCCCGCCGAGATCGGCGAGATCCTCGTCGACATCATGCCGAACGCCGAGCTGCTCATGTTCGAGGACGGCGACGAGCTGTGGGCGGCGATCCCGGCGCTGGTGGCGCGCGTGGGGGAGTTCGTGCGAGCGTGACCGACGACACGAGCCTGCCACCCCGCACCGCCGCCGGGATGAGTGCCGCGCTCGCGGCCCGCGAGGTCTCGGCTCGCGAGCTTGTCGAGGGCGCGCTGGAGGCAGCGGAACGCTGGCAGCCCGTGACCAACGCGTTCTCGCAGATCTGGTCCGATGAGGCGCTGGCCGCCGCCGACGCGGTCGACCGTGCCGGGCCGGACGAGGACCGTCCCCTGGCGGGCGATCCCGGTCGCCGTCAAGGACCTGTTCGACGTGGCGGGCCACGAGACGACCGGGTGCTGTGCCGCCTACGCGGGACGCACCGCGGCCGACGACGCGCCGACGATCCGGCGGCTGCGCCGTGCCGGCCTGGTGCTGGTGGGCAAGCTGAACCAGCACGAGCTGGCGGCGGGCGGGACCAACCTGGTGTCGGCGTGCGGCGCGGCGCGGAACCCGTGGGATCCCGCGCGCATGACCGGGGGCTCCAGCGGTGGATCGGCGGCGGCCGTCGCGGCGGGTGTCGTTCCGTGGAGCCTCGGCACGGACACGGGGGGCTCGATCCGCATCCCGTCGTCGTTCTGCGGCACGGTCGGGCTGAAGCCGACGACGGGCGAGCTCCCGCTCGAGGGGATCATGCCGCTCGCCCCTTCGCTGGACGCGCCGGGGCCGATCGCGGGCAGCGTCGAGGACGCGTGGATGCTGTACGCGGTGCTGGCGGGCGTCCCCATCCGCCACCCCGCCCGCGACTGGCTGCTGCGCCGTCCCGACAAGCCGTTCCGGATCGGCGTTCCCGTGCCGTTCATGCTCGAGACGCTGCACCCCGAGGCCGCGGCGGCGGTGGCGGACGTCGCGGCGGTGCTGGAGGCCGCCGGCATGCAGGTGAAGCCGATCGACGGGCGCGGGCTGGAGGACGCCCGCGAGCTGTGGGGGCTCGTGTGCTTTCCCGAGTTCGCGGAGGCGCATCCCGCGCTGCGCGACCCCGAAGCGCGCGCGCTGGTCGCGCCCACGGTCGGCGAGTGGTTGGAGCGGGGCGAGGCGATGACCGACGACGAGCGGCACCGCGCGGCCCTGCGGCGCGAGGAGGTCGGCCGGTGGTTCCGCGAACGGCTCGCCGTCCTGGACGCCCTGCTGATCCCGACCACCGTGTACCCCGCGCCGCGCGCGGACCAGGAGGCGGTGGAGCTGTCCGACGAGGTGACGGTGGAGGTCGGCCGCGTCGGTCCGGGCTACCTCACGTGCACGGCGAATCTGGCCGGGGTCCCGGCCGTGTCGTTGCCGGCCCGCTGGACCGCGGACGGGCTCCCCATCGGCGCGTCGCTGGTGGGCGGCGACGGGGGGGAGGAGACCATCGCGCGCATCGGGATGCGGTGGGAGGCCGCGTCGGGGTACGTGCCGCGGCGGCCGTCACCGCCCGTCACCGCCGCCCCGACCGGATGACGCCGCCGGCCGGCGGCCGCCGCGAGGAGCTGCTCGGCGGCGGGCTGATCGCCCTGTCGGCGCTGTGCTTCGGCACAGTGGTCCTCTTCGGCACGCTCCTGACGCGCGACGGGTTCCCCGTCACGGCGTTCCTCTCGATCCGCTTCCTGGTCGCGGCCGTCGTCCTGGCGGCGGTCCTGCTCGGGCTTCGCCGGCCGCTCACGGCGGCGCCGGGCGAGGGGGTCCCGCTGCTCGTCCTGGGCGTCTTCGGCTACGCCGTCGAGTCGGGGTTGTTCTTCGGGGCGATCGAGCACGGCAGCGCGCCGGCCGCGACCCTGCTGTTCTTCACGTACCCGGTATGGGTGGCGCTCATCTGGGTCGTGATCCGGCGCCGGCTCCCCGAGCGCCTCGTCCTCGTGTCGCTGGGCGCCGCCGTCGGCGGCGCCGCGATCGTCGTCGTGGGCTCGGGCGGCCTCGACATCTCGACGGCCGGGATCCTGTTCGCCTTCGGGTCGTCGCTCGCGTTCTCGCTGTACCTGATCGGCGCGGACCGCGTCGTCCGGCGGACCGAGTCGCTCACCGCCGCGATGTGGGTGGCGGCCGCGGCGGGCGCGGCGCTCGCCGCCGTGTCGGTCGTCGCGGGCGTCTGGCAGTGGCCGTCGGGACTGCACCAGTGGGCGCCAGCGCTCGGCTCGGCCGTGCTCACCGCCGGCGCGTTCTTCGGTCTCTTCGCCGGCCTGCGGAGGCTCGGCCCGGTGCGCACCGCCGTCATCTCCGCCAGCGAGCCGCTGTGGGCCACGATCATGACGGTCGCGTTCCTGAGCGAGCCGATGCACCCGGCGACGGCGATCGGCGGGGTGTTCATCCTGGCGGGCGCCGTCACTGCCTCGCTGGTCCGGGCGCGACCGGTCACCGAGTCGCTCGCCCCGTAGCGCCCGAGCGCGACCCCCTTGACAAGCGGTCGCGTCAGGTCCATATTTCCCTAGTCTCCTAGAGGAATCGAGGTCTGATGATCGAGTTCCACCTGGATGCCAAGTCGGGAGTCGCGCCGTACCTCCAGATCGTCCACCAGGTGCGCCACGCCCTTCGACTGGGGATGCTGCGGGAGGGCGACCAGCTCCCGACGGTGAAAGACGTGGTCGGCCGCCTCGCCATCAATCCGAACACGGTGTTGAAGGCATACAACGAGCTGGACCACGAGGGGCTGGTCGCCGCGAGGCCGGGCATCGGGACGTTCATCATCAGGACCCTCGCCGACGGTTCGCTCGCGGCCCAGGGTCCCCTGCGCCGGGACCTGCAGCGTTGGCTGGACAAAGCTCGGCGTGCCGGGCTGGACGAGGAGAGCATCGAGGCCCTCTTTCGCGATTGCTTTCGCGCGTCCGGGGAGCGGGGGGTAGCGTGAATCCCGTCCTGCGTGCTGAGGGGCTCGGCAAGCGCTACGGGCGGCGGTGGGCGCTCCGCGAGTGCTCCTTCGCCATTCCCTCCGGTCGCGTGGTCGCGCTCGTGGGGCCCAACGGCGCGGGGAAGACGACGCTCCTGCACCTCGCCGTCGGCCTGCTGCGGGCGACGACCGGCACCATCGAGCTCCTCGGCGAGCCTCCCGGCGGCGGACCCGAACAGCTCGCGCGCGTCGGGTTCGTCGCCCAGGACACGCCCACGTACGCGGGGCTGTCGGTCGCGGACCACCTCCGCATGGGGGCCTGGCTCAATCCGCGGTGGGACCAGGGCCTCGCGGACCGGCGCATCGAGCAGCTCCACCTGGACCCCTCCCAGCGCGCCGGGAAGCTCTCCGGCGGCCAGCGCGCCCAGCTTGCGCTCACGATCGCGATGGCGAAGCGCCCGGACGTCCTCCTCCTGGACGAGCCGCTGGCCAGCCTCGACCCACTGGCTCGCCGCGAGTTCCTCCAGGGATTGATGGAGGTCGTCGCCGAATTCGGATTGAGCGTCATCCTGTCGTCCCACCTGGTGACCGACCTCGAGCGCGTCTGCGACCACCTCCTGGTGCTGGTGGCGTCCCGCGTCCAGGTGGCGGGGGAGATCGACGAGCTGCTCGCGTCGCACCGGCGGCTCAGCGGTCCACGGCGGGAGACGGGCACCCTTCCCTCGAACCAGAAGGTCATCGAGGCGAGCCACACCGATCGGCAGAGCACGCTCCTGGTGCGGACGGACGAACCGATCCACGATCCAGCCTGGACGATCGAGCAGGTCGGGCTCGAGGACCTGGTCCTGGCCTACATGGCGCGTGCCGTGGCCGACGAGCAGCGGCCCGCGCTCACGAGGGTGGCATCGTGATCCGGTTCGCCGCCCGCCAGTTCCGCACCCAGGCCGTCGTTGCGGCCATCGGGCTCGCCGCGGTGGGGGTCACGGTGCTCGTCACGGGACCCCACCTCGCGCACCTGTACGACACCACTGTGGCCGGTTGCGGGTCGGGGCAGAGTTGCTTCCTCGCGGCCGACGCCTTCGCGCGGAAGGACCGCCTGCTTCAGGGGGTCCTGGGCATGCTGATCCTGACCATCCCGGCGCTGATCGGCATCTTCTGGGGCGCGCCGCTGGTCGCGCGCGAGCTGGAAACGGGCACGTTCCGACTCGCCTGGACGCAGAGCGTCACCCGCACGCGCTGGCTGGTCGTCAAGGTCGTGCTGGTGGCGCTTGCAGCCGTCGCCGTCGCGGGCCTCGTCAGTCTGATGGCGACCTGGTGGTTCAGCCCGTTCGACCGGGTCAACGCCAGCCGCTTCGATCCGTCGGAGTTCACCCAGCGTGGCCTCGTGCCCGCCGCCTACGCGGCATTCGCCGTCGCGTTGGGAACGGCCGTCGGGCTCGTGGTTCGGCGAACGGTCCCGGCGATGGCGATCACGCTGGTGGTCTTCATAGGCGTGCTGCTCGTGATGACCACCTGGGTGCGGCCGCATCTCCTCCCGCCCGTGACGATCACCCAGTCGGTCACCTCCGCGAGCGGATTTGGATTCACGTCCAATCCGTCGGGCAGCGGCATGGACTTCATCGTCGAGCCTCCGTCCGTGCCCAACGCGTGGGTCCTGTCCAGCCGTGTCGTCGACTCGGCGGGTCAGGGCATCACCGCGCAGTTCATGCGGAGCGCGTGCCCGCAGATCAAGCCGCCGCCGCCCGACGAGCGGATCACTCGGGCACCCGCGGACAAGAACGCGTTCCTCGACTGCGTCCGGACGATCGCACAGACCTACCACGTCGAGATGACCTATCAGCCGGCCGGGCGGTACTGGGTGTTCCAGTCGATGGAGACGGGGGTCTTCGTCCTCCTCGCGCTCGGCCTCGGCGCGTTCAGCGTCTGGTGGGTCCGCCGCAGGGTCGCCTGAGCGATCGGGCTATGCTGCAGCGGTGAGGCCGCAGCCATGACGACGCCGATGCCCATTCCGCTGATCCGCGTGCGCGGCGACCATCGCGAGGTCGGCTTCCAGGTCGGGGAGGCGTGTGCCGACGAGATCGCCCGCGCCTGCGACCTGTCCGCGCATCTCGGCGACGAGCAGACCGTCTACGGCCAGCGCGCGCTCGCCGCGGCCCACCGGGACGTCACCGGACGGGCCGAGCCGTGGCTGCTGGACGAGCTGGACGGCGTCGCGGAAGGCGCCGACGTCGATCCGCTCGACCTGTTCGCTGCGTCGACCGAGGAGATCTGGGGCGTGGTCCCCGTCTCGCACGGGATGGAGGCCGGGGCGGGGCGTTGCTCCGATCTGGTCGCGACGGCGCCGCTCACGGCCGACGGACACGTCGTCGTGGGACACACCAACGACCTCGCGCCGAAAGACGAAGCCGACCTCGTCGCCCTCTGGTGGGAGGTCGACAACGAGCCGCCGATGTTCACCATCGGCATCGGCCCGTGGCTCAGCGTCGGCTGGAACGCCGCCGGGCTGTCGTTGACGGGGAACGAGCTCACGCCGAACGACAACCGCGTGGGCGTGCCGCGCCTGCTCCAGGTGCGCGACATGCTGAGGAAGCGCACCATCGACGAGGCCGTCGCGGCGGCGCTGCGGCCCGACCGCGCGTCGTCGTACTCGAACGTGCTGGCGCACCGGGACGGCTCGGTGGTCTGCGTCGAGGGATCGGCGAGCGACGCCGAGCTGATGCGGGCGGATGACGGCACCCTCGCGCACACGAACCACTACGTGACCGACCGGATGCTCGGCTACGAGGGCGCCCCCGAGTACGCCGAGCGCTCGGCCGTGCGGTACCGGCGCGCGCGGGCCCTCCTCGACGACATGCGCGAGGGCGGGACCCCCGTGACGATGGAGTCGATGCGGACCGCGATCAGCGACCACGAGGGCGACCCGTCGATCTGCCGCCACGAGCGCGAGGGGTCGGACGTGAAGACCGTCTTCTGGTGCGTGGCCGACGTGACGGCCGGGCGGGTCGCGTACGGACGCGGCAACCCCTGCGACTCGGTCGAGCAGGAGATGGCGCTCGTCTAGAGGTAGGTTCCGGGACCGCCCCGCTCGGGCGGTGACTGCTCCTCGGGGCTCCCACCCGGCAGCCCGCCCTGCATGCCCGGCGGCAGGCTCCGGCGCCGAAGCTCGTCGAACTGGGCACGCGCGGCCATCTGCTGGGCGTACATCGTGGCCTGGATCCCGTGGAACAGGCCCTCGAGCCAGCCGACCAGCAGCGCCTGCGCGACGCGGATCTCGGACTCGGTGGGGACGGCGTCCATCGGAGGCGCCAGCGCCTCCAGCTCGCGCTTCAGGTCGTCGGACAGGACCTCGGACAGCTCGTCGACCGCGCGCTCGTACACGTTGCGGAGCATGGCCCGTCCCCGATCATCGGGCGGGGCCTGCCGGGTCTCGTCCAGCAGCTCGCGCACCATCGTGGCGATGCGCAGCACCTTGTCGGGCTCGGTGACGGCGCGCCGCGGGATCGTCGCCGTCGCCCTCGTTCGCCGCCGACGCCGGGACGATCAGTGCGCGCGGATCCGGCTCCGAGGCGTCGCCGGGCGGGTCGGTGTTCACGCCCCGACGCTAGCAGATGGGCTGCAAACAGAACTCCCGGCAGCCGCGGCCGCCGTGACAGGACACGTAGTCACGCCCGCACCCCCTGCAGTGGTACAGATTCCCGCCGCACGCGCACCCCGTGCAGCTGACGGGCGATGCACCGGATGCCGGGGCAGAGCTCTGGGGGCTTGTCGGGTCCGGCGCCGTCCGGGTCGGACGCCGGCGAGCGCAACAGGTCGGCGGACCCCTCGGCGCCCGACAGGTGGGCGAACCGTCGGGTCACCGCGTCCGCGGCGTCCCGGAACAGCCGCCGCCGCCCGAAGCGCGGGGACGCGTCGCTCATCCGGCGACCCCCGCAGGTGATCGCGCGGCGGCATGCACCAGCTCGAGGACGTCCTCCGGGCTCGTCGCGATGCCGCGCGCCCCGACCCGGTCGCCGGCAGTCAGGACGAAGACCTGCGGCGCCACGACGCTCCCGAACAGGCGGGACACCCGCTCGTCCTCCTCCATGATCAGCGTCGCGCGCGGATCGCCGACCCGCCAGGACTCGGGCTGGTCCGACGCGCCTCCGCGGCTCACGACGACGGCGGGCGGGAGCGCGCCGCGCGCGGCCTCGCCCAAGAGGCCGGGCACGAGCTCCTCGCAGGGCGGACAGCCGGGCCGCGCGAACGCCACGACCCGCAGCGTCCCCGCCAGGTCGCGCGACGAGTACGCCGAGCCGTCCGCGGCCGTCGCCGTGAACGTGGGAGCCGCCGCGCCGACGGGGATCGCCTCCGCGCCCGGTTCCATCGGCGTGTGCGACTCGGTGCGCAGAGCCGCGACCTCCGCGCGGAGGCGATCCACGGCCCGGAGCATCGCGGCGACGACGATCGCGAGCACGATGGACACGACGAGCGACGCCAGCGCCAGGACGGCCGCGACGGCGTTCATGCTTCGCGCCCCGGCGGCGAGGGTTCGATCCGCAGCGAGGCGAGGACGGCGTTCAGCGACCGCACGCGGCCCGCCGCGTCGGTGCCCGTCCCCACGATGACGTAGAGGCAGAAGGCCCGTCCCGCCGCCGCGAAGAAACGCTGCGCGCCCGCGTGTCCCGGCCGCCGCACCTGCAGCGCCGCGGGGCTCAGGTCGGCGAGCGTCAGCGACAGCGGCAGTCGCCCCTGGCGGAACAGCGCGTCGCCGGCGAGCGCCGGGTCGAACTCGACCAGCGAGAAGAGCGTCCCGCTCGGCCCCATCGCGTTCGCGAGCCGGCCGGCGTACGAGCTGTCGTCGGGCGGCATCGCGAAGCTCGCGGCGTGCAGGACCGGATAGTTCAACGCGGGAGGGGGGACGTCGGGCAGGAAGGCCCGGCCCTCCCACCCGGACGGCAGGTCGACGCTGATGCCCTGCTTCGACAGGATCATCGCGACGCCGCCGCCGCGACCAACAGGACCGCCAGGGTGACCTGGGAGAGTGTCGCCGCGCGGGCAGCCGCCGGCTGCCACCTGCGCAGCCGGGCGTCGACGCGCAGGAGCGCCTCCGGTGAACGGACGCGCCACGCAGCCAGCAACGGCAGGGCCCTGGCCACCCCGAAGGTGAGGCCGATGAGCCCGCCGACCCGCGGCGAGCCGGACAGCGCCGCCACCAGGAGCAGCGCGTAGATCGCCGCCGTGGTCACGATCGTGGCGACGCCGAGGCCGAGCTGCACGCCGAACCCGGCGCCGGTGACCCAACCGCGGTAGGTGGTGAGCCACTCCTCGTTCACCTGCCGGCGTGGGCCGGGAAGCCGTCCGGACGGCACCAGCGCGCGCGTCAGCCCGGCGTCGACGGCCGCGCCGGCCAGCGCGGCCGCCCCGGCGATCCAGAGCACACCCCCGCCCGTCGCGGCCTGCAGCAGACCGCCCACGAAACCCGCCGCCGCCCCGGCCGCGGCGCCGCCCAGTGCCGAGCCCACCAGGTAGGCCCCCACCGTCGGGCCCCATCTCCGTCCGCGGCCCCGCTCCCCGAGCGGGGTGATGCTTCCCATCATCGAGACCCCTCAGGGTGACCAGGTGGAGCGAACCGCCGCGACGACGGCCAGCGCCAGGCCGGCCGCCACGAGCGCGCCGGGGACGCCGCCGCCCATCAGCGCTCCGCGCCCACGCGCCGGGCAAGCTCCTCGTCGGCCATCGCGTCGCGCAGCAGCGAGCGCACCTGCTCCCACGAGCTCGCCGCGCCCTCGGAGCGCACCGCGCCCGTGCGGCCGTCCACGTACACGAAGTAGGGCGACATGGAGATGCCGTATCCCTCCCATGCCTCCTGCGACATGACCACCGGCACCCCGTCGGGCGCGAGCTCACGCAGCCGCGACGGGCTCTCCATGGTGCGGTCCTTGGTCACCACGACGACCCGCGCGTCGCCCGGCAACGGCTCGGTGTCGGCCGCCATGCCCTCCCACAGGCTCATGCACGTGAGACACCCGCTCGAGAGGAACGTCACCAGCGTGTCCCGCTCGCCGCGCACGGTGACCTTGACCGCGTCGCCGGTCGGCGACTCGCCCACGATGTCCGCGGCCGGGGGCGACGCCTCGCGCGGGCCCGGCAGGTCGATCAGCTGCAGGTTCGGCGACGTCCCCGCGGACGCGCCGGCGTGGTCCTCGTGCTCCTCGGCCGGCCCCAGCCGTCGGAGGATCTCCGCGTGGCTCCGCAGCAGGCCCACCACCAGCAGCGCCAGCAGCACCAGCGCCACCGTGTCCGTCACGACGATCGCCGTCATCGGTTCCCCCTTCCCCTCACAGGCACGCGGCCTCGTGCTGACACGTGACCTGATCGCGCGCGCTCGAGCAGTTGCAGTTGAGGCAGTCGATCTGACACGGCGGCACGCACGTGACCAGCCGGCAGGCGATCGGCGTCACCGGTCCGCCGATGTGCGTGTTGCACTGCCCGTACCGGAACGTGACGCAGCAGGTCTTCCGGAGCCCGCACTGGTTCTGGGCGCAGTGACAGCCGCCCGGGCACGAGTGATTGTGCCGCCGGTTGCAGTCCAGGTAGTACCGCGTGTTGGTGGTGCCGCACAGGCCGCCGCCGCCGTAGTTGCACTGCCACCAACCGCCGACGAACGCGTAGCTGGGACACCCGAAGTTGTCGCCGCCCTGGAGCTGGCAGCAGAAGGCCGTGTAGCCGCTGCAGCAGAGGCTGCCGGCGGGGCAGCTGGCGCAGCCGATCAGTATCTCGCGCCGACACCGGGCGGGTCAGATACCGGATCGGTGCGATGGTCGCGGCAGACGCCACGACGGCCGCGCGCGCGAGGACGCTTCGGCGGGGGAGCGTGCGCTCCAGCAGCGCGGTGCGCCCTGGCCACGAACGAGCCGCCGCCCGCCGTGCTCATCCCGCCGCCTCGGGCCGCGCGCCGCCCCACAGGCTCGGATGTCCCTCGCCCACGCCGGCGGATCGCAGCGCGTCCTCCGTTCGCTGCATCCGTCCACCGCCGGTCTGGTCGCCGTGCCGGCTGTGGTCGTGCACGCCCCGGTAGGCCGCGAAGGCCTCCGGGAAGAGCGTGACGACCGCGTACGCCAGGTAGACGATCGCGGCGACGCCCAGCAGGAAGGCCGCGCCGCGCGCCCAGCCGAGATCGGCGACGAACGTCGGGAGCGGCAGCGCGCCGGTCGCGGCGACGGCGACCGCCGCCACGGTCGCGCCGGCGTTCAGCGCGACGTGCACGACGCTCGGCGGCACGGCGCGATCACCCAGGCAGCCGCACGACCGGACGCGTGGACTCCACAGGAACAGCGCCGACGACGACCGTGAAGCACGCGTACGCGACGGCGACCATCGCCGCGACGAGAGGAATCCGGGCGCACGAGCGCGAGCGCCCCCAGCGCCACCTCGGCGCAGGCCGCGACGCGGATGATCCCGATCGGGAGGGGGAGGCCCACGGCGCCGAGCGCCGCGGCGGCGGGACGGGGGCTGCGGACCTTGGCCACACCCCACACGAGCAGGATGGCGGCCGATGCGAAGAAGGGTCCCCCTGCGAATGACAACGATGTAGTTTAGGCGGGCCCGTCGCCGCCCTTCAAGCAGCCGCGCGGTCCAACCAGGCGCCCACGACGTCCAGGAACCGCGCGGGGTCCTCCACCTGCGGGATGTGTCCCACGTCCGGGAGCACGACCAGGTCCCAGTTCGCGTGCTCCCGCGCTGCCTGCCAGGCGTTGGCCGTGGGGATGAGGCGATCGGCGGCGCCGTGCAGGACGATCGCCGGCGTCCGGATCTCGGCGAGCAGCCGCCGGTAGCCGCGGGGGAACGTGAAGGCCCGGACGATCGATCGGCACGCTTCGGAGAACACGTCCGCCGCGTCGGGACCCGCCGACCAGCGGCGAAACTCCTCCACGGCCGCCGTGACCCACGCAGGGTCCAGGCGGTCGGGGTGCGCGGTGCAGTAGGCCAGCGTGCGCAGGGCCATCCGCTCGGCCCCCAGCCGGTCGGTGCGGGTCCGGAGGATCGCCGGCCCGAGCCTCCACGCGCCGGTGGTCAGGAAGCCCGCGGCGACCTCGGTCGGCACGCCGCGGACGGGGGACCCGACGGGCGGCAGCGCCGCGTTCACCAGGACCAGGCCGCGGACGCTCGCGGGATCGGCGGCGGCGTGTTCGACGGCCACCATGCCTCCCATCGAGCTGCCGAACAGGAACACGTTCTCCAGGTCCATGGCCCGCAGGAACCGCGCCACGGCCCGCGCGCTCGACGCGACGCCGCTTCCCCGGCCCGCGGCGGGCGTGCGTCCGAAGCCGGGAAGGTCCAGCGCCACGCACCCGGCCGCGTCGGGCGAGATCGGGGGCCACCAGCGCCCAGTTCAGGAGCGAGCCTCCCAGGCCGTGAACCAGCACCGAGACCGGGCCGTCGGCCGGGCCGGGCCATTCGCGGTAGTGGATGGGGCCGCCGGCATCGAGCCACCGGCTCTCCGGCAGCCCGAGCGCGCGCTCCGCCGCGGAAAGGGATGTCTCCGTCCGCACATCCAAGAACCTACGTCGTTTCGTGCGTATACCCCGCGGAATGGGGACTCGCGTGGAGCGGTTGCGCCAGCGCGCCCGGCGCCGGGCGAACAGGCGCCTCGGCCTGTCGATGGTCGTGGCCGGCCTGGCGCTGCTCGGCGTGGTCGCCTACCAGCTGTGGGGGACCGGCGTCGTGACGTCCCGGGCCCAGGCCGGGTTCCGGCACGAGATCGCCGCGCACGGGTTCCCGCATGCCCCGAAGAAGGGGGATGCCGTCGGCGTCATCCGCATCCCCGGCATCGGCCTGGACATGGCCCTGGTCCAGGGGGCGACGTGGTGGACCCTGATGCGCGGGCCGGGCCACTACCTGGGAACGCCGCTGCCCGGCGAGGGCGGCAACGTGACCGTCGCCGGCCACCGGACCACGTTCCTGCATCCGTTCTGGTCGCTGGACAAGGTCGGGCCGGGCGACCTGATCTCGCTCGAGACCGCCGGCGGCCGGTTCGTCTACCGGGTGCTCTGGCAGCGCACCGTCGCGCCGAACGCGACGTGGGTGGCGGCCCCCACGGTCCGGCCGTCGCTTACGCTCACCACCTGCACGCCGAGGTTCTCGTCCGCCCGGCGGCTGGTGGTGCGGGCGCGTGCAGGTCTACGGTGCGGTGCCCGGCGGCTTTCTCGACACGCTGCCGTCGTCCGCTCAATCCGCCCCCGCCCCCCGCGCGTAGACCGTCGAACAACGCATCGGCCCGCACGGCTGAAGAGCAGGGGGAGCTCACGATGAGACTCATTCGTGTGATGTCTGTGTTCCTGGCTGGGTTCGTCATGCTGATCGGCGCCGCCGGCCCGGCGCTGGCCGCCTCGGTGAGCGTGGTGGACAACTCGTTCGGTCCCAAGGTCGTGACCATCAAGGTCGGCGAGTCGGTGACCTGGTCGGACTCCGGGGCCAATCCGCACTCGGTCACCGCGGACAGCGGCGCGTTCGACTCGTCACCCAACTGTCCCACGTCGCTCCCGTCGTGCATGCACAACGGTGACTCGTACTCGCACACGTTCTCGTCCATCGGAACCTTCCCCTACCACTGCAAGATCCACGGAGCCTCCGGCGGCATCGGCATGGCCGGTGTGGTCGTCGTGACGGCGGCGAACGGTTCGCCTCCGCCGGGCGGCCTGCCCAACACCGGCGCGGGCCCGGGGCTCCAGGTCACGTTCGGCCTCGGAGTGATCCTGCTGCTGTTCGGGGCCGCCGTGCTGTTTCGGTCACGCCGAAACGCCTGAGCGCGGGCCGGCGGAGGCTCCCCCTCTGCCCCGCCGGTCCCCGCGCCGGGTCACATGACAGAGAGGCCGCTCAGGTTGCGCATCAGGTCGCTCATGACCTCGGGGTCGGTGACGGCGTCGACGATCGCCGGGACGCCCTCCTCGGCGGCCTTGCACGCACGCTCCAGCGCCGGGCGGACCTCTGACGGGTCCGTCACCCGCTCGCCGTGTCCGCCAACGGCGTGCGCCAGCAGGTCGTAGCGCATCGTCGACAGCTCGGCGCCCTGGTCGGCCTCCGGCCCGTAGAACATCCGCTGCTCGTGACGGACGTCGCCCCAGCCGCCGTTGTTCACGACCACGATCACCACGCCCAGCCCGTGGCGCGCGGCGGTATCCACCTCGATCGCCGACAGCCCGAACGCCCCGTCGCCGGTGAAGACGAACACCGGCTCGCCGGGGCGGGCCGCGCGCGCCGCCAGTCCGAACGGGAGGCCGATGCCGAGCGTGCCCATCGCCGACCCGATGCACATGTTGGTGCCCGGCCCGTGGGCCTTCGACATCGCGAGGCCCCACAGCACGCTGTCGCCGCCGTCGGAGACGAACGTCGACGCGCCCTGCTCGTCGGCGAAGCGGGCGGTCTCTCGTGCCAGCCAGCCCGGGTGGATGCCGTTCGCGGGCCGATCGCACTCGGCGTTCCAACTCGCCCAGCTCGCCTCGGCGCCCTCGCGCGCGCGGGCCATCCAGTCGTCGAACGCGTCGGGCGGCTGCGTCCACGCGTCGGTCAGCGCGTCGAGCGTCGCCGCGACGTCGCCGGTGAGCCCCACCTCGGGCCGGCGCTGGCCGCCGAGATGCTCGGACCGGATGTCGACCTGGACGACCTGCTGATCGGGAGGAAACAGAGGGAGCCCGCCGTAGACGAGGTTCGCGTTGAACCGCGACCCGAGCACGAGCGACACGTCGGCCGATGCCAGGGCGATCCCGCCGTGCACCAGGCCGCCGAGACACTTCGGATGGTCGTCGTCCACCAGGCCGCGGGCCGCGCTCGTCGTGATCACCGGGATGCCGGTTCGCTCCGCGAAGGACACCAGCGCCGCGCCGGCGCCGGAGAAGAACGCCCCTGATCCGGCAACGACCACGGGACGCTCCGCCGCCTGGAGCAGTGCCACCGCTCGGTCCACGTCTCCCGCCACGGGGACCGAGCGTGTCCCTTCGGTGACATGGCCATCCGGCCGTGGCGATGGTTCGGCCGCGACAGTGCGGGCCAGCACGTTCTGCGGGACCTCCAGGTACGCGACTCCCGGCGCCCCAGACCTGGCGCGATCCACGGCCTCGGCGACGTATTCGGGAATGCGCTCGGTGGTCAGGCATTCGGCGCGCCACTTCGTCATCGGGGCGACCGCCGCGAGCTGGTCGAAATCCTGCACGGCCCCGCGGCCGCGCTGACCGATCCCCGTGCGGCCCGCGATCACGACGACGGGCACGCCGGCCGCGTTGGCCTCGGCGATGCCGGGGAGGGCGTTGGTCAGTCCGGGGCCGGCGGTGACGGCCGACGACGGCGACCTGGCCGGTGGCCAGGGCCCAGCCCTCGGCCATGAAGACGGCGTTCTCCTCGTGCCGCGTCCCGATGAGGCGAAGCCCCTCGCGGCGCGCGCCCTCGAACAGAGGAAGGATGTGCCCGCCGGGGAGCCCGAAGATCGTCTCGACGCCGTTCGCCTTCAGCGCTCGCGCCGCGTGCACGCCGCCGTGTTCCCGCTGCGAGGAGGCCATGCGGCCGCGAGTATAGGATCCCGGCGGTGTCCGGGCCGGAGACGATGCGCGCGGCGTTCTTCGAGCGGGAGCGCTCGATCGTGATCCGCGAGGCGCCGGTGCCCGAGCCCGGCCCCGACGAGGTCCGGCTGCGGGTCCGTCGATGCGGCATCTGCGGTTCGGACGTCTCGCTGTACAAGACGGGCGCGCTGGCCGGGCCGGACGTGGTCCTCGGCCACGAGATCGCGGCCACCGTCGACCTCGACCCGTCGGGCAGGTTCGCGGCCGGGCACGCGGGTCGTGCCCTTCCCCGCCCGCGGCTGCGGCGAATGCGCGTGGTGCCGGGCGGGGGAGTGGCGGCACTGCCTGCGTCCCGGCGCGCTGTGGGGCGGGTTCGCCGAGCAGGTGGTCTTCCCGGCGCGGAACCTGATCCCCGTCCCCGACGACCTCGACGACACGGCGGCCGCGGCCGCCGAGCCCCTCGGTGTGGCGCTCCGAGGGGTCGCTCTGGCCGCGCCCTCGCCCGGCGACCTCGCCTACGTGAGCGGGCTCGGCTCCATCGGGCTGTTCACGGTCGCCGGCCTCGTCGCGCCGGATGCCGTGTGGTGGGGGCCGACCCGAACCCCGAGCGCCGGGCCGCGGCCGAGGCCCAGGGGGCCGAGCTGACGTTCGACAACACCGACCCAGAACGCCGTGGCCACGCTCGAGGCGATCGATCCCCGCGGACCGCGCGTCGCCTTCGAGTGCGCCGGCGTCCCCGACTCGCTCCAGGAGGTGTTCGAGGTCTGCGGGGCGCTGGGCGTGGTCGGCATCCTGGGCATCCCGATGGCGCCGGTGCTGCTGCTGCGGATGACCATCAAGGAGCAGCGGGCGTTCTCGATCTCCGGACCGTCGATGGACTCGATGGCCGCGGCGCTCGACCTGCTGGCCGCCCGGCCCCACGTGTCCTCGGTCGTCACCGGAACGGTGGGCCTCGACCGCCTCGACGAGACGATGGCCGCGCTCGCCGACGGCCGCGGTGGGATCAAGGTCCTTGTCGATCCGGGCGGATCGTGATTCCCAAGCGCGACGAGACCGTCCATCTCGGCGAGCCTGGTCAGGGTCGCGCGCTAGGATCGCACTGACTCCGCACGGAGGCCGAGTGACCAGCCGGGAGCCGACCGGCCCCGGCGAAAGGAGAACGCCATGGGCATCGCCCTCAATCCCTATCTCAACTTCCGCGGCAACGCGCGCGAGGCGATGGAGTTCTACAAGGGGGTGTTCGGCGGCGACCTGACCATCTCCACCTTCGGTGAGTTGCACGCGTCGTCCGACGCGAGCGAGGACGACCTGGTCATGCACTCGGTCCTGGAGGGTCAGGAGGGCATCGCGTTCATGGCCTCCGACGTGCCGGATCGGATGGAGTACACGCCGGGGACGAACTCCTTCTCGATGTCCCTGAGCGGCGACGACGAGGCGAGGCTGCGCGGATACTTCGACCAACTCTCGGATGGCGGCTCGGTATCCATGCCGCTCGAGAAGGCCTCCTGGGGCGACACCTTCGGGATGTGCAGCGACAGGTTCGGCGTCGGCTGGCTCGTCAACATCACGGCGCCGAAGGACTGACCCGGCCGCCCCGGCCGCGCATGGACCCGGTCCGGCTGAGCCCGCCGGCTTGACCCCGTTGATAGACTCAATCCGTGCTTTGACCTGATCGGGCACGCGCGCCGCCGGCCGACCCACGAGGTTCTCTCTTCCGCACGTCACGTTCCGCCTCCCGCGCCACCGCGCGCGACCGCGGACCCACAGCAACGAAGGACATTCGCATGTACGCCATCGAAGCACGAGGTCTCGTCAAGAAATACAGCGGCGTCACCGCCGTGGACGGCCTCGACCTGCTGGTCGAGGAAGGCGACGTCGTCGGCCTGCTGGGCCCGAACGGCGCCGGCAAGACCACCACGTTGATGATGCTGCTGGGGATCACGACGCCCGACGCGGGCACCATCCGCCTGCTCGGGCACCCGCTGCCCAAGGAGCGCGTGGCGGCCGTCGCCCGCACCAACTTCACCGCGAGCTACGTGGGCGTGCCCGACCGCATTCGCGTGCAGGAGGTCCTGGGCGTGTTCGCGGGCATCTACGACGTCCCGCGGAGCCGGATCGACGCCGTCGTCGAGATGTTCGGGCTCGAGCCGTTCCTCAAGCGCTACGCGACGCAGCTGTCCAGCGGGCAGAAGACCCTGCTGGGCCTGGCCAAGTCGATGCTGAACGAGCCCGACCTGCTGATCCTGGACGAGCCGACCGCGTCGCTCGACCCCGAGGTGGCCACGCGCATCCGCGGCATCCTCATGGACGTGCACCGCGAGCGGCGGTTCACGCTGCTGATCACCTCGCACAACATGAGCGAGATCGAGCGGCTGTGCCGCCGCGTGGTGTTCGTCGCACAGGGGAAGGTCGTCGCCGACGGGTCGCCGGCCGAGATCGTCAGCCGGTACGGCGCCGAGGACCTTGAGGGCACGTTCCTGGCCATCGCGGCGGGCGGCGGGCCGACGCACGGCGAGGGCTCGGCGACGCCGGGAATGGGGGAGGTGCCGTGAGCGCGCGCCGCGTCTTCGCCGTCTTTCGCCGGAACTACTACGTCGCGATCCACTCGCCGCCGATGCTGTTCGACCTGCTCATCTGGCCGCTGCTCGACCTGATGATCTGGGGCCTGCTGACGCTCTTCATCGAGGAGAACCAGGCAGCGCTGCCGCTGCCGGTGGGCTTCCTGCTGGGCGGCGTGCTGCTGTGGGACATCCTGTTCCGCGCCAACCTGGGCATCTCGATCTCGTTCCTGTCCGACGCGTCCTGGTCGCGGAACCTGATCAACCTGCTGGTGGCGCCGCTGCGGCCCGTCGAGTACCTGTCGGGCGCGCTGCTGTTCACCATGTTCAAGCTCGCGCTCGGGTGGGGGGTGATGATCCTGGGCGCCTGGGCGCTGTTCCACTTCAACGTCTTCAGCCTCGGCATCGCGCTCCCGACGCTGCTGCTGATCCTGATGGTGTTCGGCGTGGCGCTCTCGATGGTCGTCGTCGGCATGGTCCTGCGGTACGGGGACGGCGCCGACATCCTGGCGTGGGGGCTGGCGGGGATCCTCAGCCCGCTGTCGTGCGTGTACTTCCCGCTGTCCGTGCTTCCCGACTGGCTGCGCCCGATCGCCCTGGCGCTGCCGCCCGCGCACGTCTTCGAGGCGATGCGGGCGGTGCTGGCCGGACTCCCGACCCCGTGGGGGAGCATCGCCGTCGCGGTGGTGCTGGATGCCGTCTACCTGGCGCTGGCGTTCGCCTTCGTCCTGGCCATGTTCCGCGCGCACCAGCGGAAGGGCTTCGTCTCGCGCTACATGTAGTCAGGCGAGCGAGCCCTCGACCTCGGTCAGGAAGTCGTCGACGACCCGCAGGGCCCGCTCGGGCTCCTCGAGGTGGCACGTGTGCGAGCTCTGTTCGAACAGCTCCCAGCGCGCCCCCGGGATCCCGTCGGTGACGGCCTGCGCGATGGTCGGCGTCGCCTCGTCGTACCGCCCGGACATCACGAGCGTCGGAAAGCGGATTTCGCCCAGGCGATCGGTCACGTCCCAGTCCTTGATCGTCCCGATCACGTGGAACTCGCTGGGGCCGTTCATGTAGTTGTAGACCTCGGGGTTGGATGTCAGGCAGTCGATCGTGCGCCGGAACGGCTCAGGCATCGGCTTCGTCCGGCAGACGTGCCGGTCGTAGAAGACCTCCATCGCGGCCACGTACTCGGCGCTGTCCGTCGTTTCCTTCTCCTCGTGCTCGAGGAGCGTGGCCTGCACGTCGGGCGGGAGGTCGGCGCGCAGCCGGTTGGCCTCGGCGACCCACAGGCGCATGCTGGCCGGCGAGCTCTCGATGATCAGGCCGGCCACGCCCTGGGGCTGGGTGAGCGCGTACTCCATCGCCAACATGCCGCCCCACGACTGGCCGAGGATGTGGACCCGGTCCAGGCCCAGGGCATCGCGGACGGCGCCGACCTCCTCGACGAACAGCTCCACGGTCCACATGGCCGTGTCGTGCGGCCGGTCGGCGACGCCGGACTTGCCGCACCCGAGCTGGTCGTAGCGGATCACGCGACGGCCGCCGGCGGCCAGCTCCTCGAACGGCTCCAGGTAATCGCTGCACGCCCCCGGGCCGCCGTGGAGCGTGAGGAGCGGCAGCTTGCCGGGCTCCTCGCCCTCGCCGGTCACCCGGTACCACGTCTCGAACCCCTTGAAGGGGATCCTGCCTTCGCGCCCAGCGACCTCGGCCATCGCGGGCGACCCTAGCCCGGGCGGTGCCGTGCCTGCAAGGCGTGGACTGCGGCCTTTCGGGCGGTATCATTTTGGCTACCTTCTCGCCGACCCTGGCCAGGAGCCGTCCTCCGCTGCTCCCAGGACCCTCCGCGTGACCCGATTTCGCATCTTTGCGGTGTGGCCCGCATTGCTCCGCTGGATTCTTTGGCACAAACACGGGCATAATGCGAAGCAGTAGTTCCCGGACGGGCGGAAATGGATCGCCTCCAGAAGGCGTTCTAGTCCGGTGAAAGGGAAAGAGTCAGTTGACCAGGCATTTTGGCGGAGTGTGATGTTAAGAGTGGCTGATCCAGAACCCCGTCCCACGCGCAAGTCGGAGCCGACGCGCGCCCTGTCCGAAGCGGACGACGTTCGCCTCTACCTCGAGGCCGCGGCCAGAGAGCCGCTCCTCACGAAGGAGGAAGAGGTCGAGCTCGCCATGGCCATCGAGCACGGCGAGGAGGCCGAGCAGCGGCTGGCCGGCGGGCGCCTGCGCTCGGACAAGACCATCCGGCAGTCCAAGGACCTGGTCCGGAAGGGCCGGGCCGCCCGGCAGCGGTTCATTCGGGCGAACCTTCGGCTGGTGGTCTCCATCGCCCGGAAGTACCAGGGCCAGGGGCTGCCCTTCCTCGACCTCGTCCAGGAGGGCAACATCGGCCTGATGCGGGCGGTCGAGCTGTTCGACTGGCGCGGGGCTTCAAGTTCTCGACGTACGCGACGTGGTGGATCCGGCAGGCCATCACGCGGGCCATCGCGGACCGCGGCCGCCAGATCCGGCTCCCCGTGCACGTCCACGACCAGATACGCAAGATGCGCCGGACGGTGGTGCAGTTCAGTCAGCGGATGGGCCGTGACCCGACGCCCGAAGAGCTGTCCAAGATGCTCGACGTCCCGCCCGAAGAGGTCGACCGTCTGATGGAGGCCGAGCGGCGCGAGCCGGTCTCGCTCCAGGCCCCGGTGGGCGAGGACACCGAGCTGGGCGACCTGCTCCAGCAGGCCGACGAGCAGAGCCCGCTGGACGCCGTCGAGGACGCGATGCTCCGCGAGGAGATCGGCCAGGCCGTGCTGAACGTGCTGGACGACCGCGAGCGGAAGGTCATCGCGCTCCGCTACGGCCTGGGCAACGGCCACCCGATGAGCCTGCGCGACGTCGGCAAGCAGATGGGCCTGTCCGGCGAGCGCGTCCGGCTGATCGAGCGCGAGGCGCTCCGGAAGCTCCGCGACTCCGAGATCGTCAACGCCGCCGGCTGGATCTAGGCCTGCGGGAGCTTGCACGCGGGCGTGCCGCCCGGGAGCCGGTCTCTGTTGCGAGCAACGACGTCGTAGACCAACGCCGCCACGGCACTGATGCCGGGAACCAGCAGGCTCCGTCCGACGAATCGCCAGACGCCCCCGGCGGTCATGAGTGCCTGCGCGACGGCCTCGTGGCCGCTCGCGACGCTGCCCGACGAATCGACCCACTGCAGGGACGCCGCGGCCGCCTCGGGCGTGAGCCCGTAGGCGGCCAGGTCGGGCACGCGCTGCCACGGCACCGCGTGCAGCGTGCCCGGAAGGATGCGTCCTGCCGCGCGCACGCATGACGAGCAGAAGGCGCAGTCGCCGTCGAAGATCAGCAGCGGCTCAGTGGGCATGCGATGGCGGCACGTCGAGCGCCGGATTGCGGTCGAAGAACCCCACGGGCTTGAGCGTGAAGCCGACGTACTCCACCGGCATCACCGGCCAGTCCTCCGGGCGGGGGAGGTGCGACGAGCCCAGCACGTGCCAGAGCACGACGTCGGCGTTCTCGAGCTCGCGGTCGGCTTCCACCCATCGTGCGAGGCCCTCGCCGCCGGCGTGCTGATTGATGTAGTCGCCCGCGGCGTGCCGCTCCGCGGGGTCGTTGCGCGTCACCCACAGATGGTGTCGGGCGAACCCCGCGCGGGCGGCCACATGGCTGTCGTCGTCGGCGACGAGCAGGGGGCCGTTGTGCGGGATCAGCTTGTATCCGACGGGCTGGCCGAATCGGTTCGTCACGTTGGGGTTGACGATCCTCCAGTGCCGGTCGGTGGCGGGCTCGATGCTCCGTCCCGCGTCCCGTTCGCGTGTGATCGGCGTGGCGCGGCCGACGAACGCCGTCCCGTCGGGGTTCTCCTCGCCGCGCGGCAGCCCCACCGCGTCCACCTCGTAGACCGTGTTCTCGGTGCCGTCCACGTCCAGGTCGAGCCGCATGCAGAACAGGTGCTGGTGGTTGGGCGCCTCCAGGTTCGGCGCGACGATCGTGCCGAACGGTGTCGTCTCGCCGGGAGCGACGGCCTTGGTCGCCATGATGCCGGACAGCTTGACCTCGAACCCGATGGTCCCGTCCAGGTAGAAGTACCAGAAGAACCCGTACTCGTAGTTCCCGACCGTGAACCACGACGACACCACCAGTCGCCGTGAACGGCGTACTTCCGCCTCCTGCGCGTACAGGAGGTCCCAGTGACGCCACAGGACGCCGAAGTCCTCCTCGTGCACGCAGATGCCGTTTGCGATCGTGAACGGATCCCCCTGCTCGTCGGCGAGCAGGACGTCGAGGTAGCGGATCTCGCCCAGGCAGTCGCAGCCGAGGCGCATGGACGAGGCGAGCCGGCCGAGGTTGTACTCCCCGGCATCGAAGGCGGCGCGAAACGCGAAGGTGGGGGAGGGGTCGCCGTACGGCACGACCATCTCGCTGAGCCCCGCGCGATGCAGGATCGACCGCCCCCGCCCGCCGTCGTCGTACGTGACGTCCTGGATGACGAGGCCCTCCACGATGTGCACCGACACGTGCAGGCTCCAGCCCTGCCACCGGATGCGGTGGCCCTCGATCGTGAAGCTCGGGCCGTCGGGCTGGGTAATGTCGAGAGGACGCAGGTCGGTCCGGAGGTCCCCGACCGACGCCGCGTCGTAGTTCCCGTGTTCGGGAGGGATCGGGATGACGCCGGCGTCCACCACCTTGACCACCTCGCCGGCCGAGGGGTCGACGAGGAAGACGAGATTCTCGATGGGATGGGCGTAGCCGTTGTCGCCGGGGGACTCGCGCAGCGACGGCGTCACCCGGATGAGGCGCCGCCCGAGGTCCAGGCCGTCCACCGGCAGCGTTCCCGCCGGCCCAGGGGTCGTACTGCACCTTCTCCAGGTCGTGGACATCCCGCAGGGCCAGCGCCGCACGCGCCTCCTCGCTCTTCGCCACGATGGCCTCGAGTCCGAGGACCTCCTCCCACAGGATCGAGGGCTGCACGCCGGGAACGTCCACCCACGACTCGATCGAGGGACCACGCAGGTCCACGACGCACTCGTGGACGGCTCCCGTGGCGCGGTCGTAGACGACGGCGAACGCCTTCCGGTCGATCGCGTCGCCGGAACGGTGCCCGTGGACGTCCTCCTTCGGCGGCTCGACCAGCGTGAGCACCGGGAACCGCAGCCCGTCGACCTCCGGATGCGCGGTGCGCACGGCGTCGGCCGCCGCGTGGATCTCGTCGGGCGTGAGTGGATCGAGTGGATGGGTCGCCGTCACGGGCTTCACGGACACGGCCGTAGGATACCGGCGATGGCACGGGGAGCGAGCGCCGCGACGCCGGGCACGGTGCTGGTCGGGATCTCGGCGTGGACCGAGCCGACGCTCGTGAAGGCCGGCACCTTCTACCCGAAGAAGACCATGTCGGCCGAGGACCGCCTGCGGTTCTACGCGTCGCAGTTCCCGGTGGCGGAGGTCGACTCGACGTACTACGCGCCGCCCACCGTCCGCAACGCCGAGCTGTGGATCGAGCGCACGCCGAAGGACTTCGTGTTCGACATCAAGGCCTTCGCGCTGCTGACGGGCCACCCGGCCCGGATCGACCGGCTGCCGAAGGACCTGGCGGCCGAGCTGCCGAAGGACCTCGGCGCCAAGAAGAACGTCTACCGGGACAAGGCGCCGGGGGAGTGGGTGGACGAGGTGTGGGAGCGGTTTCGGGAGGCGCTCTTTCCGCTGCACTCCGCGGGAAAGCTCGGCGCCGTGCTGTTCCAGTTCCCCCAGTGGTTCCTGCCGGGGCGGGCCTCCAAGGACTATCTGGTCGAGTGCGCCGAGCGTCTGCCCGACTACCGGATCGCCGTCGAGTTCCGCCACCAGTCGTGGCTGAGCGAGAAGAACGCGCAACGGACGCTCGGGTTCCTGGAGGAGCACGACCTGCCGCTCGTCTGCGTCGACATGCCGCAGGGGTTCGACTCGAGCATGCCGCCGCTGGGGGCCGCGACGACGAAGGCGCTCGCGGTGGTTCGCTTCCACGGGCGGGACCCCGCGGCCTGGACGGCGACGGGCGGGACCGCCGCGGACCGGTTCAAGTACGACTACTCGCGGGCCGAGCTGGAGGAGTGGGCGCCGCGGATCGACGAGCTGGCTGCCCAGGCCCGCGAGACGCACGTGATCATGAACAACTGCTACCGGGACTACGCGGTCAAGAGCGCGCGGCAGATGGCCTCGCTGCTCGACCTGGACGAGTAGGGCTCAGGCGACGGCGAAGCCGTACCGGTCGCCCTTCTCGGGAGGATTCAGCGGCATCCCGGTGCCCTCGTCCCAGTGCTGTGCGCCCGCGCCGTCCAGGCCGCCCGCCCGGGCGTAGATCGCGACGACCCCGCCGGCGTTGATGATCGGACCGACGTCGTCCAGGACCACCGCCACCGTCAGGTCGGCAACGCCGTTGCCGTCGTAGTCGCCCGAGGTGAGGTCCGAGCCGAACAGGTCGTCGTGGAACGGACCGTTCTGACTCTGCGTGACGGCCTCGGTCCACACCTGCGCCCCGCCCGACGCGAGCCCGTCGACGGTGCCGTACAGCACGAACGCCTCGCCGGCGTCGGGGATGGTCCCGACGTCGTGGCCCGAGGAGCCGATCGCCAGATCGCCCCGGGCGGTGCCGCCGAAGTCGGCGATGGCCAGGGCGTTGCCGAACTCGTCGCCGCGCGAGCCGAAGTCGCCCGTCTGCGTGGCGTCCTCGTCCCAGGCCTGGTTCCCGTCCGTGGTCAACCCCGACGTGGACCCGTAGAGCACGTTGACCACGCCCACGTCCACCTTGCCGTCCCGGTCCTCCAGCGGCACCCCCACGGCCATGTCCGCCTCGGACGTCCCGCCGACGTTGCCCGCGGCGACGTCCCATCCGAAGAGGTCGCCGGTCTCGGCGCCGCCGATCATGCCGGTCGTGTTCTGCGTGAACAGCTGATTGCCGGTGACGACGACGCCCGTGCCGACCGATCCGTACAGGACGGCGACGGATCCCGCGTCCGGCACGCCGGACCCGTTGTCGAACGGGTTCCCCACCAACAGGTCGTCCGCGCCGTCGCGCCCGACGTCGCCGGCGGCGAGGGCCCAGCCCATGTCGTCGCCCCGCTCGGGAGTGCCGAACACGCCGGGTGTGTTCTGGGACAGGGTCTGGCTGCCCCGATCGGTCAGCCCGGTCGCCGATCCGCGGACGACCGTGACGCTTCCCGCGTTGTGGACGGGTCCGATGTCGTTCCCGGGAGCCCCGATCGCGAGGTCCGCGAAGCCGTCGCGGTCGAAGTCGCCGCCGGCTACGGACTCGCCGAACACGTCGCCCGCCCCGGCTTCGCCCGGAACGCCGCCGGTGTTGAGGGTCCACACCTGCGCGCCGGTGACCGACAGCCCGGACGCGGAGCCGTACAGCACGTCCACCTCGCCCGCATCGCCGCGGCCCCCGAGGTTGTCGTGCGGGACGCCGACGGCGAGGTCGGAGAACCCGTCGCCGTCGAAGTCGCCGGTGGCCACGGCGCTCCCGAAGCCGTCGCCGGTCGACGGCGTGTTCCCGATCCCGGACCCCTGCGTCCAGAACTGCTCGCCGTGCGGGGCGAGCCCCCCGGACGAGCCGTACAGGACCTCGACCGCGCCGGCGTTGCCCGCGCCGGCCACGCCCTCCCCCGGCACGCCAATCGCGAGGTCGGCGAAGCCGTCGCCGTCGAAGTCGGGTCCGGCGGTGGTGGCGCGCGTCGCGGCCAGAGCCGGGGCGGGGAAGAGGGACGGCCCGAGCATGGTCGACAGGACGACCAAGGCGGCGCCGAACAGGACCTGCGATCTCCTCACCACGTCCGACTCCCCCTCTCCCCTCGGGTCGCGCGGCAGGAGCCGGAGTCTAGCGCGCTTCGGGGAAGACGAGGAATGCCGGGGGGTGGTGCTCAGGCCAGCGAGTACGCGAACTGATCGTTCGTGCGCGCGACGTTCTGCATGCCCGGGCTGTCCTGCGTCCAGAGCTGGTTGCCCGCGGACGCGAGTCCGGCGCCGCCGGAGTCGGCGTAGATGACCGCGGCCGCGCCGGCGTCGGTCAGCGGGCCGAGATCCTCGTACGTCGCCGCCGCCGCGAGGTCCGCGTGGCCGTCGCCGTCGAAGTCGCCGGTGGCGACGTCGGCGCCGAAGAGGTCACCGGGCTCGGCGTTGTCCAGGATGCCGGGCGACGCCTGATCCCACAGCTGGGCCCCCGCGGACGTGAGGCCCGACCCCGATCCGTACAGCACGTTCACCGAGCCGGCCGCCGGCCGTCCGTGGATCCCGTCCGCCGCCACGCCGACGGCGAGGTCGGTGGCGGACCCCGAACCGAAGTCGCCGGTGGCGATCGACGCGCCGAAGGCGTCGCCGTTGTGGGCGATCCCCGGCACGCCGGCACTGTTCTGGGACCAGCCCTGCGCCCCGGTGCCCGTCAATCCTGATGGCGACCCGGGCAGGACGTCGACCACGCCCGGCGCTCCCACCCCGGGCATCGACTCGAGCGGCACGCCCACGGCGAGGCCGTCGCGAGACGAGCCGTCGAACGCGCCTGCCGCCACGTCCCATCCGAAGATGTCGGTGTTCTCCGCGCTGCCGGGCACCCCAGCAGTGTTCTGCGAGAGCAACTGGCTCGCGGTGGATGTCAGCCCCGTGACCGATCCGTACAGGACGTTGACCGTGCCCGCGTCGGGGACGCCGGGGAGGTCGTCGAAGGGGTTGCCGATCGCCAGGTCGTCGTCCCCGTTGCCGTCGAAGTCGCCGGCCGCGAGCGACCACGCGATCTGATCCCCGGGACGCTCGACGCCCGGCACGCCGGTGGAGCCCTGGTCCCACAGCTGGGCTCCGCCGGGCAGCAGTCCGGCTGCCGAGCCGTACAGGACCAGCGCGGCCCCCGCGGCCGCGACGGTCCCGGCGCGAGCGGGTGCCCCCACGGCCAGGTCGCCGAAGCCGTCGCCGTTGAAGTCGCCGGCCGCCAGTGACCGGCCCAGCAGGTCGCCGGCAGCGGCCGTTCCGGGCACGACAGGGCTGTCGAGGTTCCACACCTGGTTGCCGATGGTGCCGGAGGGATCGAGCCCGGCCGCCGACCCGTAGATCACGTTCACCGAGCCGGCGCGGATCTCGCCTCCCACGTCCTTTCCGGGCATGCCCGCGGCGAGGTCGGCGAAGCCGTCGCCGTTGAAGTCACCCACGACGACCGCCAGACCCAGCTGGTCCCCGTTCTCGGCCGACCCGGCCATGCCGGGAGAATCCTCGGTCCAGAACTGGTTGGCGATCGGAGACGTCGCGTCCAGGCCGCCGGCCGAGCCGTAGACGACGCTCACGCCGCCGGCGTTCTTGATGCCCATGAAGTCCTGCTTCGGGGCGCCGATGGCGAGGTCGGCGAACCCGTCGCCGTTGAAGTCGCCGGCCGGGGGCGGCGGCGCGGCGTGGGCGGGAAGGGCGTGGATCGCAAGGGCCCCGAACACCAGGACGGCCGCAGTGAGCGCGGCCATGAGGCGGGACGTCGTCGGCAGTGCCATGACGCGCACGTTCGGGTCCTTTCGGGCAGACAAAAGAGAGCTTCCCAGCTTCATCACTGAATGCATCGGAATGCGGTAGTAGGGATCTTGAGGATGCAATCATCGCGGGCCCAGTGCAACCATCCATGGGCAAACGCCCTGGGATCTCCGTAGGCTGGCTGGACGATGCCGAAGCGCTACAAGCGACGCCGCCGCGGGGGAAAGCTCTTTCTCCTGGTCATGTGCCTGGCCGGCCTCGGCGTGGGCATCTGGCTCTTCGGCAAGCGGGGTTCGGATTCGGAGTGGAACGGCCACCCAGGGGTGAACGGCTCCTAGGGGCTCAGCCGGACTCCGGACCCTCCGAGCGGACCTGCTCGACCGATACCAGCGCGTCCCGCAGCCGTTCGATCCAGGCCTCCTCGTTCTTCCCCACCAGTCGCACGCACCACGCCAGGGCCTCGCTCCTGCTCCGCGCCACCCCGGCGTCGACGAGCGTGTCGAGGACGGCCCGCTCGCTCATCCGGAGGCGCGTCATGTGCGGGACCGAGAGCGTGGTGAACGTCTGCTCGACGTCGCCCACGCGCGCGCCCCACGAGACCTTGCGTCCGAGGCGCCTTTCTGCTTCCAGCGCAATGCGAATGCGCTGCTCGCGGGTGTCTTCCCGGAAGCGCTGGATGCGCGCGCGGCGTGCCGATGCGCGCGCGTCGTCGGACGCGTCTTTCGCCAACTCGGGCTCGTCGAGCGTCCCGACGACCAGGATCTCCTCCCGGTCGGCCGAGACCTCGGGCGCGCCCTGGAACCAGCCGGCGGGAAGCCGCCCGGCGAACCAGCCCTGCAGGTCCTCCTCGGACGACGGGCCTCCGCGGTGTGAGTGATGTCCATGTCGTGTCATGTTTACGAGATTACATCCTTACGAGGATGTGTCAAGCCGATGCCGACCCGCTCAGGGCGTCGTCGGCGTGGTAGCGACGGAGCTCCGGGTACAGGAGGGCGACCACCCCCACGCCGGCCAGGCACGCCAGCCCGCCCGTGACCACCGAGAAGACGGCGGCCGCGCCCGCCGTGGCGAAGAACGGGGCGGCAAGCGCGGCCACCCCGCCCGACTCGAAGTCGCCCAGCCGCGGACCCCCCGTGACGACCAGGATGTGGACCGCCGAGAGCCGGCCGCGGAGCGCGTCGGGGACGCCGAGCTGGAGAATGGTTCCCCGGAACACGGCGCTCACCATGTCGGCCGCGCCGGCCACGGCCAGGAACAGCAACCCGAGCCAGAAGACGTTTCCCGAGAAGCCGAAGAGCGTGATGGTCGCGCCCCAGGCGACGACGGACCAGATCACGGCCATGCCCTGGTGCCGAACGCGGCCCACCCACCCGGTCGTCAGGGCGCCGGCCAGGGCGCCGAAGGCCGGCGCCGCGTACAGCAGGCCGACGGCCGCCGGCCCGCGGTGGAACACCTCGGCGGCCAGCACGGGGAACAGCGCCCGCGGCATCCCGAAGATCATCGCGTTCAGGTCGATGGCGAACGTCGCGATCAGGACGCGCTTGCCGCGAAGGAATCGGAATCCCTCCTTGACGGACTGCCACCCGGTCGCGGCACGCTCTCCTTCCTTCCGCTCCGGGGGCAGCGGCGGCAGCGCGATGGTGGTTCCGATCGACGCCACGAACGTCGCGACGTCCAGGCCGTACGCGATCGCCAGACCCGTCGTGGTGCTCGAGGCGGCCCCGATGATGAAGCCGGCCGCCGCCGGGCCCACCACGAGCGTCGTGTTGTACATGACCTGGTTCAGGGCGAGCGCGGCAGGAAGTCGCGCGCGCCCCACGACGGTCGGCACGACGGCGGAGCGGGCGGGGAAGTTCACGGCGAAGAACGCGGTCTGCACGGCGACGACGGCGTACAGGTACCAGACCGGCGGATGGCCGGCCAGGGCGCCGGCGAGAAACAGCACGCTGGTGACCGCGAGGCCGCACTCGGACGCCAGGATCAGCAGGCGGCGGTCGAAGCGATCGGCCCAGGTCCCTCCCCAGATCGAGAACACGGCGAGCGGAACGATCTGCACCAGCCCCACCAGCCCCAGGGCGAGCGACGACTGGGTCAGCACGTAGATCTGGATGGGCAGGGCCACCGTCGAGACCTGGCGTCCGGTCAGCGAGATCAGCTGGCCGAACGTCAGCAGCCGGAAGGCGCGCGATTCCCGGAGGGGCGAGACGTCGATGGCCACGCGGCGGATGGCCGCGCCCGCCCGGGAGAGCCGGGCGACGGCGTGACCCTCGGTCTCGCCTTCGTCCACCGGCTCCCGGTCGGGGTCCACGGGGACGACCCTAGCGCCTGTGCTAGTTTCGACCCCGGAGGTCGAATTCGAGATGGACGACGTGCGCGGGTTCTACGAAGAGCGGGATCGCTACCAGCTGGTCGACGTCCGCGAGCCGTGGGAGTGGCAGGAGGGCCGCATCGAGGGCGCCGTGCTGATCCCGCTGAACGACGTGATGGCGGGCGCCGAGCAGGGGCACCTGGACAAGGAACGCCCGGTGGTCCTGGTCTGCAAGTCCGGCAACCGCAGCGAGGTGGCGACGCTCATGCTGCGCGCGCGGGGGTACGACGCGCACAACCTGGAGGGCGGCATGCTCGCGTGGGACGCCGAGGGCCTCCCGTACACCACGCCAGACGGCGCACCCGGCCGCGTCGCCTGAGCGCGAGTCCAGCCCGGGCGTCAGGCGGCCGGTCCCATCTCCCGGCGCAGGGTCGGCAGCGGCACCGATCCCAGGGCCAGCAGGCGATCGTGGAAGTCCCGCAGATCGAAGTCACCCGGCGCTCGCGGCCCGCTCGCGGCACGCGCGGATCTCCAGCTGTCCGACCATGTACGACAGCGCCTGGCCCGGCAGCGCGATGTACCGGTCCACCTCGATCGTCGCGTCCAGCTCGGGGAGCCCTCCGTCCATCATCTGCTCGACCGACCGCTGGCGGTCCCAGTCCAGCGCGTGGATGCCGGTGTCGACGATGAGCCGGTTGGCGCGGAACGCCTGTGAGTCGAGCATGCCCAGGAGCTCGTAGTCGTTCTGGTACAGCTGCATCTCGTCCGCGAGCCGCTCGCTGTACAGGCCCCAGCCCTCGATGAACGCGCTGCCGGCGAGGATGCCCCCGAAGCGGCGGAGCGCCGGCCGGTCGGCCATGTCGTGCTCGATGCTGATCTGGAAGTGGTGGCCGGGGTTCGCCTCGTGGTGCGTGGTGCTGGCGAGCTGGTGCAGCGGCCGGTGCTCGGGCTCGAGCGTGTTGATGTAGTAGACGCCCGCCCGCGAGCCGTCGGCCGTCGGCGGGTTGTAGAAGGCGAACGGCATGTCGGCCTCGCGGAACTCCTCGACCGCGCGCACCTCGCAGTTGGCGGACGGCAGCCGGCCGAACATCGTCGGCGCCGCTTCCCAGCCGCGCTCGACCTGGTCCCGCGCGATCTGGACCATGGCCTCGCGCGACGCGGCGTGGTTCTCGGCGTTGTGCGCCTCGATCGCCGCAGCCGGATCGTCGAACCCGAGCCGGCGAGCGACCTCCACGCGCTCGGCCTGGATCTTCGAGAGCTCGGCGTGTCCGAGGTCGTGCACCTCCTGCGCCCCCAGCGGCAGCGTGGTCCACGACAGGATCTGCGCCGCGTACATGCGGTCGCCCCCGGGCAGTGCGCCCAGACCGATCGACTCGGTGGCCGACGGCCGGTGTTCCTTCAGCGCCTCCAGGTACCGCTGGTGGGCCGGGAGGACGTCCTCGACGAGCGACGGCGGACACCGCGGCCGTGGCCTCCGGATCCGAGGCGACGGGGGCGAGCGCGGGCGACTCGTCCAGGGGCGCGGCCAGCAGGCGCTCGACCTGCGCGATGGCGCGGTCCACCACCACGGCGGGCGAGGTCTGCCCGGCCGCGGCCGCGTCGCGGAGGATCGGCTCGAGGGCGGCGAAGAACGACGGCATCGCGCGCAGCCGCGCCAGGTAGCGCTCGAGTCGCTCGGGCGTGTCGGCGCGCTGGAGCGACGCGACCTCGCCCACGAGCTGGGCCGGCCCCCACAGGTGCGAAGCCACCTGCAACCGGTCGATGCGGGACTCGATGCCCGCGAGCTCGCGGGACGCGATGGCCTCCAGCACGTCGAGCGTCGTGCGCTCGGTCTGGGAGAGCGCGTCGCGGTCCATGGCCTGCGCATCCTGGAGGGCGGTCCGGTACACCGCGGCGCGGGCGGCCAGGCCCTCCTCGCTGGGGTCCGAGAGCCGATCGTCGAAGCGCTCGTCGCCGACCGAGGTCCCGAGGAGGGGCTCGAGCTCGAGCATGGCGTCCCAGAAGCGGTCGGCCAGCGCTCGCGCTTCGGCGTCGGCGGGTCGTGGTGTCGTCGTCATGGGCAGAGGGTCTCCTTGTCGGGTGCGGGCAAACGGGGCCCGTCCCGCCCGTTCTGCCAGCGGGAAGGATAGCGAACCCACTGCCTCCCAACTGTCCCTCGCGATGCCCGCCGCCGCCGGTAGGCCCAATGGCCTATCGGGCCGGGGGCCAAAGACCTATTGCGGCTGATGGGGCCAAACGGCGAGCATCATCCCGCGTCCTTAGAATGTCGCACGGCAGCCGCTCGCCGGGCCCGGCCGGTGTCGCTGGGCGCTGAACGTGTTCGGTTGGGAGGTTCCTTGACGGGACCGATCGCGCTCTTGCGGAGCCGATCGGGCCTGCCGGGAGAAACGGCTCGGGATGAGCGAACAATTGCATGAAGCGGCCGAGCGGGCGCGGCTGGAACGCCGTCGCCGCCTGGTGGCGGAGGTGGCGCCCTATCTCGCGCCGCGGCGAACGGGTCCTGGAGGCGACCACCGGCCGGGGAGCCATCCACGGCCCGGGCGAGCGACTGCGGGATTCCGCGGTGCTTCGGGTCGTCGTAACCGACCAGCGCCTGATCCTGCTGCGCAAGAAGGCCTTTCGCCAGTTCGCCGTCCAGGAGTTCGACTTCGACACGTCCCGGGTCTGGCTCGGTTTCACGGCCGAGGCCGGGGGCGAGCTCGAGGTCGGCGACACGGCGCACCGCACCCACGCCTCCCTGACCGGGGTCCCCGAGCTGGACCTCGAGCCGGTGTACCTGGCTCTCCGCGAGCGGATGCAGGCCGAACAGCTCGACGTGTGGCTCGATCCGCCGCAGTCCGAGGGTCCATCGATCGTCCTCAGCGACGTCGATGACCTGGTCGACCTGGACGAGGGGGTCGCGCCCGAGCTCGTCATCGACGTGCCGGAGCCCGAGCCCGTTCGGGTCGGCGGTTCGAGCATCGAGGAGATCCTGGTCGCGGCCGGCTTCCCGCCCGAGTCGGTGGAGGTGCCGGTCCCGTCTGTGCAATTCGGGCGGGCCGGTGCCGGGGGAGTGGGAACAGCCGGGGTCCGAAGGGGGCGGCGCGTTCTCCGGTGGCCCCGGGATGTCCGTCCCTCCGCCCGAGCCGTTCATCGACCCGCCGGTCATCATCCCCGACGCCGAGCCCGAGGTCGACAGCCGTGAGGCGGGCGGAGCCGTCCAGTCCGGCATCCTGCGGTGGCTGCTGGCGTCGACCGGGGCGGAGGCCGTGCTGTACCTCCACCGCGGCGCCGACGGCGACGAGCGGCTCCAGGTCGAGCCGCGGCGGTTGGACGCCCGGATCGCGATGGCGCTCGTCCGCCGCGCGACCGAGGCGGCCGTCGGCCCGATGCCGTCACCCGACCCGGACGACGAGACGCTGGTGACCCGGTGGGGTCAGATGGGCGAGGAACGGGTGCTGGTGCTGTCGAAGGCATCGGCCGGCGCGGGCGAGGTGGCATCGTTCGCGAGGTTCGTCCTCGAGCGCCTCGACGCGCCCGCGTCCGGTCGCGCCGGGGAAGGCGCCCGGGCGGACCGGCCGGCGCTCCTGGATGTGGTCGTCTCGGTCGAGGACGATGGCCGTCCGGCCGCCGTCGTGCATCTGTCCTGGCGTGGGCAGGAGCTCAGCGGCCGAGGCCACGGCCACACGGCGATCCTGGGGCGGCATCTCGCCGTGGCCCGCGCGGTCACGGACGCGCTCCGGCCGCTCGTCCGCAGCGACCTCGTGATCGAGCACGTCCTGCTGAGCTACCCGCCGATCGACGCGGAGCTGGTCGTGGCCACGGTTCTCGTGGGGGCACGGCGGTTCGTGGGCGCGACCGCCGCCAACCCCGGCGACGAGGAGGCGGCGGCCGCCCGAGCCGTTCTGGACGCGCTCAACCGCAACCTCGGGCGAGATCCTCTAGCCCGAAACCGGCGACCGGACGGCGTCGAGCGCGCGGCGCGCCTGCTCGCCGTGCAGGCGATCATGGCCGGCGATCAGCCGGAACGACAGGTCGTAGCTCTCCGGACCGCGTTCGTCGTGCATGCCGACACGGGCGCGTTCCTCGTCGGTGGCGCGATTCCACAGGTCGAGGTTCGACCGGCGGAGCGCGTCGAACACTCCCAGGAGCACCTCGGGGTCGTCCTCGTTCGCGTGCAGCCGGTCGACCCACAGGTCCTGGTCGTACCCGATGAGCGGCGGTTGGTCGTGCGCGACGATCCAGCGGTAGCGCGACGAGTACACGATCTCGGCCTGCACGATGTGCGCCATGGCCTCCAGCGCCGACCACTCCCGCGGAGCCGGGCGCGTGCGGAGGGCGTCTCCGGCCTGCCCCACGATCTCCCGGAGTCGCGCCGGCGTCTGCGCCTGCGCCACGGCCGGGTCGTCCCCTCCCAGGAAGCCGAGCAGTGCCTGTTGATATCCGTGCGGGTCGGCCACGGGGTCCGGCGTGCCCAACCTCACCACCCCTTTCGTCGATCCAGTCGTCCGGAACCTCGACGCGGGCGACGCTAGCTGGGCGGGCGCGCCCGATCGGTGGTCGCGGTGCCCACCAACGCGATCAGGCGGTGTGGTCCTCGATGACGGGTGCCGGGATCATCGGGCCGGGGGCGCGGCGGGAGAGCGGGCGGGCCCCCGTGAGCGAGCGGAGCGCGAGCAGGCCCGTCGCGACGGCGACCGCTCCCCCCGCCGCGATGCCGACCCGGGCGCCCAGGTGCTCGCCCACCCACCCCGCGAGGGGCCCGCCGATGGGGGTGCTTCCCAGGAAGACCACCGTGTAGAGCGACATGACCCGGCCCCGGCGATCCGGCGCCGACGTGAGCTGGAGCGTCGAGTTCCCGGTGATGGCGAACGCGATGCCGGCGAAGCCCAACGGGGCGATGATCACCAGCGGCCACCGGCAACGTCGGAGCGAGCGCGAGCGCCACCGAGACGCCGCCCAGCGCGACCGCCAGCAGGCACAGACGGCGCGGGTTCGGTTGCGCCGCGCGGGCCGCCATGAACAGCGAGCCCGCGAGCGATCCCACCCCGAAGATCCCCAGCAGGAGGCCGAACGTCCCGGCACCGCCGCCCAGGTCGCGCACCGCGAGCAGGGGCAGGAACACGGTGAAGTTGAAGGCGAACAGGAACACCGCGGCCATCGTGAGCATCGGCAGCCGGAGGGCGGGCGTCTGCCAGACGTAGCGAATGCCTTCTCGAATCTGCCCGGGCGCCCGCGGCGTTCGCGGCCTCGGATGCAGGTCGGTCCGCCGCATCATCAGCAGGGCGATGACGACGGCGACGTAGGAAATGCCGTTGATCAGGAAGATGGGCGCGGTCCCCAGGGTGGGGATCAGCACGCCGGCGAGGACCGGGCCGATCATGCGCATCCCCGTGAACGTCGCGGTCGTGAGGCTCATGGCGTTGGTGAGGTCGTCCCGGCCGACCATCTCGAGATAGAAGCTCTGGCGCGTCGGCATGTCGATGGCCGTGACGATGCCCGACAGGAACGACAGGCCGTAGACCATCCACACCTGGACGACGTTCGTCGCGTCGAGAATCCACAGGCCGAAGGCGGGGATGGCGAACGCGATCTGCGCCAGGATCAGCACCCGGCGGTTGTCGAAGCGATCGGCGATCACGCCTCCCCAGGCGCCGATCAGCAGGATCGGAAGGAACTGCAGGGCCGTGTCGATCCCCAGGGCGACTCCGCTGCCGGTCAGGTTGAGCACCAGCCAGGGAGCGGCCACGCCCTGCATCCACGTCCCCGTCGCGGACACGATCAGCCCGAAGATGAACAGCCGGAAGTTGCGGACGCGGAGCGAGCGAAACGTGGCCGACATGGGCATGGTCGCCCATCAGGGTACCGGGGCCGGCGCGAGCGCCATCCTTTACGCGCCGTTCACCTCCGGCATCACCGGCTCTGCCACCATGGGAACGGAGGGCACATGGACGACGGGCGTGGAGGGATCATGGCGGAGAAGCGGCAGGCGTTCCTGTTCGACCTGGACGGCACCCTGATCGACAGCGTGTACCAGCACGTCCTGGCGTGGCAGGACGCCCTCGACCAGATGGGCATCGAGCTGGCCGTGTGGCGCATCCACCGGAAGATGGGCATGAGCGGGGGGCTGTTCGCCAACGCGCTCCAGCGCGAGACCGAGCACGTCCTGACGCCGGAGGAGGCGGCCCGGCTGCGCGCGCTGCACGGCGAGGCCTTCGGCGCGCGCGCGGGTCAGGTTCGCCCCCTGCCGGGAGCGCAGGCCCTGCTGGCGTACCTGACGGAGACGGGCGTGCCGTGGGCCATCGCCACCAGCGGCTACCTCGAGAGCGCCGGGCCGATGATCGAGATGCTCGGCGTGCCCAGCGACGTGCCGGTGGTGACCAGGGACCAGGTCGCGCACGCGAAGCCCGACCCCGACCTGTTCCTCGCCGCCGCCGATCGATTGGGAGTCGATGCGGCGGAGTCGGTCGTCGTGGGAGACAGCGTCTGGGATCTGCTGGCGGCGCGGCGCGCGCGTGCGCTCGGCGTCGGGTTGCTGTCGGGCGGGTACGGACAGGACGAACTCGAGCGCGCCGGCGCCTACCGCGTCTACTCCGATCCGGCCGACCTGCTGCGGCACGTCGACGAGGTCGGGGTCCGCGCCACTCCGTGAGGGTCGCTCGTCACCGCGCGGCGCGATCCTCGATCTCCCAGGCATGGTCGAGCGCGTGCCACGCCGACCTGCGCACGAAGTACCGAGGGGACCAGTACTTCCCGGTGCGGCGCGGATGCGCAGGCGGCTCGCCGCGCGCCCGCGCCTCGAGCGCGTCGACCATGGCGTCGCGGAGGGCCGGCATCGCGTCGGCCGCCCCGTCCTGCGGCTTGGGGAAGCGACCCCCGATCAGACGCAGGTACGCGCGATCCGCCTCGAACACGTGCGCCACGATGGCGTCGAGCTCGCGGCCGCCGCCGCGCGGGCCCTTGGCGAGCTCCTTCCCCTTGGCCGCGGCGGCGGCCGCATCGAGGGCCGCGCCGCACGCTCGCCACAGCTTGACCTGGCGCTTCAGCTCCGCCGCGTCCAGCGGACGGCCGTCGGCCTTCGGCGCGCGGGACGGCGCGCCGAACTCGGTCGTGGCGTCGCCCTTCAGCCGCTGCGAGACGTGGAGGTCCGAGACCGCGCGCGGCCGTGGCATGCCGCGCCCCGATGTGCCCATCGCCGCGACGTACCGGGGCAGGTAGTCGACCAGCGCCTGGAGCGCGGCCTGTTCGCCGCGCGCGCTCCGGCACCAGCCCGGCCAGTCGACGGCGCCCGCGAAGACGCGCTTGGTCCCGGCCTCTACGTAGACGTCGAGCGGCGTCGCCACGCGACCGTTCTACTCGACGGCGGGCGGTGTTGCCAACGTCGTCGCGGCGTCGCCGGCGCCGGGGTCGCGTGCGTACGACTCGATGCCGCGGATGAGCGTGTCGATGCCGAAGGCGAACCGGCCGTCGACGTCGCTGTTCAGCAGCAGGTCGACGGCGCCGCGCGTGTGCGGGTATCGCTCCTGCGGCAGGGACAGGATGTAGTCGCGAAGCATGCCGACGATCTGCTCCGGCGACATGTCCTCGCCGGTGGGGGAGGCCAGACCGAGACCCTGCTCGAACTCGACCGCGCCCACGTAGAGCGCGAACAGGTCGCCCGCGTACGCGATGACCTGGTCGGGGATGCCGACGGGGCGCAGCAGCTCGAAGGTCCACTCGGTGATCCGGGCGATGGTCGGACCCGACGGGATGCGGCCGAGTGAGATGCGGGCGAGGTCGCGGTGCCGCCGCATCCCGTCGCGCATGTCGTAGGCGAGCTTCCGTACCTGTTCCTGCCACCGGGACGGGTCGGGAGGGGGAGCGTCACCTCCTGCGCCGTGCGCTCGAAGATGAGCTGGAGCAGCTCCTCCTTGTTCTTCACGTGCCAGTAGAGCGAGGCCGCGCCGGTGTCGAGCTCGTCGGCGACCCGGCGCATCGACAGCCCGTCCACGCCCTCGCGGTCCATCACGGCGAGGGCCGCATCGACGATCGCATCGCGGGTCAGGGGAACGCGAGGGGCGGATCTGCCGTGTGCCGGGGGACGCCACGGGGGATCGGACGACTGGGCGGAGTCGCTGTCGCCGGCTCGTGGAAGACCCGGACGGGGAGCCCGCGTTCGATTCGTTCATGCCGGTGCGAGCGTAGCATCGCTCGAACGCTGTTCCAAGCTGGAACGCCGTTTGACAACAGGGGCCGAGCTGCCTAGAATGCCGTTCGTCACTGGAACAGCGTTCGATCCCGAAAGGAGGGACCGCTCATGACACCGATCATCGAGGCGTCCGGACTGGTCAAGCGATTCGGCAAGACGACCGCCCTGGACGGGCTGGATCTCGTGGCCGAGCCGGGCCAGGTCCTCGCGATCCTGGGTCCGAACGGCGCCGGCAAGACGACGTTCGTGCGGGCCGTCGCCACGTTGCTGCGGCCGGATGAGGGGTCGTTGCGCGTCGCCGGCCGCGACGTGCGGCGCGAGCCCGAGGCGGTGCGGCGCATGATCGGCCTTGCCGGGCAGTTCGCCGCGGTCGAGCCTGCCATGACCGGGCGCGAGAACCTGGAGATGGTTGCCCGGCTCTTCGGCCAGAGCGCGCGCTCGGCACGCTCCAACGCCACCGCCGTGCTGGAGCAGATGGATCTGGCCGAGGCGGCCGGCCGCCTGGTGCGGACGTACTCGGGCGGCATGCGGCGCAAGCTCGACCTCGGCGCCAGCCTGGTCGGCGCGCCCCGGCTGCTCCTGCTGGACGAGCCGACGACCGGGCCTCGACCCCCGGGCCCGGATCGATCTGTGGGACGCCATTCGCGCGCTCGTGGACCAGGGAACCGACGTGCTGCTGACGACCCAGTACCTGGACGAGGCCGATCACCTGGCGAGCCAGATCGTGATCATCGACCATGGGCGGTCCGTCGCGGCGGGCACGCCTGCCGAGCTGAAGCAACGCGCCGGCCGCAACGTCATCGAGGTGCACGTGCGCGACCGGGCGGACATCGCACGGGTGGCGGCGAGCCTCGCCGCGCTCGGCGACGGCGAGCCGCAGATCGACGAGTCCACGCGACGCGTCAGCGTGGGCGTGACCGCAGGCACCGTGCAGCTGAAGGAGGCGCTCGGCCCTCGATCGAGGACATCGACGTGACCGTCGACGACGTCGCGCTGCGGGCTCCGAAGCTCGACGAGGTGTTCCTGGCCCTCACCGGCCAGTCGCTGGAGGACGAGACCCGAGCCCGCGACCACGGCCGCGGCATCCTGACACCGAGAGGAGAGACGACGATGGCCACCACAGAGGTGAGCGCACCCACGCACTCGACCACCCTGCCCGTGAGCGCGCTCGTGATCGCGAAGCGCACCGTGCTCAAGTTCCTTCGGACACCGCAGCTCGTGCTGCTCGGGACGTGCAGGGAGCGATGTTCCTGCTGATCTTCCGCTACGTCTTCGGCGGGGCCATCACCGTCGGCGGGATCAGCTACGTGGACTTCCTGGTCCCCGGCTTCGTGACCACCAGCGTGCTCTTCGGGGGGATGGGGGCGGCGACGGCGATGGCCGAGGACATGGAGGGCGGCTTCGTCGACCGGCTCCGCTCGCTCCCGATCCCGCGGAGCGCGGTGCTCTCGGGCCGGGCGATCGCCGACACGGCGATCCTGGTCTGGAGCCTGGTGATCACGACAGGCATCGGGTTCCTGGTCGGATTCCGGCTGCACGGCACGGCGTCGCAGGCGATCCTGGCCTTCCTGCTGTGCCTCGTGTACGGGTTCGCGTTCGAGTGGGTGTTCATCTCGCTCGGCATGCTGGCCGGCACGGCGCAGGCGGCGCAGGGGCTGGCCTTCATGGTCTTTCCGCTGACGTTCGTCTCGAGCGCGTACGTCCCGGTCGCCTCGATGCCGTCGTGGCTCCAGGGGTTCGCCGAGAACCAGCCGATCACCGTGATGGTGAACGCGGTGCGGACGCTGACGCAGGGGCCCGCCGCGGAGGCGCTGCTGGGGCACACGGCCGGCGTACTACGTGGTCAAGTCCCTGCTGTGGTCGGTGGCGATCGTCGCGGTGTTCGCGCCGCTGGCGGTGGCCCGGTTCCGCCGCGGCTGAGGCGACGCACGGACCGGATCGGCGACGACGGGCCCGGGACTCCCGGGCCCGTCGTCGTTCGACCGTCGCTACCCCTCGACGGTGACGGAGGTCGACATCTCCGGGCCGTGCACCAGGCAGACCATGGTGTACGTGCCCGGCTTCTTCGCCAGGAACGTGAAGCTCGTCGTGGGATCGGCGAACAGACCGGAGTTCCGGAACGCGGACGGGTTGCGGAGCACGGCCGACCCCGTGGGGTTGAGCGCCTTGTTGTTGATCGTCAGCTCCAGCTGCGGGGGGCGCACGGTGGTGGCGCGTCCTTCCCCGGGAGCTCGCACTTGGGAACGATGAACGGCACCGTCCCCGCCGCCCCCGCCGGGAACGTGGCCGTGTGGATCTCGAAGTTCCCCTCCACGCGCAGCGAGTCGCCGACGTGCAGGGTGAGGCCCGAGTTCACGAACTCGTTCGCGGACGCGTTCTTGAAGAACCCACCTGCCTGGATGGTCCACCGCGTGTGACCGTCGCCCTCGTGCTTCACGCCGACGGCCTGCGCCCGGGCGTCCGCCACGGGGCCGTCCTCGGACACCGCCGTGCGCGCCTGCTCGCGCGTCCGTGCGCCAACGTCACCAGGGCTCGGGATGGAGGCGCCCGGCGCGGCGACGCGCAGCAGGGTCTGCATGCCGGGGTGCAGCAGGCAGAGCAACGAGTACGTCCCGGGCGGGGCCGAGATCTGTGTGAAGGTCACGGGTTCGTCTCCGGGGTTCGGATTGAGGATCCCGCTGTTGGCGACCGCGCTGCCGTCGAAGGTGCACGGATCGGCCTTCGCCCCGCACGCGGGGTCGCTCGGGAACCCGACGGCCGGGTTGATCACGAGCTCGTCGTCGTCACCACCGGCCAGCACGTCCGGCTCGATGGGCGCCCACGCCCCGCCCGGCCCCTGATTGTCGGCCCGCCACGTGTCCGGGTCGTCGCTCGGCACGAAGGTCACGGTGTGCGGCGTGTCGAGCGCGACGGACGTCGACCGGACCACGTCGCCCTGATGCACGGTGAGCTTGGGGCCGGGGAACATCCGAAGGAACGCCCACGGCTCGCCGGCGGGCGGCCGGGCGTCGAGCTGTACGCGGTAGGTCGAGTGCGCGGCGGCGGCGACCGGACTGAGTGCGGCCGACGTGATCGCGATCGCGGCAACGGCAGTCACGGCGCCGAGCCGAAGGAACGTTCGTCGCTGAGCTCCCTCCTTGTGATCGGTTCCTCCCCAGCGACCCGAGGGGTCACTGCCGGACGCGTCTGAGGATATGACACGGGCAGCGTGTCGGTCGAATGTCCATCCCCCGGTCAACTTTCGCATCCCCCCAGCCGATAGAAGCGGGTAGATGCATTGGGGTGGGGCTGCGGGCCGGGGGGTCCGCAAGGAGGAGCGTTGATCGAACGGGGTGAGGAGCTGTCGCGCGCACCGTCCGACCAGGACGAGGCCGGATATCGAGCGCTGGTGGAACAGCTTCCGGCAATCACCTACACGGACGTCGTCGGCGAGACGATGGCGAAGGCATACATCAGCCCACAGGTCGAGGCGCTGCTGGGCGTCGCCCCGCAGGAGTGGATCGCGGACCCCGATCTGTGGCAGGGCCTCCTTCACCCCGACGACCGTGAGCGCGCGAAGAAGGAATACCTCCGCGGACGCGACAGCGGCAGGAACTTCGCCGTCGAGTACCGGATGACGGGACGTGACGGACGGGTCGTCTGGTTCCGGGACGAAGCAGCCGTCATCCGCGGCGAGGACGGGCGGCCCCGCCTCATCCGGGGGGTCATGCTGGACATCACGGCGCGGAAGGCCGCGGATGAGCAGGAAGCCCACAGCGCGTTCCACGACAAGCTCACCGGTCTCCCGAACCGCGCCATGTTCCAGGACCTGCTGGACCGCGCGCTGGCGCGCGCGCGCCGGCAGGACCTGTCCGTCGCCATCCTGGCCATCGACATCGACGACTTCAAGCTCGTGAACGACAGCCTGGGTCGCGAGGTCGGCGACGACCTGCTGTGTCAGGTGGCCGAGCGATTGGCCGAGGCCACGCGCGAGACGGATGTGATCTCGCGTCCCGGGGCGGACGAGTTCACCGTCATGCTGGCCGACCTCGATCGCGGGGGGGACGTCGGGCCGCAGGACGATGCGCTTCCCCAGATGGTGGCGGAGTCGGTGTCGATGCGGATCCGCGAGCTCCTCCAGGCGCCGTTCGCGCTGGCCGGCAACGAGGTCTTCGTGTCGGCGAGCATCGGGCTCAGCCTCTTCCCGACGAGCGCACGAACATCCGCGAACCTATTGCACACTGCCGAGACCGCGCTGCACCGCGGCAAGGAGAACAGCCGCGGAGGCCTCAGCACGTATTCGAAGGCGGACGTCGACCCGAGGATCAACCGGCTCTCGCTCGCCGGACGCCTTCGCCGCGCTGTCGAGCGCCAGAACTGGGTGCTGCACTACCAGCCGATCGTGGGTCTCGACGCCGGGACCATGCGGGAGGTCGAGGCGCTGATCCGGTGGCAGGACCCGAACGGCGGCTTCGTGCCGCCGGGCGAGTTCATCCCGCTCGCCGAGGAGATGGGCCTCATCGAGGCGATCGGGGACTGGGTGCTGCACGAGCTGTGCCGCCAGCTTCGCGCCTGGCGCGCCGAAGGGCTCGACGTGAAGGGCGGGTTCAACCTGTCGCCGCGCGAGCTGCTCCGGCCCGACCTCGCGTCCCGCATCCTGGGCGCGATGCAGGACGAGGGCGTCGCTACCGGCGACATCCTGGTCGAGGTCACCGAGTCCTCGATGATGGTCGACCCCGACCGGACGCTTCCCCCGCTCCGCGAGCTGCACGCGGCCGGCGTCCGGATCGCCATCGACGACTTCGGGACCGGCTACTCGTCGCTGTCGCGACTGCGGAGCATGCCGGTCGACGTCCTGAAGATCGATCAGTCGTTCGTGCGGGACATCCCCGGCGACTCCCGACTCGTGCCGGATGGTCAAGGCCATCGTGCAGATCGCGCACACGCTGGGGGTCACCCCTGCTGGCCGAGGGCATCGAGACCGAGGCGCAGTGGCAGTTCCTGCTGGAGAACGACTGCCGGCTGGGGCAGGGGTACCACTTCAGCCGGCCGGTGCCGGCCGCGGAGATCGGCCAGCTCAGCACGGCCGGGGAGAGCCTGGCCGAGCGCGCCGCCGGCTGAGGCGGCTATCCGCCAGGGTTCAGGGGCGTTTGTGCCCCTCGCCCGCCGGGTAGGCGATATCCTGGTGGCCATGCCCCAAGATCGTTCCGAGGTGGGGCGACCCCGCCAATCCACCCAACGCCCGCTGTGGAGCACCGTTCCGCAGGAGTGGTTCTGGCGCGCCGGCGCGGGCGTGTGCCTGGTCCTCGCCCTCGTGTTCACGGCCCTGGCCCTCCTCTCATCGGTGTGGTGGGGGCTCCTGTCCTTCGTCCTGTCTGGCGGCGACCATCGTCTGCCTGGTCAAGTCCGAGCCCGAGGAGATCCCGGCGCCGCCTTCCCGGACGCGGGCGGCCGTCCCGCCACCCACCCCCAGGGATGAGCGGCGTCCTCGACCCGCGTCCGCGGGCCTGACCGTGCAGGACGTGATGACGCCCAATCCGACCGCCATGCGCGCCGACGCGCCGGTGACCGCCGCGGCACGCGCGATGCGGGACCTGGACATCGGCGCCGTGGTCGTCGTCGAGGACGATCAGCCGCTCGGGATCGTCACCGACCGCGACATCGTCGTTCGCGCCCTGGCCGAACCTCCGCCACGGGTCCGGCCACCGTCGGAGACGTCTGCAGCCGGCCGCTCGCCACCGTCCCCGCCGGCATGAGCGTCGAAGACGCCCTGGACGTGATGGCAGAGAAGTCGGTGCGGAGGTTGCCGGTCACGGTCTCCCGCAGCGTCGTCGGCATGGTGTCGATGGACGATCTGGTCGGCACGTCGGCGCGCCTCGACGGGTGATCCTGAAAAGCGCGTCCGTCACGGTACCCTGAGCGGACCTCGACAAGGGGCGGTCGTGCGGATCGAAGACCTCATCGACGAGCTGCGCGTCGACGGCGCCGCGCTGGCGGCCGTCGCCGCGAACGCCGACGTCGACGCGCCCGTACCGACGTGCCCGGACTGGCGGCTGCGGGACCTGCTCCGACACCTCGGCGGCGTCCATCGCTGGGCGACGGCGTACGTGTCGGAGGCCCGTCCGACCGCGGAGGGCGACGACGGCGACCTGGAGAAGCTCGTCGGCGGGTGGCCCTCCGACCGCGACCTGGTCGAGTGGTTCGCTCAGGGGCACACGGCGCTCGTCTCAGCGCTCGAATGGGCGCCGGAGGACCTTGCCTGCTGGACGTTCCTGGCCGCACCATCCCCGCGCGCGTTCTGGGCGCGCCGCCAGGCGCACGAGACGGCCATCCACCTGGCGGACGCGTTGTCGGTGAGCGACGCACCGGCCGCGTTCCCGCAGGCGTTCGCCACCGACGGCGTCGACGAGCTGCTCCTCGCGTTCGGGGGCCGCCGTGGTGCCGGCATGACGACCGACGTCGAGCGGACGCTCGCGCTCCGGGCCACGGACGGGGACGAGCGCTGGCACGTTCGGCTCACGCCCGGCGACCGGGGTGACGTCGTCGCGACGCATGCGGAGGGCGACGCCGAGTGCGCGGTCGCCGCGACGGCGTCGGACCTCTACCTGCTGTTGTGGAACCGGCGGGGTGCGGACGGGCTGGACGTCGAGGGCGACCCCGGCGTGCTCGACCTCTGGCGCGAGCACGTTCGCATCAGGTGGGGCTGACCGCTCGGGCGGGTCAGCCTCGGCATCGGGCGAGCTGGAGGGTCCCACGTTCGCCTTGAGCCAGGCGTTGAGGGGCTTCGCGACGCCGAAACAGCTCGACCACCCGATCCTTCGCGCGCTTCGTCCCAAGCCACGCGCCGGCGGGCCAGTCGCGCCACGCGACGATCCCCTTGTACTGGAGCAGCTCGATCCGCGGGTGGTCCTTCGGGTAGCCCTTGGGAGCGGTCTTGAGCACGCCGTGACCGGCCGCCTCGGCGCCCGTGCTCCGGATGTCGGACACCACGCGCGCGAGCTTCGCCCCGCTTCGGCCGTCGTCGACCGCCTGCCGGTAGCGCGCGAGCTGGTCCGGCGCCATCTCCCACATGCCGACGCCGGCGCCGAGGCCGCGCGCGTCGAGCGAGATGTAGCCGTCGCCGACCACGGCGGCGATGTTCGTCTTGTACGGCGACTTGTCCTTGCTGAAGCGCACGTCGCGGTACGGGCGGAAGATGCGGCCGGGTCCCCACTCCTTCTTCAGCTCCGCGAGCAGCTCCTCCATGGGCGCGCGCACGAGTGTCTCGTACGTCTGCTTGTTGCGCTCCCAGAACGCCTTGGTGTTCTCTTCCTCGAGCTCGTCGAAGAACTCGAGCGCCTCGGCCTTCCAGCCGGTGAACGTCATCGCGCCAACCTCCTTCGGTCTGGTCGTGTCACACGGGGACGACGGCCACGACGTCCACCTCGATGAGCGCGCCCGGGAACAGCAGCTCGGAGACACGGACCGCCGTGCTCGCCGGGGGGTCGGACGGGATGTAGCGGGCGCGGACGTCGCGCATCGCCTGCAATCCCTCCAGCGTCGTGAGGTAGGTCTGGATCTTCACGACGTCCGCGAACGTGGCGCCGCTCGCCTGGAGGATGCCGGCGAGGTTCTCGAAGACCTGGCCGGTCTGCGCCGCCAGGTCGTCCGGGCCGACCAGGTTGCCATCCGGGTCGAGCCCGATCTGCCCGGACACGTGGATCCACGCCGCGTCCGCGGTCTCGACGCGCACCACGTGCGAATAGCTGCCGATCGGCGGAGCGACGGAGTCCGGATTCAGTCTGGTCGTGTGCATTGGGTTCTCCCCAACTCGTGGAGGTGCGACTGTACCGCGAGCCGGCGATGCCCCAACCAGACGCGGGAAGGTCCGTAGCTGCAGGTTTGGGGTGGCGCAGAGGCGGGGAAGACCGAACGAGGTGCAGGAAAAGCCCCCGGACGAACGCAAGGAGGCAGCCGTGGCCGTGCACACCACATCCACCACCAGCAAGACGGGAATGCTCGGATCGATCGCCGCCCGCACCGTCCTCACCGTGCTCGGCGCGGCGGGGCTCATCGTAGGCGCGTTTCTCTCCTTCGTGCAGGACATCATCGGAACCCGGCTGTCCTGGTCGATCTTCTACCGGGCGTCGGTCACCGAGACGGATTCGTTCTTCCGCACGGTCGGCGTCGTCATGATCGCGCTCGGACTGGTCGCGCTCGTCGGCCTGGCGATGCACTCGGGCTGGCTCACGCGAATCGCGGGCGTTCTCGGCATCATCGCCGTGGTGCTCGTCGGCATCGGCGTGTACCGGGCTCCGGGCGGGCAGACGATGGACGTCGGCCTGTGGATCTGTCTGGCGGGATCGGCGCTGGCCCTGATCGGCGGATTCTTCGGCGTTCCGCGCCGCACCGTCGTGACGGTCCCTGAGGCGACCACGACCACGGTCCCTGAGGACGCGACTGCCCCATCGTCATGAGTGACTGAGGACCCTTCCTTGGGGTCCCTGCCCTTCGGTGTTGATTCGCCGATGGGCAGGACATACCGTCCTTGGGGACGCCCCCGAGAGGAGACCCCGGAATGATGAACGAGGAACGCACGATGGTGCAGGACGCCGCCCGCTGGTGGTGGCTCTTCCTGCTCGCCGGCCTGGCGTGGCTGCTGCTTGCCTGGTTGGTGCTCCGTCTCAACGCGACCTCGATCGCCGCGGTGGGCGTGCTCATCGGGGTGGTGTTCCTGATGGCCGGCATCAACGAGCTCGGCCTCGCAGGGATGGTGTCGGGAGGCTGGAAGGTCTGGCACTACATCATGGCGTTCATCTTCCTGCTGGGCGGACTGTGGGGGTTCATACGGCCGGTCAACAGCTTCTTCGCACTCGCCTCCGTTCTCGGGTTCATCCTCATCCTCTACGGCACGTTCGAGATCTTCGCGGGGTTCGCTTCGCGCGGCGTGAACCCCTTCTGGTGGGTGCAGCTGACCACGGGGATCCTGCTGATCCTGCTCGCGTTCTGGGTCTCCGGGTCCGACCGCGTCTACGCCCTGCAGCAGCGGACGTTCCTGATCCTCTTCTGGGTCGGCTTCTTCGCGATCTTCAAGGGCATCTCGCAGATCTTCATGGCGTTCGGGCTCCGGCACGCCGGGAAGGTGGCGGCTGCCGGAGGGCCGGCCCCCGTAGCGGCCTGATATCCCGGCACGAACAATTTCATCGCTCTACCGATGAGTTCTCTTCTCGCGCGGCGTTCCATGGTCAGGTAAGAAGGAACGGAGAGAGAGGAGCGACCATGAACTACAAGCTCGAGCTCGTGATCGTGCCGGTGACGGACGTGGACCGCGCGAAGGCGTTCTACGTGGACGCCTGCGGCTTCACCCTGGACGTGGACCACCAGCCGAGCGACGAGTTCCGCGTGGTGCAGATCACCCCCCCGGGGTCGGCCTGCTCGCTCACCATCGGGGTCGGGCTGTCGGATGCGACCCCCGGCACCTACCGCGGCACGATCCTGGTCGTCACCGACATCGTCGCGGCGCGTCAGGAACTGGTCGGGCGGGGCGTCGAGGTCGGCGAGATCCGGCACATGAGCCCCGAGGGGTGGAAGCCCGGGCCGCACCCCGATCACGAGGACTACAACTCGTTCGCGGACTTCAGCGACCCCGACGGCAACACGTGGGTCCTGCAGGAGCGCAAGGACCCGGTGGCATGAACACGCAGGACTTCGCGGCCCGCGCGGAGCGGCACCGCCGCGAGCTGCACGTCCACTGCTACCGGATGCTGGCATCCTTCGACGAGGCCGAGGACGCCGTGCAGGAGACGCTCCTGCGTGCATGGCGGAACCGGGAGTCGTTCGAGGGCGACGACCTGTTCCGCGCGTGGCTCTACCGCATCGCCACCAACGTCTGCCTGGACGCGCTGCGGCGCCGGACGAGGCGCGGCCCGGACCTGCAGTCCAACGCGGACATCCCGTGGCTCCAGCCGTATCCGGACCGTCTGCTGGACGAGATGGCGCCCACGGACGAACAGCCCGACGCGGTGGCCGTGGAGCGGGAGACGATCGAACTGGCGTTCCTGGCGGCGCTCCAGGTGCTGCCGCCCCGGCAGCGGGCCGCTCTTGTGCTGCGCGACGTGCTCGGCTGGCCGGCGAACGAGACGGCCTCGCTGCTCGAGACCAGCGTGGCGGCGACCAACAGCGCGCTCCAGCGGGCGCGGGCGACGATGCAGGAGCAGCTGCCCTCGCACCGACTGGAGTGGTCGGCCCAGGAAGCGAGCCCGGCCGAACGCGAGCTGCTGGAACGGTTCATCGACGCCCACGAGCGGTGCGACGCCGAGGCCGCCGCCGCGATCGCGGCCAAGGACATCCGTGTCACGATGCCCCCGTACCCGTGGCTCTACGACGGGCTCGAGATGCTGGCGCCGCTCCTGGAGCGGGCCTTCGGCGAGGACCGGGAGGGCGACTGGCGCCTGCTGCCCACGATGGCCAACCGCATGCCGCGGCGGCGAGCTACCTCCGCAAGACGGGCGACACCCAGTTCCGCGCGTTCAAGATGGACGTGCTGCGCGTCGAGGGCGGCGAGATCGCCGAGATCACGACGTTCGGACCGAACCTCTTCCCGGCGTTCGGGCTTCCGCCGACCCTCTGACACATCTTCGCAGGTCCGTCAGGCTCGCCGACCGGGTGGGCCCGGCTGGCCGTTGACCCCGGGCGTACGATTGGAAGTCCGGTAGTCGACTGAATCAGGGAGGCTTCATGACCGACACGACGATCACGCCTGCGGATGAGGGGATCTCGGTTGTCCAGGGCAATGGCGAGAAGCGGCCGGCGGCGCCCGTTCGCCATGTGAGCGCGGACGACCGCGCGGCACGGGGCAAGGCGGCGCGAGGCGCGGTTCCGCGCTCCGGCCACGCCGTCTGGGAGGCGCCGGCGGACCGGCCGGACCCGATCGGCATCCTCGAGGCCCAGGCCACCAGCCGGGTCGCCGATCTCGTTCCGATCCGGTACGGACGGATGGTGTCCTCGCCGTTCGCTTTCTACCGGGGCGCGGCAGCCATCATGGCCTCGGACCTGGCAACCACGCCGCGGTCCGGGATCAAGGTCCAGACCTGCGGCGACGCGCACGTCTCCAACTTCGGACTGTTCGGTTCACCCGAGCGCGAGCTCGTGTTCGACATCAACGACTTCGACGAGACGCTCCCGGGTCCCTGGGAGTGGGACGTGAAGCGCCTCGCGGCGAGCCTCACGATCGCCGGCCGAGGCAACGGGTTCTCCGCCAAGCGGCGGCGGGAGGTCGTCCTGCGGGCGACCGCGGGCTACCGGACCGCCATGCGGGAGTTCGCGGGCATGCGGAACCTCGACGTCTGGTACGCCCACGCCCGTGTCCAGGAGGGGCTGCCTCGCCTTCGGGCCATGCTCGACGCGAAGAGCCTCAAAGAGGCCGAGCGGCTCGTCGGGAAGGCGCGAACCAAGGACAGCATGCAGGCCTTCGAGAAGCTCACGCACGTGGTGGACGGTGAGCGGCGGATCATCAGCACGCCGCCCCTGATCGTCCCCGTCGAGGAGCTGTTCGCCGAGGAGGTCGTGAAGCCGCTGTACGAGTCGTTTCACTCCCTGGTTCGGACGTACCGCAGGAGCCTGCTGGGAGACCGGCGGCACCTGTTGGAGAGCTTCCGTTTTTCGCACATCGCACGGAAGGTGGTCGGCGTGGGGAGCGTCGGAACCCGCGCGTGGATCCTTCTGATGCTGGGACGCGACGACCAGGATCCCCTTTTCCTGCAGGCGAAGGAGGCGCAGGCCTCGGTGCTCGAGTCGTTCGTCGGCAAGAGCCACTACTCGCAGCACGGGCAGCGGGTGGTGGAAGGACAGCGCCTCATGCAGGCCGCCAGCGACATCTTCCTGGGCTGGGAGCGCTTCACGGGGCCCGACGGGGTGGCGCGCGATTTCTACCTGCGCCAGCTTCGCGACTGGAAGGGCTCGTGGGCTCCCGAGGCGATGATCCCCGAGGTCATGGGCGTCTACGGAGAGATGTGCGGCTGGACCCTGGCGCGGGCGCACGCGCGCTCGGGTGACCGGATCGCCATCTCCTCGTACCTGGGGGAGAGCGACTCGTTCGACCGGGCCATCGCGGAGTTCTCCGAGGCGTACGCCGACCAGAACGAGCGGGACCACGAGGCTCTGACGCAAGCGATCAAGACCGGAAAGGTCCAGGCGACACTGGAGGTCTGATCACCTGCCGGTGACCCCTTGGGCGCTCAGATGTAGCACGCCTGCCCCCCGGACCGTTGGGCCCGGCCGAGGGAGAGGGACGAAGGGGAAGGGAGCGCCAGGGTGCATCCGTACCTCGTAGCGATCGTGGCCGGCGCATTCGCACTCTATGCGCTGGCCTCACGCCGGCTCGAATCCACGCCCGTGACCGGGCCGATGCTCTTCGTGGCGTTCGGCCTGCTGATCGGGACGAGCGGGCTCGATCTGCTTCGCTCCGGAGTCGACCCTCACCTGTTCACGCTCACGTTCGAGACGACGCTCGTCCTGGTCCTGTTCACCGATGCGATGGCCGTGAACACCGGGTCGTGGCGCACGGAGGTGGGCCTCCCGACGCGCCTGCTCGGCATCGGGCTCCCGTTGACGATCGCCGTGGGCTGGGGTCTCGCAGCGTTGCTGTTCGGCAAGCTGGACATCTGGGAGGCGGCGCTGGTCGGCACGATATTGGCGCCAACCGATGCGGCGCTCGGGCTGGCCGTGGTCTCGAACCCCCGGGTGCCGGAGCTGATCCGTCAGGGGCTGAACGTGGAGAGCGGGCTGAACGATGGGATCGCGCTCCCGTTCCTGACCGTGTTCCTCGCGTTCGCGAGCCACACCGGCGGAGGGGACTCGTTCGTGGTCGTGTTCCTCAAGGCGCTCGTCCTCGCCGCCGCCCTGGGTGTGGTCATCGGCTGGGGCGGGGCGAAGGTGGTGCTCTGGGCCGCGCGACGCGGCTGGATCGGACCTCACTGGCAGCAGATCTTCGTGCTCGCGATCGCCGCGCTGACGTACGCGATCGCGACGCCGCTCGGAGCGAGCGGGTTCATCGCCGCCTGGGCGGGAGGGTGCGCGATGGGGTTCGGCCTCCGTGACCAGCTGCCCGGCGTGCGCCAGATGCCGGAGAACCTGGCGAGCTTCCTCACGACCGTCAGCTTTCTGCTCTTCGGGGCGATCTACCTGGGACCGGCGCTCGGTGCCATGACGTGGCCGGTGGCCCTGTACGCCGCCCTCAGTCTGACGCTGGTGCGGATGGCGCCGGTGGCGGCCGCGGCCGTGGGAACGGGCCTTTCCCCTCCGACGATCGGCTACCTGGGATGGTTCGGCCCTCGCGGACTGGCATCGATCGTCTTCGCGGACCTGATCGTCGAGCACGCCCTGCCGGGCACGTCGCTCATCACCACGATCGTCAATGTCACCGTGGGAATGAGCGTGTTGGCGCACGGGGCGACTTCCTGGATCGGCTCCGAGCGCTACGCCGCGTGGTACGAGGGCAAGGTTCGGACGGACGCGAACCTGCCGGAGGCCGGACGCGTGGAGCACCTGGCTGCGCATCGCCGCAACCAGGAAGTGGCGTGATACCCCAACCACTCGCGCCGGGCCCGCGGTCAGGTTTCACTGCTGTTCGCCGGAGGACCCGATTCGGCTCGGGGCCTCGCCGCCAGGGTGTCGATGCTCAGGGCGAAGATCCAGGCCGGGAACAGCAGCTCCACCCACGGGGTGAGCCCTACCCCGACCAGGAGCACCAGGGCGGCCGCGTATCCGACGTACCCGAGCCACCGCTGCATGATCCCGGTGCGCAGAGCGATGGTCACCGTGGTGATGGTGAACACCGCCGCCATCCGCATCGCGTAGACGTTCAGGAGCAGGGCCGTAACTCTCCGGCCCAGGGCCAGCGTGTCCGGGCTTGGGGCCGCCGGCGAACTGACCGACACCTGAGCGATGAGCCCGCCGGCGAAGGCGGCCGCGGCGAACAGCATCGCGACGAACAACAGACCGCTTCCGAGGAACACCGTCGCAAAGAAGCGGTCCTCGAGCGCGCCGATGCGGTCCCGGATCACTCCGATGAACCACAGGAAGGCGATGCCGGCAAAGGGAACGAGGCCGAGCGCGATCGACAACGCCGCCCTTCGCCCTGAGTCGCTCAGCCACGTTCCGGCCCTGGCCGGATCGGACGGGACGGACACCCTGATCAGCACGAGCGCGACGATCAGCAGCACCGAGAACACGATGCCGGCCACCGCGGCTGCGCGAGGGGTTCTCAGTTCGGGACGGGACGCCAAGCCATCCTGGTCCATGGGTGCGTCGGTCATGCGCCCTTCACGTTGTCAGGCGGCACGCAACTTTGTCGCTCATCAACACACCCTCATTCTCTGTCGAGATCCCTTCGTTTTCCCGCCGCATTCTCAGATTCCTCTGTCGCCTCCAGTATCCCCGCGCGGATCGCCTTGACGAATGCCTCGTAGTCCTGCTCGTTCTGATCGGCGTAGCGCTCCGAGAAATCGGTGATCGACCGATCGAACCCGTCGCTCTTGCTCAGGTAGGCGGACGTCGCGATGGGGGGTCGGTCCGTTGCCGGATGCCATCCAGAATGTCCGGATGGCTCGGCGGTTGCCCGCAACCCCTTGCCATGTGCGTTTCGGTCTTCGACGCTCGGGTGTTCGATCGGGGTGGACGTGCCCATTTGGAACCTCCTTCAGGAGGGGCCTGCGACCAGGCAATCTTGGAACGCTGACCGCCGCCGGGCATCACACAGAAGGGGTGATGATCCTTGCTCCGGCGGCCGCGAGCCCCTTTGGGGGGGTGGGTTCGGCGACGCACTCCCGGCCTAGACTGCGGCCGTGGCCACGAAGCCGACCGTGGGGGACGTTCGCCGCCGTGACGTGATCAGGGTCGCCACCATCGCGTTGGCGACGTCGGCGTCGATCCTGATCCTCTACTACGTGGTGCCGCTCCCCAAGTCCCACGGGTCATTGTTCGTTCAGACCCTGCTGGGGATCCTGCTGTTCGCCTTCGTGTTCGGCTACGAGCTCCGGGCGATCCTCCGAAGTCGCCGCCCGATGGCGCGAGCGGCCCGCGCGGCGGCCCTCCTGATCCCGGTGTTCATCGTGATCTTCGCCTGGATCTATCTGTCCCTGTCCCATTCGAATCCAGCGGCGTTCGGCGAGACCTTCACCCGCACCCAGGGGCTGTACTTCACCGTCACCGTCCTGTCCACGGTCGGGTTCGGCGACATCACCCCCAAGACCGACCCCGCCCGGGCGGTCGTCGCGGTCCAGATGCTGTTGGACCTGGTCCTCATCGCGCTTCTCGCGAAGCTGCTCCTCGGCGCTGCAGGCCGCCGCTCGGCCGAGCTGCAGAGTTCCGACGACCCCACCGATGGGACCACGAGGGGCTGAGCGGGAACATCAGCGTCAACCGTCCTCCGCACGGACCGTCTATACGCGTCAGCCGACTGGGTATATCCTTTCCTTTGCGGGCTCAAATACCGTCCCGCAAAGTCCTGGCCCCAAAGCCCTGGCCGAAATCACGGGCGAGATTCGTCCGATGCGTGGAGGGGTCTGGAGTGTTGGACGGACGGGCTCGAAGACCCGACCCTGTGGCGCTCGTCTCTACGCGACTGCATTTGCCTGTCCATGAAATGAGGAGGTACACATGATCGCAGCGCTGGCATTCTTCTGGTGGCTGATCTTCGTCGCCCTTTGGATCGTCTTCCTGACCCTCACGATGCAGATCGCTCGGAGCAAGGGTCACAGCCCGCTCCTGTGGGGTCTTCTCGCCTGCATCCTGCCGGGGATCACCGTGATCGTCGTGCTTCTGCTCCCGCCTCGCGTGCAAGCGTAACGCGCGTCCGAACAGACCTGAGAGTTGAGCCAGGGACGGGCACCGACTCGGGAGACGAGAGGAGCACGAGGTGGCGAAGGCATTCAAGGGAACGATCAACGTCGATATCCGGGACTCGAAGCCCGACTGGTCCCCGTTCGAGCCGCCGAAGGCGCCCGAGGGCGCCCCGAACGTCGTCTACATCGTGCTCGACGACGTCGGGTTCTCGGCCATGGCCCCCTACGGCGGGCCCATCGAGACCCCGAACATCGACCGCATCGCCGCCGACGGTGTGCGCTACACGCAGTGGCACACGACCGCGCTGTGCTCGCCCACCCGCTCGTGCCTGCTGACGGGCCGGAACCACACGCGTAACTCCATGGCGTGCATCACCGAGGCCGCGATCGGATTCCCGAATGCCAGCGGGACGATCCCCCCCGAGAACGGGATGCTCCCGGAGATCCTCGGCGAGCTCGGCTGGAACACGTACATGGTCGGCAAGTGGCACCTGTGCCCCGACGACGAGATGAACGTGGCCGCCACGAGGCGGAACTGGCCGTCCGGCCGGGGCTTCGAGCGTTGGTACGGCTTCCTGGGCGCCGAGACGAACCAGTGGTATCCGGACCTCGTCTACGACAACCATCCGGTCGACCAGCCGAAGTCCCCGGAGGAGGGGTACCACCTCACCGACGACATCACCGACAAGGCGCTCGAGTTCATCATGGACGCGAAGGCGATCGCCCCGGAGAAGCCGTTCTTCCTCTACTACGCCCCGGGTGCCGCCCACGCACCCCACCACGTCGCCAAGGAATGGAGCGACCGGTACAAGGGCACGTTCGACATGGGGTACGAGGCGATCCGGGAGCAGACGCTCGCGCGCCAGAAGGAGCTGGGCATCGTCCCGAAGGACACCGAGCTGCCTCCGATGAACCCGATCGGAACCTCCGAGACACGGAAGGGCCCCGACGGCACGCCGTTCCCGGCGATGGACGTCACCCGGCCCTGGGTGTCGTTGAAGGACGACGAGAAGCGTCTGTTCTCGCGGATGGCCGAGGTGTACGCGGGGTTCCTCTCCCACGCCGACCACCACATCGGACGGCTGCTCGACTTCCTGGAGGCGACCGGCCAGCGGGAAAACACGCTGGTCATCGTCGTCTCCGACAACGGCGCGTCTGGGGAGGGCGGCCCGAACGGCTCCGTGAACGAGATGAAGTTCGCCAACGGAATCCCCGACGACATGGCGTCGAACCTGGCGCTCGTCGACGACCTGGGCACGCCGAAGACGTACAACCACTACCCGAACGGCTGGGCGATGGCCTTCAACACGCCGTTCAAGATGTGGAAGCGCTACGAGTTCAACGGTGGAACCTCCGACCCCTGCATCATGTCGTGGCCGGCAGGGATGAAGGCCAAAGGCGAGATCCGAACGCAGTACCACCACGCGATCGACGTGGTGCCGACCATCCTGGACGTCCTGGGCGTCGAGCCGCCCGAGACGATCAAGGGACACGTGCAGAGCCGGCTCGACGGCCTGAGCATGCGGTACAGCTTCGACGACGCGTCGGCGTCGAGTCGTGAGAACGACCCAGTTCTACGCGATGCTCGGCTCGCGGGGCATCTGGCACGACGGATGGAAGGCCATCACCACCCACCCCACGCTGAGCGGGTGGAGCCACTTCAACGACGACGAGTGGGAGCTGTACCACACGGACGTCGATCGCGCGGAGCTGCACAACCTGGCCGGTGAACAGCCGGACAAGCTCCGGGAGCTGGTCAACCTGTGGTTCGCCGAGGCCGGGGCGAACGGGGCGTTCCCGCTGGACGACCGCTCCGCCCTGGAGATCATCACCACGCCGCGGCCGGTGCTCTCTCCGGCGCGCGACCGCTACATCTACTACCCGGACGTCACCGAGGTGCCCGAATCGCAGGCCGTGAACGTCCGCAACCGCTCGTACGTGATCGGTGCCCAGGTCGACCTCCCCAAGGCAGGCGCCCACGGAGTGCTGTTCGCTCACGGCTCCCGGTTCGGCGGCCATGCCCTCTACGTCAAGGACAACCGCCTGCACTACGTCTACAACTTCGTCGGCATGATGGAGCAGAAGATCGATGCCACCGAGGACCTGCCCACCGGCCTGGACCTGCTGCTGTCGGCGTCGTTCGACAAGGACGGCGAGGATCCGCCGCACGTCTCGACCGGCATCCTGTCGCTCTACTACGACGAGAAGAAGGTGGGCGAAGGGCGGATCAAGACCCAGCCCGGCAAGTTCATGCTCGCAGGAGAGGGCCTGTGCATCGGTCGCGACAGCGCCGAGCCCATCACGGACGACTACCCCGGCGAGCGACCGTGGCGCTTCACGGGAGGCACGATCAAGCGGGTGGCGGTCGACGTGGGCGGCGAGCCGTTCGTCGACCTGGAGCGCGAGGCGCAGGCCATGCTCGCCCGCGAGTAGGCGGGCGGCACGGCGCGGAGTTGAGGATCGAACGCACAATCGACCGGACGAGGAGAGGAGACGCACATGAGTGACGAGTTGAAGGACGCTGCTGCCGAGGCCGGGGCCGACGCGATCGAGGAGGCCGTCGCCGCCGAGGCGCTGCACGAGGACGCGGTCGACAAGGCCACGGCAGCGGTCGCGCTCGAAGAAGCGGCACAGGAGCTCGCTGCCGAAGCGGTGGTCGAGGAGGCCGCTGCGGAGGAGCTTGCCGAGGCCGCGTTGGAAGACGCCGAGACGTCCGACGTGCTTGCCGACGCCGCCGAGGAGGAATAGGACGGCTGGACCATCGCCAGCGTCAAGGACGACTGGGCCACCGTCTTTTGACGGAGTGACCCGCCCGCAACCCTGCTCTCGGGTTAGTCGCGCGACCTGCCGGCGGTGCTCCCGGCGAGGAGCAGCGAGACGAGGATCCCGACCGGGAGCGTGCCCCAGTACGAGGTGTTGACGCCCACGTTGCCCAGGAACAGCATCAGGAGCCACGTCGCGGGGAACGTGGCGATGAGGAACACGACGAACGCGGTAATGAGCGCTCCGATCACGGGATCCACCTCTCCTCTGTTGTGTCCGCGTGCGGTGCCGCGGCGGGTTCCAGTCCGAGTGTCGGGTCCATTCTAATCCGGCCCCACGGGCCAAAGGCCGAAACGGCCGCGGAGCTAGACTTTCGGCCGTGAAGACCTGCGATGCCTGTGGGGCAACGAATGCGCCGGAGGCGCGGTTCTGCTCGAGCTGCGGAGCCCCCCTGAAGGACCTGTGCGCCGAGTGCGGAGCGCCGCTGCAGGAGGACGCGCGCTTCTGCGCCGCGTGCGGTGCGGCGGTCGAGCGGGCGTCCGGGTCGGGCACCGAGCGCAAGCTGGTCACGGTGCTCTTCGCCGACCTCACCGGATCCACCAGCCTCGGCGAGCAGCTGGATCCCGAACGGCTCCGCGAGGTGCTGGACGCCTACTTCACGGCGATGCGTGAGGCGATCGAGGCCGAGGGCGGCACCGTGGAGAAGTTCATCGGCGACGCGGTCATGGCGGCCTTCGGCGTGCCGGTCGCGCACGAGGACGACCCGGCGCGCGCGTTGCGCGCCGCGCATCGCATGCTGGAGCGTCTGGAGGCGGTCAACGAGAACCTGGCCGCTCGCCATTCGGTCGCGCTGTCGATCCGCATCGGCGTGAACACGGGCGAGGTGCTCGCGACCACCGACCCGCGGCCGGGCGAGCCGATGGTCACCGGCGACGTGGTGAACGCCGCCGCTCGGTTGCAGACCGTGGCCGAGCCGGGCACCGTCGTGGCCGGAGAGCGGACCGTGCGTGCGGCGCGGGGCTTCCGCTTCCGGGACCTGGGCCGGCTCGAGCTCAAGGGCAAGGCCGAGCCGGTCGTCGCGTTCCGGGTGGAGGAGGAGACGGGCCTCGGGCGCCGAGCGGGGCGTTCCGGGCCTGACCGCCCCCATGGTGGGCCGGGACGCCGAGCTGGGGGTCCTGCGCAGCGTCTACCGCAGGGTCGTCTCGGACCGCCGCCCGAACCTGGTCACGGTCTACGGCGACGCGGGGGTGGGCAAGAGCCGGCTGACGCGCGAGTTCCTGAGCTGGACCGGCGATCTGGACGATCGCCCCCTCGTCCTCCAGGGACGGTGCCTGCCGTACGGCGACGGGGTCACGTACTGGCCGCTCGCGGAGATCCTCAAGGGCCATGCCGGCATCCTGGACACCGATCCGCCCGAGCTGGCCGTCGAGAAGGTCCGCAAGACCGGTCACGAGCTGCTGACGGACCAGTTCGCGTCGGACCCCGTCCGCGCCACGGCTGCGCTCGCGTACACCGTGGGTCTGGAGGACCCGGACACGACGTTCGCGACCGCGGATCCGAGATCCGTTCGCGAGGAGCTCCACGCGGCGTGGCGGTCGTTCTTCTCCGCGCTGTCGGCGAGTCGTCCGGTCGTGACGGTGATCGAGGACATCCACTGGGCCGACCCGTCGTTGCTCGACCTGCTGGAGGATCTCGCGGATCGCGTCGAAGGGCCCGCGCTGTTCGTGTGCCCGTCCCGACCCGACCTCGGCGCCCGCCGGCCGGGGTGGGGAGGCGGGCGCCGAAACGCGTCCTCGGTCGCCCTCGACCCGCTCTCCGCGGGAGACGCCGAGCGTCTGATCACCCTCCTGCTCACGGTGGACGACCTGCCCCCCTCCGTCCACGCGCGGATCCTCGAGCGGGCGGAGGGCAATCCGTTCTACCTGGAGGAGATCGTGCACAGCCTGATCGACGGCGGGTTCCTGTTCCGCGAGGACGATCGGTGGCGGGCCGGCGAGGGGATCGGCGAGGTGGAGATCCCGGACACCGTCCAAGCCGTGCTGGCCTCACGCATCGACCTCCTCGACACCCGGGACAAGCAGGTGCTCCAGAGCGCGGCCGTCGTGGGCCGGGTGTTCTGGCCGGGCCCCGTGGCGGCGCTGACCGGGGTCGACGAGGTGGACCTGACCGACGCGTTCCGGCGCTTGGAGGATCGCGAGCTGGTGTTCTCGCGCGTCGGATCGACGTGGTCGGGACAGCCCGAGTATCTGTTCAAACACATCCTGACGCGAGACGTCGCGTACGAGTCGCTGCCGCGGAAGGACCGCGCGCCGGCGCACCGTGCGGTCGCAGCGTGGGTCGAGCGAACCGCGGGCGAGCGCACGGGGGAGTTCGCCGAGCTCCTGGCCTATCACTACTCGACCGCCGTGGCGGCCGTCCAGGAGACGGGCGGCGCGCTCGACGCCGAGCTGCGATCCGCGGCGCTTCGGTGGTTGCTCCGCGCATCCCATGACGCGCGCAAACGGCTGGTGGTGAGGAAGGCCGAGCGCATGGCCGAGGAGGCCCTGGCGCTCGCGGCCGACGACCTCGAACGGACGGACGCGCTCGAGGCTCTGGCGGAGGCGTTCTTCGAGCAGTACATGGGCGACCCCGCGTGGCGGTACTTCCGTGAGGCCGCGATGCTGCGCGCCGCCGCCGACCCGCCCGACGGGGCGCGGGTCGCGTACCTGGTGGCGCGGGGGTGCGAGGTTCCGCAGCGGTGGCCTGGGTCGATGCGCGAGAAGCCTCCCCCGGAGTCCGAGGTCGAGGAGCTGTTCCGGCTGGGCCTCGACGCGGCGCCGCCGGGCGACAACGCCGCGCGGGTCCGGCTGCTGGGTCTCAGGGCCGGATGGCCGTTCGGCTACCCGGACAAGACGAGGACACTGGAGGAGTCGGAGGAGTTCGAGCGCGTCGGGCTCGAGGCGGCCGAGATGGCGCTGCGCCTCGGTGAGCCGAATCTCGCCGCCGGCTCGTTCGACCAGGCGAGCGCCGTCTGGGTCGCGCGGGGCTGGTACGGGCGCGCCCACGCGATCTGGGAGCGCCGCTTGGCGATCATCCCCCAGGTCACCGACATCCTCGAGATCGGCGACACCTATGCGATGGGGGCGTGGGGCCTCTACGAGATGGGACGGTACGCGGAGGCCGTGGCCGTGAGCGACGCGGGGAAGGCCAGGGTGACGGGCCGGGGCGCGAACGTCGAACTGCACAATCGCTCGTGGAGGGTCGCGTCGCTCCACCGCCTGGGCGAGTGGGACGAGGCGCTCGAGGAATTCGGCCACATCCGGGAGGTGCTGGAGGACCGTCGCGACGACCCGCCGTACTTCGTGAGCCACGCCTTCGCGTCGGCGGCCTCCATCCACGAGGCCCGGGGCGACCGGGTGCAAAGTGATCGGTTCGCCGGTTTGTTGATGCGCCTCACCGGCGAGGGCCAGGGGCGGCTGCACGCGTGGCTGCTGCGATTTCTCGTGCAGCGTGGTGAGCTCGACGCGGCCCGCCGGCTGCCACGCGCGACGACGTGGAGGATCCACGCCGGTGACACATTCGAGTCGGAGAGCGAGCTCATCGCCGCGCTCGGGCTCTGGGACGAGGCACCGGAACTGGTGCGGCGCATGCGGGAGCACGCGGCCGCCGCCGACACGTCCGCCGTCTACGGGTTCGCCGACCGGCTGGAGGGACGGGCCGCGCTCACGAGCGGTGACGCCGTCCGGGCGGTGCGATCTGCTCGAGCGCGGGGCGGCTCGCTTCGTCGAACTCGACGCGCCCTGGGAACGCGCGCTGACCCAGCTGGACCTGGGGACGGCGCTCGGGACCGCCGGCCGCGACGGCGACGCCGCGAACGTGGCCGCGGGCGCCGTGGCGACGTTCGAACGACTCGGCTGCGCCAAGGACCTCGCCCGGGCCCGCGCGCTGGCGGAGAAACGCCCCGTTCGCTAGTCCCCGGCCGGCCGAACGATGCAGCGGAAGCCGATGTGCCCGGTGGACGTCTCGACCGTCTCGGCCTGCCTCGCCGCAGGGCGGTAGCGGAGGCAGTAGTTGGGGGCGCACAGATGGGAGCCGCCCTTGATGACGCGCCGCGGGAACTCCTCACCCGGCTGCCCGGTCCCGTAGCTCTGTTCCGCCGACGTCACCCGCGGGTTGTGCGGCGCGCAGCACGGATGCGTCACCGCGTCGGCGTGCCGCTGGCTGAAGAAGTCGGAGGTCCACTCCCACACGTTGCCGGCCATGTCGAACAGTCCGTAGCCGTTGGGAGGGAACGTGCCGACCGGCGACGTGCGCTCGTACTTGTCCAGCAGCAGGTTCTGCCAGGGGAACTCGCCCTGCCACGTGTTGGCCATCATCTTGCCCCGGGGCGCGAACTCGTCGCCCCAGACGAACGCCTTGCCCTCGAGTCCGCCCCGCGCGGCGAACTCCCACTCGGCCTCGGAGGCGAGCTCCTTGCCCGCCCACGCCGCGTACGCTTCCGCGTCCTGATACGCGACGTGCGTGACCGGGTGTGTGTCGCGACCGGACGCCGCGCTCCCGGGACCGTCGGGATGACGCCACGACGCCCCCGGCACCCAGTGCCACCAGTTCCGGTAGTCGTCGAGGTTCACCGGCCCCCGGGTGCTTCGAAAGACGAGCGATCCCGGGACGAGCAGGTCCGGATCAGCGTCCGGATAGTCGGCGGCGTCGGGCGGTCGCTCGGCGAGGGTGACGTGTCCGGTCGCCTTCACGAACCGTCGGAACTCCGCCACGGTCACCTGGTGCTCGTCCATCCAGAACCCGTCCACCGAGACGTCGTGCACGGGGGCCTCCTCCGGGTAGAAGTCGTTCGACCCCATGCGGAACGTCCCGCCCGGGATCCACGCCATCTGCTTCCCCGGAGCGGGACCGGGCGCGCCTTCGTCTCCGTCGGCCGTCACGACGACCACACTAGCGATTGGTCCCGTCAAATGCCGCGGGATACGATGCCGCTGGTGGCGACCGCGTCGAAGCCCGATCAGCTGCAAGGCAGCGAGTACGTCCGCCTGATCTTGTTTGCCGCGTTGATCGGGATCCCCGCGGCACTGCTGGCGGCCTTGTTCCTGGCCTTCCTCAACCTAGGAGGCCCCACCGGATGGAGTTCGGCGCGCACCTGCCCCTGATGACGTGGGCGAACGCGGAACCCGCTTCGCTCGCGGGCCTCGCGGAGTACGCGAGCACCGCCGACCGGCTCGGTTTCCGGTGGCTCACCTCGAACGACCACCTCGTGTACTCGAAACCGTGGCTCGACGGACTCGTGGCCCTCGCGTCGGTGCTGCCCGCCGCCGGCGACATGACCGTCGGGACGACGATCGCGCTCCCGGTCGTGCGCGGTCCGGGTCCACTTGCCAAGGCGCTGGCCGCGATCGACCGGTTGTCCGGTGGGCGGCTCGTGGTCGGGCTGGGTCCCGGCTCCTCCGAGCGGGACTATCGCGCCGTCGGACTGGCGTGGGAGGAGCGGTGGCCCAGGTTCGAGGAAGCCGTGCAGGCGCTTCGCGCGTTGCTTCGCCCGGGCGGTGAGGCGTTCGAGGGAGCCTTCTACTCGACGGAAGGAATGGAGCTGCTTCCCGCGCCGCTGCAGCCCGGCGGCCCGCCGCTCTGGCTCGGGAGCTGGGGGTCGGAGGCCGGCATGCGCCGCGTGGCGCGTCTGGCCGACGGGTGGCTGGCCTCGGCGTACAACACGACGCCGAAGGCGTTCGGCGACGCCCGGCGGCGCCTCGGCGATCACCTTCGCGCGTCGGGGAAGGATCCCGAACGGTTCCCCAACGCACTCGTGACGATGTGGTGCCACGTCACGGAGGACGCGGCCACGGCTGACTCGGTGATCTCGGACGTGCTCGCGCCGATGCTCCGCCGGCCGCCCGACGAGCTTCGCGGGCAGCTGCTCATCGGGCCCGCCGGCGCGTGCGCCGACCTCCTCGCCCGATACGCGGATGCGGGAGTGGAGCGGGTGCTCCTCTGGCCGGTCGGGGACCCGCTCGAGCAGCTCCACCGGTTTCACGACACGGTCGTGCCCCGGCTCGCGGCGGCTGACGTTCTGCCGGAGCTACCGGCCGTCGAGGAACGGGATGACAGCTGCCGACAACGCCGGTGCGACGTTGATGTCGTAGTGCGTCACGCCGGGCAGGATCGTGAGCCGGTGGTGGGTCATCCCCGAGCGGTCCCAGCTCCCGTCGCGCTGTCCGCCGCCCAGCAGCTCGAAGAACTCGACCGCGTGCGACGGCGGGAGGCCGTCCGCATCGCCGGCCACGATCATGACCGGCATCTGCAGGCCGGGGATCTCCGACGACCAGTCGTAGTCGTCCTTCAGGGCTTCGACGACCTGCTTCACGAGCTCCGGCCAGTCGTCCACGTTCGGCGCGACCCGCGCATAGCCCTCGTACATCGGGGTCTGTCGCAAGAATTCGACGGCATCAGGACCCATCGCATCCATGCCGGCGGTCATCTCCGGGTACCAGCCCGAGCGCTTGAACGGAGTCGAGACGAGGACGAGTCGATCGACGACCTCCGGATGCTGGATCCCGATGCGCAGGGCGACGCCGCCACCCAGGGAGAACCCCATGATCGCCGCCCGCTCGAGGCCGAGCGTGCCGATCAGCTCCGCGACGTCGTCGGCCATCGTCTCGAACCGCATCGGACGGTCGGCGGCCGGCGAGCGGCCGTGGGACTGCAGGTCGACGCCGATGACCTGGCGTCCGGCTGAGAGCAGGTCGAGGTTCGGTCCGAACATCTCGACCGAGCCGAACCCGCCGTGCAGCAGGATGAGCGGCTCGCCCGCGCCGAAGATCTCGTACCCGAGCTCGATCCCGTTGACCTGCACGAGCTTGCTCTCCTGCGTGCTCACGCGCACCGCCTCCCATCCACCGTCGCTACTATCGCGTCACGCGGTACTTCAGGTGCGTGACGCCCGGTGCGTCGATGACTCGCACCTGCTCCAGCCGGAGGTCCCCGACGCCGTCGAGCAACCGTGTTCCGCCGCCCAGCAGGATGGGGACAACGTGCAACTCGAACTCGTCGACCAGCCCTGCTGCCAGGTACTGCTGGATCGTGTCGGCGCCACCTCCGATACGCACGTCCCGCGTGCCGGCGGCCTCCCGGGCCCGCCGCAGCGCGGAGTCGATGCCGTCGGTGACGAAGACGAACGTCGTGCCGCCTTTCATCTCGACCGGATCGCGCGCATGGTGGGTCAGCACGTACGCGGGCGTGTGGTACGGAGGGTCGTCGCCCCACCACCCCATCCACTGGCTGTCTCCCCACGGGCCGCGAATGGGCCCGAACATGTTGCGCCCCATGATCCACGCGCCTACGTTGGTCATCGACTCGTCGATGACCGGCGAACTGGCGTTGACCTCGCCGCCCTCGAGGCCGTTCGGCCGGCGCCACGCCTCCAATTCGACGACCCAATCGTGCAGGCGCTCCCCCTTGACGCCGAGCGGGTTCTCCTCGGTCTGGTCTGGGCCCGCCGTGTAGCCGTCCAGGGACATGGCGATGTCGAATCTGAGCATCGGAACCTCCTCGCCCCCCTCTGGTTCGGAAGTCTCACCTTACCCACTGCGTCAGGGATTCCCCCAGCCTGCGGACAGCGTCGCGAAGCTCCGGCGGCCGCAGCGCGGTGAAGGGCCAGAATCAGGACCGAAACCGTCCGCATCTGTTCCTACCGTGCCATGGACGGTCGCGATCGACGCGGCCGATCTGTTGATCGAGGACCTGCGGGAGTTCTTCCGACCGCTCCGCTAGGGGGACGACACGGTGGCGCCGAGCTCATCGAGGCTGCGCTCGAGTCCCTCGGCGAACACGTCGGCGTCGGGAATCGAGTCGGCGTCGGCGACGACGTCGAGGTACAGACCCCCGGCGTAGGACAACGCGCCGACGTTGAGCCTGACGTTTCCCTGGACCGGGCCGATCTGGAAGAGCTCGAGAACCCGCGCGCCGGCGAAGTACCACGGCGATGCCGGGCCGGGAAGGTTGCTCGTGAACAGGTTGACGAAGCGCTGGTGATGCATCGCCGCGGTCAGGAGCGACGGGAATCGCGACCACATCTCGATCGGCCGGCGCTTCCGCTCGGCCGTGAGGCGGGCGACCGACTCGAGCCGGCGCGCGGGGTCGGGTTCTCCGACGGGCAGGGGCACGATCATGATCGCGACCCGGTTCCCGCCGTTCGCCTCGTCGTCGGATGCCGCGCGCCGCGACACGGGCACCATGGCGCGAAGGGCGGCGCGCGGGGGCCGTCCTTCGTGGTGCGCCAGCAGGTCCCGCGCGCCGCCCGCGACGGCCGCCAGGACCACGTCGTTCACCTTTGCGCCGTGCGCGTGCGCCGCAGCTCTGGTCCGCTCCAGATCGGCCCGGACCAGCGCGAGGCGGCGGTGCGCGCCGATCGGTCCGTTCAGCACGGTTCGTGGCGCGGGCCCGTCCCTCAGCATCTGGAGCATCGGACCGACTGTCGACGTGGACTGCTCCCACCACCGGTCGGGCCGGCGGAGCCACGACGCCGCATCAGCGAAGGGGGCGGCGCGCCGGTGGAGCGAATCGGCGAGCAGCTGGTCGTTCGGCGGGATCGGTCCGGGGGTCCAGTCGGGCGGGATCGGCGGCGGCGTGTCGGCGGCCGCATCGAAGAGCGGGCCGCTCAGCGCGAGGGCGGCGACGCCGTCGGCGACGACGTGGTGCAGGCGGATGAGGAGGCCCACCCGCCCATTCGACAGGCCGGTCAGGAACCGGAGCTCCCACAGTGGCCGCGATCGGGCGAGCGGAGGCTCGTTCAGCTCGGCGGCCTTCGCGAGCAGGGCGACCTCGTCGCCCGGCCCGGGAACGGGGTCCGCCCGCACGTGGCGTCGGATGTCGAAGCCCCGTGCGTCCACCCACACCGGCGAACCCAGTCCCGCGCGCGGGCGATGCAGCACCTGTCGGAGCCGGGGCATCAAGTGCAGGCGGCGGTCCACGTGCGTCTGGATGTCCGTCAGTCGCAGGTTGCCGTGGGCGTCGAGGAGCGACTCGCCGGCGAGCATGGCCAGCCCCGCGACGTGCATCGCCGATCCGCGGTCCTCGGTCCGCAGGTTGGTCGCGTCCTGTGGGGTCAGCCGGTCGATCATGGGAGCGCCGCCATCGTCCGGCCATGCTACGGCGCGATAGCATCCTGCCGTGGCCTACGACGAGGATCTCGCGAACCGCATCCGCGAGCTACTGGGCGGGCAGACCGGCGTCACCGAGATGAAGATGTTCGGCGGGCTCGCCTTCCTGATCGGCGGCAACATGGCGATCGCCGCGAGCGGCCAGGGCGGAGTGCTGGTCCACGTCGACCAGGAGGAGGGAGAGGCGCTCATCGCGAAGACGTCTGCCCGGCCCATGGAGATGCGCGGCAAGGAGATGGCCGGATGGCTGCGCGTCGACGCCGACGACGTCAAGACGAAGCGGCAGCTGACGAAGTGGGTCGACGTCGGGTCTGCGTACGCCCGCTCCCTTCCCGCCAAGACGACCGCGAAGAAGAAGAAGTAGCCGCTCAGCCTCGTTCGGGACCGCCGGCGCCTCCGAGCTCCGCCAGCCGGCGCTCGACGTGGCGCCGCTCGGCCTCGTCGTGCACGAGCTCGAGCGCCCGCCGATACGCCTCTCGAGCCTCGTCGGTGCGGCCCAGCCGCCGAAGCAGCTCCCCGCGCGTGGCGTGCAGGTACCGGTAGTGGTCCAGCGGAAGGCGGTCGACGATCTCCAGCCCCGCCTCGGGGCCCTCGGCCTCGGCGACGGCGACCGCTCGGTTCAGCTCGACGACGGGCGAGTCGGTGAGGCGCGAGAGCTCCCCGTAGAGCGCCGCGATCTGCGGCCAGTCGCGCGGCACCTCCGTGTGCAGCGACGCGATCGCGGCCTGGAGCACGTACGGGCCGCGACCCAACAGGGCCAGCGCGCGATCGAGCGCCGCACGGCCCTCCGCGATCTCGCCGGCGTCCAGGAGCGACGGGTCCTGGTCGGCCAGCAGCACCAGCTCGCCGCCCTGGAACCGCGCTTCGCGGCGCGCGTCCAGGAGCAGCATCAGTGCCAGCAGCCCCTGCACCTCGGGCTCGTCGGGCATCAGCTCGGCGAGCGCGCGTCCCAGCCGGATCGCCTCGGCCGCCAGGTCACCGCGGCCCCCGTAGCCCTCGTTGAAGATCAGGTAGACGACCGCGAGCACGGCGACCAGGCGGTCGGGCAGCAGATGGTCGGGCGGGACGCGGAAGGGGATCCGCGCGGACGCGATCTTGCGCTTCGCGCGAACCAGGCGCTGGGCCATGGTGGCCTCCGGCACCAGGAACGCGCGGGCGATCTGGTCGGTCGTGAGGCCGCCGAGCGTGCGCAGCGTGAGCGCCACCTGCGCGTCGACCGAGAGCGCCGGGTGACAGCACATGAAGATGAGCTCGAGCCGCTCGTCGGGAAAGGTCGTGGCTTCCATCGGGTCCTCGTCCGGGGTCGACTGGAGCAGGCGGGTCTTCGCAGCCAATGTCCGGTCCCGACGAATGCGGTTGATCGCGCGGTTGCGTCCGGTCGCGATCAGCCAGGCGCCGGGGTGCGTGGGAAGGCCGTCTCGCCGCCACCGCTCCGCGGCGATCGCGAACGCCTCCTGCGCGGCTTCCTCGGCGAGGTCCACATCGCCGAGGAAGCCGATGAGCGCAGCGAGGACGCGGCTCCACTGATCGCGGAAGACCTGGTCGAGCTCCGTTACCACTCCACCGTCGGACGGACCTCGATCGCCCCGCCGAGCCTGGCGGCCGGGATCTTCGCGGCCAGCTCGATGGCGGCGTCCAGGTCGTCGGCCTCGAACACGAGGTACCCGCCGATCGCTTCCTTGATCTCGACGAACGGGCCGTCGGTCGTCAAGGTCTTGCCGTCCTGCACCCGGACGGTCGTGGCCGTCGCGGGGACGTCCAGGCCGAGGCCGGGCGTCACGCCGGGCGTCTGGTTGAGGGCCTGGTAGTCGGTGTAGACCTGCTTCTGCTCGTCCTCCGACAGGGTCGCCCACGCCTCGGGGTCGGCCGGCGTCGGCGAGTCGCCCTGGTGGATCAACAGCATGTACTGCATGGCTCCCTCCTTCTGGGATGGTCGCCTCTGAGACAAACGGGGAGCGCTGAAATCGACACGTCCCGGCGATGATCTGAGAGATTCTGGCCAGACGCGAAGGATACGGCCACCGACTCGGACGGCGCCCTCACGCCGCTTTCGCCGACGCGGGAGCAGGGGCAGAATGCAATCAGGGAGGCATGCCGCACGTGCCTTCCTGGGGGTTGCGATGACCGTGGACGACGTCCTCGATCGAGGCCGGGACGCGTACGGGCGGCGGTCGTGGGGGGGACTGTTCTCCCTGCTCACCGCCGCGGACCGGGATGCGCCACTCGGGAACGACGTCCTCGAGCGTCTCGCGGAGGGCGGGATGCGGTGAGCGACGCGCGCGATGACCGGGCCAGGGCCAACGAGGTGCTGCGCCGGAGCTACGCCAGGGCGGCCCCCACGTACGACGCGGGGGGCGGAACGCTTCGAACGCTGGCTGCTCGGCACCGAGCACCGGGGATGGGCCTGCTCGCGTGCACGTGGCGACACGCTCGAGGTGGCCGTCGGCACTGGTCTCAACCTGCCGCTCTATCCGCCCGAGGTTCGATTGACTGGCGTCGACCTGAGTCCCGAGATGCTCGCCGGCGCCCGCGATCGGGCGAGGAAGTCGGCACGGCGGATGGAGCTGGTGCAGGCCGACGCGCACGATCTCCCCGTCGCCGACGACGCCTTCGACACCGTCGTGTGCACGTATGCCCTGTGTGCCGTGCCGGATGCTGTTCGTGCCCTCTCCGAGATGCGCCGGGTGCTCAAGCCCGGTGGGCGGGTGATCCTGGTCGATCACGTACGGAGCACGTTCCCGCCGCTCTACTGGTTGCAGTGGCTCGCCGACCGCATTCCGCCGCTGGCACGGGGCGAGTCGATGACGCGCCGACCGTCGCTCCACCTACCCGCCCTCGGTCTCGATGTCGTGGAACGCGATCGGATGCGGGCCGGCGTGGTCGAGCGCCTGGTTGCCGTGAAGACTCCTGCCTGATCGTTCCAGATGTTGCAGAAGCGGCAGTGTAGGTTTGCAGCGGTCGCATCGAACTGGAGAAACGATGGAACCCGAGATCGTCCGCGGGAGGCCCGTCACGGCGCAGTCGCCGAGCGTGCGGCTCTCCGAGCTGATGGCGGCCCTCTCGTTCTCGTCGGACTTCGGACTCGGGCAGCCGATGGAGCACGTCCTTCGCGCCTGCCTGATCGCGGTTCGGCTCGCGGAGCACATCGGTCTGAGCGAAGCGCAACGGACCGAGACGTACTGGGTCACGCTGCTCGCCACCGTCTGCACCGGTGAGTCGTTCGAGCTCGCGCAGATGTTCGGCGACGAGGTCGCGTTCCGGTCGGGCATGTACCACGTGGGGCCCTCGCAGCTGGCGGTGATGATGCATGCGCTTCGGAGCGCCGGGTCCGGCCGCGGCGCCGGCGACCGCGCCGGGCAGGCCGCCGCGATGATCGCCGCGAAGGGTCGGACGGTCGAGGATCGGTTCACCGCCCACTGCGCGCTCACGAAGGAGATCTCCGAGCGGGTCGATCTGGCGCCGGGTGTGGGGGAGGCGCTCTCCTGCACGTTCGCGCGCTGGGACGGCAAGGGCGTGCCCCGAGGCGTGGCTACGGACGCCGTCCCGATGTCGGTGCGGGTGATGCAGCTGGCGGACGCTGCCGAGGTGCACCACCGGCTGGGCGGCGTGCAGGGCGCCGTGGAGCTGGCGCGCAGGCACCGGGGCAAGCTGTTCGCTCCCGACCTCGTCGCGCGGTTCACGGCGGCGGCCCCGGAGCTCCTGCACGACCTGGACGAGACCACCTGGGACCAGGTGATCGCGGCGGAGCCCGTGCCGCGGCCGCCGCTGGACGAGGCGGGGTTCGACGCGGTGCTCGAAGTCATGGCCGACGTGGCCGACCTGAAGTCGCCGTGGTTCGCCGGCCATTCCCGCGGAGTCGCCGACCTCGCGTCCGCGGCGGTGCGTGCCGCGGGCATGCCCGATCAGGACGTCGTGACGGCGCGGCGCGCGGGACTGCTCCACGACCTCGGGCGCACGGCGGTCTCGAACGCGATCTGGGACCGGACCGGGCCGCTCGGCGAGGGCGACCGGGAGCGTGTTCGGCTGCACGCGTACTTCACCGAACGGATGCTCCGGCGTCCGGTTGCGCTGGCGGGCCTGGCCGTCGGTGGCCGCGTCGCACCACGAACGGCTGGACGGCTCCGGGTACCACCGCGCGATCCGCGGCTCCGACATCCCGCTGCTCGGCCGGTACCTGGCCGCCGCCGACGTCTACCACGCGCTCCTGGAGGATCGCCCCCACCGTCCTGCCATCACCGCGAAGGAGGCCGCCGCGCACCTGCGCGCCGAGGCACGGGACGGGAGGCTCGACGGGGCCGCGGTGGACGTCATCCTGGGCGTGGCCGGGCACCGTCGTTCGGGGCCGCCGTCGGCTCCGGCGGGGCTGACCCCCCGCGAGGTCGAGGTGCTGGTGCTGGTCGCCCGCGGCGCCTCGACGCGCCAGGTGGCGCGCACGCTTCACATCACGCCCAAGACCGCCGGCAACCACATCGAGCGCATCTACGCGAAGATCGGCGCGTCCAGTCGCTCGACCGCGACCCTGTTCGCGATGCGGCACGGCATGCTGGCCACGCTCGAGCCCGTCCACTCCTGAGGAGAACTCCTCATGTAACGGGCCGGCTCGCCCGCCTACCGTCCTCCTCGGGTCCGAAGGCCGGTCCCGGACGAGAGGAGGAGCGCATGCGAGGCATGGCCAGGAGCTTCGAGGAGACGGCGGAGGTCACCGAGTTCCCAAACGGACACGAGCGCGTCGTCCAGGTTCGGGGGATGCCTGTGGGGCTGGCGACGTTCCAGCCCGGCTGGCGCTGGTCCAACGACCTGCGCCCGATGATGGGCACGGACCGGTGCCCCGTGCTCCACGTTGGGTACGCCGTGTCGGGGCGTCTCCATGTCGAGCTGGAGGACGGCTCGACGCTGGACGTCGCGCAGGGCGACGTGTGCGAGATCCCGCCGGGCCACGACGCGTGGGTCGTCGGGGACGAGCCCTTCGTGCTGCTCGACTGGGGCGGCGGGGTCCGCGAGTACGCCCAGCCGGCCGCCGAGTCCGCCGGAGGTGCCCGATGACCCAGACGCCGCCGATCGTGACGTTCCACTCGTCGGTCCGGTCCCCGGCCTCGCCGGGGACGGTCTACGACCTGCTCGCGAACCCCGGCACGCACCTGGTGTGGGCGGGGCAGGAGGCCCCAAAGAAGAACTTCCGCCTCCTGACGATGGACGCGCCGGCCGGGCCGCTTTCCGTTGGGGACTCGTTCTCGTCGACCGGCGAGAACGGAAACGGGACGTTCCGCGACCGCTCAATCGTCGTCGAAGCCGATCGGGACTCGCGCTTCGGGTTCGACACCGAGTCGACGCTCGTCCGGAAGCACGCGAAGACCTGGCATGTGCGCTTCGCGCACCGGTACGCGTTGGCGTCGACGCCCGACGGGACCGAGATCTCGTACACGTGCGAGGTCCGGCCGCAGAACTACGTTCCGTGGTGGCTCCGGCCGGGCGTCCGCAGCATGACTGGCCGCATGGTGCCGCGGATGATGCAGAAGCACCTCGAGAACCTCGCGAAGATGGCGGTGGCAGGCGCCGCGCACGGGTAACGCGCCTCAGTCGGCGAGGGTTGGCACGCGCAGTGTCAGCCCTCGCCTGCAGCCCGAACGCGGTAGAGCGTCACGGGCTCTCCGATGCCCTTCAACGTCGAGCGTTCCACCTCGTCGAAGCGGAACCCGTCGTGGACGAGGTCCTTGACGGCCTCGGACGCGAGGACCTCGCCCGGTGCCGCTCGGTCGGCGAGCCGCGAGGCCACGTTCACCGTGTGGCCGAAGACGTCCATGTCCCGCTGGATCACCGGGCCGGCGTCGATGCCGGCGTGCGCCGGCAGGCCCTCCTCTTCCGTCAGCCGGCGCACCACGTCGACGACCGCCGAGGCGGCGCCAGCAGGGTCGCGGAACAGCAGCATCGCGCCGTCCCCGAGGAGCTTCACCAGCCGGCCGTCGCCGGCGAGGGCGATTGACTCGGCCCGCTCCTGCAGCACGCTGCTTGCCCGCACGGCCGCCTCATCCCCGTGCTGCTCGGTGAGGCGCGTATAGCCGGAGATGTCGACGAACGCGACGGCCGGCGGCGGCCCCGGCGTACGCGGCTGGGTCAGACCGCGCGAGGCGAGGAACTCCTCGAAGCGCTCGACGATGCCCTCGACGATCAGCTGCTCTCCGTAGCGGTACGCGAGCCAGGTCATGAGCCGCGGGAGAAGGCGGTGCATCCGGATCGAAGCATCCGTCGCGTCGCGCGGGAACGCGTCCAGCTCCCCGCTCAGCAGCCGCTCGCGCGCCGGGCCGGAAATCTGCTCGTCGAACAGCTCCCCCCACCCTCCCGTGATGTGGCGGATCGCTTCGGCGACGATGCGCGCCGCTCTCGCGAGGGTCCGATCGTCCGGGGCCAGCGCCCACGTCAGGAGGAACTCCCGCAGCATGTCCTCCTCAGGCACCGGTAAGTGCGCGCCGGGCTTGGGCTCGGGGAGTCCAAGGATCGGATACAGGGACGGGAGCGAGGCGCCTCGGTCTCCGGCTTGCCGAACGAACTCGTCGAACGAGCGATCCGATAGGACTTGGAAGTCGACCAGGATGTAGTTGTCCACGTGGCTGAGGTCGAGGCTGTGCTGACGGACCGCCAGCTCGATCAGCTCCGGGGCGACGCCCGCCTGCACGAGGGCGTCGACCATCTTCGCGCGGAAGCCGTCGCCGGGAACGAACCGGCCCGGTTCCGCGGGGACGATGAGGCCGATCTCGGTGAGCCACGCGATCCGCTCGGCGGGCACGCCGGTCCGGGCGGAGAGCTCTTCGAGCGAGAGCGTGCCGGGCATCCAGCCATTCTATGAACGGCCCGTTTCAGTCGCTCCGCCGGGCCGTGTGGAGGCGGAGGGTGTCCGACACGCCCTTCAGTTCGACCGGCCCGATCTCCGTGAACGTCACCGGCGCTCCCTCGGACACGTCCACGACCTCCTGGGTCACCAGCACCTCGCCCGGCCTGGCGTATTCGGCGATCCTGGCCGCGATGTTCACCGTCCGGCCGAAGTAGTCACCCTCCTGGAAGATCACCGGCCCGGCGTGGATGCCGACGCGGGCGGGCGGGAGTGCCTGGGTCGCCACGCCATCCACCATGTCGAGGGCGGCGAGGACACTCTGGCCCGGATCCTCGAAATAGAACATCACGCCGTCACCGAGCCACTTCACCGGCCGCCCCCCACGTTCCTGGGAGTACCGCCGGACCAGGGCGGCGAGCTTCGCGGCCAGATCCGCCGCTGCCTCGTCTCCCCGCTCCTCGGTCAGTCGCGTGTACCCCGTGAGGTCCAGGAAGCACACCGCCGGCGGACGATGCAGTCGACTGAGCAGACCGGCCCGTTCCAACGCTCCCTCGACATCCTCGAGGGCGCTCTTGCTCCATGCGTGTTCCTGCTGCCCGTGGTAGACGGCGAGAATCACCTGCTCCATGAACGGAGCGATCCGGGACCCGAAGTCGGCTTGGGCCTCCAGCATCTGGGCCGTCGACATCCCCCCTTCGAGGAGGGGCAGCTCGACCTCTGTCCGCCACCAGTCGGTCTCCGTCTCGGCCACCCGGCGCATGCTGTCCGCGCAGACCCGAAGCCACCGCTCGATGACGACGGGCCGGAACCCGTTCGTCAGCAGGAGGTCGATCAATCGCACGATCGACAGCTCGTCCTCGCGGACTCGGTCGTCCGGCCGCGGCTCCGCGAGGCCGATCGCTTCGCGTACCGCCTTCAGCAGGTCCATGGGGATCCCCGTCTGGTCGCTCAGCTGGCGGAACGTCGTGTCGCTGACCTCGGCGAACTGATCGAACGCGCTCGCATCCAGGTAGGAGAACGAGAGCGTTCCGTCCCGAACCGCGGCGGCCATCCCGTCGAGCGGGACGCCGGCCACCTCGAGGCTGTGCACCCAGCGTGCCCTGAGCACGTCGCCCTGGGAGAGGGCGTCGTTCTCACCGGGCCGCAGGATCCCGAGCTCGACCAGCCGGTCGACGTAGCCGGGATCGACCCCGGCCCTCCGTGCCACCTCCTGGCGCGAGTGGTCGCCCATGGGAAGCGCGAACTACGAGCTCGAACCGCCGAAGACCTCAGCGGCGAGCCGGCTCATCTCCTCGGGAGAGACGTCACGTTGGTGTTGGGACAGGCCCCAACGATGTCCGAATGGGTCGACGATCTGTCCTTCGCGTTCGCCCCAGAACGCATCCGCGAGGGGCCGGAGCACCTCCGCGCCGTGTGCGAGGGCCCGGGCCCAGAGCTCGTCGACGTCGTCCGTCTGGAGGTAGAAGACCGCGGACGTGACGCCCGTGGTCTTCGGCGACAGCGCGTGGTGCTCGGGGAACTCGTCGGCGACCATGAACGTCGCCGTTCCGAACGCCAATTCGAGGTGGATAAGGCGACCGTCGGGCAGGGTGATGCGCCCTCGTTCGTTCGCACCCAGCACCGTCCGGTACCAGTCGGCGGCGCGCGGAGCGTCCGGCACGATGATGTGGATGGTGACGCTCATGCGCCAGTATCGTACGCGTCAGTTGAGCGGAGTCGAAGGGAGGCCCGACCATGAGGAAGCTGATCGTCACCGAGTTCCTGTCCCTGGACGGGGTGTACCAGGCGCCCGCGGATCCCGAGGAGGACACGGAGGGCGGGTTCAAGCAGGGCGGCTGGCAGCGACCCTATTTCGACGACGTCCTGGGGGCCGCTGCGGGGCAGGGGATGGCCGAGACCGACGCGCACCTGTTCGGGAGGAAGACGTACGAGAAGATGGCCGCGTACTGGCCGAATGCGCCGAGCGACGATCCGTACGCGCAGCACCTGAACAGCGTGGAGAAATACGTGGCATCGCGGACGTTGACATCGGTCGAGTGGCAGAACACCGAGCTGCTCAAAGGGGATCTCGCGGACGAGGTCATCAAGCTCAAGGAAGCGCCCGGGCAAGAACATCTCCGTCCTGGGCAGCGGGAACATGGTGCAGTCGCTGATCGAGCACGACCTGGTGGACGAGTACTCGCTGGCGGTCTTCCCGATCGTGCTCGGGAGCGGGAAGCGGCTCTTCGCCGACGACGGTCAGATGCGACGACTCGAGCTCGTCGATTCGAAGACGACGGGTACGGGAGGCATGATCCTCACCTACCGGCCCACGCGATAATTCGCGGTGGCGACGATGGCAACGTTCGCGTTGATCCACGGCGCCGGCGATGTCGGCTGGTACTGGCACCTGGTGGAGGGTGAACTGCGTGAGCGGGGCTACGACGTGGTGGCACCGGATCTTCCGTGCGACGACGACTCAGCTGGACTCTCCGAGTACGCGGACACCGTGATCGAGGCAATCGGTGAGCGAACCAATCTGGTCGTGGTCGCTCAGTCGCTCGGAGGCTTCGTGGCCCCGCTTGTCTGCGAGCGGGTGCCGGCGAGGCTGCTGGTCCTGGTCGCGCCCATGATCCCCGCTCCGGGAGAGGCGCCCGCGGACTACTGGACGGACACCAGGTACGCCGAGGAGGTGCGGGAGCACTACGACGACGAGGTCGCCCTCTTCTATCAGGACGTTCCCACGGAGTTGGTGTCCGAGGCCCAGAAGCGGGGAAGGAGGCAGTCCGAAGCCCGCTTGGGGGAGCCGTCGCCGCTCAAGGCGTGGCCGGATGTCCCCACACGGGTCCTCCTCTGTCGGGACGACCGTCTGCTCCCCGCCCCCTTCCTTCGCCGCGTCTCCCGGGAGCGCCTGGGCATCACGCCCGACGAGCTCGATGGTGGTCATACCCCTGCGCTCAGCCGCCCGAAGGAGCTGGCCCAATACCTCGAGGCGTGCGCGGCCGAGCTGGGCATGGCGAGCGGGTAGGCTCTGGATGTGAGCCAGGGGTGCCGCCCCCTCGATTTTCGCCCCGAGGTCTATCGGGCATGGGCATGGCTCCTCGCGTTCGCCCGGAGGCGACGGATCGGGCCCCCGCGGGACGGCTCTCCACCTGACGGCGGGGTTCGGGAACCTCGACGGCCGCGTCCAGTCTCCGGGGCAGGCGCCGCAGCTCTTCCGGAGCCCAACGGGTTCGCCTGAGGTCACGACGGCAGGGAGCCAAGTGGCGGAGGCGGACGGGAATCGAACCCGCCAACCGGCTCTCGCCGGTCCACCGGTTTTGAAGACCGGGAGGGACACCAGCCCCCATTCGCCTCCGGGGTGAAGGGTACGAGGTCGAGCGCCGAACGTCGGTGCGGAGACGTCCATTGGCAGCGCGTAGCATTGCGACCGCGGAGGCTGGCTCCGATCGTGGGGAGGCGCTCGTGGCGGTGGGCCGCTTGGGAGCGATACAGGTTGACTGCGCGGATCCGGTCGTCCTCGCACGCTTCTGGGCCGAGGTGTTCGGATCGGAGATGCAGGAGCCGCTCGGAGATCCACCTCACTACGTCAACCTCGGGCCGTGGGCGGCCGTCCCGGGGGCTGTCATGGTTGCTTTCCAGCGGGTGCCCGAGACCAAGGCCGGAAAGAATCGTCTCCACTTCGATGTGGAGGTGGACGACGTGGAGTCGGCGACAGCACAGATCGAAGCCCTGGGCGGCACGCGGGCGCCGACCCCCGACTTCCACGAGTACGGGTACCACTGGCGCGTGATGGCGGATCCAGAGGGGAACGAGTTCTGTCTGATCTACGCGAGTCCAGAGTCGAGCCCGAGGTGATCGCCCGCCATCGAGAATTCGCCGCCATGAGCGCCGCCGGTTCAAACGGGTCTGTAACGGGAATGGAACCCACATGACCGAACACGACGACGTCATCTCCCTGCTGGACCAGACGCTCGAACAGACCGGTGAGCTCATCGCGAACGCGAAGCCGGACCAGGCCGGGCTGCCCACGCCCTGTGACTCGTTCGACCTGCGGGCGCTGATCGACCACATCGCCTACGACCTCCGGATGTTCACCGACACCACGCAGGACCTGCCGAGGCCACCGGCCGGCGAGGATCTGATCGGCGACGACTGGAGCGGCGCGTTCGACGCCGCCGCGGCCGGACTGATGGAGGTCTGGCGCCGGCCGGGGATGCTGGAGCGAACCTTCACGTCGCCGCTCGGCGAGCTGACGGCCACGTGGCGCATCGGGCAGCAGATCGCGGACTTCGCGGTGCACGGATGGGACGTGGCGAAAGCGACCGGTCAGCCCTCCGAGCTCGACCCGGACGTGGGACAGTTCGCCCTCGACTGGGGGCGGGAGAACCTCAAGCCGGAGTTTCGCGGTGAGGAGGGGAGCGGCAAGTCGTTCGGCCTCGAGGTGGAGGTGCCCGAGGAGGCGCTCCTGTACGACCGGCTGGCCGGCTTCTTCGGTCGCGACCCGAGCGCCTGGACCTGAGCCAAGACGTTTCGTCGCCGAGCGACGCATGACGTCCTGCGGCTTGCCGGGCGGACGGACACCGTGCGACGCTCGTGGGACGAACCCTGGCCGAGGGAGTGAGCCGTGATCCGGATGGGCGTCCTGCGGGCGATGCTCGCCTGTCTGGCGGGCTCCTCGATCGAGGCCGGCTAGGCGTCGGGCCGATGGACGTCGCCGCGTTCCTGGGGAAGCATCCGCCCTTCGATTCGCTGCTGCCCGAGCAGCTCGAGCGCATCGGCGGCAGCGTGCGGATCGAGTTCTTCCCGGAGGACTCCGTCATCATCCAGGCCGCGGGCGAGCCCGCGCACTTCCTCTACGTCATCCGCCGGGGCGCCGTGGAGCTGGTGGAGGACGACCACGTCCTCGACGTCCTGGGCGAGGGGGAGGCCTTCGGTCACCTGTCGCTGCTGTCCGGGTTGAGCCCCGTCGCGACCATCCGGGCGGCCGAGGATGCGATCTGCTACCTGATCGACGCGGAGCTCGCCGAGGAAGTGCTCGGCACACGGCGGGGGCTCGCATTCGTCAGCTCCACGCTCCGGCGCCAGCTGCTTCGTGTCGAGGAGACGACGCGAGGGGACCGCGGCGACCCCCGGCTGGTCTCGGCCGGGTCCCTCGTCCGCCGGAGGCCGGTGACGTGCGAGCCGGGGGCGACCGTCCGCGAGGCGGCAGAGCGGATGGCCGCCGAGCGCGTCTCGTCCCTGCTGGTGGAGACCCGCGACGGATGGGGAATCGTCACCGACCGCGACCTCCGCACGCGGGTGCTGGCCGTCGGACGGGGTCCGGAGACGCCCGTGGCCGACGTGATGACCCACCCGGCGACGACCGTCGACGCGGAGACGACCGTCGCCGAGGTGCTCTCGCAGATGCTCGAAAGCGAGTTCCATCACGTGCCGGTCGTGGACGACGGCACGCTGGTCGGCGTGATCACCGACACCGACCTGATGCGCCTCGAGCGATACTCGCCGTTCGCGTTGAAGAGCGCGATCCACCGGGCGGACGACATCGACGCCGTGATCGCGGTCGGCCGCGACCTCCCCCGCACCGTGAACGCGCTGGTGGATGCCCACAACGACCCCGTCGACATCGGTCACGTCGTGGGCGTGACGATCGACGCCCTCACCTCGCGGCTGATCGACCTGGTCCTGCGCGACGTCGGGCAGCCCGCCGTGCCCTGGGCGTGGATGGCACTGGGCAGCGCCGCGCGCCACGAGCAGGCGCTGTTCACGGACCAGGACCACGCGCTCGCGTATGAGGTGCAGGACGAGTCTCCGGAGGAGGTCGATGCGTACTTCGCGGACATCGCCAAGCGCGTGACCGACGGGCTCGAGGGCGTGGGGATCCCGCGCTGCAACGGCGGCGCGATGGCCGAGAACACGGAGTTCCGCCGCTCGACGCAGGGTTGGATCGAGGCCTTCCACGGATGGATGTCGGACCCGGGCATCAGCGGCAGCATCTTCACCTCCATCGTGTTCGACTACCGGCGCGTGACCGGTCCGCTCGAGATCGAGGCCGCCCTGGACGAGCTCATCCGCGTCGCCAGGGAAGACCGCGACTTCATCCGCCACCTCGCGCGCCGGGCGCTCGACCGGCGTCCTCCGACCGGATTCCGCGGAAACCTGGTGGTGGAGGGCAAGGGCGAGCACGCCGGCACGCTGGACGTGAAGCATGGCGGCATCACGTTGATCACCAACATCGCACGCGTCCATGGGATCGCCGCGGGCCTGACGGAGCGCCGCACGCTGAAGCGGCTCCGCGGGGCGGCGGCCGCGGGGCTCATCGACCGGGATCTGGAGGAAGGGCTCGAGGAGGCGTTCGGGGTGCTCTGGCGCGTGCGCCTCGAGCATCAGGTGCGGTGCTGGCAGTCGGGCCGGCCGCTCGACGACTTCGTCGCCCCCGAGTCACTCGGCCCGCTCACGCGCCGTGCGCTCAAGGAGGCGTTCGGCATCATCGCGCGCGCCCAGGACGCGCTGGCCACCGAGTACGGCGTCGCCCGGCGATGAAGGCGCACCGTCCCGCGGCGCCCAGCCGCTGGTTCCTTCATCACTCGTGGACCAAGGCGCCCCTGGTGGCGCTCGACTTCGAGACGACGGGGCTGAACATGCGCCGCGACGCGATCATCTCGTACGGAGCGGTCCCCATCGTGGAGAGACGCGTGGAACTGGGCCGAGCACAGTACCGAGAGGTGCGTCCGCAGGTCCCGCCCTCCTCCGAGTCGATCGCCGTGCACCACCTGCGACCGGTGGACCTGCGCGAGGCACCGAGCATGAGCGTGACGCGCGACGAGCTCCGGCTGATGCTCGAGCGCAGCTACATCGTCACGTGGGTGGCACAGGTCGAAGCCGGCTTCCTCGCCACCGTCTTCGGCGGCGGGAGCCTGTACTGGCTGCGGCGGACGATCGACACGTACCGGATGGCGCGCGCGCTCGTCCGTCTGGAGGGCGGCGATCCGGCGACGGTGGGGCGACTGGACGCGACGGCCGAACGCTACGGCGTCCCGGTCGAGGACGCCCACCACGCGCTGGACGACGCGGTGATGACCGCCGAGCTGTTCCTGGTCCTCGCTGCCAAGCTCGCCGCGCGCCTGGACGACGACCGGCTGAAGAAGCTCCGTCGCGCCGCCCTGCGATCCGGCTGAGGACGGGTCGTGCCGGCGAACCGACGTTGGGGCGTCGGCGCCGACCCGTTGCCGAACGCGGCGGAAACCTGCATCCTCGTCGTTCAGTCGGCCATCGCCGACCTGCGGGGTTGAGACCGATGAAGACACGGAAGACGGACGCAGTCGGCACGAATCCGCGGTTCGCCTCGTCGTGGCGGCGGCAACACCTCACGGTCGAACAGCGGATCGCGCGGGGAAAGGCCGGGCGTACCTCCGTGCCGAGGTCCGGCCACGGTCGGTGGGCGCCCGCAGCCGACCGCGCGGACCCGGTCGCGCTACTCGAGGGACAGGCGGTCACCCGGGTGCCCGATCTGGTGCCACTCCGGTATGGGCGGATGCTGGTCTCGCCGTTCGCGTTCTACCGGGGCGCCGCGCTGATCATGGCGGCCGACCTGGCCGCGACGCCGTCGTCGGGGGTGACCGTCCAGCTGTGCGGCGACGCGCATCTGTCGAACTTCGGACTGTTCGGCTCGCCCGAGCGGCAGATGCTCTTCGACATCAACGACTTCGACGAGACCCTTCCGGGCCCGTGGGAGTGGGACGTCAAGCGCCTGGCGGCGAGCTTCGAGGTCCTGGGACGGGAGCGGAGCTTCGCACCTGCCGATCGTCGTGCCGTCGTCATGGCCGGGGTCCGCGAGTACCGGGACCGGATGCGCCAGGCGGCGGGGATGGGGACCCTCGACGCGTGGTACGACCACCTGGAGGCGGGGACGCTCCTGAAGCTGGTCCGCCGGGAGGTCCGCGTGAAACGGATCAGCAAGGAAGAGGCCCGGACGACCCAGGAGGTGATCGCCAAGGCGAGGACCCGCGACCATACGCGGGTGTTCGCCAAGCGGGCGAACACGATCGACGGCGAGCTGCGCATCGTCGCCGACCCGCCGCTCATCGTTCCGATCGAGGACGTGCCCGCCGAGGGGTCCGAGTGGGAGGACCCCACGCCGCTGATCAAGAAGCTGCTGAGCGCCTACGGGCGAACCCTGGGCCGTCACCATCACCCTCTGGAGGAGTATCGGTACGTGCACGTCGCCCGCAAGGTGGTCGGCGTGGGCAGTGTCGGAACACGCTGCTACATCATGCTGCTGACCGGCCGAGACGAGAACGATCCGTTGTTCCTGCAGGTCAAGGAAGCCCAGGCCTCGGTCCTCGAGCCGTTCCTGGGCGCCAGCGCGTATGCACATCACGGCGAGCGCGTGGTGCAGGGGCAGCGGCTGATGCAGGCGGCGACCGACATCTTCCTCGGATGGCAGCGCATCAAGGGACTCGACGGCGTGACGCGCGACTACTACGTGCGGCAGTTCCAGGACTGGAAGGGCGGGGTGGACCTCGAGGACATGCAGCTGGCGTCGGGAATGCTGTACTCGCGCATCTGCGGCGCGACCCTGGCCCGCGCCCATGCGCGGTGGGGCGATCGGGTGGCGATCGCGTCGTATCTGGGCAAGGGAGACGCCTTCGACCGGGCGATCGCGGAGTTCGCCGTCGCGTACGCGGACCAGAACGAGAAGGACTTCGCTGTCTTCTCGGACGCCGTCGACTCGGGTCGTCTGGCAGCGACGACCGGCCTCTAAGTGAGCAGGTCGAGCCAGCGCTCGAACAGTGTGCGGCCGCGCGTGCGCATGCCCTCGGCCGACTCTTCCAGGTCGCCGATCAGTCGGGGGAGCGCACCCGGTCCCTTGACGCGTTCCAGCGACTCCTCGTAGGCGGGCACCGCCGCCCACTCCTTCGCCATCTCCGTGGACACCTCGAGGTGGAACTGCACGCCGTACGCGCGCTCGCCCCAGCGGAACGCCTGGTTGGGGCACACCGGCGACCCCGCCAGCACCGTGGCGCCCTCCGGTAGGTCGAACGTGTCGCCGTGCCACTGGAGCGTCAGCACCTCGCGGGGGAGTCCGGCGAACACCGGATCGGCCAGCGCCTCCTCCGACAGCGTGACGGGCATGAGCCCGACCTCGGGCTGGGGTCCCGGGTAGACGCGGGCCCCGAGGCTCGCCGCCAGGAGCTGCACCCCCAGGCACACGCCCCAGAAGGGAACGCCGGCGCGGACCGCCTCGGCGATGGCGCGCTTCTCGTTGGTGAGCCACGGATGGTCGGCGTCGTCGTTGACGCTCATGGGTCCGCCCATCGCGATCACGGCGTCGACGTCCCGCCAGGGCGGCAGCGGCTCGCCGCGATCGAGCTCGACGCGCTCGATCTCGACGCCGCGCTCGACCAGCACGTCCTCGTACACCCCGGGCGGCTCGCACTCGATGTGCTGCAGGACGAGCGCGCGCATCACGCCTCCCCTTCCCGTCAGTGGGACACGGCGGCGGCGGCCAGCTCGGACACGAGCTTCCGGTCCCAGAACCGCGACACCGCGAACGGCGCGATCAGGTCCGGGGTGCGGCCGGTGTCCACCAACTCAGCCATGGTCACGCCCGAGATCGGGGCCGACTTGAACCCGTACGTCCCCCATCCGCAGTCGACGTAGAACCCCTCGACCTCGGTCTTCCCCATGATCGGGCTGTAGTCGGGCGTCATGTCGCACAGGCCCGACCACGACCGCAGGACGCGCACCTTGCTGAGGATCGGGAGCAGCTCGAGGGTGTGTTCCGCCGTCTTCTGCAGGAACCCGAGCGTCGAATCCTGGCTGTACGTCGTGTACGGCTCGATCTCCGAGCCGATCAGTACCTCGCCGCGGTCGGTCTGGCTGATGTACACGTGCAGTCCGGCCGACACGATGATCACGTGCAGGAACGGCTTGAGCGGCTCGGTGACGAATGCCTGGAGCACGTGCGTCGTGATCGGCAGCTCGACCTGCGCGAGCGCCGCGACCTGGCTCGACCAGCCGGCGACGCACGCGACCACCGACTTCGTGGAGATGTCGCCGCGGGTCGTCTTCACGCCGGTGACGCGGTCGCCGTCGCGTTCGATCGCGGTGACCTCGGTGTACGGATGGATGTGGACGCCCAGACGGTCGGCGGCGCGCGCGTACGCCCACACCACCGCGTCGTGGCGCAGCACGCCGCCCGGCGGGTGGTACAGCGCCGCCTGGATGGGCTGCGCCGGATGGTCGGACAGGTCCAGCTCGGGACAGAGCTTCCCGATCTCGTCCGGGCCGATGACCCGGCTGTCGACGCCCAGCAGGCCGTTGATCTCGGCGCGCTCACGCATGACGATCTCGGCGCGGTCGCTGTGCGCCAGCGTCAGGTGGCCCTGTTGCGACAGCAGGAGGTTGTAGTCGAGCTCCTGCCCCAGGTGCTCGTACAGGCGCAGGCTCTCCCGGTAGAAGGCGACGCCCTCGGGCGTGCGGTAGTTGGCGCGGATGATCGTCGTGTTGCGGCCGCTGCCCCCGCTGCCGATGTAGCTCTTCTCCAGGACGGCGATGTTCTTCACGCCGCGCTTCGCGAGGTAGTACGCCGTTGCCAGTCCGTGCACGCCGCCGCCGATGATGACCACGTCGTACCTCGAGCGCAGCTCGTTGGTGCGCCACATCTTCCACGGCTTGAAGTAGCGGATGAGCACCGTTACCACCACCCCTCGGCGCGCAGCGCCTCCCAGCCGGCAGGGCGGACGCCCAGGGGCGCACCCGCTGCCAGCACCGCTTCCCACGCGTAGCGCGCGTACTCCGAGCCCACGTACAGCTCGAACGGCGACCCTCCCACCGTGGGACGGGCCAGGACCGCAGGGATCTCGGCGACGCGGGTCGCCGCGCACGCCCCCTCGTCCAGCCGTCCCGCGTCGAACGCGGTCAGGCGGGACAGCACGCCGACCGCCCCCGGACCGATCAGCGCGAACGCGGCGTACAGGCTGGTGACGTCGGTGGCCATCGCGTCCCCGCCGGCCGCCGCCTCCTCCGCGTGCGCGAGGGTGCGGTCGAGCGAGTCCGGCCGGCACAGCGCCAGCGCCCACCGCGACGAGACCCGGGCGAGGTGGAAGCCCCCGTCCTGGGTGCCCTCCGCGAGGACGCCCCCGGTCTCGAGCGCATGGCGCCCCGCAAGGCTCGGGATGACGTTGGTGAGGTCGCCTCGCATGTCCACCTTCCCCCGCGCCGTCACATCGGCCACCGCCACCCCCTCGGTCATGGCCTGACGCTCCCCGTCCACCGACCCGTAGTCGGCCGGAACCTCCCAGCCCGCCTCACGCGCGAACCGCGCGCCGAGCGCCTCGTGCTGATGGTGGCTCGGCGAGCGCTTGACGGGTTCGAACGTCGCCGTGCTCACGATCGCAGCCTCTCGCCGTCGGGGTCGTAGAAGGGCTTGCTCGCCACGTGCGCCTGCGCGGTCTTGCCGCTGAACCCGATCGTCACGGCCTCGCCGTCCTGCGCACGCTGGGCGGGCACCCATCCCATGCCCACGATGCCGCCCACGGCGTCGCTCCACCTGCTGGACGTGACCCGGCCGACGGCGACGCCGGACTCCACGACCGCCGACCCCTCGGGCGGCACGACGGTTCCGTCGATCGTGAGGCCCACCAGCCGCTCGGGCGGCTCGGTTCCGTCCAGCTCGACGAGCGCGCGCCGGCCGAGGAAGTCGGCCTTGTCCATCTTCACCATCCAGCGCAACCCGGCGCCGTAGGGATCGGACAGCGCGTCCGTGTCCTGGCCCACCAGGATGTGCTTCTTCTCGAGCCGCAGGATGCGCTGCGCCTCGAGCCCGAACGGGAGGATGTCCAGGTCGGCGCCGGCTTCCATGATCCGGTCCCACAGGTATTCGCCGTAGGCGCTGGGGAAGTGGATCTCGTACCCGAGCTCGCCGACGAAGCCGAGTCGCAGGAGCAGGCAGGGCACGCCGGCGACGTCGCCTCGCGCCGATCCCATGTACGGAAGGCCGTCGGCCGTGACGTCCACCTGGGTCAGCCGCTGCATGACGCGGCGCGACTCCGGCCCTGCCAGGTTCACGGCGGCGAAGGCCGACGACACGTTCACGACGTTGACGCGCAGCCCCCAGTCGGCCAGCCACCAGCCGATCCACCGGTCCATCGCGTCGGTGCCACCGGTGGTGAGCGTGACGAAGAACTCGTCGTCCGAGACGCGGCACACGGTGCCGTCGTCCAGGATGACCCCCTGGTCGTTCAGCATCAGGCCGTACCGGATGCGGCCCACGGCCAGATCCCCGAACGTGTTGGGGTAGAGGCGCTCGAGCGCCGCGACGGCGTCCGGACCCTTGACGCGCAGCTTCCCCAGCGTGCTGACGTCGATCAGCCCGACGCCCTGGTGCACGGCGCGCACTTCGCCGGCTGCCTCCACGTAGTGGTGCGGGCGGCGCCACTCCCCGGCCCACAGGAACGTCGCGCCCGCATCGACATGCCGGTCGTGCATCGCGGTCTCCCGCCGGGGGTGGGAGCGCTCCGCGGCCAGCACGCCCAGGGGAACGGGCGTCCACGGCGGGCGCGCGGTGGTGAGCCCGGTCTCGGCCGGGCTCGTGCCGGTCACCATGGCGCAGAGGCGGCTCGAGCTGGTGAGGCAGGCCTTCCCCTGGCAGGGCCCCATGGAGAGCGTCGTGTACCGCTTCAGCAGCTCGATCGAGTCGAAGCCCTCCTTGACGGCCGCCGACAGCTCCTTGCTGGTGACGTCCATGCAGAAGCAGGCGAACTGCTTGCCGTCCCCCTCGCCCAGCAGGGGCGCGGAGATCGCGGCCGGTCCGGCCTCTCGCGCGGCGGCGCCCTCGGCCTCGATGCGCTGTCGCAGGTCGCCACCGTGGCCGAGCGCCGCCGCTGCCTCCAGGCCGGCGAGGCGTCCCTGCGCCACGATGGCGGCGATCGACGCGGCACCCGTGACGGCGCCGGCCGCGTGCATGCCTTCGGGAACGCGCACCGGGAGGAACGCCTGTGCGTCCTCTTCGAACGTGAACTCCACGCCCGCCTGGGCGAGGAGGCCCAGCGCCGGCGCGCGCAAGCCGCCGACCACCAACAGGTCGGCCTCGAGCTTGGAGGAGGATCCGTCCGGGCGGCGGATGCCGACCGACCGGAGCCGGCGGCCCCCATCGGCCCGCGTCACGACGGTGCCGTGCAGGACGGTCGCGCCCGCCGCCACCGCGCGCGTCACCTCGGAGACCTCGCGGTCCAGGTCGGCTCGCGGGTCCAGCACGACGACCCGCGCGCCGGCCCGTGCCAGCGCCTCTGCGGTCGCGTACGCGGCAGCGTCGAAGGCGGCGACCACCGCCAGGCGCCCGGGCAGGACCCGATAGAGATGAAGGAGGCGGTCGACGGCGCCGCTCAGCATGATGCCGGGGAGGTCGTTGTTGGGGAACACCGCCGGCTGGTCGTACGCGCCGGTGGCGAACACGGTGTGCCGCGGGCGGATGCGGTACAGGTGGCCGGCGTCGAAGGCCGCGATCAGGCCGCCTTCGAACACGCCGAACGCCGTGACGCCGGTCAGGAGCTGCGCGCCCGCCTCCACGGCCTCCTGGGAAAGGGCCCGGGCGGCCTGCCACCCCGGCGAGCCGCCATCGGGCGCGGGGACCTCGGCGGCCGAGCTCCGCAGGTGACCCCCGGGTTCGGAGGCCGACTCGATCAGGACGACGTCCGCGCCCGCCTGCGCCGCCTCGCCCGCCGCGGCCAGCCCCGCCGGCCCGCCGCCGATGACCAGGACCTCAGGGTGCAGGTGCACCTTCTGCAGATGCGCGTGGTCCACATCGCGCGGGACCTTCCCCAGCCCGGCCGCGCGCCGGATGATCGGCTCGACCAGCGGCCACAGGAACCTCGGCTTGTGGAAGATCTTGTAGTAGAAGCCCGGCGGCATCATGAACGACACCGAGTCGAGCACGCCCATCACGTCGCGGTCCGCGCTCGGCCACGCGTTCTGCCGATGCACGGTCATGCCGGGCCGGACCGGCTCGAGGCACGCCCGCACGTTCGGGACGCCGTCCACCGTGACCAGACAGTTGGGGCACGCGCCGGTCATGCAGGACAGCCCGCGGGGCCGGTGGTACTTGAACGAGCGCGAGAACGTGGTGACGCCGGCGGCGGCCATGGCCGAGCCGACCGTGTCGCCGTCGAACGCGGGAATGCTCCGGCCGTCCACCGTGATGGTGATCCGGCGGTCGCGGTTGAGCGCCTCCCCCGGTCCGGCGGAAAGCCGCTCGGCCATCAGCCCCGTTCCGCTCGCTCGGACGGCCGATACGTCTCCTGGACGGCGTTGTTTCGGGTGTCCCGCAGCGCCAGGAACCACTGCCGGCACCCGTCGCGGTGGTACCACCACTCCACGTTGGGCGCGGCGACGTTGCGCCGGAAGAACAGGTAGTGCGCCAGGTCGTGGGCGGAAGCATCCGGCGCCGGACGCGGGTTGGTCTCTCCGCCGAAGCTGAATTCGTCGACCTCGCGGGGCCCGCAATCAGGGCACGGAATCTTGAATGTCATCGTCAGGGGTCGCCGTCGCGGACGAGAGAGGAGAGGCGGGAACTGCTCCGCGCGGCACCGTGCCGGATTCTAGCGGACACCCCCACAGGGCGGGCAAGCGCCCGAGCCGTGGCGGTGTGTGCGCAGCGACCGAATCGGCGCGCACCACATGTGCGAAGGGTCCACCGGCGCGACGGGGAAACGTCAGGCCCTGGCCCCCGGCCCGTAGGCCAGGGGAAGCGGCCGGCCCAGGGCGAACCGGTCCGGGCGAAGCGCCGCCGCGTCCACGATCTGCGGGAGCCCGAGGATGTCGGCGGCGACCACCTCGCCGGCGGCCGGCGCCAGCTTGAGGCCGTACCCCGACCATCCGATCGCCAGGTAGAGCCCCTCGACGTCGGGCGACCACCCCAGCAGCGGGTGCCAGTCGGGCGTCGCGTCGTAGACGCCGGTCACGGCGCCCTCCCAGGCAGCGCCGGCCACCGAGGGGACGCGGCGGCGCAGGGCCGCACGCACGGCGCGCTCGTAGTCGTGGGCACCCTGCACGTCGTCGGGTGTCGTGACGGTCCGTTCGCCCTGGTACGCCACGGCCTGGAAGATCGGCCCACGGTCGGCCCTGAGCACGAGCCCGGCCGACGAGTCGGTGACGGCGGTGCGCAGGAGCGGGCCGCCGGCGGGCTGGCGAAGGGTGGCGACGTCCAGCGGCACCAGCGTGAGCCCGGGGTCGACGCCCAGCGGCGCGAGCAGCGGGCCGGCCCACGGCCCCGTGGACAGGACGACCACGGGGGCGGCGATGGGACCCGCGGGCGTCCGCACCCCGGTCACCCGGCCGGCCGAGGCGTCGATGCCGGTGACCGCGTCGCGGAAGCGGGGCTCGAGCCCGCGCCCCAGCGAGGCGGCCACCCAGGCCAGGCACATCTTGACCGGGTCCACGACGCCGCCGCCGGGCTCGTACGCGGCGCCGGCCAGCCCGTCGGCACGCACCAGCGGCTCGACCTCGGCGATGCGGTCGGGGGAGAGGAACTCGGTCTCGACGCCGCACCGGCGGCCCAGCTCCACGTTCCGGCGGCACGCCTCGGCCTCCGGATCCTCGACGAGCAGCAGGTAACCCAGACGCACGTAGCCCGGATCGCCCACCCCGACGGCTTCGTCCCACGCCTCGATCAGCGCGAACCCACGGTCGGCCAGGCGGACGATCACCTCGTTGGTGTGATGGCGGCGAACCTGACGAAAGCTGCGGCCGGACATCCCGCCGGCCGGGCCGCGCGGGTCGACGAGCGCCACCCGTCCGGCGCCGCCCGCACACAGCGCGTGGGCGACGCTCGACCCCACCACGCCTGCGCCCACGACCACCACGTCGGCCCGATCGTCCATCGCACGGTCATAGCATCCGGACCAGCCGTCCCGCCAGAGGCGCACGCTGGACCTATTCAGAAGGGACGCGCTACGATGCAGCCGCCCTCGCCGGGTTGGGCGCGGGGGCGCACGCCTGCGAACGACCTTCGACGGAGGGGGTTATCGAGTGGCCACGGATCTCGAACGCACGGTCGGGGCGAAGGGGCGCGACGACGCGGTACGCGAGGTGCGCAAGCGCATCGACGCCGAGGGCGTCGAGTACATGTACTACCAGTTCGTCTCGGTCACCGGCCGCATCATGGGGAAGGGCATTCCGGCGGCGCACTGGGACCGCATCGCCGACACGGGATTCCAGCTCGTCTACGGCTCGACGGCGAACCTGTTCATCGACCGCGAGGGCAACTACATCGGCTACGGGCCCGAGGCGCGCGAGCTGGTGGGCATCCCCGAGCCCGAGACCTTCGAGGTCCTGCCCTGGGACAAGAAGACGGCGCGCGTGTTCTGCACGCTGTTCCGCGGCAAGGAAGAGGAGGTCGACGGAGGCGCGTACCTGACGTCGGACTGCCGCGGCAACCTCAAGCGAATCCACGACGAGTTCGAGAGGGACACCGGGCTGCACCTGCGCGTGGGCTGCGAGCCCGAGATGATGTGGCTCAAGCTGAACCCCGACGGGACGCCGTCGGTCGAGGGCAAGACCAAGCCGTACTGCTACCACATCGACCAGTTCTCCGAGCTCCAGCCGATCATCCACAAGGTCATGGAGTACGGCAAAGCGATGGGCCTCGACATGATCCAGGGCGACCACGAGGACGCGCCGGGCCAGCTCGAGCTGAACTTCATGTTCGACCGGGCGGAGTTCACGGCCGATCGCCTGACCACGTACCGGCAGATCTGCCGCCAGGTCGGCCGGGAGATGGACGCGTTCGCGTGCTTCATGCCCAAGCCGTTCATGGGCGTCTCGGCGAACGGCTGCCACCACAACATCTCGCTGTGGCAGGGCGACGAGAACATGTTCCTGCCGGACGGCGACAACCCGCGGATGCCCGGGAAGACCGGGCTCCACGCCATCGGCGGCGTCCTCGAGCACCTGGGCGCGCTCACGGCGATCACCGCGCCGACGGTGAACTCGTACCGGCGCTTCTGGGACGCCGGGTTCTGGGCGCCGGTGTTCGCCGACTGGGGCTTCCAGAACCGGACCACGGCCCTGCGCATCTCGGCGCCGGGGCGGTTCGAGTACCGCTCGGTGGACTCGGCGGTGAACCCGTACCTGTCCTTCGCGGCGCTGCTGGCCGCGATGAAGGACGGCATCCAGCGGAGCCTCGACCCCGGCCCTCCCGAGGAGCGCAACATCTACGAAGCCATCGAGGGTGGCAAGGAGGTCAAGCGCATCCCGCAGCACCTGGGCGAGGCGCTCGACGCGCTGGATGCCGATCCGGTCATCCGGGAGGCTCTCCCCGGTGACATGTACCGGGTGTTCATGCACTACAAGCGGGACGAGTGGACGCGTTTCCTGGCGACCGTCAGCGACTGGGACATCAAGGAATACCTCGATATCCTTCCTTAATAGCCGGGTCGGGCCGGCGCCAGAAAGGAGCACGAGCCATGTGCGGGATCGCCGGCATCATCCACCGCGACGGGCCGACCGACATCGGGTCCGAGACGACCGCGATGCTCCAGTCGATGAAGCACCGCGGCCCGGACTCCACCGGGTTCGCCCTGTTCGGCCAGCCCTCCGACCTCGTGGTGATCCGGTTCAAGCTCGCCGACGCCAACGACAAGCGGGACTTCGAGTTCCGCGACCGCCTCGAGCGGCACCGCCTGGAGGTCGAGTCGCGCCTGAACAAGATCGGCGCCACGATCGACCGCGTCGAGGGCGAGACCGAGTACGCGTACCGGGCCGTGATCCGCTACGACGGCGACATGAAGCCGCTGGCCGACTACCTGGAGGACGTGCCCGGGTGTGAGGTCCTGTCGCTCGGGCACTCGCTGGAGATCGTGAAGGACCTGGGCGACGCCGAGGAGGTCGCCAAGATGTACAACCTCAAGGGCTTCCAGGGCACCCACGCCATCGGCCACGTGCGCATGGCGACCGAGTCCGACGTCGACATCTCCGGCGCCCACCCGTACTGGGCTTACCCGTTCCCCGACGTCGCCGTCGTGCACAACGGCCAGCTCACCAACTACTTCCAGTGGCGGCGCCGCCTGGAGCGGTCGGGGCACCGGTTCCAGTCCGAGTGCGACTCGGAGATCATCGCCGTGTACCTGGCCGAGAAGCTCGTCGACGGCTACCCGCTCGAGACGGCGATGAAGCAGAGCCTGGAGGACCTGGACGGCGTGTTCACGTACATGGTCGTGACCGAGGACGCACTGGGCGTCGCCAAGGACGAGATGGCGGCCAAGCCGCTGGTGTTGTACGAGTCCGACAACCTGGTGGCGATGGCCTCCGAGGAAGTCGCCATCCGGGCCCTCATCGACCACGAGATCGACACCTACGACCCGTACGAGAACGAGGTGCTGGTGTGGACACTGTAAGCACCGGCGAGCGCCGGATCACCTACGACGCGCGCGGCCTGGCCGAGCCCCACGCCGACATCCCGAAGATCTCCGACATCATCGGCGACAAGGCGACGTTCAACGCGGCCGGCCTGACCACACGCCAGATCAACCTCGAGATGAAGTGGCTGCTCTACGAGCGCGGCATCCGCGACGTGACCGTGCAGAACCCGGGGGCCAAGCACTCGCTGGGCGTCGGCATCCTGGTTCGGTGTCGCATCCGCTTCGAGGGAAGCCTCGGCTACTACGGTCTTGGCGTCATCGACGGTCCCGAGGTCGTCGTCGAGGGCCGCGTCGGCTGGGCGGTCTGCGAGAACATGATGTCGGGCGTCGTGCGGATCATGAAGAACGCCGGCTCGCTCACCGGCGCGGCGTTGCGCGGCGGTGACATCGTGGTGAGCGGGCCCGTGGGCGCGCGGAGCGGGGTCGACCAGAAGGGCGGGACGATCCTGGTCGGCGGCGACGCCGGCTCGTCGACCGGCTTCATGATGCAGCGCGGCCGCATCATCATCTGCGGGAACGTGGGCCCGCACCTCGGGGACTCGATGTACGACGGCACGATCTACATCGGCGGCAAGGTCAAGTCGCTCGGGATCGACTGCGTTCCCGGCGAGTGGACCGACGCCGACACGGAGTTCATCGAGCGCAAGTTCCGCATTCACGATTTCGGCGCGCCGCCGGAGTTCCAGAAGTTCGTGTGCGGGAAGAAGCTCTACAACTACGACAACCTCGAGCCCAGCGAGCGCAAGCTCGTCATCCACTAGGGAGGAGCCATGGCCGACGAGACCGCACCCTCCCGGAAGAACGTCCTGGGGCGCAGTCGGATCTTCACGCCCGAGGTCATCAACGACATCCACGTCAAGGCCGAGCTGGGTCGCTACCGGATGCGCGGCTTCTCGATGTTCAAGCCGATCCCGCACTGGGACGAGCTGATCTTCCTTCCGGGGACACTGACGCGGTTCGTCATCGAGGGGTACCGGGAGAAGTGCGAGACCCGGACCGTCCTGGGCGCGCGGTTCGCGAAGTACCCGATCGAGCTCGACATCCCCATCTACATCACGGGGATGAGCTTCGGGGCGCTGTCGCTGGAGGCGAAGATGGCGCTGGCCAAGGGTGCGTCCATGGCGGGGACGGCGACGTGCTCGGGCGAGGGCGGGATGATCCCGCCCGAGCGGGACCTGTCCACCAAGTGGTTCTACCAGAGCATCCAGAGCCGGTATGGGTTCAACCCGCACCACCTGATGCTGGCCGACGCGTGCGAGTTCTTCATCGGGCAGGGCTGCAAGGTGGGGCTGGGCGGGCACCTGATGGGGCAGAAGGTCACCGAGCAGGTCGCCGAGATGCGCTCGTTGCCGCCGGGCATCGACCAGCGCTCGCCGGCGCGGCACCCCGACTGGCTGGGGCCCGACGACCTGTCGCTCAAGGTCCAGGAAGTGCGCGAGGCCACCGACTACCGGATCCCGATCCAGCTGAAGCTGGGGGCCGCCCGCGTCTACGACGACGTGCGCATGGCCGCGAAGTGCGGGCCGGACACGATCTACCTGGACGGGGCCGAGGGCTCGACCGGCGCGGGACCGCACATCGCGACCGAGGAGACCGGCATCCCCCTGATGGCGGCCATCCCCGAGGCGCGGCGCGCGCTGGAGGACGTCGGCCTGGCCGACGAGATCGACCTGATCGTGGCCGGCGGCATCCGCAACGGCGCCGACGTGGCGAAGTGCCTCGCGCTGGGCGCCAAGGCCGTCGCGATCGGGACCGCCGCTCTCATGGCGCTCAACTGCAACAAGGAGATCCCCGGCGTCACCGACTACGAGGGCACGGTCGGCGTCCCCGCGGGCCAGTGCTATCACTGCCACACGGGACGCTGCCCGGTCGGGATCACCACGCAGGATCCCGAGCTGCGCAAGCGCCTGCACGTGGACGAGGCGGCGAACCGCGTCTACAACCTGCTGACGGCCATGACCATGGAGCTGCAGATGATCGCCCGGGCGTGCGGCAAGACGAACGTGCACAGCCTGGAGCCCGAGGACCTGGCGGCGCTGACGGTCGAGGCCTCGGCGATGGCCAAGGTCCCGCTGGCCGGCACGAACTACACGCCCGGGGTGACCGAGGAGAGCACGCTCAACGAGATCAAGGACATGATGCAGAAGTACCTGGCCGATACGGGGCAGGGGTGAGGGAGGCGGCGCCATGACCGACGAGCAGCAGCCCACGACGGGGATCGACGCCGAGGTCCTGGCCGGGATGTCGTTCCCGTACCAGCACGACCTGTCGCTGGTGGACGACGTCGACCTCGACGCGCTGACCCCCGGCGACGACATCAACTGGCTAGAGGACATCGCGCTGCTGGTCGAGGACGGCTCGCCGGCGGTGTTCGACCGCTACTCGAACTCCTTCCTGAAGATCTACTTCGACATCCCGAAGGGGCGCGAGGACGAGATCGCGCGCAAGGTGCTGATGAAGCACCTGACGAGCGGGAACTCGTACGGCATCCAGCTCAAGCACAAGCACGCGAAGTTCCCCCAGCCCGAGCTGGGCCCGTGGGTGGCCGACTCCACGACGGTGGGCGGCGACTACACGGCGCCGGTGCTCGAGGGCTGGGAGAAGCCCGCGGGCCACTGAGCGGCCGGGGCGGGCCCGTTCCGGTGGACGACGGCGCGCGTCCGCTCGTCGCGATCTCCGAGGGGTTCGCCGATTACGGCGACTACTACGGCTTCGGGTACGGGCGGCCGCTGCTCGCCGCCGGCGCGCTGCCGGTCCTGCTTCCGTACTACGAGCGGGCCGAGGATCGCGTCGAGCTGATCGCACGCACCGACGGGCTGGTGCTGGCCGGTGGCCGGGACATCGAGGCCTGGAGGTACGGTCGCGAACGGGCGCACGCCAAGCAGGGCGACACGCAGCCCCACCTGGATGAGATCGAGCTCGACTACGCGCGGCTGGCGGCGGCGGGCGGCGTTCCGGTCCTGGGCGTGTGCCGCGGCGTCCAAGTGCTGAACGTGGCGCTCGGCGGAACGCTCTACGGCGACCTCGACGAGTTTCCCGGCGGCGGCGCCGAGCACCCCGGCGCCAAGTGGGACGAGTGGCGGGCGCTGGTCGACGCCACGCTCGCGGGGACGCCCCGGCCGCCGCACCCAGTCCACCCGGTCGACATCGCGCCGGGGTCCCTGCTCTCGGCCCACCTGGGCGAGCGCGCCGTCGTGGACAGCTACCACCATCAGGCCGTCGACCGACTGGGCGAGGGCCTGCAGGCCGTGGCGTGGGCGCCCGACGGCGTGATCGAGGCCGTCGAGATGCCCGGCGCGCCCGCGTTCGTGCTGGGCGTGCAGTGGGAGATCCACGAGGAGTGGCAGGACGACGAGCGATCCCTTGGCGTCTGGCGGGCGTTCGTCGAGGCGGGCGCGGCCCGGATGCGCGCGCGGGAGGCACGGGGGGACCCCGCGCTTCGGACGTGACTCGTCTGCCGCCGACCGTCGAGATCACCATCGACGCCGAGGACCCCGACGCCGCCTGTGCGTTCTGGGAGCAGGCCTTGGGCTACGTCATGGTGGCGCGCCGCGACCGCTACTCCGTGCTCGCACCCCCGAGGGGGGACCCGCCGGCCGCGCCTGGTGATCCAGCGGGTCGAACAGGTGACGCCCGGCAAGGCCCGCGCCCACATGGACCTCCGCGTCCCCGACCCCGTGGCCGAAGTCGAGCGCCTGGCGAGTCTCGGCGCGACCGTGCTCCGTGAGGTCGACGAGACAGCGCAGGGCGGCAGCCGGTGGACCGTCATGGTCGACCCGCAGGGCACGGTATTCTGCGTGTGCCCCGCCCGAGAGGAGTGAAGCGACAGGTGCCCGACGTTCCCGAGAGCTCGCGGTTCGTCGTGATCGGTGCCGGGATTCATGGCCTGTCCACCGCGTGGCACCTGGCCGAGGGACTGCGGTCGCGGGGCCAGGGCTCGGGCGAGGACGTGGTCGTCCTCGACAAGGCCGGCATCGGCGCCGGGCCGTCGGGTCTGGCCTGCGGGGTGGTGCGCAACAACTACTTCCAGCCGGCCATGCGCGAGCTGATGGCGCACTCGGTGTCGGTCTGGGACTCGGATCCCGAGGCGTTCCACTATCACCCCGTCGGGTACATGCAGATCGCACCCGAGGTGATGCACGCCGACGTGGCGACCATCTACGAGCAGCAGCGGGCGATCGGCTACGCGTCCGAGTTCATCGAGGGCGAGGACGACTGCCGCCTGTACATGCAGGGCATCTTCGACGACTGGCAGGCCAGGAACATCACCGCGGTGCTGCACGAGAAGAAGGGCGGCTACGCCGAGAACATGCCGTCCATGCTCGGGCTGGCCGGCAAGGCCCAGGCGGCCGGCGCCCGCATCCTGTCGCCCGTGGCTGTCACGGGCCTGCGCCTGGAGGGCGATGCCGTGACGGCCGTCGAGACCGACGCGGGGACGATCCGCTGCGAGCAGCTGGTCGTCGCGGCCGGCCCCTGGGTGCGCGACGTGTGGGCCATGCTCGACCTGCCGGCGACGACGACCGTGCGCGGCCGCGACGGCGCCGACCACGACCGCCCGATGTGGACGTACTGGTGCCTCCAGGAGGGGACCCTGGGCGTCGACCCGTCGTTCCTCACCGACAACGCGGGGAACATGCCGCCGGTGATCCACGTGGACACCGATGCGCCGCTCGTCGACGACGCCGACGGGTCGCTCGTGACCGACGAGCTGTGGGGCATCTACTACAAGCCCGACTTCAACTTCGGCGGCGTGCAGGGCGGGGCGATGCCGTGGGAGGTCCACCAGCCGGCGGCGGAGGTGGCCGTCGACCCCTACGGTCCCGACAGCACCGAGTTCATCGTGACGCCCGATTTCGAGCGGATGTGGACGGCCGCCCTCGCGCACTGCCAGAAGCGCTTCGAGGGCAAGCGGCCGCTCTACCGCAAGGCGCCCACCGGCGGCATCGGCGCGTTCACTCCCGACAGCTTCCCCGTCTTCGACGTGTTCCGGCAGAACGCCTACGTCGTGGCCGACTCGAACCACGGCTACAAGATGATCGGGGTCGGCCAGTTGGTCGCCAAGGAGCTGTTGGGCGAGCCGCAGGCGCTGCTCGAGCCGTTCCGGTTCTCGCGCTATGCCGACGGCAGGCTCCACCCCGTGAGCCACTCGCCGTTCCCCTGGAGCTGAGCGGAGACCCGGTGGGGGACTCGCCCGACGAGATCGCGCCCCAGGCCAAGCCGCACGAGTTCGAGTTCCCCGCCGTCACCGGTGGCCCCGAGGGCATCGGCGAGACGTTCGACGACGAGGAGCTTCCCGGCGAGGCGCCGATCGACCTCGGCGCGGCGCCGGAGGCCGACATCTCGATGGAGCTCCGGCGCATCCTTGGACGGTTCGCCACCGGCGTGACGATCGTGACCACGCGGGTCGGCGAGCAGGTGCACGGGATGACGGCCAACGCGTTCATGTCGGTGTCACTGCAGCCGCCGCTGGTCATGGTGTCGGTGGACAAGCGAGCGCGGATGCACTCGCTGCTGCACGTCGGGAAGACGTACGGCGTGAGCGTCCTCGGCGCCCACCAGGACCGCCTGTCGGACCTGTTCGCCGGGCGCTCCGGGGACAAGCCGGGGGACGCGACGTTCGCCCTCGTGCGTGAGACGCCGTTGCTCGAGGAGGCGATTGTGCACGTCGTGGCCAGGGTGGTCCGGACGTACTGGGGCGGCGACCACGCGCTGTTCCTGGGCCAGGTCGAGTACGCCCGCTACGGCGAGGGCCGGCCGCTCCTGTTCCATCAGGGCCAGTACGAGGAGCTGGGCGTGGCCGGGGCGCCGATCTTCTCGTCGCTGTCGGCCGAGACGCGGGCCTTCGTCACCGAGCGGGGCGAGGAACGGACGTTCGCGCCCGGCGAGGCCGTGGTGACCGAGGGCGAGCCGGGCGACGTGCTGTACGTGATCCTCGAGGGGCAGGCGAACGTCGTCCGCGGCGGCCGCGTCGTCAAGCCGCTGTCCAGTGGGGACTTCTTCGGCGAGGTGTCGGTGTTCGACGGGCGGCCTCGCACCGCCTCGATCGTGGCCGAGTCCGAGCTCCACTGCCTGGCCATCCCGCGCGACGTCGTCCGCGGGGTCGTCGAGAGCCACCCGATCGTGGCATGGGAGATGCTCGTGTCGATGGCCGGTGCCATCCGCGGGGACTGAGCCGTCGGGATATGCATCCTGAGGAGCGTACGGTCCTCGTCGCTGGCCCGATGCTCTACCCGTGGAATCGAGCTCCGACCACGATCTGGATTGCGATCAGCGATGCCACGACCACGTCGACGGCAGCACAGAAGGGTGGCCACCAACGCGTCCCCGAGACGTACTGACTCCGCTGCTGCCAGGCGTCCTTGACTCCGTGGCCCGCCAACCCGAGCACCAGGACCCACGCGGACGCGGTGACTCCCATCGCGGCGAGCACGACGAATACCGAGGCGACGCCGCACTCCACCGCGATCACGGTCCGGCGCCCGTCGGCGACCGCGAAGCCGATGTAGACGGACGCGATCAGGGCGAGCTCCAGCGCGTAGACGGTCGCGGCATCGAGCCACCAGAAAGCCAGGGGCGACGCGGCCTGGATGCCGCCGACGATGACGCCCCACAGAAGGGGCGCCCTCATCGACTCCCACGTGCCGGCGGCGGACGGCCCGTACTTCTCCAGCTGGAGGGCGGAACTCATCTCGGCGAGCCCAATTCTCGAGTCATGGGGTCACCTCCGATGCCCGGGCCACATTGAAGCTGAACATCATCCCGCTCTGAATGTGCTCCGCGATATGGCAGTGCGCCATCCACAACCCCGGATTCGAGACATCCAGAAGGATGTCCACGGTCTGCCCGGAGCGCACCAGAACCGTGTCCTTCCACACCAGATTGGACTCCGGCTCACCGTCGCGCGACAGGATGAGGAAGCGTCCGGCTCCATGGATGTGGAACGGGTGGTGCATGGGGTGATCCGCGGCCATCTCGTTGACCAGCCGGATCTTCACGCGGTCACCGACCGTGAATGCCCAGGTGATGGCCCCGTTCTCCGCCCCCGTCTCTCTGTCGATCAGCTGCCAGCTCATGTTGTTGAGGTCCGACGCGCGGTTGATCTCCGGCATCAGGTCCTCCCACTCCAGCCCGTCGCTCTCATCGTGCGCATGGGGGGCATCCGCAGGTGTCTGCGGAGTGGGCGCCGGCCGAGCGTCAGTGGGGACGAGCCTCATCCCGCACGTCGGGCACGTCCCGGCCGCGGAGGCGGTGACCTCCGGATGCATCGGGCAGACGAAGGAAACGGGAGTCGCCGGCTGTACGGGCAGCAGCCTCATCCCGCACTTCGGGCACGTCCCGGCGGCGGAGGCGGTGACCTCCGGATGCATCGGGCACGCATATTCCGTCGCCTCCGGCACATCTCCTCCGTAGAGAAGCGGCATGCGGGAGAAGAAGGCCAGTGTCTTGTCCGGTGCTCGTTCGACGTCGTGTCCGAGCGATTCATGCTCCGCCCGGAGCCCGGGGTCGATCCGAAGCACGTCGAAGGATTCGGCCGCGTCGCCATCCGAACTCCCCGACACCCTGAATCCGCCGAGGTCGTACACGCGATCCGGCGTGCGGTGCTCGAGTCGCACCTCGCCGTCGGTCTCGAACAGCACGTCCAGGACGACCCGCTCCGACGGCGCGAGCATCACCTCTTCGACGAAGGTCTCGCGCTCGTACCGGCCGCTGTCTCCACCAACCAGCTTCATCCGGGCTCCGGGGATGGCGACGTTGAAGATTCGTGTGTTGGCCGTGTTCACGAGGTAGAGGCGCAGCACCTCGCCGACGGCCGCCCTGCCGGTGAACTTCGTCTCGCCGTTGATGAGCATGACGTTGCCGAACCGGCCCATCGCGGTGAAGTTCGTTCCAGAGCGGCGGAAGGGCGCGATCCGCCCCTCCTCGATGAGCAGGTCGTCCAGCGTGATCGTCAGCTGCCGATCGACCTGCGGCCAGTACGAGGGATCGGAGGGTTCGACGACGATCGTGCCGTACAGACCCATCTCCTGTCCGTAGTCCTCACGGATGTGCGGGTGGTACCAATAGAACCCGGGGTCGGGGAACTGGACCCTGTAGGTGAAGGTCCCGCCGACCGGGACCGGAGCCTGTGTCTCGTGAGGGACGCCGTCGTACCGGTTCTCCAGTCGCAGGCCGTGCCAGTGCACCGTCGCGTCGACGTCACCGTAGTTCGTGACTTCCGCGATGATCTCCGACCCCTGATCGACGTGCAGGGTCGGGCCCGGGATCGAGCCGTTGTAGCCGAGCATGCGGACCCCGTTGTCGCCGATCTGTTTCCACACGGCGCCGATGTCAAGCTGCAGCGTGGCGCCGTCCCGAAGCCGGACAACAGTCGGACTTGCCGCCTCCGGCAGGCCGTCCGTATCCGTCGGAAACAGGTCCTGCTCGTCCATCCCCGTCGTCCTGCCCATTGCTGCCTCCTCGAAATCGATGCCCAAAAGCGAGTGTCGCGATGCCCGGGGGCGTTAGACGAGCGTCGGGGAGGGCGGAGCCGGCGTGGGCCCAGCCTGAACGGCAGTCGCTGCCGCATCCCATCCGCGGTTCAGGTGCTCCTGCACGTACATGCCATTCGCGACCGCGAGCAGAATCAGCAGGACGATGGTCAGCGCCGGTTCGAGCGTCTGCTGGATGCCGAGCCGGGTTTCTCTGTTCTGGACGTGCTTGGCGGTGTTGTACATCGCGATGAACGGCGGCACGATGATGATCCAGCCGAACAGCATCGCCATGAGCGAGCGGGTCGGGTTGATGGTCTCGTCTTTCTCGGACCGTCGGAGTTCGTCGTTGATCTTGTAGTACCAGACCAGGAAGTAGATCCCGAGCGTCACGATCGTGAGCCCGAGCACTCCCAGGGGATTGCGTTTCATGTACTGCTGACCGTCGATCGTGACCATCTCGGCCATGACGGGTCTCCTTCGTGCGAAGTCCCTGCGCCCGAGACGAACATCGAGTCGGATCGAGAGCGAATGCTCGGAGTGTCGGCCCGCAAACCTTCGGACCGGACGGGGACGGGATCGGCCGGGTGCGATCCCGAAGCTTGTTTTCTCCCCTCACGATCGGGGCCGCATCACCTTCAGTATGCGCAGGTCCTCGGCCGTCTGTCGCGAAGTCGAGAACCCATCAGTCAGAGAGATCGATGGCCCCGGGTCACTGCTGGCCGGCGACCGCGTCGAGCAGTTCGGCGATGACGTTTCGGGTAAGGGGGTCGCCCACGAACTCGTCGACGAGCGATGCGGCGCGGGCGCGGTCATCCTCGTTGGTCGCGGCCAGCCACAGGCCGCAGGCGCGTTCGCCGATGTGGTTCAGCTGGGCGATCGGCATCGAGAAGTCGCTTGGAGCAGCCACGCGCCCCGGACCGCCCGCCTCTCTGTAGGCCTGGTGGAGGGTGCGGGCACGCCTCGCGTCTCCGCGGCAGTACTCGAACAGGATCAACGCGAGCTCGCCGCTCGGGTCGGCATCCCCTGCGTTGTCCCAGTCGATGAGGCACAGCTCGCCGCCCGGGGTCGCTCGGAGGTTGTCCGCCCACAGGTCGCGGTGGCAGGTGCGGACACTCGACGGCGGCGCGATCAACGCCTCGAGCGCGACGAGCTCGTCCCGATACGCCGCCAGACCCTCGGCGAACGGAGCGCCACGCCCTCGGAGCTCCTGCACCAGCTCGTTCCAACGGTCCTGCCCGATGGGGTCCGCGTACCACGGGTCGGTGGGCTCGCGTCCCTGGTAGGTGACGCAGTGGAGCGTCGCGACCAACGTTCCGACGGCGGCCGGGTCGATCGTCGAATCCGTGTCGTGGATGTCGACCCACCCGTACACGGCGGTCGTCGTGCCCGCCAGGTCGAGAAGGATCGAGCCGTCGCGGCGCCGGAGCACCGATGGGCACGGCACACCGGCTGCTCCCGCCGCTTCCTGGAATGCCGCCCCCTCGAGGAGCTCGTTCTCGGGGAAGTCCTCGAACCATTCCTTGACCGCGAACGAGCCACGCGAGGATTCCAGCCGCCAGATCTGCCCCAGCTCGCCCCGAGCGACCGGCCCGGACATCGTCGCGTCGTCTCCGAGCTCGTACTCGGCCGCGACCAGCTCGCGTTTCCGGGATTCAGCACTGCGCGAGTCTAGGGGCCTGAATCACCAGACGTGCGGTCGCACTTCGACTGTGAGGGCCCCGCTCGGCGGCCAACGAATCGAACGGGCCTCCCTCGGGGAGGCCCGTTCGACTCCGTCAACCGCTGCGGGACTCAGCAGTTCGGCAGGTTCATCACCGGACCTTCGAGGTTCCCGAAGTACCAGGACGAGGCCACGCCGTACTGCTTGGCCTTCCCAAACGTGTTGCCGTTGGTCATCTGCCCGAACTCCCAGACGCACGTGCCGTCCACCATCGCCTGGGTCCAGTACGGGTAGAACTTGCCCGGTCCTCCGGGCGGTGGGACGCGACACCCGCTCAGGCCGCCCGGCGAGCACGTCGTCTCGCTGGCCGCAGCGTCGGTCTGGAACTGGATCTTCGTATACAGCTGGCCGCCGGTGGTCGGCTGTTCCTGCAGGAACGTCGAGGGCCACGAGTCGGGCGTGACGCTGTCCGGCCAGTCGGGCCAGTAGGACGTCCCGTCGAAGTCCACGTCGCCGTTCGCCGATGAAGAAGTTGTCGCACCCCGTGACGAGGTTCGGATCGGCCACGCCCCCGTGCGTGTCGCCGAACGTGATAGCAGGGCGAGTCGTTCGGCTCGACTCCCTCGTCCGAGTCGGGACTTCTCGTACGGTCCGAGGCACCGCTTGTAGTACGTGTCCGTGAACGACCCGAACTGGAACGTCTGCTGGCCACTGACCCGCGTGCAGGGCGTGAAGTGCCCGATCTCGAACTGGTTGGCGATGCCCATCTGCAGCGCGGCCCACGGGACCACGTTGTTGTACCGAGCCGAGTCGTACTCGGGCTCGTAGTTGAACGGAGTCCCCGAGCAGTCGTCGAAGCTCGTGGCCATGAACCCGTTCGCGGCCGACGCGACCATGTAGCCGCTCTGGCCGGTCGTGAGGTCGTCGATCCTGGTCTCTAAGGCGTGTTGACCACCGCCGATGCTCGCGTCGAAGATCTTCGAGCGGATCCTGTCGCCGGGGTTCATCAGCAGCGTCTTGCTGTTCGGCGTCAGCGTGTCAAGGTTGGTCAGCTGCGGGCTGGGCGGTCCCGTCGGAACCCCGTCGGTCTGGATGAACGCGAAGTTCGTCGGCTCGATGCAATTGAGGTTGCACTCCTCGAAGCCGTTGGTGCACTCGAGGTCGTTGATGTGCAGGGATGCGCACCAGTGGCGTGTTGTCGCAGCTGATGTTGTCCACGAACGGTGCGAACCCCGGCGGGTAGAACTGCATCTCCAGGAACGAGCTGCCGCCTCCGGGGAATTGGCGGGTGGGCGCGTTCGAGTCGCTCCGCGGCGTGCAGGACTCGAGCGGATACGACTCGGCATTGCAGAGCGCCATCCCGTACCAGGGCGCGACGTCAGCTCGAACGTGTGCGTGACGTCGCTTCCCGGGTGCTGGACGGTCGGCAGGTCCGCCGGCTCGAGGGGGAGCGTCTCCCGTCCACACGACGCTGCTGGCCGACCCCGGCGCGTTGGACATGAACCGGATGATCGGCTCGTCGTGTCCGATGTAGTGACCGTTGTCGTAGAAGCGCCCGCCGTCGTAGCCCTTCGGATCCGTGCAGACGCCGGTCAGCTTGATGGTGCGTTGGATCGGGCTGAAGCCGTTGCAGTCGAGGCCCCCGACGGACCTCGGCGAGACTCCTTTGGGTGCCCGAGCGACCGCCGGCGCGGACGCCGTGATGCCCGTGAACACCCAGAGCATCAGGGAGACCGATCCGGCGACCACCCCCCTCGCAAGCACGCCCCGCGAACCTCGGAGTTCCCTCATGGAAGGCCCCCTTTCGGTTAGGCAACCGGATAGGGCCTAGCCTAGATCAGCTCGGGACGGCCGCGCAATTCGGGCAGTCGGCGCCGAGATCTCGGGGGGGCTTGCTGCACGAGCCGTCGTGCTTGCTGGATCGGAGGTGCCGAGCCCGCGCTGACGCCGAGGGCTAGGCGTCGATGTCGGGGAGCTCCGCGAGCCACGGCGTGCGGTAGCCGCTCGCGTCCCACATCACCGGGAAGAACGACTCGTCCATCGACAGGTCGCCCCGGCGGCGGTACCGCGAGTAGATCAGGTCCTGGTTCTCCGCGTGGAACCGCGTCTGGCCGGCCAGCATGTGCGACACGAGCGCCCTGCGGGTGACCTCGGCGCTGGTGTTCGACGCCGAGCCGTGCCACATCAGGTTGTGGTGGAACGCGCAGCCTCCGGCCTTCACGACCACCGGCACGACCTCGAACTCCTCGCCCTCCGGTGCGGAGGCCTTCAGGCCTTCCAGCCAGTCCTCCGGCGCGTGGAACTGCGACCGGATCGGCGGCGCTTTCGGCCACCGGTGCGACCCGCGGACGTACTCGAGCGTCCCGGCCCCGGCCTGCGTGTCGTCCAGGGCAATCCAGCACGTGACCATCTCGGGCGGCACCAGGTAGTCGGCGTACGACCCGTCCTGGTGCATGCCGATCGACTTCGCGCCGGGCGGCTTCCACAGCAGGTTGTCCTGGAGGATGCGCGTCGCCGTGTACCCCATCAGCTGCGCCGCGATCCGGCCGGTGCGCTCGGCCAGCACCTGCGCGGCCACGGCGTTGTCGGCCCTCCACCCGTTGCAGATCTGCCGGGTGCGATCCTCGGGGTCGCGGCCGGCGACCCAGTTCACCTCGTCGGGCTTGATGCCGGTCTCGTACTCGCCGTCGAACAGCAGCTTGAACCGGTCACGGAGCCGCTCGAGCGCGTTCTCCGACAGGAACCCCTCCTCGACGATGACGAAGCCGTCCGTCTGGAACGACTCGACCTGCGCGTCGGCGAGCGACTCGAGCATCGCGCTACGACCGGACCCGGGTCTTCTCGGGGTCGTAGAACGGGAACGTCACGACGGTCGCCGGGATGCGCTTCTGCTGGCCGTCGAGCTTGCCGACCTCGACCTCGGTCCCCGGCTCGGCGTGCTGCACGGCCAGGCGGGCGAGCGCGATGTTCTTCTTCAGGATCGGCGACCGTGTGCCGCTGGTGACCACGCCGACCTGGTGGCGGCCGACGTGGACGCCGTCGCCGTGTCCGGCCGTCTCATTGCCCTCCAGCTCGAGCCCCATCAGCACGCGCTGCGGGTGCTCCTTGCGCTGCTCGAGCGCCGCCCGGCCGCTGAAGTCCTCGTCCGTGCGCAGATCCACCGTGAAGCCCAGCCCGGCCTCGAACGGGTCCACCTGGTCGTCGAACTCGTACCCACCGAAGACCAGGCCCGCCTCGATCCGCACCATGTCGAGGGCGTCCAGGCCCATCGGGATGAGGCCGTGGGGCGTCCCGGCCTCGGCGATCGCGTCCCACACCGCCCCGCCGTCCCGGGGGTGGCACCAGACCTCGAAGCCCAGCTCGCCCGTGTAGCCGGTGCGCGACACCACGATCGGAATGCCCTGTGCCCCGCCGATGCGCGCCACCGAGAACCGGAACCAGCGCAGCTCGTCCAACGGCGTCTGCGTGGGCGCGGTCCACACGACCTCCTTGAGGATGTCGCGGCTGGCCGGGCCCTGCACGGCCAGGTTGTGGAGCTCGTCCGTGGAGGGCTTGACCCACACGCGGAGCCCGAGGCGCTCGGCCTGCTCGCGCAGCCACACCCCGTCGTACGGATCGCCGCCCACGAACCGGAAGTTGTCGTCGCCCAGCCGGAAGATCGTCGCGTCGTCGATCATCCCGCCGGTGTCGGCGCACACGGCCGTGTACGTGACCTGGCCGACGGCGATGCGCCGCACGTCCCGCGTCACGCACGCCTGGAGCAACTCCTCGGCGTCGGGTCCCAGCACCTCGAACTTGCGCAGCGGCGACAGGTCCATGACCACGGCCTTCTCGCGGCAGGCCCAGTACTCGTCCAGCGCGCCCTGGTTGTTGTAGCCCGTCGGCAGCCAGTAGCCGCGGTACTCGCCGAACTGGCCCGTCAGGGCCTCGGTGCGCGGGTGGAAGCCCGTCTTCTTCGTGTAGTCGGGCTCGGCGTCGGCCGTCACCCGGTGCGCGACCGCCGCCTGGAACGTGTGGTCGGGCGAGTACACGCGCACGTGGATCTCGGTGGGGTCCCACCCGTTGGCAGGGTCGATGTCGTCCGGACACGCCGACGAGGCGCACACCAGGTCGGTCATGGCCCGCAGCAGCACGTAGTCGCCGGGCCGCGACCAGGGCTCGTCGATCACCAGGATGTTGTCCCCCGTGAACATGGTGTTGTAGAAGAAGTTGAGCGCCGGCCAGCCCTTCCGCGCCGCGATGGCGTACGACTCGAGCTGCACGTTGAAGTTGTCGGTGCAATTCGTGTGCCCGAAGTAGCCCATGTCCTCGTAGTACTTCGACGTGCAGGCGAGCGCGAACGTGTCGTGTCGTCCGACGGTGTCGCGGACCGTCTCGACCAGGGGATCGAAGTCCTGGTCGTAGAACTTGGCGTGCAGCCCGGGCATCGGGTACGCGTTGCCCATCAGCGTCCGCGTGACGGTGGCGTCCAGCCCGCGCTCGAGTCCGTCCTCCAGCTTGCGGCGGTGGAAGGCGAGGAAGTCCGAGCACTGCCGTCCCTCGACGTCGATGATCTGGATGAACTCGCCGGCCTTCACCTCGTAGCTCAGGGCCGTTGCCCGGTCCACGCGGAAGTCCAGGCGCGGGTCGGCCAGCGGGGGAGGGATCTCGGGGCCTTCGAACGCGCGTGGCACGGACCGTCGGACCTCCACCCACAGGTCCGACTGGGGGATACCGCCCTCCACCACCGGCGATCCCGCCGGTTGGGCGATCACGCAGATGACGTCGCGCTCGGCCCGCAGGGCCTCGGACGTCCCGGGCGGCGACCACTCGCCGAACAGCGACGCGGCCATCGCCTCCGTCGGGTTGAGCCCGATCGCCGCCAGCACCGCCACCACGTCCGACGGCCCCTCGCCCGCTCGATCGATCATCGTGCGAATCCACGTGGCCGGCACGCCGTGGGTGAGCCCGAGCCGGTCCGGCTCCAGCCCGCCTTCGGGCGACAGTGCGGTGATCTCGGCCGTGGCCCCACCGTCACGGTCGGTGACGGTGACGCGGTCGTCGGGCCGGAGCGTCAGGACGGTTGCGCCGCCGGGCCGCACGAAGTACGTCTCCAGGAAGGGGTCCGCGGCCTTCAGGCCGGGGACCAGCAGGCGCGGGCGGTTGGCGGACACGGCCATGGCGATTATCAGCCCTTCGCCGCGGGTTCCTTCGATTCCTCCTCGTCGGCCTGGGCCACGAGCTGGTCGGCCAGCTCGCGCTTGCCCTTGCCGTCGAGCTTCTTCACCTCGTTCTCGACCGCGCGGCGGTTGTAGTGCTGGTTCCAGTAGTCGAGCTCCTCGAAGCCCAGCAAGGTCGCCTTGCCGACGAACTGCCGCAGCACCTCGTTCGTTGGGCCCATCACCCAGCCCGCCTTGGCGTCGCGCAGGTACCGCTCGAGCTCCATGTCACGCTTGTAGCCCGACCCGCCGCAGGCGTGCAGCATCTTGTCCACCACGTGCGCCACGTTCTTCGCGGCCACGAACTTGATCTGCCAGGCCCAGTGCAGGTAGTCGGCGCGGGCCGTCTCGCCCAGCTCGAGCTTCCGTGTGTTGTCGTCGGTGGCCTTGTCCATCGCCTGTGCCACCGACGTCACGAACAGCCGGCTGGCGTTGGTGTCGATCGTGGCCTCGCCGACGTAGTCCTGGATGGTGGGGTAGTCGGCCACGCGCAGGCCGACGTCCACGTGACGCTTGCGCGTCGTGTGGCGCTTGGCGATGTCGATCGCCCCCATCGCGATCCCGTTCCAGACCGACGACGAGCCGATCAGGAACCAGGGGTCCACCGACTCGTCGTTGGAGGCGGCGCCGTCGCCGACCGGGCCGACCAGCCGGTCCTCGGGGACCTCGGCCGACTCGATCTCGATCGGGCCCGACTGGTTGCCCCGCAGTCCCAGTGCGTCCCACAGGGACGGCTGCGCCTTGACATCGTCCTTGTCGATCACGAATACGGACAGGTCGTTGTAGCCCTTGAAGTCTGGGCTCGTCGTCTGCACGACGTAGAAGTCGGCGAACCCGCCAGAGGTCGTCCACGAGGCCTTCTTCCGGACGCGGAAGCCGCCGTTGACGCGCTCGGCGCCGGACGACACCGGGTACCAGAAGTGGCTGCCGGTCTCGGGGTCCGAATACGAGAGCGTGCCGATCTTGCCCGTCCGCAGCGGCTTGATGTAGCGCTCGATCAGCGCGTCGGTGGGGCGCAGCATGATCGTGTTCACGGCGCCGATGTGCATGACGTAGCACATCGCCGTGGAGGCGCAGCCGTATCGGGCGATGGTCTCGCAGACCATCGTGTACGCGACGTGGTTCTCGCCGAGGCCGCCGTACTCCTCGGGGACCGTGAGGCCCAGGAAGCCGTGCTCGCCCAGCAGCTCGAGGTTCCGTCGCGGGTACAGCAGCTCGTCGTCCGAGCGCTTGGCGTTGGCCCGCATCTCGGTTTCGCACAGCTGGATCAGCGTGTCGCGGAGCTCCCGCTGCCGATCCGTCAGGACCCACTCCGGATCCCAGTCGTAGCCAAGGCCCCAGAAGGGCTCGGACCCCCACATCTTCTCGGGCATCGATCCTCCAGACGGTGGTTGACGTGGCCCGATGGGCCATCACACGAATGGTACCGACCGGGATGCGGACTGGGCAAGCGGGCCCCGAAACGATGAGGGGGCGGCCCCGCGGGGCCACCCCCTCGAACGTCTGCCCCGACGATCAGTCCGGGACGACGACCTTCTCGGCGTGCAGCAGCGCCATGTCCTCGGCGCTTGGCACCGTCGGCACGTCCTTGTCGCGGAACGTGATCGGCTTCTTGTCCTGCACGGCGCGCCGGTAGAAGAAGAGCAGCACCGAGAGGACCAGGACGCCGAGTCCGATGTAGAAGGGCCCGCCGCTCGCCGTGTACCCGCCCAGCAGCGCGGCCAGGTCCTTGTCGATCAGGCCGTAGCACAGGAAGGCGAAGTTCACGATCGCGAGCACGCCCGCCAGCACCACCCAGACCGGGCCGACCTTGATGAGTCGAGGCCAGTTTGGCCGGTCCCTGCGCAGGAGCAGGAAGGCGGTCAGGGCCAGGACGTGGCAGAAGACGTATCCGATGTTCGACAGGTACAGGATCGCCAGGTTGTTGGCGATGAACAGGATCAGGCCGACGTTCACCACCATGTCCACGGTCATGGCGCGCGCCGGGACGTGGAAGCGGTTGAGGTGATACAGCTGCTTGATCGTCATGTGGTCGCGCGCGATGCCGTAGAGCGCGCGGCCGCCGTCGGCCGTCGCCGTGTTCATCGACAGGATCAGGCTCGCGATCAGCAAGATGAGCGCAACGCCTCCGAAGCCCGGTCCGAGGATCTCCTTGAAGGCGGTGACGTAGTAGGCGCCCGAGTCGCCCGCCGTCCCCACCACGCCGCCCACCCCGAGCGGGAGCAGGATGTAGACGAGGAGCGAGAACGACGCCGCCGCGCGAAGCGCTAAGGCGGTATCGCGCTTCGTATCGTGATACTCGGGCGCGAAGCTCGCACAGACTTCGATCCCGTACGCGGACCAGCACATGATGAACAGCCAGACCATCGAGACGCTGAACTTGCTGTGGCCGGCCACCTCGGGCCACGTCATGTTCGCGCTGTGCCAATCACCCGTGAAGTAGGGGAGGATGATGAAGACGGCCAACGGGATCATCAGCAGCGCGCCGGTGACGTACCCGACCGCGAGCGATGGCTTCACCCCGAAGATGTTGAAGAGCCAGACGGCCAGGATCAGACCGATGCCGATCAGCTGGGGCAGCCCGATGTTCACGGGCCCGGTGCTGAAGTAGCCGGGCTCGGTGCCGCCCAGCTTCGCGTCCGGGAACCACTGCGCCGTCACCAGGCTGCCGATGAGGTTCCCGAAGATCGAGAGCACCACCGACCACCCGATCCAGTACCCGAAGGCGGCGATCGGCCCGAAGACCGAGAAGTACTTCCGCCAGCCCTCGTAGGCATACAGCGAGATCCCCCCGGGCTTGTCCGGGAACATGGCCGCCGACTCGGAGTAGATCCAGTTCTGGAGCAGTCCGATGGTGGCCGAGATGCCCCACAGGACCATGGAGCCGAGGGCGCCGACCGTCGCGAGGGTGAACCCGAGGGAACCGATCAGGAACCCGGGGTTGCACAGCGCGATGACGAACCCGTCGTACCAGTGGAGCGACTTGAGAAGCTGGCGTTCTTCGATGACCGCTTCTGCCATCAGACCCCCCAACCCGTGGGCGGGCGCCCTGTCCGGACGCACCCTCCTATAAAATCGGCCCATTCTCGGCGAAGGGTGGGAGGGAATGCAAGGACGCATGCCCGGCTGGATTTCCGCCCCCCCGGGAGAGGCCACACCCGCGGGCGCCCCTGACCCCCCGACCTCATGAAGGGCGCGCCGATCACGGTCCGCTGCGACTGCGGGCAGACCCGGTATCTCGCCTACGGCGAGGAGTGGGTCTGCGAGCAGTGCGGCCGGCGGTGGAACACCTCGCAGATCCCGGCCGACGAGTACTGGGGCATCATGAGGGAGATGCGCCGGTACCGCCTGAACGTGATGGGGTTCGCCGTCATCGTTGCGGTGACGGCCGTCGTCCTCGGCCTCACCCTGGGGATCCAGTTCTTCTTCCTGATGCCGCTGGTGATGGGCTTCTGGTTCCTGTTCTACATGCCGCGCTGGCGGCAGAAGGTGCGGGCCCGGGCACGGAGCCTGCCCACCTGGAAGCTCCACCCCGAATGAGCTCGACGCGGACGCAGGGGGCGCCGGCCACGGCGCCGGCCCGGTCCGAAGGAAGGCCGCCGCCCTCCGCCCCCGACGGGGCCGGCCGTCCCGTGCTCCTCGCGACCCTGGACGTTCCGTTCGATCCGGGCGCCACCACGGTGGCGGTCGACGCGGCGGTCGAGTCCGGGCAGCCGCTGATCGTGGCGAACATGGTCGAGCTCCGGCCGCTTCCCCTGTCCCTGGTCATGGGGTACGACCAACTCGAATACACCGAGGAGATGGAGCGCTCGCTCCGCGAGCCGGCCCAGCTGGCCCAGTCGCTCGGTCTGCGGGTCGAGAGGCTCAAGGTGAAGAGCCCCCATCCGGTCCAGGCGCTGCTGGAGCTGTCCACCGAGCGGGGAGTCGGCCTCCTGGTGTTCGGTCCGGACCGCACCAAGATCGGTCGCGTGCGATTCCGCAGGTCCGTCCGGTCCCTGCGGTCGCGCGCCACCTGCCTCGTCTGGCTGCCCGAGTAGCGTCAGTCCGGCGTCCCGGGCACGCGGGCCACGGGCTCCCGTGCCGCCGCCGGGCCTGACGGCCGCGATCGCGACGAGCGCGACGGCAAGGGAGACGAGCGCGACGGCCATCACGCCCGGCCACCGCCACGCCTGCCAGGCGAACCCCGGCAGGTAGGCGCCGAGCGCGCCCGACACGTAGTACGTGCTGAAGTACAGGGCGCTGGCGAGTCCGCGGTTCCGGACGGCGACGTCCCCGACGCCCAGCTGGGCCGACGTCGCACCCGAGAACATCGCCACCGTCAGGAGCGCCAGCCCCAGCACGAGCGTCGGAAGGCTCGCGGGCCCCGACAGGAGCACGCCGACGATGCCCAGGCCGATCGCGAGCAGCGCGACGGCGCGCCAACCGACCTGCTCGGCGAACCGCCCCGCCAGCGGGCCGCACACGCCGGTGATCCACAACAGGAAGATCAGGCCCGTCGTGCCCGGCGAATAGGAGAAGGGTGGGGCCTCCAGGCGGAAGTCGACGTAGGAGAACACGCCGACGAAGGCGAAGAACATGCCGCTGCCCCCCAGCGTGGCGAGCAGCAGGGGCCGGTTGCGGAGGTGTTCGGCCAGCGCGCGGCGGCTGAAGCGCGTGGACTCGCCGAGGGGGACGTCCGGCAGCCACAGGAACATGATCACCGTCGCGGCCAGCGGCAGCAGGGCCATCGACCCGACGCCCACCCGCCAGCCGAAGACCGCGGTGATGAGCGCCACGCCGACCCGGCCCAGCAGGCCGCCCGCCACCAGCGAGGACACGTAGTAGCCCATCGCGCGACTGCCCATCTGCGGCGTGAAGGCCTCCATGACGTAGGGGACGCCGACGGCGAGGAGGCCGGGCATGCACAGTCCCTGGAGGACCCGGCACGCGAGCAGCAGGCCGAAGCTCGGCGCGAGCGCGACGCCGATCGAGGGAAGGACGAGCAGCGCGCTGGACCAGATCAGCGAGCGCCGTCGTCCGATCCGGTCCGACAGCGGGCCCCAGAACCAGGCGCCGGCCGCGACGGACACCACCAGGACCGAGATCGTGAGCCCGGCCGTCGCGGGGCTGACGCCGAACTCCCGGCCCAGCTGCGGAAGGATCGCCTGGGTCGAGTACATCGTGGCGAACATGCCGGCCGCCCCGAACAGGAATCCCGACATGCCGGTGCGAGCCACGCGGGCGATCCTCCCACCTCAGGGAGGGCCCGTCTCGCTACGGGTGCGGCGACGAGCCGTTCGTCGAGCCGGCAAGCAGCCCGGCCACCCGGGCCGCGATGGCGTCCGGCGTCAGCACGAAATCGGTGCCGGCGAGCGGAATCTCGGTGATCATCGAGGACTCGAGCGAGAGCGCCCGCATGTCCTCGGGTTCCAGGTGGTGCACGTCGTTGTGCCCGCACGCGCGCGCGACCATCTGCATCTCCATGGTCATCGAGGCCAGGAAGTTGAAGACGCGGTCGGCCGCCGCATCCACGTCCAGCCGCTTCATGAGCTCGGGGTCCTGCGTCGTGATCCCCACCGGGCACCGTCCCGTGTGGCAGTGGTGGCAGGCGCCCGGCTCGACCCCCAGTTTCCGGTAGTCCTCCACGTGCAGCGGCGCGTTGCAGTTGAGCGCGATCAACGCCGCCGTCCCGATGGAGACCGCGTCCGCCCCCAGCGCCAGTGCCTTGGCCGCGTCCACGCCGTCCCGGATCCCGCCCGAGATCACCACCTGCACCTCGCCGAGCGCGCCCATGTCGTCCAGGGCCCGGATCGCCTCGCACAGCGCGCTCATCGTGGGGATGCCGGTGTGGTCCAGCAGCGCCTCGGGCGAGGCGCCGGTCGCGCCCTCCAGCCCGTCGATCACCAGCACGTCCGCCCCGGCCTTCACCGCCAGCTTCACGTCGTCGGCGACGCGGCTGGCGCCCATCTTCACGTAGACCGGCACCTGCCACTCGGTCGCCTCGCGGAGCTCCTCGATCTTGAGCTGCAGGTCGTCCGGCCCGATGAAGTCGGGATGCCGGACCGGGCTCCGCTGGTCGACGCCCACCGGCAGCGTGCGCTGGTTCGCGATCTCCGCCGACACCTTGGCCCCCAGGAGCACGCCGCCCGTCCCCGGCTTCGCGCCCTGGCCGACGACGACCTCGATCGCCTGCGCCATCTTCAGGTGGTCGGGGTTGAACCCGTACCGGCTGGGGAGCACCTGGTAGACCATGGTGTCGACCTCTTCGCGCTCCTCGGGGCACATGCCGCCGTCGCCCGTGGTCGTCGAGATGCCGGCCCGCTTGGCGGCCCGCCCCAGCGCCTGCTTGGCGTGGCGCGACAGCGCGCCGTAGGACATGCCGGCGATCGTGATCGGGCGCTCGAGCACCACGGGGTGCTCGGCGAAGCGCGTCCCGAGCACGGTCCTCGTCTCGCACTTCTCCCGGTAGCCCTCCAGGGGAACGCGCGACAGCGTGCACGGGACGAACGTCAGGTCCTGGAACCCCGTGACCTTCCGGTGCGTGCTGAACCCCTGCATCCGGTATCGGCCGAGCTCGGCCTTCGCCTGGATGTCCTCGATGACCTCCGGGCTCCAGATGTGCGACGGCCGCAGGACCGGGTGGCCCTCCGCGAACCTCGGGTCGTAGCTCACAGCGCGTCCTTCCAGATCTCCGCTTCCTTCTTGTCGAAGTTCCAGAGGCGGCGGCCGCTCTCGATCTTGGTGAAGTCGATGCCGCCGGCGTCGATCCCGTACGGCGCGAGGGCGGCGCGCAACTCGCCACGATCGTCGTCGGTGACCTCGCGCACCTCGGCGTCGGCGCCCAGCGACGCGACCGACCCACCGACGAAGATGCGTCCCTCGTACATCGAGTCGCCCACCCCGTCGGCGACGTCGCCGCACACGATGATGGTGCCGAGCTGCATCATGAACCCCGACATGTAGCCGGCGTCGCCCGCCACGATCAGGGTGCCGCCCTTCATCGCGATGCCGGCCCGCGCGCCGGCGTCGCCGGCCACGTAGACCAGGCCGCCCCGGATCGACGCTGCGGTGCCCGACCCGGCGTGGCCGTGCACCTCGACCGTCCCCCGCATCTGGCACTCGGCCAGGCCCCAGCCGCAGTTGCCCCGGACGACGACGTGCGGGCCGTCGTTCATTCCCGCCGCGTACCATCCGACCGGCCCGTGGAACTCCAGGGTCGCGTCGGCCTTGATCGCGATCGCGAGCGAGTGGCGGGCCGCCGGATGCTCGATCTCGACGTGTGCCGCCCCGTCGGCGATCAGGCGCTTGATGGCGAGGTTCACCTCGCGCGTGGTCCGTCCCTCGCAGTCGACGACCGCCGGGGCCGTCACCGCAGCCACCAGCGGACCTCCTTGGCCTGCAGCTCTCGCGGCACCAGCGACGGGTCGGGGAACACGCGGCGGATCGCGATCTCCTCGGACGAGAGCACGACCAGGTCGTCGTTCTCCGCGTACAGCAGCGGCTTGGTGGCGAACTGGTCGCGGGCCAGGCCGACGCCCTGGGCGGTGGAGATCAGGTAGACGAACGTGCCGTCCAGGTCGGCGATGGTGCCGCGCAGCGCGTCCTCCAGGCTCTCACCGGCCTGCAGGCGGTCGGCGATGTAGACGGCGATGACCTCCGAGTCGTTCTCGGTGCTGAACCGGTGGCCCCGCTGCTCGAGCATCCGGCGGAGCCGGTGGTAGTTGGTGATCTGGCCGTTGTGCACGACGGAGATGTCGGGGAAGGGCCGCGCCCAGAACGGATGCGAGTGCGCGATGTCGACGCGGCTCTCGGTGGCCATGCGCGTGTGTCCGATGCCGTGCGTGCCGCGGAAGGTCCGGAGGGCGTGCGCCGCGTCGACGTCCTCCGCCGAGCCGAGATCCTTCACGACCTCCATCGAGGTGCCGATCGAGAACACCCGCGCGCCGGGGACGCGTTCCTCGATCCAGTCGGCGAGCTTCCCGTCGCCGTCCGACGCCACCAGGAGGCGGACACCCCGTCCCCGCCGCGACCACTCCTTGACGGTGGTCAGGTCGTTCGCCGCGTCGACGACGGCCGCCGCGGCGTCGTCGTGGTCGGGCCGGTCGAGGTCGACCCGGACGACCAGGACGCCCTCGGACGGTGTCCCGTAGAGGGCGAACCCCGTCGAGTCGGGGCCGCGCCGGTAGAGGTCCTGACACATCTCGACCAGGACGTCGCCGAGCGGCCGGCCGTCTGGGCTCTGCGCCTCGCCGGTCTTGCTGAACAAGCCCACGATCCCGCACATGGCCGACTCCTCACCAGCGGTGGGACTCCCTGATCGGAACCTACTCCCGACCGATGTCCCCGACCACGGCCGCCCGAGGTGGAACGGAGCCGTAATTCGCCGGGGCCATGTGTGGGATTCCTCCATATCGGGGGTCCACGGGCCTCGGATGACCGCGCTCGGTATCACGTCGATTTGACGCGGTGTGCGTCACATCTATACAACAGCGGCGAAGAGCATCCGCATCTGACCTGGGAGGACCTGGTTGGGTCTGGAGGTCGCGGGAGACGCCGCCGGAGCGGCCCGTCGCAGCGGACGCCGGGCAAGGCTGCCCGGTGTTCGACACGTCTACGACGACAAGGCCTACCTCTTCCAGATCATCGAGACCATCGGGTCCGGTCCGGACCTCACTACCATCCTGCGGGGCATCGTCCGGCTGGTCACCGAGGCCACGCAGTGCCACGCGTGCTTCGTCTACTTCCAGGACGACAGCGAGCTGGTGCTTCGCGCGGCGTCGAGCATGTACGTCCCGCTGGAGGGGACGGTCCGGCTCCCCGTGGGCGAGGGCCTGACCGGCTGGGTGGCGCGCCATCGCCGCAGCGCGTTCATCAAGGAGAACGCGCTGGAGGACCCCCGGGTGAAGTTCTTCCCCGAGCTGGAGGACGAGCAGTTCCAGTCGCTCGTCTCGGTGCCCATCTTCGCGCGCGCCGGCGACGTCATCGGCGTCATCACGCTGCACGCGGTAGCGCCCCACGAGTTCGGGCGCGGGGACCTCGACTTCCTCGAGCACACCGCGGCGCTGGTCGCCGGCGCCATCGAGAACGCGCACCTGTACGAGGACGCCACCCGCAAGGTCGGCCTCCTCACCGAGCTCTCGCGCCTCGCGCAGCAGGTCGCGTCCTCCGCCACCGCCGAGGAGCTGCTGCCGATGGTGGCCGCCGGCTCCCGCGAGCTGATCGGCGCCGAGCGGTGCGAGATCTATCTCCTGGACGCGGACGGCCGGCTCTGCCTTCGCGCCGCGAGCCCGGGCCGCAACCACGCGCCGTCCCTGGAGGCCGTGCAGCTGTGGTTCGACGCGGCGGACGCCCGGGTCCAGCCCGAGCCGCGTGAGATCGGGATCGTCGCCTCGGTGATGTGGGGTGAGGGCCTGGCGGGGACCCCGCTGCTCGTCCCGCTGGAGGTGGGGGAGGAGCGGCTCGGGCTGCTCTGCGCCCTGGTCGAACGCCCGCAGGAGGGCGCGGCGAGCGCACTGGCGGCCGTCGCGTCCCACACGGCCGTCGCCCTCAAGCAGCACCAGCTCATCGACTGGCTCCGTGAACGGAACCTCACCAAGGACTTCTTCGAGGGGTTGTCGCGGGGCGACGAGCGCGGGGACCAGCTGACGACCCAGGCGGCCCGGCTCGGCGTCCTGCTGGACCAGCCGCACGTCCTGCTGCACGCCATCCCGTGGACGGCGCGGCCCGAAGCGGGACGCCGGCGGGGATCGCCGAGGCGCGCCGCCGGCGCCGCCGCCCCCAGCTGGGTCGACCTGGCCGCCCGCCTGGAGACCCGGCTGACGGGGGCGCTCCCCGACGCGCTGTTCGACCGGCGGGAGCACTCGATGCGGGCCCTGCTGTCGGTGCCCGCGGAGGGCGCCGGCGCCCTGGCCGACACGGTGCGCCGCATCTACGAGGAGGTCGCCCCGCCCGAGGGACGCGTGCTGGCGGTGGGGCTGTCCGATCCGTGTCGCGGGATCGGGTCCTTCGCCGCGGGCTTCGAGGAAGCTCGCGTGGCCGCCGAGATCGGCGCGCTGATCGGCGGCGGCGCCGGCGTGTTCACGTACGAGGGCCTCGGCCCCTACCGCTACACGCTGATGACCGAGGACACGGTCCGCGACCGGTATCAGGAGAACCTCGAGCGCCTGGTGGAGTACGAGCGCCGTCGCGGCACCGAGCTGCTGGACACGCTGGAGGCGTTCCTGGACAACCGTGGGAACGCGGTGCGCACGTCGCGGCTGCTGTACATCCACGCGAACACGCTTCGCCAGCGGCTCCAGCGCATCGAAGACGTGGCGGGAATCGACCTCGAGCGCGAGGACTGGCTGTCGCTGGCCATCGCGGTCAAGGTCGTCAAGTTGCGGAGGATGAAGAGCGAGGTCAACGAAGGAGGGAGGGAAGATGGCTGACAGCCCCCAGTCCGTGAAGGACGTCCGGAAGCTCGTGGACGCCCAGGGCATCGAGTTCCTGTTCTGTCAGTTCGTCGAGATGTACGGCAAGCCGAACGCCAAGCTGGTCCCGACGACGCACCTCGAGGATGCGTTCGCCGACGGAGCCGGGTTCGCCGGCTTCGCGGCCGGTGAGATCGGACAGGGTCCGCACAGTCCGGACCTCGCCGCCATGCCCGACCCGGCGAGCTACACGCCGGTGCCGTGGCAGCCGAACCTGGCCCGCGTGGCCTGCGACGTCTACGTCGAGGGCGAGCCATCGCCGTACTGCCCGCGCACGATCCTGAAGCGGCAGCTGGCCAGGGCGGCGGACAAGGGCTACGTGTTCAAGATCGGCATGGAGGCCGAGTTCCTGCTGCTGCGGAAGAACGACGACGGCACGATCACGGTGGCCGACCCGCTCGACGACCTCGACCGCCCGTGCTACGACATGAAGGCGCTGACGCGCAACTACGAGTTCATGTCGACGCTCTCGAGCTACCAGAACCAGCTCGGCTGGGACAACTACGCGAACGACCACGAGGACGCCAACGGGCAGTTCGAGTCCAACTTCACCTACACGGACGCCCTGACGTTCGCCGACCGGGTGATCTTCTTCCGCTACATGGTCCACAGCATGGCGCAGGAGCGCGGCCTGCTGGCCACGTTCATGCCGAAGCCGTTCTCCAACCTGACCGGCAACGGCTGCCACATGCACATGAGCCTGTGGGACGCGGAGAAGGACGTGAACCTGTTCGAGGACGAGAACGACCCCCGCGGCTACGGCCTGTCGCCCATGGCCTACAACTTCCTGGGCGGCCTGTTGAAGCACGCCAAGGCGTACATCGGGATCACCGCGCCGATCGTGAACTCGTACAAACGGCTGATCATCGGGGCGCCGACCTCGGGCGCGACGTGGGCGCCGGCGTACGTCACGTACGGGGGGAACAACCGCACGCAGATGATCCGCATCCCCGCTCCGGGCCGCTTCGAGGACCGGACGATGGACGGAGCGCTCAACCCGTACCTGGCGGCGACGGCCGTGCTGGCAGCCGGGCTCGACGGGATCGAGAACAAGGTGGATCCCGGCACGGCCAACACAACCAACCTGTACGAGACCTCCGAGGAGGAGCGGGCCCAGCGCGGCATCGACGTGCTCCCGACCAACCTCCTGGACGCCACGCGCAACCTGGAGAAGGACGACGTCCTGCGCGAGGCGTTCGGCAAGACGCCGGAGGGGGACTACATCGACTACTTCGTGAAGGTGAAGCAGCGCGAGTGGAAGGAGTACCACGACCAGGTGTCGGACTGGGAGGTGAAGAAGTATCTGACGCTGTTCTAGAGGCGACCGGAGGAGGTGGGCGCTAGCTACGAACGAGTCGACGGTGGTTCTCGAAGGAGGAGGAGATGAGTAACCAACAGGGCACCACTCCCGACCAGATCGTCCGGGTCGACGACTACGTCAAGGGCGACCTGTCCAAGGAGACGAACTGGTGGGGGGCCTTCGTCGTCGGCCTGGCCGGCACCATCCTGGTCACCGGCATCACCGCCCCCACCATCGCGGGGCTGGGGACGGCGGCCATCCCGAACTTCATCTTCTGGACGATCACGGGCTGGCTGCTCTGCATGTTCATCGGCGAGCTGGCGACCATGCTGCCCGACCGGACCGGCGGCGCGCCCGCCTACGCGTTCTACGCCTTCAAGGACCGATTGCCGAAGGCCTCTCCCCACATCAACGGCGTGACGGTGTGGATGTACTGGCTGGGCTGGATGCCGGTCATGGCCGTCAACATGATCCTAACCGGGGCCTACCTGCCGGTCCTGCTCGGCTTCACCGACACCACCGGGACCATCAACCTGTTCGGCTACCCGGTGACGTACTTCACCCTGATCGTCGGCATCGTGCTGTCGTTGCTGCTGTTCATTCCGGCCTACCTGGGCATCAAGTTCGGGGCGGCGTTCGCGACCGTGCTCGGGCTGCTGTCGATGATCCCGCTGACGATCCTGGCCGTCGCGCCGTTCTTCACCGGCGACTTTCACGGCAGCAACGTCACGCCGCTGACGACCCCGGGGGGCTTCGGGTTCTTCTCGGGCCACTCCTGGTTCCTGTACCTGCAGTTCTCTGCCCTGCTCACCTGGAACGTGATCGCTATGGAGGCGGCGGGCTGCTACCTGGGGGAGGTCCGCAACCCGGACCGTGATGCGCCCATCGCCATGAACCTGGAGGGCGGCTACGGCGTGTTCATCTACACGGTGCTGCCGCTGGCGGTGCTCGGGGTCCTCGGCTACCAGTACGTCGCGGACAACGCGGCCAACATCAACGGCATCCTGGCGCAGTACGCGAAGCAGGTGCTGTCCTTCGCCGGATCGGGAAAGATCGTGACGGCGGCGCTCCTGATCGCGCTGCTGCTGTCGAGCCTGAACGCCATCATGGGCTGCGCGCGGTCGCTGTACATGATGACGCTGGACGGCCAGGCGCCGCGCATCTTCGGGCACGTCAACCGCCACAATGTCCCCGACTTCTCGATGGCGGTGAACGTCGTCCTGAACATCCTGCTGATCTTCGCCGGGACGCCGGGCGCCATCTACGTCCTGTCGAACGTGGGGTACGTGGGCTCGTTCGTGCCGGTCCTGCTCGGCTACTACTTCCTGCGGCGCTGGCGGCCGGAGATCCACCGGCCGTACCGGCTGCCCGAGTTCATGAAGTACGTTGCGCTCGTGATCGCGGGCCTCTACTTCATCGTGTGGGCGGTCGGGATCCCGGCGTGCGCGATCGAGGGGTGCCAGCTGGGCGGCGGCAAGATGTTCATCATCGGCGTCATCATCGTGCTCCTCTACTTCCCGCTGAACTGGTGGCGGCGAGCCGAGGACCGCCGGCGCGGGACGACCGCGATGAAGGTCCCGACCGCGGCGCCGACGGGTGGGGCGGTGTAGCACGGTGAGCGGCGTCAGGTCGATCGATCGCACGAATCGCGCGACGGCGCGCCGGGGGCGGGGAACCGCCCCCGGCCGCACCGCACGCCCGCCCCGCCGGATCATGCTCGCCTCCACGGGGTCGCCGATCGCCGCGTCCGCCGTCGACCGTGCGGCCGAGCTGGTGGCCGAGCTCGGAGACGACCGCCCGACGCAGGTCGTCGTCATCGCCGTCGCCCGGATTCTGGGGCACGTCGCTCGGCCTGCCGAACCCCGGGCTGTACCCGAACCGGCTCGAGTGGGAGGAGGTCCGCTCGATCGCCGAGGCGGCCGCCAGTGAGCTTCGCCGGCGCGGAATCGCCGTGAAGACCAAGTCGGTCGCTTCCCGGCACGCCGGGAAGACGGTGGCGAGCTGGGCCGAGTACCTGGGGTGCCGCGCGATCGTCGTGGGCGCGCCCGAGATGAGCACGTGGGACCGGTGGCTGCACGGCGACGAGCCGAGGAACGTGGCGCGGCGAACGAAGATCCCGGTGCACCATGTGCCGCTCCCACCCGAGCCGCGCAAGCGATCGAGCTTCGTCCCTCGGGAGGCCTGACCCAGGGGCACGCCGCGACCGGTAGCATCGGGCCCATGGACCGCGTGCAGGTCGTCGTCATCGGTGCCGGCGTCATGGGATCGGCCGCCGCCCGGACGCTCGGCGAGCGCGGCGTGGACACCGTGCTCCTCGAGCAGTTCCGCGTCGGCCACGCCCGCGGCTCGTCGCACGGCGCCGTTCGGATCTTCCGCCTGACCTACCCCCAGACCGACTACGTGCGGATGGCCATGCGCGCCCTCGGCTCGTGGCGGGATCTGGAGGCGCGCGCCGGGGAGACGCTCCTGATCCAGACCGGTGGGCTGGACTTCGGCCCCGGCGTCGACGAGTGCGCCGAGGCCATGACCGAGTGCGGGCTCCCAGGCGAATGGCTCTCGGCCCGCGAGACCGAGGAACGGTTCCCCGTGTTCTCGCTCGAGGGCGTGGACCGCGTGCTCTGGCACGAGCAGACGGGCATCTGCATGGCCGACCGCGCCGTCGCGGCGCAGGTTCGTCTGGCGCGCGAGGCCGGCGTGGACGTCCGCGAGGAGACGCCGATGACGGCCGTCCGTCCCTCGGGCGACGGCGTCGTGGTCGAGACGGAGTCGGGCGAGATCGAGGCCTCGATGGTGGTCGTGGCCGGCGGCGGGTGGAACGCGTGGATCCTCGATGCCGCGCTGCGCGCTTTCGCCGACGGTGGCGCGCCGCTGCCCCATCGACGTCGCGCCCCGGATGGTGCCGACCGTGCAGGACGTCAGCTACTTCCGGCCGCGCGATCCGGCGACCGAGTGGCCGGTGCTGATCGAGTGGCTCGAGCACATGTGGTACGCGGCGCCGGGTGGCGACGGTCCGGGGATCAAGGTCGGACGGCACATGGCGGGGCGCGCGGTGAATCCCTCCGACGGTCCGTTCGAGACACTCGACGAGTTCCAACGCGACTGCGCCGAGTACGTGCGGAACCGCTGCCCGGGCCTCGAGCCCGAGCCGGTCCAGGCGGAGACGTGCCTGTACACGATGACGGCCGACGAGGACTTCGTGCTCGACCGCGTGGGGCCGATCGTGGTCGGCGGCGGCTGCAGCGGCCACGGGTTCAAGTTCGGGCCGCTGCTGGCGAGATCCTCGCCGACCTCGCGACCGACCGCGATCCGGGCCTGCCGGGCGATCGGTTTTCGGCGCTCCGCCCGGCGCTCTCGCGCGCCTTCGCGGTCTGACCTCTCTCTTCAGGACTCAAAGAACCTATGAGGTCAGATCGAGACCTTCAAGTGCATATTGGGTCGCAGCTTCTCAGCTTTCGGCCGGGGGGCCGCTCGAGACGGGCCCGGGAGGTCGAACGCATACAGCGTGTCGCTCGAACCGATGTAGATAACGCCGTTCGAGATCGCAGGCGATGATCGATTCTCGTAAGAGGGCTTCATCTGATAGGATCACAGCAACGCCCCACTGGTGGCGTCCACTGCGCTGACGTACTTCCGCCGACGTTCCCGACATAGACGACGCCATTCGCGACTGAAGGCGAGGAGACAATGACGCCCCCCTCCGCATAGGACCACTTGAGTGCCCCGGTTGAGGCGCTGAGAGCATAGACCTGGCCGTCGCCGGACCCCACGTACACCACGCCGTTGACCACCGCCGGGGTTGAATAACTGCCAATGCCAACGGAGTGCGACCATATGAGTCTGCCCGTCGAGGCATTCAGTGCGAAGACTCCCTCGGTGCCGCTGGTGACGTAGAGGATGCCGTTCGAGAGCGCAGGCATCCGTCGCCATCGCCGCCCTGATGAGACCAGATGAGCGCGCCGTTGAGGCCTGAGTGCGGCGGTCGTCCCGCTGTCGGTTCCGGCGTACACGACACCGTTGGCGACAGCGAGGGAACCATACACGCCGTTTCCCAATGCACGCGACCAAAGTTCAGACCCGGTAAAGGCATTCAGTGCATATACGTGCCCGTCACCGTCGCCGGACCCCACGTACACGATTCCGTCGACCACGGTCGGCGGCGAGTACACCCATGATCCAGTCACGAAGGACCAGAGACGCCTCCCTGTTGGCGGCGTTCACGGCGTAGACGTTGTGGTCCCCGATCCGCCATACACGATGCCGTTGACGACTGCGGGGAGGCGTAGTCATCCCCCCTCGCACGCCAAAGGCGCGACCCCGTAGAGCTGTTCAGCGCGTAGACAAAACCGTTGTCGTCACCGATGTACACGGCGCCGTTGACCACCGCCGGCGAGGACTCGGCGGTGAAGGTCATCCTGTGGGACCAGTCCAGTCGGAGGTTTCCCACGGTCGCGGGTGAGAGAAGGCTCTCATGGGGGTCATAGCCATGATGCAGGGGTCCCCGGTGAAACTGCGGCCAATTCGACGACACAAGGAAGGGAGCCTGGGCAGCTAGGCCGGAGTGCCGTCCCACCGCGGTGATCCAGTGGGTCTCGTAGCTCGCGCTAGACGGAATCGTGATCGACTTCGAGAAGGCACCCGTGTCGTCGGTAGCTGCGAGTGCTTCGTCGCTGGTGTCGAAGTAGACATCCACCGCCTCGCTTGCGCCGAAGCCGGACCCACTGACCGTAATCACACTCCCCGGGAGGAGAGGCGCTCGGCGAGAGCGCGAGCGAGGGCCCGGAAGCCTGGGCGGGAGTGAGGGTCAGGGCGACCGAGCTCCCGATCACCACGAACGACACGAGGAGTCGTCCGATCAGGTTCCGCTCCATAACCTCACATCATGATTGAAGAGACGAGACATAGCGGATCATATGACCGATCGGTCCAGAAGGCGAATCGCGAGTGGTATGCCCTACGTCCGATCGCTCGTTTGTGCTAGATATGCTCTTCTTATGGGACTATTCCAATCTATTTTGACTTGGCCCTGACGTCCCGACGTAGCTTGAGCCGCGCGATTTTGGGGGTGGGAGAAGCAGGTGGGGTGGTGGGAGATATGCGTCGGACGATAGGGCTCCTTCTTGGAGTCGGTCTTGTGGTGGGGATCTGTGCAACGGGGCCCTCTGCGTTCGCAGAGCCGCGACATGAATCGGGAACCAAGACGATCCTGATCACGTCGGGGCCCGGTTGGCGAACGTGGCAGAACGGCCGGTTTGTTGGCGGAGCGCAGAACTACTGCCTTAACGAGGACTATCCAAGCACTTGCCCTGCAGGCGCGACCATCTACGGCTATGCGGCCCCGGGATGGACTGCGGACCTGGCCCCAATCCCGGGAGCTACGTGGATCTGGGCACCCGGCACCACCGGACAGACACCCAACGCCAGCGGATCGAGCTTCCGCTTCAAGAGGAAGATCACGCTTCACGGTCCTATCGTGAGCGGAACCGCCTATGTTGCCGCAGACGATCTGGCTAGGATCAAGATCAACGGCACATGGGTGGCGCGGTGGGGCAGCGTTATCGATGTCTCCAAGGCTGGCCGAGCGAACACGACCCTTTCGAAAGGCTTCGACATCACGCCCTATCTCACGCAGGGGGTGAACCGAATCTCCGTGTGGGACAAAAACGGTCCGGACTGGTTTGCCGGGTGCTCTACTCCCTGTACATACGCGCGAAATCCCGCAGGGGTCGCGTTCGGCTTCTGGATCAGGGTCCGTCAAGCCTGAAGGCGGAGATATCTCGTAGCCCGCGACTGGCCTCCAGCGAGCGGCTGGCGGGCCTGCGATGCGTCATCGTGGGCGATCTCGAGGCTCGCTAGATGCCGCG
>CAVOSS010000008.1:0-142835 GCA_963698955.1 uncultured Actinomycetota bacterium | reverse complement strand
CGTTGGATTCGTCTCTGCACCCGGCCCCAGCACCCGAAGGTCCTGCAACCCCTCGCCCGCCACAAGTAGAGGACCCGAACCATCGCGCAGGATTGCCTTCCGCGCCAGCTTCGAGCCCCACCGGTTTCCACCGCAAGCACCATCCACACGTTTCATGCACAGACACAAGCCTCGACGCGGAAGGACTACAGATCGACTGCGGGTTCGAGATGGCCCGAACGTCCGCGCGCATCGCCCGCATCAACGTCCGGTGGCCCTGTGGCCCGGCTTCCCCGAGCAACGGCGTGCCGGCGTTCAACAGGCCGTGGTGGAGGGATGCGCGTACCCACGATTCGATGCATCGAGCGGCCCGAGGTGCGGATGGGCTCGACAGCCGCGCCAGTTACCTGATGGAGTCGCCGGACGACGGATGCAACAACATGATCGAGCCGAGGAGCTGCGAAAGGCGATCGTTCGGCGGAGGTCTGGGAAGACTCAACTCGGCCTTTGCCCCCATCGACCAATCCATAACCATGCCGTTCGTAGCCTCGCCGTGCCCGGTCGACCCCCGGCCGGGAACGAGAAGGAGGTCGAGCGTCGTGAAGAAGCGCTCCGCCCTGACGGTGGCGGGCGGTTTGGTTGGAGCCCTGCTTTCGGGAATCGTCGGGTATTCGATGCGACTCACGGGCGTCCAGGCCGCGGGAACGACCCAGGCCGCGCCGAAGCCGGTCGTCAAGACCATCACCACCACCGTGCACGTCAAGAAGAAGCCGAAGGTCCGAGCACGTCGCCGCGTCGCCGGCGCCGGTCTCCGTCGTTCACTCCTCGTCTTCGTCGCCACCGGCGACCTCGACGGGTGGATCGCACGTCGGACTACGAGGGCGACGACGACGAGTGAGCACGAGGGCGGCGATGACTGAGCGCCTGCGAGTGGTCCCACCGGCCGCGCGCCGCCCAGCTCCCAAGCGAGCCTCGCGGCGTGCACTCCGGGCGTGGACATGGGTGGCGGGCGCGGTCAGCTTCCTGACGCCGACGGCCATCCTTGCCGCGGCGCCGCGTCCCGCCGCTTCGGCCGTGCCTGTCGCCACGTCGCCGCGCGCGCCGGTGGTGATCATCCACCACGTCATCCGCCGTGTCGTGGTCCGGGCCCCGACGCGCGTGGTGACGGTCGGCGGCTCGTCGCAGGCTCCGACCATCGTGACCGGGGCCGGCGCGGCCCCGCCCGCCGCCAGCACTGGAGGTTCCCACCCATGACCGGTGACGGGACCCACGTCCGATCGCCCGACGAGGTGCCGCTGCTCGGCGGCACGCCTTCCGTGCGATGGGGACGACCGTGCGACTCATCGGCCCGGACGGGCCGGGCTTCCGCGCCGCGGTCGTCGCCGTCGAGGAGACCTTCGTGCGGCTGAACGATCGGTTCACGCGCTTCACGCATCAGAGCGAGCTCTCTCGCGTGAACGCGCGCGCCGGGCGGTGGACGGCGGTCAGTCGGGAATTCCGAGCGATGACGCGATTGGCGCTGGACGCGGCGGCGCGGACCGGAGGGCTCTTCGATCCCACCGTGCTGCCGGCCCTTCTCGCGGCCGGGTACGACCGCGACTTCGACGACATCATCGCGGGCGCGCGCCTCGCGCTGCACCCGCCCGTTCCCTGTGGCCGGTGGGCGGACGTGAAGGTGGTGGGTCAGCGCGTGCTGCTTCCACCCGGCGTCTCGCTGGACTTCGGTGGGATCGCCAAGGGGCGCGCGGCGGACCTCGCCGCGGAGGAGGCGGTCGCGCACCTGCCCTGGGCGCTGGTGGACGCGGGGGGCGACCTGCGTCTCGCCGGCGAGGCCGTTCCACCCGGCGGCCTCGAGATCGCCGTCGAGGACCCGCACGACCCGACGGCCGAGCTGCTCCGCCTGCGCGTCGCCGACGGCGGCCTGGCCACGTCCAGCGTCACGGCACGGGCCTGGGGGCCGGGTCTGCACCACCTGATCGATCCCCGCACCGGGCTTCCTGCCGACACGGGCATCCTGCAGGCCACCGTCTGGGCGCCGACGTGCGCCGAGGCGGAGGTCGGCGCGAAGTGGGCGTTGCTGGCGGGCGACGAGGTGGCGCGGGCGACTCCCGGCGATCCTGGTCCGCGAGGACCTCGACGTCACCGTCGGCATGGAGGCGGCCGAATGACGACCTGGATCGTCCTGCGCGCCGCCGGGATCGGCGCCTACGTGCTCCTGTTCCTGTCGGTGGCGTGGGGCCTCGTCGCCACGACGTCGCTCTTCGGCAAGCGGGTGGCGAAGGCCACCGCGGTGACCGTCCACCAGTTCCTCTCCGTCGCCGCGCTGGCGCTGCTCGCCGGCCACGTCGGTGGACTGCTGCTGGACTCGTTCATGCCGTTCCGTCCCCTGGACGTGCTGGTGCCCCTGCACTCCTCGTTCCGTCCCCTCGCGACGTCGTTCGGCGTGCTCGCGATGTACGCGATGGTGATCGTCCTGGCGTCGTCCTGGCTTCGGCGTCGAGTCGGGCCGGTCTGGTGGCGGCGCCTCCATCTGCTGGCCGCTCCGGCGTTCGGCCTGTCGATGGTGCACGGGATCTTCGCGGGTACGGACTCCGCCCGGCCGTGGATGTGGTGGCTCTACGTCGGGACCGGCCTGACCGTGCTCTTTCTCGTGATCGTACGCGGCCTCACAGCGGACGACCGCCCGCGACGGCACGAACTGCCTGTGGGCGCCCGGACGAGCGTCCATGCCTACGCCTGCCAGGCCGTCGCTTCCTGCCGAGAGAACGGCCGGGCGGGCCGGCTGACCACGATTCGGAATGTGGTCACAACCGGCCCTGTCCCCATGTCTCACCGCGCTCCCACTGTTCTGATCTTGTCCTTCGCGTCAACCCTGGAGAGCATGGGCGTCAGTCCGTCTCGATGCGAACCAGACCGTCGATCCCGTTCAGGAGTCCCAGCAGCACGTCCATCTGGCTTGGGCGTTCGATCGTGCCTTTCATGTGACAGGACACCCTCTCGCACCGTCGCGGTAATGGCTTCGGCCTGGTCGCGAAGTGGCGGGCGAGGACGCCCTCGCGCACCTCCTTCTCGAGGAACGCGTCGGGACGGACGAACACGCGCGGCAGGTCGGCAGGGCTGACGATCCCGACCAGCGTTCCGGTCGCGTCGACCACCGGAGGCGCTTCACGCGGCGCTCATGCATGCGTCGCGCGGCCGCGGCCAAGGTCCGGCCCATCGGCCCGGCGGGCTCGCAAGGGGACCAAGTGGAGCCGTCCGGCCCCCCACTCGCCGTCTCCGCGGACCGATGGGTCCCCAGAGAACGGGACTTGCGGCCCTGCCCGTCCACGACCACGCCACCATGCTGGATGGCCATGAAGCCACAGACCGATCCCGACCCCGACCCCGCTTCGCGTCCTGCTGGTCGAAGGGGACGACGCGGCACGCGAGGAGTTCGGGCGGGATCCTGGAGGCCGCCGGCCACCAGGTGCTCCTCTGCCCCGGTCCTTCCGGGCCCGACTACACGTGTGTCGGCACGCGAGGCGGCAGGTGCGCGCTCGCCGACGGAGCCGACGCGGTCGTCCTGGATACCCGGCTTCGCGGGGACGACCTGTTCGGAGGGACGACCGGGTGGCAGCTCGCGCTTCGTGTACCGGGACCTGGGGCTGCCGCTGGTCGCGCTGGCCGAGGCCGGAGGCGCGACCTCGATGCTGCGCGGAGAGGGAGTGGTCATCCTTCGTCGCCGACCGACCGAGCAGACGCTGCTCCGAGCCCTTGGGCGGGCCGTGTCGGAGGCGCAATCCTCGAGGTGACCGGCACCGCCGGCGATTGATAGTCTCCGCCCGGACACGACATGGCTCGCCGGGACCGGAAGGACGTGCTGCTCGAGGCGGGGCTCGCGCTCTCGTCGGAGTTGTCGCTTCCCTCCGTGCTGCGCACGATCGTCGAGCTCGCCATGGAGCTGACCGAGGCGCGGTACGGGGCCCTGGGGGTCCTGGGGCCCGGGCGACCGGATCATCGAGTTCGTCACCGTCGGGGTCACGCCCGAGGAGCGCCGCGCGATCGGAGACCCGCCCCATGGGCGCGGCGTGCTCGGCGCGCTCATCCACGACGCCAGACCCCTCCGGCTCCACGCCATCGCAGACGATCCCCGATCCATCGGCTTCCCGCCCAACCACCCGCCCATGAGAACGTTCCTGGGGGCTCCCGTGAAGGCTCGTGGTGAGGTGTTCGGGAACATCTACCTGACGGAGAAAGCAGGGAGGCGTCGAGTTCACCCCCCTGGATGAGGAGTCGCTGGTCGTCCTGGCAGCCCAGGCAGGCGTCGCCGTCGCGAACGCGCGGCTGTACGAGGAGTCCGAACGGCGAGGCCGGTGGCTCGAGGGGCTCAGCGAGGTGCGAGCCGCGATCCTCGCAGGCGCGGCCGTAGAGGAGGTGCTGGACCTGATCGTCGCGCGTGCGCGGACCCTGGCGGGCGCGGTCATGGCATGGTGCGTGATCCCGACGGAGACCGGCGACCTCAGAGTCGCGGCGGCGGACGGGGAGGGAACGGAGGACCTGCTCGGGGACGATCGTGCCCGTGGAGGACTCCATCTCGGGGACCGTCATCCAGCTCGGCAAGACCGATCATCGTCGAGAACGCGTCGCAGGACGATCGTGCCTATCGGACGCTCGCGGAGCTGACCAGCATGGGTCCGACCATGTTCATCCCGCTCGTCACGCGAGGGCGCGCCTTCGGAACGCTCTCGGTGGCGAATCCCATTGGGGCGCATGTCTTCACGGAGTCGGAGATCGAACTCGTCGAAGCGTTCGCGGAGCAGGCATCGGTCGCGGTCGAGTTGGGCCAGGCCTATGAGCAGCAACAGCGGCTGACACTGATGGAGGATCGCGAGCGCATCGCCAAGGAGCTCCACGACGGCGTGATCCAGTCGCTCTTCGCCGTGGGCATGGGACTGCAGGGGACCGCGATGCTCGCCGCGGACGAGGACCTGTCCCGCCGCATCGAGGGCGGGGTCGAGGAGCTCGACCGGGTCATCAAGGATCTGCGCAGCTACATCTTCGGACTGCGTCCGGACATCCTGGCCGGCGGACGGCTGGACGACGCGCTCCGGCAGCTCGTCGCCGACTTCGCGGAGCGGACCGGGGTCGTCGCCGTCGCCGAGGTGGATTCACGAGCCGCGGCGATGCTCGCGGGCAGGGCGACCGACGTCGTCCAGCTCGCTCGAGAGGCGCTGTCGAACGTGGGTCGTCACGCGGATGCCGCGACCGTGCGGCTGTCGCTGCTCATCGAGGACACCGGGCCGGTCCTGGTGGTCGACGACGACGGCCGGGGCTTCGACCCGGCCGATCCCCCCGAGGCCGGCCAGGGCCTGCGCAACATGCGCCAGCGGGCCGAGGCGCTCGGCGGGACCATGGACCTGTCGTCCCGCCCCGGTGAGGGAACGACGCTTCGGGTGGCCTTCTCCTCGTGATGGCGGACGGTTGGGAGTATGGGCCGGCGGATGAGAGCATGAACGCGTGACGACGCCACTCCGGGTCATGCTCGTCGACGACCATGAGGTCGTCCGCGACGGCGTTCGCGCGTTGCTGGAGACGGCCGAGGACATCGTGATCTGTGCCGAGGCCGGCTCGGTTCGCGCAGGCCATCGACGAGGCCGAACGCACGCGCCCGGACGTCGTCGTGATGGACGTACGCCTGGCGGACGGCAGCGGCATCGAGGCCACGCGAGAGATCCGCGCCCGTCGGCCCAAGACGCAGGTCCTGATGCTGACGTCCTTCGCCGACGACGAGGCCCTGTTCGCCTCGATCATGGCCGGGGCGTCCGGGTACGTCCTCAAGCAGATCCAGGGGACCGAGATCGTCAAGGCGATCCGCGAGGTCGGCGACAGGGAAGAGCCTGCTCGATCCCCAGGTCACCGAAGTCGGTGCTGGACCGCCTTCGCAAGGGCAAGCACCTGATGAAGGACGAGAAGCTCGCTCGCCTCTCTCCGCAGGAGGAGCGCATCCTGGCGCTTGGTCGCCGACGGACGGACCAACAAAGAGATCGGTGAGGAGCTCCACCTCGCCGAGAAGACCGTCAAGAACTACGTCTCGAGCATCCTCTCCAAGCTGGAGGTCGAGTCGGCGCGCCGAGGCCGCCGCCTATCTGGCTCGGCACACCCAGACCCCGGGCGCCTGACCGAAGAGCCCTAGTGGGACGGGTGCGTCGTAGGCGGACTGCCCAGGAGCGGGTGCTCATCGGTGTGGAGGTGTTCACCGGCGTCGCTGCGTCGATCGGGGGCGTCCTTCTCGCAGTCAGGCCCGACGGGTCGCTTCTCAAGGCCGATAGCGCTGCTCTCTCGCAGAGCCCCTTCACCGATTGGCGCCTCCCCGGCGTGCTGTCTGGCCGCGTTCGTAGGCGGCGGATTCCTGGGCGCGGCTGCCTGGCACATGCGTGACGGGGCCCGACGCTCGCGAACTCTCCATGCTGGCGGGGACCGGATTGATCGCCTTCGAAGGCACCGAGCTGAAGTGGATCGGCTTCCAGCCCCTCGAGGGTGTCTTCGCGGGAGTGGGCCTGTTGGTCTTCGGGCTCGCTTGGCGAACGCCTTCCAGCTGACAGGCCGACGGCGTCCGCGAGCGATAGCCCGGAAGGGTCCGAAAGGCCCCCCCGAAACGGGCCGTCCGACCGTAGGGCCCTCTTCTGTCTCCTCCAATCTGTTCCCAACGAGGAGAGGAGGCAGAGATGAACGAGACCGTCACGTACGAGGAGCCGAAGATCGCGAAGTGGCTCTTCAACTCCCGTCAGGGAGCATGGATTTGGCTGGTCGTCCGGGTGTGGCTCGGCTACCAGTGGTTCCACGCAGGGTGGGAGAAGGTCACCGGCACCGGAGGTGGCACCTTCACCTGGCACTTCGCCTACACCGACGAGTCCTGGCTCCGCAGCTCGGCCGGGCTCAAGGGCTTCGCCGCGTTCGCGCTGCAGGGCGCGGGCACCGAGCACGCCGCTGTGAACTACGGCTGGTACGCGAACTTCCTGCACTACCTGTCCACGGGCGGCGGCTGGATGGCTCCGGTCATCGCCGTGGGAGAGGTCGCGATCGGCCTGGCCCTGATCCTCGGACTGTTCACCGGCATCGCCGCCTTCTTCGGCGGGACGCTGAACATGAGCTTCGGGCTCGCCGGCGTCGCCGGAGTCAACCCCGTGTTCTTCATGGCGGCGGTCCTGCTGGTGCTCGCCTGGCGGAACGCCGGCTACTACGGCCTGGACCGCTACGTGCTGCCGGCCCTCGGCACCCCGTGGCACAAGGGCAAGGTGTTCGAGCACACGGCTCCACCCGTCACAGCCTGAGGGGTCGTCCGAACAACGACTCCACGGTCGAGAGCCCCGGTGCCGCGAAGGCGCCGGGGCTTTTCGTCGTCCACGAGGCGGGGAGTAGCATCTCGGCCCGTGAGCGAGCAGCCCCGTCCCCGCCGGTCGTGCCTGTCGGTTCCCGGATCGTCGCCGAACATGCTCGCCAAGGCGCCGTCCCTGGCCGCCGACGAGATCTTCTTCGATCTGGAGGACTCCGTCGCCCCGGCCCACAAGGAGGCCGCGCGAGGCAGCGTGGCCGAGGCGCTCGCCGTGGCGGACGTCGGGGACCGTCGGATCGGTGTTCGCATCAACGGGGTGTCGACGCCCCGCTGGGAGGACGACGTCGCGGCGGTGGTCGGGCGCCGGAGCCCGGATCGACTTCGTCACCGTGCCCAAGGTCGAGAGCCCCGACGACGTGAAGGCGGTGGCGGACGCCGTCGCCCGTGCCGAGCCCACGGTGGGCTCGTGGTTGCCGGTGCGCCTGCAGGTGCTGATCGAATCGGCGAAGGGCCTGGCCAACGTGGAGGCCATCGCGGGAGCGTCCGACCGGCTGGAGGCGCTGATCTTCGGTCCGGCGGACATGGCGGCGTCACTCGGGATGCCGGCGCTCTCCGCGGGGGGCCTGATGCCCGACTACCCCGGCGACCAGTTCCACTACGCGAAGTCGCGCATGCTGGTCGCCGCGCGAGCCGCCGATCTGCAGGCGATCGACGGGCCGCATCTGGCGATCGACGATCTGGAGGGCTGCCGCCAGGGGGCGCTGCGGGCCCGCGCGCTCGGCTTCGACGGGAAGTGGGTCGTGCACCCGTCGCAGATCGAGATCGTGAACGAGGCGTTCACGCCGACGCGCGAGGAGTACGACCGCGCGCTCGAGATCCTCTCGGCGTACGAACGGGCGACCGACGAAGGCCGCGGCGCCGTCCGGCTGGGCGCGGAGATGATCGACGAGGCGAGCCGGAAGATGGCGGAACGCCTGGTCGCGCGGGGGCGCGCGGCGTACGACGCTACTTGATGCGGAAGCGCGCGTCGGCGACGGTCCGGCCCCCGACCGACTCGACCGTCAACTCTCCTCCGGCCGCCTGACACAGCCGGGAGGCCAGGAACAGGCCCAGCCCGAACCCGCCGCGAGCGCGCGTCTCGGACATGTCCTGTTGGAAGAAGGCCTGGAAATGCTCGGGACGGGCGGCCCAGCCGCCGGCGTCGCCCACGACCAGATGGGCATCGCCGTTCTCCCGGAACGCCTCGATCGAGATCGGGCGCTGACCGTGGTGAACGGCATTGGACAGCAGGTCGTACGTCACGCGTTCGAGGTACCGCTGCGAGATGCCGGGCCACGCCTCGGCCGGCACGTTCACCTCGTCCGCCCGGTTGCCCAGCCGTTCGGAGGCGACCCGGATCGCTTCGAGGGGATAGGCCACGCCCTGGATCGACGGCCCGGTCCCGACCAGCTCGAGCCCCTCGACCAGGAACTCCAGCTCGCCGGCCCGCCGGAGCGCGCTCTCGACCAGCGGCTCCTCGTCCGGGCCGACGCCGCTTCGCTCGAGCATTCGCAGCGCGCCCGAGATGACCGTCAGCGGCGTTCGCAGCTCGTGGGACAGGACCTGGATGAACTCGGCCTTCGCCTTCGACAGCCGCTCGACCTCCTCACGCCGCCCCTTCTCTTCCTCCAGCAGGCGGCGCAGGTCGTCCATCGCGGCGGGGAGCACCTTCTGGTCGAGCTCGGGCTCGCCGGCCCGGGCGCGGCGGATCGCGCCGACCAGCTCGTCGATGGTCCCGCCCTTGACGACGTAGCCGATGGCGCCGGCCGCCAGCATGTCCCGAACGGTGTTGGGGTCGTCCGACCACGTGAGCGCGACGATCTTGGTCCGGGGGTGGTGCGAGGCGATGTAGCGGGCCGCCTGGACGCCGTCGCCCTCGGGCATGCGGACGTCCAGCAGCACGACGTCGGGGTTCAGCGCGTCGGCGTTCAGGATGGCTTCCTTGCCGCCGTTGGCTTCGCCGACGACCTCGATACCGCCGTCCAGGGCGAGCGCCTCGCGCAGCATCGTGCGGGTGGTGGGCGAGTCGTCGACCACGAGGACGCGAACTCGTTCCATCGGGCGCCAAGCGTAGCCGTTTACCATCCGCGAAGGTGGGAGGAGACAACGGGATCCCGCCCGACGGTTGTGAGGGCTCAAACCGTCGGAAAGCGGGCGGTGCCTAGGCTTTCCCTAGGATCAGGGGCGGATGGCGAAAAGCCTGGAAAAACTCCGACGGGACGTCATCGCGTGCCGAAGGTGCCCCCGCCTGGTGGCGTGGCGCGAGCAGGTGGCCCGCGAGAAGCGGGCGGCGTTCGCCGACCAGGACTACTGGGGACGGCCGGTGCCCGGCTTCGGCGACCCCCGGGCGCGGATCGTGATCGTGGGTCTGGCGCCGGCGGCCCACGGTGGCAACCGGACCGGGCGCATCTTCACCGGCGACCGGTCGGGCGATTTCCTGTTCGCCGGGCTCTACCGAGCCGGCCTGGCGAACCAGCCCGAGTCCGTGTCGCGCGATGACGGGCTTGCGCTGTCGGACGCGTACGTCGCGGCCGTGAACCGCTGCGCGCCTCCGGGCAACCGTCCGACCCCCGAGGAGCGCGACGCCTGTCTGCCGTTCCTGGTGCGCGAGCTGGAGCTGCTGCCGGGCGCCCGGGTGATCGTCGCCCTCGGCGCCTTCGCCTGGGACGGGGCGCTCCGTGCGCTCGAGGGCTTGGGTCACGCGCGGCGGCCGCGCCCGCGCTTCGGCCACGCGGCCGAGGCGACGGTGGGGCCGTACCTGCTCGTCGGCTGCTTCCACCCCAGCCAACAGAACACGTTCACCGGCAAGCTCACCCCCGAGATGCTCGACGCCGTCCTGGAGCGAGCGCTCCGCGCGGCGCCGTGACGAGTCGGGCTCAGGTGAGCGAGCGGTCGATGTCCCAGCCGTGGTGGAAGGCGTCGTGGGCATTCGTGCGCGCGATGTCGAGGACCGACTCCTCGCCCCGCTCGGGATGCTGAAACACGACACCCGCCTCCCGAGCCATCCGGAACGCCTCGGCCCAGGCGTCGGCCGCGTGAGCCAGCGACCAGAGCGCGCCCTCGATCGGGACCTTTTCGTAGGACCGAGCCGTCGCCAGCAGGTCGTTGTCGTACCCGGCGACCTCTGTATCGCCGCCCAGGGCGGCCCCCGCCAGCCGCTCCGCCCAGATGCGCAGGTTGTCGGTGACGTGACACACGTACCCGCGCGCCGACCAACCCAGCCCGGGATGCCGCGCCGACGGATCGTGTCCGTCCAGGGCCTCCCGCGTAGCGGGCGGGGGTCGCGGCGACGATCTCGGCGGCCTCGTCCAGGGAGATCGACCAGGAGTACCCGCACTCCCGGCAGGGGTCCCCGTACCTGGTCCTGGCCCAGTCGCTCATGGCGCCAAGCTTGCCACAGTCATGCGGTTCCGAGGCCGGCAGATCGGTCGGATCGGGAAGGGCGTAATCCTGTAAGCGGTTATTCTCGAACACATGCCACCTCGCGGAACCCGACGGATGTCCGGCTCGCCCCACTGGGGTTGGGGCATGGACGCGGACCCCGACCCGCGGCCCATCAGCCGAAAGACGGTGCGCCGGGTTGTCGGTTCGTTCCGGCCGTACCGCGGCAAGGTCTCGCTGGTCGGGTTCCTGATCGTGGTGACGGCCACCCTCGGCGTGGTCAACCCGCTGCTGATCGCCGTGGTCTTCGACCAGGCGCTGTTCCCACAGAGCAACACCACGCCGCCGCACCAGCTCCCGCCGGACATGCATCTGCTGTTCGTGACCTGCGGCCTCATGATCCTCATCCCGATCGTCACGAGCCTGATCGGCGTGGCACAGACCTACCTGGCGAACGTGGTCGGCCAGCGCGTGATGCAGGACTACCGCAACTCGCTGTACGAGCACCTCCAGCACATGCCGCTGCGGTTCTTCACCAGCACACGTACGGGCGAGATCCAGTCGCGGCTGGCGAACGACGTCGGCGGCGTGCAGAGTGTCGTGACCGACACGGCGTCGAGCATCCTGTCGAACGTCGTGATCATCATCAGCACGCTGGTCGCGATGCTGATCCTGTCGTGGCAGCTGACCGTGCTCTCCCTGGCGATCACGCCGTTGTTCGTCTACTTCACGGGACGCGTGGGGAAGGAGCGCCGCCGCATCTCCTCGATCACGCAGGAGTCGCTGGCCGAGATGAGCGCGATCACCCAGGAGACGCTGTCGGTGTCGGGCATCCTGCTCGCCAAGGTCTTCGGCCGCCAGCGGTACGAGATCAACCGGTTCCGGACCGAGAACGAGCGGCTGGCCGAGCTGGAGATCAAACAGCAGATGGTGGGGCGCTACTTCTTCGCACTGATCGGCACGTTCTTCTCGATCACACCCGCGATCGTCTACCTGGTTGCCGGCCTGGTGATCAACAACCAGGGGGTCGGGCAGACGGCGATCCAGGCCGGGACGATCGCCGCGTTCACCACGCTGCAGAGCAGGCTCTTCTTCCCGATCGGGCAGATGCTCATGGTCACGGTGCAGGTGCATTCGTCGATGGCGCTGTTCGACCGCATCTTCGAGTACCTGGACCTGCCGCTCGAGATCCAGGACGCGCCGGACGCGGTTCCGCTCGCCCGCGAGTCGGTCGGCGGCGAGATCCGCCTTCGAGACGTGGCGTTCCGGTACGACCCCGAGGACGAGCAGCCGCCGGTCTCGCCCGAGCCCGTCAACGATCCGGTGACCGCGACGGCCGAGGGCGGAGCCGCCGTCCCCATCCCCGTCGAGTTCAGGGAATGGGCGCTCCAGGACGTCGACATGCAGATCGAGCCGGGCCAGCTGGCCGCACTGGTCGGTCCCAGCGGGGCCGGCAAGACCACGATCACCTACCTCATTCCGCGGCTGTACGACGTGACGTCGGGTTCCGTCGAGATCGACGGCCGCGACGTCCGCGAGGTCACGCTCGAGTCGCTGGGCGACGCGATCGGCATGGTCACGCAGGAGACGTACCTGTTCCACGACACCGTCCGAGCGAACCTGCTGTACGGCAGCCCGGACTCGACCGACGACCAGCTGCAGGCCGCCGCGAAGGCGGCGTTCATCCACGACCGGATCATGGAGATGCCGGATGGCTACGACACGATGGTGGGCGAGCGGGGCTACCGCCTGTCGGGCGGTGAGAAGCAGCGCCTGGCCATCGCCCGGGTGATCCTGAAGGACCCGCGCATCCTGGTCCTGGACGAGGCCACGTCGTCCCTCGACACCGCCAACGAGCGCCTGGTGCAGGAGGCCCTGCGGCCGCTGATGCACGGGCGCACGACGCTCGCCATCGCGCACCGCCTGTCCACGATCCTGTCGGCCGACGTCATCTTCGTGCTCGACCGCGGCCGGGTGGTCGAGCGTGGCACGCACACCGAACTGCTCGCGCAAGGCGGCCTGTACGCCGACCTGTATCAGCAACAGTTCCGCGGTGGGACGGTCGAGGCCGAGTGCGAGGACGGCCTGGTCCTCGCGACCGGCGAGATCGTCACCGAACCGCGCAGCGCCTAGGTCAACGTCGGGCGACGCGCGACGCGGCGGGCCCCGACGATCACGGCGACCGACGCCAGCACGAGCGCGCCGCCGGTGAGCATCGGGGTGGTGATCGGCTCGTTCAGCAACAGTGCTCCCAGGCCGACCGCCACCAGGGGGTTGACGTAGGCGTACGTGGCGACCGTCGCGGTCGGGAGCCGCTTCAGGGCGAACGTGTACGCGCTCAGCCCGACGATCGCCCCCGGACCGATCAGCCAGATCAGGCCCCACAGGGACGCGGCCGAGATCGCGCCCAGATCGACGTCGGGAAGCTCGCCGAACAGCGCGCCGGCGATCAGCAGCATCACCCCGCCGACGAGCATCTGCATCGCCGGACCCAGCAGCGGGGAAGCCGGCGCAGGCGCCCCGCGGATGTACAGCGAGCCGCACGCCCACGCGAGTGCGGTCGTGAGGAGCGCCGCCGCGCCCAGCGGGTCGATGTGATGCGTCGGCGTGGGGTGCACCAGCAGGGCCACGCCACCGAACCCGACGACGAGCCCCGCCCAGACGGGCGCGGCGATGCGATGCCGCGCGATCGCGGCGTCGAGGAGCACCAGCCAGAAGGGAACGGTGGCGACCAGCAGCGACGCGTTCCCGGCGTCGACGCGCGTCTCGCCCCACGTCACGCAGCCACCCGCGATCAGGAACATCGGCACCGCCGCGATGGCCGCGGCGCGCCACTCGGTGCGCGTCGGCCGTTCCGAGTGCCGAGCCCCGCTCGTTCGGACCCCGATCGCGTACAGGATCGCGCCGGCGACCACGAAGCGCACGCCGCCCATCAGCAGCGGTGGCATGGTGCGAACGGCCACCCGGATGCCGATATAGGTCGTGCCCCACACGAAGTACACGGTGAACAGGGCGGCCCAGGGGAGAAGGCTCGCAGGCGAGCCGGCGCTCGCCCCTTGGGGGGCGGGCTCGGCTGCGGCGGGCTGCATGCGGGCGGGCTCTCTTCTCGTCGGGCGCGCCTACAGATCCAGACGGTAGGCGTGCAGCGTGAAGTCCTCGGTCACGTCCCAGTCGCGGGCGGTGTCGCGGACGAAGCCCAGCGACGTGTACAGATTCTGCGCCACGGTCATCTCCTGCGTGGTGTGCAGCGTGAGCGCGTGCTTGCCGAGCCGGCGGGCGCGGCGCACACAGGCCTCCGCCAGCGCCCGGCCGGCACCGCGGCCGCGCGACTCCGGGTCGACGCCCAGCATCCGCATGTTGGCCGTTCCGGGCTCGATGGGGTCGTCGCCGAGGCCCGCCTCCTCGGTCTCGAGGGTGGCCGAGCCGAGGATCCGGCCATCCTCCACCGCCACCAGAATGGGCACGCGGCCGGCCCGTCCGGCGACGTCGCCGACCTGGTCGAGGTAGCCGCCCCAGTCCGGGTCGCCCGGATCGACGAACTCCGCGTAGGCCAGCCGGGTGACCCGGCCGGCCTCCGCTTCCTCCCCCGCCCGGAGATCCCGCACTTCCACGCGTTCCAGCCTATCCGAGGCGCCGGGAACGAGAAACCGCAGGTCAGAGGCCTGCGAGAGTGTCAAGATTAGTAAAGATACTTGACGATATGGCTCGCAGCCGACAGGATGGGAAGCATGAGCGAGCAGGGCCTGTCGCGACTGCTTCTGGAGGCCTTCCGGGCGGTCGACGCCGAGGTGGGCTCCGCTCTGGCCGACCGCGGATCCCCCGGGCTCTCGCCCGGACACGCGGCCGCGATGCTCCTGGTGGACCGCCGCGGGACCCGTTTGACCGAGCTGGCGGGCCGGGCCGGGATCACGAAGCAGGCGATGATGCAGGTCCTGGACGACCTCGAGTCCGACGGCCTCGTCCGTCGCCAGCCGGACCCGCGGGACGCCCGGGCCAAGGTGGTCAAGCTGACCGCCAAGGGGGTCAGAGAACGCGCGGAGGCCCGCCGGGCGATCTCGGCGGTCGACGCCCGCGTCCGCCGGCACCTGGGCGGTCGCCGGTACGACTCGCTGCGCGAGGCGCTCGAGAGCCTCTCCACCCCAGAGGACTGAGCCCGCCCACGGCCGCCGCCGGCGGTACGCTCGGCACCGAATGAACGACCACTCCGTCTCTCCCGAACTTCGCGTCGTCGCCGACGTCGCCGGCGCTGCGCTCGAGCTGTTCCTGGAGGTCCGCCCGCGGACGGTCCAGCTGTCGGGTGGGAGCACCCCCCAGGCGCTGTACGAGCGACTGGCCGGCCGGGCGGACTATCCATGGGACGAGGTCGAGGCGTTCTTCGGCGACGAGCGCTGCGTGGCGCCCGACGACGAACGATCGGACGTGGGGATGGCGATGCGCGCCCTGTTCGGACGGGTTCCGGCCCGCGTGTACCCGATGGACGGCACCAGCTGCGACGCCGACGGCTACGAGCGAACGCTGCGCGAGCGGTTCGGCGACGACCTGCGCTTCGATCTGGCCGTCTACGGCCTCGGGCCGGACGGCCACACCGCGTCCCTCTTCCCCAACAGGCCCGAGGTCGACGTCGAGGACCGCTGGGTGGTCCGCGTCCCCGAGGCCGGGTGGGAACCGTTCGTCCCGCGCGTGACGCTCACCGTGCCCGCGCTCTCGGCGACGCCGTTGGGAGTGATGCTGGTGGCGGGGGAGACGAAGCGCGAGCCGCTGCGTGCGCTGATGGCGGGCGAGGACATTCCCGCCGCGCGTCTGCGGCCCGGGCGGTTGGTGGTGCTGGCCGACGCGGCGGCCGCCGGCGATCTGGGCTGAGTCGCGGCGTCAGCTCGTGCTGACGTGGAACAGCGAGCCGATGGCGAACGTGATGCCGGCCGCCGCCGCGCCGATGACGAGCATGCGCGCCCCCGACAGCAGCGGCGGACGGCCGGTGAACCGCGTGAGCACCGCGCCCACGGTGAACAGCGCAATGGCCGACACGATGATCGACGTCAGCACGGCGGCCGATCCCGACCCGATCAGGAACGGCAGCAGCGGGATCATGGCCCCGATCGCGAACATGACGAACGACGACAGCGCGGCGGCCCACGGCGACCCCAGGTCGTCGGGGTCCAGGCCCAGCTCCTCGCGCGCGTGCGTCTCCAGCGCGAGCTCGGGGTCCTGGTGGATCTCGGTCGTGACCTGGTCGGCCAGCTCGGGCGAGAGGCCCCGCGACTCGTAGATCTTCGCCAGCTCCTCGTGCTCCTCCTCGGGGTCGCTGGCCAGCTCGTGCGCCTCCAGGTGGATCAGCCGCTCGAACAGCTCGCGCTGGACCTTCATCGACACGTACTCGCCGGCGCCCATCGAGAACGCGCCGGCCAGCAGCCCGGCCAGCCCGGCCACGACGATGAAGTGGTTGTTGTCGGCGGCCGCGCCCGCCACGCCCATGATCAGGGAGAGGTTCGACACCAGCCCGTCGTTCATCCCGAAGATGGCTGCGCGGAACGCCCCGCTCTTGCCGCCCACGATCGTGGTCGGGTCGAACTCCTTCACCGGCCCGGGGTGCACGCCCCCGGCGCGGCTCTCGGCGGCCAGCGTCTTGATCAGTTCGTTGCGCGACATGTCCCCGTCGTCAGTCCGTTTCCTCGCCGGCCTCGTTCTCGCGCAGGAAGCGCTCCAGCTCGGCCGCGATGGAGTCTCCGGAGGGGATGTCCTCGGAGAGGCGGATCTCGGTGTCGCCACTGTCCACTGCCTGCTCCAACTGCTGGACGTAGGCACCGAGCTCGTCGTTCTCCTCCAACAACTGTCCGACGCTCTCCTCCCATTCGCCGCGACGCCTGCTGGAGCGCAGCGAGCTCGACGTCGGTGTGGAGGATGGCCGACAGGCGCTGCACGAGCGCAAGGGCCGCCTTGGGGTTGGGGGCCACCGGCAGGTAGTGGGGGACGGCCGCCCACAGGCTGATCGACCGGAGCCCCGAGCGGTTGGCCGTATCGTGCAGGACGCCCACGATCCCGGTGGGCCCCTCGTACTGGGACGTGGCCAGCCCCAGGCTGCTCGCCTCCTCGGGGGTCGGCGCCGAGCCGACCACCGGGACGGGCCGGCTGTGGGGGACGTTGGTCAGGAACGCGCCGAGCGTCACCAGCGTCTCGGCGCCGATCTCCTTTGCGGTGTCGACGACTGCGGACGAGAAGGTCCGCCACCGCATGTTCGGCTCCACAGCGGTGAAGAAAACGACGGATCGGCCCTCGGGTGAGGCCAGCGTGAACTCTCCTTCCGGCCACTCGATGACGCGGCTCACGCCGTCCTCCAGCCGCACGGTCGGGCGCGTCACCTGGAAGTCCACGAACTCCTCCGGGTCGAGCGTGGCCATGCGTGCGCCGTCCCACCGCTCGATCAGGTACCGGACCGCGATCGACGCCGCCTCGCCGCCGTCGTTCCACCCGCGGATGGCCGTGACCATTGCGGGTCGGTCGAGGTCGGGATGGAGCTCGAACTGGACGTGGGGGTTGCTCACGCGGTCGAGCCTACAGGAGCGGCTCTGATCGGGAACCAGCCGTGGATAATCCAGCCATGGAGGACCTGTCGATCACGCGAGGCTCGGCCGACGACATCCCGCGGCTGGAGCCGCTGTGGGTCGCGGTCCACCACCAGCACGTGGGCTCCATGCCGGAGCTCGCCCCGTACGTGTCCGACGCGGTGACCTGGAGCGAGCGCCGGGCCCTGTATGAGGAGCTGTTCCTAAAGACCGACACGTTCCTCTATCTGGCCCTCGTCGACGATGAGCTCGTCGGCTACGCGCTCGTGCACGTCACGCCCGCCGCCGAGACCTGGGTGACGGACACGTGGGTCACGGGCGACCGGATCGCCGAACTGGAGTCGATCTCGGTGCTGCCAGAGCACCGGGGAAAAGGGATCGGCTCGATGCTCATGGACGTCTGCCATCGACGAGATCGAGTCGCTCGGCGTCAAGGACGTCATCATCGGGCTCCTCCCAGGCAACGAGGGCGCACGTCGCCTGTACGAGCGGCACGGCTACCGGCCGACGTGGCTCTACCTCAGCCGCTTCGGCGGTCGATAGGGCGTTTCGAGCACGGGGCTGCACGGCTTCAGTTCTGACCGGCTGGGCCCGATCTATTGATCGTGCTCCGGCATGTCCTCTTCCTGACGCCCCTGCGCGGGTGTGGCGCGTGAGCGCGCCCGAAGGCGCCATGGGCGAGGCGCGGCAGCTTCCGGTCGCCCAACAGGGCCCATCCAAGCCGGGCCGCGGCGCCCTGCTCTCGCCCGACGTCCTCCTGTCCGAGATCGCCCAGCTGCTCCTGACGGAGGGCGCGCCGGACCTGGTCTTCGCCGCGGTGGCCGACGCCCTGGCCGAGCTGGTCCCGCACGACACCCTCTCGCTGTACCAGGCGGACAATCCGCTCCGGGTGCTCCGCCCGGTGCTGGTCCGCGACGCCTTCGTCGACGAGATCCTCGCGATGGGCCCGATCGCGTACGGCACCGGCATCACCGGCATGACCGCCCAGGCGCGGTCGTCGGCGCTGGTGAACGACGCGCACCTGGACCCGCGCGCCCGGCAAATCCCCGACACCCCCGACGAGCCCGAGTCGTTCATCGCCGTCTCGCTGGTGGCGCGCGAGGAGCTGGTCGGCGTCCTCTGCCTGACGCGGCTGGGAGACGACCACTACTTCTCGGAGGAGGAATTCCGGCTGGCGCAGTCGTTCGCGGGCATGGCCGCTCTCGCCATCGACAACGCCCGCATCCGCGCGCGGCTCGAGGCCGAGGTCGTCACCGACCACCTGACCGCGCTCTACAACCACCGATACTTCCACGAGCGCCTCTCGACGGAGCTGCGCAAGGCCAACATGCGCCACCGCAGCGTCGGCCTGATCGTCCTGGACATCGACGACTTCGGACGGGTCAACGACGGCTACGGGCACGTCGTGGGCGACCAGATCCTGCAGGGTGTGGCGTCGCTGGTTCGCGAGGCGGCCGGCGAGACGGACGCGGCCTGCCGTGTCGGCGGCGAGGAGTTCGCGTTGATCCTGCCGGGCCTCGACCTGGCGGCCACGCAGGAGGCGGCCGAGCGGCTGCGGCAGGGGATCGGCGACGTCGAGTTCCCCGAGGCGGGGTTCGTCACGGTGAGCGCGGGCGTGGTAGCCGGTCCGGCCGACGCGCCGTCGCCGCGCGAGCTGATCGGCGCCGCCTACCAGGCGCTGCGCCGCGCGAAGGCCGACGGGAAGAACTGCAGCCGCACGCTCGACACCGCGCACGCGGGCGGGCACGGCGCGACCCTCGACGACCAGTTGGCGGGGCGCCGGCCGGTTCCCGTCACCGGTCCCCGTGTCGAGCCGCAGTTCCTGGGCGAGGCCCCGACGGGCGACCTTCGCTCCCTTGCCCAGCTCAAGATGCTGCAGAGCCTCTCCAACCGGCTCAACCGGTTGAACGACGTCCGCGCCATCGGCGAGACGATCACGGCCGAGCTGCGCAGCCTCATCGACTACCACAACTGCCGCGTGCACGTGATGTCGCCCGACGGCCGCATGCTGATCCCGGTCGCCTTCCGCGGCGAGCTGTCCGAGTACCAGGGCGAGACCTTCGACGCGCTGCTGACGCGCGTCGGCGAAGGGATCACCGGCCGCGTGGCCGAGACCGGCGAGTCGGTGTACACGCCGGACGCCAACGACTGCGAGTTCGCGGTGACGATCCCGGGAACCAACGACGTGGACGAGTCGATCCTGTGCGTCCCGTTGTCCTACGGCGACCGGATCACCGGGACGGTCACGCTGTCGAAGCTCGGGCTCGATCAGTTCGACCGTGACGACCTCCGCGCGCTCGAGGCCCTCGCCTCGACGGCCGCGATCGCGGTCGAGAACGCGCGGCTGCTCGAGCAGGTGCGCGAGTCGGCCGAGGTCTCCCAGGGACTCCTCGAGCTGTCCCAGTCGGTGACCGGCGTGAACGACGCGGACGTGATCTACCGGCAGGGCTTGGCCGCCGTCCGGTCGCTGCTCGGCTGCGACGTGGCGACCATCTGGGTCCGCGACCCGGAGACGCGAACGTTCGGCCAGGCTGCCCACCAGGGCATGAGTCCGGAGACCGTCGAGCAGCTGTCGGCGGGCCGGGTGGACGGCGACCTGGCCATGAGCCTGCTGGTGTCCATCGAGGAACCGTTCGTCCTTCCCCGCGGCGCGGTGGCCAACCTCCCCGAGGAGCTGTCCGCGTTCGACCCGCGGTTCGACCTGCTGGTCGCGCCGCTGCGGTGGCAGCCCGAGGGTCTGGGCGCGCTGGTCATCGTGCCGCCCGGCGCCGAGCACCAGTTCGGCGAACGCGATCTTCGGCTGGCCCGCGGCATCGCCGACGTCATGTCGCTCGCTCTGGCCAACGCCGGCAGCTACGAGGAATTGGAGCGCGCCTACCTGTCCACGATCGAGGCGCTGGCCAACGCGCTGGAGGCCAAGGACGAGTACACGAGCGACCACGCCCGCGCGCTCGCCGAGATGTCACTGGCCGTGGGCGCGGAGATGGGGATCGAGGGTGAGCGCCTGAAGCGCCTCGAGCTCGGCGCGCTCTTCCACGACATCGGGAAGATCGGCGTCCCGTCGGAGATCATCCGGAAGCCCGGGCCGCTGACGGCCGCCGAGCGCAAGCTCATGAACCTGCACCCCGAGATCGGCGAGGAGATCCTGGCGCCGGTGCCGTTCCTCCAGCCGATCCGCCCGATCGTCCGCGCCTGCCACGAGCGCTGGGACGGCGGAGGCTATCCGGACCGGCTCCAGCGCGACGGCATCCCCGTCGAGGCGCGCATCATCTTCGTGTGCGACGCCTACCACGCGATGACCAGCGACCGGCCGTACCGCAACGCGATGCCGACCGACGAGGCCGTCAAGCGCCTCCGGGCGGCGGCGGGGACGCAGTTCGATCCCGACGTGGTCGCCGCGTTCGCGAGGTGCTACGAGCGCGACGAGATCCACGATCGTCACGCGCACTGAGAACGTCGCGGAGCTACTTGCAGTCCAGCGACGCCCTGTGGGTGCTCGAGCCGGGAGGAAGCGCGATCGCCACATGGGCGGTGCCGTGTGCGCTGATGAGGCCCGTCTCGACCGACTGCGTGGGGACCTGACCGCCGGCGGCACTCGTGTACAGCGCGACGCACCGCGCCTTGCCGGCGTGGTCGCCGCGGTTGGTGACCGTGCCCGTGACGAACGGCTGGGTGCCGCTCGCCCCTCCGCCGGTGTCGTGTGCGCTGATGCCCGACGCGATGAACGGTCCCACGCCGGTGCTCACCAGGACGCCCAGCGACAGGACGATCACGATGCCGACCGCGATCAGGCCGAGCACCGTGCCGTGATACTGGACGCGGCTGGGGAGCACCATCCCCTCGGGAACCGCCGAGCCGCGGAACGTCCGCGCCGCCTCGCCGGGGGCGGCGTCCTCGGTCTCCGCCGCGGTGGTCACGTTGGCCGGGAGCTCCTGCCGGCAGTTCCAGCAGAGATACTCGTCGGGACCGACGGGCGTTCCACAGCGGGCGCAGGCGCGTTCGCTCATCGGCGATCATCGTAGTAGAGCGGCCCCCAACGGGGCAGGGGAGGCGGGCGACGGCGATGGGAGGTGGCCGGGCGTGAAGGACGTGGGGCTCGTCGGCGTGCCGTATTCGGGCACCTCGACCCTGTTCACGGCTCTGACCCGCACCGGGGCGGCGGGCGGGCGGTCGAACCAGGCCATCGTGGACGTGCCCGACCCGCGGCTGGCCGTCCTGAGCGAGCTGGAGCGCTCCCGGAAGGTCGTCGCGGCACATGTCCGGTTCGTGGACGTGCCGGGCGGCGCGGGCACGCAGGCGGTGGCCGCCCTACGCGAGACCGACGCGCTGTGCGTGGTGCTCCGCGCCTTCGGGCCGGACCCCGTCCCGGCGAAGGACCTGACCGACGTCACGGCCGAGCTGGTCCTGGCCGACCTGGCCAACGTCGAGAGCGCCCTCGAGAACGCGCGCAAGCGCCTGAAGGGCCGTCCGGCCAAGGGCGGGCCGGTCTCGGAGGTGGAGGTCCTGGAACGCGCGCACGCGGCCCTCTCGGCCGAGCGTCCCCTGCGGGAGGAGGGCTTCGACGAGGAAGAGCGCAAGCTTCTGCGCGGGCTGGCGCCCCTGACGCTCAAGCCGTGGGTCGTGGTGGCCAACCTGGAGGAGGGGACGGCGGTGCCGGCCGGTCTCCCCGAGGGAACCATCGGGGTGTGGGCGGCGATCGAGGCCGAGACCGCCGCCATGCCGGAGGACGAGGCCCGCGCCCTGCTCCAGGAGTTCGGCGTGCCCGAGCCCGGTCTGGACGGCGTGATCGCCGGGTGCTACCGGGCTCTCGACCTCATCACGTTCCTCACGACGGGCGAGGACGAGACGCGCGCATGGGAGGTCCGGCGCGGCGCCCGCGCCCCCGAGGCGGCCGGCGCCATCCACACCGATCTCGAGCGAGGCTTCATCCGCGCGGAGGTCGTCGGCTACGACGACCTGCTCGGGGCCGGCGGCTGGGATGCCGCCAAGACGAAGGGATTGCTCCGGGTGGAGGGCAAGGACTACGTCGTGCGGGAAGGCGACGTCCTGCACGTGCGCTTCGCCGTGTGAGCGGCCGGGCGTCTCCGTCTAGCTGGCGACGGCGGCGAACCTTCGGGGCAGGCAGAGCGTGAACGTGGAACCCTGGCCCACCTCGCTCTGGACCTCGATGCGTCCGCCCAGTGCCTTGGCCGCGCGCTCGGACAGATAGAGACCGAGTCCCACACCGCCGACCCGCCGCGTGTTGGACGAGTCGAGCTGCTGGAAGCGTTCGAAGATGCGGGGGATGTCGTCCTCCGCGACGCCCAGTCCACGATCGGTGACGGCGATCAGGGCCTCGTCGCCGTTGGCCCGGACCGTGAAGCGCACCTCGAGGTCCGAGTACTTCAGGGCGTTGTCGCCCAGGTTGTACAGGATGCGATACAGCAGCGTCGGGTCGGTCACCATGTCCAGCTCGGGCGGAGCCAGCACCTCGATCCCGCGGCCGGGCGCGCGTGCGCGCAGCGCGGCCGCGACCTCCTCGGCGAACGAGGACAGCTCGATGCGCAGCGGGGCGATGTTGGGCGTCTCGCCGGCCAGGCGCGAGGTTGCCAGCAGGTTCTCCAGCAGCTCGGCCAGCCGCTTGGCCTGACGCTCGGCGGCGGCCAGCAGGTCGCGGCGCTCGTCGGGCTCCAGGGTGTCGCCGCTTCGGGCGACCGTCGCCACGTTGCCGATGACGGCCGTGAGGGGGGTGCGCAGCTCGTGGGAGACATTGGCCACGAACTCGTCCTTCATCCGGTTGAGCGACTCCAGTTGCTCGACCTGCTCGGAGAGCGCGCGCCTGCTCTCGGAGAGCTCCTTGCCCGTCTCGGTCAGCTCGAGCAGCAGCAGCACCGACATGATGTGCTGGCCGAACAGCTCGGCGCGGCGCGCGTCACCGGGCGTGAACCCGGGCATGGCGGCGGGGCGGTGCAGGGTGAGCGCCGCCCGGACGCGCTCGTCCACCAGGACCGGGACCGCGAGCACGTGCTCGTCGTCTGCGACCGTTCCGGGGACGTCCACGGCGATGGCGCCCTCCGGTTCCCCGGCGTTGGCGATCACGTTGTGCCGCTCCATGACGGCCACGCCCGTGGCGCCCACGCCGAACGGGATCTCGAACAGGAGCATGGCGTCGGCGACCGCACCCGGATCCGAGTGGTAGATGGGCCGGATCGACTTCACCGTATGGTCCACGCGCGAGATCGTCGCCGACTGGATCGGGACCACCTCGGCCAGCCGTTCGACGATCAGGGGGAAGATCTGCACGGAGGCCGCGGCCGACGCGAGCCCCAGCCGGTTCCCGATCTCCAGGAGCGACCGGTGCTGCGCGACCTCCTCCTCGAGCTCCCTGCGCAGCGTCTGCATCTGCCGCTCGGCCTCCAGCGCGCCGATCTCCCCGAGCAGCATGACGTTCTCGGCCGCGTTGGCGCCGACCACCGCGAACAGCCGCAGCAGCTCGAACCCGCTGCGGTCGGGGATCGGCTGGTTGATGGGCGAGTCCACGGACAGGACGCCGAGGTCCTTGCCCTCGGTCGTTCGCAGCTTGATGAAGCACGCATCCTCGGGGTGCCAGCCGATGCCACCCCACTGGAAGACGGGCATCACGACGTTGTTCCCGAGCTTGTCCCACGTCGGATGCTGCGCTTCGTGGGGGATGAAGAAGACGTCGGGGATGACCTCGTACACCGGGTCCAGGAACTCCTCGAAGAGATTTCGCGGGTTGGTGGTGCCCACCAGGCGGTCCACGCCGCCGCCCGAACCGGCACGCACCAGGTAGACGTCGCTGTCCGGGTCGACCACGTTGATGACCGTGTCCAGCCCGAACGCAACCTTCACGCCCTCGGCGATCGCGGTAAGGATCGCGTCGAAGCCGCCTCCCGCCGCCGCCGCGCCCGCGACGCGAGCCAGCGCCTCGAGGCGGATGGACTCGCGCTCGGTGCGGTCGCGCAGGAACCGGTTCTCGGCGGTGAGGCTGGGCGAGTTCTCCGAGCGTTGCGTGACGTCGGCGGCGGACACGACGAGGCGGGGAGGTCCGCTGCCGCGGACGGGAACCAGGATGATGTCCCAGTACGTCGTCTGGCCGTCACGGTCGTGCTGGGCGAGGCGTTCCAGCTGAAAGGGCTCCCCGGACGAGGCGACGTGACGCATGATCGCCAGTCCCTCCGCCGGGAGGTTGGTCTGTACGTCCTCCAGGCTGCGGCCGATGAGGTCCTCGCCCGGATGGCCCGCGAACCGCATATACCGCTCGTTCGCCGTGACCAGCTCGAGGTCGCCGTCGGCCCGGCGCTCCCAGCAGGCGATCGCCGTCTGGGCGCCGGCCAGTGTCGCGGCCAGCACCTCGGCGGCGGCCACGGGCGACAGGCTGCCCGACCCCCTCTGGTCAGTGGCTTCGCTGCTCATGGGCTGTGTCCCTAAGGATCGGCCCGCCGAAACCGGCCCTGTAGCTCGTGCCGTCCGAGGCGGGGCATGTCCGGGAATCGTCTCGGGGCCGGGACAGGGATTGTACGGCCGGCGGCCGGAAGGGGCCCGAAAAGCCCCCCGACCTGCACGTTTTCGGTACTCGGAACCGTCGATGTCTTTGCGTTCGCTGTCGGATTGGATTTGAATGCCCAGGCGGGGCCGGAGGGGCCGCGCGGAAGGGGGGCCCAGGTGGGGAACGACCGGTCGGACATGCCCGCGACTCCTCCGGGCTCGGCCTCCCAGACCCCACCGGACCCGAACTCGCAGATCCCCCAATGGGCAGGCAAGCTTGTCTACCGCAGCATCTGGCAGCTCATCAGTGCGGTGCTCCTCACGCTGGCAGCGATATGGGCCGCGCATCAGATGCGAGACCTGATCCGCTACCTGTTCCTGTCGCTGTTGCTGTCGTTCTGTATCGAGCCCGCCGTCATCTATCTGCACGACAAACGGGGTTGGCGGCGCGGAGGCGCGACCGGCCTGATCCTGCTGGCGGTCTTCGTGGGGATCGTCGTCATGACTGTCGTCATCGGGGCGGCGGTCGTCAAGGGCGCCAACGGGGTCGTCACGTCACTGCCCCACTGGATCGACAGCCTCAACTCCTGGGCCCAGGAGCACTTCCACGTCACCCCCGTCTCCGAGTCGAGCGCGTCGTCGTCCACGGAAGCCGTGAAGAACACGCAGAACTATCTCTCCGAACACGCGGGCGACATCCTCGGGACGGTGTCCAGCGCGCTGGGCGCCGTCTTCAGCATCTTCACGGTCGGGATGTTCACGTTCTACATGACGGCCAACGGGGACAAGATGCGCCGGGCGATCTGCTCCCGGATGCCCCCGGACCGGCAGCGCCGCGTCCTGTGGGCGTGGGAAGAGTCGATCAAGAAGATGGGCGGCTATCTCTACTCGCGGGGCGTGCTGGCGGCGATCAATGGCGGCTTGATGTTCATCACGCTGGAGATCGTCGGTACACCCTATGCAGCGCCGCTGGCGTTGTTCGAGGGCGTCGTGGCCGAGTTCATCCCCATCGTCGGAACGTATATCGCCGGCGCGGTGCCGGTCCTCGTCACGCTGGCGACGTTGGGATGGGGATCGGCGCTGGTCGTGCTGGCCGAGATCCTTGCCTACCAGCAGCTCGAGAACTATGTGCTCAGCCCGAAGATCAGTGCCAAGACCATGGAGCTGAATCCGGGCGTTGCCTTTGGCGCGGCGATGGCAGGAGGCGCGATCGGCGGGTTCATCGGCGCGTTCTTCGGCCTACCGATCGCGGCCGTGATCCAGTCCTTCATCGGCACCTACGGTAAGCACTACGACGTCGTCGAGGCGAGGCTCACGCATGTCGACGCGCCCCCGCCAGAGAAGCCGAAGAAGGAACACAAGCTCCTGCGTCGAAAACGAGGCACGGGCGAGGAAGAGCCCGTGGCCACCGCCGAAACCTGAAGGACCTACTGTGCGGTCGCCCCGAGGGCCGGGGAAGCGTCACCCACGGTCACGATTCTGTCGTAGCCGGACAGGATCGGCGACGGCTTGAATCCCTTGACGATGAGGTAGATGCCGAGCGACAACTCCCAGAAGAACTCCGGGATCGTCGCGATGGCCTGCGCTGCGGAGCCCGGCTCGATGACGTTGAACAGCACGAGGGTTCCCGACAGGATGATCAGCGGACCTCCGATCAGCCCCAGCCAGGTCATGCCCCGCGGCACGAGGCCGGATCGGTACATCAGGTACCCCAGGATCAGGCCGTTCCCGAGACCGACGACCCAGCCGGGCCCGAGCAGGAACGTCCAGTCGTGGATCGCGACGAGCGACCGGCCGGCGATGACGAGCGAGTCCCCGCCCGCGGCCCCAACGTCCTGCCGCAAGCGTCACGACCGCCATGAGGCCGAGGATGCCGACGGCGATGAACATGGATTCCACGACGCGGGCGGTCACGTAGCCCAGAGAGAGGCTTTCGTTCTGCCGCTTGAGGATCGGGAACAACACGACGGCCGTGCCGATGTTGGCGACGATGACGATCATCTCGAGGAGCGCTCCGAGGGCGATGCGGCTGTCGGCGCCGGCGCCGACGATGTAGTTGGGGTGATCGAGCAAGGGCTTGTAAAGGATGAAGAAAGCCGGGATCGATGCGACGAAGGTGATGATAAAGAGCCAGCCCGCGACAGACGCGACCTTCCTGGTTGCGGTCATCCGAATTCCTCTCCTCGTGCGTTGGACGTGCGTCAGATGGTGATGGCGATCTTTCCCCGAGCCCGTCCCCCTTCCAGGTGCCGCATGGCGTCGGGTACGTCCGCCAGCGCGTACGTCCGGTCGATGATGGGGCTGACCCGGCCGTCTTCGATGAACCGGCCGACCTCTTCGATGTGGGTGTGGTGCTCCTTTGAGGCCAGCATGGTCAGTCGCTGGCCGACGAACGGCGAGAGCATCACCGCGCGGATCTGCCGGCCGAAGCCGCCGGTCACGTTGCCCTTCGCTTCGCCGCCGACGATGACGAGCGTTCCCTTTGGAGCAAGTGCCCGGCGGAGCCGCGACAGCGGGCTGTTCCCGCCGACGTCGAGGATCAGGTCGTAGCGTCGATCACCGTCGGCGAAGTCCTCCCGCGTGTAGTCGATGACATGGTCGGCGCCGATCGAGCGGACGAGGTCGACCTTCGCCGTGCTGCACACTCCGGTCACCTCCGCTCCGAGGGCCTTGGCGAGCTGCACGGCGTAGGTGCCGACCCCTCCCGATGCCCCGATGATGAGCACGTTCTGTCCCGCCTCGATGCGGCCGGCGCGCAGGCCCTGGATGGCGGTGCCCCCCGAGATCGGAACGACGGCTGCCTTCTCGAAGCTGAGACCGGCCGGCTTGAGGGCGAGCTTGTCCTCCCGGACGGGGGCGTACTCGGCGTACGAGCCTCTGCTGATCCCGAACACCTCGTCCCCGACCTCGAACCTCGTGACGTCGGCGCCGACCGCGGCAACCGTGCCGGCGACGTCCAGGCCGGCCACGTGGTTCTTCGGACGACGAAACCCGAAGCCCATGATCCGCATGAGGTACGGCTTGCCGCTCATGGAGTGCCACGTCCCACGGTCCATCCCCGCGGCACGCACCTTCACGAGGACCTCGTTCGCGGCGATGTCGGGCGCGTCGACCTCCGCCAGACGAAGCACTGCGGCGCCGCCGTAGGACTCCTGGACGATGGCTCGCATCACATCACCCCTTCGTTCGGAGGCCGGCGACGCAGAGCCGTTGCCTCGTTCGTCGGCAGCGACCGTTGCGATGCCGGGAACCGCTGCCGTGGTCTTCTCTTGGGTCATGTCGACTCTCTTCCTCTCGGTGGGTGATCACGAGGTCGCCGTCACCCCCGGGGGTCCTTCCTTCGGCGGGTGGGCTCCAAGCCAGGCTACACCGGTCACAGGAAGCTAGCAATTTCTTTCTAGAAACGAAAGGCCAGAATCTGCTAGCGTTCGCGTTGTGGCGGGTTGGGGCTTTCTGACGAATCATGCGGGGGCGTTGCTCTGCATCGCGCGCGACCCCGGCGTGCGCCTGCGCGAGATCGCGACCACCCTGAACATCAGCGAGCGCCGCGCGTACACCATCGTCAGCGACCTGGCCGAGGCCGGATACGTGGTCAAGGTCAGGGACGGTCGTCGCAACCGCTATCGGATTCAGGCCCAGCTTCCGCTGCCGGACGACGCCAGCCGGGAACGGACGGTCGGTCACCTGCTCGAGCTCCTCGGAGGCGGGGACGCGCCTCGGCGGGCGAAGGTGCGAGCGACCCGCTCGTGAGTCGTCTTTCGGAGAGATCGAAGCCCATCACGACCCGGTCCGTTCCCGTACCCAGGTCACTCGTGGCGAGGTGCACCCACCCGCGGCGTCGATAGAAGGTTCGCAGCGCCGTCTCGTGCGCCGGACAGACGAGCCAGGCGCGGTCGGACGGCACGCTGGCCAACAGCCGGTCGTGCAACATCGAACCGATACCGCGGCCCTGGGCGCAAGGACGTACCGCGAACCACGCGAATCCGAACGTGCGATCGAGCCATTCATAGCGATCGTCACCGACCGCATCAGCCAGTCGCTCCGACCAGCCGCCGGCCGGCGGCTCGTGGAAGAGCACGTAGCCGTAGGCGAACCCGACCACTCGACCGTCGTCATCTCGCGCGTAGTGGAGATGGAAGCCCGGCTCGTGTGTCTCAGCGGGAAGCGCCGATGCAACGTCCTCAGCGGAGTACTCGATGCCGACGATCGATCCCGCGAATGCGTCCCGATGGGCTTCGCGAATTCCCGCGATCAGCGCCTCGTCGACCCGCTGGGGGTCGACGGATGTGTACGTGATACCCATGAGGCGTCCTCCGACAGCGCAGACGACAGAGTATGCCAAGAGACTCAGATCGTCAAGTCGCTTTACTAAATAATAAATATGGCACAATTCCGGGTATGGCCGTCGACGTATGGGCGTTTCGTCTCCGGGGGCCGGGCGGAGAGCCGATCGATCTCGAGCGCCTGATCGCTTCGCACGGGTTCGTGGAGCTCCCCCCGATGAAGCTCGATCAAGCGTCGACCATGCTCACGATGACGCTCGCGGTTCCTGGGGGAGCGAGGACCGTTCGCGTCGGGCCCGGCAGGAAGGGGTCTGGGCGAGTCGAGGTGCTCGGACGGCCGGCCTCTGGGCGGCAGTGGGAGTCGATTCGGACGACCCTGCGACGGGTCCTTCGGCTCGACGAGGACCTGTCGCCCTTCTACGCGGCCGTCGCCGGCGTCCCGGACCTCGCCTGGATTGCCGCCGGAGCCGGGCGGATGATCCAGAGCCCCTCCGTCTTCGAGGACGTGGTGAAGACGATCTGCACCACCAACTGCACCTGGAGCGCCACCGAGAGGATGGTGGGCGCGATCGTCGAGCACCTGGGGACACGTGCGCCGGGCGCGCCCGCCGAGGGGGCGCAGGGCCGGGCCTTCCCGACGCCCGAGGCGATGGCCCGTGCCGGCGCTCGGTTCTACCGGAGCGTGGCGCGTGCCGGATATCGCGGCGACTACCTGATCCGGCTGGCGCGCGACGTGGCGCGCGGGCGGCTGGACCTGGAGGAGTTGACGGACCCGGCACTGACCGACGACGAGGTGGAGGAGCGCCTGCTCGCCCTTCCCGGGGTCGGTCCCTACGCCGCCGCTCACGTGATGATGACCATCGGCCGGTACCACCGCCTGATCCTGGACTCGTGGACCCGTCCGACCTACGCCAAGGCCCTGGGCCGAAAGAGCGTCACGGACGCGGCGATCGTGCGGCGCTTCCGGTCGTTCGGCCCGTACGCCGGACTGGCGTTCTGGCTGTTCCTGACCCGCGACTGGGTGCAGGAGGCCGAGCCCGTCACGACCGCGACGTGATCCCAGGAGAACGAACGTGGGGCCCCGGCGGTGGCCGGGACCCCAAGTCGCTTCGTGCGGTCGTCTCGCCTTACGGGAGCGCGACCCGTGCCGTGTAGACGTTCTCGTCGTTGGCCGGATTGGCGTTCGGCGCGGTGAACGTGCAGACGTTGGGCGGCGCCTTGGCGGTGCCGGTGCCCCTGCACAGCACCAGGTCGAGGTCGCGCGTGTCCGCCCAGAGCGGGAACGCGGCCGAGTCCGTGACCGCGAGGCCCGTGTAGTCCCCGTAGAACAGCCCCGCGAACTGTGACTGGGCTGGGCTCGGACCGGTCGTGACGCGGCTGGTGGCGAAGGATTGCTCGTCGGAGGACACCGACAGGCTCACGTCCGACGCCCCGATCCACTCGTCGTTCCCGTAGCTGCGGTCCATGTAGGACACCGCGAGCTGGCCCTTGCTGTTGAAGGCCGCCCACTGCCAGAACTGGTCTGTGGTGCCCTGGCCGTGGGCCGTCGTCACGACCGGAAGCTTCCGGACGTTCGCGGTGGTGCCCGCGAACGACTGGCCGCCGTCGGACGATGTGCTGATCACGATGTCGTTGTTGCACCCTCCGGTGCCCTTGACGCCGTCGTACGTCGGGTTGCCGGTGCCGGCGAACCCCGTCGGCGTGCAGCCGCTCGACTCCTTCGAGTCGCGGTTGATGTACGAGCCGAACACGACCGCGACGTCATTCGGGTCGTTCGGGTTGACGACACCGGTCGGGATGTTCGTCGCGCGGAAGATCGAGTTCGCCGTCGGCCCCTTCTCGGGTACGCACGCCCGGCCGGCGTCCTGCCCGTTCTGGTACGTGGCGCAGTCCGGGAGCTCGTAGTAGTCCGCGACCTTCACGGGGTGGCCGAAGGACTTCCCGCCGTTGATGGACTTGGACAGAAGCAGCTGGTAGTGGTTGTCCTTCTTCGTGGTCCGGTCGTCGTCACCGCCCGGCAGGCTGGCCGTCGCGTTGTTGAAGTTTGCGAACACCACGTACAGGCTGCCGTCTGGCCCGACGAACGGATCGGAGAACTGGTTCTCGTTGCAGTTCCCATGTTCGGTTCCCGCGCCGTAGTCCTGGACGCAGAGCGGGTTGCTGCGGCTGACGATCACGGGCTTGCTGAACGTCTGGCCGTAGTTGCTGGAGTGCGACGCGAAGATGTAGGCGCTGCCGTCCGAGTTGAACTCGGTCCAGCTCACGTAGATCCGGTCCTGGAACGGACTCCCCACGGTCGTGTCGATCGCCATGTAGGGCTTGTCCTCGAGGAATGCGCCGCCCTCCGCGCCGGTCGGGTCGGCGTGCTCGATGACCGGGTGCCCGGTGAAGTTGAACGAGGCACCGGCGTTGCCCGTGGACCGGAAGACGTACACGGCGCTGGAGTCGTCGGGGTTGGGCGAGACGCCCGCGCCGCGGCTGAACATCTGGCACTGGTAGTACGCGTTGCCCTTCGTGTCCCATGCCACGGCGGGGTCGCCGCTCGCCTGGAGGTACTCGCGCGCCGCGCCGAAGGCGGTGCCGCGAACGAAGCCGGTGGGCATGGTCGCGTCGCTCCAGGAGCCGCCGCCGTCGAGGCTGTAGCTGGCGCCGCACGAGCCGTCACCCCGCCGGTAGTCGTTGTACCCCGCGAGGAGGTGCGACGCGTCATTGGGGTCCACTGAGATCGTCGTCTCGTTCTGGGCCTGACCGCGGCCCGCGAGGTCCGCGTCGGTCAGGTTGAGACAGTTCTGGTTGACCTTGACGTTGTCGCCGTGCTCGATCGGGCAGCCGCCCTGAGCGTCCGGGAAGTAGTTCGGCGACTGAGCGCCCACGGTCTTCCTGCGCGCCCGTGGCAGCAGCGGTCGTCGCCGCCCCGGAGAGCTCGAAGGAGACGAACCCGGAGACGATCTTCTTCTGGATGGGCGCCATGTGTCGCAGGCTGAACGCCTGCGCCACCGGGACCATCTGTGTTGATTGGACCAGGGTCATCGAGGCCACGAGCCCCGTCACTGCCAGGATGGATCCGATCCGATGTCGCATGAGCAACCCCCTTCCCCCCCTTGGAATGGGACGTGATCCGACGGCATCCTCCCTCGACAGCGAGCGAGGCGCAAGCGCGGGATTTCCTGAGCCCGCGGTCGACGAGGGTCGACGCTCCCCGGGAAGCTCAGATAGTGAAACGTGCCACGCCCTGCTGCGGGAGGCAGTTCTCAGGCAGCGTGTTGTCGGGGAAACAGACGTCGGTGAACCAACCGCCCGCCCAGAGGTGACCCTGCGAGTCCACGAGCACCGTCCACGCACCCTTCGCATTGTCGTGGTCGGGGTACAGGTGCGGCGCCCAGCACTGGAACTCGCCGTCGGCGGCGCTCTGCTCGGACAGCCCGTGGAGTTCCATGGTGTCCCCGCAGATGGGGTCGGTGGTGTGGTTGGTGCCGAAGTGGCCGCCGACGAACAGGCCCGTTCCGTCCGGCGACAGCGCCACGCCCTCCACGTTGCCCGGGGTGCCGTGCTTCCAGAATCTTCGTGCCGATGGCTCCGGTGGTCAGGCTGAAGGCGGCGCTGAAGTTCGGGCCGGCTCCACAGCCCAGGTAGACGGCCGACAGCGACGACGTGACGTCCCAGCAGGTCATCGGCGTGGGAATGATGCCCGGCTGGGCCTGCCAGTCGACCAGCGAGCCGTCGGGATTGAGTCGAGCCACCGACTGTCGCGGTTGCCCGTTGACGGTGGCGAAGTGGCCGCTCACGAAGATGGTCCCTCCATCCGCGGCATAGGCCAGCGTGCGGACGGTGCTGTCGGCGGTGGGAGTCCACAGCGGATCCGGAAGCCCGGTCGCCGCGTCGAGCGCGGCGAGTCGCGTGACGGGGAGCGAGTCCACGTTCTTGAATGCCCCGCCGATGAAGATCCTCGATCCGCCGGCCTCGGGCAGGATGGTGTTGACCGTGCTCCCGACGACCGGGTCGAATCCGGGGACGAGCTGCCCGTCGGCCGTCGAGACGGCCGCCAGGTTCTTGTGGGCCACCCCGTTCACGTAGGAGAACTTGCCCCCCAGGTAGAGCACGCTGCCGTCCGCGGACAGGGCGAGCGCGAACACGGTCGCGTTGTCCAGGCCGGCCTGGTCCTTGGACACCACAGGGGCGAACGAGGGGTCCCCGACACCGTCGAGCGTGAGACGGGCAACGCTGCCCACGTCGTAGGGATGGCCGCCGTCCTGCTCGCTCACGCGCGCGAACTTGCCGCCCACGTAGACGTAGGACGTCCCGCCGGCGGCCCCTTCGGCCAGCGCGAACACCTTCCCCCGCACCTTCCAGGTGGTGTCGGGCAGTTGCGTCAGTCCCAGCGCCGGCCGGACCCCGATGAGGGCGGCGACGATGGAAACGACGGACGCGAGGACGAGCACGCGATGCCGGGATCGCACCCCGGCTGCGACGAGGTTGTGGTGGCGCATGAACTGAACTCCCCTCGGCGTGTGCCCCCAACGGTGTCGCCGGAGCTCCGGACCGCCCGGTCGCCCGCTGCACAAGCCGCAGCCGCCACTCTACCGAACTGGCCCCGGTTCGCGCTTCGGTCCTTGTGCCTACTCCAAACGGCCCTTGGGCAGGAAGACCCAGGCGATGAGGCCGCCGCCGGCGCACAGGGCCGCCGCCACGAGCATGGCAACCCGGAAGGCGGCGATGGCCGCCGCCTGTCCGTCCGGATCCAACCCCGTCGTGGCGAACGGGTCCGCTCCGGTGCCGCCTGCGTGGGAGGCGAACACGATCGAGATGATCACGCCGAGCAGCGGGGTCGCGATCAGCCCACCCATCCTCGACACCGTCGTGTTCACCCCGGCCGCGAGCCCCGACAAGCGGGCGGGCGCGGCCTTCAACGCGGTGCTGGTGATGGGCGCGACCACGATGGAGAGCCCCAGGGCGAACACGATCACTCCGGGAGCGATCTGCAGCAGGCTGGTGGACGTCGCGAGCATGAACAGCGCCATGCCGAGGGCCATCACGATCGGGCCGATCGTCAGGTAGAGGCGGGGCCCGTCGCGGTCGGCCAGGCGGCCGAAGCGCGCCGCCAGGAAGAACATGATGACGCTGACCGGGATGAACACCACGGAGGCGAGCACCGGGGTGTACCCGACGGCGGCCGACTGGAGGTACAGCGCCAGGTAGAAGGTCGAGGCGCCGAGGGTGGCGTAGACCACGAACGTGCACACGTTCGCCACGACGAAGACCCGTTCGCGAAGGAGCGCCACGGGCAGGAGGGGGTTGGGCGATCGCCGTTCGTTCCAGACGAAGAACCCGAGCGCGATGGGCGAGAGGACGAATGCCCAGGAAACGGTGCCCCAGCCGGCGCGGGGGCCCTCGATGAGCGCGTAGGTGAGCGACCCGAACATGACGGTCACGGCCACCGACGCCGGAATGTTGATCGGCCGGGGCGACTCCGCCGCCTTCTCGTTGATGCGCCCGAGCATCGCAAGCGCCACCGTGAGCGCCGCGCCCGGCAGGTTGATGAAGAAGATCCAGCGCCAGGACGCGTACTCGACCAGCAGCCCGCCGATCGGCGGCCCGAGGAGCGCGCCGATGCCGGTCCACGCGGTCCACAGCCCGACGGCACGGCCGCTCTCGGCCTCGAACGTCGCCCGGAGCAGCGCGAGGCTGTTGGTCGTCAGCAGCGCCCCGAAGATGCCCTGCAGCACGCGGCCGGAGATCAGCAGTGCCGTGTTCGGCGCGATGCCGCACAGCGCGGACGCCACGGCGAACCCCCCGACGCCCCAGGTGAACAGCGGCCGGCGGCCGTACCGGTCCCCGAGCGCCCCCGACACGATGTACAGCGAGGCCACGGCCAGCGAGTAGGACAGCATGATCCACTGCTGGGCCGCCAGGCCGGCGTCCAACTCGCGGCCGATCGTCGGCAGGGCGATGTTGACGACGGTTCCGTCGACGAACGTCATCGACGAGCCGATGATCGTCGCGATCAGGGTGAGCCTGCGGCGGCTGGCGAGCGCCGGGTCGATCGGGTCGGGGAGGACCGTCTGGCTCAGGTCATCCCCCGCCTACGCGTCTTGCCGGAAGCGGGTCACCGTGCGACCATATCCTCTGATGGGCGTCACCTACGAACTCATCGACGCGCCGTACCCGTTCGTGAGCGCCATCTACACCTGTCCCTGTGGGCGCCACGAGGTCCGGCACGCAGCCGAAGCGGGTTCTCCCCCGGCCGACTGGGTGGAGCATCGCCCCGACGGCCGGCCTGAGCGGTACATCTGCCCGGAGTGCGCCCAGAGCCGGGGGAACGTTCCGCCCGCCTCGTAGTCTCGCCCGTTCCCGGTCATGGGCTCGCCACCGACCCGCCTCGAGCTCGATCCGGATGTTCGCCGAACGGCCGCCGTCGCGACGTTCAACTACACGTGGAGCCAGTTGCGGCGAGAGGACCGGACCGAGCGCGACGACGACCTGATGATCCACGCCGCCCACACCTCCAGGTTCCTGTGGGAGGACGTGGGCGGGCCCATCAACCACGCGCGAGGCGAATGGCAAATCTCCCGCGTGTACGCGGTGCTGGGCCGGGCGGAGCCGGCGCTGTTCCACGCGCGCCGGTGCCTGGAGATCTGTGAGGCCGAGGGTATCGGGGACTTCGACCTCGGCTTCGCGTACGAGGCGATGGCGAGGGCCCACGCGGTGGCGGGAAACGCAGAGGAGGCGGCCCGCTACGGGGCGATGGCCCTCGAGCAGGCGGCCGCGGTCGCCGACCTGGATGACCGCGAGGTCCTCCTGGGCGATCTCGCAACGCTTCCCTGACGCGCCGCGCTACGACCCCTTCGACCGTGGTGCACCTGCCGGTCGAGCTGCGACCCGCCGACCGCTACCGGGGAACCACGGGTTCGATGTCCGGCACCCCGCGCTCGCGGTCGAACTGCAATGCGCGCGCCGGGTCGGGGCCGTCGATCTCCCGCGCCAGTCGGTGCCCGTCGAAGATCGCCTCCGAGATCATGCGGGGCGCGACGCAGTCGCCGATGCGGTACACGGCCTCGATCCCCGCGGCATCGAGCGCCGCGGGGTCGCCGACCAGGTCGAGGTAGAGCGCGTCGTCCGAGACCTGCTGGGTCACCAGCACGACGCCGTCCACGTCGAGCGAGAAGGGCTCGTCGAACTCGTTCACGCCGGCGATGCCATCGCCGCCGACCCGGTCGATCGTGACGCCGCGGTGCGTCTCGACGCCCACCTCGTGCAGGTGCTGACGGAGCATCGGACCCTCCAGCGTCAGGTCGGACGTCGGCGAGACCACGTCGAACGGCGTCACGAGGTGGGTCTCGAAGCCCTCGAGCGCCAGCAGCTCGGCGACGGCCGGGCCGCACCAGTACCCCTCGGCGTCGTAGACGGCCACGCGCTTCCCGGGCGGGCGCATGCGTTCCTCCGCCACCTGCTCGGGCGTCAGGACGTGCGGCCGGGCCGGGTCGGCGCCCTCGATCGGCTCGTGCGTGGAGGCCTGCAGACCGTCGCCCGACCAGTGTGAGCCGGTCGCCACGATCACGATCTGCGCGCCGTAATCACGCACCGCGTCGGCGTCCAGTCGCCGCCTCGTCACCACGGCCACGTTCGGCAGCTTGTCGAGCTGGATGTGCCGGTAGTCGACGATGCGGCCCCAGTCGCCCAGCGTCGGAAGGCGGCGGACCCATCGGAGGCGCCCGCCGACCTCGGCCTCGGCCTCCACCAGGTGCACAGCCTCGAACCCGCGCTTGCCCAGCGTGATCGCCGCCTCCATGCCGGCCGGTCCCGCGCCGACGACCAGCACCGCGCGGTCGGCGTTCGCCGCGCGTTCGAAGCGCTCGGGGTGCCAGCCCCGGCGATGCTCCTCGCCTGCGGTCGCGTTCTGGATGCAGCCGAGGTGCCCATGGCCGTCCACCTTCATGATGCAGACGTTCGAACCGGTGCACTCGCGGATCTCGTCCAGGCGGCCCTCCGCGATCTTGTTCGGCAGGAACGGATCCGCGATCGACGGGCGGGCCCCGCCGATCAGGTCCCAGACACCCGACCGGACGATCGACGCCATGGTGTCCGCGTTGGTCAGCCGCGCGACGCCGACGATCGGCTTCCGCGTCGCCTCGCGGACGCGGCCCGTCCACTCGAGTTGATAGCCCTCCTCGTAGTAGCGCGACGTCCCCGAGTCCTTGCTCCAGTACGCGATCGAGCCGACGTTCACGTCCCACAGGTCCACCAGCGGGTCGGCGAGCGCGACGAACTCCAATGCCTCGTCCACGTGGATGCCGGCCGACCCGAGCGCCTCGACGGCGATGCGGGTGACGACCGCGCAGTCGTCTCCGACGGCCCCCCGCACGCCTTCGAGCAGCTCGAGCCAGAAGCGCGCGCGGTTCGGCAGCCCACCGCCGTACGCGTCGGTGCGCTTGTTGTAGAAGGACGACAGGAACTGCATGGGCAGGTACGAGTGCGCGCCGTACACGTAGACGATGTCGAAGCCGCAATCGCGCGCGCGGATGCTGGCCGCCACCCAGTCGTCGCGAACCCGCCGGATGTCGTCGGGTTCCATTGCCTTGCAGACGACGCTCGGCTCGAGGTCCGAGGCCAGCTGGCTGGGCCCCAGCGCCGGCAGCCGCGTCACGTGGTTCGGCGCGTGCGCGCCGCCGTGGTGCAGCTCGAGCCCGGCGAGCGCTCCGTGTCGATGCGCGGCGTCGGTCATCAGGCGCAGCGCCCGCATGTCGTCCCGGTCCCAGAACCGTGCCGCGACGAGCGGGCCCTCGTCGGACTCGGGAGAGAAGGGCGCGTATTCGGTGCACACGGCCGCCCAGCCGCCCTCGGCCTTCATGCCGCGATGGGCCGCCTGGGTCCAGGGCTTGTCCGTGCCGAAGCCCGAGCAGTGGGGGACCTGGTAGAAGCGGTTGCGGAGCGTCTTCGGGCCGATGGTCACCGGCTCGAACAGGATCTCGTGATTCGGGTCCATGACCTCCCCCGTGCCCCGACGTGGCGGGAGGCTATCAGGGGCGCCACGCGCCAGTGGTTGCACTGGAGCTGCCGGCCCGCGTACTCGAAGTCGAGTGTGCCCTGCTGCACGAATCCCGCCTTGCGGCAGATGGCGTTCGACGCGCCGTTCGTCACACCCGGGAAGGCATGAATCACTCCCCAGCGTCCCTCGTCCCGCGCCCGATCGAGGACGGCGCGCACGGCGAGGCTTGCCAAGCCGCGACCCTGCTGCTCGGGAACGACCATCCAGCCGATCTCGTTGATCGACTCGCCCCGCCACTCGTGCTCCCAGACGCAGATCGTCCCCGCCGCCTCGGACGTCGCCGGATCGGGCACGATCTTCAGGTACCAGTACCTGCCGTTCCGAACCGAGTCCACGATCTCCTGCCATTTCTCGCGCAGGCCCTCGACCGGCAGGGGACCGCCGAGCTCGGCCATCATTCCGGGATCGGTCATCATCCGTTGGTAGAGGGCCAGATCGTCCTTCGTCACGTCGCGGAGCTCCATCTGCGCTCATCGTGGCATGAGCACCGACGCGATCGCTCGCGGCGCCGGCTGGCACAATCACCGCCGTGGAGCTCCTTCCCTTCATGGCCGTCTCGCTCGTCGTCATCCTGACGCCGGGGGTCGACATGGCGCTGGTCACCAAGAACGCGCTGCTCTACGGGAGGCCGGCCGCCGTCGCAACGGCGCTCGGCGTGAACGCGGGTGTGGCGGTCTGGGCGCTCACCGCCGCGCTCGGGCTGGCCGCGATCGTTCGCCGGTCCGAGGCCGTGTTCACGGCCATCAAGATTTGCGGCGCCGTCTACCTCGCGTATCTAGGCGTGCAGACACTGCTGGCCGCCCGCCGGGCCAGGGTGGACCCCGCCCCGACTGCACGACCGGCCCGCACCCTGACCGGCCGGGCCGCGTTCCGGCAGGGCATGGTGGGCAACCTCTCGAACCCGAAGATCGCGGTGTTCTTCACCAGCCTCCTCCCACAGTTCGCGGGCCCGCATCCGACGGCCGGGGGCCTGCTGCTTCTTGGGGTCGTCTTCGAGGCGATGGGCCTGGCCTGGCTGCTGTTCTACGCCTCGGTCGCCGCCCGCGGCCGCACCCTGCTCCAGCGCCCTCGGGTCAAAGCGGTCATCGACCGGGTGAGCGGGCTGGTCCTGATCGGCCTCGGCGTGCGCCTGGCCCTGGAACGCGGTTCCTGAGGCGCCCGTCGACCGGCTCAAGCGGGCGAACCGTCCGGTCGATCACGCGGGGAGACCGATATCGGGAGCGAATGAACGGCATGATCCGCGGCGACGTCCACGGAAGGCCACCGCCATGAGCACCGACGCTGCCGCCTGGCAGGAGGCGAACTTCGGCGCGGTCTTCCAGCACGCCGCGCTCGGCATCGCGATCGTGGACATGGACGGACACCCATCCGCGTCAACCCGCCCTCGAGCGGATCCTCGGGTACTCGGCCGACGAGCTGGCCGCCATGGTGTTCACGGACTTCACGCACCCGGACGACGTGTCGGCCGACTGGGACGCTGTTCGAGCAGCTGGTCGCCGGCGCGCGCGACACTACCAGATGCAGAAGCGCTACTACCGCAAGGACGGCCGGCTGATCTGGGCCGACCTGGCCATGTCCCTGATCCGCGACGAGGCGGGCAACCCGGCGTACGGCATCGGGATGGTCACCGACGTCACCGAGCGCAAGCGGGCCGAGGAGTCGCTGCGCGTCAGCGAACAGCGCTTCCGGACCGTCCTCGAAGCGGCGCCGGACGGCGTGGTGATCGTCGACGAGCACGGCCGCATCGTCCTGGTGAACGAGCAGACCGAGACGGCTCTTCGACTACTCGCGGGACCAGCTGCTGGGGCAGGGGCTCGAGATCCTCATTCCCGAGCGGCACCGCGAGGCGCACCTGCTCCACCGCGCCGGCCTTCCTCGACATCCCGTTCACCGGCGTCATGGGCGGGCACGGCGAGTTCCCCGGCCGGCGACGTGACGGGACCGAGTTCCCGCTGGAGGCGACCCTGGCCAAGCTCGACCGGACGACGGTCGCGTCGTCATCGCGTTCGTGCGCGACCTCACCGAGCACAATCGGCAGGAGCGCGAGCTGGCCGAGGCCGGCCGGCGGTACCGAACGCTGGTCGAGCAAATCCCCGCCGTGGTCTACGTGTGGGACTTCCGCCACGGTCCGGACCGTGCCACCGTTCCGTACGTGAGCCCGCAGATCGAGCGCATCCTGGGCATCGCGCCGGAGGCGTTCATGGCCGATCCGCTGTTGTGGTTCGAGCGGACGCATCCGGACGACCGCGACGCCGTCATGGCCGAGACCGTCCGGAGCGTCGAGGCGGGGGCGTCGTTCGCGATGGAGTACCGGATGGGGCCGCCGACGGACGGCTGGTCTGGGTCCGCGACGAGGCGACGCAGATCCTCCAGGACGACTCGGGCAAGGTCATGATCCACCACGGCGTCCTGGTGGACATCACCGAGATGAAGCGGATGGAGGAGGAGCTCCGGACGCGCTGGGACCAGCTCCAGGCCGCGACGGCCCAGCGGCAGCACCTGCTGTCCAGGCTGGTGGCGGCCCAGGAGGACGAGCGGCGTCAGATCGCCTCGAACATCCACGACGATCCGGTGCAGAAGATGGCGGCCGTCGCCATGCGCCTGGACATGCTGGGCGCCGCCCACCCGGACGTCGCGACGGATCCCGCGTTCGCGAAGCTCCTGGACACGGTGCGCATGTCGATCGAGCGGCTGCGCGCGTTGATGTTCGAGGTCCGGCCGCACACGCTGGACAGCGGCGGTCTGGGCGCGGCCCTGCGCACGCTCGCGCAGATCGAGCAGCAACAGGACGCCGGTGCCGAGTACATCGTCGACTGGCGCGCGACTGCACTGATCCCGCCCGCGACCGCGACGGTGCTGTACCGCATCGCCCAGGAGGCCGCCGTGAACGCGCGCAAGCACGCTCGCGCCGCCCGCGTCACGATCTCGGTCGCGGACGACCGGGAGGGGGTCTCGCTCCGGGTGACGGACGACGGAGCGGGCTTCGACCCCGACGCCACCGGCGACTCGCCCGTGTACCACCTGGGGCTGGGCGCCATGCGGGAGCGCTCCGCGATGGCGGGGGGCTCGTTCGAGGTGACCTCGGCGCCCGGGCACGGGACCACGATCGACGTGTGGGTTCCCCTCGAGGACGTCGCACAGGCCTCCTGAGCCGCCTCGCTCCTCCGCGTCTGACAAGCTCACTTGACACCCGGAGCCTGACAAGCTACCTTGACAGGCATGCGCAACGAGGTTCGAAGCCTTCGCGAAGGGCGGGGTCTGTCCCAGGGGCAGCTCGCCGACGAGATGGGCGTCTCGCGGCAGACCATCAACTCAATCGAGACCGAGCGCTACACGCCGTCGCTTCCGCTCGCCATCCAGCTTGCGCGGTTCTTCGAGCGAACGGTGGAAGACGTGTTCCGGGCCGACGGCGCCGGCCAGGCCGGCGCCCCGGCGGGACGCCGGTCGGCAGGCGGGTAACGCCGATGGGCGACAGAGAGAAGAAGGAGGAACGACCGATGGAGTCAGCACACAGGCGGTGGTGGGAGAACAAGTGGTTCCTCCCCGGATTCTCCGTGTTCCTCGGGGTCGGGATGTGGATCGCGTTCGTGGCCGGCGGCCACCCGGGACAGGGGGCGTTCAGCTTCGGGGTCATGCTGGCCTGTGGGGCGCTCTTCCTGTTCGGGGGACGCAGCGAGATGATCCGCGGCACTGCGCGGCGACGGCCGCGACGAGCGCTGGGCGATGATCGACCTCCGAGCCACGGCCTTCGCCGGGCTGGCCGTGATCACCGCGTTGATCGTCGCCTTCTTCGTCGAGGTCGCCCACGGGAACGATCCGGCCCCCTACAGCTGGCTCGGTGCCATCGGTGGCCTGGCGTACGTGGCAGCGTTCCTGGTCGGTCGCTGGCGGTCCTGACTGGGTATCACTGGGGCAGGCTATTGTCGGGGGCATGCCGAAGCTCAGCGCCACCGAGCGGGCCAAGCTGCCGGCCAGCGCCTTCGCCTACATCGATTCGGCCGGCCGGCGGCGGCTGCCCATCCACGACGAGGCGCACGTCCGCAACGCCCTGGCCCGCTTCGAGCGGGTCGCGTTCGAGGACGACGCGGCCCGCGAACGCGCCCGCAAGCGGCTGCTGAACGCGGCGAAGAGGTACGGCATCGTGCCGGTCGGCTTCATCACCGGTCAGTTGCGCTCCGAGCGCAAGCTGGCTGCGGACGGCGCCGCCGTCGAGCGGGAGCGCCTCGAGGGCGAGATGCGCGCGGGCTCCACGGACCCGGCGACGCTTCCCGTCGGGTTCGTGACCTTCCTGCTGACCGACATGGAGGACTCGACGGCGCTCCTGCGAAGGATGGGCGACGCGTACGGAACCCTCCTCTCAGATGTTCGCGGGGTGATTCGCGAGGCGGTCGTGCGCGGGAAGGGCCAGGAGGTCGACGCGCGCGCCGACGAGTTCTTCGCGGTGTTCACGGATGCGCCCCGGGCCCTGCTTGCCGCCATCCGCATTCAGCGCGCGCTGGAGAAGTGGGTCTGGGGCGATGGCGAGAGGTGCCGTGTCCGGGTCGGGATCCACAGTGGCAGGCCCACGCTGACCGACACGGGGTACATCGGCCTCTCGGTGCACGCCGCCGCGCGCGTGTGCCAGGCCGGCCACGGCGGTCAGATCCTCGTCTCGACCAGGGCCAGGAGGGCGCTGCGCGACACGATGCCGCCCGGTGTCCACCTGCGCAGCCTCGGTCGGCACCAGCTGTCGGGCCTGCCCAAGCCCGAGGCCCTCTACCAGGTCGAGGCGCGCGGACTCACCCTCGATTTCCCCCGGCTCCGCACGGACACGTAGCCCGGGACGTCGGACCGGACGTCGAGGGACCAGTCGGTCCGGCCGTCCGAGGCGAGCCGGATGAAGCCATCGACCACCGTCCGGAAGTGTCGGCGCGACGACCGGGCGGCACGGAGGACCGCGAGCTGGTTGGCCGTGTCGGTCCGTTCGAGTCGCGGTGCTGTCATCCCCTCCATGATCCCCACCGGGGGTGACGGCGAGGCGAACGCGACCGGAACGTTACGCGGACAGCGCGTCGGCGATGGCGAAGGCGGCGTCGAAGGTCCAGGTCTCCGCCTCGTCGTCCATCGCCGATGCCCACGTCGAGAGTTTCACGACCACGACGCGGCTGGGGACGTGCACGAACGCCATCTGGCCGTTGATGCCGAGTGCCGAGAAGGCCGGCACGCCGGGTGCCACGACCCACCACTTGTTCCGGTAGTGCGTGTTGCGATAGAGATCGCCGGGCCCGAACCCATCCCAGTCGAGGCTGGCCGCGAACGCCTCCGCGCCGTCGGGTGCTCCGGCGACGGTGTCGCGGATCCAGTCCGCAGGGACGATCCGCCGCCGACCCCGCCTGCCACCGTCGGCGAAGAGGAGCGCGAACCGGCCGAGGTCGCGGAGCGTCGCGCACACACCGCCGTCGGCCATTCCGTTCCCGTGCCCGTCCACGGTGATCTCGGCGTCGAACTCCGCGCCCATCGGCTGCCACAGCTCACGCGGCGACGAGCTCGGGCAGCCGGTCGCCGCCGGCGCGTTCCACGACCCACCCGAGCACGTCGGTCAGGACCGAGCGGTACCGGAAGGGGCCACCGTGCTCCCCGTCGTTCGCGAGCGTCGCGAAGTAGCCGCAGGCGTCGTCGGGCAGGGCCCGGGAGGTGCGTGGCCGCCACAGGTAGATCTGCTCGTAGACGCGAACGTCCGCGCGGGGGTCGTCGTAGTCCTCGTTGAATCGCGTCCCCGCCCGCATGTCCAGCAGGTGCTGCACGGTGGCTCCCTCGAAGCTGGTGCCGCGGAGCTCGGGGACGTAGTCGGTGACGCGACCGTTCACGTCCAGCCGGCCGCGTCCCGTCAGGATGCCGGCCACCGTCGAGACGATCGACTTCGACACCGACATCAGCAGGTGTGTCCGATCGGGCGTCAGGCCGTTGAAGTACCGCTCGGTCACGATCCGGCCGCGGTGCAGCACGAGGAATCCGTCCGTCGCCGTCTCGTCCAGCATGCGCGCCACCGTCATGCGGCGGCGCCCCGACCGGTAGGCGAGGCCGTCGAGATCGCGCTCGGCGCGGGGCAGCGGTCGCGTGGGGCCCTCGCCGCGGCCGATGCGGGCCGTCGGGATCAGGTCGCGGACGTGCTGGAACCCCCAGCGATTGAACGGGGGATCCTCCCAGTTGGCGAGCGTCACCAGCCGGTCGGTGGGCGGCGGCGATCCTGCCATCAAGCCGAGTTCGGCGGCGGTTCGGTAGGCGGGCATGCGGGGCAGGCTATCCAGATCCGCCGGTCGTGCACAAGGCAATCGACTGCTAGCGTCGGCGCTCACATGCGCACCCTCGGGGAGCGGTTGCGGTGACCGCGCGACTCGAGCTGTCGCGCGAGCGGGCGCGGCGCCTGGCGGTCATGGGCCAGCGGCTCTCCGCGCCGCGCCCGCGCTCGATCGAGGAGGCCGTCCACGACCTGTGGAGCGTCCAGCTCGATCCGACGCATGCCGTCGCGCGCACCGAGCAGCTCGTCCTGTGGAGCCGCCTCGGCCGGGGGTTCCGGGTGCGCGACCTCGAGCGGCTGCTGTGGGACGAGCGGCGCCTGTTCGAGTACTGGGTCCACATCCTGCCGATCGAGGACTTCCCGATCCATCGCGAGACGATGCGCCGGTACCCGGATGGGGGGCCCGAAGCGGCACGGCGGAGGTATGTCTCGGAATGGTTGCGCGCCAACGCCGCCTTCCGCCGCTACATCCTGGCCGAGCTGCGCCGGCGCGGTCCGCTCCGGGCGCGGGAGCTGGAGGACCGATCGGTGGTCTCCTGGAAGACCGGCGGATGGAACGACCAGACGGAGACGAGCGCCGCCCGCAACCTGGGGCAGATGCTGGACAGGCTCTGGTTCCGCGGCGAGGTGATGATCGTCGGCCGCGACGGCCAGCAGCGCATCTGGGACCTCGCCGAGCGCACGGTGCCGGTGAACGCGCCGCGGTTGCCGGCGCGCGAGACGGCGCGGCGCATTCTCTCGCGGCAGCTGCGCGCGCGCGGCGTGGCCACCGTCCGGCAGTTCGGCTTCGCGTTCGACGGGAGGCCGACCGGCTGGGAACGCGCGCTCGACGACCTGGTGAAGGAAGGAGTCGCGGTCCCGGCGCGGATCGACGGTCTTCGCGGGGACTGGTTCGCGCACGCCGATCTCCTCGACACGACGTTCCGGCCGCGCACGGTGCTCCTGTCGCCCTTCGACGACCTGGTGTCGGACCGCAACCACACCGAGCAGCTCTTCGGCTTCCGCTTCCGCCTGGAGATCTACGTTCCGAAGGCGAAGCGGGAGTTCGGCTACTTCGTGCTGCCGATCCTGCGGGGCGATCGGTTGATCGGACGGATCGACCCGCTGTTCGACCGCGGGGCCGGCGTGCTCCGGGTGCATTCCGTGTACGCAGAGGAGGGAGCGACCCCCGCCGACGGCGCCGCGGCCGCGAAAGCGATCGGCGAGCTGGCGGCGTGGCTGGGCGCCTCGGACATCGCGTTCGGACGGACGATGCCGGCCCGCTGGCGGCGCGCGCTCCGCGCCTGAGCGGCCGCGGTCGCCCGGCCGTCAGTCGGGCGCGACGACGGGGTCGAGCCTGGCCAGCGTGGCCGAGGCGAGGAACATCGACGAGACGCGCCCGTCGGGCACGCGCCGGAACACGACACGCTCGCCCGACTCGCCGGACGCCGGGCTCCACCAGGAAGGCGTCGGGCTCGCCCGTCGGGGTGAGCGTCGGCCGCCAGGCGTTCCGGTCCGGATCGACGAGGGTGAGCTTCCCGTCCCGCCATTCCAGGCGGAGGATCGCGCCTTCGTGATAGTCCACGTAGAGCCCGAGCAGGGACCGGAATCCGTCCGGAGGGGGTCGGGCGGCTCGACGGCGACGGGTGCCGCGTTCACCGCGTCGCGCGCGATGGTGGCCAAATCCATCGCCAGCTCGTCCGCTTCGGCGACCCCGTTGATCAGGGCGATCGCGCCCACGCGATCCTTGGGGTGGAAGCAGACGTTGGTGATGAACCCGTGGAGTCCTCCCGAGTGCTGGATCCAGACCACGTCGCCGCGTCGCACCGCGTACCACGAGATGCACCAAGCCTCGGTCCACGCGGCGTCGCCCAGGTAGCGCGCGGTGTGCATCTCCTTGAGCGTCGACCCTGGCCAGGACCTGCGCCCCCGATCGTTCGCCGCCATCCTCGCGGAACTGGAACGAGATCCACCGGGCGAGGTCCCGGACGCTCGACCACAGGCCGCCCTCCGCCCAGACCAGCGGCGGGGAGACGGAGACGACGAACTCGTCCGAGAAGAGCCGCGGCATGTAGCCGGTCGCCCGCCGCGGGAGCAGCGCCTCGGGGAGCGGCTCGAAGGCGCTCCCGGTCATGCCCAGCGGTTCCAGGACGTTCGTCCGCACGTAGTCCGGGTAGGGCACCCCACTGCGACGGGCCACGATCTCGCCCAGCAGCTGATAGGCCAGGTTCGAGTACTTCTGCTGCAGGTTCGGCGGGATCCGGGTGCCGGTCTCGGCGGCGCGCGCCAGGTTCCGGGAGGCCTCCCCCTCGTACGCCGGCGTCGTCCAGTCGCTGTCCGGCGGCTCGCCGGCGAGCCCCGACTCGTGGGAGAGCATCCGGCGAATGGTCACAGTCTCGATCGGCCCGAAGGGGCTCTCCGCGTCCTTCAATTCGGGGAGGTGCGCGACGGCGGGGTCGTCCAGGTGCAGCAGCCCGTCGTCACGCAGCTGCAGGATCGCGGTGCCGGTGAACGTCTTGGTGATCGAGGCGACCCGGTAGATCGTGGTGTCCTCGGGCGCGCGCCGATCGGTGACGTCGGCGAAGCCGATGCCGGCCGACCAGACCAGGTCGTCGCCGTGGACCACGCCGACCGCGATGCCCGGCAGCCGGTGTTCCTTGACGAAGGACGCAGCCTTGGCCCGGAGCGCCGGCGCGACGTCCTCGATCGGTCCCTTCGCCGTCTCGCCCTCCATCGTGCGGTACCCCTCTCGTGGCTCGGCGTCTTCGTGGACCAGCATCGTAGTTCGTGTAGCCTGCGGCGCCATGAGCCACTCCGAGACGCCGCGCCTGCCGACGGCGGAACGATTGCTGGACGTCCGCACCCCGGCAGAGCTCGCGATCTCGCCCGACGGCGCGAGGGTCGCGTTCGCGCTCCACGCGACCGTAGCCGCGACGGGATCGGTCGCTCCGGCCGATCTCTACGTGGCCGACGTCGGCGGCGCGCCGGCGAGGCTGACCGACGGCGACTCGTGTGATCAGTCGCCGATGTGGTCGCCGGATGGGTCGCGGCTCGCCTTTCTGTCCGACCGGATCACCCCCGGCCACCAGCTCCCGTACACGCTCGTGCCCGGCGCCGAGCCCGTGCTGGCAGGGACGCTCGCGGGGTCGGCGGAGAGCGTTGCCTGGTCCGCCGACGGCAGGCGGCTGCTGGTCCTGGCCGCCGATCCCGGCTCGTACGGCCTCGACTGGAGCGCCCGCGCCGTGCACGGCGCCGAGCCGCCGTCCGATCCGATCGTCCGGCGGCCCGGCGACGCGCACCGCCGGCTGTTCCTTGCGGACGTGACGTCGGGCGAGGTGACGGAGGTGGGGCCCCCGGATTCGAGTGTGTGGAAGTGGACTGGGACGGCGAGGACCTCCTCGTCGCCGTCGTGGCCACGGATCACTCCGGTTCGGGGTGGTACGGCGCGACCGTCGCCCGCCTGGACCTCGCCGCGCGGACCGCGACGACGTTGTACCGGCCGGCGTGGCAGACGGAGGGCCTCGCGATCTCGCCCGACCTCGGCCGCGCCGTGATCATCGAGGGGTACGCGAGCGACCACGGCCTGCTCTCCGGAAGCCTGATGCTGATCGACCTCGCGACCGGAGAGACGACCGACCCATGGCCCGGCCTCGAGACGGTGGGGCGCGCGGCGTGGTGTGACGACGAGTCGCTCTGGTACGCGAGCATGGAGGGCACCCAGAACGCCTGCGGACGCGTCTGGCTGGACGGTCGGCGTGAGGAGCGGTGGCGCGGGGCCGCGTTCATCGGCGACGCCGTGACCACGCCAGCCTGCGCGATCACCCAGGACGCGGACGTGGTGCTGACCACGCACCAGGCACACGGGGTCGCGCCCGAGCTCGCGCGATTCGACCACGAGGCGGGCGCCTGGTCGCGCTGGACGTCGTTCAACGACGACATCACCGAGGACACGGTCTTCCCCGACGTCCGGACCATCCGCTGGCCGGGCGAGGGTGGCGTCGAGGTCGAGGGCCTGCTGATGACGCCGAAGGGTGCGGCGGGGCCGCTGCCGTTGATCGTGTGCGCGCACGGCGGACCCACGTGGAGCTGGGGCGCCTACTTCTCCGACTCAGAGCCGAACGCCGTCCTGTTGGCCTCGGCGGGGTACGCGTGCCTGCTGCCCAACCCGCGCGGGAGCATCGGGCGCGGGCACTCGTTCGCGCAGGGCGTGATCGGCGACGGCGGCGGCATCGACTACCGCGACATCATGGCCGGCGTCGACCACTGCATCGCCGAAGGGGTGGCGGACCCGGGCCGGCTCGGCATCGCCGGGCTGTCCTACGGGGGCTACCTGGCCGGCTGGGCCGTGGGGCAGACCGACCGGTTCGGCGCGTCGGTGGCGATGTCGGTCGTGTCGGACTACGTGTCGTTCCACCTGACGTCGGAGGTGTGGTGGTACGACCAGGCGATCCTGTCCGGCGACTGGAACGACCCGGCGAGCCAGTACGCGGATCGCTCGCCCGTCACGCACGCGCACCGGTGCCGGACGCCCACGCTGATCCTCCAGGGTGCCGAGGACCGGTGCACGCCGCCGGGCCAGGGCGAGGAGCTGTTCAACGCCATCGCGGCGTCGGGCTCGGAGACGGAGCTCGTGGTCTACCCGCGCGAGGGGCACGTGCCGATGGAACGGGCGCACGCGCTCGACGCGATCCGGCGGACGCAGGAGTGGTTCGACCGGCACATCGGACTTCGGCGGACGGCTGACCGATAGGGCCTACGCGCCCGCGGTCTGGAACACGCCCGGGCCGACGTTGCCCGCCGCGTCGACGGCCCACACCTCCACCGTGACGGGTCTCCCGGGGTTCAGGCCCGTGATCGTGACGCCTTGACCCACGCCCGCGTATCCGAACCGCCCCGCGCTGGGGTCGTCGACCGGTGCCGTTCCCACGCGCCACCGCACGATGGCGAACGCGAAGTCGGGATCGGTGGGGTTCGTCCCATGCGAGGTGCAGGGTGTGCGCCGACCGCCCAAGCGAGGCCGATCTGCGGCGCGCCCGGCGGGGTCACGTCGCCGGTGGGGGCGTGGAAGTCGAACGACCCGGTCAGCGCAGGGACGAAGCTGCCGCAGTGGGCGACGAACGACATCGAAACGGACTCGATCTCGTCGGTCCCGGGGAAGATCGCGATGGAGTTGATGGTGAACGTTCCCGTGTAGCTCGAACAGCCGCTCAGTCCGTCGACCCGCATGTTGCCGGAGCTGCCGTCGTACGTTCCCGGGTGGAGTGGGTTCCCCGACGGCTCGCCGAACAGTCCGTCCCATCGCACCTCCGCGCCCGTGATCCCGAACCCGACGTGGCTGGACGACCCACCCCCTTCCAGGGTGGCGTTGATCGGGTCGTAGGAGTAGTCCTTGCCCTGCCCCAGCGGATCGCCGGGCTCGCTCTGGAGGTCGAGCGATGTGGTCCCGGCTACCCCCTTGCCGTCGAGTTGGAACGTCTTCCGGACGCCGCGCGACGCTCAGCCCCAGTTGCGCCTCTCTCGGTCCCGGCGATGGAGGCGAGAACGTGACGTCCATGCGGCAGCGCGTGGATACCGGTAGGAGAGCGCCCGAGCAGCCGTCCCCGGTGACGGAGAAGTCGGAATGCGTCGAGTCCCGCGAGCGCCGCCGTCCCCATGTGCAGGGAGGCATCCCCGGTGTTGATGACCCATACCGGCACGGATGGCGCAGACAGGCCGGGATACGTGTCCGGCCACCAGAGGCTGGAGGGGGCGATCACGCTGGACGGAAGTGGGCCGCCGTGGATGTCCACCTCGCCGAAGAGTGCAGGCGGCTCTCCACAGTTCTCCTCGAACGTGACGTGCAGGGCGACGATCTGGCCCTTGGAGTCGAATCGAATCGACTGCACGTCGAATCGTCCCCGCGGCGTGCGTCCCCGACCCCCACCGTAGACGTCCATCCCGGGCCGGCCGGGCTCGGGGAATCGCAAGGTGTGGTCGTACAGGCCCGTGTGCAGGTGCTCGCCCGTCGGCGGGTAGAAGGTGAACGTGAACGGTTCATGCATGGAGCCCCCGCGCGTGACGACTTGCACCCATGCGTCGTCGTTCGTCACGGACATCCCCGCGTTCCCCGGGGCGTAGTAGAGATGGGGTTGCCCCTGTCCGATGTAGTCCCCCGGCTGGGAATAGACGACCGCCGTGCCGTGCGTGTGACGGATGGGGGGATACGGGTCCGCTGCCGCCGGCCCGGCAGTGAGCGTGGTCCCCGACAGAACCATCAGCGCGACCACCAGTGCCCCCGCGCCCGTCGCGGTACGGGCATGCCCAGGATGCGTTCGGGCTCCCATTCGTGAACAAGGACGCATCAGGTGGGACACATCCGTCGTATCGACAGGACCGGCCGGAGAACCTTAGCCGGCCTGTCCAGCGCCCTGGGGGAGGAGAGGAGGCCGGCGAAACGTCGAAGGCCGCGTGGTTCGAGGCCGAAGTGGGCGGAATCGAGCGGCGAACGTGCGTCAGGCGGGGGTCAGCGAGACCCCATCCGTCGTCGCCAGCGGAGCCGCGCGATCGCGCCATCGCACCTTCGCCAGCGCCCACCACCGATCGTCACCGCCGGCGGCGCTCGTGATCTCGCCGACGGACTCACCGTCGGCTCGCACGGCGTCGCCGGCCCGCACGGGCGCGCCGGCCTGCACGTGCAGCAGGACCCGCCTGGGATGTCCGAGGTTGCGCACCTTGGCCACGGCCTCCTGGCCCAGGTAGCAGCCCTTGTCGGCCGCGACGGCGTCGCCGAACCCCCCCTCCTGCGGGAGGTCGTCGTCCAGCGCGTCCACGCCGAACCGCGGGATCCCCGCCTGAGACGCGCCACGCCTCCAGGGCCTCCGCGTCCGCGAGCGCGTATTCCCGCGACAGCGACGCCAGGACGCCGTCGTGATCCTCCATCGCGCAGAGCAGGTCGACACCCCGGCCGGTGCAGGAAGGGGTGGACGCGACGGTCCCGGCGACGTCCGGCGCGGTCGGGCTGCCCGGGAACGCGAACAGGCCGGTGTCCGCGGTTCGGTCCTCCAGCCGCACGTCCGACGACAGCACGTACGGGGACAGGAGCTCCCGGATCGCTCGTGGTTGCGCCGGATCCTGGAGCAGCAGGATCGTCCCTTCATGGTCGGCCACCGTGAACTCCGCGCGAATCCGCCCCGTCGGGGACAGCAGCAGCGATCGGCGGGCTCCTCCCGGCCTGAGGTCCCCGATGTCCGCGGAGATCAGGTCGTTGAGCCACGTGCGCGCGTCGGTGCCGGACACCGAGACGACGCGCCACGAGGAGAGATCCACGAACGCGGCCCCCGAGGCAATGGTCTCCGCGACGTCATGCTGCATCACGAAGCCAGGATACCGGCGGCTCAGCGGACGAGTCGTCGCAGCAGGGCCGACGCCGTGGTGACGCCGCACGCCGCCGAGAACAGCAGCACGCCGAAATCGATGGCCACGTTGCCCGGGAGCCCCAGGAGCAGCTTGCGCAGCGCGTTCACCTCGTAGGTGAGCGGGTTCACCGCGCGACCTTGCACCCACGTGGGCATGAACGCCACCGGGTACAGCGCATTCGAGGCGAAGAACAACGGCATCGTGATGGCCTGCCCGATCCCCATCAGGCGCTCGCGGGTGAGCACGAGGCCCGCGATCGACATCGACAGCGTCGAGAAGAACGCCGACCCCAGCACGACCGCGGCGGCCGCCCCCACCACGTGCAGCGGGTTCCAGTCGAACGTCACCCCGAGCAGGGCGCTGAGGACGAGCACCACCACGACCTGGCTGATCGCCCGGACGCCCGCGGCGAACGCCTTGCCCGTGACCAGCGCCGCGCTCGGCGTCGGCGTGGCCATCAGCTTGGTCAGGATCCCGAAGTCGCGGTCCCAGATGATCTGGATCCCGTAGAAGATCGCGACGAACAACGCCGACTGGGCCATGATCCCGGGCGCGAGGTAGTCGAGGTAGGGGATCGTTCCCGTCGGGATGGCGTGGATCCGGTTGAACGTCTCCCCGAAGATCAGCAGCCAGAGCGCGGGCTGGATGGCACGCGTGTAGAGCTCGCTGCGGTCGTGCCGGATCTTCGCGAGCTCCACCAGGGAGAGCGTGGCGGTCCGGCGCCAGAGCAGGCGCGGCCCTCGAGGACCGGGTCGGTCAGCCGACTCGACCGATGGTGCGACGGTGATGCGGACGTCTCGGAGGCTTCCCTCCGTCTCCGTCGCTCGCCGGTGTACGCGCGGAAGACGTCTTCCAGCGACGAGCCGGGTCCGAGCGCCGCCTTCAGTCGTCCGGGCTGCCCAGCGCCCGGAGGTGGCCCATGGTGCATGAGCGCCACCCGGTCGCACAGCTCGTCCGCCTCCTCCATGTAGTGGGTGGTCAGCAGGACGGTCATGCCGAGCTCGCTGCGCGGAGCTCGAGCAGGCGGTCCCAGACGCTCCGGCGGGCGACCGGGTCGAGGCCGATGGTCGGTTCGTCCAGGACGAGCATGCGCGGCCGATTCACCAGCGCCTGCGCGAGCTCGAGCCGGCGGATCATGCCGCCCGAGTAGGTCGGCGAGACCCGATGGCCACGTCGTCCAGCCCCACCAGCGAGAGCGCCTGTTCGATCCGCTCGTGGCGGTCCGCCGGGGCACGTCGAACAGCCGGGCGAACAGCCACACGTTCTCCTAGCCGGTCAGCTGCGCGTCGATCGACAGCTGCTGCGGCACGTACCCCAGCAATCGGCGGACGCGCATCGTCGACGACGTGTATCGGACCCGAACACCGTCACGCGGCCCTCGCCCGGTAGCAGCGTGGTGATCACCCGGATCGTCGTGGTCTTCCCCGCGCCGTTCGGGCCGAGGAGCCGAACATCTCGCCCTCCTCGACCGCGAACGTCACGTCGTCCACCGCGCGCACGTCGCCGAACGCGTAGCCGACGTGCTCGAGCCGCACGGCGTCGGTCACGACGTCTCCTCCTCCAGTCGGGCCCGCAGGGCACGGAGCGCCGGCACCGCCGCCGTGAGCGCCGCGCGGTCGGCGGGCGACAGGTCGTCGATCGCGCTGCCGATCAGCTGCGCGCTCCGGTCTCCCCAGTCGGCCACGCGTCTGCGGGCCGCGGGCGTGAGCGAGAGACGTGCGGCCCGGGCGTCCCGAGGGTCCGTCCGGCGCTGCACCAGCCCCATCTCGGACAGCCGCCCGACGAGGGTGCTCACGGTGTTGTCGGCGAGCCCGAGCGCGCTCGCGGCGTCGCCCACACGGAGGTCGGCCCGGTCGCGCAACAGCAGGACGAGCTCCCGCTCGTTGCCTCCGAGGGGTGCGTGGGGGAATCCGCGGCGAACGCGACGCCGGACGGTGCGCCGAAGCTGGCCCATCGCCTCGCTGAGGTCACGCGCAAGCCCGTGGACGTCGCGGGGTCGGCCGGTCCTGCGTGCCCGGTGGAGGGTGCTCAACTCACTCATCGTCCAAATACCTCCGTGACAGAGATATTACCAGCCGGCCCGAATGCGGGAGGATGGCGGTCTCGACGAGCAGGAGGGCGCGGTGACGGGCGAGGCGACGACCCATTCGCAGGATGACGAGGCAGTGGCCGGCATCGAGCTGTGCGTCGCATCCCATGCCCGGCTCGTCGCGACCGCCGGCGGCCTCACCGACGACGTGGTGGCGGGGCCGAGCCTGATGCCGGGCTGGACGGTCGGGCACGTGCTGACGCACCTGGCGCGAAACGCCGACGGTCATGCCCGGCGGCTCGACGCGGCCCTCGACGGTGAGGAGGTCCCCCGATATCCGGGCGGTCAGGAGGAGCGCGGGGCCGACATCGAGGCCGGCGCGCCCCGGTCGGCCGGGAATTCTCTCGGCCGACGTCGCGGAGTCGGCCGAGCGACTGGAGGATGTCTGGGCCCGGTCGGTCGCCGCCGGCTGGCCGCATCGGGACCTCATGGCGGACGACCGGTGGGCGACGCCGAGAGCCCCTGGCGCAGGTTGCGCGAGGTCGAGGTGCACCACGTCGACCTCGGTCTCCTCTATGGGCCGGAGGATTGGCCGGAGGGATACGTCGCGTGGGAGCTGCCCCGCGTGCTCGCGACCGTTCCTTCGCGCGTCCGCGATCCCCAGGACGCGCGGCGACTCATGGCCTGGATGATCGGGCGTCGGGACGAGCCGGGCGCGATCCACTTCGAGCCTTGGGGCTGACCCTGGGGATGCATTTTCCGCCGCTGCCCTTCATCAGGAGTGCTCACCGAAGTAGGATTCGCCTCCGACGGTCGTTGGACGTCCGGGTGAAACGAGGTTCGGGGATGCGCTCTCGTCCGATTCGACTCTGCTGTGCCCTCGCCCTGCTGGCGGGCCTGCTCGCGCTGGGGCCATCCGCCGCCATCGCCGCCGCCGGCCGCGTGGGCGCCAAGCCCTACGTGCTGCGCGCCGGCGAGACCGATCCCGTGTACTCGTTCGCGAACGCCATCCGCCAGTCGGTGTGGGTGCGCGCACCCGACGGCGACGGGGACGGCAAGAAGGACCTCGTCACCGCGGACATCGTCCGGCCCGTCGAGCTGGACCACGTCACGCCGGTGCCGGTGATCATGGACGCCAGTCCCTACTACCTGTGCTGTGGACGCGGCAACGAGAGCGAGACCAAGACGTACGACGGCAGCGGGAACCCGCAGAAGTTCCCGCTCTTCTACGACAACTTCTTCGAGCCGCGCGGCTATGCCATCGTCCAGGTCGACATGGCGGGGACCGCCCGCGCGAGCGGCTGCGCCGACGAGGGCGCGGCCTCGGACATCAACTCCGTCAAGGCCGTCGTCGATTGGTTGAACGGCCGTGCCACGGCCGTGGACGCGAGCGGGAAGAAGGTCACGGCGTACTGGGCGAACGGCAAGGTCGGCATGATCGGGAAGTCCTACGACGGCACGCTCGCCAACGGCGTGGCGGCGACCGGCGTCGACGGACTGGTCACCATCGTGCCGATCAGCGCCATCAGCTCCTGGTACGACTACGACCGGTCGCAGGGCCTTCCCTTCTCGTACAACTACCCCAGCTACCTGTCGCGCGTCGTCGAGGGCTCGCGGACGCGCGCGGTCAACTGCACGGCGATCAACAACGCGCTGGACGCGAACGACGGCGACGAGACCGGGGCGTATACGCCGTTCTGGTCCGACCGGGACTACCGCGAGGCGCCGAAGCCGTCCGCGGCAAGGGTGAAGGCGAGCGTCTTCCTGGTGCACGGCCTCCAGGACACGAACGTGAAGACGGTGAACTTCGGCCGCTGGTACGAGCTGCTGCTGGAGCACCACCTTGTCACCAAGGTCTGGCTGTCCCGCCTGGGCCACACCGACCCGTTCGACTACCGCCGGGCAGTGTGGGTCGACACGCTGCACCGCTGGTTCGACAACCAGCTCATGGGCATCGACAACGGCATCCTGGATGAGCCGCGGATCGACGTCGAGAAAGCGCCGGGCACGTGGGTCACGTCCAACTCGTGGCCGGTCTCGAACAATGACCAGGTCATGACGTTGCACGCCGGCGGGTCGTTGACGACGGGCGCGCCGGAGAGCGGCAAGGACTCGTTCACCAACAGCCCGGGCCAGTCCGAGGCCACCGCGGTGGCAAAGGGAGCGAACACCCATCGCCTGCTGTACGTGACCGGGTCACTGGGCCACGACGTGCGGATCAGCGGCGAGCCGACCGTGGACCTGACGATCACACCTCAGGGCGCGAACGGCCAGGTGGGTGTGGCACTGGTGGACTACGGCACGCAGGTTCGCGTCAGGGACGACGGGGCGGGGAACAAGACCCTCAGCACGCAGAGCTGCTGGGGCGACTCCGTCGGCTACGACGACGCCTGCTACTTCGACAGCGTCGAGAACACGGTGTCGACGCCGCTCGCCGTCCTCGCGCGCGGCTGGGCCCGGCTGACTGGGAACCAGCCCAATACGCTGACGGTCGACCTCGCGTACATCGACGTGGTCGTGCCCGCCGGCGACCAGCTGGGCCTGGTGATCTTCGGGGCCTCGCCCCAGTGGACGGTCACGCTCGACACCGGCGCGACGCCGTACAAGGTCGACCTCGCCGGCAGCTCGCTCACCCTCCCGATGGTCGGGTCGGTGTCGTTCGCGGACAACGCGGGCGACCTGCGCCAGGTGCCGTCGCGGGTTCCGGCCGGAGCCGTTCCCGCCCCTCAGTCCCGGGCGAACCGGCTGCCCACCTGACGGTCCCGGGGGTCCCGCCTCAGGGAAGCACGAGAACGCAGGCGATTGGGGACAGGCCGGATGCGAACGCCTGCCAGCTCGCCCCTTCGTCCCGCGACGAGAACAGCCGGCCGTCGGCGGTTCCGAAGGCCGCCCACGTCCCGTTCGGCAGGGAGTCGAGACAGTGCGTGTCGATGTTGTCGTCGAACCATTCGGGAAGGCCGGACCGGCAGCGCTCGAGCGGACCACCGGCGAGCGCCCCGCGGTACACCGCGGCCCGGCCGCCGCGAGGGCCGTTCGACGACGACAGGAGGACCGCCTCTCCGCAGACGGCCACGGCCCTCGAGTACCGCGCCTCCAGGCCGTCGGTTCGCATCGTCCACGTGCTCCCGCGATCCGCGCTGACCGCCAGACCGCCGGCGCAGGCCGCGAGCACGAGCCCTTCGGAGGTCGTGACCTGGTGGACGTCGGCGTCGATATCGATCGTGGGGACCCAGCTCGCGCCGGCATCCTGCGTGCGGAGGATGCCGCCGACGTGGACGTTCACGAACACCGCCTCGTCCCACTCCGCGATCGAGCGCGTGTCGGGTGGACCGCCCCAGGGCGTGTGCCAGGTCTCGCGGCCCTCTGCGTCATCGAACGCGGCGATCGCCCGGACGCCGTCGTCCGTCATCTCGAAGAGCCGCGCCTCCGAGGAGCCGACCAGGATCCTGTCCGTGGGTGCGATACAGGTGGCCCGGAGGCGCCCGTCCAGCGCGCCGGCCGGGCTCCACGTCTCACCGTCCGTCGGCTCTCCCGATCTCGCCCCAGTCGACGACGCCCCAGAGCGCGTCGTCATCGCGAACGACCGCGGACACCATTCGGCCTTCGTGACGGACGGGACCGGCGTTTCCGGCGTCGTCGAACGAGAACAGGCCTCCGGACGTCGCGGCGAGGATCGACGGCATGGCGCGATGCTCTCACCTCCTCGGGGATGCGTCCTACGCCCGGTTTGGAATACGGTCTCCGAGGAAGCCGTTTGCCCAGGCAACGACCGAGAGGAGGGCTCCGATGAAGGCGTTCGCCATCGACGACCTTGGAGGGCCGGGGTCGATCCACGAGCTCCCCGTTCCGGAGCCGGCAGAGGGACAGGTTCGCGTTCGCGTCGCGGCGGCCGGGGTGAACCCCTTCGACAACGCCGTGCTCCAGGGCTTTCTGAAGGATCACATGGAGCACCGCTTCCCCCTCGTACCGGGCATGGACGCCGCCGGCACGGTGGACGGGGTCGGCGACGGCGTCGACGCCCTGGCGGTTGGGGACCGGGTGTTCGGCTCGGTCGGGAAGCCGTTCCTGGGAGAGGGAACGCTGGCCGAGTTCGTCGCCATGTCGGCGGGCACCGTGGATCGCACGCCCGATGCGCTGGACGACGCGGTCGCCGCGGCGATCCCGACCGCGGGCGTGACCGCGCTGCAGATCGCGGACGACCTCGCGCTCCGGGACGGGCACGTCGTGGTGGCGCTGGGTGCGACCGGAGGCGTCGGCAGCTACTTCGTCCAGCTCGCGTCGGTGCGGGGAGCCCGGGTCGTGGCGGTCTGCAGTGCGGCCAACGCCGAATACGCGCGCGAGCTGGGTGCCGCGGACGTCATCGACTACGCGGCCGGCGACGTTGCGGAGGCCGTTCGCGCGAAGTACCCGGACGGGATCGACGCCATCGCGGGCATGCACGGTGACCCCGAGACGCTCGGCCGACTCGCCGAGCACGTCCGTTCGGGCGGCCGGGTCGCCTCCGCGGTCGGGGGAGTCGACGTCGAGGCGCTCGCGGGACGTGGGATCCAGGGCGCGAACGTCATGGGCCGGGCCACCACGGCGTCACTCGATCAGCTGGCGACCATGCTGGCGGCGAAGCAGATCGTCGCCCCACCGCTCACGACGTTCGCGCTCGCCGACGCCTCGAAGGCGTTCGAGTCCGTCGGCAGCGGTCACACGCGCGGCAAGATCGTGGTCACCCCCGCCTGATCGAGCAGATCAGTCCTCGTCCGCGAACGCTTCGCGCAGCTTGGCCTCCTGCTCGTTCGTGAGGTTCGTGTGGAGCAGCTCGACGTGACCCTTCATCGAGGAGAGCTCCGCGGCCACCTTGTCCTGGACGGCGTCCTGAGTCATCAGGAACACCGCCGACGTTCCCGGGGTGATCTTCTCGCGGACTTCCTTGATGAACTGGTCGTCGATGCCCACGTCGCTCATCGAGCCGGCCATCGCTCCCATTGCGGCACCGACTGCCAACCCGAGGAGGGGGACGAAGAAGAGCAGGCCGAACAGAAAGCCCCAGAAGGCGCCACCCATCGCGCCCGCGCCCGCGAGGCTGTGCAGCTGCTGCGTCTTCGGCTTCTTCTTTCCCTCGGGCCATGAGACGGTGGCGCCGTCGAGCACCTGGATCAGCTCCTCTTTCTGGAGCCTCTCCAGCGTCGAGAGCACCTCGCCGGCTCCACCCGCCGAGTCGAACTTCCAGACCGTGAAAGTCGCCATTCCCTCTGTCTCCCTTCTCGACCGTGATCGATGCGCTCCGTCGATGCTCCAGGGCGGCGCGTGAGGGAGCGTCACCCCACGCGGGTGATTGCCGCAGAGGCTAGGATTTGCGTCGATGAGTTCCGCCGAGGAATCCCAGGAGGTGCTCGAAGTGGGCGTCGATCCGACGCCCGGCTGGTCGATCCTGCTCGTGGCCGGCATCGCCTGGGTCGTGATCGCGCTCATCGTGCTCCGTTTCAACCAGGCATCCATCACGACGGTCGGCGTCCTGGTCGGCTTCGTCCTCATCGGACAGGGACTCAACGACCTCCTGGCGGCCTCGATGACACCCTGGCGCTGGCTCAACATCGCGCTCGCCGTGCTGTTCATCGGGGCGGGGTTGCTCGCCCTCTTCTACCCGGGAAAGACCTTCCTGGCGCTGGCCGAGATCGTGGGGTTCGTCCTCGTCCTCGCGGGGGCCTTGCGCGTCGTCGAGTCGCTGTTCCTTCGCGAGACGAGCGATCTGTGGTGGATGCAGCTGGTGGCCGGGATCTTGCTGATGCTGCTCGGCTTCTGGGCCGGCGGCCAGTTCTTCGCGGCGCGGGCCTACCTCATCCTGGTGTGGGTCGGGCTGAGCGCGCTGATCCGGGGATTCCTGGAGATCATCGCCGCCTTCCAGGTGCGGAGCGGGAAGCGCGAGCCTTTCTCCGCCCGCTGACCGGGCAGCGACGAGGCGTGGATCACCGCTCTATCGCACTCCGAATCACCCCCTCGGGGTGAAGCCTGGGGGCTGCCTGCGGATATTCGATCTGCAGGAGAAGTGTTGGGCTCCGTGCCGAGCCCGGTCTATCGAGAAAGAAGCCCACGATGAATACGAGGAGACGACGCCCCCTGCTGCGAACGGGCATGATCGGCGGCGCCGGCTCCATGGCGATGGGACCTGTTCAGCTTCTGGTCATCGGGCTCCCCGATGCCGAGCCGCACGCCGGCATCACGGATGAGCTCGAGTGGCTTCGCGAGAACGACATCATGCGGCTGATCGATCTGCTGATCGCGCGGAAGGACGCCGACGGGAACATCAGCAGGCTCGAAACCGGCGATCTCTCCCAGGACGAGGCCGTCGAGGTCGGTGCGGTCGTGGGGGCACTGATCGGGTACCGAGCGGCCGGTGAGGAAGGCGCCGAGGTGGGCGCGACGGCTGGAGCGGAAGCTGCGGCCGACGGATCGATCCTCGGCAAGGATGACATGTGGTTCGCTGACGACGCCATCCCGAATGACCGCACGGTGGCCGTGGCTCTGATCGAGCACCGATGGGCCGTCCCGCTCCAGGAGGCGATCACTAAGGCGGGCGGCGTCCCCCTGGTGGACGCGTGGGTGCACCCGGCGGACCTCGTGGCCATCGGCGCGATGTCGTCCGACGAGATGCCTCAGGCGACCGGCTGACGTGAGCGAAGAACGCGCAGGCGTCTAGCCGACCAAACGCAAGAGGGGCCTGGTCAGGCCGATCCTGGCCGCTCGTGGTCCTGCCTCGCCGAGCATTGTCGTGGCATTGGTGACGACGTGGGGGCACTGGACCGTGTTCCGACGAGTGGATCGCGGTCGTCGGACCACTCCCGCGGGAACCCGACGTCGCGAAGGCGATTTCCGGGTTCACGATGACCCAGGTCCAGAACATGGTGGATCTGGAGACGGCGGTCGAGGAGGCGCTTCCGCCCGAGTTGGCGCCGCTGGCCGGCATTGTGGCCGACCGCCTCCGCCCGCAGATCGAGGCGCCGCTCGCGACCTTCATCCAGAGCGACACGTTCAATCGGATCTGGGTGGCGGTGAACACGCGTGTGCACGACGCCATCGTGCGCATCCTGCGCGGCGAGTCGAACCGCGTCGTCACGGGAGCGAATGGAGAGGTGAGCCTGAATCTGGTTCCGCTCGTCTACCAGCGCCTCACCTTCCTGCAGGAACATGCGTCGTTCGCTTCCGTGGACACACGGTCCCGGTGGGCGTGGATCCGGTGAGCGATCCCGCGGCCGCCGTCCAGGCCTGTCGACGGAGTTCGGCAGATCCCTGCCGGCCGATTCGCCCAGCCGTTGGTGTTCACGTCCCGATCGGCTCGCGGCCGCCGAGCAGGCCGTGCACCTCTTCGACGTCTCGTTCGTGGTTGCGCTGCTTCTGCCGCCGGCCTGATCGCGATCACCATCCTTCTGGCGAAACGGCGTCGTTGTCGGACCTTGCAACTGGTCGTGGTGGGCTGCTCGCACTGGTCCCCGCCCAGGTCGCCATCAAGCGGATACAGGAATCCGTGGTGGTGGAGATCAAGGAGCCCGGGAATCGCCGGGGGTCGCGGAGGTCGTCGGCGCCGTCACCCACGGCCTGAACGTGCTGATCGTGGCGTGCCCGATCACCGCGGTGGTCGTCTGGGTGGATCGTCGAGCTGTCGTGGGTCTCCCTCGGGATCGGTGGGGGTTGTTGATCGAGTGGCTGGCGTTGGTCGAGTACGTCCGCCGGCGCGGCGCGGCCACCGACGACGAGATGGCGGCGGAGGCGGCGGGACATCCTGCGAGCGGCCCCTGCGCCGCTCGCTGGCTTCTCACCTGCGCATGTCCGCGGTGAGTGGACAGAATCACCCGGCGAGGGTGAGGGAGGGCGGGACGGGCCGCAACCATTGTCGGGTGCACCATCGAGACGGGCGCGGGCCCGTCCTTTGATCAAGGAGGGCGTGCGTATGGCAAGGAGCGGCGACGACCAGCCGAGCGGCTGGGTGGGCATGGCGATCTTCGCGGGAACCCTCCTGCTCCTGGTGGGTGGCTTCAACGTGATCTACGGCCTGGTGGCGCTGTTCAAGGACCAGGTGCTCGTGGCGTCGGCGGCGGGGCTGGTCGCGTTCGACGTCACCACATGGGGGTGGATCACGCTGATCCTGGGAATCGTTCAGATCGGCGTCGGGCTGGGGATTCTCGGCGGGCAGTCGTGGGCCCTCATCATGGGCGTGATCGTCGCCGTGTTGAACGCCTTCAACCAGATCGCGTTCCTACCCGCGCAGCCGGTCTGGTCGACGATCATCATCGCGATCGACGTCCTGATCATCTACGGGCTGACCGCCCACGGGCGAGAGATTCGAGGGATGAGCTGAGGGGCCTGGTCACCCCGACGGGGTGACCCAAGAGAAGGTCGAACGGGGGAGTCGCGGCCGGTTTGCCGGCCGCGACTCACCTTTTCATCAAGTGTTCTTCTTGGGAAAGCCCGGTTTCCGCTGTCGCTGGGACCGGAACACACCTGGTCAGCGGCCTTGGCAGGCACATCGGACACTCGAATTGACCCGAAATGGTTGCGCGCGCATATTTGACGTTCGGACAGCGCACCTGCTGGTATGACCCGAAGCAGGTGAGACGAGTTTGAAGGGGGGCCGCCCATGGTTGCGTCGGAGCCTCGTTCCCCGACCACGAGTCCGCAGAACCCAGGCATCGCGCCCCGGATCCGTCGGCGTCCCATGCTGACGCGCGAGTCCAGGCCGTTGTCCTCGAGCGCGCACGAGCTTCGAATCACCCGGGACGACGACGGCTCAGACCCCGTCATCAGCACGAAGCTCTCACCTCCGCCGCTTCCCAGGGCCTACGTCCCTCGCCCCCGGTTGCACGCGCTCGTCGAGGCCGGCGTGGAAGGGCCGATGACGCTCATCTCCGGGCTGGCCGGATCGGGAAAGACCACGCTGCTCGCTTCCTGGATCGCGACCCGTCCCAAGGGATTGAGTGCGGCGTGGGTGACCATGGAGTCCCGCGATCGGGATGCTCCCCGGTTCTGGGCGCACGTGCTGGCGGCCATCGGCTCCACCCCGGCGGGCCGCACCGGCCCGCTGACCAAGCTCACGCCCCCACGCACGGCGGGGGACGAGGGATTCCTCTCCCGGTTCATCGAGGCCGTCGGCCGGTTGTCCCGTCCACTCGTCCTGGTGATCGACGACGAGCAGGCGAGCGGGAGTCGGGAGATCGATCGGGTCATCGAGCGCCTCGCGTGGCTCGCGCCCGGGCCGTTCCGGCTCGTGCTGGCCACCAGGAGGAACCCGCGAATGCCGTTGGCGCGGCTGCGGGCCGGCGGAAAGATGACCCAGATCCGCGGTGGTGACATCGCCTTCACCATCGACGAGGCGAAGCAGCTTCTCAGAGGGTTCGGCGTGCGGCTGAGCGAGGGCGGGGTCGAGGCGCTCGTCGGGCACACCGAGGGATGGGCCGTCGCGTTGCGGTTCGCGGCAGAGGCGCTGCTCGAGCGCCCGGACCGCGAGGCCTTCGCCCGGGAATTCGCGGGAAACGATCGTTCGGTCTCGGAGTACCTGTGGGAGGAGCTCCTCGCGCGCGTGCCGCCCGAGCTGCAGCTGTTCCTGCTTCGCACGAGCATCGCCGACCGGCTCACGCTCGAGCTGGCGGAACAGCTCACGGGAGCAGAGGCGCAGACGCACCTCGCCGCGCTCAGACGCGAGAGCTCGCTGGTCGCGTCGCTCGGTGGCGGTTGGTTCCGCTACAACCGGTTGGTGACCGAGCTTCTTCGGGCGCGCCTCACGGACTCGGAGCCGGGCGAGGCGTCGGAACTGCACGCGACGGCGGCCGACTGGCTCGCCGCACGCGGGTTCGCACGAGAGGCGCTCGAGCACGCCCTGGCCGCCGGGAACTCTCCGCTGGCCGCGGAGGTGCTCTCGGAGATGGAGATCTGGCCCGTGCTCGCTCCCGGGGGTGCCGCGCTGCGCAAGGTCATCGACCGATTGCCCCGCGGCGAACTCGCGGGATACCCCGACTCGCTGGTGGCCGTCGCGGCCTCACGGGTCGTGGAGGGCGATACGGAGGAGGCGCTCGGTCTCCTCCGCTCCTGGCAGCGATCGTCGCGCGCGCCGCACGCCCCGCCACAGCGCATTCGGGCCGCCATCGTCGGGCTCGCCGCCGCGCGAAGAAGCGGGGACGTGGCCGCAACGCTGCGGTGGAGCCGCCGCGCGGTCCGCCAGGGCGACGTCGACATCTCCGAGATCGAAGCCGACCGCCTGCGCGCGCTGCTGCTCGAACATCGAGGCTGGGCCATGCTGTCGAGCGGTGCGCGCGAACAGGCGCGGCTGGACCTGAGCGAGGGTCATCGCGCCGCCCGATGGATCGGCGACGACGCGCTGCACCTCTCCTGTCATTCGCTTCTGGCCGCGTGCGAGCTGGGAGCCGGCCATGTGTCGGCTGCGGCGGACCTTGCGAACGAAGCCCTCGCATTCGCATCCGAGCGCGGCATGGTCACGGCGGTGGAGGTGGCGATGGCGTGCTTCGTCCTGGCGGCGGTGCACGCCGAGCGCGGGGAGCTGGACGCGCTGGAGACGATGCTCGAGTCGGGCCGCGGGGCGGCGCGCGGAGGAAACGTGCGAGACGGCTCGATGTGGGCGATGGAGGCGCGGCTGCGCGCCCGCGTCAACCGGTGGCGCGAGAACCCCGACGTCGCGGCGAATCTCCTGAGCGCCACCCGCCGGCGACTGGAGCGGGATCCCGACCTGCGCGAGCTCTCCCGGTCCCTCGCGGTGGAGGAGGCGGAGATGTGCCTGGCCGCCGGCCGGCCCGAAGCCGCGATGCAGCTTCTCGCGAAGGGTGAACAGGCAGGGGAGGGGCTCCGTGAGGCGATCGTCCGGGCCAAGAGCGCGTCGCTGCAGGGGAAGCCGGAAGAGGCGGCGGCCGGTCTCGACCGGGCCCTGGAGTCGACCGCTCAGGAGGACGTGTCGGCACTGACGGCCGCGTGGCTGCTCCGTGCCGCCATGCACTGGGAGCGGAGCGATCCCGCTCGGGCGTGGGAGGCCATGGAGCACGCGCTCCTTGCCTCCGAGCCGGACGGCATCGCCTACCCGTTCCTGTTCGAGGACTCCTCACGAGAGCTGCTGTGGAGCCATATCGGCCGCGGCACCGGCTACGAGGAATGGGCGCTCACCCTGCTGGATCGCATCGAATCCCGCCGACCGGCGGCGGGAGGAGCCACGCCGACGGAGTCGCTGAGCGGGCGGGAGCGGACCGTGCTCACGTACATGGACACGCTCATGTCCGTGAACGAGATCTCCCGAGAGCTGTACGTCTCGACGAACACCGTCAAGACGCACATCAAACACATCTACCGGAAGCTGGGCGTGAGCCGGCGCCGCGACGCGGTCGAACGCGCTCGCGCCCTGCACCTCCTGGATGGTCACCCGACGTCGTCCGGCATTCCCGCCGGGACGCAGCACGTCGCTGCGAGCGCCGCCGCCGGAGACTGACGCCGACCCGGGTCAGTCGGACGCCGTGACCGGTGGTTGGCCTCCGTTGTCGGCGTCCGGTGGTTCGCGGCCGTCGAAGGACAGCGCGTAGACCTCCTGACCCCGCGGGTACTCCTTGGTCGGCCGGAACTCGCGCGCGACCGTCACTCCGAGTGCCTCGTACACGCCGGCCTGCTCCTCGCTGAGGCGCTTGCCCAGGTACACGTTGGCGAGGATCTCCCACGGCTGGGCCGCCGCGGTCACCATCCGCACCGCTCCCACGACCGGCGGGCCGACCACCGTGAGCTCGTCGGCGATCTTGACCAGGTATCCCGGGCCCCCGTCCAGGCCCATCGACAGGCCGACGCCGCCCGACAGGTTGCGGGAGTTGCTTCTGAAGTCCTCCAGCACTCGGCGATGGAACAGGTCGGTCAGCAGGTGAGCCGTATGCGCCACGTTGCCGGCCGTCTGCACGAATCGTTCCTCGTACTCGTCGGGGGTGCCCTCCTGCACGATCCAGTAAGCCAGGAAACCGTCGCCGGTGAACTTGTCGAACCAGCCGCCCGAGCCGCGGATCCCCTGCGGACCGAGCTGACGAACTTGTCCATGACGAGCGCGAACCGCTCGAACCGGATCGACTCTTTCATGAGGGTGGTGGACTCGCGGATGTCGGCCGCCATGACGAACATCTGGATGGGCCTGCCGTCGATCACGGCGTCGAGCAGATCGTCCCGCCGGAACCGCTGGTCCCAGTCGGGCGGCGCGTGCGACTTCATCAAGCGCGCGACGCGCGCTCGGTCGGCGGTTCGCTGGTCGGCCGGCGATCGCTTGGAGGCCATGGCGCGTCTTGGCGAAGGCCGAGGGAGCGCCGGTCTAGCCCGCCGTCCGGTCGCCGCCGGTGGGGAACAGGCCGTTCAACCAGGTCCGCCACGCGGCCTCGGCCGCGGCCTTGTCGACACCCTCCGCGAACAGGTGGTGGCCGACCATCGTCGTGCCCTCGAATCCGTGGATGAAGCGGTAGATCGCGTCGTCGGTCAGGACGCCGATGAAATGCGCCGAGACGAAGTCGACGACGCCGTCGATCGGCGCCAGTCCCGCCGGCGCGACCTGGACCTTGTCGCCCACGGCGACGTCGTCGCCGAGGCCGAGGGCGCGGCCGTACGTCGCCATGACGTGGTCGCTGTCGGGTACGGGCACGTTCGGCCCCGGCACGTCCACCGGCACGGCGAAGCGGCCGGAGAAGTGCGTTACGTACTGCACGAGCTTCTGCAGATACGCGGGGTCGCCCTCACCCATCGCCTCGTACTCGGCTTCCCAGTCGTCGCCGCTCAGCGCGCCGGTGTGTACGAACCGGACCCGGGTTCCGCCCCGTTGCCCTCGCTCGATGCGGTAGTCGAACTGGTGGAAGGCGCCGTCCGGCGCGTCCGGCTGCCGGAACACGAACCGGCTCGGCGGGTCCCAGGTGGTGACGGTGGACTCCATCGTGAAGTCGCCGAGGCTCCACCGGGCGGTGCCGCCCTCACGTGGCTCGATCTCGTTCCGGCCCATGAACCACGAATCCATGCCGGGGCCGGTGGCGATCGCCTCCCAGACCTGCTCGGGGCTCGCCTCGACCTCGACGTCCTTCGCGATCTCGAATTGGTGCGCCATCTCCGCCATCCTACCGGTGGGCGCGGGGACCGAGATCCGGCGGCCGGGGGGGTCCCCGCATTCGCTAGGGTGCTGAGGACGATGCCCTCGCGTCCAGTCGTGTACCAGCGCAGGATCCAGGACGTCTGGCTGGCCGGTGCCGGGCTGATCCTCTTCCTGCTCGCCGCCGTCCCGGCCCACAGCGGCCGCGTGGGGTCCGCGGAGCGTGCCGTGTTCCGGGCCGTCAACGGACTGCCCGACGTGCTGTCGGGGCCGATGACCGCGCTCCAGTACCTGGGCACGCTGCTGGTCGGGCCGCTGGTCGTGGTGGTGGCGCTGATCCTGCGGCGATGGCGACTCGCCGGCGCGGCGGCGGCCGTGACGGTCCTGAAGCTCGCCACGGAACGCGGGGTGAAGCTCGTCGTGCACCGCCAGCGCCCCGGCACCACCATCCCGGACGCCATTCTCCGCGGGGACGTCCCTCCCAAGGGCTGGTCGTTCGTGTCCGGGCACGTGATCCTCACCGGGGCGCTTGCGGCGATCATCACGCCGTACCTCCCGGGACGGTGGAAGATCGCTCCGTGGGTCCTCGTCGCGCTCGTAGGCCCTCGCGCGCGTCTACCTGGGCGCGCACAACCCGCTGGACGTGGTCGGCGGTCTCGGCGTCGGCCTCGCGATCGGTGGTCTTCTCAACTACGCCTTCGGCGTCCCCGTCCCGCCGGAGCCGTCAGACCAGACCGCCGGTTGAGCCGATTCCCAGCGTTCCTACCGGAGGGCGAAGGGGCCGAGCCCGGGATGGAATCCGAGCTCCTCGGCGAGTCCGGCTCGCAGGGCGGCGGCCTTCGCCGTGTTGCCGACGAGCCACACGTCGGTGATCGGCCCCACGCCCCCGGGGACGGGCGACACCGCCTCGGCCTTCGCCTTGACGCTCTCGAAGTCCAGGTCGCCCACCATCTTCACCCGGCCGGTCTCGGGGTCCGTCTGCGGGTTGATGCCGACGTCGATCGCGATCACGCCGTCGCGGACGTCGTCGCCGGTGACCAGGCCGGCGATGCCCGCGGCGACGATCAGCACGTCGGCCTCCCGCGTGTGCTCGGGGAGGCGCCCCGCCTCGTAGGTGGCGCGGTGGCAGGACACGACGGTCGCGTCGCGCGCGAGCCCCAGCCACAGCGCCGGCTTCCCCACGTTGTTCGAACGGCCGACCAGCACCAGGTTCAGGCCGTGATAGAAGGCCGCCTGATCGCGCCCCGACTCGAGCACGTACTGGTCGAGCATGTGGAAGCACGATGCGGGCGTGGACGGAACGAACCGGGGCTGGCCGAGCGCGAGCAGCCCCGCGTTCTCTGGATGGAGCGCCTCGATGTCCTTGGCCGGATCCAACGAACGGAAGATCCGCGCTTCGGAGACCTGCCGGGGAAGCGGCCGCAGGATCAGGATGCCGGTGATGCGGGGGTCGGCGTTGAGCTTCCCGACGGCCGCCACGACGTCGGCCTCCTCGGCGTCCGAGCCGAACGACTCCAGCGCGTACCGGCACCCGAGCTCGTCCGCAAGCTTGTGCAGGCGCCGCTCGTACCGGTCGGCGCCGTAGTCGTCGCCAACCAGCACGACCCCCAGGCCCACGGGCACGCCGCGCCCGTCCAGGTCGGCGAGCGCCCCGGCGAACCGGTCCTTCAGCTCCTGCGCCATCCCGGTCCCGTCGATGACGTGACCGCGCGTGGGCGGAGACGTCTCGGTCGATCGGACCACCCATCCCTCCCCGTTCGCAAGCGCCATGATCGTCGCACATCGTCCGTCCCGTGCTGAACAGCACGGTCGCATGGTGACGCTCGTCACCGAACGGTGCGTCCGCGGATGCGACCCTGCTGACGACGGAGGAGCTGCAAGGAGGGGGATCGCCATGACCGAGCAGTCGCAGAAGAGGGTTCGATCGGTGTCACGCTCCACCTGGAGCGGCTATGTGGCGCGGGTCCTGGGCGCCCTGGATGCGTCGAAGCGCACCGGCCGAGCGGACCGGCCGGCGTCGGTGCGTCAGTCGCGCGTCGCGGCGTAGGTCGCCACGATCGCGCCCGTCGTCGTGACCTGACTGTCGACGAGCCGCAGCGGCCTGCCGACGCCGCCGTCGGGAAAGATGCGCTTGCCGCCGCCCAGGACGAGTGGGTCGATCATCACCCGGTACTCGTCGACCAGGTCGTGCTCCATCAGCGTCCGCACCAGCGCGGTGCTGCCGATGACGAGCAGGTCGCCCCCGTTCTCCTGCTTCAGGCCGGCGGCAGCCTCGGCGACGTCGCCCTTGAGGGTCGTGGAGTGCTCCCAGGCCAGGGGATCGGTCGAGCGTCCGCGTCGCCACGTACTTCGGTTTGGTGTTGAGCGGCCTGGCCACGGACCTGCTCCTCCTCGGGCGCGTCCGGCCAGTGGGAGGCGAACGACTCGTACGTGCGGCGGCCGAGCAGGAAGCCGCCCGCCTCCGTCACGTTGCTCGAGCACCCAGGCCATGGACGCGTCGTCGAAGTAGCGCAGGTGCCAGCCGCCGTGCTTGAAGCCACCGGACGTGTCCTCGTCCTCGGCGCCGGGCGCCTGCACCACTCCGTCGAGGGTCATCCACTCCTGCACGATCACCCTGCGCATCCCGGCCTCCCTTCGATCGCCTCGTGGAGATCCTTCCCCCGAAGGCGGGAGCGCATGCGCGTGGATCGATCCCGGGCGGCAACATGTCGGGGAGCGAGAGAATGACGGTGCATGGACATCTGGCTTGTGCGCCACGGGGCCACCGAGTGGTCCGTCTCGGGGCGGCATACGGGGACGACGGATCTGCCGCTTGACCTCGGACGGTGAGCGGCAAGCGCGGGCCGTGGGCGCGTGGATCGGGGACCATCCGTTCGTTCGAGTGCTGTCCAGTCCGCTGCTGCGCGCGCGCCAGACCGCCCGCGTGTCCGGCTTCGACGACAACCGTGTCGAAGTGACGCCGTTGCTCTCGGAGGTGGACTACGGCGAGTACGAGGGCACGACCACCGCGGACATCCTCGCGACGCGCCCGGGGTGGGAGTTGTTCCGGGACGGCTCGCCCGCCGGCGAGACTCCGCCGGAGATCGCCGCTCGAGCCGGCCGGCTGCTGGCGCTCATCGGCCACCCGGGCGGGGACGTGCTGCTCTTCGGTCACGGGCACATGCTCCGCGCGCTGGCGGCGCGTGTACCTGGGCCTGGAGATCGAGGCGGCGGGGCTGCTCCGCCTGGATGCCGGGACGATCTCGGTGCTCGGAAGCGAGCACGGACACCCCGCGCTCGCCCTGTGGAACCTCCAGCCCCCAGGCTGAGACCGATTCGCGCCACGCCGTTTCCGGTGCAATGATCTTCCAATTCCCAGGGTCGAGGAGGAGGTCATCATGTCGAGCACACCGGGGTCGCCAGCCCCATCCAGTGGGGAGCAGCGCGCGGAGCGGGGCGGGCTCCGGCGGGTGGGGCGGAGCCTGGCGGAGTTCGAGCTGGACATGGAGGAATTCGACGACCCCAAGAAGGAGTGGCGCCGCCTCTTCTCCGAGCTGCTCGGGACGTTCTTCCTGGTGCTGGTGGGGGCCGGCGGCGGTGTGGTGAACGCGGCGAGCCACGGGGCGATCCCGCTGGCGGTCAGGGTCGCCGCGCCGGGAATGATGGTCCTCGGGATCATCCTGTTCATGGGCGCGATCGGGGGCGCCCACCTGAACCCTGCCGTGAGCCTGTCGTTCGCGGCGCGCGGCGACTTCCCCTGGCGCCGGGTGCCCGGCTACATCGTCATGCAACTCCTCGGGTCGACGCTCGCCTGCCTGCTCCTGTGGGCGATCTTCGGCAAGCTCGCCCAGCTGGGAGCGACGGAACCGGGAGCCGGCTTCACGGCCATGCAGGCGATGTGGACCGAGATGATCCTGACCGTCGGTCTGGTGAGCGTGATCCTCGGGACCGCGTCCGCCGCTCAAAACGTCGGACCGATGTCGGCCATCGCGGTGGGCGCCTACATCATCCTGGCGGGGTTCTGGGCGGCGCCGGTGAGCGGCGCGTCGATGAACCCGGCCCGCTCGTTCGGGCCGGACCTCGCGACCGGCGACTTCTCGAACTACTGGGTCTACATCGTCGGGCCGATCGTCGGCGGACTGATCGCGGTCGGCTTCGCGTTCGTTCTTCGGGGCCGGTCCGACGTCGGCGGGGCGAAGGCGGCCCAGGGACTCCTCGACCGGGTGGAGCTCCCCGAAGATGACTCGGTACCGCCGTCGAAGGTCTGAGCGGACGTCGTCGATAGAACCACAGCGCGCGCGAGGCCGGCGCGACCGCAACACGCCGTTTGTCTTGGCTCGGCCTCTTCCGCACTTGACCCGCGCGATATAAAGCGCTCATGCGCACACACCGCACTTTCATGTCGACCGCCGGTGTCGTCCTCGCGACGGCGTCCCTCATCCTCACCAGCGGCATCGCGAGTTCCGCGTCGCAGGCCACCGGTCATGCCGTGCCGCGCGCCGCGGCCCCCGATCCCGCTGCACCGCACGCAGGAACGGTCGCAGGGCTCCAGACCGGACGGCAGATCTCCGTGAACAACCCACGGTCGGTGCACGCGTTCCTGGTCCTGCACCGGCAGATGCGGCACACGATTCGCGCCACCCCGAACGACGTGGCGACGATCCACGAGTACGTCGGCACGTCGTTCAACGAACCTTGCGAACTCCAGCGGGTCTCGCAGGCGACACAGAGCGTTTCGCCGAAGATCGAGCCCTGCCGACTCCGGGACCACGCTCTACACGCCGACGATGTACCCGTCCGGCGGACGTCGCTGCATCGAGGTCTCCACGGCGTACTTCTCCGACAGCCAGGTCGTCGCCGCGTGGGACTGGTGCGTGGCCATCCGGTTCGTCGCCCAGGTGGACATCGACAGGCACTTCATGAACACCTACACCAGGGACAAGAACTACACGACGCAGATCGTGCAGACGAACAAGGCCGCGAACGAGTGGACCGCCTACCTGTACAACTACACGACCGGCACGTGGGAGACCCTGTTCACCCAGTCGGGCTCCAGTCAGGTCGGCCTGGCCCAGGGGTGGGACCTGTACGAGCTGTACTCGGAGCTGAAGCCGAACGGCCAGAGCTACGCGTGCGCCGACCTGAAGGGCAAGCGCGTCGAGTCGCAGGACATCCAGGTGAAGATCGGCTCGACGTGGCAGGTCGCGGACGCGACGAACGCCGGGGACGACTACGACGTGCCGCTCGGCGCGTTCCAGTGCACGAGCCTGCACTATTCGATGATCACCCCGTTCTCGCACTGGAAGGCCGTCGGCTGATCTTCTCGAGCGGGCCGCCAGGGGGCATTCCCCGTGGCCGCCGGCCGAGCGTGACGCGAATCACGGCCGGATGGTGACGCGCGTCATGGAGGCACGAGGGTCGAGCTGACACGCTTCGCGGTGCGTACATCCGTCAGGTCCGGATGCAGGGCGGCGGGCTTGAACGCGACTTCGCGTAAGGGGGACAATCTCCTGGACATGGAACTATTGGAGCGCGGGGACTTCCTCCAGACCCTGGGCGAATACGCCCGGGAGGCCAGGCAGGGCAGCGGACGGCTGGTCTTCGTGGCCGGGGAGTCGGGCATCGGGAAGACCGCGCTGCTGGAAGAGTTGCAACGCGAGACGGAGGGCGGCGTCCGCTTCCTGTGGGGTGCCTGCGACGGTCTGCTGACGCCCCGGCCGCTGGGACCCGTGTTCGACATCGCCGCCCAGACCGGCGGGGACCTGGCCGATGCCTGCCGGGAGGAGGCGCCGCGCGAACGGCTGTTCACGGCGTTCCTGGCCGAGCTCGACGCCCCCGGCGTTCCGACGATCGCGCTGATCGAGGACGTCCACTGGGCGGACGAGGCCTCCATCGATCTGCTCCGGTTCCTGGGGCGGCGAATCAGCCGGGCGTCCGCGCTGGTCGTCGCGACCTTCCGGGACGACACGCTGGCCGACGATCACCCGCTTCGCCTGGTCATGGGCGACCTGGCGACGCAGCGGTCGACGCGGCGGGTCTCGCTGCCGCCCCTGTCCGTCGACGCGGTTCGCACGCTGGCGGAGGGCAGCGACCTCGACCCCGCGGAGCTCCACGCGGTGACCGGCGGGAACCCGTTCTACGTGTCGGAGGTGCTGGAGGCCGGTCTGCTGACGGTCCCCCACACGGTGCGCGACGCCGTGGGGGCGAGGCTCGCACGATCCAGCCCTGAGGTCAGGGAGGTCGTGGAGGTCGCGTCCGTGATGGGCGCGCGCGTCGACGCGTCGGTCCTCGCCACGATCGTTCCCGGTACGGCGTCGATCGACGAGTGCCTGTCCACCGGGATCCTCCGTCCCGACGGTGCGGCACTGCGCTTCCGTCACGAGCTCGTCCGCATGGCCGTCGAGGAATCCATCCCGGCCGGCCGGACCGCGGAGCTGCACGGGAGCGTGCTCGCGGTGCTCGAGACCCGGGGCGAGAGCGACCGGGCGTTGCTCGCGCACCACGCGGAGGCTGCCGGCGACGGGGCGGCGGTCCTTCGTCACGCCCCGCCGGCGGCGCAGCATTCGTCCGCGCTCGGTGCGCACCGCGAGGCTGCCGCGCAGTACGAACGGGCGCTCCGGTTCGCCGACGGTTTGGAGCCCGCCGCACTGGCGCCGCTCTACGAAGGTCTGGCGCTCGAGCGCTCGCTCCTGGACCAGTGGGAGGAGGCGGAGGAGGCGCGCCGGGCCGCGCTCGAGCTGCGGCGCGCGATCGGAGACGACCTGCGGGTCGGGGAGAACCTCTATCAGCTCTCCAAGACCCTGTGGCGCCTCTGCCGGGGTGAGGAAGGCGCCGAGGCAGCCGAGGATGCGGTACGCGTCCTCGAATCGCTGCCCCGCGGCAAGGAGCTCGCGTGGGCGTATGCCGGCCTGAGCGCCTTCCGGATGGAGGGGGGCGACTACCGGGCGGGCATCGACCTCGGCGAGAAGGCGCGCGCGCTCGGCGAGGACCTCGGCGAGATCGACGTCGTGAGCTACGCGCTCAACACGATCGGCTGTGCCCTCTTCGACCAGGGTGAGACCGGTGGAGGACTCGACCGACTCGAGCGCTCGCTTGCGATCGCGCTCGAGTCGGACCTGCAGGAAGCGGCGGGGCGCGCGTATTGCAATGCCCGGGAGCTCACCGCCTCCGTGAACCGGTTCGCCGAGTCCGAGCGCTTCTACGCCGACGGGATGGCGTACTGCGAGCCGCGCGAGCTCGGCGTCTTCAGCTCGTGCCTCACGGGCGGGCATGCGGTCACGCTGATGTTGCTGGGCCGGTGGGGCGAGGCGGAGACGCTCGCCTCCGAGATGCTCCACCGTCGCAACATCTCCCCGGTGAACAAGCTGACCCCGCTGATCGCGCTGGGGACGATCCGAGCCCGCCGCGGCGAGGCAGAGGCGCGCGAGTTGCTCGACGAGGGTGTCGCGCTGGCCGAGGGCGTGGCCGAGGCGCAGTGGATCGCGCCGACCCGCGGGGCCCGCGCCGAGTTCTGGTGGCTGTCCGACCAGCACGACCTCGCGCTGGAGGACGTGCGCTCGATCTACCCCCGGGCGCTGGGCCGGGTGAGCGCCTGGGCGATCGGGCCGCTCGCCCTCTGGCTGCACCGGCTCGGGGCGCGGGAGGAGCTGCCGCCCGACCTCCCGGAGCCGTTCGCGCTGGAGATCGCGGGTGATTGGCGCGGCGCCGCGGCGATCTGGGAGCGGGTCGGCCGTCCGTACGACGCGGCCCTGACGAAGCTGGTCTCCGGCGGACGAGGCCGGGCTGCGGGAGGCGCTCACGGCGTTCGACGGTCTCGGGGCCCAGGCAGCCGCCGGGGTGGCCCGGGCGAGGCTGCGCGAGCTCGGCGCCAAGGGCCTTCCCCGCGGCCCCCGTGCGGCCACCCGGAACGGTCCGGCCGGGCTCACCGCCCGCGAGCAGGAGGTCCTGGCGCTGATGTCCGAAGGCCTCGCCAACAGGGAGATCTCGAAGCGGCTGTTCATCTCCGAGCGCACCGTCGACCACCACGTGTCGGCCGTGCTGTCCAAGATCGGCGTCTCCTCTCGCACCGCGGCGGCCCGTGAGGCCGCCCGGCTGGGCATCGTGACCGCAAGCTAGGCACTCTCCTCCCGCAAGCTGGGCACTCCTCCCGATGGGCCACTCGGCCTGCCTCGGTAGCGTCGCCGGTGACGAGGTCACCTCGAGCGGAAGGAGGTCAACCAGTGCCCTTGTTCATGGACATGCACGACATCCAGGGCGGCGTGAAGATGCAGGACGTCGCCAAGGCCCATATCGCGGACCTGAAGACACAGGTCGGACGGGACGTGCGCTACCTGCGCTATTGGGTCGCCGAGGACAGCGGACACGTCTTCTGCCTCGTCGAAGCGCCCTCAGCGAAAGCGGCTGCCGACGTGCACCGCGATGCCCACGGGCTGGTCGCGGAGCACATCTTCCCCGTCCAGGAGGGCTCGTAGTCCGTCCGCCGTGCACACGAGGAGGCCGGAACGATCGAGGAGGTCGACAGCACGATGCGAACGAAACGAATCGCGAAGTACGGAGCGGCACTGACGGTGGTGCTCGCCATGGCCGTGTGGATGCTCCCCGCCTGGGGGCAGTCCGGCTCGGCGTCGAAGGCGAGGACCGATGGTCCCAACACCAAGCTCATCAACGAGCTGGCCGCGGCTCGGATCGCCACGGCCAAGTACGCGACGAGCCTGGGCAGGGCCAAGCGGGACGGCTACGGCATCATCACCCAGATGATCCCCAACATGGGGTTCCACTTCATGAACCCGAGCATCTCGGGATTCGACATCACCAAGCCGCAGATCCTGGTGTACGAGCACACGGGCCAGGACACCTGGCAGCTCGGTGCCCTGGAATGGGTGTTCACCGAGATGCCCAGGGACCCGCCGCTGCCGAACGCCACGTTCGGGTTCTTCCCCGCCGCGTGTCACTACAAGGACGGCACGTTCATCCCCGATGAGGACCAGACCACGTGCCTTCCCAGGAACCCCGACACGGGCGCGAAGTTCAACTTCTGGCACCCGGACCTGTTCACGATGCACGTGTGGCTCTGGTACCCGAACCCCGCGGGCCTGTACTCGGGCACCAACCCGCTCGTCGCCCCGTTCAACGGAGGCTGAGCCGGGGAACGCTTCGACGGTGGGCCGGCCCCTCTGCCCCGGCCCACCGTCGTTCGCGTCATCGGGTCGTCGCCGCCGACTCGGCGTGAGGGACCGCGAATTCACCGAGGCCCAGGCGCTTCGACGGCTCGTCCAAGGCGAGGTATCGTACGAACTCGGTTTGGCGGTCTCACTGGCATGGGGGGTCCATGACGGTTGCGGAACGACCGGCAGCCCTCCGGCGGATCGCCGCGGTGGTTGCGATTCTGGGTTTGGTGTGCGCAGTCGCGGCGGTGTTCACTCTGTTCGTCCGGGGCGACGCCTGGAGGCTCGTGGTTGCGATCGTGGCGGTCGCCGTGGCGGTGGTCGGTCTCTGGTTCGCGGTGACTCGGCGGGCTGCCCCGAGGCTGGTCGGGACGATCCTCGCTCCGGCGGGCCTCATCGTCTTCCTCGTCGTCGCGCTGACGGCGGATCGCAGGTCTCTTCCGCTGGTCGCGGTGCTCGCGCTGGTCCTGGCGTCGGGCGCCGCGGCGCGGTACGCACTCAGTCGAGACGTGCGCACGCTCCGCGCGGCTCCGGTGTCGGGGACGCCGGCACCCAGACCGGATCATCCCGTCCTGCTCATGAACCCCAAGTCGGGTGGCGGCAAGGCCGAGCGGTTCCACCTGGTCGACGAGTGTCGCGCTCGGGGGATCGAACCGATTGTCCTGCGGCTGGGTGACGACCTTCTCGAGCTGACCGAGAACGCCATCGCGCGGGGCGCGGACGTGATCGGCATGGCCGGCGGCGACGAATCCCAGGCTCTCGTCGCCACCGTCGCCTCGAAACACGACATCCCGCACGTGTGCGTACCCGCGGGCACACGGAACCACTTCGCCCTCGATCTCGGACTCGACCGGGAGAATGTCGTCGGCGCCCTCGACGCGTTTCACGACGGCGTCGAGCGGCACGTGGACCTGGCTCGAGTCAACGGCAGGGTCTTCGTCAACAACGCCTCGATGGGGCTGTACGCGAAGATCGTGCAGTCTGAGGCGTATCGGGACGCGAAGATGAAAACCGCGGCGGACATGCTGCCCGAGATGCTCGGACCCAACGCCGAACCGTTCGATCTTCGCTTCACCGGGCCCGACGGCTCGGAGGTCCCCTCGGCCCACCTCATCCTGGTGTCGAACGATCCGTACCAACTGGACCACCTCAACGGCCGGGGCACGCGGGCGCGGATGGACCTCGGGACCCTCGGCGTGGTGGCGGCCCGGATCATGAGCGCGGGCGACGCGGTCACATTCGTCGGGCTGGAGACGGCGGGCAAGATTCGCAGCTTCCCGGGTTGGCTCGAGTGGGAGTCGTCGCGGTTCCAGGTCGACTCCAACGCACCGGTCGAGATCGGGATCGACGGCGAGGCGATGCTGATGGATCCGCCGCTCGTCTTCGAATCGCTGCCCGGCGCGCTGCGCATACGGCTCCCAAAGCATGCCCCGGGGTTCGCCCCCGCGGCCGCGTCGGTGCCCATGACCACGTCGACCCTCGGCGCACTCTTCCGGACCGCGGCGGGTCACCCGCTCGAGTCCGCCTGAGGACACCCCTTGCCCTGGCGGGGCCTCAGCCGTCTGGATGCGGCGCCCATCCGCTCCGTCCGGCTGGCGCGTTGTGGAACAAGCGACCTGCGATCAGCAGCGCCGCGCTTCCCGTCGCGATTCCGATCCCCGCGCCCCCGAGAACGTCGAGCGGATAGTGCACACCGAGGTACATCCGGGACCAACCGACGAGCACGGCGTACACGATGGCCATCGCGCCGATCGGCCGCGCCAGAAAGGGCACGAGCACGATCGCCACGCTCAGGGCGATCGCGGTGTGGCTCGACGGGAAACTCGTGCCGTGCGCGGGATCCTGGCGGAGAACCGCGTCGGTGACGACGTCGTACGGCCGTGGTCGCTCCGCGACCGCCTTGGCCAGGTTGGCGAACAACCACGCGGCGCCGCCCGAGCCTGCCGCAAGCACGATCGGGAAGAGACTCCGATTCCTGACCGCGGTGTAGATCCCGATGAGCACGAGGACGATCCCGATGACGATGGGCAGGAAGAGGTGGGAAAGCGGTGTGAGTACCGAGGAAGCAAACGATGGGACTTCGTTGAACCATTGGAAGACGCGCGCATCTCCGGCCGTCGCCCCGACGTGCACCGCGAGGCCCGAACAGACGAACAACGCTGTGCCCGTGGCCACCCCTGCCCAGGCGGTCCTCGTCCTCGGATACCGAGCCGGTCGGCCCGGACGCCACCATGAGGCCGGACGTGTTCCTTGGGGTGTCATTCAGGAACTGGAGCGGAACACTCGCTGGGCTGCTCCGCCCACGGCCAACCCGGTCGCGCCGCCCGCCAGAGAGCCCACGACCGCGTCCGCCGGGAAGTGAACACCGGTGTGTACACGGGAATACGCGACCGCGGCCGCCAGCGCCCTCAAGGGGAACGCGAGAAGGGGCATGTCAGCGGCCCACAGCCGTCGCGAAAGCGAAGCCCGCCGCGGAGTGCCCCGAGGGGAAGGAGGATGACGACGGCATCGATACGTGCCGGGTCTCCGCGACTCCCGCCCCGGTCCGGTCGGGGCGCTCGCGCGCGTACAGGCCCTTCAGGCCGAGGTTCACGAGCGCGGACGAGATCGTGACTGCCGCGACTCCCGCCGCGGCCGCCCGTCGACCCCGCCGTCCGCCGAGCACGGCGAGGGCGCCGGCGATCGCCAGCCACAGGACGGACTTGTTGGCTGCGTTCGAGAGGCGCCTGAGCGGCTCGTCGAGCGAGGGCGAAGGCGTCGACGCGATCGCGTCGTAGATCGCGTGGTCGATGCCCGAGAGCTCCCGGAGCGCCCGCATGGCCCGGGATCGGAGGGGAGAGACGTCTCCCGACAGCAGGGACGCGATCAGGTCCTCGACGGGAACCGGGGGAGGCGTGGCCGATGGCTCGATGCCGGGTGACACGATTGAGTATCGTACGCGAGGCTTGACACCGTCGTAGGAGGCGACCACGTGAGGGCGAGGGCGTCCGAGAGCAGGTCTCGTCGATGACGGTGAGCATTCCGGGTGTCCGGGTGCTCGCCTCCTATCGGCGCGAGTGGCTCTTCAAGGACCTGATCGCGGGTCTGGTGCTCACCGCCCTCCTCGTTCCGCAGGGAATGGCCTACGCGGAGCTCGCCGGCCTGCCCCCCATCACCGGCCTGTACACGTCGATTCTCTGCCTGGTCGGCTACGCGCTGTTCGGACCCTCGAAGATCCTGGTCCTGGGCCCAGACTCCTCGCTCGGGCCGATGATCGCGGCGACCATCCTCCCGTTGCTGGGGGCGAACGGTGATCCGAAGCGGGCGGTGGCGCTCGCCTCGATGCTCGCACTCATGGTGGGAGCGACGACGGCACTCGCCGGCATCGGCCGGCTCGGCTTCATCGCGGATCTCGATCTCGAAGCCCACGATGATCGGCTACATGAACGGACTGGCCGTCACGATCCTGGTCGGCCAGCTCCCGAAGCTGTTCGGGTTCTCCGTCGACGCGAAAGGCTTCATCGGGGACGTCGTCGGATTCGTGAAGGGGGTTGCGAACGGCGAGACGGTGCCCGCTGCCCTGATCGTGGGCGTTCTGGGGTTGATCGTCATCTTCGCGTTCGAACGTCTCCTCCCGCGGGTGCCGGGCGTTCTGATTGCCGTCGTGCTGTCGATCATCGCCGCAAGCGTGTTCGACCTGGCGGAGCACGGTGTATCGCTCGTGGGCGCTTTGCCGCAGGGGTTCCCACCGTTCACGATTCCGCACGTCGGGCTGTCCGACATGGGGCCCCTCGTCCTCGGGGCGCTCGGCATCGCCGTCGTCTCGCTCGCGGACACGATCTCGACCGCATCGGCATTCGCGGCTCGCTCGGGGCAGGAGATCGATGGGAGCCGGGAGATGGTCGGGATCGGAGCCGCCAACATCGCGGCCGGCCTCTTTCAGGGCTTTCCGGTCAGCACGAGCGGCTCACGCACCGCGGTGGCGGAGCAGGCCGGCGCCAAGACACAGGTCACTGGGCTGGTCGGCGCCTTGGCGATCACGTTGATCCTGCTCCTGGTGCCGGGACTGCTCCGCAACCTGCCACAACCAACCTTGGCGGCGGTCGTCATCGCGGCCTCGCTGTCGTTGGCCGACGTCCCCGGCACGGTGCGGCTCTACCGCCAGCGCCGGGTCGAGTTCTCACTGTCGGTCGCTGCGTTCCTGGGCGTCGTGCTGCTCGGCGTGCTCCCCGGGATCGGGATCGCCGTCGCCCTTTCCATCGGCAACGTCTTCCGCCGGGCCTGGTGGCCGTACCAAACGGTCTTGGGCCGCGTTCCGGAGATCCCCGGGTTCCACGACCTCCGCAGCTACCCGACCGCCGAGCAGCTTCCAGGCTGCGTCATCTTCCGGTTCGACGCGCCGCTGTTCTTCGCCAACGCGCGCACGTTCCGCGATCAGATTCGCGCGCTCACGCGGTCCGAGCCGTCGCCCAGGTGGATCGTCGTCGCCGCGGAGCCCATCACGGACGTCGATACGACGGCATCCGACATGCTGCACGATCTCGATGTCGCCCTCAACGCGAGCGGGGTCAACCTGGTCTTTGCGGAGATGAAGGACCCCGTCCGAGCGAAGATCGAGCGATACGAGCTCATGCGAACGATGGATCCGGCGCACTTCTTCCCCACGGTCGACGCCGCGATCGCGGCGTTTCGCGAGGAAACAGGTGCCGAGTGGAGCCCGCCGACTCCCGAGGCGGCGGACTGACGGAGGAAAGGACCGCCGGACCGCTCGCGCGGTCCGGCGATTCTCGGTTTCGCGCTTACGACGTCGACGCTGCCCCGTAGGCCACCAGGTCCTCCGGATGAACCCACGTATCGGCGAGCGAGAACCCGCCCGCGGCGCGGATCGCGTCCCGGAGCGGTATCGCCCAGCGGTGCTCGATCAGAGCGACCGCAGCGGTTGCCCCCGAAGGGATGGCGTCGGCGATGGACCACGCGCCCTCTTCGCCCAGGATGCCGTCTGCACCGGCCTCCGCGCCTGCGATGGCCCCTGCCTCCGCACCCTCTTCGCCGGCGGCGCCGAGCCCGATGAGGGCGCCCGCGACCGCCCCGAACTCGGCCGACTCCTCGGGGGTGAGGTCCGAGAGCTCGACCGCCACAACGTCGTCGCCGTCCTTCGTGACCACGACGAGGTCGACGAGGCGAATCAGACCCGCCTCGCGCAGGCGGCGGAGCTCCGCAAGGACCTCTCCCTGGAAGTCAGGCTTCTCGAAGCCCACCACCATGATCTGAACCGGGCCGATCTCCTCCATATCGCTGCCTCCTTGTTCCTCAGTTTCCGAGGATCTTGGCCTTCTGAAGGGCGAACTCCTCGTCCGTCAGGATCCCCTGGTCGTGGAGCTGGGCCAGCTCCTTCAGCTTGTCGAGCCCCTCCTGCGAGGGGCCGGCCGACGCCGCAGGTGCAGCGGGTGCCGCTTGCTGCTGCTGCATGTCGTCGATCGCGGCGTCCTGTGAGGCATTCTGATCCTGGTTCGCCTGGCTCCTCCGACCCGCGTGATGCGCCACCGCCGCGGTTCCTCCGACGAGCGCCGCCGTTCGAAGCACCGGACGCCTTCTCCTCCTCATGGTGGGTCCCCTTTCTCTCTGCCCGTATCGCCTCGGCCGGTCTGAACCGTGGCGCGGGAGGCGTATCGTCGCACCGGGTGGACTTCTAGGTCAACATTCGGGCGGCGGATGGGCAACCGGGCGCCAGTGTCTAGGACGCCTCGAGACCGTCCCAGCCCCAGCGGGGAGTCGGCAGCCCGGGTTCCGCCTGCATGTCCTGCGGGGAGTAATAGAGGATCTCGCCGACGGCCCATTGCATGTAGTTCCGGAGCGCGGCGCGGAGATCGGGGTCATCCGGGAGCCCGGCGTCGTCCGCGGCCTGCACGAAGCACGCGACGAAGCGTGATCCCAGGTCGTCGGTCGATCCCTGGCCGGCGTGGATGGCGATCATCCCGGAGTGCCCGCCGAACGACTCCGAGTACCGGGGAGGCCCGCCGAAGACCTCCGCCCAGTAGTCGGCCAGCCGCTGGATGTGCTCCGGGTTTCCGGGGTGGGAGAACGGGTGGTTCAGCTCAGGGTCCTCGAGGCAGCGCCGGTGGTGCGCGTCGGCGAGGGCCCGGAAGGCGGACGCCCCTCCGGCGAACTCGTAGATCGTCGGTCGGATCACCCAGACAGTCTGATGCATCTCGCCGGGAACGGCCGTGCCGGCGGGCGCATGGCCCACCGGCACAGGTGATGCCTATCGTCACGTCATCCGGCCGGAGCCGACCTGCCGTGGAAGTCGCCCCGAAGGATGGCTCGCTGGCTCGGTCCCGGGAAGCCCGCCCCGACATTGGCGGGAACGACCCGCTCGACGACCTGTGGCGCGACCGGCGCCGACGGGGCGGTCGCCCGTCCCGCCGCGATGCCGGCTGCCAGTGTGACGGCCAGGGCCGCGGACGCGAGGGCCCACCGCCATCCGACGCCCGTTCGGGCCTCGCGGTAGTCGAGTGCGCTTGCGCTGGTGGTCATGATCCCCTCCTTCCACCTCAACTCTTGTCCTCGTGGTCGACGCTAGGCGCTCGCTCGCGGGGATTCTGTGTCGCACATCACGAGTCGCAGGTGATCCCGGCGACGTTGGCTCGCGCAATGGCGGACGCGTCGGGGCGATGGGAACGATTCTTCGAATACACGTACCTGCTCGTCTCCCGGCGCTCCATGTCCGACTGAGGACGGTATGGTGGGCCGGCCCTGGCCGGCCCACCACGGAGCAGCTACGGTGCGACGTTCACGCGGTACCCAATGTGGACCTTGAATCCGTCCGGGAAGGTGGCGTGAGCCATGATCAGGTGCTCGCCAATGGACAACGGGGCGACCAGGAACAGGAACCCTTTCGTGATCGACTTGGTGGGTCCCCCCGGCGCTCCCCAGATGTTGTCGTCGGGCAGGTCGACGATCTGACCCGGTCCCAGGAACGTCCAGTCGCGTGCGTGCGGCACGTGGATCCCGTCGATCTGCAGTTGCAATCGAACCGCTTCATGACCCAGGTCGCGGCGGAAGTTGTGCTTCGCGCACGCTCGGAGCTCGGCGAACGTGTCGCCCAGGCCCTCGGCGGTGGAGCATTCCCACGTCGCCGCCGAGAACAGGAGGCCCTTCTCCGGTGGCACCGTGCACCCGTGACCGGTGCCGCTCGTGCCGAGGAACACGACGTCCCCCTGGACCGCACAATTCAGCGGGCTGTTGGGGTGCACATTCGGGTTCTCGGGCGTCGGGATCTCCTGGATCCACTTCTCGTACGACGCCATCCACTGCGGATACGTCATGCCGTACGGCGACGAGTCGGGCGGAAAGACCGCCGGCGCGCTGCCGGCGAGCACCGCGCGAGGCCACATCACCGCCAGACACATCACGGCCACCGCTGCAAGTGTTCTCCTCATGAATCCCCCCCTTGTTCGAGTCGAACGATGATCCTCGGAGCATATGCCGCGACGACCGTGTTCGAAAAATCGTCCCACTTGACCGTGAAGGGTCGTCGGAGGGGCCGGGAGGTTGTTCGGTCTGCAAGCGACGGAGTAGGTTCGGCATACGCAGCGAAAGCACAGGGGGAGAACGTGAAGCGGACACGTGCAGCGGGGTTGGTCTGTGCCATCGTCCTGATGGCGATGCTGGCGGCCCCCACCGCCCGGGCGAGCACGGCCGAGCAGTCCACATCATGCGCGCTCGTTGCGACGATGAAGTTCAGGCCCGGCCTTGTCCACGGCTTCAACCGGCTGGCGTTCATCAAGGTGAAGGTGCATCTCAGCGATTGCTCCGGCGCAGTGGTGAAGAGCGCGCACGGCTATGGAGGCTCGCAGGGCAACCTGCGGTGCAACTCGGGGCAGGTCTCAGGGAGGGCCAGCGCCAAGGCGATGTTGTTCTGGAACACGGGGGATACGTCCGGCCTGAACTTCACCTTTCACTTCAGCGGGTCGCGACTGAACGGCCGCGTGCTCGACAGCTTGTTCAAGGGTGAACAGGTGACGTCCACGGACCTCTCGCTGACCCCGGTGCAGGGCGATTGCGCGGAGTCCCCGCTCGTCTTGGCGACGCTGACCGGCACGCTGCGCCTCTGACCGAGTGCTCCCCGGCGGCACGCTCCCGGGTCGGTGGGTCGCGCTACCGTGGAAGGCGATGACCACGATCGAGGCCGTTCGCACGCTCGCTCTCAGCCTTCCGCGGTCGTACGAGGCCCTGGTGCGCGACCGCGTGAAGTTCCGCGTGGGCCGGATCGTGTTCCTGTCGTTCTCGCGCGACGAGAGGTTGATGGGATTCGCCTTCCCGAAGGAGGAGCGGGAGGCGCTCGTCGCGTCCGAGCCGGCAAAGTTCATGCTGCCCCGCCCTTCGGAGATGCGGTGGCACTGGGTGGTCGGCCGGCTCGAGGCCATCGAGGACGACGAGATGCGCGAGCTCGTCATCGACGCATGGCGGATGGTGGTCCCGAAGCGCGTCGCCGCCGAGCACCTCGGGGAAGACCCCAGGAGCACGTCGGACACCCATCCCTGACCCGTTCGCTCGAGAGCGCGGGTGTAGGAGATGCCGAACGCGCTCTGCAACCCCGTCCGTCCCGCGGGCGTGGTGAGCGCCGCCCGGGAGTCCCGCTGACGGCGAAGCCACCCCTGGTCGAGCAGCAGTGACAGGAGCGCTGCCCCGAGCGCTCCGCCCGGGTGGGCGCGGCGCTCCGTCCGGTCTATGCAGCACCGACACTCCTCGCGGCATGGTGCCATGTTGGCCTTGACAAGGTGCCATAATGGTGCCATAGTGATGCCATGCAAATCGATACGTACATCGAGAGCGTCCGCAGTCAGCTCGAACTCGCCGCTGAGGCCGGCGGGGAGGACGCGCGAGACCTGGCGCGACGCCTCATCGCGCCACTCGAGTCCGCGATCCGGCTGTCGGTGCAGGACGCGCTGGCCGCGGCTGCCGAAGAGATCACCCTGGAGCTCGCCCCCGGCTCCGTAGAGCTCCGATTGCGCGGGCGCGAGCCCGAGTTCGTGGTGAGCCTTCCGCCGGCCGAGCCCGGCGCCGGGGATGTCGCTGAGGAACAGGTCCTGCCGCCGCCCTCCCGGCGGGCGCGCGGCTCCGGATCGGGGGACGGCGAAGAGGACGACGCCGCGGTATCGCGGATCAATCTCCGCCTCCCCGACCGGTTGAAGTCCCGCATCGAGGAGGCGGCCGCCGACGAGGGGCTCTCCATCAACGCCTGGCTCGTGCGAACCGCCGCCACCGCGGTGGATCGACAGGACCCGGTCCGCCGAGGGGCGGCCCGCACGCCGCACGGCGCGCAGCGATACACGGGATGGACCCGCTCGTGAGGACGTCACGCGAAGGAGCGGCGCCGGCCGCCGGATCAGAGATCGCACCAGACCACACGCCACGAGGAGGAACACAGATGCCCACCTTCGACACGCCGGAACCCATCTCGGTCACCCTGGAGCTCGGGGTCGCCGATATCCATGTCGCCGCGACCGACCGCCGCGACACCGTGGTCGACGTGCAGCCGAGCGACCCTGCCAAGAAGAACGACGTGGCCGCGGCGGAGCAGACCCACGTCGAGTTCGCGAACGGGGTGTTGCTCGTCCGGTCGCCGAAGGGGTGGCGACAGCGGGTGACGGGGCCCGGCAACGAGTCGATCGAGGTGCGCATCGAGCTGCCGTCGGGGTCCGCCGTTCGCGGCAGCGCGGGCGTCGGGGCGCTCCGGTCCACGGGGCGCATCGGCGAATGCCACTACCGGACGGGCGTCGGCGACGTCGTGCTCGATCGGACCGGCGCGCTGGAGCTCAAGGCCGGGGCCGGCGCCGTCACGGTCGAGGAGGTCGCCGGGACGGCCGACGTCAAGACGGCCGGGGCCATCCGGATCGGACGCATCGTCGGGTCGGCCTCGATCAAGAACTCGAATGGCGACACGTGGATCGGCGAGGTCACCGGCGAGGCCAACCTGAGGGCGGCCAACGGCGCCATCGTCATCGACGTCGCCCGCGCGGGCGTCGCCGTCAAGACGGCCAACGGCAACGTGCGGCTCGACGAGGTCACGCGCGGGTCGGTCGTGGCCCAGAGCGCCATGGGGGCCGTTGACATCGGTGTTCGCGACGGCGTGGCCGCGTGGCTGGATCTCGACACGAAGTTTGGGAACGTGCTCAACGAGCTGGACGCCGCCGAACGGCCGCAATCCGAGGAGGAGACGGTCGAGGTCCGCGCCCACACGTCGATGGGAGACATCACCATCCACCGCTCGCTCACGAGCAGCACCCGAGAGGACGAGTCATGACCACCACGGTGACGACGCCGGCGCTCCGGGCGGCCGGCCTGCGCAAGTCGTTCGGCGACACGGTCGCGCTGGACGGCATCGACCTGAGCGTCGCGGAGGGATCGGTCTTCGCCCTGCTCGGTCCCAACGGCGCCGGCAAGACGACGACCGTGCAGATCCTGTCCACGCTCATCCCCGCCGACGCCGGGGAGGTCCGCGTCGCCGGGCATGATCCGGTGCGCGACCCGCAAGCCGTCCGCGACGCGATCGGCGTCACCGGCCAGTTCTCGGCTGTGGACAACCTGCTGACGGGGGAAGAGAACCTGGCGCTCATGGCCGACCTGCACCACCTGGGGCGGGAGGAGGGCCGCCGGCGCACCGGCGAGCTCCTCGAGCAGCTGGACCTGGTGGACGAGAGTCGAAAGCCGGCCGCCACCTACTCGGGTGGCCTTCGTCGCCGGCTGGACCTGGCGATGACCCTGATGGGCGAGCCGCGGATCATCTTCCTCGACGAGCCGACCAGCGGACTCGATCCGCGAAGCCGACGCGCGGTGTGGCGGATCGTTCGCGGCCTCGTGGACGGCGGGATCACGATCTTCCTCACGACGCACTACCTCGAAGAGGCGGACCAACTGGCCGACCGGGTGGCGGTGCTGGACCAGGGGAAGCTGATCGCCGAGGGCACGCCCGACGAGCTCAAGCGACTCGTGCCGGGCGGACACGTGCTGCTGCACCTCGCCGATCCCGGGGCGCTCGACGAGGCGGCCCGTGCCTTTCCGGGATCGAGCAGGGACGACGACGCGCTGACCCTTCAGGTCCCGGGCGACGGCGGCGTCGACTGGCTCCGCGAGCTGCTGAACGTGCTCGACGGCGCTTCCATCCGGGTGGGGCGCCTGACGGTCCATACGCCGGACCTCGACGATGTGTTCCTGGCCCTCACGGGCCGGCCCGACGAAGAAGGAGACTCCCGATGACGAATAGACATCTCTACGCGATGCGGGACTCGGCAACGATGCTCCGCCGCAATCTCAAGCACATGGTCCGTTATCCATCGGTGACGGTGATGATCGTCGGCATCCCCGTGGTCCTCCTGCTCCTGTTCGTCTACGTGTTCGGCGCGACGCTGGGCGCCGGGCTTGGCGCCGTGACGGGCGGCCGCGAGGCCTACGTGAACTACGTGGTGCCTGGGATCATCCTGGTGACAGTGGCGGGCGTCGCGCAGGGGACGGCGCTCGCGGTCTCGATGGACATGGCCGACGGCATCGTCGCTCGGTTTCGTACCATGGGGATCGCGCGGGGGGCCGTGCTCACCGGCCACGTCCTGGGCAGCACCATCCAGACGCTACTCGGCATGGTCGCCGTGATCGGCATCGCACTGGCGGTCGGCTTCCGGCCGAACGCCGGCCTCGAGGAATGGGTGGCGGTGGCTGGCCTGCTCGTGACGACCACAGTCGCGATCTCGTGGCTCTCGGTCGCGCTGGGCCTGGGCGCAAAGAGTGTCGAGGCCGCGAGCAACGTGACGTTGCCGCTGATCCTCCTGGTGTTCATCGGCAGTGGGTTCGTCCCCACCGACTCGATGCCGGCGGGGCTGCGCGCCTTCGCCGAATACCAGCCGTTCACCCCGATCATCGAGACGCTGCGAGGGCTGCTGATGGGAACACCGATCGGGAACGATGCCGTACTCGCGATCGCCTGGTGCGTCGGCATCGGGTTCGCGGGCTACGGGTGGGCGATGCGGCAGTACGACCGCGATCCCACGCGCCGGGTCCGCGTGCTCAGCGCGGGCAGCGCGTAAGGCCGTCCTGTCCGTCGCGGGGAATGGAGTCGCACGTTCGGGGTTGCGCACCGAGCAACAGCGGGGATAGGGTCAGCTTTCGGTTCTGGGGGATCGCAAAAGAAGGGGGAGCTCATGACCAAGCCGCGGTGGAACCTCAGATGGATCGGTCTCATTGTCGCCGTGCTGCTCGTGGTGCTGGCGGCCGTGGGGGGCGGAATGGCGCTCCGCTCGAATTCGCGCAGCGCCGCGCCTCGCTCGGAAGCGGTACACGAGCCGGATGGCGACAACGGCGGAGAGGGTGAGGGCGAAGAAGAGGGAGAGGAGGAGGCGACCAGCCACGGCGTCGAATCCACGGTCCACGACCCGAATGCCGGCTACGCCGGCTGGTTCTACGGGCAGCGGTCTGCGCCGGGCAAGCGCGTGCCCTCCGGAGCGCTCGCAGCAGCCGCGGCGGCCACGAAGTCGATGCAGGCCGACGGGAAGGTGGCGCAGGTCGGGGCGGCCTGGCAGAACCTCGGCCCGGCGCCGACGAATCAGGACTCGCCGAAGTACCACGACCCCGTGTGGAGCAACTACGGCGGCGGCATCGGCCGCGCGACGGGACGCGTGGCGGCCCTGGCCGTCGATCCCACCAATCCGAACGTGGTCTATGAGGGCGCTGCTGACGGAGGCGTGTGGAAGTCGACGGACGGCGGCTCGCACTGGTCGATGATCAGCCAGGCTCTCGGGACGCAGTCCATCGGCGCCATCGCCATTCCCCCGAACGCGCACAACACGATCTACGTCGGGACGGGGGAGTCGAACACCAACTCCGACTCCTACTTCGGCGACGGCATCTACCGCTCCAGCGACGGCGGAGGGCACTGGGGGAAGGTCGGCGGCACGGTCTTCGACCGCATGACCATGTTCCAGATCACCACGAACGGGAACGGCAGCCTGGTGTTCGCCGCGACCGACCGCGGGCTGTACCGTTCAGCCAACTCGGGCAACACCTGGACCCCGGTGCTGGTCCCCGGTGACCCCGCGGTGTTTCAGTCGTTCGTCACGTCAGTGGCGTGGACGTACAAGCCCCACGAGCTGGTCGCCGCCGTCGGCTACCGTGGAGGTGGCTCCACCAACGGGCTGTACGCGTCCACGGACGACGGCAAGACGTGGACGTCGCTCGGCTCGCCTCCAGGCTTCGACGACCAGGGTGACATCGGCCGGGTTGCGCTCGCCACGACGCCGGGCCGGCCCGGGCTCATCTACGCGGCAGTCCAGAGCGCGACGAAGTTCGTCGGCGGTGGGGCCTCGGTGTTCGACGGCGTCTACAAGTCGACGAACGGCCAGTCCGGACCGTGGACGGAAGTGGAGAGCGCCGAGCAGATGGCGGCCAATCAGACCTCGGCGTTGACCGAGGAGCACGTCGGCCCCGGTTACCAGCCGGGCATCCAGGCCTGGTACAACCTCTACGTCTCGATCGACCCGACCAACCCCAGGGACGTCGTCGTCGGTCTGGAGGAGGTCTGGAACTCGCAGAACGGTGGGGGCAAGTGGAAGGTCATCGGCCGCTACTGGAACTTCTGCCAGTCGAACCCGACGGACAACGACTGGTGCAACTCCGGCCCGACCGCGCACACCACGACCCACCCCGACCAGCACGCAGCGGCGTGGGGCGTCGCGCACGGCAAGCCCGTCCTGTACGCGGCCGGTGACGGCGGCGTGTGGTCGCAGCCCGGTCCCAACTGGAACAACGACAACTGGACCAACGACAACAACGACCAATCGACGGCACAGTGCTACTCGGCTGCTGCCTCCGCGGACGGCACCGTCATCTGCGGACTGCAGGACAACGGGTTCGTGAAGTACGCGGGTCGTCGGCTGTGGCCGGCGATCGCCGGCGGCGACGGAGCCGAGGGCGCGATCGATCCGAACAACTCCAAGAATCTGATCGGGTCGTACGTGAACATGAACATCTACGAGTCCAACAACGGCGGGAAGACCTACTCCACCATCTCGCCCGGAGACCCGTTCCCCCGGTTCATCTCGCCGATCATCACCGACCCGACGAACAGCGACCACATCGTGGCGCTGGGACAGAAGGTCTGGGAGACGACGGCCGGCTTCGAGACCACGAGTTCGGACTGGGTGGCGCTGAACAACCTGGGCGGGGTGCGACAGGGGACCGCAGGGTCGGTCCGCGGCGACGACATGTACGTGGGATGGTGCGGCCCGTGCAACCCGGCGAACTTCTCGTCGGCGACTCCCTTCCAGAACGGGCTGGTCTCGAACGTGGGAGGCAGCTGGCACAAGCTGACCGCGAAGGGTCTGCCCAACCGCTACATCTCCGCAGTGGTTCAGGACCCGAGTGACAACATGCACATCTACGTGACGCTGTCGGGGTACTCGAGGAACTGGATCCCCGGCGGGAGCGTGGGGCACGTGTTCGAGTCCACCGACGGCGGGAAGTCGTTCACGGACATCTCCGGCGACCTGCCGGATGCGCCGGTGAGCTCCGCGCTTCTGGTGGGCGGCAACCTGATCATCGGGACCGACACCTCGGTGTTCGAGCGTCAGGCGTCCGGCGGCTGGCAGATCCTGGGACGGGGCATGCCGACCATCGTGATCGCCGACCTCACGACGATCCCCGGGTCGAACACGCTCGTCGCGGCCACACACGGACAGGGTGTGTGGACGTTGAACCTGGGCAGCTGAACGTATCGGCTGGGCTGGGGCCGCCCGATCCGGGCGGCCCCAGCGCAACGGCAGCCGCTTTCGGCTGGTGACGAGATGCGCCGCCGGCCCGCTCACAGTAGCCTTCCCGGACACGATGACTGGAGTGACGGATGGATGAGGCGAACTGGCGGGCGCGATGGGAAGAGGACGCCGACGGCGAGAAGAGCGCGCTCCTTGAGCTGCTCGATGAGCGTGGCACTCGCATGGCGGCGATCCGGCTGACGAAATCTCAGGCCCTGCATCTGGCGAACGCGCTGAGCAGTCCCGGGGGAGGCGACAAGCACTCCGGCGGGGGATCGGTTGTGGACTGAGCCATGGACTGGGCGGGATGGGCCACGCCCGGTCTGCGGCGCGGGCTACGTCAGGTCACGACGACCGTGCCGCACATCTTTGTGGGTATGCCGGTATTCGCGACGCACGTGCCACTTGCGGTGATGTGGGCGTGGAACGTGCAGAGGTACTTGAACGTCCCCGTCTTGGAGAACGTGAAGCTCGTCGTCGACCCACCGGAGACCGTCGTGTCCTTCGACCAGGGGCCCTTGTAGGCCGTCACCGAATGGATCGTCGCGGTCGCGTTCTTCCAGACCACCTTCGCGCCTTTCGAGACGGAGACGCTGGCCGGCTTGAAAGCGAAGTTCACGATCTTGACTCTGACCGGCGAGGCCTCTGCCGACGGCGGACTCACCAGGACGACGAAGCTCGCGGCCAGCGCTGCCGCCACGACACGCTTGCGCATCGTCTTCACCTCCTCGAGAGATTGCCCCGTGAGGGGACCGATGCCCGGGAGTACGGCCCGCCCCGGATGGGAGATTGGCGGGATCACGGGACCTTCGGACGGAGCGTCTTTCGTACGACCGGCCGGGTGGCTTTTCTCCGGGCCACCTCCCGGAATCCGGCGCGGTCGTACGTCGACTTCGCGCCGAAGAACATGGCATCCGGGTGGCTGCGCCCCTCGTCGTCGACCGGGTACGCCTCGACGAGGCGGGCGCCACCCGAGCGAGCGTAGTCGACGGCCGCTCGGAGCATTCGCTCCGCCAGGCCCTGTCCCCGGGCCTCCCGGTCGACGAAGAAGCACACGATGGACCACACCGGCTGGTCGTCAACCGGCTTCATGATCGGCGACCGGCGCAGCTTCGGGTAGCCGTCCCGCGGCCCGAGCGAAACCCATGCGATGGGGACGCCGTCCCGGTATCCGATGAGCCCCGGCACGATGCCGCGATCCACCAGGGCCTTCATGGCCCGCCGATTCTGCGAGCCGACGCCGGTGCCCGTCCCGGTCTTCCGGTAGAACATGCAGAAACAGGTGCGCACGATCGGCCGATCGAACAGCTCGACCAGGTCGGGCCAGCGCTCCTTCGACAGCGGGTGCGCTTCGAACGCCATCGACCCAATCTACCGAACAGTGCCTGGTTTCCGGGTTGAACGGGCCGGACTGCCGCGTCGCGGTCAGATTTCGTTGCCGGCATCCGCGGGGGGATCGTGCGGCTCTACTGGCGGCGGTGTCGTCGGGGCCTGGGGGACCGACGGCTGTCGACCGCCCGGCGGATCTCGTCGCTCACCTCGGTGAACGTGACCTTCAGCGCGTCGCTCAGCTTCGTTCCGGTCTCCCGCATCTGGCGCCGAGCCTCGTCGTCGCGCAGCGTGTCGCCGAGCGACGTGAACGCCCGGTCCAGTTCGTCGGTCGCCCGCCGGATCGCATCCGCGACGGCGTTGTCCTCCGCACCACCCGGGCGAGCTGATTCTTCCCCGCCCTGGCCCTTGTAACGCTCCGAGATCATCCGCCCCAGCTTGGTGAAGCCGTCTCCGACCTCGTCCCACACCCGCTTGGTCTCGTCCATTCGTCCCACCTCCCGTCGGGAAGCACCGTTCCACGCACCATGATCCTCCATTGCGGGCCGCCCAACTCTGGGAGGCGGCGAGCCTCCCGCGGGGCTAGACTCGTCGAACCCTCCCAGGAGGTGCTCATGGCTACGGGTCAGCTCACCCGCTCCGAGACCGACAAGATGATCGCCGGGGTCGCCGGAGGCATGGCCGTCTACTTCGGTCTCGACGCCACGCTGATTCGGGTGCTGTGGGCAGTCGCGGGGCTGATGGGCTGGGGGTTGCTCGCGTACCTGATCCTCTGGATCGTCCTGCCCAAGGGGCCCGGGTCGACCCCGGCAATCCGCGCCGCCGAGGAGCGCTACGCGCGGGGCGAGATCACCGCCGAGGAGCTGCAGCGCATCCGAAGCGATCTGCAGGGCGGTCCGTGATCGTCTATCGGCCGACGGGGTGCACGGTAGCCGCGCAGGGACACCTGTGCTGGGGCCTGTTGGCATTGAAAGTGCCGAGTGGCCGGCGCCATGGGCGCCGGCCACTCGAAGGTGCGGGTTTGTTGGTGAACGCTCTGTCGCAGTCCTGCCCTACTTGACGACGAACATGAAGTCTTCTTCGCCGACATCTCCACCGAAGATGCAGTCCTGCATGTAGAGCCCGTCCTGGTAGCCCGGCGTGCACCCGGTGCCGAAGCTGCCGTTGGTGTCGCGCCAATCCGCAGGGTTCCCCTGCTGCTCATTCTGCGTCTCCCAGTACCACGCACCGGCGCTCAGGGCCTGGACCTCGATCCAGTTCACGCCCCTCTTCGCAACGCATTTCGTGGCGAGGGTGATGACCGTCGTGTCGTTCGTCGGGTACGACGAACCGGTGGGCGTCCCGATTCCCGTCCGGGTGGGGCAAACTGCCGCGACGAGGTTGTTGGGCTCACCGCCCAGGTTCTTGTACACGGTGACGTTGAACGTGGTCGAACCCGCGTCACCGAAGTACCCGTTGACGGTGACCGTCTTGAAGGTCCGCTGTCTGGTCGTGGTGTCCTTGGCGCACTTGAAGTCGGCCGCGCCGGCGGTGTCGAGCCCGGCGCCGTCGTTCCACGAGATGATGCCGTCGGGCGTCGCCAACGGCGTCCCGAAGGCGGTCCTACACTTGCCCGTCAGCAGGATCCTGTGCGGGGCCACCACCTTGCCGTGGTGGCCGGCCGCCAGAGAAGCTGATGGGCGAGACGTGGTTGAGGCCCCTGCGCCGGGCACGAACGCCGCGGAGGCGACGAGTGCCAAAGCAGTGGTTCCAACCAATAGGAAAGTGCGTACACGCATACGTGATCCCCCTCTCGACAGTTGCTCCTTCTCTGGAGAAGCGCCCGCACCACGCTTGCTTCTCCTTTGAGGAAGCGCCTGCACCCCTGGCAGGCGAGCCGAAGCGTACAGAAGCAGCCAGCAAATGTAAATGGATCGGGCAGGGGGGGTGGGAACAAAAGACGAACCGGGGTCGCCGCCCGCGTCGCCACGGGTCGCCCAGGAGATCGCGGACGCGAGCCGGCCTCGTTCGAACGCTCCGAGCGAGTGCCCCCGGCAGGACTCGAACCTGCGCTTCCGGCTCCGGAGGCCGGCGCTCTATCCGCTGAGCTACGGGGGCCAACTCGGGCTGCCTGGTGCGGCCCGCCGCCGAATCGTAGCAACCCGGGCAGGGCCCGGGTATCGACCTGGGCGGCGAGGCATCGTAAGCTGGCGGACTGCTCGTCCGGTAGGTACTGCACAAGGGGGATGGAGAATGTGCGCCTGCGTTCGATTGCTGACGTTCCTGCGAAGGCTCGTCGTCCTGTCGTTCGTCGTCCTGGCCGTCATGGCGCTCGCCGCCGTGGCCCTCGCGAACGTCCCGATCACGACCGTGAGCCAGGATCCGTTCACGAACACGACCGCGTACCACCAGACCGAGGTCGAGCCGGACACGTTCGCCTGGGGCTCGACGATCGTCTCGGTGTTCCAGACCGGCCGGTACGCCGACGGCGGCTCGGACGACATCGGGTGGGCGACGACCACGAACGGCGGTTCCAGCTGGACCCACGGCTTCCTGCCCGGCATCACCGCCTACTCCTCGCCGACCGGCCCCTACGCGCGGGTGAGCGACCCCTCGGTCGCCTACGACCCCAAGCACGACGTCTGGCTTGCGCTGTCACTCACCGTGGACGCAAAGGACACGGTGCTCGTGAACCGGTCGACCGATGGCGGCCTCACCTGGAAGAACCCGGTGGTCGTCTCCACGCCGGTCGGCTCGAACGACTACGACAAGACGTGGGTCGCCTGTGACACGTGGGCGGCCAGCCCCCACTACGGAAACTGCTATGCGACGTGGGACGACTTCGTCCACGCCGACACGATGATGCTCAGCACGTCGACCGACGGCGGCAAGCACTGGACGCTCGCCACCGTTGCCCCGGCGCACGGCCTGGGCGGCCAGCCGGTGGCTCAGCCGAACGGGCACGTCGTCGTCCCGTTCTGGGCGGACGCCGGCCAGATCCAGTCGCTGGTCTCGACCGACGGCGGCACGACGTACACGGGTCCGTACACCATCTCGACCCAGACCGACCACGGCGTGGTGGGTCTCCGCACCGAGCCGCTCCCATCGGCCGAGGTCGACAAGAAGGGCAACGTCTACACGGTATGGCAGGACTGCCGATTCAGGTCCGGTTGCTCGGCCAACGACATCGTCATGAGCACGTCGAAGAACGGAACCGCGTGGTCGGCAACGGCCCGCATCCCCATCGACGCGCCGAGCAGCGGGGTGGACCACTTCATTCCCGGCCTCGGCGTGGACACGGGGACGTCGGGCGCGAACGCGCGCCTGGGGCTGACGTACTACTCCTATCCGAAGGCGGCCTGCTCGTTCGCGACGTGCAAGCTGAACGCAGCGTTCGTCAGTTCGACCGACGGAGGCGCCACGTGGTCATCCCCGACGAAGATCCTGGGGCCGCTGAGGCTGGCCTGGCTGCCGAACGCCGGCGGCCGCTTCGTCGGCGACTACATCTCGACGTCGATCCTGGGTGGCGACGCCTTCACCGTGATCGCGAACGCCACCGCGGGGACGTGCACGCTCGGCCAGATCACATCGTGCCACGAGTCGATGGTGGCGCCCACGACCGGCCTGCCGATCACGGGCGGCGCCCGGCTCGCGACGAGCCGGCGCGCGTACGCGTCGGCGCAGTCCGATCACCCGACGGGTCTGCCCCGCAGGGTCTTCTGACGCGAAAAGCGCTCCCGCTAGGAGACGGCCACCGACACCGGAGGCGACCAGTCCGAGGCGTCGCCGCTCACGCCGTCGCGCAGGCGTGCCCGGAACTGGTACGTGCCGATGCCCGTGGGCTGCAGCGATCCCGCCTTCGTCAAGACGCCGGTCTTCCAACTCACCCACGTTCCCGAGCCCGGCGGCAGGTACTGCGCGTCGAACACCAGCCCCGGCGCCGGAGCGTCTGTCGACCACGTCACGTGGATCGGTGAACCGATGGTTCCCGTCGCCGGAGCGTCGACCGGGACGCCGATGCTGCCCGCGTCGCCGTTCGTGCTGTCCTCGTAACCGTACGAGCCGGCCGCCGTGAACGTGTGCCGGAAGAACGAGACTGGCGAGCGCGACCCCGACGAGTACAACCCGAGGCCGGTCGTGTCGCGCACCGCGTGCACGCCCGGCGCCTCGAGCACCCACTGCACCCGGTCGCCCAGCGAGATGGTGCGCTCTGCCGGGACGAACCCCGGGGCGATGTCCAGGACGTACCCCACGCCGGGTCGGGCGGTCTGGATGCGGCCGATCTCACCCGACAGTGCGTTGGTGAACCACATGTTCCCGTCGGGCCCGATCGTGATGCCCATGGGCTCCTGGTGCACCGAGATGCTCTTGAAGAACGATCCGTCCGTGTTCAGCACCGTGATCCGGTTGGCGTCCGGCTCGGTGACCCAGATGCGGCCGTCGATCCCGGTGGTGACGCTTCCGGTGTTCGACGGGTCGCCGGGGAGCGGGTACAGGGTCACGGTGCCGTCCGGCGAGACGGCGCCGACGTCGTGGTACACACGGCTGAGCTCGGTGAACCACACCCGCCCGTCGGGCCCTGCCGCGTCCCACGCCGGAAGGTGCTGATCGCTGAACGGCGGCGCGGGAATCGCGAAGCGCTTGATGCGCTTCCCCTTGTGGGCGATCCTGTCGATCGTGCCGGGAGCCTCTTCTCCGGACACGCCAAGCTCCTCGACCGCCCACAGGTTCCCGTCCGGCCCGGTCGTGATGCCGATGCCGAAACACGCGCAGGGGAACAGCGAGTAGTTGATGACGTCGCCGTCCTTGGTCAGGCGCGACACGTTGCTCTCGGGGTCGGTGCCGGCTCCCCCATCAACCCACCAGACCTCGCCATTGGGCGCGACCGTGATCCCGGTCGGCCGCGCGTCGACGCCGGGCGCGTAGTACTCGTGGACGAGCGTGCCGTTCGTGTCGACGGCACCGGCCTTGTTGTTGACGTTCTCGGTGAACCAGAGGTTGCCGTCCCGGCCGGCCACGATGTCGTAAGGGAACTTGCCGTCGCCGATGGGGTACTGCGTGATCGTCCCGTCGACCGTGATCTTGTTGACCGTGTCCGAGTCGGTGTTGGTGAACCAGAGGTTCCCGTCGGGTCCCGGCGCGATCCGCCAGGGCCGGGAGTGCAGGCTGGAGACGAAGAAGTAGGAGACGTGTCCGGCGGCGGGCGTGGCGCGGCGCGAGTCGGCGGCGGTCGCCGTCGAGAGGGTGCCGCCGACGAGCGCGAACACTGCGAGCATGCCGCTCATCGCGAGTCGCGCGTGGGTGTGCCGGCGCGGGCGCGCGGTCGGACGTCCGGAACGGATCATCTCGTATCCCCCTTCTCCCCAGGCCTGTCGCAGGGTTATAGCACCGCCCGACCGCTCGGGGCCAGCGTCCGGCCGGCGTGACGCCCCCGCCGGTGACGGCGTGGTGACGCCCCGGGCCCTAGGCTCCCGGCCGTAGACGAGCCAGGCAGGCACGTCGGGAGGGGGCCCGTGGTCGAGTTCGACAAGGGACCGCTGTACGACTTCGCGCAGCACTTCGCCGGCGTCCCCGACCCGCCCTTCACGGACCGGTTCTGGTTCGATTGGGGGCCGATCTTCTACCGGGGGCGGACCAACGAGACCGCGCGCGTGCTCTGTATCGGCTCGGACCCGGGACCCACGGAGCGGATCGCCGGCCGGACGCTGGTGGGCGACGCCGGTCAGCGGGTGCAGGGGTTCCTCGCCAAGCTGGGTCTCACGCGTTCCTACCTGTGCCTCAACGCGTTCGCGTACGCGCTCTTCCCCTCGCAGGCACACACGGCCCCCGAGATGCTGGCCGACCACGACCAGCTGACGTGGCGCAATCGCCTGTTCGACATGGCGCGGTCGGACGCGCTCCAGGCGGTCGTCGCGTTCGGACTGGTCGCACAGGAGGCCGTCGACCTCTGGCCGGGCGTCGCGGGGATCCCCCTGAAGAAGATCCCGCACCCGAGCAGCCACGATGAACAGTCGCTGCTCGCCGGGTGGCGGACGGCGATCACCGAGCTTCGGACGATCGTCACGCCCGACGACGACGGGGACGCGACGGGGCCCAACTACGGATCGTCGTTCGAGGAGTCCGACTACGCGGCCATCCCGCGGGCCGACCTGCCCTTCGGCGCGCCGGCATTCCTGGGCGACGACGCGTGGCGCCGCGCCGCGGGGGGGAACAGCACGGTCAGCCGCCCGTCGCCGGACAACCATCACACGCTGACGTGGATCGCTCCGTTCACCCCATGAGCGATCCCGCGCCCCGCGACGCGTTCCAACGCGCCTACGCCGCGGGCATCACGCGCGACGAGGGTCTGCCCATGCCCGTGCACGAGCTCGGGCGCGCCCGGGGGATCGCGGCGGCCGCCGTCACCGACGGCGGCTCGTACGCGCTGGGCGGCTGCATCCTGACGCCCGACCGGATGATCTCGAAGGGGTACGTGTCGGTCGGTCCGGACGGCAACGTCGCGGGGCTGCACACCAAGAAGCCCGCCGACGCGACGATCGTCGAGACGGACGGCGTGATCCTTCCCGGGCTCATCGACCTGCACAACCACCCGGACTTCAACATCTTCGCGGCCTGGGAGCCACCGACGACCTTCATCAACCGGATGCAGTGGCGGGGGAGCGACCTGTACAAGCAGCTGGTGCGCACGCCGTGGAACACGCTCCAGGACGCGAAGCTCGACGTCGTGGCAGCGCGGTACGCCGAGGTCCGCTCGCTGGTGGGCGGCACCACGGCGATCCAGGGCGCCTCGCCGCAGTTCCCCAGCGAGGAGGCGCTCGTCCGCAACGTCGACAAGCGCATCTTCGGCGCGCAGATCGGACGGTCGATGGTGGACCTGGACGAGCGGAGCCTGGGCGACGTCCTGCAGGGCATCTCGGACGGGGACGTGAAGGCCTTCTACGTGCACTCCGCGGAGGGACAGAAGGACAACACGGCGTCGCACAACGAGTTCAAGAAGCTCGTGGAACTGAAGGCGCTGGTGCCGCAGACCATCATCATCCACGGGACCGCGCTGGCGCGCGCCGAGCTGCAGCAGATCAAGGACGCGGGCGCCAAGCTCGTGTGGTCGCCGCAGAGCAACCTGCGCCTCTATCAGCAGACCACCTCGATCAAGGACGTCGTCGAGCTGGGGATCCCGTGGGCGCTGGGGGCCGACTGGTTGCCGAGCGGCAGCAGGAGCATGCTGGACGAGATGCGAGTGGCGCGCCACGAGATGGCGGAGGCCGGCCTGCCGGCCGACGCACGGACGCTGGTACAGACGGTGACCCGGCGGGCCGCCGAGGTCGCGGCGCTCGAGGATCGCCTGGGGTTGATCGCGGCCGGGCGTCCGGCCGACCTGCTGGTGCTGGAACGCCACGCGGACGACCCGTGGGAGAGCGTCCTGGCCGCGGACCCGGCCTCGGTGCAGCTGGTGACGATCCAGGGTGACCTCGCCTACGGCCGGCAGGACTGGCTCCAGCAGATCGGGGACAAGGACGGCGTGGCCGCGGCGGAGCTCATCCCGGCGTGGGGCAAGTGGATGATCCTGGACACGACCTATGCGGTGAAGGCGAACGCCGCGCCTCCCCGCCTGGCCGACCTTCGCGCCGCCCTGATCGGTGGGTACCCGAACGTGGGTCCCATATTCGCCTAGCGCGGCAGGCGGTACGCTCCCACACACGATGCCGTCCGCAGAGCTCGACGCACTTCGCGATCGGTGCACCCGATTCCTCAACTGGCACGGTCCGGCCCGGGTCGCCGCCATGCTCGCGGACATCCCGCCGGACACCGTCCCGGATCGGTATGGGGAGGGCGGCGTCGTGGCCGAGTTGGAGGGCGAGGTCGCGGGGCTCCTGGGCAAGCCGGCCGCGGTCTTCATGCCCAGCGGGACGATGGCGCAGCAGGCCGCGCTCCGTGTCCACGCGGACCGCAGCGGCCGCCGCGCCGTGGTGTTCCATCCGACGTGTCACCTCGATGTCCATGAGGGCGAGGCGTACCAACGTCTCCACGGGCTCGTCGGTCGCCCGGTCGGCGATCCGAACCGGTTGCTCACCTTGGACGACCTTCGGGAGGTGGCGGAGCTGCCTGCCGCGCTGCTGCTCGAGCTCCCCCAGCGGGAGATCGGCGGCCGGCTTCCCGCGTGGGACGAGCTCGAGGAGCACGTGGCGTGGGCTCGGGAACGCGGTGCGGCCGTGCATCTGGACGGCGCCCGGCTGTGGGAATGCACCTCCTTCTATGAGCGGTCTCCGGCCGAGATCGCCGAGCTCTTCGACACCGTGTACGTGTCGTTCTACAAGGGGCTGGGGGGACTGTCCGGGTGCTGCCTGGCCGGCGAGGAGGACATCGTCGGCGAGGTCCGTGAGTGGAGAACCCGGCACGGGGGCAGGCTGTTCGCCCTGTGGCCCTACGCCGCGTCCGACCTCACCGCGCTCCGGCGCCGGCTGCCGCTGATGCCGCGCTACGTCGAACACGCACGGGCGCTGGCCGATGCGCTTCGCGAGGTGCCCGGAGTCGAGATCGTCCCGGATCCGCCGCAGACGCCGATGATGCACCTGCTCATCCGGACGACCGCCGAGTCCTTCGAGGCCGCTGCGGTGAAGCTCGCCGAGGACGAGGGGATCTGGACCTGGGGAGAGGCCCAGACCACCGCCTCGCCGAACGTGCAGAAGCTCGAGCTGGTCGTCGGCGACGCCACACTGGAGTTCACGCCGGGAGAAGCCGCCGACATCGTTGCCCGTCTCCTTTCTCTTTGATCCCGATTCGCTGCCGGCTTCTTCTCTCGGGACGTTTCTTCCACGGCCGAGTGTCGCCCGTAGACTCTGGCCATGATCCGGGAGACGCTCATCGGCGCGCTGTCGGAGGCCGCGGCCGGCGCGGCGTCGTCGCTGGGCGTCGACCCGTCGGTGCTCCCCGAGCCCGAGCTGGAGCGGCCCCGGCAGAAGGAGCACGGCGACTGGGCGACGAACCTGGCGCTGGTGCTCGCGCCGAAGGCCGGAAAGCCTCCCCGCGCGGTGGCGGACGCCATCGTGGCGGCCTTCCCACCGACCGGGGTCGTGGAGGCCCTCGAGGTCGCGGGACCCGGCTTCATCAACATCCGGCTCCGCCCGGTGTGGCTCCACGACGTGCTCCGGGACCTCTTGGAGCGCGGTCCCGAGTACGGGCGCCGCGCCGCCCCGCGGGGCGCGCGCGTGCAGGTCGAGTTCGTGTCGGCAAACCCCACCGGACCGCTGCACGTCGGCCACGCGCGGAACACCGTTCTGGGCGACGCGATCGCCTCGGTGCTGGAGGCGGATGGCTACGCCGTCGAGCGCGAGTACTACTGGAACGACACCGGTACCCAGATGGACCTGCTGGGCGAGTCGGTCGAGGCACGGTACCTCGAGCGGTTCGGGGTGGCCGCGGCCGTTCCGGAGGGTGGCTACCAGGGCGACTACGTCCGCGACGTGGCCGAGCAGATCGCCGGGGCGGAGGGAGACCGACTGGTCCACGAGCCGGAGCAGGCGCGCCGCGCGTGGTTCGTCGAGGAGAGCCGCCGCCGGATGATCGAGTGGATCCGGGCGACCCTCGACCGCTTCGGCGTCCACTTCGACTCGTGGTTCTCGGAGGCGACGCTCGAGGAGGGCGGCGCCATCGACGAATCGGTCAAGCTCCTTCGCGAGGCCGGGGTCGCCTACGACGCCGAGGGCGCGGTGTGGTTCCGCTCGACCGAGTTCGGCGACGACAAGGACCGCGTGCTGATCCGCGGCACCGGCGCGCCCACGTACTTCGCGAAGGACGTGGCGTACCTGCGCAACAAGTTCGCGCGTGGCTTCGACCGGCTCGTGTACGTGTGGGGCGCCGACCATCACGGCGACGTGGCGCGGATGCGTGGCGCCGCCCGGGCGCTCGGCTACGACGTCGATGCGATCGCGTTCGTCCTGTACCAGTTCGTGACGCTCTACCGCGCCGGCCAGGAGGTCAAGATGAGCAAGCGGTCGGGCGACCTGATCACGCTCGACGAGCTGCTCGACGAGGTGGGCGCGGACGCCGCGCGGTACACGCTGTTGATGCGTTCCAGCGACTCGGCGATCGACTTCGACATCGAGGTCGTCACGCGCCAGACGATGGACAACCCGGTCTACTACGTGCAGTACGCGCACGCCCGCATCGCGAGCCTGCTCCGCGTGGCCGGGGAGCGCGGCGTCGAGCTTCCGCCGTGGCGCGACGTGGACCTGAACGTGCTGACCGAGCCGGCCGAGCTGGACCTGATCCGGGCGCTCAGCGAGCTGCCCGAGACCGTCGGCCTGGCGGCCGAGTCGCTGACGCCGCACCGTCTCGCGCGCTATACGGAGGAAGTCGCCGCGGCGTTCCATCGCTTCTACAACGACAGCCGTGTGATCGGCGGGGAGGCGGGCGTGACCCACGCGCGCCTGTGGCTGTCGGCCGCGGCAAAGCAGGTGATCGGCACCGCGCTCGCCCTGCTCGGCGTGCACGCACCCGAGTCGATGGAACGGCTCGACTCGGACGACCCGGAGTGAGCGGATGGCCGGGGAGGCGCACGAGGATCGCCCGTTCAGGATCAGGCCCGCGACGCCCCGCGACGCGCGGTCCTTCCTCGTTCTGTTCCGGGCGGTCGCGGCGGAGGGCCGCTTCATTCGAACCGACGAGCCCGCCCACGACGTTCGCCACTACCGGCGGGCATTCCGCGCACCCGTCACGGCCGAGCGCGCGCGCTACGTTGCGGCAGAGGGTGATCGGGTGATCGGCGAGATCGGGGTGGAGCGCGAGGAGCACCCGGTGACGCGGCACGTGGCCACGATCGGGATGATGGTCGCCCCGGATTGCAGGGGACGCGGCGTCGGTTCGGCGCTCATGGAAGCGGCGATCGACTGGTGCCGGCGGTCCGGCGTGGAGAAGCTGGAGCTGACCGTCTATCCCCACAACGACGCGGCGCGCGCCCTGTACACGAAGTTCGGATTTCGTGAGGAGGGGCTTCTGACCGGGCGCTCGAAGAAGGCCATCGGGTACCGCGACGAGGTCATCATGGGCTGCTGGCTGTCGGGCGGTCCGCCGTGAGCGCCCGGCTCTGGAGGGGCATCATCGAGGAGTACCGGGACCACCTGCCCGTGTCCGCCGACACGCCGGTGGTGACGCTGGGCGAAGGGGGCACGCCGCTCGTCCGCTCCGCGTCGCTCTCCACGGCGACCGGCTGCGAGGTCTTCCTGAAGTTCGACGGCGCCAACCCGACGGGCTCGTTCAAGGACCGGGGCATGACGCTCGCCATCTCGAAGGCGGTCGAGGCGGGATCGCAGGCGGTCGTGTGCGCATCGACCGGCAACACGAGCGCGTCGGCGGCCGCCTACGCGGCCAAGGCCGGGCTCGCGTGCGCGGTGCTGCTTCCCGCCGGCAAGGTGGCGACGGGGAAGCTCGCGCAGGCGGTCGCGCACGGCGCGCGCCTGCTGCAGGTGGAGGGGAACTTCGACCAGGCGCTGGAGGCGGCGCGCGCGCTCGCCGACCGCGCGCCCGTCACCCTGGTCAACTCCGTGAACCCCTTCCGGCTGGAAGGGCAGAAGACGCTCGCATTCGAGGTGTGCGACGCGCTGGGCCGGGCCCCCGACTACCACCTGCTGCCGGTGGGCAACGCCGGCAACATCTCGAGTCACTGGATGGGGTTCGGCGAGTACCTGCGTGACGGCGTGATCCACGACCCGCCCCGGCTGTTCGGCTTCCAGGCGGCCGGCTCGGCGCCCATCGTCGAGGGCCATCCCGTCCCGGACCCGACCACGATCGCCACGGCCATCCGCATCGGGAACCCCGCATCGTGGGAGAAGGCCGTTGCGGCCGCCACCGAGTCGGAGGGCGAGATCCTGGCGGTCAGCGACCGCGAGATCCTGGCCGCGTACCGCCGGGTCGCCCGCGAGGACGGGCTCTTCGCCGAGCTGGCGTCCGCCGCGTCCATCGCCGGGCTGTTGCAACTGGCCGAGGCGGGCCGCCTGGACGCCGGCGCCACGGTCGTGTGCGTCCTCACCGGCCACGGGCTGAAGGAACCCGACTGGGCGATCGCCGGCGCACCGCCCCCCGTCACCATCCCGCCCGAGGCGGCGGCCGTGGCGCGCGAGCTCGGACTGGGCGACGCGTGAAGCTCCGCGCCCTGGCCCCGGCCACCGTCGCCAACCTCGGCCCCGGATTCGACTGCCTGGCGCTCGCGCTCGATCTCTGGAACGAGTTCGTCGTGGACACGGACGCCGAGCCGGGGGTCGAGGTGGAGGGGGAGGGGAACGACGAGCTGGCCCATCCCGCGACCAACCTGCTCGTCCGCACCGTGGGACGCGTGGCCGCCGACGCGGGGGTGCGGGCGCCCGCGTTCGCCCTCCGCTCGGTGAATCGCGTGCCGCTCGGGCGTGGCCTCGGATCGTCCGCCACGGCGGTGGCCGCCGGTGTCCTCCTGGCGGAGGCCCTGCTGGGGCTCCGCCTGAGCGACGACGAACGGCTCGGCCTGGCCGCGGAGGTGGAGGGCCACCCCGACAACGTCGCCGCGTGCCTGTTGGGTGGCCTGGCGCTGGTGCACCGGGACGAGGGCGCGGAGGACCCGCGGGCCATCCGGCTGGAGGTGGATCCGTCGCTCCGCCCCGTGGTCCTCGTGGCCGAGTCCGAGCGCGTGTCGACGACGGCGGCGCGCGAGGCCCTCCCCGCCGACGTCCCGCTCGCGACCGCCGTGACGACGGCCTCGCGCGCCGCGCTGGCCGTGATCGCCCTGACGGAGCGGCCCGACCTGCTTCCCGGCGCGCTCTCGGACGTGCTGCACGAGCCCTTCCGGTTGCCGCTGGCGCCGAAGGCGGCCGCCATGCACGCGCTTCTTCGCTCGCTCGGATACACGGTGTGCCTGGCCGGCTCGGGACCGTCGCTGCTGGTGTTCGAGCCACCCGACCGGGTGGTGCCCGAGCCCGGGCCCGACTGGCGGGTGCTGCGGGCCGCCGTCGCGGTGCAGGGTGCCCACCTGACGCCCGGCTGAGCCCGCGATCCTGCCATCTGCGTCGTTGCCCGCCCGGTGGCCTGCTTCTAGACTGCGGTGGGTCCTGGATCACGGCTCATCCTGCAGGCTCGCGCCGACGAAACCTTGAAGGTATGGAATCGCTGCCCGCCACCTCCGACACCTCGGCCGAGATCCAGTCGCGGCCCGTCTCCGAAGGCGTCCCCGAGCTCCTGACGGACCTCGCCAGCAAGGTCATCGCCACCAAGGAGGGCGAGACCTTCCTCTACTCGGACATCGAGGGGAACCTCGACGACCGCAAGGAGTTCGGCCTGGGCCTGTACCACCGGGACACCAGGTTCCTGTCCCACTACCGCATGAAGCTCTCGGGCCGCGACCCGGTGCTGCTCTCGTCCTCCGGCGAGCGCGGCTACCTGTCGGCCGCGGACCTGACCAACCCCGACCTGTACGACGACGACCAGCTGGCCGTGCCGCAGCAGACGCTCAACATCCGCCGCGTGCGGGCGATCGCGGGCCAGGTGTTCGAGCGCATCCGCGTGAAGAACTACAACGCGCACCCCGTGCGGCTGACCATGTCGTTCTCGATGGCCGCCGACTTCGCCGACATCTTCGAGGTGCGCGGCCTCAAGCGGCCGACGCGCGGCCACTTCCGGCCGCCCACGGCGTCGGATACGGAGGTCGAGTTCGCCTACCAGGGGGTCGACGACGTGGTGCGGCGCACGCACATCGAGTTCTCGCCGCGCCCGGACCGGCTCGAGGTCGTGGGTGACCGGGTCGAGGTGGACTTCGCGCTCCACCTGGCGCCGCACCAGACACGCGTCGTCGCCCTGACGTTCGACCTGGTGGTCGGCGACGAGCAGATCGAGGCGGCCGACTTCGACACCGCGGTCCACCGGCTGCGCCGGTCGTACGAGGACTGGGAACGCGAGTGCACGCAGATCGTCACCGACAACGAGGTGTTCAACAACCTCCTCGAGCGCGGGCTGCGCGACCTTCGCGCGCTGTACACGCGGTCCGACGGCGGGCAAATCCTCGCCGCGGGCATCCCCTGGTACGTGGCCGTGTTCGGGCGGGACGCGCTGGTCACGGCCCACCAGCTGCTGGCGGTGACGACCCGGCCGGCCCGCGACGCGCTCAAGCTCCTGGCCAAACACCAGGGCACGCGCGACGACCCCTGGCGCGACGAGGAGCCCGGGAAGATCCTCCACGAGATCCGGCGCGGCGAGCTTGCCGGCGCCGGCCTGATCCCGCACTCGCCGTACTACGGAAGCGTCGACTCCACGCCCTGGTTCGTCCTGCTGTATGCGCAGTACTTCCGGTGGACCGGTGACCGGGCCACGGCCGAGGAGCTGCTGCCCAACGTCCGCGCCGCCCTGGAGTGGATCGACCGCTACGGCGACCTGGACGGCGACGGCTTCGTCGAATACCGGATGCGCTCGGAGGCCGGGCTGGTCAACCAGGGCTGGAAGGACTCGTGGGACGCCATCGTCCACACCGACGGGAGCCTGGCGACGGCGCCCATCGCGCTCTCCGAGGTGCAGGCCTACGTCTACCTGGCCAAGCACCGCGCCGCGGACGTCTTCGAGGAGCTCGGCGACTTCAGGACCGGGGTGCGCCTCCGCGAGGAGGCGGCCGAGCTGAAGCGCCGGTACAACGAGGCGTTCTGGATGGAAGACGAGCAGTACTACGCGATGGCGCTGGACGGCGACAAGCGGCAGGTTCGGTCGGTGGCCTCGAACCCGGGGCACGGGCTCTACTGCGACATCGTGGACGTCGACAAGGCGCAGGCGCTCGCCCGGAGGCTGCTCCAGCCCGACATGTTCAGCGGCTGGGGCATCCGCACGATGAGCAAGAGCGCCGCCGCGTACAACCCGATGAGCTACCACGACGGCTCGGTGTGGCCGCACGACAACGCGCTCATCGCCGCGGGCCTCAAGCGCTACGGCTTCACACGCGCGGCCAACCGGGTGGCCACGGCGATCTTCGACATGGCCGCCTCGGCCGACTACATGCGCCTCCCCGAGCTGTTCTGCGGCTTCACACGCCGGACGCCCAACCAACCGGTGGGCTACCCCGTGGCCTGCTCGCCGCAGGCCTGGGCCGCCGGCTCGCCGTTCCTGCTCCTCCAGGCGATGCTCGGACTGTCCGCGCAAGCCCAGAACAACGTGCTGACGGTGAACAAGCCGCACCTCCCGCCGTGGCTCAACCAGGTCGAGCTGCGGAACCTGCGCGTGGGGTCCAGCTCGATCTCGGTCGTGTTCCGCCGCGAGGGCGAGCTGTCCGCGTTCTCCCTGGTCGACCGCAAGGGGGACGTGCGCGTGGTCATGGAGGAGTAGGCCGGAGCGAACAGAGGCTGCGACAACGCGAGAGGGCGCTCCCCGCTAGCCGCTCCACCCGGGAACGGTTATCGGCCGAAAGGCCGAATCGGCGGCGGTGCCCCTCCGATAATCTCCTCGTCCATGACCACCTACCTCGTGACCGGGGCGGCCGGATTCATCGGTTCGCACCTGTGTGAGCGACTCCTCGCCGAGGGCGGCCGGGTGGTCGGGGTGGACGACCTGACGACCGGCCACATCGCCAACCTGTCCGAGGCCCGTGGGTACGGTCAGCAGTACACGTTCCAGGACCTGGACGTCCGGGCCGACGGTCTCGCCCAGGTCATGCGGAAGCACGAGCCCGAGGTCGTCATGCACCTTGCGGCGCAGGCGGGCGTGCGGCCCTCCCTGAAGGACCCGCGCCACGACGCGAGCGTGAACGTGCTCGGCACCCTCAACGTGCTCGAGGCGGCATCGGCATCCGGCGTGCGGAAGGTGGTGTACGCCGCGTCCGGGGGGACCCTGTACGGCGAGCCGCGGACGATCCCCGTCAAGGAGCGCCAACGGTGGAGCGCGCGGCCGGTGTCCCCGTACGGCATCTCGAAGCGGGTGGCGATCGACTACCTGGAGTTCTACCGGACCGCCCGCGGGCTGGACTACACGGCGCTCGCGCTGGCGAACGTGTACGGGCCGCGACAGGACCCGCACGGCGAGGCCGGGGTCGTGTCGATCTTCGCCCGCATCATGCTGGCGGGCGAGCAACCGGCGATCCACGGGGACGGTGCGCAGACGCGCGACTACGTCTTCGTCGACGACACGATCCACGCCTTCGCGCTGGCGGCCGGCTCGCAGGCCCCCGGCGCGCTGCTGAACATCGGAACCGGGATCGAGACGAGCGTGACCGGGATCTACCGGATCCTGGCCGAGCTCATCGGGTACCGCGGCGAGCCGCGGTTCGAGGCGACGGCCGACGCCGGGCCGCCACGGAGCGCGCTCGACGCGAGCGAGGCGGGGACCAAGCTGGGCTGGCGACCGTGGACCACGATGGAGGACGGCCTGGCCGAGACCGTCGCGTATCTCCGGTCGGCCGGCGACGGAGACGTGGACAACGCCTGAGCGAGGACGCGCGTCACCCCGCGCAGCCCTGCGTCGACACGGGCGCCGTCCTGCCGATCGCCCGCTCGACGTCCGGCCGGACCGCCCGCGACGTGAGGGCGTACCCCACGTTCCCATCGGTCGTCGACGCGGCAAACACGATCCCCGCCACGTCGCCGGACGGAAGGACGAACGGGCCGCCGGAGTTCCCGGACGCACGACGGCCTGGAGCTCGTAGACGTCGCGGCGCACGGTCGAGCGTCCGTAGATGTCCCGGCCGACCGCGGAGATCTCCCGGCGCACGGCGGCGCCGCCGGCGACGAGCGGCCCGCCGCCCGGATAGCCGAACGGCCCCTTCGCCCCGCGGGGCTGGGCCTGGTCGGACAGAGGAAGTGCCGGGCCCAGTGGTCCCTGGACGCGGAGCACGGCCACGTCCAGGCCCGGATCGAACAGCACGGGCGTGGCCGCCAGGTCCGCGCGGCCGGCGGACTGCACGACGGGGGAGCGCACCCGCGACCACGTGGGCGTTGGTCACGACGTATCCCGCCGCGACCACGAAGCCGCTTCCTTCCTCGATGGCGTCGCACGCGCGTCCCTCGATGCGCACCGTCGACCCGGCGGCCTGGTCCGTGATGGCCCGTACGGCCTGCCCCGCGGCGACGCGCACCGGGCCGGCCGGCAGCGGCGGGAGGTCGGCGAACACCTGCGGGAACCCGAAGCGGTCGAGCAGCCCCCTCGTCTGGGACAGGAGCGGCGGGGGACGGGGAAGCGTGTCCTCCAGTGTCCGCACGATCGCCGACGAACGGATGGCCCGCGACACCGCGGGCACGGGGCCGCTCACGAGGTTGTAGGCGAGGAACCAGACGGCCAGCAGGACCGACGGCGACGGAGAGCACCGATCCTGCGACGGCGTCCACCCGTCCCAGCCGTCCGCGCCGCGCGGCGGCCCAGATGCGGCGCCCGACCAGCAGGCCGATCCCGCCGCCCAGGCCGGCGAGCCCGAACAGGGTCACGACGGCGACCACCGGCGCGCGCGACTCGGGCGATGTGGCGAGCGACGCGACGGCCGGAGCGACCATGGCTCCGGCCACCAGGCCGGCGGCGAAGCCGGCGTACTCGGTCAGTCTGGAGCGAGGCGCCTCGGCGGTACCCGTTCAGGGCCGCCAGCACGGCCCAGGCCACGATCAGCAGATCGAGGATCCCACGACGTCATCGTGCCAGACGACGCCCGGGCGATCGCGGACGGAACGCCTCGCGAGACGTCGCGGGGCGGTCGTAGACTGGCCGTGACGTGGTCACCATCGCCCACATCTCGGATCTGCACGTCGGCTCGCCCTACTTCGTCCCCAACCTGATGAACCGGGTGATCGTCGAGCTGAACGAGCTCGAGCCCGACCTGGTGCTCTGCACCGGGGACATCACCAACGAGGGATACCGGCAGGAGTACAAGATCGCGGTGGCCTACCTCGACCGCCTCAAGTCGCCGCTCGCGATCGTGCCCGGCAACCACGACGCGCGGAACGTCGGCTACCTCCACTTCGAGGAGCTGATCGGACCGCGCCGCTGGGTGCGCGACGTCGGGGGCATCCGGATCGTCGGGATGGACTCGAGCGAGCCCGACCTCAACGAGGGTCAGGTCGGACGCGAGCACTACGACTGGATCATGGAGCAGTTCGCGGCCCCGTGCGACCTGAAGATCTTCGCGCTGCACCACCATCTGCTGCCCGTGCCGGGAACCGGGCGGGAGCGGAGCACCGTCACGGACGCGGGCGACCTGCTCGAGGTCCTGATCGAGGCCGGCACGTCAACGTCGTGCTGTCGGGCCACAAGCACGTCCCGTACGTGTGGCGACTGGAGAACGTGTACATCGCCAACGCCGGACGGCGTCGTCGCTTCGTCTCCGCGGATACACCCGCCCCTGCTACAACCTGGTCGAGGTGGACGGAGACGAGGTCCGCATCATCCGCAAGTTCCCGTTCGGGGGCAGGACGGTGCTCGCGCGATTCTCGATGCGAAGCGGCGAGCAGTATCAGCGGGTGGTGGAGTCGCTGGTGCAGGAGGCGCACCGCGAGGCCCCCGTACCCGACCCCGCCGAGTAGCCCGGCCCCGTCACGGAGTCGCAGTGGGGGGAGTCTGCTGAAGGTCCTCGCACTCGTCGACGGTGAGCACTACCCGCCGGTGACCCGGTGGGCGCTCGAGGCCGCCGAGGAGGCCGGGATGACGGTCGTCGCGGCGCTGCTGGCCGGGCGGCGACGAGAAGCTGGGCCCGGACCGGGTAGCTCGACCTGGGCGGCATCCGCCTGCTTCGTCCCCAGGGGTCCGATCCCGGCGAGGCACTCGCCGCCGCGCTGGACGACGTCCGCCCCGACGGCGGTGCTCGACCTCTCCGACGAGCCGGTGGTCGGCGGCGACCTCCGGATGGAGCTCGCGGCGAGGACGCTCGCGCGGGGCATTCCCTACCTGGGGCCGGACTTCCGCCTCGACCCGCCGGTGAGCGAGCCGGCGCTCGCCGCCGCCACGATCGCCGTGATCGGCAGCGGCAAACGCGTCGCCAAGACGGCCGTCGGCGGGTACCTGGCCGCGGCTCGCCGAGGAAGGGACACACGCCCGTGGTGGTGGCGATGGGGCGGGGAGGTCCCGCCGAGCCGCAGGTAGCCGGTCCGGAGGACGTCACCGTGGCGGCGCTCCTGGCCCGCAGCGGGCGCGGCGAGCACGCGGCGTCGGACTTCCTGGAGGACGCGCTGATCGCCGGGGTCACCACCGTGGGCGCCCGGCGGGCGGGCGGCGGCCTCGCCGGTCGGCCCTACGTGACCAACGTCGCGGCGGCGGCCGCCGCGGCGGTCCGCCTGGGCGGGCGACCCGGTGATCCTGGAGGGGAGCGGCTCGGCGATGCCCGACGGTCCCGTGGGACGCCGGGCGTGCTCGTCGTCCCCGCCGGGCACCCGGGGCCTGCACGGGCATCTGGGCCCGCTTCGCGTATTGCTATCCGACCTCGTGGTGCTTATCATGTATGTGGGTCCGAAGCGGGCCCGAGAACCTTTCCGCTCTCGATTCCCACCTTCACCGGCTCCGTCCGGACGTTCGAGTGGCAGTCGCAGAGCTCCATCCGGTGCCGCTGGAGAAATGTGAGAGGCAAGGATGCGTTCTTCGCTACGACTGCGAACCCCACACATGCCGAACGGCTCGGCGAAGCCCTCGAACGGGATGCGGGGTGCCGCGTGGTGAGGCTGTCGACTCGCCTGGCGGATCCCGCGGGTCTCGAACGAGGATCTGGCCTCGGCGCCGCCGTTCGACGTGCTGCTCACCGAGCTGAAGGCGGCGGCGATCGACGTGGCCGCCCCGGTAGCCATCGGCCGTGGGGCGCGAGATCGTGTTCGTGGAGAACCGCCCCGCGCCGTGGGCGGCGGGGACGACCTGGACGAGGCGCTCGGCGCAGTGATATCGACCGCACGGGACCGGGCGGTCGGGCGAATGGTGGAGACGAGACGATGAGGGAGACACGGGTGCTGGTGATCTCGGACGGGGATCCCGGGCTGCCCTATTCGAAGGGGACCCGCGCGACCGAGCTGATGGTCACGGGGCTGTCCTCGTTCCGGTCCTACCAGATCGCCGAGGAGGTCGAGGCGCGGCTGCACGCGATCGGCGCCGAGGCCGTCACGCGCGTCGACCTCGACGCGCTGACCGTCGAGGTGCTGCGCGACCTGGCGGGCGAGCGCTACGCCACGAACTACGTTCGGTGGCAACACGTGTCGCGCCTGACGTCCCCCTGGTCGTGCTGATCGGCGGGGCGACCGGCGTGGGCAAGTCGACGATCGCCACCCAGCTCGCCGTCCGACTGGGCATCGTGCGCGTGGCAGGCAGCGACACGATCCGCGAGGTCATGCGCGCCATGCTGACCAGCCAGCTGATGCCCACGCTGTACACATCGTCCTTCGACGCCGACGCGGCGCTGCGCGAGCCGCCGCCCAGCACGGCGGACAAGGTGATCGTCGGATTCCGGGAGCAGACGGCGGCGGTCGCCGCGGTCGGGATCACCGCGCTGCTCGAGCGAGTCGCCGTGGAGGGCACCAGCACCGTGATCGAGGGAGCGCACGTGGTGCCCGGGTTCTACGACGCCGCGCCGTACGCCGACCGCATCCTGGCCGTGCCGGTGGTGGTCACGGTCGAGGACGAGGAGACGCACCGGTCGCACTTCGCGGCGCGGGCGGACTCACCCCGGCCGTACGAGCGGTACCTGGCCTCGTTCGACAACATCAGGAAGGTGCAGCGGTACATCAAGAGCCAGGCGCTCTCGCACGGCGTGCCGGTCGTCCCGAACTACGGGCTGGACCGGACCCTGGGCGCGATCATCGACCTGGTGATGGACAGCGCGTCCGAGCGGCTCGGCGAGTCCGCCGCGCCGGCGCACGAGCCGTCCGTCATCCACACAATGCACGAAGTAGAAGGAGCCAACAGATGAAGCTGTTTCTCGACACTGCCAACCTGGACGAGATTCGACAGGCCAGAAGCTGGGGTGTGCTGTCCGGCTGCACGACCAACCCGTCGCTGCTCGCCAAGGAGCACGCCGACTGGGAGCTGCAGATGAAGGAGGTCTGCAACGAGGTCCCCGGGCCCGTTTCGCTCGAGACCACCGAGACCGAGGCCGACGCGATGTTCGAGCAGGGCCTGAAGCTCGCGAGCGTCGCGGACAACGCCGTGGTCAAGGTGCCGATGACGCCCGACGGCCTCGGGGCCGGACGGCGCCTCGTCGACCGGGGCATCCCGGTGAACGTCACGCTGGTCTTCTCGTCCGCCCAGGCGATCCTGGCGGCCGAGATCGGGGCCACGTACGTCTCGCCGTTCCTGGGGCGGCTCGACGACATCGGCTCGGACGGACTTGCACTCCTGTCGGAGATCTGCGAGATCTTCCAGGTACAGGGGTACGATACGCTGGTCCTCGCCGCCTCCCTCAGGCATCCCGTCCATGTGGTGGAGGCCGCGAAGATGGGCGCCGACGTGGCGACGATGCCATTCGAGGTCTTCTCCAAACTGGTGAAGCATCCGCTCACCGATGCCGGGCTGACCACGTTCTTGGACGACTGGAAGAAGTTGCAGAAAGAGTTGAAGAAGGAAGGAGCATGACGTTGGACTCCCGCACGACCACGCGCTCGGATCTGGAGGGCAAGCGCCTCCCCGAGTTGCACGAGATGGCGCAGGGCATGGGCGTCTCCGGCTACCAGCGCTTGCGAAAGGGCGATCTCATCGACGCCATCATGTCGAAGAGCGCAGGCGACGGCCGTGGGAGCGCCGACAACGCCGGCGAGTCCAACGGAGAGGTCTCCCACGCCGAGGCGCCGGAGAAGCCGGCCGCCGGCGACGAATCGGGTTCGGACTCCGAAGGCAACTCGGGTTCGGACTCCGGCGACGAGTCGCCGGCCCGCAGGCGGGCAACGGCCGGACGCACGACGGTGGTGACGGCTCCCGGCGCGAGCACGGCGGCGGCGGAGAGCACCGTCAGCAGCAGAACCGTGGCGGCGGCGGTGGCGGCGGCGGCGTCGGAACGCAGGAGCGCGACCGCCCGCGCCGGCTGTCGCGCGACGAGCGCAGGCGGCAGCGGGAGGAGCGACGCCTGCGCGAGGTGGAGGCCCGTGAGGAGGAGATCGCCACGGCGCCCATCCGGACGGGCATCCTCGACGTCCTGGGTGAGGGCTACGGCTTCCTCCGCACCGGCGGGTACCTGCCGAGCCAGGACGACGTCTACGTGTCGCTCAGCCAGATCCGACGGTTCGCCCTGCGAAAGGGCGACGAGGTGGCGGGCAAGATCCGCACGCCGCGCGACAACGAGAAGTACTACGCGCTGCTGCAGATCGAGACGGTCAACGGTGTCGACCCCGACACCGCCCGGCAGCGCCGCGACTTCGACAAGCTGACGCCGCTGTTCCCGGACGAGCGCTTCCGCCTTGAGGGCGACCCCAAGGACATCACGCAGCGCATCATCGACCTGGTGGCCCCCATCGGGAAGGGACAGCGCGGCATGGTCGTCTCGCCGCCGAAGGCCGGGAAGACCACGGTGCTGAAGCAGATCGCCGACGGCATCCTCCACGCCGACCCCGAGGCGCACGTGATCGTGCTGCTGGTGGACGAGCGCCCGGAGGAGGTCACCGACTGGCAGCGCACCGTCGAGGCGGCCGAGGTCGTGTACTCGACGTTCGACAAGCCTGCCGACCAGCACACGCAGGTGACCGAGCTGGTGCTCGAGCGGGCCAAGCGGCTCGTCGAGGCGGGCATCAACGTCGTCATCCTGCTCGACTCGATCACGCGACTGGCGCGGGCCTACAACCTGTCGGCTCCCGCGTCCGGCCGCATCCTGTCGGGCGGCGTGGACTCCACGGCGCTGTACCCGCCGAAGCGGTTCTTCGGCGCGGCACGCAACATCGAGGAGGGCGGGTCGCTCACGATCATCGCGAGCGCGCTCGTCGAGACCGGCTCCCGCATGGACGAGGTCATCTTCGAGGAGTTCAAGGGCACCGGGAACATGGAGCTGCGCCTCGACCGGTCGCTCTCCGAGAAGCGCATCTACCCGGCCATCAACATCGAGGCCTCGGGGACGCGCAAGGAGGAGCGGCTCATGCCGACCGAGGAGCTGGCCCTGGCCTGGCGCCTGCGCCGCGTCCTGCACGCCCTCGACTCCGGCGGCCTCGCTCGAGCTGCTGATCGACAAGGTCCGCTCGACCAAGTCGAACGAGCAGTTCCTCCGCGAGATCGCCAAGGCTCCGAGCGACTAGGGGGAGCGGTCCGTGGCCGGTTGGGGGGACGATCCGGTGATGGCCGAGCTCCAACAGGCCATCGCCGACGGGTGGACGCCGACCAGGGTCGGCGAGGAGCAGAGCGGCGGCGAGAGCTTCGACGTCGTCACCGTCAGCAAGGACGGCGAGGACAAGGAGTTCCGCAGCGACCACCTGGCCTTCCACCGGTTCGTCGAGGGCCTGATGGAGGACCACGGCCTCAGCTATTCCTAGGCAGGCCGCGGCGCCGGGGGCCAGAGCGTCGACACCCGGTAAGCTGTGCGGGAATACGTGGCTGTTGGAAGGAACATGATGAAAGAAGGAATTCACCCCGAATACGTGGTCGCCAAGGTCGACCTGCTCGTGCGGCAACTCGTTCGTGACCCGGTCGACCAAGCCCGAGATCCATCTGGAGCTGTGCTCGGCCTGCCATCCCTTCTACACCGGGAAGCAGAAGCTCGTGGACACCGGGGGTCGAGTGGAGCGCTTCCAGCGCCGATACGCGAAGGCGGGGGCCGCCGAGGGCGGCGCCGGGCAGTCCGGGCGGTAGCCCGACCGCACACCAGTCCGCACGGCGAGGGAACCGGGACCCGTGGCGAGCCAAGCGCATTTCTACGGAGGACAGGCCGTCATCGAGGGCGTGATGATGCGCGGCCGCGACCACTGGGCCGTGGCCGTGCGCCGTCCCGACGAGAGCATCTACGTCGAGTCGCACACGATCCATTCGATCGGTGACCGCATCCGCATCCTGCGCAAGCCGTTCCTGCGGGGCGTGATCGCGCTGGGCCAGGCGCTCACGATCGGGCTCCGCGCGCTGACGGTCTCGGCCAACGAGTCGGTGGAGGAGGAGCACAAGCTCACCACCGGCCAGATGGCGATGTCGATGACGTTCGCGTTCGTCATCTTCACGGCGGTCTTCATCGTGGGCCCGTTCATCGGCTTCCGCCTGCTGCGAGGCACCGTGTCGTCGGGCATCGCGCGGAACCTCCTGGAGGGGCTGGTGCGCGTGCTGCTGTTCCTGGGCTACATCGCGCTGATCGGCCGCCTGAAGGAGATCCGCCGCGTCTTCCAGTACCACGGCGCCGAGCACAAGACGATCGCGGCGTACGAGCACGACGACACCCTAGAGCCGGAGGCGGTCGACAAGTACTCGACGCTCCACGTCCGGTGCGGCACGAACTTCCTGCTGATCGTCATGGTGCTGGCGATCCTCGTCTACGCGTTCTTCCCGGCCAAGGGGCTGTTGTGGGGCATCCTGTCGCGGGTCATCGCCATCCCGATCATCGCGGGGATTCCGTTCGAGCTGCTGCGCCTGGGCGCGCGATTCACCGACTCCACGGTGATGAAGGTGCTGATGACGCCCGGCCTGTGGCTGCAGAAGATCACGACGAAGCCGCCGGACCACGGGCAGATCGAGGTGGCCATCGCGTCGTTCCAGGAGGTGCTGCGGGCGGAGGCTGAGGCCGCGGCCGGCGACGCGGTGCCGCCGAGCACGCAGGTCGCGGACCCCTCCTGATCGCGGCATCGCCGGTCCGCTGCTCGCGGCCGGGATAATGGTCCTGTCATGGCAACGGACCGCTTTCAGGAGATCGAGCGCCGGTACGAGGAGCTGAACCGGGAGCTCTCCCGTCCCGAGGTCGCCTCGGACCCGTCGCGCCTGCGCGACCTCGGCAAGCAGCACGCCGAGCTGGAGGAGGTCGTCCGGACCCACCGTGCCCTAGGCCGACGCGGAGCGCCAGGTCGCCGAGTGGCGCGACATGGCGAAGGACGAGACGGACACCACGCTCGCCGGCGAGCTCCGCACGGAGGCGGTCGCGGCCGAACGCCGCGCCGCCGACCTTCGGGCGCAGCTCGAGGCGCTGATGATTCCCAAGGACCCCAACGACGACAAGGACGTCCTGGTCGAGATCCGGGCCGGCACGGGCGGCCAGGAGGCGGCGCTGTTCGCCGCCGAGATCTACGAGATGTACCAGCGCTACGCCGAGGGTCAGCGCTGGAAGGTCGAGGTGCTCTCCTCGAGCCCATCGGACCTCAGCGGGTTCAAGGACGTCGTGCTGGAGATCCGGGGAAAGGGCGCGTACTCGCAAGCTGAAACGTGAGTCGGGCGTGCACCGCGTCCAGCGCATCCCGGTCACCGAGTCGGGCGGCCGCATCCACACGTCGACCGTCACCGTGGCCGTGCTGCCCGAGGCCGAGGAGGTCGACGTCCAGATCGACCCCAACGACCTGGAGATCCAGGTGTACCGGTCGTCCGGGCCGGGCGGGCAGAGCGTCAACACCACCGACTCGGCCGTGCGCATCATCCACAAGCCGACCGGCCTGAAGGTCGAGGTGCAGGAGGAGCGCTCGCAGCTGCAGAACAAGGAGAAGGGCATGCGCTACCTGCGCGCGCGACTCCTCCAGCAGGCGCAGGACGCAGGCCCAGGCGAAGGAGGCGGCGGCGCGCCGCGAGCAGGTGGGGACGGGGGAGCGGTCCGAGAAGATCCGGACCTACAACTTCCCCCAGAACCGGGTGACCGACCACCGCCTGGGCCTGTCGGTGCACAATCTGCCCGCCGTGATGGCCGGGGACCTGCACGAGTTCGTCGACGCGCTGATGGCGAAGGAGCGGGCCGACCGGCTGTCGGGATCGAACGGGGAGGGCTGAGCGACGTCCGGGCCGAGTCCCGCCGAGGTCGTGCGCCGCTCCGCCGCCTACCTCGAGCGGCACGGCGTGGAGAGCCCCACCGCGAACGCCGAGACGCTGCTCATGCACGTCCTGCGCACCGACCGCGCCGGACTGTACGCGCGCCGGGAGGGACTGGACGCGGGGTCGGCCCGGTTGTTCGGGCGCGCGCTCTGCCGGCGCTGCGCGGGCACGCCGCTGCAGCACCTGACGGGCGAGCAGGCGTTCCTCGACCGAACCATCGCCGTCCGGCCGGGCGTGTTCGTTCCCCGGCCCGAGACCGAGATCGTCGCGATGACGGCGCTGGAGGCCATCGAACGGCGTCGCCGCCCCCGTCGTCGTGGACGTGGGCACCGGCACGGGAGCCATCGCGGTCACGATCGCGTCGCGTCGACCGGACGCGGTGGTGTGGGCCACCGACGTCTCGCCCGAGGCGGTCGCCCTCGCCGAGGAGAACGCCCTGCGGCTGGGCGTGCGCGTGGACGTCCGCGAAGGCGACCTCCTGGCACCGCTCGACCCGGCGCTGCGCGGCGGCATCGACCTGATCGTGAGCAATCCGCCCTACCTGTCCGAGAGCGAGTACGCCGACCTGCCGCCCGAGGTCCGGCTCGATCCCTACGAGGCGCTGGTGGGCGGAACGGACGTCCATGCCCGTCTCGCCGAGGACGCGCGCTCGTGGCTGCGGCCGGGCGGCCGGCTGGTGCTCGAGATCGGCGACACGCAGGGTGACGCGGTCCGCGCGCTCCTGGCCGGCGCGGGGCTCGAGGACGTCGCCGTCCGGCAGGACCTGACCGGCCGCGACCGCGTCGCGATCGCCACCCGGGGCGACGCGGTGCCGTGAGCCGGGTCGTCGAGGTCGATCCGCTCCGGCCCGAGGACTTCGAGACCGCGATCGCCGAGGCGGCGCGGGCCGTCGGCGACGGCGGGCTGGTGGTGATGCCGACCGAGACGGTGTACGGCATCGCCTGCCGCCCGGACGACGAGGCGGCCACGGCGCGACTGTTCGAGGCCAAGGCGCGGCCGACGGGACTGAACCTGGCCGTCCTGGCCGCGACCGCCGGCGAGGCGCTGGCGCTCACGCCGGGCGACGCCGCACGCATCCGTGCTGTCGGGACTCTGGCCCGGCCCGCTCACCCTGGTGCTGCCGCGAGCCGACCGCGCGCGGGCGTGGGCGCTCGGCGACGACACCGCGACGGTGGGCGTCCGCGTCCCCGACCTCGCGCTGCCCCTGGCGCTGCTGGCGCGCACGGGTCCGCTGGCGGTCACCAGCGCCAATCGATCGGGCAGCCCGCCCGCGGCGACCGGCGCGGAGCTGATCGACGCATTCGGCGACGCCGTCGCCGTCTACCTGACCACCGCGCGGGTGACGGCCCACGGCATGCCTCCGTCCACCGTGCTCGACCTGACCGATCCGCCCCGCGTCCGCCTGCTTCGTGCCGGGCCCTACGGGAGGGACCGGATCGCGGCGTGTCTCGCTGATTCGGGGCCGGAGCCCGAGTGGGTAGACTTCCCAGCGTGACCCTCATCCTCTCGGTCTGCACCGGGAACATCTGCCGTTCGCCCATGGCCGAGGGCTTCATCCGGAGCATGCTGGGCGAGTTCGGCATCGATGGCGTGGACAGCGCCTCCAGCGGCGTGAGCGGCTGGGACGACTCGCCGCCGACGCCCGAGGGCATCCAGGCCATGATCGAGAACGGGGTCGACATCCAGCGCCACCGGGCGCGGCGGTTGACGGCGCCGATGATTCGCGATGCGGACCTCGTCGTCGCCATGGCGTCGGAGCATCGCGACGCGATCGACGCGATGGTGCCGGAGGCGCGCGACCGGACGTTCACGCTGAAGGAGCTCGCGCGCCTGCTCGACCGTCTTCCCGAGACGCCCGCGACGGGCGGACCCGCCGGAGAGCAGCTGGACGCGGTCGTCGCCGCGGCGGCGAACCTGCGCGCCGGGGGCACCGTCCCGCCGAGCCGGGACGAGGACATCGCCGATCCCCTCGGCCTCGGCGTCGAGGCCTATCGCGCCACCGCGTGGGAGATCGAACAGCTCTGCCGAAGGATCGTGACCGGGGTCTTCGGCGCCGGCCTCGCCGAACGGGGCGAGGGAGCGCGCCGGGAGGGAGGGGCGTGATGAAGGAGTACGTGGCCGACTGGGAAGCGCTGCAGCGCACCGATCCCGAGATCGCGCGGGCCATGGTGGACGAGCTCGGCCGCGAGCGGTCGATGCTGCGCCTGATCGCCTCGGAGAACTACGCGAGCCCGGCGGTGCTGGCCGCGCTGGGTTCGACGATGGGCAACAAGTACGCCGAGGGCTATCCGGGGCACCGCTACTACGGAGGCTGCGAGTTCGTCGACGTGGCCGAGAACCTGGCGATCGCCCGCGCCAAGGAGCTGTTCGGCGCCGACCACGCGAACGTCCAGCCGCACGCGGGCGCCTCGGCCAACCTCGCGGTGTACGGCGCGTTCCTGGATCCCAAGGACGCGGACCAGAAGGTGCTCGGCCTGGTCCTCGCGCACGGCGGACACCTCACGCACGGGTCGCCGGTCAACTTCTCGGGCAAGTGGTTCTCGTTCGTGGGCTACGAGGTCGAGAAGGAGAGCGAGCTGCTCGACATGGACCGCATCCGCGACCTGGCCCGCGAGCACCGCCCGCGCATCCTGCTGGCCGGGTACACCGCGTATCCGCGGACGATCGACTTCGCTGCCTTCCGGCAGATCGCCGACGAGGTCGACGCGATCCTGATGGTGGACGCGTCCCACTTCATCGGACTGGTCGCCGGCGGCGCGTATCCGAGCCCGGTGCCGCACGCCGACGTGGTGACGTTCACGACGCACAAGACCCTTCGCGGGCCCCGCGGTGCGATGATCCTGTCGAGGGCCGAGCACGCGAAGGCCATCGACAAGGCGGTGTTCCCGATGATGCAGGGCGGGCCGCTCGAGCACGTGATCGCGGCGAAGGCCGTCGCGCTGAAGGAGGCGATGGAGCCCTCGTTCCGCGACTACGCGGCGCGCATCGTCCGCACGGCGCGCGCGCTGGCCGCGACGCTCGCCGAGGAGGGCCTGCGCCCGGTCGCCGGCGGGACCGACTCGCACCTGGCGCTGATCGACCTCCAGCCGATCGGCATGACGGGGGCCGACGCCGAGGCGCTCTGCGAGGAGGCGGGCATCGCGCTCAACAAGAACGCGATCCCGTTCGACCCGCTGCCGCCCGGCACGGGATCCGGCATCCGGGTGGGGACGCCCGGCCCGGCCACCCTCGGGATGGACGAGCCGGAGATGCGGGAGATCGGCCACATCATGGGCGAGGTGTTGAAGGCGCCCGACGACGACGGCCTGCGCCAGAAGGCGCGGGGTCGCGTGCGGGACCTCATGGAGCGGTTCCCCCCGTACCCGGACTGAGCGGATGCGGGCCTACCTCGGGGTGTTCGTCGGCACCGCCCTGGTGACGGCGCTCTCGACGCCGCTCGTCCGCCGCTTCGCCCTTCGGGTCAAGGCCATCGACTACCCGTCGGACCGCAAGGTCCACTCGCGGCCGACGCCCACCATGGGAGGGCTCGCGATGCTGCTCGGGGTCCTGGCCGGAATGGGGATCGCGTGGCTGTCGCCGACGCTGCGGCCCGCCTTCCGCTTCTCCTCCCAGCTCCAGGGCGCGCTCCTCGCCGGCGTGGCGGTGGCCATCCTGGGCGTCATCGACGACCTGCGGACGCTGTCGGCGCCGGCCAAGGTCGCCGGGCAGATCCTGGCCGCCGGGCTGCTGGTGCTGACCGGCGTCGAGCTGCTCTTCTTCTGGGTTCCCGGACAGGGGGTCCTGTCGCTGGGAACCGACCTGGCCGTGCCGCTGACGATCGCCTGGGTCCTCGTGGTGGTGAACGCCGTGAACCTGATCGACGGCCTGGACGGGCTGGCCGCGGGGATCGTGGCGATCGCGGCGGCGGCCTTCTTCGTCTACGCGTACCGCGTGCCGCCGATCAGCGGCCTGGGCACGCTGCAGGCGGCGCCGGTCCTGTGCGCCGTGGTGGCCGGGGCCTGCGTGGGGTTCCTGCCCTGGAACTTCCATCCGGCGCGGATCATCATGGGCGACACCGGGAGCATGCTGCTGGGGATGCTGCTTGCGGCGGCGACGATCTCCGGCCATCGGCCGGACGCCTGCAGCCCACGGGCCACGACGTCGCGGCGTTCTCCATCCCGCTCCTGATCCCCGTCCTCGTGCTGGCCGTCCCGCTGATCGACGTGGCCCTGGCGATCCTGCGGCGGCTGCGGAACCGCCGGCCCGTGTTCACCCCCGACAAGGCACACATCCATCACCAGCTCCAGGAGATCGGCCACTCGCACCGGCAGGCCGTGCTCCTCATGTACCTGTGGTCGGCGGTCCTGGCCGGGGCGGCCCTGGGCCTCACGTACGTGAGCAGCAGCCGGGTGGCGGCCGCCACGGTCGGCTTCGCGATGCTGGTGGTCGCCGGGACCCTGGTGCCACGCGTCTGGCGCGTGGTGCGCGGCGCCCGGGCCGAGCGGGCCTCCGCCGGGGCCGGGGAGCCGGATCGGCGGGGCTGACCGGCGGCTCCGCGCCGAACCGGCGCCGGGTGCATTCCCGCAGGTTGCTATACTCCCCCCGCCCATGCCCGGAGAGCCCGACGGCGGGGACGACAACGGCAGCTCTGGGATCGCGTGGTCCATCATCGGTACGCTGGTCTCGGGGGTGCTTGTCTGGGGCGGCATCGGCTACCTGGTCGATCGCTGGCTCGGCACGGACTCCGTCTTCCTCGCGATCGGGCTGCTGGTTGGGGTCGGAGCGTCCATGTACCTCGTCATCGTGCGGTATGGAAAGAACCAGAGAACCTGAGCGGGAGATGGTTGCGCGGGCGCTCCTGCCCGGAGCGGCCGCGACGGCGCTGGCCTTCGTCATGGGGCTGGTGTTCTCCGACGCCGCGACGGCGTGGTCGGCCGCCCTCGGTGTGGCCGTCGCCCTCGCCAACTTCGCCGTCGCCGCCGAGCTCCTCGCCTGGGCGGCCGGCGTGTCGCTCGCGATGGTGCAGCTGGTCGTCCTGTTCGGGTTCATCGTCCGCCTCGGGATCATCGTGGGCCTGATGTTCGCTGCTGTCGCTCACCACGTGGTTCTCGCCGCTGGCCTTCGGGCTGGCGGTCGCCCCGGCGTGGCTGCTGCTGTTCGCGTACGAGGCGGTGCTGCTGACCCGTGGGCTCGGCGACCCCGCGGCCGGCTCCGTCGGCGCACCGAACGGGAGCCGGTCCTAGGTGGGGGGCGCGATCCTGCTGGCGAGGGAGGGATTCCCCACTCCGACGACCGAGGACTTCGTCTGGCCGTGTCTGACGCCGCACTGGAATGTCGCGGGGATGGACCTGTGCATCAACAAGACCGTGGGCTTGACGTTCTTCACGTCGATCGTCGTGCTCACGCTGTTCCTGCTCGCGTTCCGCAGGCCGGCCATCGTGCCCACCGGTCTCCAGAACTTCATGGAGGTCATCGTCGACTTCGTTCGGATGGGGATCGTGCTCGAGGTCATCGGCGAGCAGGGTCTGCGCTTCGTTCCGTACCTGGCCACGCTGTTCTTCTTCATCTTCACGGGCAACGTGCTGGGCGTGATTCCCGGGCTGCAGTTCCCGATCAACTCCCGGATCGCGATGCCGCTGTTCCTGGCGATCCTCTCGTGGATCCTGTTCAACGCCGTGGGGATCAAGGAGCACGGGCTCGGCGGCTACCTCAAGATGATCCTGTTCCCGTCGGGCGTCCCCGTGGTCATGTACATCCTGCTGACGCCCATCGAGTTCGTGTCCACCGTGATCGTCCGCCCGATCACGCTGTCGGTGCGGCTCCTCGCGAACATGATCGCGGGGCACCTGCTGCTCACGATCTTCTTCGTGGGGACGGCCTACCTGCTCCAGCCGTCCATCACGTCGCTCTTCGCCGTGGCGTCCTTCGCGTTGGGGGTCGCTCTGGTGGCTTTCGAGATGTTCGTCGCCGCCCTGCAGGCGTACATCTTCACGATCCTCACCGCTGTCTATCTGGCCGGGGCACTGAGTCATGAGCACTAGAAGAGGAGGGGTTCTGCATGGGTGAAGTGGTGGCGTTCGTCCAGACCAGCATGCTGGCTGTGGCGTCGCTCTCCGTCGTGGGATACGGGATCGCGGCCATCGGGCCGGGTCTCGGCATCGGTTTCCTGGTCGGAAAGGCGCTCGAGTCCATGGCCAGGCAGCCCGAGGCGGCGAACAACGTCCGCACGAACATGTTCATCGGCATCGGCTTCGTCGAGGCCCTGGCGCTGTTCGGGTTCGTGCTGGCGTTCATCGCGAAGTAAGGGACGGCAGACGTGTCCTTCGTACTGGTCGCCATCCTGGCGGCGGAGGAGAGCAACCCCATCCTCCCCTCCGCGAACGAGCTCCTATGGGGCTCGATCGCGTTCATCATCGTGTTCGTCCTGCTGGCCAGGCTCGCCTTCCCCAAGGCGGCGCAGGCCCTGAAGGACCGGACCGAGAAGATCCGGGGGGACATCGAGTTCGCGGAGAAGGACCGGGAAGAGGCCGCGAGCCTCCTGGCGGACTACCGGCAGCAGATCGCGGCCGCCCGCGAGGAGTCCACGCGGATCCTCGAGGACGCCCGCCGAACGGCCGAACAGGTGCGCACCGAGCTGAGGGCCAAGGCCGAGGAGGAGTCGGCCCGGATGATCGAGCGTGCCCGCGAGGACATCGCCGGCGAACGCGAACGCGCCATCGCGGAGATCCGCCGCGAGGTCGGGTCGCTGGCCGTCGACCTGGCGGGCCGTGTCATCGGCGACTCGCTGGACCGCGACCGACAGCTGTCGCTGGTCGACCGGTACATCGAGGACCTGGCGGCCGGCGGAGGGAGTGGACCGAACCGATGAGCGTCGCCGATCCATTCCGAGAGGGCGCCGAGCGGGTCTTCGCCGCGGCCGACGACGCCGAGGTGCTCCGAGCCGGCGAGGGCCTCTTCGAGCTGGCCGGCCTCGTCGACCACGAGCCCCGGCTGCGCAAGGCGCTGACCGACCCGGCGGTCGCGGCCGAAGCGAAGCGCTCGCTGCTCGCGAGCCTGGTGCAGGGCCGGATCTCCGACGTCGCGCTGGCGGTCGCCGGCGAGGTGGTCGGCGGCCCGGCTGCGGTGGAACGAGCTGGCCGAGGCCTTCGACGAGCTGGCGGCCGAGGCGGTGTTCACGGCCGCCGACGCGGAGCGGGGACCTCGAGCGCGTCGAGGACGAGGTGTTCCGGTTCTCGCGCATCTATGCGCAGGCCGACGACCTGCGGCGCGCCCTGACGGATCCGATCCTTCCCGTGGAGGCAAGCAGTCGGTGGTCGCGGACCTGCTCGAGGGCAAGGCGTCGGACGCGACCCGGCTGCTGGTGCGGGGGCTGATCTCCCGCGGTCGCGCACACGACCTCGATCGCGCGCTCGCCGGCCTGGCGGCGATGGCCGCCGCACGGCGCGGCAGCATCGTCGCCGAGGTGCGCTCGGCGGTCGACCTGGACGAGGGCCGCCGGGAACGGCTGGCCGCGGCGCTGCAGGAGGCCGTCGGCCGCCCGGTCGAGCTGCACGTGGTCATCGATCCCACCGTGGTCGGCTCGCTCGCCGTCCGGGTGGGGGACGAGCTGTACGACGGAACCGTACGACGTCAACTGGACACGGCGCGCGAGCGCCTGCTCGCCGGCTGAAGCCGGTCGGTCAACGCGAGAAGACCAGGAGGAGAAGCGAAGTGGCGGAGCTGACGATCAGGCCCGATGAGATCACCGACGGCGCTGCGCGAGCACGTCGAGTCGTTCACGCCCCAGGTGGCGCGGGAGGAGGTCGGGCGCGTCCTGACCACCGGCGACGGCATCGCCCGCGTGGAGGGCCTTCCCTCGACCATGGCCAACGAGCTGCTCGAGTTCCCGGGCGGCATCCTGGGGATCGCCTTCAACCTGGAGGAGCGCGAGATCGGTTGCGTGATCCTGGGCGACGCGTCGGGCATCGAGGAGGGCGAGGAGGTCAAGCGGACCGGCGAGATCCTGTCGATCCCCGTCGGCGACGCGTTCCTGGGCCGCGTGGTCGACGCGCTGGGGCGCCCGCTGGACGGGAAAGGCGACATCCGGAGCGACGAGCGCCGCCCGCTGGAGATCCAGGCGCCCACCGTCGTCGAGCGCCAGCCGGTGAAGGAGCCGCTGTACACGGGCGTCAAGGCCATCGACGCGATGACGGCCGATCGGACGGGGCCAGCGCGAGCTGATCATCGGTGACCGGCAGACCGGCAAGACCGCCATCGCCATCGACGCGATCATCAACCAGCGTGCTGCTTGGGAGTCGGGCGATCCGAAGCGGCGGGTCAAGTGCGTCTACGTGGCGATGGGCCAGAAGGGTTCCACCGTGCGCGAGGTGGCGAGCGCGCTCGAGGAGTACGGTGCGATGGAGTACACGGTCGTGGTGGACGCCTCGGCGGCGATTCCCGGCGTCGTTCAAGTACCTGGCGCCGTACTCGGGCTCCGCGCTCGGGCAGCACTGGATGTACCAGGGCGAGCACGCGCTGATCGTGTTCGACGACCTCTCGAAGCAGGCAGAGGCGTACCGCACGATCTCGCTGCTCCTGCGCCGTCCCGCCGGGCGAGAGGCGTACCCCGGTGACGTCTTCTATCTGCACTCGCGGCTGCTCGAGCGCTGCGCGAAGCTCTCGGACGAGCTGGGCGGTGGGTCGCTCACCGGCCTGCCGATCGTCGAGACCAAGGGCAACGACGTGTCGGCGTACATCCCGACGAACGTCATCTCGATCACCGACGGTCAGATCTACCTCGAGGCCGACCTCTTCAATTCCGGAGTGCGTCCGGCCATCAACGTCGGTATCTCGGTCTCGCGGGTCGGCGGCAACGCGCAGATCAAGGCCATGAAGCAGGTCGCCGGGCGGCTCCGTCTGGACCTGGCCCAGTTCCGTGCGCTCGAGGCGTTCGCCCAGCTCGGCACCGACCTGGACAAGGCATCGCAGGCGCAGCTCGACCGCGGCCGGCGCGTCGTCGAGGTGCTCAAGCAGCTGCAGTACCAGCCGATGTCGGTCGACAAGCAGGTGATCTCGATCTGGTTCGTCACCAACGGCCTGATCGACGACCTGCCGGTCGCCGACGGCAAGCGGTTCGAGGAGGGGCTGCACGCCTGGCTCGATGCGAACCACCCGGAGATAGGGCAGCACATTCTCGAGACAGGGCGACTTCCCGCGCGAGGTCGAGGAGCAGCTCCGGGCCGCGGTCGAGGAGTTCAAGCGCGACTTCGTCCCCTCCGAGGCCGCCGCCGCGTCGAAGGAGGACGAGGAGCACGAGGGCCTGACCGAGGAGGAGCAGGAGCGCCTGCGACGCTACCGCCGCCCGACCCAAGACGAGTTCGAGCAGAAGGCGGGTCCGGCGGGCGAGGGGTCGGCGGGGGCGCCGTAGATGGGGGCGAAGCTCCGGGAGACGCGGCGCCGCATCCGCTCGATCGAGTCGACGAAGCGGATCACCAAGGCGATGGAGTTGATCGCTGCCTCGCGCATCCTGCGCGCGCAGCAGATGGTCCAGCAGATCGCGCCCCTACGCCGAGCTGATCACCCAGGTGATCCAGAACGTCGCCAGCCAGATCGACGAGGTGGTGCACCCGATGCTCGAGCAGCGGAGCGCGCCGACGGCCGCGGCGGTCGTCGTGGTGACCTCGGATCGCGGCCTGGCGGGCGCCTACAACTCCAATGTCCTGCGCACGTCCGAGGAGCTGGTGTCGAAGGTCCGCGGCCAGGGCATGGAGCCGAAGCTGTTCGTGACCGGCCGCAAGGGCATCTCGTACTTCCGGTTCCGCGACCGGCCGGTCGAGGCGTCGTGGCGCGGCTTCTCCGAGACGCCGTCCTACGACGACGCCAAGGCCGTGGCCGACGCGGTGATCGAGGCGTTCACATCGGGGGCCGTCGACGAGATCCACCTTGCGTACACCGAGTTCTCCTCCGCGCTGACACAGCGGCCGCTGGGTCGGCGGCTGGTGCCGATGGTGGTGGAGGAGACGGCCGATCGCCCTCCGGGCCCGCTGCCGCTGTACATCTTCGAGCCGTCACCCGAGCGGATCTTCGCCGACCTGCTGCCGCGGTACGTCGAGGCGCGCGTGTACAGCGCGATGCTCGAGGCGGCCGCGTCCGAGCAGGCGGCCAGGCGCCGTGCGATGAGCGCCGCGACCGACAACGCCGAGGAGCTGATCAAGGTGCTGACCCGCGTGGCCAACCAGGCGCGCCAGTCCGAGATCACGCAGGAGATCATGGAGGTCGTGGGCGGGGCCGAGGCCATGGCCGAGGGCGCCTGAGACCAGCGAACCAGACGACGAACGAGGGAGCGACACGATGGCGAGCGAGACGAACGGCAACGGAGGCGGCGGGCGGGTCCTGCGCGTGATCGGCCCGGTGGTGGACGTGGAGTTCCCGCCCGATGACATGCCGGAGATCAACAACGCGCTCACCGTCGAGCGCACGCTGGCGGGCGAGACCGGCACGATCACCATGGAAGTCGCCCAGCACATCGGCGACAACACGGTGCGTACGGTCGCCATGCGCCCCACCGACGGGCTGGTGCGGGGCGCACCGGTGACGGACACCGGGTCGCCGATCACGGTCCCGGTGGGGCAGAAGACCCTCGGCCACGTCTTCAACGTCCTCGGTGTGGCGCTCGACGCTCCCGAATTGGAGTTCGAGGAGCGGTGGCCGATCCACCGCGACGCACCGCCGTTCGACGAGCTCGAGCCGAAGACGCAGATGTTCGAGACGGGCATCAAGGTCATCGACCTGCTGTCCCCGTATGTCCAGGGCGGCAAGATCGGGATGTTCGGTGGCGCCGGCGTCGGGAAGACCGTGATCATCCAGGAGATGATCTACCGCATCGCCAAGCAGCACGGCGGCGTGTCGGTGTTCGCCGGCGTGGGCGAGCGCACGCGCGAAGGCAACGACCTGTTCCTGGAGATGTCCGAGAGCGGCGTCATCGCCAACACGGCGCTGGTGTTCGGGCAGATGGACGAGCCCCCGGGCGTTCGCCTGCGCGTGGGCCTTGGCGCGCTGACGATGGCCGAGTACTTCCGCGACGAGATGAAGCAGGACGTGCTGGTCTTCATCGACAACATCTTCCGGTTCACCCAGGCCGGTTCCGAGGTGTCCACGCTGCTCGGCCGCATGCCGTCCGCCGTGGGGTACCAGCCGACGCTGGCCGACGAGATGGGCGTGCTCCAGGAGCGGATCACGTCGACGCGGGGCCACTCCATCACGTCGCTGCAGGCGATCTACGTCCCCGCCGACGACATCACCGACCCCGCGCCGCACACGACATTCGCGCACCTGGACGCGCGGACGGTGCTGTCGCGCGAGATCGCGGCGCTGGGCATCTACCCGGCGGTCGATCCACTGGACTCCTCGTCGCGGATCCTCGACCCCCGGTACGTGGGCGACGAGCACTACGCCGTGGCCAGCAAGGTGCAGACGATCCTGCAGCGCTACAAGGATCTGCAGGACATCATCGCCATCCTCGGGATCGACGAGCTGTCCGAGGAGGACAAGATCATCGTGAACCGGGCCCGCCGCATCCAGCGGTTCCTGTCGCAGCCGTTCTTCGTCGCCGAGCAGTTCACGGGCATCGAGGGCAAATACACGCCGGTGGCGGACACCATCGCCTCGTTCAAGGCGCTCGCCGACGGCGAGTACGACCACTTGCCCGAGCAGGCGTTCTTCCTGGTCGGCGGCATCGAGGAGGCCGAGGCGCAGGCGAAGACCCTGGCGGGGTCGGAGGCGTAGCCGGTGGCGCTCGACGTCCATCTGGTCACCCCCGAGCGGGAGGTGTGGACCGGCGAGGCGACGATGGTCGTGGCGCGCGGCGTGGAGGGCGACGTCGGCGTACTGACCGGCCACGCGCCGATGCTGATCACGCTCGCGATCGGCGCCGCTGTTCATCCACCAGGGCGACCGTGTTCAGGGCGTGGCCGTGGACGGCGGATTCCTCCACGTCACCAGCGGAGGCGGCGAAACCCGTGTCGACGTGCTGGCCGAGCACGCCGAGTTGCACGACGAGATCGACCTGGGCGCGGCCGAGCGGCTGCGCGACTCGGCTCAGGAGCGGCTGGCGGCCCACGCCGACGCCGAGGCCCAGGCCGACCTGGCCAAGGCCCTTGCCCGCATCCGGGCCCGGGGCCAGGGCTGATCCGCGGGCGGGTCAGCACGGCTTTGCCACGGCCCTTGAGCCTGTTCTCGCAGGTCGGGGCCTAGAATCTTCGGGTCATGGACCGGCTGCTGATCACCGGCGGGCGCCGCCTCGAGGGCGCCGTCGCCGTCTCCGGAGCGAAGAACTCCGCCCTCAAGCTGATGGCGGCGGCACTGCTCGCCGACGGCGAGACCGTCATCCACGGCGCGCCCCGCATCGCCGACTGCCTGACGATGAGCGAGGTGCTCGAGCACCTCGGCGCCCGGGTCTCCTGGGAGGACTCCACCGTCGTGGTGGACGCGGCCGACGGCGACCGGGATCGAGGCGCCCTACGAGCTGGTGCGCGCGATGCGGGCGTCGATCGTCGTGCTCGGTCCGCTGCTTGCGCGACACGGCCGTGCCCGCGTGGCCATGCCGGGGGCTGCAACATCGGCTCGCGCAAGATCGACCTGCACCTGAAGGGCCTCGAACGGATGGGCGCCACGTTCTCGTACGAGCACGGCTACCTGTTGGCCGAGGCCCCGCAGCTGCACGGCGCGTTCGTGTCGCTCGACTTCCCGAGCGTCGGCGCGACCGAGAACGTCCTGATGGCCGCCGTCGGCGCCACCGGTACGACCGTGGTCGAGAACGCCGCCCGCGAACCGGAGATCCAGGACCTCGCCGACGATGCTCATCGAGATGGGCGCGAAGATCGAGGGCGCCGGCACCACCACGATCGAGATCCAGGGCACGAGCGGGCTGCGAGCGCCGTGACGCACCGCGTGGTCCCCGACCGTGTCGAGGCCGGCACGTTCGCCACTCGCCGCGTGCGCCACCGGCGGCGACGTGCTGCTGACCGGACGCGCGCGCCGATCACCTGGACCTGTTCCTGGCCAAGCTCGCCGACGCCGGCGCCGTGCTGTCGACGGAGGACGGCGGCCTGCGCGTCGCGATGGCCGCGCGGCCGCGCGCCGGTGGACTTCGTCACGCTTCCCTACCCGGGGTTCCCCACCGACCTCCAGCCGCAGATGATGGCGATGCTGGCGACGGCCGACGGGACGAGCATCGCCACCGAGAACGTGTTCGAGAGCCGGTTCATGTTCGTCGACGAGCTGCATGCGCATGGGCGCCGACATCCGGACCGAGGGGCACCACTCCGTGATGCGCGGCGTCCAGCGGACTGTCGGCCGCGCCGGTCCGCGCGCTCGACATCCGGGCCGGGGCGGCCATGGTGATCGCGGCGCTCGCCGCGGACGGCTGCACCGAGATCAGCCACGTCTACCACCTGGACCGCGGCTACGAGGGGCTCGAGGCGAAGCTCACCGCGCTGGGCGCGGACGTTCGCCGTGAGGCCGGGTCGGCGTCCGAGGGCTCGTGACCGCGGGACGCCGCGCGATCCTTCTACTGGCGATCACGTGCGGCTCGCTCGCCGGGTGGGGGTGGGCCCCCCTCGCGCATGCCGGCGTTCCACCCACGTCCCGTCGTGCCGTCCTGATCGTCACCGACCCGGTGTCCTTCGGGGACTTCATGGCCCAGCCGCAGTCGCGAATGCTCGCGCGGGCGGGCGGCGCCGGCCTGCTCTCGGCGCCCGACTCGATTCGCGACAGCCGGGCACGGATGCTGCAGGCGCTCCTGGCCGGCGGGTCGACGGCGGACGAGGATCGCAACCTGTTGATCCGAACCGTACGCGCCGCCGGCATTCCGGTATGCGTGTCCACGAGTGCGACGCCGACTCTTCTGTGCCGGGCCCGGCCTGGCCGTGCTGGCGCCGACCGCGGCTCGCCGGCGGGAGACGAGACGCGTGACGCCGCCCGCGGCGCCACTCGCTCGACCCTGGTCATCCGGTCGCCGTGCAGCCGACGGCGGAGATGACCGGCGAGGGGGACCAGGTGCATGCCGATCGTGATGGCCGAGGGGCCGGGGACCCGGCAGGCCCGGCCGTCGCGGGGCGGTCCGATGCACTCGCTGACGTCCGACACGCACCCGATACCCGCGGGCTGGTGGCCGTGGGCGACGTCGCACCGACGGTCCTCGAGTACCTCGGTGTCCCGATCCCCGTCGTCCATGACGGGCGCGCCGATCCGCGTCGACGGGACACGCGGCGCCGCTTCGCCCTGTACCAGCGCCAGCTGGAATACCGACGCATCCGAGTCGCCCGTCCAGCTCGCGGAGCTGCGCGTTCGTCTGCCTGGCCGGCTGTCGCACTGATCGTCCTCATGATCGGGATCGAGCGCGGCCGGAATCCCTCGCTGCCGCCGCGGCGGCCGCCTGCCGATTCCTCGCGCTGTGCGGGGTCGCGATGTTCGTCCCGGTGGCCGCCGGAGGGCTGCTGCCCCATCTCACCGCTCCTTGGGTCGTGGTGTGGATCGTCGGGTGGACCCTCCTCCTGGCATGGGCGGCCGGGCGGGTGCCGTGGCGCGGCACGATGTCGCCCCTGACGTTCCTGGGTGCCGTCGGGCACTGGCCTACCTGGCGGTCGACCTGGCCCTCGGGTCGCGTGGGCTCCGGGTCCCGCTTGCTGGGCGGCGTCATGTTCGACGGCGTCCCGCTTCTACGGCCTGCCGAACGCGTTCGAGTCCCCGTTGCTCGCGAGCGGCCTGTTCGTCGCGGCACGGTTCGACCCGGCTCGCGGGGCGGCCCTGCTCTTCGCGCTGCGGCCTCCTGGCCGGATTCCCCGGCGCTCGGCGCGGACGTCGGTGGAGCGATCGCGCTGTTCGCCGCGGCAGGCCTCTGGTGGCAGCTTCGCGACCCGTGGGCGGCTCGGAATCAGGGAGCTGGGGGTCACGGCCGCCGTGGTCGTCGCCGGCCTCGCCGTCGTCCTCGTGGCCAACCGCCTGCTCGCGCCCTCGCCGACGCACGTCACCCGGTTCGTCGGAGACGAGCGGCTCGAGCCTGACGTCGGGGCGTCCACGTCGTCGGGCAGCGGCTCGCCGCGGGGTTCCGGCAGGTTGCGGACTCGCCCGCCTCGCTGATTCCCCTGATCGGGCTGCCGATCGTCCTCTGGGCCGGCATGCGGGACGGGCCGCTCGCGCGGGCGCTGGCAGCCACCCGGCCGCTGGCGGGAGGTCCTGATCGTCCTGATCGTCTCGGCGGGCGTGGCCTTCTTCGTGAACGACACGGGCATGGCCGCGGCGGCGCCCGCGTTCCTGTACGCCGTGGTCGTGCTGGCCGCTTCCCGTCCTGACGCCGCGGGTCGCCCGCGCCGGCCGACCGCGGACGGCGGCCGCGTCCAGCACGCATGCCCGATGATGGGACCATGAGCGAACGGGTCGAGCTGGTCTGGTACGGGGACGATGCGCCCTGGTACGACCACGGACCCCAGCATCCCGCTGCGGCCGGCGCGCGTCATCCTGACGCACCGGCTGATCCAGGAGTACGGCATTCCCCGATGGCGTCCGGTGCGAGACCACGGTCGCGCGGAGCGCCACCGACGACGAGTTGCTGCTGGTACACACGGCCCACTATCTCGACGCGGTGCGTGGCGCCGGGCGCGGGCGAGCCAGGGGCGTGGGGGCGGTTCGGCTTCGGTCCCGGCGACAATCCGATCTTCCCCTACATGCACGAGGCGGCCGCGCGCGTGGCCGGCGCCTCGATCGTCGCCGCCGAGGCCGTGCTCGGCGGCCGCGCGGAGCACGCGTTCAATCCGTCGGGCGGGCTGCACCACGCGATGCCCGAGCGTGCCAGCGGCTTCTGCGTCTACGACGACCCGGCCATCGCGATCGCCTGGATGCTGGAGCAACGGCGCGTCGCGCATCGCCTACGTCGACGTCGACGTGCACCACGGCGACGGGCCGCAGGCGATCTTCTACGACGACCCCCGCGTGCTGACGATCTCGATCCACCAGGACGGCCGCACGCTGTTCCCCGGGACGGGGTTCGTGGAGGAGCACGGCGCGGGGGACGCCGCCGGCACGAAGGTCAACGTTCCCGTCCCGCCCCAGACGGGCGACGGCGCGTGGCTTGCCGCGTTCGAGGCCGTCGTCCCGCCGCTGGTGACGTCCTGGAAGCCCGACGTCCTGGTGACGCAGCTCGGGTGCGACACCCACACGACGGACCCGCTGGCGTGGGTGGACCTGACGACGGCTGCGTACCGGGCGGCGGCCGCGACGCTGCACCGGCTGGCGCACGAGGCGGCCGGCGGGCGATGGGTCGCGACCGGCGGCGGCGGCTACCAGTGGGCGAGGGTCGTTCCCCGCGCGTGGACGATCTACTTCGCCGAGATGGCGGGCACGGTGATCCCGGACGAGCTCCCCGAGGCGTGGCTGGAGCTGGTGCGGGGCGAGTACCACATCTCTGTTCCCGAGTTCCTGTCCGAGGACCCCGTGCCGAACCGCGGCCGCAGCGATGCGGTGGACGACGTCGTGCGCCAGGTCAAGCGCACGATCTTCCCGTTCCACGGCCTCCCGAGCTGAGTCGCTTCAGACTGTCTTGTAGCGCTTCGGGTTGTCCTTGGTCACATGGACCGTTCGGAAGGGAGCCTGTTGACCATCCTTGACGGTGAGATGGCCTTCGCCGACCTTGTCTCCCTTGAGGTGGAGCGTGCCGAGCAGGTCGACGGTGCCCTGCCACCCGCCACCACCGTCGAGCGTGATCGTTCCGCTGCAGCTCAGATGGTTGTCGTCCTGCATCGTGCCCTCGAAGTGGGCTGTGCCGATCGGGTTCTCCGTTCGCGGCGCCCTCGCTCAGGTCATCCGTCCACTCGTACGTGTTGTTCTTGCCTGGGACCGGGCCGTCCTTGGGCGCCTCGTGGCGCGGACTGTCGGCGCTGTAGACGTCGAATCCATCCCGTCCGTTCTTGGCCTGCTCGCTGCCCTGATCGCTCACGCGCGCCCCCTCTCATGCCGCCCAGCGCGGCCGCCTGAGGGTATGCGGAAACGTGCCAGACGGGCAAGACGGCCCAGCTCCCGTTCCGGCAGCGGGCCGGACCGTACACTTCCGGCATGGCCGGATGCCCAGCGTGCGGGGCCGACAACGGCGACGATGCGAGGTTCTGTCAGCGGTGCGGGAACGCCCTCGGCACCTGGGACGAGCGGATCGCGGTCGGCGCCAGGAAGGTGGTGTCCGTCGTCTTCACGGACGTGGCCGGCTTCACGGGGCTCAGCGAGCGGCTCGACCCCGAGCTCGTCCGCCGCGTCATGGACCGGTATTTCGACGCCATGCAGGCCGCGGTGCTCCGTCACGGCGGGGTGGTGGAGAAGTTCATCGGCGACGCCGTCATGGCCGTGTTCGGGGTCCCGCGGCTCCATGAGGACGACGCCTTGCGGGCCGTTCGCGCGGCAGCGGATATGCGCGCAGCGCTCGCAGAGCTGAATGCGGAGCTCGAGGTCCGGTATGGCGTGCGCCTGGAGGCCAGAACTGGGGTCAACACCGGTGAGGTTCTCGCGGCTGATCCCGCGGCGCCCAGCGCCGCCATCATGGGCGATGCCGTCAACGTGGCTGCGCGACTCGAACAGACGGCCGAGCCGGGCCAGATCGTGCTGGGGGAGACCACGTATCGGATCGTCCGGGATGCGGTCGTCGTGGAATCCCGGCTCCCGGTCACACTCAAGGGCAAGTCGCAGCCCGTTTCCGTCCACCTGCTCGTCTCGGTCGACCCCGCCACGATCCCTCCTTGGCGCATGGACTCGCCCCTCGTGGGGAGGGAAGACGAGCTCGCGCTACTCGCGCGGGCATTTCGCGGATGCGGTCGACGGGGATACCGCCGTCCGCCTCGTCCTGTTGGGTCCGGCCGGCATCGGAAAGTCGCGCACGGCCATGGAGTTCGTTGCGGGCCTCGGCGAGGGGGTGCGCGTGCTGCAGGGCCGCTGCCTTCCGTATGGGGAGGGGATCACATTCTGGGCCGCGCGGGACATCGTCAAACAGGCCTTCGAGATCGGTGACACGGATTCGGCCGACCAGGTGCGGCAGCGGATTTACGCCGTGGTCCCCGAGGGCCCGGAGGCCGTCCTGCTCGGCGATGGCGTGACGGAGCTGCTGGGGCTCTCGGAGGCCAGAGTCGGCATGGAGGAGACCTTCTGGGCGATGCGGAGACTGCTGGAGCTCGCGGCTGCCACTCAGCCGCTGGTGCTGGTGCTGGACGACATCCACTGGGCCGAGCCCGCGTTCCTCGACCTGATCGACTATCTCGTCGGCTGGACGGAGGGCGCGCCGATCCTCTTCCTCTGCCTGGGCCGGCCCGAGTTGCTCGACGCGCGTCCCTCATGGCGTCGCCGGTCGCCCCGGGAGTGGTCGGTCGCGCTGGAGCCCCTCCGCGAGGAGGAGAGCGCCACGCTGCTCGCCAACCTGATGGCGCAGGGCGAGATGGCGGCCGAGGCGCGGACGAGGATCCTCGAGGCCGCGGAGGGGAATCCGCTGTTCGTGGAGGAGATGTTGCGGATGCTGGCGGACGACGACCTCCTGCGCCCCGAAGCGGGCCGGTGGCGACCGGTTCGCGACCTGTCCGACCTGGCGGTGCCCCCCACGATCAACGCGCTCATCGGCGCGCGGCTGGATCGCCTCGGTCCGGGTGAGCGCGCGGTGACGCGGCGTGCCTCTGTCATCGGAAAGGTCTTCTGGTGGGGCGCCGTGGCCGAGCTGTCGCCCACCGACGAGCGCTCGGTCGTCGGCGGCCATCTGCAGACGCTGGTCCGAAAGGAATTGGTTCAGCCGGAGCGCTCACGCATGGAGGGTGAGGATGCCTTCCGCTTCCATCACCTGCTGATCCGCGACGCGGCGTACCAGGGAACGCCGAAGGCCGAGCGGGCCGACCTGCACCGCCGCTTCGCCGGCTGGCTCGAGCGCGTGGCGGCCGACCGTGTGGCCGAGTACGAGGAGGTGATCGGCTACCACCTGGAGCAGGCGGTCCGCTACCGGGCCGAGCTGGAGCCGGCCGCAACAAAGACCGATCGCGAGCTGGCCTCGAGGGCCGCCAACCGCCTCGCGTCGGCGGGCCGTCGCGCCTTCGGGCGTGGCGACATGAGCGCGGCAGCGAACCTGCTGGGACGTGCCGCTCTCCTGCTGCCGGCGGACGACCCGGTGCGCCTGAACCTGATGCCCGACCTGGCCGAGGCGCTGATGGAGGAGGGCGACCTGAGCCAGGCGGCCGGCGTCCTCGATGAGGTGGCCGAACGCGCGGGCGCGGCAGGATTGGCGCGGATCGAAGGTCACGCCACGATCGTCCGGCTGCTGCTGGCGGAGTCCACCGACCCGGAGAGCCGAAGCGACCTCGCCCTCAAGGAGCTGGAGCGCGTCATCCCCGTGTTCCAGGAGCTGGAGGACCACCTGGGCCTGGCCCGCAGCTACCGGCTGACGGCGGACGTCCACTGGTCACGGGCGCGCTACGCGGCCTGCGACGAGGCCCTGCTCCTTGCCGCCGACCACGCCCGGAAGGCCGGCGCCGTGCGCGAGGAGACCGAATGCCTGGCGCAGCTCGCCGGCTCGGGCCTCTACGGGCCGGCGCCGGTGGCCGAGGTCGTCCGCCGCTGCGAGGAGATCCGTGCGACCTCCGGCGGCCGTCCCGCGGCGGAGGCCCGCGCCCTGAGGACCCTCGCCGCGTGCGTCGCGATGGAGGGCCGCTTCGACGAGGGTCGGGAGCTCGCCAACCGCAGCTACGAGATGCTGAACGAGCTCGGCCTCCGACTGCGTGCGTCGTTCGCGACGGAGGCGGCCGCGTTCGTCGAGACCCTGGCCGGAGACCACGCCGCGGCCGAGCGGGCGCTCCGTCTCGGCTTCGCGATCACCGAGGAGCTCGGCGAGCGCGGCTACAACGCGACCGTCACCGCCCTGCTGTCGCAGGCCGTGTTCGCGCAGGGCCGGTTGGACGAGGCCGAGGCGCTGACCCAGGCGGCCGAGCGGAACGGCGCCACGGACGATATGACGACGCAGGTCGTGTGGCGGAGCGTTCGGGCGCGCGTGCTCTCCGCCCGGGGCCGCCACGCGGACGCGGAGGCGCTCGGCCGCGAGGCCGCGTCGCTCGCCGGCGAGACCGACGACGTGAACATGCGGGCCGACGCGCTGCTCGACCTGGCGGCCGTCCTGCGTTCCTTGGGCCAGCCGGAGGAAGCCGAGACGCACGTCCGACAGGCGCTCGGGATCTACGAGGCGAAGGGCAACGAGGTCTCGGCAGAGCGAACGCGGGCGCTGCTCGTCCGGAGGCGGGGCCGGCGGGCACGACCGGTGAATCTCGGCCGCGCGATCGTCGTCGTCACCGGCGCCTCATCGGGCATCGGCCGCGATACGGCGATCGCGTTCGCGAAGGCGGGCGCGTCGCTGGTGCTCGCGGCGCGGCGCGAGGATCGCCTCCGGGATCTGGCCGGCGAGATCGAGCGCCACGGCAGGCGCGCCAGTCGCGGTTCCGACCGACGTCACGCGGGCGGAAGACGTCGCGCGACTGGTGGCGGCGACGCGCGACGCGTTCGGGCGATGCGATGTGCTGGTCAACAACGCCGGCATCCCGGGCGGCGGACCGTTCCTCGATGCATCGCCCGAGCGGATCGACCAGGTGGTGCGGACGAACCTGCTCGCCGTCCTCGTCGTGACCAAGGCGTTCCTGCCGGACATGGTGGCGTCGGGCACCGGCCACGTGGTGAACGTGGCGTCGATCGCCGGCCTGGTCGCCGTGCCGGGCGCGGCCGTCTACTCGGCCAGCAAGCACGCCGTCGTGGCGTTCTCCGAGGCGCTCGACTCGGAGGTGGCAGCCCCGCGGCGTCCGCGTCACCGCGGTGTGTCCCGGCCTCGTGCGCACCGAGGGGTTCCCGCAGAACGGCGTGCCCGGTGCGTTCCTGGTCGCGAGCGAGCGCGTGGCCGCGACCATCGTGCGCGCGGTCCGGAAGGGGATCGCGCCGTCCGTGTCGGTCCCGCGGTCGGCCGGGACCCTGCGGGCCCTGCACGGCCTGGCGCCCCCGCTGTTTCGCGCCGGCGTCCGTGCGTCCCTGCGCGTCCGGCCAGAGCCACGCACGCTCCTAGAGGGACAGCGCTCCCGTGGTCTGGCCGCCGTCGACCACGAGCACCGCGCCCGTGATGAACGAGGCCGCCGGCGAGCAGAGGAACAGGGCGGCCGCCGCGACCTCCTCGACGCGACCCCACCGGCCCATCGGGATCTGGCCGAGCACGCCGCGCTCCCGCTCGGGATCGGCGCGCAGTGCGTCGTTCATCTCCGTGTCGATCCAGCCCGGCGCCAGCGCGTTCACGCGTACGCCGGACGCGGCCCACTCGCGTGCGACCGTGCGCGTCAGGTTGATCATCGCGGCCTTCGCCGCCGAGTAGTAGGCGAGCCCGGGGCTCGCGATCAACCCCGACACCGAGGCGACGTTCAGCACGCACCCCTCGCCCCGCTCCAGCAGGAGCGGCCCGGCGGCGCGAATGCCGTTGAGCGCGCCGTCGAAGTTCGCGCGGAAGTACCGCTCGAAGCCGTCCGGCCGGATCTCGGCGGTGGGGGCGGTGAACGGCGCCGCGCCGGCGTTGCTCACCAGGATGTCCAGCCCGCCCAGCTCGTCGGCGGTCCGCGCGCACCAGCGCCCGCATCTGCGCCGGGTCGGTCACGTCGGTGGGGATGGCCAGGGCCCGGCGCGGGTCGGCGTCGATCCCGGCGGCCGCGGCCTCGAGCTGCTCCGCGCCGCGCGCCGCCAGGGCCACGGCGGCGCCGGCGCCCGCCAGCGCGACCGCGATTGCCCTGCCGATCCCGCGGCTGGCTCCGGTCACGACGGCGACCTTTCCCTCGAGCGGGCCGGACTGCGTGGGTGTGTCGGACATTCGGGCGCGACCTCCTAGAATCGACTGCTCGGATGCGAAGCAAAGCACAGGAGAACCACGCCCGCGACGTGCTGCGTTCCGAGCGCTGGCGCCGGGGCGACCTCACCGAAGAGGCGCTGCTGCAGGCGCTGGTGCTCGGTCGCATGGCCGGCCCCACGGTGTCGCACGATCGCGCGAACGTCCGCTGGAAGATCGCCCAGTTCGCGTCGGGAGACCCGCGCGCGCAGTTCGGCCTGACCGGCCTCGGCGTGCTCTCCGAGGAGCGGGTCATGGCCCTCATGGGCGAGGCGGCCGGGTTCGACCCGGCCATCGTGTCCTCGGGAGTGGACGGCGACGTCCCGGTCGACCCGGCTCGGGTCGTTGCCGCGTCTCGACGAGGCGGGCGTCCGGCTGGCCGAGGCCGCCGCGGCGGGGGAGCGCGTCCTCCTCGCCGACCGGGTCACCCGGTCGGCCTGGTCCTGTTGTACGCCGCGGTGGGCGAACTGCTCGTCGCGCACGGCGCGAGCCTGCTGCGCCCGCTGGAGGCCGAGGGCTGGAGGAGTCTGGGGCGGGCTCGCGAGAATCCGCTACCTGCACGGCGTGGCCATCCTGACCGATCGCGGCTCCTCCATCCACACGCACTCCTCCGAGCCGATGGAGCGGATGCTGGCCGGCGTGCGAGGCCGTCGAGCGATCGTCCCGACCTGGTGTTCGCCGACCATGGGTTCGCCGGGGCGGCCATCGAGGCCGGTATCGACACGATCTCGATCGCGGACGTGAACGACCCGGCTCCCGTGGCGGCCGCCGCCCTCGGGCGAACGCGCACCGTCATCGTCATGGACGACAACGTCCTGCCCGAGGACTACTGGGTCTGCTTCCAGGCGATCGCGGCTCGTTTCCCCAGGTAGCAGGGCCGGACTCCCGCCCAGGGCCTCGCCTTCCGTACAATGCCGATGGCGCAGGCTGCGCAGGTGCGCCCTCGAGAGGATGGATCGACCGAACCGCTTCCGGTCCAGATCGGGAGCGTGAGAGGACCGTCGGATGAACGCTTGAGCGGCCGGCCGGCCGGAGGAGGTGCCCCAGGCCCGGCTCGCCCTGACCGCACCGTCCCGCGGCTCCCGGCCGCCGGACTCCCTCGAGGCGCGCCACTCCCGGAAGGAGCGGCGTGGACTCATATCAGTCGGTGATCGACCGGATCGCCCAGTCGGGCGGCGTGGTCATACTCGTCGGCGGGCTCGACTCCGGCAAGACGACGCTCGGCCGGAGCCTCGCCGTCTCGGGCCTGCGGCCGGCCGCGAGTCGCGTTCATCGATGCCGATCTCGGCCAGAAGACCGTCGGGCCTCCCGCCTGCGCCGGCCTGCGGATGCTCCACGGCGAAGCCGACCTCGACTCCGGCCGCGATGCTCGGCCCGGACTGCGATCTACTTCGTCGGTGCGACCTCCCCGCAGGGCCAGCTCCTCCCGCTGGTCGTCGGCGCGAGCATCTCCTGCGACCGCGCGCGGGACCACGGCGCCGACCTCGTGGTCGTCGACACCAGCGGCCTCGTCTCGGGCGTCTACGGCCAGATCCTCAAGTACCACAAGGTGGAGCGGCTCCGGCCGGACGTCGTGATCGGCCTGCAGCGGGGCGAGGAGCTCGACCCGATCCTCGGCATCGTCCGCCGGTTCTTCGCGACCGACGTCATCACGCTGCCGGTCACCGGCCGAGCGCGGCTCGACCTCGGTCGAGGAGCGGGCCAGCCGTCGCGAGGACGCGATGCGCCCGTACTTCGCGTCGCCCCTCCAGCGCTGGCGCGTCAAGCCCGACGGTCTTCATGCCGGCCCTCCCGGCGCTGTTCGACCCCGCGCAGCTCGACCGGCTGCTCGTGGGACCTCGGACGGGGAGGGCGCGTACACCGGCATCGGGCTACCTGGAGCACTCGCCGGACGAGGGCGTGCTGCGGCTGATCTCGCCGGTCGCGGAAGCCCCGAAGGCGCTCAAGCTGGGCTCGGTGCGGGTCGACCCCGACTTCCGGATCCGCCGGGTGGACCTGCGGAACCTGTTCGGAACCGACTAGACTGTCGGCCCTCCGTTCGCCGGCAGCCTGCGTCGACCGTCGGCTGGCGGCCCTGCATCCTGGGTCATCGAAAGGACGTGGCTTGCCGTCGGTCGTCAAGAAGCGTCGCAAGAAGATGCGCAAGAAGAAGCACAAGAAGCTGCTGAAGAAGACCCGCTGGCAGCGTCGCCAGCAGGGGAAGTAGCCCCCGTCCGGACGGCGGCCCCCGATCACCGGCTGCTTCGCCGGTCGTCTTCCTCTCGGACTTCGGCCTCCCGGACGAGTTCGTCGGCACGTGCCACGGCGTCATCGCACGCGCGCGCCCGGTTGTCCGGTGATCGACCTCACCCACGGCGTGCCCGCGCGGCGACGTCCTGCGCGGCGCGCTCCTCGCTGGCTGGGCGCCGTCCCCTACCTGCCCGACGACGCCGTCCTGCTGGCGGTCGTCGACCCGGGCGTCGGCGGCGAGCCGGCGGCGCGGTGGCGGTCCGGCCGGTCGACGGCCGTTCCTGGTCGGTCCCGACAACGGCCTGCTCTCGCCCGCGTGGGACGGCGCTCGGATGGCGTCGGCGGATGGCGCGTGGGATCACGTCGCCCGTCGTGATCCTGCGGCCGATGTCGGCGACGTTCCACGGCCGAGACGTGTTCGCGCCCTGCGGCGGCCCACCTTGCGGCCGGCGAGGACATCCGCAGTCTCGGGTCCCTGGGTGGATGCCGACACCCTCGTTCGCCTCGAGCGGCCGCCCCCCGCGATCGGGGCCGGCACGCTGGGCGCGCGGTGCTGTCGGTCGACGGATTCGGGAACGTCCAGCTGGGGGCGACGGCAGAGGACCTCGAGCGGGCAGGGTTGGACGACGTCACGCACGTGGCGATCCGCGGCCGGGGAGAGGCCCGTTGCGTTCGGCGCGCGGGGAGACGTACGGAGCGGTGGACGCGGGTGCGTTCGTCCTGCTGGTCGACTCGTCCGGATGGCTCGCCGTGGCGTCCAACGGCGGCGACGCGGCGCAGCGGCTCGGCGTCGCCCCCGGCGACACGATCGAG
>CAVOSS010000007.1:0-291348 GCA_963698955.1 uncultured Actinomycetota bacterium | reverse complement strand
GACCTCCTCGTCGACCTCACGCTTGCTCGCCGCTGCGCCGCCGGTGACGTCGTCGCGGTAGGCCGGCTGCAGCTGGGTCTTGCAGTGGTCGACGACCGCGTGGACCTCGGCCTCGCTGACCCACGCGCCCTGGATCCGGATCGCCTTGCTCGCGCCCATGGGCAGGAAGAGCCCGTCGCCCTGCCCGACGAGCTTCTCCGCGCCCGGCTGGTCGAGGATGACGCGGCTGTCGGCCAGGCTCGAGGTGGCGAAGGCGAGCCGGGACGGCACGTTGGCCTTGATCAGCCCGGTGACGACGTCGACGCTCGGCCGCTGGGTGGCCAGCACCAGGTGGATGCCGGCCGCCCGGGCCAGCTGGGTGATGCGGACGATCGAGTCCTCGACGTCGCGCGGGGCGACCATCATCAGGTCGGCGAGCTCGTCGACGATGACCAGCAGGTACGGGTACGGCTTGAGGACGCGCTCGCTGCCCTCGGGCACCTTGATCGCGCCGGCGCGTACGGCCTTGTTGAAGTCGTCGACGTGCCGGAAGCCGAAGGCCGCCAGGTCGTCGTAGCGCATGTCCATCTCGCGCACGACCCACTGCAGCGCCTCGGCGGCCTTGCGCGGGTGGGTGATGATCGGCGTGATGAGGTGCGGGATGCCCTCGTAGATCGTCAGCTCGACCCGCTTCGGGTCGATGAGCACCATGCGGACCTCGTCCGGCGTCGAGCGCAGCAGCACCGACGTGATGAGCGTGTTGATGCACGACGACTTGCCGGACCCGGTCGCGCCGGCGACGAGGACGTGCGGCATCTTCGCGAGGTTGGCGCAGACGAAGTGGCCCTCGACGTCCTTGCCGAGGCCCACGAGCATCGGGTGGTGGTCGCCGCGCGCCACCGGTGAGCGCAGGACGTCGCCGAGGCTGACGTTCTCCCGGTCGGCGTTGGGGATCTCGATGCCGATCGCGGACTTGCCCGGGGATCGGGCTGAGGATGCGCACGTCGGCGCTCGCGACGGCGTAGGCGATGTTCTTGCTCAGCGCCGTCACCCGCTCGACCTTGACGGCCGGGCCGAGCTCGACCTCGTAGCGGGTGACGGTCGGGCCGCGGGAGAAGCCGGTGACCTGCGCGTCGATCTCGAACTGGTCGAGCACCTGGGTGAGCGCCTCGACGACCGTGTCGTTGACCTGCGTGCGCGCCTTGTGGGCCGTGCCCGTGCGCAGCAGGTCAGGGGCGGGCAGGTGGTAGGTGATGTCGCCCGACAGCGCGAGCTGCTCGACGCGGGCCGGCATCGGCTCGAGCGGCCTGGTCGCGCGTCGCGTCGCCGGTGACGACGGCGCCGTCCTCCGGGGCGTGCGTCGGTGCCGGGACCGGCGTACGTCGTCCGGCATGGCCGGCGAGCACCGGGGAGTCGAACGGCTGCTCGGCTCGTCGTCCGCCAGCGAGCCCACCCGGCGGCGCGGGCGCGAGCGCCTGAGCGGCTCGGCGGCCGGCCCGGTGAGGTCGATGAGGTCGTCGTCGGGTCGCGGCCGGGGCGGGTCGGCGGAGCAGCCGGTCGAGGAGCGCGCGGGCGCGCTGCGGCACCTGGTGGACGGGGGTGCCGGTGAGCACGAGGACCCCGAACCCGGCGAGCAGGACGAGCAGCGGGCAGCGCGAGGAAGCTGGTGACGCCGGCGACGAGTGGCGCTGCGGCCAGGAAGCCGAGCCAGCCGCCGCCCGAGCGCAGCGCGGCGGAGCCCTCGGAGGCGAGCGGGGTGCCGGCGAGCACGTGGACGACACCGCAGGCGCCGAGCAGCAGCGCGGCCCAGCCGATCGCGTTGCGGCCCGCGGGGGCGTTGTGCTCGGGGTGACGCAGGATGCGCCAGGCGGCGGCGGCCAGCAGCAGCGGGGCCGCCCAGGCGAGCTGGCCCATGACGCCCACGACGACGTCGTCGACGACCGAGGTCACCGGGCCGTCGAGGTGCCACCAGACCGCCGACGCGGCCAGCAGGGCGCCGCCGATGACCAGCAGGCCGACCCCGTCGCGCCGCAGCGCGGGGTCGAGGTCGCGGGCGCCGTGCCCGAGCCGGCGGACCGAGCCGCCGACGAGGTGGGCGAGGCCGAGCCAGAGGCCGCGGAGCGCCGTGCCCGAGGGCCCGGAACAGCAGGGTGAGCGGACCCGGGCCGCGGGGCCGGGCGGCCGCCCGGGACGCCGAGGCGCTGCGGGGCTTCGGCTTGGCCTTCGGCCGGGGTGCCGGACGCGCGGCGGTGGACGTACGGCCCGAGCCGGCGCTGGCCCGGACCTCGAGCCCGAGCCGGACGCGGACCTCGCGCGGACGAGCCCGCGGTGGAACGACCTGGGGAAGACGCCGTGGTCCGACCGCCCGACGACGCGCGCGGGCGAGCCGGGCCGGCGGGGGTGCGGCTGGCCATCCCTGCAGGCTAGCCGTTCGTCCCACGCATCCCAGGGATCTCAGCCGTCACACTTCCCCCGCCCACCCCACGCCGTACCGCCGACCCCACCCCTGACCCCACCCAGCCACCCCTCGTGATCATGCAGCTTTGCGCCCCGGGCCGGAGAGGCAGCCAAAGCTGCTTGATCACGAGGGGGTGGGGCGGGTCAGACCTCGACGACCACGGGGATGATCATCGGGCGGCGACGGAGCTTGCCGCCGACCCACGAGCCGACCGTGCGGCGGACGACCTGCTGGAGCTGGTGGGTGTCGGTGGCGCCCTCGCGCAGCGCGTCCTCGAGGGCGCCCGGTGAGCTTGGGCCGGATGTCGTCGAAGACCGTGTCGTCCTCGCCGAAGCCGCGGGCGTGGATCTCCGGGCCGGCCACGACCTTGCCCGACCCCAGGTCGACCACCACGAGCACCGAGATGAACCCCTCGGAGCCGAGGATGCGGCGGTCCTTGAGCGAGGACTCGGTGACGTCACCGACCGACGACCCGTCGACGTAGACGTAGCCCGCCGAGACGGCGCCGGTGATGGACGGCCACGCCGTCGACGAGGTCGACGACCAGCCCGTCCTCGGAGAGCACGACGTTCTCGCGCGGGACCCCGGTGGCGACCGCCAGGTCGCCGTTGGCGCGCAGGTGGCGCCACTCGCCGTGCACCGGCATCACGTGGCGCGGCTTCACGATGTTGTAGCAGTACGTCAGCTCGCCGGCGGCGGCGTGACCGCTGACGTGGACGAGCGCGTTCCCCTTGTGGATCACGTTCGCGCCGAGCTTGGACAGCCCGTTGATGACCCGGTAGACGGCGTTCTCGTTGCCGGGGATCAGCGACGAGGCCAGCAGCACCGTGTCGCCCTCGGTGATCCGGATCTGGTGGTCGTTGCTCGCCATCCGCGACAGCGCAGCCATCGGCTCGCCCTGCGAGCCGGTCGACACCAGCACCACGCGGTTGTCGGGCAGGTCGTTGATCGCGTCGAGGTTCACGACCAGTCCGGCCGGGATCTTGAGGTAGCCGAGGTCGCGCGCGACCCCCATGTTGCGCACCATCGAGCGCCCGACGAACGCCACGTGCCGGTCGTGCGCGTCCGCGATGTCGAGCACCTGCTGGATGCGGTGCACGTGCGAGGCGAACGACGCCACGATGATCCGCTTGGCCGCGCGGCTGAACACCCGGTCGATCGTCGGCTCGATCTCGCGCTCGGTCCGCACGAAGCCGGGCACCTCGGCGTTGGTGGAGTCGGTGAGGAAGAGGTCGACGCCCTCCTCCCCCAGCCGGGCGAACGCCCGCAGGTCGGTGATCCGCCCGTCGAGGGGCAGCTGGTCCATCTTGAAGTCGCCGGTGTGCAGCACGAGCTGGCCGGCGGGCGTACGGATCGCCACGGCGAGCGCGTCGGGGATGGAGTGGTTGACCGCGACGAACTCCAGGCCGAACGGGCCGATCTGCTCGACCTGACCCTCCGTGACCTCCAGCGTGTACGGCTTGATCCGGTGCTCGCGCAGCTTGGCCTCGACGAAGGCGAGCGTCAGCCGCGACCCGATGACCGGGAGGTCGGCCTTCTCGCGCAGCAGGTACGGCACCGCACCGATGTGGTCCTCGTGGCCGTGGGTGAGCACGACGGCCTCGACCTGGTCGAGCCGGTCCCTGATCCACTCGAAGTCGGGCAGGATCAGGTCGACCCCCGGCTGGTGGTCCTCGGGGAAGAGCACCCCGCAGTCGACGATCAGCAGCCGGCCGCCGTACTCGAAGACCGTCATGTTGCGGCCGATCTCGCCGAGGCCGCCCAGCGCGACGACGCGCAGGCCGTTCTCGGGGAGGGGCGGGGGTGGTCCGAGCTCCGGGTGGGTCACGCGGCGAACCCTGGCACGCCGCCGTCAGCGAGGTCGAGGACCAGCTGGGCGAGCTCGGCCTCCGTGGCGTCGACGAGCGGGGGGCGTACGGGGCCGGCCGGGAGCCCGAGCTGGGTGAGCGCTGCCTTGACCGTGATGACTCCTTGGGTGCGGAAGAGGCCCTCGACGATCGGCAGCATCTGCCGGTGGAGGGTGAGCGCGGCGGCGACCTCGCCGGCCTCGTAGCAGGCGAGCATCATGTCGAGCCGCCCCGCGCAGAGGTGGCCGGTGACGCTGACGACCCCGACGGCCCCCACCGACAGCAGCGGCAGGTTGAGCATGTCCTCGCCGGAGTAGTACGCGAGGTCGCAGCGGGCCATCACCTGCGACGCGGCGCCGAGGTCGCCCTTGGCGTCCTTGTTGGCGACGATGCGCGGGTGCTGGGCGAGCCGCACGAGGGTGTCGGTCTGGATCGCGCAGCCCGTACGGCCCGGGATGTCGTAGAGCATGACGTCGAGGTCGGTGGAGTCGGCGATCGCCTCGAAGTGGGCGATCAGCCCGCTCTGCGGCGGCTTGTTGTAGTACGGCGTCACGGCCAGCAGCCCGTGGGCGCCGGCCTTCTCGGCCTGCCGCGCGAGCTCGATCGAGTGGGCGGTGTCAGCCGTGCCCACCCCCGCGATCACCCGGGCGCGCCCACCGACCGCCTCGACCACCGCGCGGACGACCTGCTCCTGCTCGGCGTCGGTGGTGGTGGGTGACTCACCGGTCGTGCCGTTGACCACCAGCCCGTCGCAGCCGTTGTCGATCAGGTGCTCGGCGAGCCGGGCCGCGCCGTCGACGTCGAGGGACCGGTCGGCATGGAACGGGGTGACCATCGCGACGAGCACGCGTCCGAAGGGCCGGAAGCCCTCCGTGCGCTGCGGGCTGGTCGACACCTCGGTGTACGTCTCCGCCATGCCGACGAGGTTACCGTCCGCGGGCGGCGGACGGCTCCGGCAGACTGCGCGGCGTGCGTGCCGCCCTCATGACCGCCTTCCGCGAGCCGCTCCAGGTGACGACCGTCGACGACCCCGCCGTGCCGGCCGACGGCGTCGTGCTCGAGGTGCTCGCGAGCGGGGTGTGCCGCAGCGACTGGCACGGCTGGCAGGGCCACGACCCGACGATCGTGCTGCCCCACGTCCCCGGCCACGAGATGGCCGGGCGCGTCGTCGCGACGGGGCCGGACGTCCGGGGCCACCGGATCGGTGACCTGGTCACCGTGCCGTTCTGCTGCGGGTGCGGCCGCTGCGACCAGTGCCGCGCCGGCCAGACCCAGGTGTGCGACGACGAGGTCCAGCCCGGCTTCACCCAGTGGGGGTCCTTCGCGCAGCTCGTCGCGCTCCCCCATGCCGACGTCAACCTCGTTCGGCTCCCCGAGGGATCCGACCCGGTCGCGACGGCCGCCCTGGGCTGCCGGTTCATGACGGCCTGGGCTGCGGTCGTCGAGCACGGAGCCGTACGTCCCGGCGAGTGGGTGGCCGTCCACGGCTGCGGCGGGCTCGGCCTGTCGATCGTCATGGTCGCGGCGGCCCGGGGTGCGCGAGTGGTGGCGGTGGACCTCGATCCCGCGCGCCTCGAGCTGGCCCGGTCGGTGGGCGCCGAGGTGATGGTGGAGGCGTCCCCCGGGGCCGTACGCGGTGACGCCGCCCTCGCCGTCGTCGAGGCCACCGGGGGCGGCGCCCACGTGTCGCTCGACGCGGTCGGCAGCGCACGTACGGCTGCCGCCTCGGTGCTGTCGCTGCGCAAGCGGGGTCGCCACGTCCAGGTCGGCCTGATGCTCGCGCAGGACCGCGAGGCGCCCATGCCGATGGGCCGGGTCATCTCCTACGAGCTGACCCTCGCGGGGGTACACGGCATGGCCGTCGGTCACTACCCGGCGCTCGTGGCCGAGGTCGCGGCCGGGCGCCTCGACCCGGGTCGGCTCGTCGGCTCGAGGATCTCCCTCGACGACGTGCCCGCCGAGCTCGAGGCCATGACGACGTTCCAGCAGCAGGGGCTGTCCGTCGTCACGAGCTTCTGAGCCGGGCCCCGGAAGGTCAGACCCGAGCCGGCTCGATGTCGACGTCCGGCTCCTCGATGTCGGCGATCTCGGCGGCCCCGGCCTCCAGGTCCTCCTGGGACTCCACGCTGACGTGGGGCAGGATCCGGTCCAGCCAGCCCGGCAGCCACCAGTTGGCCTCGCCGAAGATCGTCATGAGCGACGGGATGAGGATCAGCCGGACGATGAACGCGTCGAGCAGGACGGCCGTCGACAGCGCCACCCCGAACAGCTTGATCGTGGGGTCGTTGCCGAGGACGAAGGCGCCGAAGACGCTGGTCATGATCGCGGCCGCCATGGCGACGACCCGGCCCGAGCCGGCCAGGCCGCGGCGGACCGCCTTGTTGTTGTCGGCGGTGCTGACCCACTCCTCGTGCATGCGGCTGACCAGGAAGACCTGGTAGTCGCAGGACAGCCCGAAGAGGATGGCGAAGACCATGATCGGGAGGAACGGGAAGATCGGCCCGGTGGACTCGACCCCGAGCAGGTCGGAGAACCATCCCCACTGGAACACCGCGACCGTGATCCCGAGCGCCGCCGCCAGGGACAGCAGGCTCGAGAGCACGCCGGTGGCCGGGACCAGGATCGACCGGAACAGGAAGACCAGGGCGAGGAAACCGAAGCCGATCACCACGAGCAGGAACCACGGGAGGGCGTCGGCGAGCACCTGGGTGAAGTCGACGGTCACGGCCTGGAAGCCACCGACGTACGCCTTCGCCCCCGAGTCCGCGGTCGCCTGCGGGATGACGGTCTCCCGAAGGTGGAACAGCAGGTCGGTGGTGGCCAGGTCCTGCGGCGCCGTCGTCGGGAAGAGCTGGATGACCGCGACGGACGCGTCGTCGGCCACGGGGCCAGCGGCGGCGAGGGCCACGCCCGGGTCCGCCGACAGGGCGTCCACGAGGGTGTCGACCGCGGCCTGGTCGCCCGCTGTGGGGAGCTCCACGGCGATGTAGAACGGGCCGTTGACGCCCGGCCCGAAGCCCTCGGCCGTGAGGTCGTAGGCGATGCGCGGCGGGCTGCCGGGCGCCGTCCCACCGTCGTCTGAGAAGCCCAGCCGTAGCGACAGCATCGGGATCGCGATGATGAGCATGACGGCCAGCGCGAACACCGCCGTCACCCACGGACGCTTCTGCAGCCACGCACCGTAGCGGGCGAACGCGCTGGGGTGGTGGGGGTCCGGAGCCTTGCCGCCGTGCACGGTGCGCCGGTAGACCCAGCCCACGACCGTGACGGGCAGCACCAGGATCCACCCGAGGTACCGCATGATCCGGGCGGCCAGGTGGACGGCGCCGTTGGCCCGCTGCCGCGGGATCGCCTCGCCCTTGGAGACCCACGCCATCCGACCGGCGAAGGCCCACGTGCCGAGCAGGCTCAGGACGGCGGGCAGCAGCAGGAGGGCGCCGATCATGACCATGAACACGGTGACGGCCGAAGCGAGCGCGATGCCGTAGAAGAAGTTCAGCCCGATCACGAACAGGCCCATCAGGGCGATGATCACGGTGGCGGCGGCGAACTGCACCGCGCGGCCCGAGGTGCGCACCGACTCCAGCGCCGCCTCCCGCGGTTCCCTCCCGTGGATGAGGGCGTCCCGGTAGCGGTTGATGACGAACAGCGAGTAGTCGATGCCGACCCCGAGGCCGATCATCGAGGCGAGGATCGGCGCGAAGGTGGCCACGTCGAAGTAGCGCGCGATCAGCGGGAGCACGAATCCCGTGGTCAGCGAGACGGACAGGATCGCCGAGAAGATGGGGAGGAAGGCGCCCAGCAACGAGGCGAACGCGAACAGCAGGATGACGAGCGCGACCATCACCCCGATGGACTCCGAGGACGGAGCCTCGCCGCCGACGAACGAGAACAGCCCGTTGGCCCCCACCTGCAGACCATCGGTGCCGTTCTGGGCCTTGACCGCGTCGAGGATCGTCTCGACGTTGGCCGTGTCGACGTCGCCGAACTCCTCCCCCGAGAACGTCACCGTCGCGTAGGCGACCGTCTCGTCGGGGCTGATGCCGGCCTGACCGAAGTGGGCCTGGGCCTTCTCGCCCTCGGGTGACAGCTGCGGCTGCTCACCCTGTCCCTCGCCCTCGTCACCGCCGCCCTGGTTCGCCGCCGGCTCTGGGCACCCGTCGCCGATGGGGTCGCCGAAGGGGGTGTAGACGCAGGCGACTCCTGGCGTCGTGGAGGCCGTGGTGAGCAGCTTTGTGATGGCCGCCTTGTTGGCCGCGTCGTTGACCGAGCCGGTGTCGGGCTTCCAGACGATCTGCCCCTCGAGGCCGGCCCCCGTGCCCGCACCGCCGGAGAGCGTGCCGAGGAGGTCCTGCGCCGTCGAGGACTCCGTGTCCGGGAGCTCGAAGTTGTCGTTGTAGTCGCCGCCGAACTTCGCCCCGGCGAAGCCGATGACGACCGCCATGACCAACCAGGTCACCAGCGCGTAGACCGGGCGACGTACAGCCCACTGCGATACGCGGCCCATCAGGCCCACCTTCCGAACGACGTCGCGCAGCGCCAAGCGTGCGCCTCACAGGGTGCTCGTCCCAACCGTAGACCAGGGTCGGGTGGGTGAGCAGCCACGTTTCCCTGGGTTCTGCCCGCTAGCCCGCGGGGCACAGCCTGGCGAGCTGTCGGTCGAGCGCCGTGACGGACGGCGTGTCGAGCCAGACCCACGAGTACGTGGCCTGCGCATCGGGGGACACCGTGTCGTCGTACGCGTGGACGTACACGCCCCGGGCGAGCGTCGGCTCACCGCTCAGCGTCGTCGCGCTCGGGATGCTCGGCACCCCGTTGCGGCAGTCGCTTGCCTGGATCGTCGTCGTGAGCTCGGCCGCCCCGCCCGGGGGCACCAGAACCGGCTGGCCGGAGTGGACACGCACCCGCCCGTCGTCGAACTCCTCCGCTGCGAGCCGCAAGGGGCGGCTGCCGGGATTGGTCACCGTCACCGAGACGTCGATGCGGTCCCCTCTGGCATCCACGGCCCCCGTCGCGGCCGCCGGCGGCAGTCCCTGGACGACGTCGAAGAGGCAGAGCTGGCGGATCAGCACCCGCCACAGGTGGTTGACGTCCCCGAGCGGCGAGCCGCCCAGCGGGGCGTCGTACGTCGTGACCCGCCCGTAGGAGTCCGTCCGCACGACGCGGGCGCGGTAGTCGGCCTCCGTGGCGTCCCACCACGCGGGATCCGCGCAGGACACCGACGCCCCGAGCCTCCCCAGCCCGGGCGTGCCGGCCTCGACCCTCGCGATGCTGCTCGTCGGCGCCATGAGGCCGGGTCCGACGATGCCGAGTGGCGACGTCACGGCACCCGGGTCGAGGGTGGTGATCTGGTAGTCCGCGCTCACCGACAGGTCGCCCTGCTCACCGATCTCGACCGACGCACCGGAGGCGAAGCCCGCCACGACGACGTGCACGACCGGGTCGACCGGCGGTGGCCGCGTGACCAGGTAGGCGACCCCTGCCGCCGCGAGCGCGAGCCCCGCGGTGACCCCGCCAAGGAGCACCAGGTGCCGTCGCGCCCAGGGCCCGATCCCGGCCCGCCGGCGGGCGGACGCGAGCCGCTCCCCCAGCCGCGGAGCGTCGTTGGCCGAGGCCACCACCTCGGCGTCGGGCTCGACTCCGTCGTGCGGAACACCATCGGGACCGAGGGTGCGGGTGACGCTGCTAGGGCGCGACGCGGCCGTTGGCCACGAAAGCAGCGTGGGTGATGGGCATGAGCCTCGCCCACTCCTCCTCGTAGCGCTCGGCCACCATCTCGATCTCGCGCTGGGGGTAGGACGGGAAGTGCGAGCCCTCGGCGGCCCGGCGCAGGGACAGGAAGTTCATCAGGCTGCGCGCGTTGAGCGTCACGTAGGCCGACGAGTAGATCGACACGGGCAGGACCATCCGAGCGATCGACGAGCGGCTCGCCGTCGGGCGTCTGGATCGGCTCACGGCCCATCATGTACCGCTTGACGCCGGCCGACGACGTCGCGTCGTCGAGCGTCAGCGAGCACAGCACCGCTGCGGGGTCGTTCTCCCGCTGCTTCAGGTACGCGTCGCGTCCCACGAAGTCGTCCTCCTTGACCTTGGGACGGGCCATGCCGGCCTCCACGAGGTCGAAGTCCAGCTCGAGCTCGTTGCCGTGGGCGCGGTAGCTCTTCTCCAGCCGGGCCGTCGTGGCGTACACGCCGATCCCGACCGGGACGGCGCCCAGCGGCTGGCCCGCCTCCCACAGCAGGTCCCACAGCCGTTTGCCCTGCTCGAACGGCGCGTACAGCTCCCAGCCCAGCTCGCCGACGTACGAGATGCGCGACGCCACGGCGCGGATCGTGCCGAGCGACACGGGGCGGCACGTCACGAATGGGAACCCTTCGTTCGACACGTCGTCGTCGGTGACCGAGGCCAGCAGGTCGCGGGCGCGGGGTCCCCAGACGCCGACCGTGCAGACCGCCGACGTCACGTCGGCCAGGTGCGCCGACCCGTCGGACGGCAGGTGATCGACGAACCACTTCTTGTCGGACATGCCCGAGGCACCGCCGGTGACCACCCGGAAGTGGTTGTCCCCCAAACGCATGATGGTGAGGTCGGCCTTGATCCCGCCGGCGCCGTTCAGCACCGGCGTGTACACCACCCGGCCGGTCGGCACGTCGAGCTGCCCCACGACCACGCCCTGGAGGTAGCCGAGCGCCCCCGGCCCGGTGACGTCGAACAGTGCGAACGCCGACAGGTCCACGATGCCGACCCGGTCGCGCATGGCCAGGTGCTCGGCGTTGATGATCGGCGACCACCACCGCGACTCCCACTCGGCGGCGCGCGGCATGACCCGGTCACCGTACTCCTCGACCAGCGGCGCGTTGCGCGCGTACCAGTGCGGGCGCTCCCAGCCGGCCGTCTCGTAGAACTCGGCGTCCAGCTCGCGCTGGCTCGCGTGCATCGGCGTCAGGCGCACATTCCGGTTGGACGCCCACTGCTCCGCCGGGTGCACGATCCCGTACGTCTTGTTGTAGCCCTCGGCCGTCCTGGCGTGGATGTGCGCGGTGGTCTTCGCGTAGTCGTAGAACCGCGCGATGTCCGCGCCGTGCGGGTCGATCTCGGGCTCGCCGTCCGTCATCCACTCGGCGACGGTCTTCGCGATGCCCGGCGCCTCCTTGATCCAGATGGCCGCCGCCGACCACAACCCCCTCACCTCGGGCGTCTCGCCCAACAGCGGCATCCCGTCGGCCGTCAGCGACAGCAGGCCGTTGATCGCGTGGCGGATGCCGACGGTCTCGTCGCCCAGGATGTCGGGCATCAGCTCGAGCGCCTGCTCGAGCTGCGGGTCGAAGTCCTCCTTGGTGAACGGCAGTTCGGTCGGGGACAGTGCCGACTCCTCGATCGACGGGATGTCCTCCGCGTCCATCAGGATCGGACGGTGGGCGTACGACCCGACCTCCATGTCGCTCCCGTGCTGCCGCTCGTACATGTTCGTGTCCACGTCGCGCACGATCGGGAACGAGATCTCCCCGGTCGTCTCCGCCAGGATGGGCACCGGTCCCACGCTGATCATCTGGTGCACCGCCGGCGTCAGCGGGATCGAGGCACCGGCCATGCGCCCGATGCGCGGGCTCCACACCCCGCAGGCGATCACGATGGTCTCGGTCTCGATGTCGCCCTTGGTCGTGCGCACCCGGCGAACGCGGCCGTGCTGGGTGTCGATGCCCAGGATCTCGGTGTTGGCAGCCACGGTCAGCGCACCCAGCTCCTGGCCGCGCTCGCGCATGATCGTCCCGGCGCGCAGCGAGTCGACGGCGCCCACCGTCGGCGAGTGGAACCCGCCCAGGATCACATTCTCGTCGAGGTAGGGAACGAGCTTCTTCACCTCGGCCGGCGTCAGGATCTCCGCGGGCTCGCCCCAGGCCGCCGCCGACGACATGCGCCGCTGGAGCTCGTCCATGCGCTCGGCGGTGCGCGCCACCTCGATGCCGCCGCATTCGACGTGGACGCCCAGCTCCTTGTACTGGCGCACGCTCTCCTGGGTGAAGAGCGTCATCTCCTTGGAGTGGTCCACCGGGAAGATGAAGTTCGACGCGTGCCCCGTCGATCCGCCGGGGTTCGGCATCGGCCCCTTATCGAGGAGAAGAACGTCCCTCCACCCGAGCCGGCACAGGTGGTACGCCATGCTGTTGCCCACGATGCCGGCGCCGATGACGACGGCTCCCGCGCGATCGGGAAGGTCGCTCACCCCGCCTCGCCCTCTTCGTTCTCGTCGTCGTCGATCGCCGCCCAGCCGTACGCCTGCAGCGTCTCCTGCCGCCAGCGCTCGGTCGCGCGAATCTGGTTGAACGTGTTGATATGGAGGCCCGCCACTCCGTAGGACGGTTCGGCCACCACGTCGGCGAGCGACACGAGGAGCGCGTCGGGGCGATAGTCGCCCCGGCGGATGAGCCGGGCCACGATCCCCGCGTGCTTGGTGATGTAGCGGGCCGAGTCGCCGACGCCCACGCGCAGCGAGATCTTCGAGCAGCTTCCGGCGCTTCAGCACGCCCGGGAGCCCCAGGTGCACCGGCAGCGTCACCCCCCGGCCGCGCACCTCGCCGAGCCACCGCGCGATCGTCCTCGCGTCGAAGCACAGCTGGGTGACCATGTAGGTGGCCATCGCCTGCTTCTCGATGAGAACCTCCATGAGCTGCTCGCGGCCGATCAGCGGATGCATGTCGGGATAGGCGCCGATGCCGACGTTCGGGATGCCGTGTCCGATCTCAGCCATCGCCGTCAGCAGCTGCGCCGCGGATGCGTAGGGCCCGGCCGGGTCCCGGCCGTCGCCGCCGATCACGAAGACGTCCTCCATGCCCCCGCCGCGCACGCGGTCGAGCACGTCCACCAGGTGCTCACGGTTCCGGATCGTCCGGGCCGCGAGGTGCGGGACGACGCGCAGCCCGCGCCCGGCCAGCTGCTCGGCCAGGTCGAGCGTGGCGTCCACGCCCCGATGCGGCGAGCAGGTGATGGTGACGACCCCGTCGCGGGGCAGGAACGGCCACTCCTCGGCCCCGGAGCGCAAGGGGACGATCTCGAGCCGTGGTCGGGCCAGCAGCCCCGCCACGGTGGGCGCGTCGCCTGCCGGGCTCACTGCTTCGGAGTCTCCTTGGACGGGTCGATGAAGGGCTTCTGCACGGTCACTCCACGGTATCGGCCGTGCTGGGTCTCCACCTCGAATTCCTGACCCAGGGGTTCGGCCAGCCCGATGGGCAGCATGGCGAATCCGATGTTCTTCTCCAGGCGCGGCGAGTGGCACGCCGAGGTGACCTTCCCGACCTCCTGCCCACCCTGGTACACCGGGTACATGTCGATCATCTCGCTGTCGATGTACGTGCCGACGTCCGGCCCGTCGATCTCGATGCCGACGAGCTTGCGCTTCGGACCCTCGGCCTTGATCCTCTTCAGGGCCTCCTTGCCCACGAAGTCGGCCTCCTGGTCCAGGTCGACCATCCACGTGTAGCCCATGTCGACCTCGAACGGGTTCGTGTCGTACCAGATGTCGCACCCGAAGGCGAGGATGCCGCCCTCGATGCGGCGGATGTGGCCGGGGCCGGTGACGTGCAGGTCGTGGTTCTTCCCGGCTTCCAGCACGGTGTTCCACAGCTTCACGCCGTTCTTCGACGCGTCGTACAGGTAGATCTCGTAGCCCAGCTCGCTCGTGTAGCCCGTGCGGGACACGCAGACGCGCATGCCGTTCAGCTCCATGTCCTCGGACATGTAGTAGTACGGCACGTCTAGGATCTTGTCCCCGAACAGCTCGGCCATGAGCCCCTTCGACTTCGGGCCCTGGATCTGCACGGGGGCGACGTCGATCTCCTTGATGGTGACGTCCAGGCCCGAGTGGTAGGCGAGGCCCTGCGCCCACAGGCCCACGTCGCTGTCGGCGAGCGACAGCCAGAACTTGTTGTCCTCCAGCCGGAGCAGGACCGGGTCGTTGATGATGCCGCCGTCCGGCGCCGTGACGAACACGTACTTGGCCTGGCGGACGGCGCACTTGTTCATGTCGCGCGGCACCATCATGTTGGTGAACGTGAAGGCGTCCGGACCCGAGATCTCGATCTGGCGCTCGACCCCGACGTCCCACATGGTGACGTCGTTCAGCAGGTGCCAGTACTCGGCGACGGGGTCGCCGTAGTGACGCGGGTGGAACGTGTGGTTGTAGACGCTGTACCGCTTCACGCCGTGCTGGCGCGAGGCGTAGAAGTACGGCGACTTGCGGATCCGCGTGTACAGCAGGATCCCGGGGTTCTCCTCAACGGGCAACCGAGTGCCTCCTCTCCGTGTATCCCATGCGGCGCGAGATCGCGGCCGCCGCGTCCATCACGAGCCGCGCGACGCGGGGAAGCTCGCCCGGTCGCATCCGGAACGCCGGGCCGGCGACGCTGACCGCGGCCACGACCTGTCCGTCGGCCCCCCGGATGGGAGCGGCGACGGCGTTCAGGCCCTGTTCCAGTTCCTCGATGGTCTGTCCGTAGCCGCGCGTGCCGATCTCGGCGAGTTGCGCGCGGAGTGTCCCCGCGTCTGTGATCGACTTGTCGGTGTGCGGCTCGAGCCGAACGGACAGCAGCCTCTCGCGCTCGGGCTCGGTGAGCCAGGCGACCAGCACCTTCCCGTTCGAGGTGCAGTGCCATGGGGTCCGGCGGCCGACCCAGCTGCGGCTGGCGACCGTGCGCGGCGAGGTGATCTGGTCGACGTTCAGGACGGCGTCCCCGTCCAGCACGGCCAGGTTCACGGTCTCCTGCGTTCGTTCCGCCAGGTCCTCCAGGACCGGCCGCGCCTCGCGGGTCAGGTCCATCCCCGCCATAGCCGAGCCGGCCAGATGGATCAAGCCGAAGCCCAGGCGGTACTTGTCGGTCATGGGGTTGCGCTCGACCAGGCGGTGCTCGGCGAGCGTCGCCACCAGCCGGGAGGCGGTGGCCTTGTGGACGCCGAGCCGGCGTCCCAGCTCGGTCACGCCGAGCTCGCCCTCACTGTCGGCAAGGGCCTGGAGAACGCCCACCGCCCGCGCCACCGACTGGATGCCCGTTCGCTCGCCGTTGCTCACACCGCAACCTTAGTCGTCATTTCGCAACAGCGACGCTACATCGAACCGGATGGCGCGGTCAACGGCCGACGGACGACCCGGTCGCCCCGGCCATCGGCGCGCCGATGAGTTCCGCCGTCCGGTGGCGTTGTATTGGCTAGTGGGTACATACCGGACGAGGGAAGGAGGAACCGTCATGCAGAAGATCACCACGTTCCTGTGGTTCGACGACCAGGCCGAGGAGGCCGCCACGTTCTACGTCGACGTGTTCTCGCAGTGGCCCGGCGCGACCGCGGGGGCCTCGAAGATCCTGGACATCGCGCGCTACGGCGAGGCCGGCCCGGGCGCCCCGGGCTCGGTCATGACCGTGTCCTTCCAGCTGGAGGGGCAGGAGTTCATCGGCCTCAACGGGGGCCCTGAGTTCGCGTTCACCGAGGCCGTCTCTCTGATGGTGAACTGCGCGTCACAGGAAGAGGTCGACGACCTCTGGGCGAAGCTCACCGACGGCGGGGTGGAGAGCGACTGCGGATGGTTGAAGGATCGGTACGGGCTCTCGTGGCAGATCACCCCGACCGCGCTCATGGAGCTGATCCGCGATCCCGATCCTGAGAAGTCGCAGGCGGCGATGAAGGCCATGCTCGGCATGAAGAAGATCGACATCGCCGGGCTTCAGCGCGCCCACGCTGCCGCGTAGCCCGCGCCCAGGTTCACGGGGCCGTCCCACCGCGAGTGCGGTGGGACGGCCTCTGTCTGAGATGTGCAGGTGTGTCCTGACCTTCGGAGGTCACCGAGAGAAAGGACGCCGGGCCAGGCGGTCAGGGAAGTCGTCCGATCTGCCGGAACCGCCTCGCCCTCGTCCCGAGCCATCCCCCCAACGGCGGAGGTGCTGCGGATGTTCTCGTTCGCGTCCCGAGCGAACAAGTCCACCGGGCGTCCTACCGCACCTGCGGTAGAGAGGTGGGGGGCGGGGGCCGCGTTCGGCCTCCGCCCCCCGGGGGACTCTCGTCGACGCGAGCGGCTAGTAGTGGAAGCCGCCTCCGGCGCTCGCGCTCCCGCCGTGGAAGAACAACAGGAAGATCAGGAGGTACGCCACCACGCCGACACCGGCGTAGATCGCGAGCCACTTCTTCCACTTGCGTCCGTATCCCGCCACCTTCTGCGCCATCGCTGCCTCCTTCGTGCGTTCCGTTAGCGTCGCAAGGAAGTACCGGCGACTCGGCGCTCGCGCTTGGGAATATGGCTAAGAGTTCGCTAAGAAGTCGTCAGCCCGACGTGTGCTGGTAGGCGGTCACGCGGCCGCCGCGGATCGCGACCAGCCACCCCTGGAGCTGCCCCTGCACGTACTCGCTGCCCGGGTTGAAGCAGGGCGTCCGCCCCAAGCGGAAGCGCCCCAGCGACTCATGGATGTGGCCGTGGAGGCCGACAGTCGGCTGGTAGCGCGAGATCGCCTCGCGCACGGCGATGCTCCCGCCGCCCGTCGTCAGGAAGCGGCCGCCGCGGCGCACCGGCTTCGGCAGCTCGCCGGGCGCGAGGTTCGTCGCGTCCAGCAGGAGACAGGTGTCGATGGGCGTGTCCTTCGGCGGACAGTGCAAGTTGAACACGCAGCGCGCGACGTCGGGCACCCCGGCCACGCTCGCCTCGATCGCGCCGGCGATCTCGTCCTCGGTCGCCTCGCGCGGCGTGTCCCACGGCGTCACCGTGGACAGCCCGACGGTGATCATCGTGTGCTCGCCGTCCAGGTCGATCACGCGGCCCTCGCAGGCCACGACGCCCTCGCCCGAGGCCTTCTCCAGCTCGTCGAGCACGGCCGGATCGTCGTCGTTGCCGCCGGTCAGGTACAGGCGCACGCCGCTCCCCCGCAGCCGTTCCTCGGCCAGGCCGATCCAGTCCGCCAGCCGCGCACCTGCGTGTCGCTGGAAGAGCCCCTGGATCGCCAGCGGGTCGCCGTCCGCCTGCTCGTACTCCTCACGGTCCATCACCTGCCAGTAGAAGCCGGGGACCTCGACACTGTGCGTGAACGCCGCGAGCCCGTCCCGGTCGAACTCGTGGTCGAGCCCGTTGAAGTGCGCGCGGTACGTTCCGTTCTCCCGCACGATCGGTACCAGCGCCTTGCCCATGATGTCGCCACCGAACACGAGCGCGTCGGCGTCGTAGGCCTTGGCCGCGCCGAGGAACTTGCGGAAGGTCGGCTCCGAGCCGTGGATGTCGGCGGCGAAGAACAGCCGCGTGGGACGGGTGCGGGCCGTTCGCCGCAGCAGTCCCACCGCCCCGACCTCCCTCCACGCCTCCGAAGGATCGGGGGGCGGCCGCTCCGGCCGCCCCCCGACTCCCGCTCCGCGATCCGGCTACTCGACCGGGATCTCGGTGTAGACCGCCTTCAGGTCGATGCCCTGGCTCCTTCGCACGAACTTCGCCACCACGTAGATCAGCAGCGCAAGGACGTACATCGACCCCATGAACTTCAAGGACGAGGGAACGTTGATCGCGTACAGGTTCCCCGAGGCCGAGTTGTACGGCGGCCAGAGCCACTTGTACAGGTTGAAGCCGAGGAACACCGCGGTGAGTGTCCCCGTCACCGTGATGAGCGGGATCCCGGCGACCTTGTACTTGGCGATGGCGGAGTTCTTGTACAACTCCTTCTTCCGCCACGGCAGGATCGCCGCCGCGATCGCCGTTCCCAGGAACGTCACCGCGATCACCAGCGTCGCGTCGATGATCCAGGTCTTCATCGACGCCGTGTACGCATAGAACGCGCTCACGACGATCGACGGGACCAACATGAGCACCAGCGCCCAGACCGGGACGTGCCGCTTCTCCGTCACGTCGGCGACCCGCTCCGGCAGCACCCGGTCGAACGCCGCGGCGAAGATGACCCGCGTCGAGGACAGGAACAGCGTGCCGGCCCACCCGAGGAACCACGCGCCGAACACCAGCGTGAGCAGCACGCCGATGAACTGGCTGTGGAACCACATCCCGATGAGCAGCGGCGGGTAGGTCCACACGGGGATCGGCCCGTTGCTCGTCGTGTACCCATAGAAGTAGTTGATGAAGTTCACGTTCCCCGCGTTGAAGAAGTTCCAGCCGAAGAACTTCGAGGCCAGCAGCAGGAACGCCACCGCGATCGCGATCGTGACCCACAGCCCGTACATCATCCCGTTCATCACGCGCTTGAAGTCGCTGGCGCCGCGGACCTCGCCGTAGAGCGTCGCGCCCCAGTTCGGCCACAGGATCCAGAAGCACAGGAAGGGGATGATCAGCATGCTCGGTCCGAAGAACGGCGACAGACTGATGCCGGCCGGAAGTGCCGACGGACCGCCGGCGAACTTGATCGTCTCCGCGTACGCGTTCGGCCCGGTTCCGAACAGGTTGGTCGCCTGGCTGTTGAACGCGCTCTCGAAGCCGCTGCGGGACCCGAACAGCATGACGACGACCACCACCGCGAGGCCCGCCAGCCCGACGTAGAAGCAATACCGCTGGATCTTGGCGTACGTCTCCATCCCAAGAGCGCAGATGAACCCCGCGAGCAGCGCGGTGACGACGCAGATCGTGAACAGGCCGTTGTTGCTCGACAGGAAGGTCAGGAGGCTGTCCCACTTCAGGAACGCCGCGAGCGGCTGCAGGACCTCGACGTTCAGGATGCTCGCGTACACGGGCGTCCAGTACCAGAGGATGAACCACCAGCCGGTGACCGCGAGGACGAAGGCGATCCCACCGCCGAGGATCCGGCTCTGCCAGACATAGTCCCCGCCCGCCCGTGGCATGACCGAGATCAGGCCCGAGTACGTGATCACCTGGAACGTGACGAACACGCCAGAGATCAGCAGCGCCGGCAGGATCTGTCCCTTCGGCACGTACGCGATGACGGCCAGGCTGAAGAACAGCCCCAGCGTCACGAAGTTCACCGACATGAACGAGTACAGGAACGCGTCGAACTTGGACCAGCCCTTGACGAGGCCGGTCGCCTTGCGAAGGAAGAGCGCCGGTGATTCACCGACCGTTGCCATTGATCACCCCCAAAGGATCAGCCGTTGACCAGCACGTAGTTCTTGACCTTGCGCTTCTTCGGATCCAACGTGATCAGCGCACCCTGGAGCACGCCCTCCTCGTACGAGCTCCCGGGGTTCAGCACCAGGGTCCTCCCCAACCGGAAGACCCCCTTGCTCTCGTGGATGTGGCCGTGGAGTCCCAGCAGTGGCTGTACGCGCTCCTCGACGGCCCGGATGGACTTGGAACCCACCGGCCGCATGGCCTTTCCCCCCGCCTTGATGTTCATGTCGGCGTCGAGGGCGGGCGCCTCGTCGATCCCGGTGCCGAACGGCGGCGCATGGAAGTTGAAGATGGCCGTGCTGGGGTCGCCGATCTTCGCCACGATCCCCTCGACGCGCTCGCCCAGCTGCTCGTCGGGCAGCTCGCGGAACGTGTCCCACGGCGTGGGGTTGGTCCAGCCGAGCGACACCATGGTGAACCCCTCGAGCTCGAGCGGCTCCTCCCCGCCCATCTCGACCACGTGGCCGCTCTGCAGGATGGGGTCGATCTCGAACATGTCGTCGTTGGCCGGGCAGACGATGACGCGTTGAACCTTGCCCTTCAGCTTGTCGTCGGCCATCGAGATCCAGCGCTCGGTGCCCTCCATCATCACCTGCTTGAAGCGCTTGTCGACGGCGTCCTCGTCCTCCGTCATGTGTCGGTATTCCTCCTCCGACACGCGGATGGGGTAGTAGCCGCGGTTCTGGATCTTCTGTTCGAGCGCCTGGACCTCGGTGTCGGTCTCGAGGTTCTCCTTGTGGTCCTGGAACGTGGCCTCCCAGTGGCCGCCGCGCTCGACGATCGGCACCATGGCCTTGCCGGTCACGTCGCCGCCCACGATGACGATGTCCGCGCCATAGAAGGGACCGGCGTTCAGGAACTTCCGCCAGCAGATCTCGGACCCGTGGATGTCGGTCACGTAGAAGATCTTGAGCATGCCCGCCGGGCCTCCCCGCCCGTTCGAGGCCAATGATCGACCCCAGGGGCGGTCAGCGCAAGACACCGGTTGCGGAAGGGGCAACAGGGCTGCCCGGGGCGCGACCCTCCGGTCAGCTGCGGGGCCGGCGCTTCTCCGGGTCGTAGATCGCGGCGTTGGCGTCCACGGTCGCGGGCACCGTCCCGTCGCCCACGGCCACGTCCACCTTCGTGCCCTCGCCGGCCGCGGCCGAATCCAGGATGGCGATGCCGATGACCCCGAACTGGGGCTCTCCGCCGGGCTGGTGAGGGTCCCCACCGGCTGCCCGTCCCTGGTCACGGCGGCGCCGTACTCGGGGACCTCGCTCCCCTCCAGGTGCAGGCCCTTCAGGCGCTTGGGTGGGTTCGCGGCGACGTCCCGCAGCGCGTCACGGCCGCGGAAGTCCCGGTCGAGCTTGACCAGCCGGTCGAACGACAGGTCGTAGGGCGTCACCCCGTGCGGCTCGTAGTCGTAGTCGGTCACCACCATGCCGGCCTCGATGCGCGCCGGCTCGACCGCATCGGTGCCGTACGGGACGCACCCCAGGTCGAGCATGGCCTGCCACAGGTCGGGCGCGTGCGCAGGGTCGACGAAGAGCTCGAACCCCTGCTCGCCCGAGAACCCGGTCCGGCTGAGCCACAACGGAATCCCGGCCACCTTCACCTGCTCGGGGACGAACCAGTAGTACTTGATGGACGACAGGTCGACGTCGGTGACCTTCTGGAGCGTCTCGCGCGACTTCGGTCCCTGGACCTGGAGGTGGGGCATCTGCTGGATCACGTAGTCGATGCCGACGTTGAGGCCCTTGGTCGCCTCGGCGAACTCCTCGGCGTGCTCGGACGAGTTGGTCATCACCCACACGTGGTCGTCGGCGAGCTTGAAGACCGTGCCGTCGTCGGTGACCATGCCGTCGTCGTCGGTGAACGCGCCGTACTTCACCTGGCCGACCTGGAGACCCTGGATGTCGTTGGTGTTCAGCAGCTGGGCCGCCTTCACCGCGTCGGGGCCGTGGAAGTCCCACTTGTTCAGCGGGGACACGTCCCAGACGCCGACGCCGTTCCGGATGGCGTCGTACTCCTTCGCGACGTCGCCGAACGTCATCGTCCAGAACCAGCCGCCCTCCTCCATGAAGGTGGCGCCCATGGACTTCTGGACGTCGAAGAACGCGGACTTGAGGGACTCGCCGTTGGATTCGCTCATGGTCCGGAGACTAGCTGAACGGCCGTTCAGGAATCAAGCGCCGGAGCGGCGCTTGCGGTCGGCCAGGATCTCGCGGGCCGCGTTGGCGCCCGGGCCTCCCGTCACGCCGCCGCCCGGGTGGGCGCCCGAACCGCACAGGTACAGCCCGGCCACCGGCATGCGGTACCGCGCGTGCCCCAGCAGCGGCCGCCAGGCGAAGAACTGGTCGAGCGTCTGTTCGCCGTGCAGCGCGTGGCCCTCGGTCAGGCCGTAGTCGCGCTCGAGGTCCACCGGCGAGAGGACCTCGCGGTCGGTGACCAGGCCAGCGATCCCGGGCGCGAACGGCTCGAGCGTCTTGAGCGCCAGGTCGGCCAGGCCGTCGCGCTCGGATGCCCAGTCCCCCTCGCGGAGCCGGTACGGCGCCCACTGGAGCACCACGCTCATGACGTGCGTGCCCTCGGGGGCCAGCGAGGGGTCCGACAGCGTGGGGATGGTGATTTCCAGGAACGGGGCCTCGGAGATGCGGCCGTACTTCGCCGCGTCGAACCCGCGCTCGAGGTAGTCGATGCCGGGCGCGATCAGGATGCGGCCCGACAGGCGCTCGGGTTCGTCGCCGCCGGCCGCCGCGAACGAGGGCAGGCCCGAGAGCACCAGGTTGACCTTCGCCGTCACACCGGGCGTCCGGTAGTTGCGCGCCCGCCACGCCAGGCTCGGCCCAAGCGTCACCGGGTCCAGCAGCCCGAGGAGCGTCCGCTTGGGATCGGCGCCGGACGCCACGACCGGCGCGGCGATCTCCTCGCCGTCCGCCAGCGCCACGCCACGCACGCGCTCGCCGTCGACCAGGACGCGCTCGACGTCCGCCTCGGTGCGGATCTCGCCGCCGGCCGCGCGGACGGACGCGGCCAGCGCGTCGGCGAGCGCCCCGGGCCCGCCGCGGGCGAACGTCGTCTGCCCGGCCGCGCCGCCGTCGTTGCCGGCCGAGTCGGCCAGGAAGACCGCCGCGGTCCCACTGGACCACGGACCGGTCGCCGTGTACTGCACGCCGCGCGCGGCCAGGGCGCCGCGCACCGCGTCGGACTCGAACACCTCGCCGACCAGGTCCGCGACCGCCATCGGCAGCACGCGGATGGCCTCGCGGCGGCCGCGGCTCCCCAGGCCGCGCAGCGCGCGCCCGAGCCCCAGTCCCGACTGGGCGTCCTTGAGCGACGGCGCCTTCAGGTTCGGCGGCGTCGCCACCTGCAGGTAGGCGAGGAAGCTGGCGACGGACCGAATGCGGCGGTCGAACTCGCCGTACGCGTCGGCATCCTTCGAGGAGAGGTCGCGCAGGCCCTCGGCCGTGCGCGCAGCGTCGGCCCACAGCGTCACGGACCTCCCGTCGGGCTGCGGCGCGAACGCGCGCACGGCCGGCGTGATCGGCGTGTATCCGTGCGCCACCAGGCCCAGGTCGTGGACGACCGACGCCCGCAGGCGCCCCACCGTGTGCGCCGCGGCCGGGACCTTCGCCGCGCCGAGCTGGGTGGTGGCCAGCGCGCCGCCGATGCGGTCGCGCCGCTCGAGCACGAGCGTCCGGAGCCCCGCCTTGCCGAGGTAGGCGGCGGTCACCAGGCCGTTGTGCCCGGCGCCGACCACGATCGCGTCGTACCGGTTCGCCACGGCTAGGCGGCCCTCCGCCGCTTCTTCTCCTTCAGCAGCTCGAGCGCGGCGATCCTCCCCGAGGCGCCCATGATGCCGCCGCCCGGGTGCGTCGCCGAACCGTTCAGCCACAGGCCCTTGAGCGGCGTCCTGTACCGCGCCCAGCCGGGCACGGGCCGGTTGAAGAACAACTGCTCCAGCGACAGCTCGCCCTGGAAGATGTTGCCCTCCGACAGCCCGAAGTCGCGCTCGATGTCGAGCGGCGTCAGCACCTGCTTGTGCAGGATCAGGTCGCGGATGCCGGGCATTCGCTCCTCGATGGTGTCGATCACCGTGTCGCCGAACGCGTCGCGCGCCGCGTCGTCCCACGTTCCCTCCGCCAGGTGGTACGGCGCGTACTGGACGAAGCACGAGATGATGTGCTTGCCGGGAGGGGCCATGGACGGGTCGACCAGCGTGGGGATGATCATGTCGATGTACGGACGGCGGCTGAAGTGCCCGTACTTCGCGTCGTCGTACGCGCGCTCCATGTAGTCCACGGACGGCGAGAACGAGATCGCCCCGCGCAGGTGTTCGCCGGGACCGGGCAGGCACTGCAGCTCGGGGAGGCGATCGAGCGCCAGATTCACCTTGCCCGAGGACCCGCGGAACTTGTACCGGCGGACCTCGTGCAGGAAGTCGTCGTCCAGCTCGCTGGGCTCGACCAGGTCGAGGAACGTCTTGCGCACGTCCAGGCTGGAGAGCACCGTTCCCGCTTCGATCTCCTCGCCGGACTCCAGCACGACCCCGGTGGCCCGGCCGCCCTTCACCACGATCCGCGCGACGGACGCCTCGGTGCGGATCTCGGCGCCCAGCGAGCGCGCCGCCGAGCCGATCGCGTTCGACACGCCACCGGTGCCGCCGCGCGGGATGCCCCACGCGCGGAAGGCGCCGTCGATCTCGCCCATGTAGTGGTGCAGCAGGACGTACGCCGTTCCCGGGGACTGCACGCCCTGGAACGTCCCGATGATGCCCGAGGCCGACATCGTCGCGATCAGCGGATCGGTCTCGAACCACTGGCGCAGGAAGTCGGTCGCGCTCATGGTCATCAGCTGGACGAACACCGCCTGGTGGCGCTCGGACAGCTCGCGGAACGACTTGGCGAGCCCCAGGAGCGGCAGCCACTCGCGCGGGTCGAAGCGGCCGGGGTCGGGCGGAACGATCGACAGGATCGGCTTGATGAACCGCGCCATGTCGACCATCAGCTGGCCGTATTCCTCGTAGGCCTCGGCGTCGGTGGGCGACCAGCGGCGGATCTCGCGCATCGTCGTGCCGTGGTCGTTCACGCGCCACAGGTAGTCGTCGTCGAGCGGCGTGATCGTGCCGTCGAGCGGAAGGATCTCCAGGCCGTGGGAGGGCAGCTCGAGCTCGCGGATGATCTCCGGGCGCAGCAGCGACACGACGTACGAGGCGACGCTGAATCGGAAGCCGGGGAAGACCTCCTCGGTGACGGCCGCGCCCCCGAGGACGTGGCGCCGCTCGAGCACCAGGGTGGACAGGCCGGCCCGTGCCAGGTAGGCGGCGGTCGTCAGACCATTGTGGCCGCCACCGATGATGACGGCGTCGTAACGCTTGGACACGTGCTCCCCCCGGGATTGGCCTGGAGTCCGACGCATCAGGATGCCACGCCTCGAAAGAGGCGCCCTGACCTCAGGTCAGGGCGCTTCCGGACCCGGCGGTGCATACTACACGCCGCTTACGCGGGTCCAGAGGGGGTCCAGGGGGAGTAGCAACAACGAGCGCAGCGAGGCAGTTGCGATCCCCCTGGCTCGTCGATGACACGACGAAGTCGGGGCATCGAGGAGGAGACAAAGCATGAGTATTGGCACCGCGTTTCACGAGCGAACGGCGCCGCTCAACCGCAAGATGGTGTGGCGCGAGTGGTCCGGCTACTTCGCCGCCGGGGTCTACGCCGATGCGCACGACATCGAGTACAACGCGGTCCGCGAGGCAGCCGCCGTCTTCGACGTCTCACCGCTGTTCAAGTACGCCGTTCGCGGGCCCGACGCGGTCCGGCTGATCGACCGGGTGATCCCCCGCGACGCCGCGAAGATCCGGGAGGACGCCGTCGTGTACACGTCGTGGTGCGACGAGGAGGGCAAGGTCCTCGACGACGGGACGATCGCCCGGGTCGGAGAGCAGGAGTTCCGCTGGACGGCGGCCGACCCCTGCCTGCGGTGGTTCGAGCTGAACGCGCACGGCCTGGACGTGCAGATCGAGGACGTGACGGAGCGGCTCGCCGCGCTGGCCCTCCAAGGCCCGATGTCGCGGAAGGTGCTCGAGGCGCTCACCGGCGAGGACTGGTCGGACGTCCGCTACTTCGGCCGGCGCGCCACCTCGGTCGGATCGGTGGCCGTGGACGTCACCCGCACGGGCTACACGGGCGACCTGGGCTACGAGCTGTGGATGGACGCGGAAGCGGCGGTCGGCGTCTGGGACGCCCTGATGGCGGCCGGGGGGCCGTACGGCATCCGTCCGGCCGGGATCCTCGCGCTGGACGTGACCCGTGTCGAGGCCGGCCTGATCCTGATCGAGGCCGACTTCACCAGCGCGCGCCATGCCTTGAACGACGAGCAGCGGTACTCGCCGTACGAGCTCGGACTCGGACGGTTCGTGAACCTGCAGAAGCCGGGCGACTTCGTGGGACGGCGCGCGCTCGAGCGCGAGGTGGCAGCCGGTGGTCCGGCCCGCCGTCTGGTGGGCCTGGAGATCGACTGGGACGGCATCCAGGCGCTGTTCGCGGATGCGGGCCTGCCGCCGCACGTCCAGGCCGAGGCTTCCCGGGATCCCATTCCCCTGTACGCGGGTGGGCGTCAGGTCGGGAAGGCGACGAGCACGACCTGGAGCCCGACGCTCAAGAAGATGATCGCGCTGGCCTCCGTCGCGGCCCCGCAGTCGCGCACGGGGATCGACCTGCAGGTCGAGTGGACGGTCGAGGGCCGGCGTTCGTCGGTGGGCGCCACGGTGGTCGAGCTGCCGTTCTTCGATCCGCCTCGCCGCCGCGGCTAGCCCGGCAGGCGCCTACAGCTTCGAGTACGTCTCGTAGTTCGCCTCGACCTTGGGGATGAGCGCGGTCAGGTACTGCCCATGCGTGCACCCGCGGCACCACGACGACGCGTTCACCGCCCGCGCCGTGACCATCGAGTCGGGGCACCGGTGCAGCGCCGAGAGGATCGCCGGGTAGCCGTACGAATGCACGGCGAGCGTCTTCCACGAGGCCTCCAGTCCCTGCGCCATCGAGACGTAGTTCTTCACGCCGACCGAGTTGAAGTCCGTGGCGCCCGGCATCGGCAGGGTGGTCGCCAGCGGGTTCCAGTTGGCCGTCGTTCCCTCCTGGACCTGCCACGCGACCATCACCACCAGGTTGTCGAAGCAGGTGGGCGCGCCGATCTTGTTGAGGAAGGCGGCGGCCCACACGCCGTAGGGGGCATTGTGGTTGCCCTGGAGGACGCCCCCGGCGCCGTTGATCGCGTCCGCCTGGAGCTTTGCCGACAGGTGCCCGATGATCGAGACGATCTGCTCGCGGGTCTTGTTCAAGTCGTTCAGGGCGCTTTGCTGCTCGCCCAGCGCGGAGGACAGCGACGCGCGCGACGAGTTCAGCCCGCGCAACAGGTCGGCGTGCCTCGCGAGAACATGGTCGAGGGTCTGCCGGCGGTCCCCCAGGATGGAAGCGGCGTCCTGCGCCTCGCCGGCGAGGTGGGCGTTCTCCAGGGACACGCTGGACATGAACTCCAGCCGGTCGTTGAGGTCGCCCATCGACGTGGCGCCGAGCACCATCTCGAGGCTCGCGCCGGGGCCGGACATGAAGGCCTGCCGGGCGACCGCGTCCAGGTGCCCCTGTGCGGCCTCGTACTCGGCCTGCGTGATCGACAGCGATTCTCGGAGCGCGCCCAGCTGGATGTCCACCTCGTCGAACGCGGCCTGCGCGGCATCCACCTTCCCTTGGATCTTCGAGAGGTTCACGCGGACGGCGTCGGCCTGCTGCTGCTCGGTGCGGATCTTGGCCTCGAGCTGCGAGAGCTTCTGTTCGGCGCTGTTCAGCCGGCTCTGGGTGTCGGCTCCCGCGCCGGGCCCCACGGCCGCGACCAGGGCGAGCACGACCAGTCCGGCGCCGAGGCGCCGGATCCGCCGTGCGATCGAGGGTGGAAGGCTCGTACCCATGCGTGAGGTCGGTCCACACAAGGATTCGGCCCGCCGGCCCCATTCCTTGAAGGGAAGTGTGCGGTCCTCCCGGCGGGGCCGGCCTGCTACCCTAGGCCGGCTACCAGGAGGAACGGGACGTGTCCGAATACAAGGAAGTGGTCCACGAGCGGCTCTACGTGCGGGTCCCCGGCGGGGACAAGCTCCGCAAGACGGCCGCGGGCCGACTGAAGCACATGCTGACCGATGGCTGGCGCGAAACCCAGCGCTGGCAGTACCCGGACTCCATCACGGTGCGATTGGAGCGATCCGGGCACGCCCCCACGATGAAGATCCTCCCCAAGCCCCCTCCTCCGCCCCAGCGGATGAACCGCGGTGGCGGACGTGGCGGCTTCGGTGGACGGGGCGGTGGCTTCGGTGGTCGCGGCGGCGGATTCCGCGGCGGTCCCGGTGGCCCTCCCGGACCCGGCGGCCCGAACAGGGGCGCCCCCCCGGCGCCCGCGGCTGCTCCCGCGCCGGCGACCGCTCCTCCCGCCACGTCCTAGCGAGCGGGGAACTCCTCAGGCCCAGCGCGCCGGATAATCCTTCCGCATGTCCTCGACGAGCCGCGTCAGCTCGTCCATGACCTCGTCCGTGACCTTGCGCAGCACGGCCGTGTCCTCGCCGCGACCCGCGTACTCGCTGAAATCCATCGGACGGCCGGCGCGCACCCAGATGACGCGGTGGAAGCCGAGACCCTTCTCGTCGCTCTGGAGCATGTGGTGGGTCCCCCAGACCGCGAGCGGCAGGACGGGGAGGCCGCTTCGGAGGGCCACTCGAGCGATGCCCGTCTTCCCCTGCATCGGCGTGTGGTCGGGGTTCCTGGTGGTCGTCGCCTCCGGGTAGATGACGACGGTCTCCCCCCTCGTCAAGCCGTCCAACGCGGCGTCGACGGGCGCCGACCGGCCGCTTCCCCGGTCCACGGAGATCTGATGGGTCCCGTCCAGGACGCGGCGCAGGAAGCCGTTCTTCCACAGCTCGCTCTTGGCCAGGTAACGCGGCCGGCGGCCGGCGCCCGTGAGGAAGTAGCCGTGGGCGAGCGGGTCGAAGTGCGAGACGTGGTTGCCCGCCACCAGGATCGGCCCGTCCGGAGGAACGAGCTCGATACCGTCGAGCCGCCAGGAGAACCAGAATCCGATGGCCGGCCGCAGCACCACCTCGACCAGCCGGTACATGGGTTCTGCTTCGGACACGCTCCCCCCTCGACGAGGCGCGGCTATTCTAGGCCCGCCATGTCGGTGCTCGCGGTTCCGGTTCGTCGGCTCGACGACGCCAAGACGCGCCTCGCGCCGATCCTCACCCCGCCCGAGCGCGCCGAGCTGATGCTCTCCATGCTGCGCGACGCGCTGGCGGCGTCGGCCGATCAGCCCGGGTGGGAGACCTGGGTGGTCTCGACCGATCGCCGGGTGCTCGACACAGCGGAGGCGTCCGGAGCCACGGCGATCCACGAATCGGGCGGCACGCTGCTCGCCGCCGTCCGCCAAGTCGAGGAGCTGGCCGTCCGGGAGGGTGCGGATGCCCTCGCCGTCCTGCTGGCAGACCTGCCCTGGGTCACGGCCGACTCCCTCTCGCGGGGCCTGCGCGTCGATGCCCCCGTGGCCGCCGTCCGGGCAGCCTCCGACGGTGGCACCAACCTCCTCGTTCGCCGGCCGCCGGGGGCCATCCGCGCCCGGTTCGGCAGAGAGTCGTTCGCCAAGCACCGCTGGGCGGCACAACGCGCCCGGGTCCCGTTCACCACCGTCGCATCCGATGAGCTGTCGTTCGATCTGGACGACCCGGGCGACCTCGAGCGCCTGCTGGCCGCCGGCCGGGAGTGCGGCGCGCTCACCGCGTGCCGGGAGCTGCGGGTCGCGGAGCGACTGCGCCTGCACGCGTAGGATCGGGGGGTCCAGGGGGGTAGCAACGAGGAGCGCCAGCGACGCTGTTGCGGACCCCCTGGCGTGGGGTGTGACGCGCCAGCGGCACACCCACGGAGACGAGAAGGAGAAGCGCGATGCAAGGGACGGTCAAGGAGTTCGACGACGAGACGCGGTTGGGCTCGCTGCTGCTCGACGACGGGTCGGAGGTGGCCATCGACGCCGCATCGACCGAGGGGTCCGAGATCCGGTCGCTGCGGATCGGTCAGCGGGTGGACTTCGACGTGACCCAGGAGGGCGCCGGATCGGTCGCCCGCGGGCTCCACATCGTCACGTTCGCCTGAGGCCGGGTCCCGCGATCAGCCCCGCCGCGTGCTCTTCTTCTTCGCCGCCGGCTTGCGCCTGCGCCGCGCCACCTCATCCCGGAACGGCTTGCCCGGGCGGAATGCGGGGAGCTCGCGCGCCCGCACGGTGACGGACTCGCCCGTCCAGATGTTCCGGGCCGTACGCTGCGCCCTGGCCTGCCGGTAGAAGGTCCCGAATCCGGAGAGCGTGACCCGGTCGCCCGCGATGACGGCGGCCGACGTCTCGTCGATGAACGAGTCCACGATCTCCGCGACGACCGTGAGCGGGTAGTCCGTCCGCTCCACGATCCGTTCGACCATCTCTCTCTTGTTCACGATCTTCCCCTCCCCCCGCGGCCCATCGTCCGCGCCTGCGCGTCGACACACGCCCGTACGGACGCGGCCGACGTCATTCCACATGCCCGCAAATCGCTGGGAAACACGGCCTTTCCCCGATTCCCGTGTTGGTTCCCAACCCACAGTACGCCAATCGCGAACGTCCGGAGTGCTCGCTCTGAGGGTGGCACGGAAGGGGATCGAAAACAGGATTCCGGAGAGGTATCGGCATCTCCGCACGGCGACTTGAGGGCAGAGTGGAATTTTCTCTCCGCGGATCGCCGGGGTTCGTGGGCTGCTGCTGGCGGGCAGGGATTCGAACCCCGACTACCAGGGCCAGAACCTGGCGTGCTGCCGTTACACCACCCGCCAAAGGGCCGGGCCATGCTACCAGCGAGGTGGGCGCCGCCCGCGAGGGACGGGAAAAAGCTCCCGAGTCCCCGACACGGACTCGGGAGCGCTCCCCTGTCGAAACGCTACGGTTTCGGCCGGTTAGAACTTCCACTCGGCGCCGGCGGCCAAGAGCAGGAACGCCAGCGAACCGAGGGAGGCGAGCACCCTTTTCAGGTTCACACGCATGCTGCGGTGTCTCCCTCCCTGAATGTCGGCGGACCTTCCGCCGTCAGCGTCTAGCCTGCCGTATGCATTTGATTCGCCAATCCCCCCCGCGGGGAAAATTGGATTTTGGCGGGGGTTAGGCCAAAAGGCGGATGCGGGCGGCGGCGGCTATGCTCGGGCGCCATGAGCGCAACCGAGGCCCGGCCCGTGGTCGGGGTCGTGATGGGTTCCACCTCCGACTGGGAGACCATGCGGCATGCGGTCGAGACCCTCGAGCGCCTTGGAGCGGGGTGCGACGTGAAGGTCCTCTCCGCGCACCGCACGCCCGACGCGCTCCTCGAATGGGCGGCCGGCGCGGAGGAACGGGGCCTCAAGGTCATCATCGCCGGCGCCGGCGGCGCCGCGCACCTCCCGGGCGTCGTGGCGTCGAAGACCCTGCTGCCCGTGCTGGGCGTGCCCATGGAGTCGGCCTCGTTGAAGGGACTCGACTCGCTGCTGTCCATCGTGCAGATGCCCGGCGGCGTTCCGGTCGGAACCCTGGGGATCGGCAAGCCCGGAGCCATCAACGCCGGACTGCTGGCAGCGCGGATCCTGGCCCGCTCGGACGCGGCCATCGCCGCAGCCGTGGCCACGTTCGTGGACGAGCAGGCGGCCAAGGTGCTCGCGACCGGGGACCCGCGAACCGCCTCGACCTAGGCGCTGGACGGGCCGGCCACGACGCCGGGGTGCGGCTCGGTGCCGTACAGGCGATCGCCGAAGTCCCCCAGGCCCGGCAGGATGTAGCCCTTCGCGTTCAGCTCCCGGTCGATCGACGCCGTGAAGATCGGCACGTCCGGCTGCTCGAGCTCCATCCGGGCCAGGCCTTCCGGGGCGGCCACCACGCACACGAACAGCAGCTGCGCCGGATTGCGTTCGGCCAGTCCTGCGCACGCCCTGGCCGCGGAGCCGCCGGTGGCCAGCATCGGGTCGAGCAGCAGCACGTGCCGGCCCTCCAGCGGAGGGAGCTTCTCGTAGTAGGACGTCGGCTGAAGGGTCGCGTCGTCGCGCTCCAGTCCCACGTACCCCACCGAGATCTCCGGGAACAGCTCGGCCACCGCCTCTAGCATGCCGAGTCCGGCCCGCAGGATGGGGACGGCGACCAGGTCGGGGGCGATCCGGCGGCCGGGCGCCGGCTCGAGCGGCGTCTGCACGGACACGTCGCCGGCCGGCAGGCTGCGCACGGCCTCCACCACCAGGACCAGCGTGAGCCGCTTGGCCAGCGTGCGAAAGACGGGCGGCGGGGTGTCGCGGTCGCGCAGGCCGGTGAGCAGGTGCTGCGCGAGTGGGTGGTCGACGACGGTGACGGACATGGGCCTCCGTATGGTATGTGACTGCCGTGCCGGATCGCGAAGACTTCCGAGATGTGGTGGCCCGCAAGCGGGACGGGCAAGAGCTGTCCGCCGAGGAGCTGCGTGGGTTCGTCCTGGCCTACGCCGGCGGCGACGTGGGCGACCCCGTCGCGGCGGCGTTCCTGATGGCGGCCTACATTCGGGGGCTCTCCCCCGCCGAGACGGTGGCGATGACCCGGGCCATGATCGAATCGGGGCGCGTCCTCACGCTGGACGGCGTGTCCCGGCCGACGGTGGACAAGCACTCGACCGGCGGCGTCGCCGACGGCGTCACGCTCGTGTTCGCGCCCCTGGCCGCGTCGCTGGGCCTCGCGGTCGCGAAGCTCTCCGGCCGCGGCCTGGGCCACACCGGCGGCACGCTGGACAAGCTCGAGGCCATTCCCGGCCTTCGGACCTCGATGTCGGTCGCGGAGCTGGAGGCGCAGGTCGACCGCGTCGGCTGCGCGGTGGCCGGGCAGACGGCGGACCTGGTCCCCGCCGACGGCGCGCTCTACGCGTTGCGGGACGCCACGGCCACCGTCGCGAGCATCCCGCTGATCGCGGCCAGCATCATGTCGAAGAAGCTGGCGGTCGAGACCGACCTGATCCTGCTGGACGTGAAGGCCGGCGGCGGCGCGTTCATGAAGACACCCGTGGCGGCCGCCGAGCTGGCACACGCGTGCGTTTCGCTTGCAGCGGAGTGGGATCGGCCGTGCCGGGCGGCGGTAACGGACATGTCCCAGCCGCTGGGGACCGCCGTGGGCAACGCCCTGGACGTCGCGGAGGCGGTCCGCGTGCTGCGGGGCGACGAGGCCGGCCGGCTGCGGGACCTCGCGGTGGTCTTCGCCGCGCGGGCGCTCACCGTCCTGGAAGGACGCGATGACGACGGCGCCCGCGACGCGGCCGAGGCCGCCCTCGCGGACGGCCGTGCCGCGGAGACGTTCGCCCGGATGATCCAGGCGCAGGGCGGCGATCCCCGGGTGGTCGACGACCCGAACGGCGTGCTGCCCGCGGCGCCGGTGCGCCGGGAGGTCCCGGCCTCGCGGGACGGGTGGCTCGCCGCCGTGGATGCGGAGGCCGTGGGGCGGGCGGCGATGGCGCTCGGCGCCGGCCGCGTCCGTAAGGGCGACCCGGTGGATCCCGCTGTGGGCGTCGAGCTGTTCCCGAAGGTGGGCGACGCGATCCGGGCCGGCGACGTGGTGGCCCGCGTCCACGCGCGGGACGAGGACGGAGCGGCGAAGGCGGCTGAGCGCGTCCTGGCGGCGATGACCTGGTCGCCGGAGCGCGTGGACGGCCCGCCGCTCGTGTACCGCTGGGTGGGCGAACCTACGCCTTGACGTACGGCTTGCCGTCGGCCGCAGGGGGGCGCGCCCGCCCGACGACGCCGGCAACGACGAGGATCGTGACCACGTAGGGCGTCATCAGGAGGAACTGCGACGGGATGGGCACGTTCAGGATCGCCAGGATGCTCTGGAGCGCGTCGGCGAACCCGAACACCAGCGCCGCCGCGAACGCGCCGACCGGGTTCCATCGGCCGAAGATCATGGCGGCCAGCGCGATGAACCCACGCCCCGCCGTCATGTTCTTGTCGAAGCTCCCCACCGATCCCAGCGTGAAGTAGGCGCCGCCGATCCCGGCAACCAGCCCCCCCAGGATCACGTTGCGATACCGCACGCGGTTCACGTTGATGCCGACGGTGTCGGCGGCCTCGGGATGCTCCCCCACGGCGCGGACGCGGAGGCCCCACCGGGTGCGGAACAGCGCCACCCACGTGACCGCCACCAGGATCAGCGCCAGGTACACGAAGATGTTCACGTCGAACAGGATCGGTCCGATGATCGGGATCTTCGACAGCAGCGGGATCTCGATCGGACCGAAGATCGTGGGCGTATTCAGCGTGTCCTGGTACGGGACCAGCAGCCGGTCGAACAGGAACCCGGTGATGCCGAGGGCGAACACGTCCAGCACCACACCGACGATGATCTGGTCGACCCGGTATCGAATGGCCAGGACGGCTAGGAGCGCCCCCACGAGCCCGCCGGTGAGCATGCCCGCCACCAGGCCGAGGGTCGAGTTGTTCGCCGCGCTTCCGACCAGGGCCCCCGCGAAGGCGGCCATCAGGAACTGTCCCTCGATCGCCACGTCGATGACGCCGGATCGTTCGCACAGGACGCCACACAGCGCGCCGAGCGTGAGCGGGACGGCTCGCAGCAACGTGCTCTGGAGCATGCCGACCAGGTTCACCGAGTCGCCCCGGGCCGCCCAGGTCAGCAGCGCGAAGATGAACAGAGCGACCGCCGCGCCCAGCACCGCGTAGGTCTTCGTCCCGAACCCCCGGCGCAGCTGGACCACGCCGGCGAACGCGAGAAGGGCCGTGACGATCCACACCGTCGCCTGGACGGGGACCACCAGGTCGCCGACATGCACCGAAGACGTGCCCGACAGATTCAGCTTGAAGGTCGCGTCGCCGCTCACGCCGCCGAATCCGACCAGCGTGACGACGGCCAGCAGGAGCAGGAACCCGCCGATCCACCGACGCCGGGTGTCGCCGCCGACCGCCACGGCGGCGGGCGTTCCAGAGGGCGCGGTGCGCGTCGCCATCAGCCGGCCCACCCGCCCGAGACCGGCGCCGTCGCGGCGGCGTCCTTGAGCTTGATCCGGTAGATCGCCCGAACGAGGGCCGGGGCAGCCACGAAGATGATGATCAGCGACTGGATCACCACGACCATGTCCACCGGGCGTGCCGGTGGCCGCCTGCATCTGCACGGCGCCGGCGCGGAGCATGCCGAACAGGAACGCCGCGGCGACCACGCCCCACGGATTGGCCCGCCCGAGCAACGCCAGCGTGATCGCGTCGAAGCCGAGCCCCGCCGAGAAGCCCGGCGCCAGGCTGTACTGAACGCCCAGGACCTGGTTGGCGCCGCCCAGCCCCGCCAGCCCGCCGGACAGCACCATCGTCAGGATGTAGATGAAGCCGATGTTGATGCCCGCCGTCCGCGCGGCGGCGGGGTTGGACCCGACGGCGCGCAGCTCGAAGCCGACGGTGCTCCGCAGCAACAGCCACCACACGCCCCACGCCACGAGCAAGGCCAGGATGATCCCGGCGTGCAGGCGGAGGTTGGCGCCGGCCAAGTGCGGGAGGCGCCCCGAGGACAGCACCTCCTTGCTGATCGGGTCGGTGCGCCCGGGACGCAGGAACGTGGTCGTGGTCAGGAAGTACAGGGCGAGGCTGATCGCGATGTAGTTCATCATGATCGTGGTGATGACCTCGTGGGCTCCCGTCTTCGCCTTCAGGAACCCGGGCACGAAGCCCCAGGCGGCGCCCCCCACGAAGCCGGCCAGGATCGCGAGGGGCAGGTGGATGACCGATGGCAGGTCCCAGGCGAAGCCCACGTAGCCAGCGGCGATCCCGCCGATGAACAGCTGCCCCTCTCCCCCGATGTTGAACAGCCCCGCGCGGAACGCCAGCGACACAGCGAGGCCCGTGAAGATGAGCGGCGTTGCGGCGACGATCGTCTCGGACAGCGGGTAGAAGGCCTGCGTCATCCTCGGCACGCTGCCCGACGAGATGGCGAGCACCATCTCCTTCGGGCTGCCGATGCTGCCGGCCAGCAGCGCCGAGTACGTGTTGACCACCTCGTGCCACGACGCGGAGAGCGCGTCGCTGGGCCGGGCCGTGAAGTAGCCCCACTTGCTCAGCACGTCCGGATCGGAGAACACGATCACGAGCGCGCCGACGATCAGCGCGGTCACGAACGCCAGGACCGTCACCAGGATCGCGCCGCGGGCGCTGTCGGTGGAGAGCGAGGAGAGGAACGACCCCGGGGGCACGGCCTCCTGTCCCGCGGCCCGTTCGGTCTCGGCGGCCTTCTCGGGAGGAACCTCGGGCGTGGGCGTGGTCGTCGTCATGCGCCCGCCTCCGTGGCCGCGTCCTCGCCCTGTTCGGCGCCCGCCATCAGCAGGCCCAGGCGCTCGCGGGTCATCGTGGCCGCCTCGAACGGCCCGGCCATCCGTCCCCGGTACATCACGGCGATCCGGTCGGCCAGGGCCAGCACCTCGTCCAGCTCGGACGAGACGATGAGCACGGCGAGGCCCTCGTCGCGCTGCCGCACGATCCGCTCGTGGATGTACTGCACCGACCCGACGTCGAGCCCGCGCGTCGGCTGCGACGCGATGAGCAGCTTGATCGGACGGGAGAACTCGCGCGCGACGATGATCTTCTGCTGGTTCCCGCCGGAGAGCGTCCCGGCGGGCGCCTTGGTGGAGGGGGTCCGGATGTCGAACTCCTTCACCCGCTCGACCGCGGAGGCCGCGATTGCCTCCCGGTCCATGGACAGGCCGTGCGCGAACGGCGGCTGGTCGAACGTGTTGAGCACCAGGTTGTCGGCAACCGGGAACTCGGCCACCAGCCCGTCCCGCTGCCGGTCCTCGGGAATGTGTGCCACGCCGGCCCGCAGGATGTCGCGGGGCGACGCGTGCGCCAGATCGTCCCCGGCCAGGACGATCGTGCCCGTGAGCGGCCGCGCCAGCCCGGTCAGGGCCTCCACCAGCTCGGTCTGCCCGTTGCCCTGGACCCCGGCCACCGTCAGGATCTCGCCCTGTCGGACGTCGAAGTCGACGCCGTTCACCGCGACCTGTCCGCGGTCGTCCGCGACCCGCAGGTCCCGGACCTCCAGCACGTCCTCGCCGGGCCTGGACGGTTCCTTCGAGACGTGCAGTTGCACGGTGCGGCCGACCATCATCGAGGCCAGCTCCTCCTCGCTCGACTCGGCCGGCGTGGTGCTGCCGACGACCTTGCCCAGCCGCATGACGGTCACGCGATCGGCGATCTCGCGCACTTCACGCAGCTTGTGACTGATGAAGATGACCGACGTCTGGAAGTCGTTCACGACCGCGCGGATGACGCGGAAGAACTCGTCGATCTCCTGTGGCGTGAGCACGGCGGTGGGCTCGTCCAGGATCAGCACCTTGCGCCTCCCGGTACAGGGCCTTCACGATCTCGACGCGCTGCTGGACGCCGACCGGCAGATCCTCCACGAGCGCGTCGGGCGGTACGTCGAGCCCGAAGCGGCGCGAGAGCTCGCGCGACGTCTCGTTCGGCCGCCGTGCGGTCCAGCAAACCCAGCGGGCCTGCCTGCTCCTGGCCCGAGCACGATGTTCTCGGTGACCGTGAAGACGGGCACCAGCATGAAGTGCTGGTGCACCATTCCGATCCCGGCCGCGATCGCGTCCTTCGGGCTCCCGAAGCGCACCGGCACGTCGTCGAGCCGGATCTCGCCCTCGTCGGGATGCGTGAGCCCGAAGAGGATGTTCATCAGCGTCGTCTTGCCGGCCCCGTTCTCGCCGAGGAGGGCGTGGACCTCGCCCTCCTCGACGAGGAGGTCGACGCGGTCGTTGGCGACCACGCCGGGAAACCGCTTCGTGATCCCGGCAAGCTCGAGCTTCAGCTCATCCTGCCTTCGGCCGGCCTACGAGGAGTAGTCCTTCGGGTCGACGGAGATCGACCCGTCGATGATTCCCTGCTTGATCGTGTCGATCTGGTCCTTCAGACTCCTGTGGGACCTGGCTGTCGAAGTCGTGGAACGGTGCGATGCCGACGCCGTCGTTCTCGAGTGTGCCCGAGTAGAGCGCCGCCCTTGAACGACCCGTCGAGCGCGCTCTTGATCGCGTCCTCGACCGCCACGTCCATGTTCTTCTCGATGCTCGTCAGGAACAGGCTGCAGTACTGCTGTGCGCTGACGCAACCGTCCGTGTCCACCCAGATCATGTGGTTGTCTCCGCCCGCCGCCTGCACGGCGGCCGCGGCCCCCAACCCGACCGGTCCGGCCACGGGGAGGATGATGTCGGCGCCCTGCTGGAGCAGCGTCTCGGTATCGCGACGCCCGTTGTCCTGGTTCTCGAAGTCGCCGGTGAACAGACCCGTCTGCTTGGCCGGGTTCCACCCGAGCAGCTGGACGCTCGTGCCGTTCTGCTGGTTGTAGTAGTCGATCCCGGCGGCGAAGCCCTGCATGAAGATGGTGACCGAGCGGGATCTTCAGGCCGCCGAAGGTGCCGACCTTCCCGGACTTGGTCATCCCGGCGGCGAGGTAGCCGGCCAGGAACGCGGCCTGGTCGGTGGCGAACGTCAGGCCGAGCACGTTCGGGATCGTCGGGTCGTACGCGAAGTCCACGATCGCGAACTGCTGATCGGGATTGGCCTTGGCCGCCGCCGCCTGTGGCGTCCCCCAGCAGGAAGCCGACCGTGACGATCAGGTTGCAGTCCTGCTGGAGGAACGCGTTGATGTTCGGCGCGTAGTCGTTCTGCGTCTGCGACTCGAGGTACTTGCCCTGGACGCCAAGGCTCGCCTCGGCGTCGGTGACGCCCTTCCAGGCTGTCGCGTTGAACGACCGGTCGTCGATGCCGCCGGTGTCGGTGACCTGACAGGCCAGGAAGTTCACCGACGGCGTCGGCGACGCGCCGCCGCCGCCGGACGGCTCGGGAGCGTTGCTGCACGCCGCGCCGACCACCGCCAACACGACCGCGACGCCCGAGAATCCTGTCCACCTTCTGTTCATTCGTTCCTCCCCCTCGCGAACCGATGGTCGACCGGCCCCCGGGCCGACGGTGGATTCTAGCCCCCCGTCACGATCTGCACCGAACTCGGACGTCCCCAGACGGCTGGCACCGGCCCGCACCATCGCCTCGGCCTGCTCGCGCGTCCGGATGCCCCCGGCGGCCTTGACGCCGACATCCGGACCCACGGTCCGCCGCAGCAGCGCGACGTCCTCCACCGTGGCCCCGCCCGGGCCGAAGCCCGTGGACGTCTTGACGAATGCCGCGCCCGCCGCCACGGCCAGCTCGCAGGCGCGGACCTTCTCGTCGTCGGTCAACAGGGCCGTCTCCAGGATGACCTTGACGATGGCGTCCTGCCCGGCCGAACGGACCACCTCCGTCACGTCGACCTCGACGAGGGCGTAGTCCCCGGCCTTCAGGGCGCCGACGTTGATCACCATGTCGACCTCGGTTGCGCCCACGCGAACCTCGTCCGCCGCCTCACAGGCCTTCGCCGCCGAGGAGCCGGCCCCCAGGGGGAAACCGGCCACCGCCGCCACACCGACCCCGGTGCCGGCCACCAGGCCGGCGGCCAACTGGACCCACGCGCCGTTCACGCAGACGGTGGCGAATCCGTGCTCAACGGCCTCCTTGCAGAGCTGCTCGATCTGCGCTGGCGTGGCCTCAGGCTTGAGGAGGGTGTGGTCGATCATGCCGGCGAGGGTCTGGGCGTCCACGAGGGCTATCATCGCTCAGACCGGCTCGGAGGTGTCAGCCGGCCGGTGATCGACCCGATGGAGGTGATCCGCAGGATGAGCGACGCAGCCGCGGCGGCGGCGGACGATTCCGCGAGCGTCGAGTCGGCCGAAGGTGCCCTGACGGTGACCGACAACCGGACCGGCCGCACCTACGACATCCCGATCGTCGACGGCATGATCCGGGCGACCGACCTGCGGCAGATCCGGACCGGCGACGACGACTTCGGGCTGGTGGCCTACGACCCCGGGTTCATGAACACGGCGATGTGCCGTTCGTCCGTCACCTACATCGACGGCGACCGGGGCATCCTGCGGTACCGCGGCTACCCCATCGAGCAGCTTGCCGAGGAGTCGTCGTTCCTGGAGGTCTCGTACCTGCTGCTGAACGGCGAGCTGCCGGACGCGAGTCAGCTCGAGCACTGGGTCGGCGACGTCACCCACCACACGTTCGTCCACGAGAACGTCAAGAAGTTCATCGACGGCTTCCACCACGACGCGCACCCCATGGGCATCCTCTGCAGCACCGTGGCCGCGCTCTCGACCTTCTACCCGGAGGCCAAGAACATCCGCGACAACAGCACCCGGAACCAGGAGATCGTCCGCATGATCGCGAAGATGCCGACGATGGCGGCCTTCGCCTACCGGCACGCCACCGGGCTGCCGTACGCGTACCCCGACAACCGGCTGAGCTACGCGGGCAACTTCCTGAACATGATGTGGAAGACGACCGAGCTGTCCTACGAGCCGAACCCCATCCTCGAGCGGGCGCTGGACGTCCTGTTCATCCTGCACGCCGACCACGAGCAGAACTGCTCCGCAATGACGATGCGCGCAGTCGGGTCCTCGCACTCCGATCCGTACTCGTCACTCGCCGCGGCCGTGGCCGCGCTGTACGGGCCGCTGCACGGCGGCGCGAACGAGATGGTGCTACGGATGCTGTGGGAGATCGGCTCGAAGGACGCGATCCCCGGCTACATCCAGCGGGTGAAGGCCGGCGAGTTCCGCCTGATGGGCTTCGGGCACCGCATCTACAAGAACTTCGATCCGCGCGCCGAGATCATCAAGAAGGTCGCGTACGACGTCTTCGAGGTGACGGGGCCGAGCGAGCTGCTGGACATCGCGCTCGAGCTGGAACGCATTGCGCTGGAAGACGAATACTTCATCAGCCACAAGCTGTACCCGAACGTCGACTTCTACTCGGGGATCATCTACCTCGCGATGGGATTCCCGATCGAGATGTTCCCCGTGCTCTTCGCGCTGGGCCGCACCCCCGGGTGGCTGGCGCAGTGGGAGGAGAGCATCCTCGATCCCGAGCAGAAGATCACGCGCCCACGGCAGCTGTACACCGGCGCAGGAGAGCGCGACTACGTGCCGCTCGTTTCCCGCTGACCCCGAAGACGTGCAGTGGGGCCGGGAAATACTCCCGGCCCCACTCTCGCTTCGTTCGCTACAGGATGCCGCGGTCCTCGAACGCCTGCTGCGCGACGTCCTGGGCGCCGTGGCCGTACAGCGCGCGCGCCGTCGCGACGATGACCTCGGCCGCGGTCTTGAAGGACGTGTCGGGCGTGAACGAGAACTGACCCTCGAGCACGATCGTGTCGGTCACTATGCGCCCGAGCGTCTGGTTCATGTCCCACAGGGCCCGCGACCAGATCTGCCCGTCGTGGTGGACCTCGCCCGTGCGGTCGTCCATCGTGATGTCTAGGTTCACGCGGCGAAGGCAGTGGGGCACCTTGGTCGTGTACGACGTGGAGTCCCAGTCGGCCACGCACGCCAGGTGGAACCCGTCCGAGACGGGCTCGGCCATGGTGGTGGCCCAGTAGTCGCCGAAGCCCTCCCCGATCGAGCCGGCCTCCCTGCTGGAGCCGAAGCCCGGCACCTGTGCGTCCTGGATGGCGTGGCCATACTCGTGCCAGATCACCTCGGCGTCCTCGGCGTCGTCAACGCCGCCCCGGCCGAAGATGATCTTGTCCAGGCGGGGGATGTAGAAGCTGTTGTCGCCGCCGTAGACGTTCGCGCGGACGTCCTGCGACTCGTTGTTCACGTCGGAGAAGCCCAGCGACTGGATATAACGCTCCGCGCCCGTGACGCCGTAGTAGGACATGACCTGCTCGAACCACCCGTTGGACCGGTTGTAGTCAAACGAGAGGTCCCTGCTGAACGCCGGCCCGTGGCCGCCGCTCACGTTGGCGAAGTCGCCGTTCAGATAACCGCTGCCGTCCAGGTTGGTAAGGACGACGTCCTTGTACGCGGCCTGGATGCCCTTGAAGTTCGCGTCGTCGTGGTCGGTCAGCGTTTCATCGCGAAGCGTCACCGACGGGTTGGGGTCGAAGACGCGGCCCGTGCCCGTGTCCTGCTGTGCGATGCTCGTGCGCTTGATGACGGCCCCGGTGGTCGCGTCGACCAGCGTCTGGATCCCCGCCGAGTCGACCACCGACCAGGCCAGCCGGGCGTGCCCCGGAAGGACCACCAGGTCGGCGACGGAGCCGGCGGCGGTGGCATTCGCCTGTGCCCCTGCGGCGGTCACCCGCGCCGCGGCCGGGATCGCCCCGGACACGGCTTTGCGGCCGTCGGCCACCGAGGTGGTCTGTCCGGCGAGATTCGTGTGGACGGCGTAGTAGCTGCCCAGGACGTCGTGGCCGTCGTACGTCTGGACGTACCACCGATGGGTCCCGGTGAGCGAATGGAGCGTCTTGATCAGTCGGAGCCCCCGGGAGGAACTCTGACCTGCGGAAACAGGCACCGCCAGCGCTACCAGCAAGCCGACGACGACAACACCAACGAGCGTACGGCGCATGAAGCTCCCCCTTGTGCTAGACCCGGCCGAAGTGACTCAATCTATCCCGGCCCATTGGGTTTCGCAATTGGTCGAAGGGCCAGTCGGACCTGCGCCGTTCGGCCCGTCCAATGCCGGTATTCTGACCGGCACGGTCCCATCGTCTAGTGGCCTAGGACACCACCCTCTCAAGGTGGAGACACGGGTTCGAACCCCGTTGGGACTACCAGGTGAAACGCGGAGTGCTGTGCAGTGAGCAGGTTCACTCGTGCCGCGGGTGTGCCACAGGCCGCTCCGTCGACAGGTCGCCGAGGTGCTCCTATCCTCGACGGTGAAGGACCTGACCGTTGGGGTCGGTCCTCGCGTTCCAGGACGCCGGCGAGCACGAGCTGAAGGCCGTGCCGGCTCGTGGCGCGTCTAGCGCGTCTCGGCTGACGCCGACCGGTCATCTCACTCGCGGGTTTCTCACGCTGAGTCGGTCGAGGAAGGTGGTCGGCCGTAGCCGACCGCCGCCCCCACGACCGGCGGCGCCTCGCGGGCGAGCTGGGCGTCGGGCTCGGCGCCGAGCGCGTCGTTCACCGTGGAGAAGGCAAGGCGAAACGCAACGAATACGGTCGCCTCGAAGATCTCTGCGTCCGAGAGTCCGGCCTCTCGGAGCCGGTCGACGTCGGCGGCTGTGGTCGCGTTCGGGTCGTGGACGACCGCGCGTGCCCAGTCGGCGAGCAGCCGCTCGCGCACGCTCAGTCCCCCGGCGGAAGCTCCGGCGAGCACGTCGGCCGCCGTCTGCTCGCTCGTGAGCTCAGCGAGACGCGTTCCCCAAGCGAGCGAGCAGTACGAATCGGAACGCGCCGACGCGGTCGAGGCGACTAGCACGGCCATCTCAAGGTCCGTCAGCGAGGAGCCGTCGAGCGCCTTCTGGCGCAGGGCGGTGAACGCCATGAGCAGGTCCGGGCGCCAGCACCAGAGTCTGGTGAGATTGTTGACGTAGCCATCGGAGTCAAGGTCGGAGGCGTAGACGCGCTCGCGCTCCTCGCCGCCTGGAGGCTCCCTCAGGAACATGACAACCGGAGTATGGAGGGGTCTCCACGGCCGGCGCAACGAGGGCCGCGAGGACCTGTGAGCGACCTCGAGCCCGATCCTCGCAATCGGCAGGGTTGTCGGTGCCCGATGCGAAGATGGGCCGATGGCGGGCCAGGCGACCACCCTGCACGCGGACGCGGACTCCTTTTACGCGTCGGTCGAGCAGGCCCGGCGCTCCGTGGTCGCCCGGTGATCGTGGGCGGCGGCGTGGTGCTTGCCGCCAGCTACGAGGCGAAGGGCTTCGGGGTCTACACGCCGATTGGCGAGACGCACGCCTGTGCCCGCAGGCCGTCGTGGTGCGGCCGCGGATGAAGGCGTACTCCGAAGCCAGCGCGGCGATGTTCGAGGTCTCTGCGACACCACGCCGCTCGTAGAGGGACTGTCCATCGACGAGGCGTTCCTGGACGTCGGCGGCCTGCGGCGGATCGCGGGGGCGCCGAAGGACATCGCCGCGCGCCTGCGCGTCGACGTCCGCGAGCGTGTGGGGATCCCCATCACGGTCGGCGTGGCACGCACCAAGTTCCTGGCGAAGGTCGCGAGCGGCGTAGCGAAACCCGACGGGCTCTTGGTAGTGCCGGTGGACGGCGAGCTCGCTTTCCTGCACGCACTGCCGGTCGAACGGCTGTGGGGGTCGGCGCGGTCACGGGCCGTGCAGCTGGCGTTCCCCTTCGACGGCCGGGATCTGGCGGCGATCGACGAGCTGCGCGCGACCGATTCGGCTCATCCGTCGTCACGCGCGGTGCGCTCCCTGGTCGTGGCGAAGGCCTTCATGTCCCGCTCCTTCCCGATTGATGGCGGTTCGACAACCTGGTCGGCGCGGAGACACGAATGCACACACTCGACACTCAGTGGGACCGGTGGCTTGGGCGCGAGCGCTCTCCAGCACCCGCCAGCCTCAACCTCTATGGTTGGGCCACTCTCGGAAAGGAGACGTGCCACGTGATCAACGGTGCTCACGTCATCATCTACAGCCACGACGCAGGAGCAGACCGAGCCTTCATCCGGGACATCCTTGCCTACCCGTATGTCGATGCGGGTGCCGGGTGGCTCATCTTCAAGTCCCCGCCCGCTGAGATCGCGGTGCATCCCAGCGACGATGCCCGCGTTGGGCACGAGTTCTTCCTGATGTGTGACGACCTCGAGGCCACGATGGACGACCTGTCGGCACGGGGAGTTGAGTTCGCGAAGCCGGTCAGCGACGAGCGCTGGGGTCGCCTTACCGCGATCCAGCTGCCCGGCGGCGGCGAGATCGGGCTATACGAGCCGAGCCACCCGACGGGACACAACCTCTGATATCTACGGCATCGTCGTTACCGTGGTCGGCTCCGTACCGGAGCAAGCGCGGCCACCACGTCGATGAGCAGGGCGGCGATGAAGACCGGCATCGCGAGGAGCGCGTCGTCGTATGCCCGAGCCGCGTGGCGACGAGCAGTGGAGGGTTCTGCCCTTGTTATCGGCGGCCGCGACCGTACGAATGGATCGCGGGGGCTATATGACGGTGCACTCCTCGCCGAACTGATCGTGGAACACCTGGCCGGCATGCCTATTGGCAGTATCGATGCCGTGCCGCGCCGCCTCGGCGGCAGTGACGAAGGTCACCAGACCTTCGCCGGGAACGTCACACACCCAATGCACAGTGCGGGCTTGCCGAGCCTGTGCTGGGACGGTGAGCACAAGCGTGAGGACGATTGCTGCAACCACCGTTCTGAAGAGCCGCTTCATCGGGAACCCCTTTCACTCGGTCGAGCCAACGCGGCGATGGCCCGATTGAAGGTCTCCTTGCCCGGGACCTCCATCACGAATCGCGTCACGCCGTCGACGCTACGCTCGGTGTGTCGCGGAGGAATCAGAGATATCCCTAGGGTTTGCCCGCGAATGGCGGAATCTCCGCCCAAACGGTCTTTGGCCCGGTGGCCGAGCCACCCCCTCGCGGTCCGGTATCCCTATTGGGCGTCGCCCCTCGCGCACGGTGAGGCTGGTCGACGAAGCCAGCGCTTGCGGCGACGAGCTGGGACGACGGCGCCGAGCGCTCGTCCGACCTCAGACGGCCCAGGCGTTCAGGAACTCGTCCCATTGCGTCGTGGCCGCCCAGTCGGTGTTCGGGTAATACGACCAGTTGATCCACGACGTCGTCTTCTGCGACGCCTTCGAGATATGGAAGATCGTGATGCCGTGGGCGTCTGCGTACTGGCTGACGTGCCGCTCGAACAACACGATGGGCCCCATCGCCGCCATGACCGCCTGCGCCTTCGCCTTGATGGTCGCGTCGCTCACGCGCGAGTTCATCTCGAAGGCCATGTCATAGAGGTCGAGGTCCACGGGCGCCTGCCACATCGACCGGGTGTTCGCGAATGCCTTCGTCATGGACGATCGGTTCGCGGCCGCCCCGTTCTTCATCGCCGTCCCGAACGCGTCGACGGCCGACCTCAGCGTGTCCCACCGCGCGTCGACCGCGACGGCCGAGAACGTCTTCTCGTTCGTGGCGCTCTGCGCCGTGGCGACCGCGACCTGGTCCGCCGTCATGTTCGGATCCGCGGCGAGCTTGGCGAGCACCGAGTCGTATTCGATCCCATCCCAACCGACCCATTCCTGTGATGCCGCCAGCGCGGTGGCGTGACCGTGCCAGAGGCTCGCGATCTCGATCGACGCCATGTTGCAGCCGTCGTAGCCAACAACGTCCATGAAGCCGAGGCTGTTCATGATCGGCTTCATCTCGTGGTAGTCGAGCGTATCCGCGTTCGTGTCGTCCTCCATGACGACGCCCGGATGCCACGACCAGCCGTGGCCCCAGAAGTACAGGGCGTAGTGATCGGCGGGGTAGTTCGTCTTGGACCAACTCACGAAGTCGAGCAGGGTCTGCGGGCTGCCCATGTCGCGCTCGCCCCAGTCGGCCACCTCGCTCCCCGGGTTCGCGGTCATGCCCGGGGTAACGTGGAAGAGCTTCGTCGTCTGCCAATCGCCGTGGCTCTTGTCGTAGCCGGGCCCGCGATCTGCGAGCGCGACGACCTGGACGCTCGCGCTCGATCCGATGGCCGCGAGCTCGAGCTCGAGGTCCTTCGCGATGAAGTCCTCGAGGTTGTTGTCGCCAGACATGTAGACCATGACCGTCCACTTCGCTTGCGGCGCAGGCGCCGCTCCAGCGGTTCCGGCGAGCACCGACGTCGACGTGAGCACTAGGCACGCCGAGATCACGATCACGAATGTCCGTCGCACAGGTGACCCCCCCTTCTCTTCGCCGCGCTCCCGAGGGCGCGAGCCCGATCCCGCGGCTACCGTACGCCTCCCGGGCATCCTGGTCGAGCGCATCGCCCGGCCTTCAGCGTGCGGTCCGTGCCGCGCATTGAGCCGACGACCAAGGCCGAGTCCGTAGAAGGGCACAGAGCCGAACGGCTCTCCGACGAGCTATCCCGGGTGACGTGTGACTTGCGGGATAGGGGACCGTTTCGGCGAGCTGCCGGGGGGCCAGCACCCCCATGTGACGTGGGGCTGCCGCCGGCAAACCCGCAGGTGGTCCTCCTTGGACACCCCGACCCGGGAATGACACCATCCTTCCGTGAGTACCCAGGCCGTGGCGCGGTTCGCTGAGGCCCCCGGTCCCCGGCGCATGGCGTGGCCGATCGCCGGGGTGGCGGTCGTCGTCTCCGTGATCTCGTTCGCCATCCAGTCGGCCGGAAGTCCGGAGCAGGACGTCCTGATCACGTTGCTGGTCGCCGTGGGCGCGGTGGCCTGCGGGGCCATCGGTGCGCTCGTGGCATCGCGAACCGGCAACTCGATCGGCTGGCTCTTCCTGCTCATCGTGACCATGCTGGGCATCTACGGCATCGCGCAGACGTATGGAACCTTCGCCGCCCCGCGCGGGCTCCCCATAGGCGAGCTCGCACTGGCGACGGAGTGGCCCTTCATCGTCGTACTCGCCGTGTTCGGATGGATCTTCCTGCTGTTCCCGACGGGAACCCTGCCCTCTCCTCGCTGGACCTGGGTCGCCCGGATCTACGCGGCGGCGCTCGCGCTCATCGTCGTCGGCTGGGCCGTTCGACCGGTAAGCTTGGTCGTCGACGACGTCGTCGTCGGCTCCAATCCCCTGGGCATCGAAGCGATCCGCCAGCCCCTCGGCGCGGCGCTCGGCCTCTTCGGACTCCTTCTCCTCGCGGCCACACTCCTCTCCGTGATCGCACTGGTGGTGCGGTTCCGGGCCGCGGATCCCGAGCAGCGACAGCAGATCCGGTGGCTGGCGTACGTCGGCATCGTCGGGGCTGTGGCACTGCCGTTCGTCATCGTGCTGGGCTCCGCGTCCGACGGGAACCCGACGAGCCGCGCCCTTGCGTTCGCGAGCGGCGCCGCGTGGACCCTCCTGCTTGTCACGGTGGTGATCGGCGTCCCGGTCGCCGCCGGCGTCGCGATCCTGAAGTACAGGCTGTGGGACCTCGACGTCGTCGTCAAGAAGACCCTGGTCGCGTCCGTCCTCACACTTCTCCTCGCGGGGGTCGGCCTGCTGCTCGTGTACGTCCCGGGACAGATGGCCCTCTGGGGCGCGAGCTGGAGCGCCTTCCTCGCGCTCGGTGTTGGTGCGCTCATCCTGCCCATCGTTCGGCTCGCCCGGCGCATCGCGCGCCGGGCCGTGTTCGGCCGCCAGTCCGCCCCGTACGAGGTGCTCACTGCCTTCTCTGAGCGCGTCGGTGGGTCGTACGCGACCGAGGACGTCCTGCCCCGGATGGCGCAGATCCTCGCCGAGGGGACCGGCGCGTCGTGCGCGCGCGTGTGGCTTCGCGTGGGCGAAACGTACCGGGCCGAGGCCGCGTGGCCGGCCGAAGCATACGCGCCGAGGGCGCTCCCTGCGCCCGCGGGTGAGCTGCCCGACTTCGACGGGGAACATACGGTCGTGGTGCAGGACCGCGGCGAGCTGCTCGGGGCGCTCACGCTGACGATGCCCGCGTCGGATCCGATCAATCCGAGGAAGGAACGGCTCGCCCGCGATCTCGCGGGGCAGGCCGGCCTGGTTCTGCGGAACGTCAAGCTGATCGAAGAGCTGCGGGGATCGAGGCAGCGACTGGTCGCCGCGCAGGACGAACGGGCCCGGAAGCTCGAGCGCGACATCCACGACGGCGCACAGCAACAACTCGTTGCCCTCGCCGTGAAGCTCCGGCTCGCCGACGGGCTCGTCGGCACGGACGACGCCCGGGCGCACGCGATGCTCGCCGACCTTCGGTCCGACGCGACGCAGGCGCTCGAGGACCTTCGCGACCTCGCCCACGGCATCTATCCGCCGCTCCTGGCGGACAAGGGCCTGGTGAGCGCGCTGGAGGCTCAGGCCAGGAAGTCGCCGACCCACGTGACGGTCGCGCACGTTGGCGTGGACCGGTACCCGCCGGACGCCGAGGCCGCCGTCTACTTCTGCGTGTTGGAGGCGCTCCAGAACGTCGGGAAGTACGCCCGGGCTTCAGGGGTGGAGGTCCGGCTCGAGGCGGTGGACGGCGTGTTGCGGTTCGCCGTGCAGGACGATGGCACGGGATTCGACGTCCACGAGCGAAGCGGTGGCGGCCTCACGAACATGCGCGACCGGCTCGAGGCGCTCGGGGGCTCGCTGGTCATCGAGTCCGGCGTGGGAAGCGGCACCACGGTGTCGGGCGTCGTTCCCGTTCCATCGACGACCGACCCGGCTCGGAAGCCTTCGGCGAATTCCTCGTCGTGACTGGGTCGCCCACTCGGGTACGCCCGTCGTCGGTCGCCTGACGATCGTCCTGGGAAGAATCGCCGCCGACCCGGCGTTCTCCATACCAGGCGTGAGTGCCGGGCGGTGGGCCGGTCCGCCCGAGGGTTTCCCCCTTCCCCCTGGATCGGCCCCTACGACCGCCCGGCCTCCGCTGTTATCGGGCGGCGCGATGGTTTACTCCTTTGAGTCTGTTCGCGAATTCTGATCTTGTGTCCGTCTAGCGCCGTTCTTATACTTCGGAACAAGCAGGGGGTTCGAGGGGGAGGGGGGCAATGACCCGAGCACGGTTGATTCTGGCGACGGTTGCGACCTGCGCGAGCATCCTGACAGTCGTGGCGCCGGCCACACCTGCCGGAGCGGTCGCCTCGATCACCGAGTTCACGAAGAAGGTGCCTGCCCACGTGTGGGCCATCACTCCCGGCCCAGACGGCCGGCTGTGGTTCACCAGCAGTGCACCCGCGGTCGGACGCATCGCCACGGACGGTTCGGCCAAGAGCTTCGTGATGGGCAACAGCCCAGAGGGCATCGCGCTTGGTTTCGACGGCAGGTTGTGGGTCACCGACAGTGCCGACTCGAACCTGCTGCGCGTGAAGACGACCGGGGAGGCGACGCCCCTTCCGCTGAGTCACTGCTGCACCGAGGGCATCGTCCGCGGCTCGGACGCCAAGATGTGGTTCGATCACAACCCGGATGGCGGCGGATTCCTGGGACGCGTGGCGAAGAGCGGTCACCAGCTCAAGGAGAAACTCCTCCTCGGCACCAGCCACGGTGCATTCAGCATCACGGCGGGCCCCAGCACCAACCTGTGGGTGGCCGACTCGAGCACATCCTCGATCAAGACCATCAGCACGTCGTTCGAAGTCCAGGGAACGTTTCCGACGAGCGCGTCGCCCAACGGCATCACCGTTGGGCCGGACGGGAATCTGTGGTTCACCGAGACCACCGCGAACAAGATCGGACGCCTCACCCCGGGCGGCGTCGTCACCGAGTTCGCGATACCCACCCCCGGCAGCGCCCCGGTGGCCATCACCGCGGGCCCCGACGGTGCGCTGTGGTTCACGGAGGGCATCGGAAACCAGATCGGACGCATCACGACCGGCGGCACCATCACCGACGAGATACCCGTTCCGACCGGGAGCAGCTTCCCGGCAGGCATCACCGCGGGACCCGACGGGAACATCTGGTTCACGGAAGCCAGTGCAGGCAAGATCGGCCGCGTGAATCTCGTCTGATCGAGCCGCGCTCCGCCGGATCTACACCTTGGTGTAGATCAGGTCGAAGTCGGTCTTCCACGTCGTGCCGTCCTCGGCGATCTCCCAGCGACCGGTGATCGTCCTGCCGTCCTCGGAGAACGTGCCCGTGAAGCGCTGGGAGAAGGGCGCGCCATCTCGCCACAATCTCCAGACGCCGGCGTCCAAGCGCATCTCGTAGATGCGCTGGACATCCCGATCGTCCGTGTAGAGCTGGTAATACGTGCCGCTCATCCCGTCGCAGCCGATCACCGCGACGCCGTCCGGGGCCTCGGGCAGTTCCACGTGCCAGCGTTCGATCAGCAGGGGCGCGCCCTCGAACCACTCGAACGTGACCCGCCCCTCGCCCGGCCACGGCGGACCTCCGGGGGGAATGGCCTCCATGGTCCACTCGCCGACCAGTGCGTCCAGACGCTCCCGCGCCGCCGTGTTCATGGACTCACTCATCGCTCTTCCTTTCTCATCGCTTCAGTCTTCCCAGTGGACGACGATCCGACCCGGGACTCCGGGCAGCGGAAAGGACGCCGCTTCCGCGTCGACCGCGTCGCGCTCTGAACGGGAGAGACGCCGCCAGGTCTGCGCCGTCACGGCCGCGCCCGCGCGCCGCCACGTGCCGACGATCTCTCCCCCGACCAGGACCGCACCCGGCCAGACCCGAGGGGTCCAGAGCGCGCCGCGGCGTTCCGCGTCGGGAACCAGGAGTTCGCGATCGGCTCCCTGGAGGAGGAAGTAGGCGTCGCCGCTCGGGAGGAGCCGTGCGGGCGCCGCGGGCCCGGGAGCGGCGCGGAACGTCGGCTCGTCGCGCGAGAGGATCCACGCATCGCCGACCGGTGTCCGCACCGGGGTCATCGACCTGCCGAGGGCGTCGAAGGCCGCGCGGCCCCGTTGCGGCCCGAGGTTCGCCCACCGAGCGAATGCCTCGGGCGTGGTGGGACCGAAGACGTGCAGGTACCGGCGCGCGAGCTCGAGACGGGCGTCGCGCGGGTCGGTCTCGGGTCGGGGCACGGTCCAGACCATCGGCAGCCGCGCGCCTTCCCACCGGATCAGGACCGTGCCGGTCGCGGCCGCGTACCTGAGGCTGTTCGGATCCACGCCGAGCGCGACGCCCCGCCTCCCCGTATCTCATCCGCCTGCCGTCCGAGGTGGGCGTGCAGGCGGGCGGCCAGGTCCTCCGCCTTGTCCCGGCTCTTGGCGTCGTCCGGCAATCTCCCCAGGGAGAAGAGCGCACGATCCGTCGCGGCGACGACGTAGACCTGGTACCGCGGCCCCCAGAGTTGGACGAGCGACGGGTCCTCCCACGCCGACGACTCGGTTCCCTGGACGCGCGCGTGGATCGACAGGAGCGCGGCCCGGGGCATGCTGTCCTGGAGCCCCGCCCACGCCGCACGGCGAAGCGATCGCCGCCCACGTGGCAGCCGCTCGTCGAGGGCGCCGGCGTGCTGTCGGAACGCGAGGATCTGCTTCCGCGTGAGTGCGAGCCGAGACCCGGCCACGACGGGCCTATCCGAAGATGGAATCGATCTCGGCCAGGACGTCCCGGTCGAGATCCGAGATCTCCGCCGCCGGCGTTCGACCGGGCGTGCTCGGGGTCGCGACTGCCGGCGATCGCCGCGCTGTTCGGCGCGATCGCAACGATCCAGGCGAGCGCCAGCGTCGCGGCCGTCGTGCCGAGACGTGCGGCGATCTCCTTCAATCGATCGGCCTTCGCCAGGTTCGACTCGAAGGCACCGGGACGGAAGAGGTCGGGCGGCTCCCCGTTCGGCTCCCGCTTTCCGCTTCGCCAGTCGTCGTCGCCGAACACCCGGTCGGCCCGCATCGCGCCCGTGAGGATGCCCGCGCCGAGCGGCGAGTACGCGAGGTACGTGACGCCGTGTTCGGCGAGCCACGGCAGGAACTCCGCCCGATCGTCCTGCACCAGCAGTGAGAACTCGTTCTGGACCGAGTCCACCCGGCCGATCGCGTCACACGTCTCCACGAGCGCCCGATCGAAGTTCGAGACGCCGACGTGGCGCGCGAGCCCCTGATCCCGGATGGCGGTCATGGCTCCCCAGGTCTCTTCCACGGGCACGCCGGATTCGTCGGGCCAGTGCAGCTGGTACAGATCGACGTACTCGAGGCCGAGCCGCTCCAGCGATGCGCGGATGGCGCCGGCGACCTGCTCCGGCCGGAACCCCGATCCCTCCGACGAGGGCGCGACCTTGGTGAACACGAGAACGTCGTCGCGACGCCCCTGGACGGCCCGTCCGACGATCCGCTCGGACACGCCCTTCCCGTAGACCTCGGCGGTGTCGATCCAGTTCATGCCCGCGTCCAGGCCCGCCCGCATCGCCTCGACCACATGCTCGTCGGAAGCGTTTGGGCCCCAGGCATCCCCACCGGCCTCCCACGCGCCGAAGCCGACGACGGAGATCTCCGGGCCCTCCGAACCGAGCCTGCGCGTCTTCATCCGTCCACCCTAGCGTGGTCTCCGGTCTCGCCGTCGGTGAGCTCGCGGAGGATGTCCATGTGCCCCGCGTGGCGGGCGGTCTCCTCGATCATGTGCACGAGCACCCACCGCATCGATACCGTCTCGCCGGACCAGGCCGTGCCCGTGGCTTCCAGATCGATCTCTTCGATCGACGCGTCGGCGGCGGCCCTCGCCCGGCCGTAGTACTCCAGGATGCCGGCCGTCGTCTCGTCCTGTTCCGCGCGCATGTCGGCTTCCGGGTTGAACTCGTCGAACGGGATGTCGTCGCTCTCCCGCCCGAACGTCCGGCAGAACCACCCGTATTCGACGCTCGCCAGGTGCTTCACCAGGCCCAGCAGGTTGGTCCCCGACGGCGTCATCGGTTTCCGCAGCTGCTCGTCGGTCAGGCCCTGCACCTTCCACACGATCACGTCGCGATGCCGGTTGAGGCTGAAGTGCAGCGTCTCTTTCTCGCCGCCCGTGAGCGGCCCCGGCCGGGTCATGCGCCGGACCCTAGCACGCACCCGGACGGCCGAGGCGTCAGGCGAACCAGTCGCGGAGTGGCGGCGCGCCCTTGAGGCCGGAGAAGTCGCCCCGTTCCCGGATCCTCGTCGCCGCCGCGATCATGGCGTCGACCGCGACCCACGTGAGCGCGCCGCCGACGCTGATCCGCTGCGCGCCCGCCTCCACGATCTCGGTCGTCGAGAGCGTGGGCCTCGCCAGCACGTTGACCGGCTTCGACACCCCCTCACACACCGTCCGGATCTCCTCCACGGTCTGGAGTCCCGGCGCGAAGAGCACGTCGGCGCCCGCCGCTTCGTACGCGCGGAGCCGTGCGATCGTGTCGTCGAGATCCGGGTTCCCTCGGATGTGGTTCTCGGCACGTGCCGTGAGGGTGAACGGGAAGGGAAGCGCATGTGCCGCGACCGCCGCGGCCTCGACCCGTTCCACGGCGTGGCCCTGCTCGTAGAGATGGCCACCTGGGTCCCAGTCCTCGATCGAGCCGCCAACGGCGCCCGCCTCGGCCACGCGGGCGATCGCCGTTGCGGCGCTCTGTGGATCCGCTCCGTAGCCGTTTTCGAGATCGACCGACACGGGCAGGTCCGTCGCCGTCGTCAGGCTCGACACGTGGGTGACGACCTCGTCGAGCGTCACGCCGCCGTCCAGCCGGCCGTGTGTGAACGCGAATCCCGAGCTGGTCGTGGCCAGCGCAGTGAACCCGAGCGCCTCCAGGACCCGCGCCGATCCCGCGTCCCACGGGTTGGGAATCACGAAGGGCTCGCCCGCGTGCAGCGCCCGGAACGCGGTCCCCTTCTCGAGCTGCGTCCTCATGGACGGATCTCTAGCACGACCTTGCCGCCCTTGCCCGGGGCCATGACCCGGACGAACGCCTTCGCGACGTCGGCCATCGGGAAGACGGAATCGATCGCCGGGCGCAGCGTCCCTTCATCGGCGAGGCCGGCCAGCTCGGTCAACTGGGTGCCATCCGGCTCGACGACGAAATAGACGCCGCGCGTGCCCTCCGGGATCTCCTCGGCGATCGACACGACGCGGCCGCCCTCGCGAAGGACCGCCGGCGACCGGGCGAGCGCGTCGCCGCCCACGGTGTCGAAGACGAGGTCTACCGGATCGATCACGTCCTCGAACCTCGCCGACGCACGGTCGACGACCTCGTCCGCGCCGAACCCCTTCGCCGCCTCGACGCCGGCACCCGTCGCCGTGCCGATGACGTGCGCGCCGCGCCATCGAGCCAGCTGCGTGGCCACATGCCCGACGCCGCCCGACGCGCCGTGGATCAAGACGCGCTGACCGTCGCGCAGCTCGCCGTGCACGAAGAGTCCCTGCCACGCGCTCAGCCCGGTCATCGGCAGCGCGGCGGCCTCGACGTGGCCGAGCGAACGGGGCTTCGGCGCCAGGACCGCCGCCGGAACGACGGCGTACTCCCCCGCCGCGCCGTCTCGGTCGAACGGCGTGAGCGCGCACACGGCGTCGCCCGCCCGGACGGTTTCGACGCCGTCGCCGACGGCGGCGACGATCCCGGACGGCTCGTAGGACGGGATCGCGGGCAGGCGGTCGACCGGCCACGTGAGCTCGTCACGGGTGATCGCCGCGGCGTGGACCCGAACAAGCGCCTCGCCGGACCCGGGGGTCGGAACCTGGACCTCATCGACCGCGAGGTCCTCCAGTCGGCCCGGCGGATGCAGCCGAACGGCACGCATCGTGGCCGGGATGGCATCGGTGGGGGGAGGCTTCGTATCCACGGCGGGTGCTCTCCTTCCCTGTCGGTCTCGTGGGTGGTGTAGCTTCCTAGGAAGCTTCTTGCCAGGAAGTATAATGGCGCTCATGACCCATCACAACCGCGACCACATCGACGACATCCTCGCCCAGTGGCACCGGGAGCGTCCCGACCTCGACGTCGCGCCGATGGCGATCGTCGGACGCCTCTTTCGGGCGACGGCGCTTGCCGACGCGGCCCTCACTCCCCCGCTGGCGGCCCTCGGCCTGCAACCGGGCTGGTCGGATCTCCTGGCGGCGCTTCGCCGCGCCGGCCAGCCCTACGAGCTGAACCCGAGCGACCTGGTGCGAGCCACGATGCTGACCTCGGGCGGCATCACCAAGCGCCTGGACCGAATGGCGGAAGCGGGCCTGATCGAGCGCCGGCCCGACCCGAGCGATCGCCGGGGCACGCTCGTCCGCCTGACCCGGCGCGGGAGGACGGTCATCGACAAAGCCATGCCCATCCACATGGCCAACGAGGCGCGGTTGATCGACTCGCTGACGGCGTCCCAACGTCGCGCGCTCGAGGGCCTGCTCCGGACGCTGCTGGTCGGCCTCGAGCGGAGTTGACCCTTACTCGCCCGACTGCGACAGGCCGAACTCGTTCCCGTCCGGGTCCTTGAACTGGGCCCACCAGCCCCAGCCCTGCCTGGCCGGCTCCTCGGTGAACTCGACGCCCTTGCCCTTCAGGTCGGCGAAGGTCGCCTGGATGTCGTCGGCCTCGAACATCAGGTTCGAGAAGCCGCCGACCCGCTCCTCCATCCCCGGCGGCGTGTACAGGATGAAGTGCGTCTCGGCGCCCGTCGGCTTGACCGCGATCCACCGCTTGTCCTCGTGTCCCGGCGGGCCCATGTCGCCCATCGGCGTGTCCATGATGACCTCGAACCCGAGCACGTCCCGGTAGAACGCGAGGGCGCGGTCCTGGTCGGTGACGTAGATGTTGACGGCGCGACCCTTGGTGATCATCGGTCTCTCTCCTCTCCGCCGACAGTGGGGCGCACATTGTGACGCATCAGTCCTTCGGGCGCACCGGGGCACGGCCGCTACGATGGCCGCGTGAGCGACCGGCCCGGGATCATTCCCTTCCGCTACTCGAGTCTGTCCCTGGCCTACACGGTGTGCGCCTCGATCGTGTTCCTGTTCGCCCCGCTGGGGACCCAGGAGTCGTCCTCGTCGGGCGCCGCGGAGACGACGGAGCGCGTGTCGCTGTTCACGTTGAACGGCTGGCGGATCGTCGTCGTGCTGGGGCTGCCGGTGCTGTTCGCGCTGGTGCCGGTCGTGCGGCGGCGATCGGAGCACGTCCGCACCTTGCTGGCGGCGTCGGCCGTGCTGCTGACGACGTTCGTGCTGCTGGGGATCCTGTCCATCGGCATCTACTACCTGCCGAGCGCCATCCTGATGATCGCCGCGGCGATCAAGGAGCGGCCCGCGCCCCGGACGCCGCCGGCCGGGTACCGCACCGAGCCGATCCCTCCCCCGTCACCCAACGGCCAGGGCTAGCCGACTCCCTGTCCCGCCGCGCGGCCGCGCGCCCGGCTGCGGCTCTTCGCGCGCTGGTCGGCGGGCAGGGCCACCTTCCGCAGACGGACGATCGCGGGGGTGACCTCGACGCACTCGTCCTCGCGGATGAACTCGAGCGCCTGCTCGAGCGACAGGTCGCGGTGCGGAATGAGCCGCACCAACTCCTCGGCCGTCGCGCTGCGCATGTTGGTCAGCTTGCGCTCGCGCGCCGGATTCACGTCCATGTCCTCGGACCGGGGGTTCTCGCCGACGATCATCCCCTCGTACACGTCGGCGGTGGGGCCGATGAACAGCTCGCCACGCTCCTGCAGCGCCAGAAGCGCGTACGTGGTCGCCGTGCCTCGACGGTCCGCCACCAGCGAGCCGGTCGGCCGCGTGCGCAGCTCGCCCGCCCACGGCTCGTACCCCTCGAACACGTGGTGCAGCTGGCCGGTCCCCCGCGTCTCGGTCAGGAACTCGGTGCGGAAGCCGATCAGCCCGCGCGCCGGCACGACGTACGTCATTCGGACCCAGCCCGTGCCGTGGTTCACCATCTCCTCGACGCGGCCCTTCCGCAGCGCGAGCAGCTGGCTGACCACGCCGAAGTACTCCTCGGGAACGTCGATCGCCACGCGCTCGACCGGCTCGTGGACGGCCCCGTCGATCATCCGCGTGAGCACCTGGGGCTTGCCCACCGTCAGCTCGAACCCCTCGCGGCGCATCATCTCCACCAGCACGGCCAGCTGAAGCTCGCCGCGGCCCTGCACCTCCCACGTGTCCGGCCGCTCGGTCTCGAGGACCCGCACGGCGACGTTGCCGACGACCTCCTGGTCCAGACGATTCTTGATGAGGCGCGCCGTGAGCTTCGAGCCGCTCTGGCCCTGCAACGGGGCGGTGTTCACGCCGACCGTCATCGACAAGCTCGGCTCGTCGACGTGCGTGACGGGGAGCGGCCGCGGGTCGTCGGGATCGGCGAGCGTCTCGCCGATGGTCACCTCGTCGATGCCGGCGACGGCGATGATCTCCCCCGGCCCGGCCTCGTCGGCGGCCACGCGGTCGAGCGCCTCGGCGACCGTCAGCTCGGAGACCTTCACGCGCTCCACAGACCCGTCGGCGCGGCACCACGCCACCTGCTGCCCGCGTCGGATCGTGCCGTTCAACACGCGGCACAGGGCCAGGCGGCCCAGGTAGGGCGTGGCGTCCAGGTTCGTCACCAGCGCCTGGAGCGGGTGCCCCTCCTCGTACTCGGGCGCGGGGATCCGTTCGAGCAGGGTCTCGAACAGCGGCTTCAGGTCGGTTCCCGGCGTCAACGGGTCGGTGGAGGCCTGCCCGGCCCGGGCGTTGGCGTACAGGATCGGGAAGTCGATCTGCGACTCGTCGGCATCCAGGTCCAGGAACAGCTCGTACACCTCGTCCACCACCTCGCGCACTCGCGCGTCCGGACGGTCGATCTTGTTGACGACCAGCACGACCGGCAGGCGCGCCTCGAGCGTCTTTCGCAGGACGAAGCGCGTCTGCGGCAGCGGCCCCTCGCTGGCGTCCACCAGCAGCAGTGCGCCGTCCACCATGGTGAGCGCGCGTTCGACCTCGCCGCCGAAGTCGGCGTGGCCCGGCGTGTCCACGATGTTGATCTTGACGTCGCCGTAGCGGACCGCGAGGTTCTTCGCGAGGATCGTGATGCCCTTCTCGCGCTCGAAATCCATGGAGTCCATCACGCGCTCGGCCACGGCCTGGTTCGCGCGGAACACGCCCGACTGCCACAGCATCGCGTCGACCAGCGTCGTCTTGCCGTGGTCGACGTGGGCCACGATGGCCACGTTCCGCAGGTCGTCGCGCGTTCGCATCGTCATCGGGCGGCCCTTCAGTCGCGGTTGCGGAGGGCCTCGGCGCCCATCTCGAAGTACTGCAGGAGCGCGTCGCGCGCCTCGGCCGGCGGGTCGAGCTCGTCCAGGGACGCGCGCATGTGCCCGAGCCAGCGGTCGCGTTCGTCGGATCCGATGGCGAACGAGAAGTGGCGCATGCGCAGCCGCGCCTCGCCGCGTTCGCGTTCGTAGTCGCCCGGGCCACCCCAGTACTGCGCCAGGAACAGCGTCAGGTTGCGGCGGGCGGCCGCCAGGTCCTCGCTCGGGTAGATGGGGCGCAGCACCGGGTCGGACTCGACCCCGTCGTAGAAGCGGCCGACCAGCCGCTCGAAGAACGGCAAGCCGCCGACGGTCTCGTACACGCTGGTTGCGGACATAGGGAGCCTCAGACCGTCGCGGCGGCGGCACTCGCTGCCCGGTGCAGCCGCTGCATCGAGCGCTCTCGCCCCAGCAGCTCCATCGATTCGAACAGCGGCGGCGACACCAGCGTGCCGGTGATGGCCGCGCGCACCGGCTGGAACGCCTGCTTGGACGACAGACCGAGACGGTCCTTGACGCCGTTCAGGGCCTCGTGGATCTCATCGGCCCTCCACTCCTTCAGCTCCTCGAGGGCCGCGATCACGTCCCGCAGCTGCTCGGCGCGGTCCGGGCCGAGCATGCCGCGCGCCTTCTCGTCGGGCGCCACGTCCTCGAACAGGAACCGCAGCATGGGCGCGGCCTCGGCGATGGTCTGGATGCGCTCCTTGATGAGCGGCAGCGCCTTGGCAACGGTGGCCGCGTCCGCCTCGACGCCGTCGGCGCGCAGGGACTCCTCGATCATGCCCGCCAGGCGATCGTCGGGCGTCTCCCGGATGTAGTGGCCGTTCATCCACGCCAGCTTCTGCAGGTCGAACACCGCCGGGTTGCGCGAGACGTGCGCGATGTCGAACGACTCGATCATCTCGTCGCGCGACAGGAACGTGGTCTTGGCGTCCTTCGACCAGCCGAGCAGCGCCAGGTAGTTGACGAGTGCCTCCGGGAGGATCCCGTCCTCGCGGAAGCGCTCGACGGCGACCGCGTGGAACCGCTTCGACAGCTTCTGGCCATCGGGACCGACGATGAGCGGCAGGTGGGCGTACGCGGGCGGCGGCGCCCCCAGCGCCTGCATCAACTCGAGCTGGCGCGGCGTCGACGGCATCAGGTCCTCGCCGCGGATCACGTGGGTCATCTCCATGCGGACGTCGTCGCAGGCCGCCGCCAGCAGATACGTCGGCACGCCGTTGGACCGCAGGATGACGAAGTCCTCCATGGCCGAGCCGGGGAACGTCGTCGCGCCGCGGATCAGGTCGTGCACGGTCACGTCGTTGCCCGACATGGCGAACCGGACCGCCGACGGACGTCGGTCGCGCTCGAAGGCCTCGCGCTCGGCGTCGGACAGGCGCCGGCAGCGGCCGTCGTAGCCGGGGGTCTCGCCCCGCTTCAGCGCGGCTCGTCGCCGGTCCTCCAGCTCCTCGGGCGTGCAGTAGCAGCGGTAGGCGCGGCCCTCCTTCAGCAGCTGGTGGGCGACCGCGCCGAAGCGCTCGACGCCCTCCATCTGCCGGTACGGCGCGTGCGGGCCGCCCACCTCGACGCCCTCGTCCCAGTCCAGGCCCAGCCAGTGCATGGACGCGATGAGGATCTCGATGGCCTCCCGCGTGGACCGGGCCGTGTCGGTGTCCTCGACGCGAAGGATGAACGTCCCGCCGTTGTGCCGCGCGAAGAGCCAGTTGAACAGCGCCGTGCGCGCGTTCCCCACGTGCAGCTCGCCCGTGGGCGACGGCGCGATGCGGCACCGGATGTCGGCGCCCGTCGCGGCCGGCCGTGAGCCGTCGGCCACCACCTGGGGCACGGTGTGCTCGGTCATGCCTTCACGACCCGGTTCCGAAGAATGCCGATGCCCTCGACCTCGACCTCGACGGTGTCGCCCACCTGCATGGGGCCGACGCCGGCCGGCGTGCCGGTGAGGATCACGTCCCCCGGCAGCAGCGTCATGATGTGCGAGACGAACTCGACCAGCTCGGCCGGGCCGAACGCGAGCTGCGACGTCCGGCCGGCCTGCCGCGGGTCGTCGTTCACCCGGCACTCGACGGCCACGTCCAGCGGGTCGAACTCGGTCTCGACCCAGGGCCCCAGCGGGCAGAAGCCGTCGAACCCCTTGGCCCGGTCCCACGTCGGGTCGCGGTCCTGGAGGTCCCGCGCGGTCACGTCGTTGGCGCACGTGTACCCCAGCACGTACTTCGACGACCTCCTCGGCGGGGACCCGCCGCGCGAAGCGGCCGACCACCAGCGCGAGCTCGCCCTCGTGGTCGACGCGGGCGCTCTGCTCGGGGTACGGGATGTCGTCCTCGGGCCCGATCACGGACGTGGACGGCTTGAGGAAGATGATCGGCTCCTCGGGCATCGGGTTCCCCAACTCCTCGGCGTGCTCGGCGTAGTTGCGCCCCACCGCCACGATCTTCGACGGGATCACGGGCGCCAGCAGCCGAACGGCGTCGAGCGGGATCTCCTCGCCGGTGGGCACGGGATCCTCGAAGAACGTCCCCCGCAGCGGCAGCACGTACTCGCCCTCGGTACAGGCCCGTGGCGATGCGATCGCCCTGACGAAACCGAACGAGCCTCACGGCGACCGCGGCTTCAGGAGCCGACCAGGTCGAGCCAGGAGCGGTAGCGGTCGATCTCGCCGCGCGCGGCGCCGAAGAAGGTGTCCTGCAGCTCCTTGGTGATCGGCCCGCGCCCGTTGGCGCCGACCTTGCGGTCGTCGATCTCGCGGATGGGCGTGACCTCGGCGGCCGTGCCGGTGAAGAACGCCTCGTCCGCCGTGTACAGATCGATGCGCGACAGGTCGCGCTCGACGACCTCGTAGCCCTGGTCGCGCGCGATCGTGATGACCGAGTCGCGGGTGAACCCGTCCAGACAGCACGCGGCCAGCGGCGGCGTCGTGACCACGCCGTCGCGGATCGCGAAGACGTTCTCGCCGGTCCCGTCGGTGATGTGACCGGTCAGGTTCAGCATGATCGCCTCGTCGTAGCCGGCCTTCACCGCCTCCATCTTGGCCAGGCTCGAGTTGATGTACTGGCCGGTCGCCTTCGCTCCCGGCGGCAGCGTGTTGTGGTCGTTGCGCTTCCAGGAGGAGATCTTCACGCGCACGCCCGCCTCCAGCGCCTCCTCGCCCAGGTACGCGCCCCACGGCCAGACCGCGATCGAGACGTTGATGGGCGCCGCCAGCGGGTTCAGGCCCATCTCGCCGTAGCCGCGGATGACGAGCGGCCGGATGTAGCACGAGGTGAGGCCGTTCGCGCGGATCGTGTCCTTCACCGCCTCGACGCAGGTCCTCGGCCGAGTAGGGGATCTCCATGTGGTACAGGTGCGCCGAACGGAAGAGCCGGCGCACGTGGTCGACCAGCCGGAAGACCGCGGCGCCCTGCTTCGGTCTCGTAGGCGCGGATGCCCTCGAAGACGCCGCTGCCGTAGTGCAGGGCGTGCGTGAGCACGTGGACCTTTGCGTCCTGCCACGGGCACCAGCTCGCCGTCCATCCAGATCGATGTCCACGGCCTGAATCGGCATCGCACGCCCTCCTTCCCCGCCCGGAACGGCGGGGTACCCGAAAAGGATACCGGGCCGCCCGGTTCAGTCAGGGAGCTCCAGGAACCGGGCCGTCTCGGTGCCCACGTCGCGCTCGATGCCCGCGCAGGACGTCGGCGGGGATCGGGCTGTCCACGGTCAGGCCCATCAGCGCCGACGCCGCCGGCCGCCTTCCGCCCCACCTCCATGCTCGCGATGTTGATCCCCGCCTCGCCGAGCATCGTCCCGACGCGTGCCGATGACCCCGGGCCGGTCCTCGTAGGGAAGAACGCCATGTAGCGGGCCGGGGCCATGTCGACGTCGAAGTCGAACACCCGCACGAGCCGCTCGCCGCTCGGTCCTGACCACGAGCGTGCCGGCCACCGTGACCACGCGCCGGCCTCGGTCTCGGCCCGGAGCACCAGCAGGTTCACGTAGTCCGGTCGTCTCCGGCGACGCGCGTCTCGGACACGGCCAGGCCGCGCTCCCGCGGCGATGACGCGGCGCGTTCACGAACGACACCGGCTCGTGGACGACGCGGGCCAGCAGCCCCTTCGAGGGCGGCCAGCGTGAGCACCCGGGTGTCGCTGCTCGGCCAGGCGCGCCGAGGTACTCGCCTCGAGCGACCGGATGGGCGCCCTCGGCGAGCCCGGTGACGCAGCGCGCCGAGCTTCTCCGCCAGCGGACAGGAACGGCCGCACCATGCTCCGCGACCTCGGCGCCGCGCCGACACGTTCACCGCGTACGGGACGAACTCGCCCCGCAGCGCCAGGCGGACCATCTCCGCGATGGCCGTCCCCGCCTTGTCCTGCGCCTCCTCCGTGGAGGCGCCCGAGGTGCGGGGTGCACGACGGTGCGTCGAGCAGCGAACAGCGGGCTGCGCGTGCGCCGGCTCCTCGGCGAACACGTCGAGCGGCGGCGCCGGCCAGCCGGCCCCGCGCGATCGCCTCGACGCGAGCGCGTCCTCGTCGACGATCCCGCCGCGCGACGTGTTCACCAGCGCGGGCGCCCTCCTTGATCAGCGCCAGCTCCCGCTCGCCCGATCAGCCCCTCGGTCTCGGGCGTCCGGGGCAGGTGGATCGTCAGGAAGTCGGCCTGCACCAGCAGCGGCCGTCGAGGATCGGCATGAGCTCGACGCCGAGCTGCCTGCCGCGCTCCCTGCGACACGTACGGGTCGAAGGCCGACCACGCGCATGCCGAAGGCCGCCGCCGCGCTGGGCGACCATGGCGCCGACCCGGCCCAGGCCGATCACGCCCGAGCGTCTTCCCGTGCAGCTCGACCCCCTGGAACCGAGCGCGCTCCCAGCGGCCGGCCCGGAGCGACGGCGTCCGCCTGGGGGATGTTGCGGGCCTGGGCCAGCAGCAGCGCCATCGTGTGCTCGGCGGCCGAGACGATGTTCGACTGCGGGGCGTTCACGACCAGGATGCCGCGGCGGGTGGCGGCGTCGACGTCGACGTTGTCGAGGCCGATGCCCGGCCCGGGCCACGACCTTCAGGTGGTCGGCGCGCTCCAGCACCTCGGCGGTGACCTTGGTCTGGGAGCGGACGATCAGCGCGTCGTACGGGCCGATCGCCTCGGCCAGGCCCTCGGCCGCCAGCTCGGGGCGCACGTCGACCTCGAACTCGTCGCGGAGCAGGCCAGGCCGGTCTCGGAGAGCGGCTCGGTGACCAGGACCCTCATGGCCGTCGATCGGCGGCATGCGTCGCGCTCAGCCGCGCGCCTGACGCCCGCGTCGGCGAAGACGTCCTCGGCGGCGCCGACCGCCGCCCCGCGCTTGCACCGGGTAGCCCATCGTCCTCAGCGTGAGCTCGAGCGCGGCCAGGCAGCGGATGATGTCGAACCGGTCGTAGTAGCCGAGGTGGCCGATCCGGAACACCTTGCCCTTCATCGGGCCCTGCCCGGGGGCGAGGATGATGCGGTGGTCGGCGCGGACCTTGGCCACCAGCGCGTCGCCGTCGATGCCCTCGGGCGCCTTCACCGCGGTCACGGCCCAGGCCCGGTCGAGGTACTCGCCCGACAGCTCCAGCCCGAGCGCCTCGCACGCCCTCCTTGGTCGCCTCGGACAGCAGCCTGGTGGCGGGCCAGCACCGCGTCCTGCGCCCTCGTCGAAGTACAGGCGGAGCGCCTCGCGCAGCCCGAGCATCAGCGAGATGGCCGGGGTGAAGGGGTTCTCCGGGTCCGGCAGGTCGTACGACTGCCTTGTAGGCCGCCCAGTCGAAGTAGAACCGCGGGTAGGTCGCCGATCGTCGATCGCCTCCCACGCCCGCTCGCGAGACCGAGACGAACGCGAGCCCGGGCGTGGCCGACAACGCCTTCTGCGACCCGCCCACGGCCACGTCGACGCCCCACGCGTCGCCGTCGTACGGCACGGCGCCGAGGCTCGAGATGACGTCGACCACGAACAGCGACGCCGGCCTCGCGGGCACCGCGCGCCGACGGCCTCGATGTCGTGCACCACGCCGGTCGAGGTCTCGCTGTGCTGCATCAGGACCGCCTTGGTCGGCGCCTCGCTCGATGGCGGCGCCGCGACGTCCTCGGGCGGACCGCGCTCCCCCACTCGTAGTCGATGCGTCCGGACGTCCAGCCCGAACGCGGCGGCGATCTTGGCGAAGCGCTCGCCGAAGTAGCCCGGCCACGGGCACGACCACGCGGTCGCCCGGGCGAGCAGCAGGTTGGCCACCGCCGACTCCAGGCCGCCGGTGCCCGGACGAGGTGAAGCACCAGGACGTCCGAGGTCGTCTTCATCAGCTCCTGGAGGTTCTCGGTGACCTCGCGGAGGAGCCGCGCCGTAGCCCGGTCCGCGGTGGTACACGAGGGGGCTTCCCTGGGCCAGGAGCACCTCGGGGGGGACCGGCGTCGGTCCGGGGGCCATGATGATCTCGGGCTTGTCCGTCACGGTGTCGACCTCCGGTGCGGGTGCGGTCAGCCTAGCAGCGGCTAGAAACGCATCGCCTTCGCGAGGTCTTCGCCCTCGTACCGGAACTCGTGCGGGCCCACGTCGCGGACCCGGTCAGGCCGGCCGAACCGAAGCAGCCGACGCAGCTTGCCCGTTCCGTTGCTCTTCCCGTCCGCCCGGGCGACCGCCCGGGCCGCAGAGTCCCGCCGGGCCTCGGCGAAACGCTGCTGCTGGTTGAGCTCTCAGGCGACGTGGTTGGCGATCAGATACACGACACCTCCATTGTCGGCCTTTCGGGGCCCGAGGCCCCTCCACCGAAAGTACGAACCGGACGGGTTGTGGATTCGTTCCGCAGCGGACGCCACCTAGGCCTCGAGGCGCTTTCGGAGGAGCTCGCCGACCATCTGGGCGTTGGCGGCCTTCCCCGTCTTCTTCATGACCGGGCCGACCAGGGCGTTGAGCGCGCCATCCTTGCCCGCGCGGAACTGTGCCACCGGGGCCGGGTTCTCGGCGATCACCTTGTCGATGACCGCCTCCAGAGCCGAGGCGTCGGAGACCTGGCGAAGGCCCTTCGCGCTCGACGATGCCTCGATCGGGTCGCCGGTCCGGTAGGCGCCGCCAGCGCCGCCTTGGCCCCGCCGAGGCCGATCACCTTTGGTCGACCAGCCGCACCAGGTCGGCGACGTGGCCGGCGTGATCTTCGCGTCGGCGGGCGACGTCCTGTCCTCGTTGCAGCAGCGCCGGCCAGGTCACCCGTCACCCAGTTCGCGACGGCCTTCGGGTCGGCGCCCAGCGCGCACGGCCTGCTCGAAGAACGCAGCGCGGTCTCGGGGTCGGCCGACAGGAACGCCCCCTGCGACGGCTCCAGTCCGTAGACGGACTCGAGGCGCGCGCGGCGCTCCGCCGGGAGCTCGGGGAGCCCGGCGCGGATCTCCTCGACCCACTCCGTCGTCGGCTCGAGCGGGACCAGGTCGGGCTCGGGGAAGTAGCGGTAGTCGAACGCGTACTCCTTCGATCGCATGGACGACGTCAGCTGCCGGTGTTCTCGTCGCAGTGCCGGGTCTCCTGGATCAGCGGCTCGTCCGCGTCCAGCGCGGCGCGCTGCCGCTCTTCCTCGAAGCGCACGGCCCGGTACAGCGAGCGGACCGAGTTCAGGTTCTTGACCTCGACCTTGGTGCCGAGCTCGGCGGCGCCGCGCGGTCGGACGGCTGACGTTCGCGTCGCAGCGCAGCGACCCCTCCTCCATGCGGACGTCCGAGACGCCGAGTGACTCGAGGACGGCCCGCAGCTCGGTCAGGTAGGCGCGGGCCTCCTCGGCGATGCGCATGTCGGGCTCGGAGACGACCTCGACCAGCGGGACGCCGGCCCGGTTGTAGTCCACGAGCGAGTAGTCGGCGCCGGCGATGCGCCCGGTGGCGCCCGACGTGGGTGGTCTTCCCGGTGTCCTCCTCGATGTGGACCCGGGTGATGCCGATGCGCCGGGTCTCGCCCGTCGACCTCGACGTCGAGGTGCCCGTTGACGCAGATCGGCTGGTCGTACTGGGAGATCTGGAAGTTCTTCGGCATGTCCGGGTAGAAGTAGTTCTTGCGGTGGAACAGCGAGTGCGGCGCGATCTCGGCAGTCGAGCGCGAGGCCGATGCGCACGATGTACTCGATGGCCTTCTCGTTGGGGACCGGCAGCGAGCCGGGGTGGCCGAGGCACACCGGGCAGACGTTGGTGTTGGGCGGCGACCCGAACTCGTTGCGGCAGCCGCAGAACATCTTGGTGCGGGTGGCGAGCTCGACGTGGCACTCGAGCCCGATGACGGTCTCGTACGCGTCGACCACGTTCGCGGCTGCCTCGCTCAAGGTCCGACAAGCGTAGCGGCTCGCCCGCTCAGGCGTCGGCCGGCAGGAGGGTGAAGTGCCCGCCCTGCAGCGGCTCGACGGCCCGGAAGTGCCGCTCGTCGAACGTCAGTATCCGTCGAGTCTTGAACCGTTCCGCCAGGACGACGAGCGAGGCGTCGGCCAGGTCCAGGTCGAGATCCCGGTAGCGAATGATCACGTCGTGGGCGTCGGCGAGCTCGCGGCGGCTCATCGATTCGAGCTGATAGGCACCCGACGCGAGATCGGCGACGAAGGACGCTTCAACATCGACTCCGAAGTCGCGAAGGAGCATGTAATCGACCTCCGCAGCCACGAACGAGGGCACCACGACGCCTCCACGCTCCGCGTCGATGGCCCTGACGACGCCCGGGAAGTCGGGGTCCCGGCGGTCGGCGTGCGCGTACAGGGGTCCGGCATCCGCAATCAATGTCACGATCGAGGTTGTAGCGACTGCCTCAGACGCTCGTCGAGCGTCCGCCCGCCGGCCGCCCCAGAGCCCGATGCGACGCCACGGCTGGCGAATCCAGGCGTCGCACCTTCTGTCACGAGGCGCACGCCCTCCCGGATGAGCTCGGCAAGAGACTTCCCTGTGCTGGCCGATGTGCGCCGCAGGGCCTCCAGCTCGGCGCTCGTCGAGGTACACACTGGTCTTCCTCATGGATATAGGGTACCACCCGTAGGGCATCAACCGCGGGCGAAGAGAACCTCCGAGCCGATCGGCGTGTACCCGGCGGCGAGGACGGCGCGGACCGATGCCGCGTTGCCGGGCGAGGCCTGGGCGAAGACGTACTCCCCCTCGGGGATCAGGGTTGCGGCTGCCGCGGCCAGCGCCCGGCCGAGCCCGCGGTCACGTGCGCTGCCGTCGACCTCAAAGGCCATCTCCCACCGGCCGGCGAGGCCCCGGCCGACGACGAGCACGCCCGCGCCGGACCCGTCCGTGTACACGTGGAGATCGGTCCGGTACCGGGTGGCACGCGCCACCCGCGGATGGTCCATCAAGTCGTCGCGCCGCTCGAGGGTGATGTCGGCGGCGACCGATGGCCGCCCCGGCGCGACCAGCGTGTTGTCGAGCACTCCCGGCGGCGTTCCCAGCCGCTCGCTCAGCCACGCCAGGAACGTCGCGCTCATCGACGCGCCGAAGTCGTCGGGGTCGAGCCGGGCGCGAATGTCGTCGGCGGGCAGGTCGACCGCGGTGGCGCCGTGGGCCGTGAACGCGACCACCGCGTCCACCTTCCCGTCGAGGGGCGGGAGGATCTCCACGGCGCCGTCCGGCGGGGGGAACCGCCCGCGCGCCGCGGCCTGGAGCAGCATGGACAGCGGATGCTCGGTCAAGACCCGGCGATCAGCGGCGGCCTGGCGGTGAATGCCAGCGCTTCCTCCAGCGCGTGCGCCGCCCGGAGCACGGTGGCCTCGTCGAGCAGCGGCCCCATGATCTGGAACCCGACGGGGAGCCCGTCGCGCCAGCCCGCACGGGATGCTGATGGCGGGCGTGCCCGACAGGTCCGACGGGATCGTGAAGATGTCCGACAGGTACATCGCCAGCGGGTCGTCGGTCCGCTCGCCGATGCCGGAACGCCATCGTCGGCGACGTCGGCGCAGCGACCAGCAGGTCGAACCGTCTCGAACGCCGCCTCGTAGTCCCGGATCACCAGCGTGCGGACCTTCTGGGCCTGTCCGTAGTACGCGTCGTAGTACCCGGCCGACAGCGAGTACGTCCCCAGCATGATCCGGCGCTTGACCTCGTCGCCGAACCCGGCGCCCCGCGTCCCATGTTCATCTCCACGACGTCCCGGCGCCGGGGACGCGGAGCCCGTACCGCACGCCGTCGAACCGGGCCAGGTTGGACGACGCCTCGGCGGGCGCGATCAGGTAGTACGCCGACAGCGCGTAGTCGGCGTGCGGAAGCTCGACCGGGTCCGACCGACGCGCCGAGCCCGCCCAGGCGGTCGCACCGCGGCGCGAACGCGCGTCCCGGACCCCCGGCTGCGACGCCCTCCATGCGAGAGCCAGTCCTCGACCACGCCCACCCGCAGGCCGCGCGCACGCCGCCGTCCAGACCCTGCCGCGTAGTCGGCGGGCCGGCTCGGGCAGGCTCGTGGCGTCCATCGGGTCGTGGCCGGCGATCGCCGACAGCAGCGTCGCCGCGTCCCGCACGTCGCGGGTGAACGTGCCCACGTGGTCGAGCGACGAGGCGAACGCGATCAGCCCGTACCGCGAGACGCGGCCGTACGTCGGCTTCAGCCCGACCACGCCGCACAGCGCCGCGGGCTGGCGCACCGAGCCGCCCGTGTCGGTCCCGAGGCCCCACACCGCCTCGCCGGAGGCGACGGCGGCCGCCGAGCCCCCGGACGAGCCGCCCGGGACCCGGTCCAGGTCCCAGGGGTTGTGCACCGGGCCGAACGCCGAGTTCTCGTTCGACGAGCCCATCGCGAACTCGTCGCAGTTCGTCTTGCCGACCAGCACCGAGCCCGCCGCCGTCGAGCCGGGCCCAGGGCGTGCAGTCGTAGGGCGGCACGTACGGCTCGAGGATCTTCGAGCCGGCCGTGGTCCGGATGCCCTTGGTGCAGAGCACGTCCTTCAGGGCGAGCGGGATGCCGGCCACCGCCGGGACGAGCGTCCGCCGGCCGCGGCGCCGGTCGTCCACGGATCGGCGCCTGCCGGCGGCCGCGTCCCTGCGTCACCAGCAGGTACGCGCTGCAGGCGTTCGTCGACCGCCTCGATCCGCGCCAGCGTCGACTCGAGCGATCTCGGCCGCCGTGGCCTCGCCGCGCGGCAGCCGTCCGGCGAGCTCGTGCGCCGGACGGTCGCAGAGCGTCCGGCTCACGCCTCAGTCCTCCGACGATGCGGCGGGACCCGGAACCGCCCGTCCTCCGACCTCGGGCGCGCCGGCCAGCGCCTCCTCGTGCGTGAGGCTCGGCCCGGGCTCGTCGGGCCGGAGCACGTTCGATCTCGGGCACCGGGTGCGACGTGGGCGGCACGTCCTCGGCGGCCACCTCGCCGACCCGCGCGGCGTGCTCGAGGATCACCGCGAGCTGGCCGCGGAAGCGCTCCTTCTCCTCGTCGGTGAGGCGCCAGGCGGGCCAGCCGGGCGACGTGGTCGACGTCGATCTCGACGGGCATGGACGCCGAGTCTACGAGTGCGGCGCCGGGCCGGAGTCGCCCTCCTGCGCGATGCCCGCGAAGTCGGGCCCGACGACGACCACGATGTCGACGTCCGGCCCTGGCGTGACCTGCTCGAAGGACGCCGGGACACGGGAGGTACGAGGCGACCATGGCGCTGCCTGCATGTCCCGGAGCCCGCCGCATACTGGATCTGGCTCCGAGTGAGGTCGGCCGGGGCCGGGCTCGATCCTCGACCACGCGAACCCGGCCTTGCCGAGGTAGTCCGCGACCTCCTGCGCCTTCCCGCTCGAGTTCGCGTCGAGACCTGCACCGTGATGTCCGCCGGCGAGATCCGCGTGAGACGGCAACTCCTGCTTCCCAGCTTGCCGAGTCGGCTGCCCGTCCTTGATCCGTCTGAAGAGCTCCTGCGCTCGGCCTCGCTGAGCCGGCACGTAGTCGATGCCGTCGATGCTCGAGCGGCACGCGCCGGGACCACCCGGAACGTCCACGCCGGCCTGGCCGACCTCGGCGAGCTGTGTTGGTCAGGTCCTGGAGGTCGTACAGGTTCAGGCCCTCGTCGACGACCACGTTGTCCTTGACCGCGTCGATCAGGTCCGGGATGTGCAGCATGGAGCCCGGCGAGATGCATCTTGCTGATGACCGCCCGCATGAACAGCTGCTGTCGGGCGATCCGCGAGAAGTCCGGGATGGTGTCGCCCTGCACGTGGCGGGCGCGCACGAAGGCCAGCGCCTGGCTCGCCCTTCAGGTTGTAGCAGCCGGCGTGCGGCGAGGTTCAGGCCGGACAGCGTGTCGACCATCGGGCTTGTCGATGCAGACCGCCACGCCGCCGAGGCGTTCACCAGGTTCATGAAGCCCGGGAAGTTCACGGACACGTAGTGGTTGATCGTGCATCCCGGTGAGCTGCTCCACCGTCTTCACGATGCACGTCCGGGGCCGTAGGAGAACGCCGCGTTGATCTTGCCGAGACCCGTGGCCGGGATGCTCGACCCGGAGGTCGCGCGGGATCGCAGCACGACGTCCGGCTTGTTGTCGGGGATCCTCGCTGGACGAACATGATCGTGTCGGAGCGCTGCCCGGTGACCCGTGGACGCCGAACTCGGACTGCTGATCCCTCGACCGAGCCCGGCCCGGCTGTCGCTCCCGAGCGATCAGGAAGTTGCAGATGCCTTGGTCAGGCACTCGGGCGTGTCGGGGGCGACGTCGGTGAGGCAGTCCGCGGCGTCGCACGGGACGACGTCCCGGCTACTGCGTCCGGATCTCGGTCAGGCCGCTCGTGCAGCTTGGCGTCGGATAGCGGATGCCGGCCACCGAGAACGCCCGCCGCCGACGACCAACGACAGCGACAGCACCGCGGCCAGGACCAGGAACGCCCTCCGAACGCGCGGAGTGGCCGGCGCGGGGAGGGGCGCGCGGGAGTCCTCGGGGTCGTTCGACTGATCGATTAGGTCTCGGCCATTAGGCGTCACAAGGGTACCGACCTGAGCTACCTGGAGGATGCGTGCCGTGACCGCGGACATCGTGTGGAGTCCTTCTGAAGATGTACGTCGAGCGCGCCAACGTCACCCGGTTCATGCGCGCCCACGGCATCGACGGCGTACGACGAGCTGATCCGGCGGTCCCGACGGCGACATCGAGTGGTTCTGGGACGCCGTGGTGCGCGACCTGGACCTCGAGTTCTACACCCCCTACGAGCGCGTCCTCGACGCCTCGCGACGGCATCCCGTGGGCCACGTGGTTCACCGGGCGGCACGCATCAACCTCGCCCACAACTGCGTGGACCGGTGGGCCGAGCGGACGCCCGGACGGGCGCGCCGTCGCTCTGGGAGGGCGAGGAGGGCGCGAGCCCCGCCGGGTCACCTACGCCGAGCTTCGGGCGATGGCCGACCGGCTGGCGAACGGGCCTGCGGGCCGCTCGGCGTCGGCGACGGGCGACGCCGTCGGGATCTTCCTGCCGATGGCCCCGGAGACCGTGGCCGCCACGCTGGCGTGCGCCAAGCTCGGCGCCATCTACCTCCCGATCTTCTCGGGCTACGGCGCCGACGCGGTGGCCACGCGCCTGCCGGACGCCGAGGCCGTCAAGGTGCTGATCACGGCCGACGGATTCCCCGCGGCGGGGCAAGCTGTCCCGATGAAGGAGGTCGCCGACGAGGCGGCCGACCATGTGCCCGTCCGTCCGCACCGTCGTCGTCTGGGCTCGCGCTCGGGCGGGCCGACGCGCCGTGGACGCAGGACCGGGACGTGCGCTGGGACGACCTGCTGGCCGCCCAGCCCGAGCGACTTCGAGACCGAGCGCGCTGGACCCCGAGCACCCGCTGTTCATCGCCTACACCTCGGGGACGACCGGCCGGCCGAAGGGGTCGGTGCACGTCCACGGCGGGTTCCTGGTGAAGATCGCCGAGGAGGTCGCCTACCAGACGGACCTGCACCCGGACGAGACCCTGTTCTGGGTGACCGACCTCGGCTGGATCATGGGGCCGTGGGAGATCGTCGGGGCCGGTGCGCTGGGCGCCACCGTCTTCCTGTTCGACGGCGCGCCCAACCACCCCGGGCCGGACCGGCTGTGGGACGATGGTCGAGCGCCACCGGATCACCGTCCTGGGCATCTCGCCGACCCTGATCCGGGCGCTGATCCCGGCGGGCGAGGAGCAGGTGTCGGCGCCACGACCTGTCGTCGCTGCGCATCCTCGGCTCGACCGGCGAGCCGTGGAACCCCGAGCCCGTACCGTGGTTCCTGCGAGAGGTGGGGGGCGGCCGCTGCCCGATCATCAACATCTCCGGCGGCACGGAGGTCGGGGCGTGCTTCCTGTCGCCGCTCCCGATCACGTCGCTCAAGGCCGTGCACCCTCCGCGGGCCCGGCCCTGGGGATGGACGTGGACGTCTGGGACCCGACGGCCAGCCCGGTCGGTCCGGGCGAGGTCGGCGAGCTGGTGTGCACGCAGCCGTGGCCGGGGATGACCCGGGGCATCTGGAAGGATCCCGAGCGCTACCTCGAGACGTACTGGAGCCGGTGGCCCGACGTGTGGGTGCACGGCGACTGGGCGAGCGATCGACGAGGACGGCTACTGGTTCCTGCACGGGCGCTCGGACGACACGCTGAAGATCGCCGGCAAGCGGCTGGGGCCGGCCGAGGTCGAGAGCGCCCTCGCCTCCCATCCGGCGGTGGCGGAGAGCGCCGCGGTCGGCGTGCCCGACGAGGTCAAGGGCGAGCAGATCTGGTGCTTCGTCGTGCTCAAGCCCGGGCGTGGAGCGAGGACGACGCGCTCGCCGCCGAGCTCGCCGGGCCGTGGTCGCCGACCACCTGGGGAAGTCGTTCCGGCCCGAGCCGCGATCCTGTTCGTGGCGGAGCTGCCCAAGACCCGCAGCGCCAAGATCGTGCGCCGGGCGCTCCGGGCCGCCGGCCGTCGGGCGCGATCCCGGCGACCTGTCGAGCCTGGAGAACCCGGCGCGCCCTCGACGGGATCCGCGCGTCCGTCGCCGAGCCGGGCTGAGGGCTACTCGCCCTTGGCGGCGCGCGCGGCCTGGATGGCCTGCTTGCGGGCCAGCCGCGCCTGGCGGCGAAGCTTGGCCTCGGCCTGCCGCCGGCGCTCGTCCGGCGTCTGGGGCTCGAGCGGCGGGACCGGGCGCGGGCTGCCCTTCCCGTCGAGCGCGACGTACACGAGGTACGCGCTCGACGTGTGGACGCACCGCCCGGTGACCGGGTTCTCGGCCTCGACCCGGACGCCCACCTCCATCGAGGTCGTGCCGACGTCGTTCACCATCGCCTTGACCGTGACGACGTCGCCGACGCGGACCGGCTCCATGAACGTCATCTCGTCCATCGCCACGGTGACCACCGGCCCCCGGCAGTGCTTGATCGCGGCGAGCCCGCCCGCCGTGTCGACGAGTCGCATCACGGACTCCCCCCGTGGACGTTGCCCAGGAGGTTGGCGTCGGTCAGCTCCATCTGCCGGACGAGCACCACCTCCGACGCGGACGGGGGTCGCGGCGCGTCGGTCCGCGCGGAAGCGTCCGTCACGCGGTCCCGCCGATGGCCTTCAGGATCTGGCGGGCGATGACGACCCGCTGGATCTGATTGGTGCCCTCGTAGATCTGGGTGATCTTCGCGTCGCGCATCATCCGCTCGACGGGGTACTCGCGCATGTAGCCGTAGCCGCCGAGCACCTGGACGGCGTCGGTGGTGACCCGCATGGCCACGTCGGACGCGTACGCCTTGGCCATCGCCGGCGAGCAGGGTCATGCGCGGGTTGCCGGCGTCCACCATGGACGCGGCCCGGTAGACCAGCCCGCGCGCCGCCTCGACCTCCATCGCCATGTCCGCCAGCATGAACTGGATCCCCTCGAGCTCGGCGATCGGCTTGCCGAACTGTTCGCGCGTCGTCGCGTACGGCGCCGCCACGTCGAAGGCCCCCTGCGCGATCCCGAGCGCCTGGGCGGCGATGGTCGGCCGCGAGTAGTCGAGCGTCTGCATCGCGAAGGTGAACCCCTCGCCCTCGTCCCCGATCAGCCGGTCGGCGGCGACCTCCACGTTGTCCAGGTACACCTCGGCCGTGGGCGAGCCGTGGATGCCCAGCTTCTTCTCCTTGGCCCCGAACGACACGCCCGCGTCGTCCTTGTAGACGAGGAACGCGGAGATGCCCTTCGCGCGCTCGGCCGGGTCGCGCGTCGCGAACACCGTGTACGCGTTCGACGTGCCGGCGCCGGTGATGAACCGCTTCGTCCCGGACAGGCGGAACCCGTCGCCGTGGGGCACGTACTGCGTCTTCATCGACACGGCGTCCGAGCCGCTGCCCGGGCTCGGTGAGGCAGTAGGACATCTGGTGGTCGCCGCGGGCGATCGCGCCGAACAGCTCCCGGCGTTGAGTCCTCGCTGCCCGCCAGCATGACCGGGATCGCGCCGAGCCGGCTGACACAGCGGGATCAGCGCGCAGCCGGCCGAGATGCGGGAGATCTCCTCGATCATGACGGCGACCGTCAGCGAGCCGCCGCCGGCGCCGCCGAACTCCTCGGGGTAGCCGACGGCCATCAGGTCGTTCTCGACGAAGACCTTGTGGACGTCCCACGGGAACTCGTCCTCGTCGTCGATCTCGGCGGCGCGCGCGAGGCCGATGCGCTCCTCGGCGATCTGGCGGACGACGCCGCGGAACTCCTCCAGCTCCTCGGGCAGCTCGAACGGGGCGTCGCTCACGTCGTCCTCACGCTACGACGGGCCCGGCGGCACCTCGACGACCCGGCCGTTCGTCGCGCCGTAGTCCCACACGTCGATGCTCGGCGGCTCGATCCCCAGCCCGGTGAGGGCCGTGCAGAATTCGACTCCGGTGATCCGTTCCGTGGTGCACCACCTGGGCGAGCCGGATGCTCATCGTGGCATGGGTTTCGGACCCGTCCTCGTGGCGACGGACGAGCATGAAGTCGGGATCCGGGTCCTCGCCCAGGAGCCGCGCCCACTCCGGGCCGTAGGCCTCCATCGCGGCGCGCAGCTCCGCGAGACCCATCTTCTCCTCGTCGATCTGCGCGACGCGCTCCTGGCTCATGACGAACAGATACCAGGCGTCGGCGCCGACCAGGTGCCGCATCGTGTCCAGGATCGATCCGTACGTGCCGGGGACCGGCGCCTCCAGCTGATCCGGATCCAGCTCCATGCACACGTCGATCAGACGGAGCGTGGCCCACACGTGGTGCGCGAAGGCGTCCTCCAGGATCGGCCGGCCCATGCGCCGCTACCCGGCCGAGCGCAGAGATGAGGGCGTCGCCCTGGCCGCCGCCGCCGCACAGGGTGGCGCCGCCGTACTCGACGCCGCGGCGCCGCATCTCGTACGCCAGGGTCAGGGCCAGCCGTGCACCGGTCGCGCCGATCGGGTGCCCGAGCGCCACCGCTCCCCCGTTCACGTTCACGATCGCCTCGTCGACGCCGAGCATCCGCGCCGCGTTCAGGGACACCGCGGCGAACGCCTCGTTGATCTCGAGCAGCCCGAGGTCGTGCACGTCCTTGCCCGGCCTTCTTCAGCGCGTTCTGCAGCGCGATCGCCGGCACCGTGTGGAGGTAGGCGAACCGCTCGGCCGACATGCCGTGGGCGACGATCTCGGCGAGCGGCGTCAGGCCCTCACGCTCGGCGCGCTCGGCGGACATGACCACCACGGCGGCGCCGCCGTCGGAGATCTGCGACGCGTTGCCCGCGGTGATGGTGCCGTCCTCGGCGAACGCGGGACGCAGCGCGGCGAGCGTCTCGGGCGTCGTGTCGGGCCGGATGCCCTCGTCGCGCGCGACGACCGCCGGATCGCCCTTGCGCTGCGGGACCTCGACGGGCACGACCTCCTCGGCGAGGGCGCCCGACTCCCACGCCGCCAGGGCGCGCGCGTGCGAACGCGCCGCCCAGGCGTCCTGCTCCTCGCGGGCGATGCCGAGCTCGCGGTTCACCTCGTCGGACGACTCGCCCATGTGCTGGTGCGTGAACGTCGACCACAGCCCGTCGTGCATCATCGAGTCCACGAGCTCGGCGTCGCCCATCCGGGCGCCGTCACGGGCCTTGGGCAGCAGGTACGGCGCCTGCGACATCGACTCCATGCCGCCCGCCACCACCACCTCGAGCTCGCCGGCCCGGATGAGCTGGTCGGCCAGGGCGATGGCGTTCAGGCCGGACAGGCAGACCTTGTTGATGGTGATGGCGGGGACCTCCTTGGGGATCCCGGCTTCGATGGCCGCCTGCCGGGCCGTGATCTGGCCGGTCCCGGCCTGGATGACGTGGCCCATGATCACGTAGTCGACGTCCTCGGCGGACGGTCCCGCTGCGCGCCAGCGCCTCGCGGATCGCGCGGGCGCCGAGCGACACGGCGGGGAGCGTCGAGAGGCCGCCACCGAAGCGTCCGATGGGGGTTCGTGCGCCGCCGACGATCACCGATGAGGTCATGCCCGGGCTCCCTTCAAGGGGTACCCGACCATTCTAGGGCGAGCCGCGATTCGGCCCGGTGGACGGGCCGGCCGGACCTACTCCTCGACCGGCGGCGTCGTCCGAACGGGCTCGGACTCGGGCAGCACCACGACCTCGCGGCGGCGCTGGATCGCCTCGCGGATGACGGCCAGGATCTCGTCGCCGATCAGCTCGTCGCGCCGGACGAGCGCGTCGCGCAGGGCCTCCACGATGTCGCGGTTCGCGCCGATGACCTCCAGCGCGCGCGTCCTTCTGGGCCGTGAGGATCGCTTCGGCCCGCGCTTCGCGTCGGGGTCGGACATGACCTTGCCCACCAGGTTCGTGGCGTTGATCGGGCCGTCGTCGACGGCGTCGAACGACATCAGCGAACCGCCCATCCCGAGCGAGCCGACCATCGTCGCCGCGAGCTGGGTCGCGCTCGCCAGGTCGCCGCTTGGCCCGGTGCCGCTCTCGCCGAAGTAGACCTCCTCGGCCGCCATGCCGCCGAGGGAGATGGCGATCGACGCCTCCATCTCGGACCGCGTGCGCGTGAACCGCTCCTCGATGTCGGTGCGCGCGAGCAGCCCGAGCGACGGCTGCCGCTTGATGATCGACAGGACCTCCAGCCGCTGGTCCTCGCCGAGGAGGTGCGCGACCGTCGCGTGCCCGGCCTCGTGCGTGGCGATCGTCACCCGCTCCTGCTGTCGGTGTACGTCACCGGCTGCTTCAGCCCGATCTCGCTCGGTGAGCCTCGCGTCGTAGACGTCCGGAATCGTCATGGCGTCGTGGCCCTTGCGCAGGGCGACGCACCAGTGCCTCGTCGAAGAGGTGCTCGATCATCACCGGCGTGTAGCCGAGGATCTCGTGGGTCAGTCGATCGCGCGCCTCCGGGTCATCCAGCTCGGACGCGTGCGCCTTCCGCTTCAGGAAGAAGTCGACGAGGTCCCGCCGCGACTTCCGGCTGGGCAGGTCGAAGACCAGGCGGCGGTCGAACCGCCCCGGCCGCAGCAGGGCGGGGTCGAGCGTCGACGCGCGGTTCGTCGCCGCGATGATCAGGACGTTGTGGTACGGGACGCTGCCTGCCCGCCTTCAGACGCCACTCGCTCGGCAGGTAGCCGTTGGCCCACGTGACGAACCGCCCCCAGAAGCGCTGGCGCCGGCTCGGCGGTCGAACGACTGCATCTGGATGAGCAGCTCGTTCACGATGCCGGGTCCATGCCCATGCCGTTCGGGCCGCCGAACGGGCTCAGCGCCCACGAGCGACCGCCTGCCGGGCGTCATCCCCGCGACGCCCCCGCGGCTCCCAGCGATGGAGTCGATCTCCTCGATGAAGCCGATCGCGCCCCCCTCGTTCTCCGCCGCCTTGCGCAGCTTCTTGAAGAACCGGCGCAGGCGCACCTGCGTCATGCCGAAGTACACGTTCTGGAACTGCGAGGCGGACGCGAACAGGAAGGGAACGCCGGCCTGCTTCGCCATCGCCTTGGCGAGGTACGTCTTGCCGGTCCCGGGCGGACCCTCGAACAGCACGCCGCGGCGCGGGTTGCCGCCCATGACCTCGCGGAACGTCTTGTACGCCAGGAACACGTCCAGCGTCCGGATCACCTCGTCCACCTGGCTGTCGAGGCCGACGACCTCGTCGAGGCCGATCTCGATCTCCTCCGGACGGACGAGCCGGACCGGTGACTTGGCGGCCAGCAGCGGGAGGACCATCACCAGGCTCAGGGCCAGTACCGGAAGGATGATGAGCAGCGGGAGGAGGACAAGGGGGTCGATGTGCGGCAAGTGCGGCAGCGCGCTCATGCCGCGGGCCGACCGGCTGACCATCCACAGGTCGAGCGCCCCCAAAACAACGATGGCCCGAACCAGGCGCATGCCGAGCTTGCGGCGGCGCACGCGCTCGACGTCGGCCCGGCCCTTCAGCACGTGGCGGGACTGCTCCGGCAACTGGCCGTCGGCAGCGGACGGGGCGTCGATCGATGCCGGCGGAAGCCTGGTCCTGATGGTCCATTCCGATCCTTCCCCTCGTGCTCCGGGTGTCCGTTACGTCCGCAATCAGCCGAGTGGAGCCGGCACAAGCAATCGTACTCGGGCACCTCAGAGCCGGTATCCGACAAACGATGTAGGGCGGAGCGCATTGGGCCCATTTCGCGGCCGCGACCGGGGTATATGACAAGCCGGAAGCGCCCCGACTAGGGTGGCCGGGCCTCCCCGAGTCCCGCCGGCACGAGAGGTGCGATGCCCAGGAAGAAGCAGGAGCCCATCGACCAGGACGTCGCCCGGATGATCGGCGGGCTGCTCCGGGGCCTTCGGCGCTCGGCCGGCTACCGCGCGGTCAAGGACGCGGCGGCCAAGCCCGGCTGCCCCGCCGCCCAGCAGACCATCTACGCCTACGAGCGCGGTGGGCTGGTGCCGTCGCTGAAGCAGCTGATGGAGCTGGTGGAGTTCTACGCGCTGAAGTCGCCGGACGCCGGGGACGAGGCCCGGTACCGGGGGGTGGCGGCCATGGTGTCGGCCCTCGCCTCGCCCGCGTACCACTTCCCCGAGGCGATGGACCTGATCAACCGCCTCCAGCCCGAGCCGTCGTCCGGGCGGCGCCGCCGGCGCCCCCGGGCATGACGCCGGCCGACCTCACGGGCGCCGGCCTCGCAGCGGGCCTTCCCCTCTTCCCCACCGCGATCGACCACGTCGGCATCGCCGTCACGGACCTGGACGCTGCGATCGCGACGTACGCGCTGCTCTTCGGCGCGGACCCGATGTACCGCCACCGGGGCGAGGACCAGGGCGTCGAGGAGGTCCTGTTCCAGGTAGGCGAGTCCTACGTGCAGCTGGTCGCCGCCCTGGGCCCCGACACGCCGGTGGGTCGCTTCCTCGCGAAGCGGGGCGAGGGCGTCCACCACGTCGGGTACCGCGTGGACGACGTCGCCGCCGCGCTCGAGACACTCCGCGCCGCCGGCGTCCCCCTGGTGGACCAGGCGCCGCGCCCGGGCTCGCGCGGGACGACCATCGCCTTCGTGCACCCCAAGGCGTTCCACGGCGTGCTGATCGAGCTGGTCCAGGAAGGCCGCTGACCCCGAGCCCTTACGGATCGAGCCGGTAGAACCGCAGGAACTCGTGCTCGATGGGCAGGACCGACACCGCCGAGAACCCCGCCTCCCGCGCGTAGCGCTCCAGTGTCGAGCGGCGCAGGACCGTGCCGGTTTCGGCCGAGGGCTGGGAGACCATCCCCGCGGGCAGGCAGTCCAGGACGCTGTAGCCGTAGAAGAGCCGCTCGTTCTCGCCGGCCGGGGCGTGAAAGGCGTCGGCCACGCGTTCGTCCGCGACGATCAGCGTCCCTCCGGGCGCGAGCAGGCGACGGATCGTCGCCAGCACCTCCACCGGCCGCGACATGTCGTGCAGCGCCTCCACGACCACGGCCAGGTCGTACTCGCCTGCCAGCGACGGGTCGGCCGCGTCGCGCGCCTGGAACGTGACCCGGTCCGCCACGCCGGCATCCCGGGCGTGGTCCTGGGCCAGCGCGATCGCCGGCTCGTCCAGATCGAATCCGTCCACGGTGGCCGCCTGGTATTCGCGCGCGATTGCGATGGCGGCCCAGCCCACGCCGCAGGCGACGTCGGCCACTCGGGCCCCGGCCTGGAGCTTCGCGTGCACGTCCGGGATCAGTGGGAGGTACTCGGTGGCGAACGAACCCACGAGCCACGGCCGGTTGAAGTCCCCCTGCGCCTCGACGGCGTCGGCTCCCTCGACGGCGACGCCCTCTCCGGTCCGGTACGCGGCGACGAGTTTCGGCAGCGCGCCCCCGATGGCGGCGAGCGAGCGGCAGGTGGCGGCCATCGCGTAGGGGCTCTCCGGGTCGACCAGCGCCTCGGCGTGCCCTGCCGGAAGCGAGAAGCGCCGCTCTCCTTCCGGCTTGGCCGCGTCGTCGACCTCGAGGATCCCCGTGGCGGCCTGCTGCTCCAGCCATTCGCGGGCGTAGCGCCGGTTGATCCCCGCGTGGGCGGCGAGCTCGCCGGCGGTGAGCGGTCCCTGATCGGCGAGCACCCGGTACAGCCCCAATCGGTCTCCCAGGTGGACGGTGAACACGTCCATCGTGGCCAGGGCCGACGTGAAGAGCCGCTCGACGAACGCGTCGCGAACCTTCTCGGTGCTGGTCATGGCATTCCCCCCTCGCTTCCCGCGGACGCCGCGATCATGGCACGGCGCCCTCCATAATGATTGGGCCATGCTGCAGGTTCGCGATCTCTCATTGGAGGCCGGCGGCCGTCTGATCCTGACGGACGCCTCGTTCCAGCTGCGCGCCGGGGACAAGGTCGGCCTGGTCGGCCGCAACGGCGCCGGCAAGACGTCCCTGCTCAAGGTGCTCGCCGGGCGTGCGCTCGCCGCCGGGGGCACCGTCCTGCGCGGCGGCGAGCTCGGCTACCTGCCCCAGGACCCGGGCCTTCGCGACATGGACCCCACGCTGACGGCCGTCTCGCACGTGCTGTCTGGGCGCGGCCTGGACGAGGCGGCCGCCAAGCTGGAGAAGCTCCGCCTCCAGCTGGAGGAGGCGCCCACCGACCGGAACGTCGCACGCTTCGCGCGCGCCGAGGAGCAGTTCCGCCACGACGGCGGCTACTCGGCCGACGCGGAGGCGCGGCGCATCGCGGTCGGGCTGGGCCTGGGTGCCGACCGGATGGATCGTCCGGTCAAGGTGCTCTCGGGAGGCGAGCGCCGCCGGCTCGAGCTGGCGCGCATCCTGTTCGCCGGCAGCGACCTGCTGCTGCTCGACGAGCCCACCAACCACCTGGACGTCGACGCCAAGACCTGGCTCATGAAGTTCCTGGCGGGCTACCGCGGCGCGCTGCTGGTGGTCAGCCACGACATCGGCGCTGCTCGACGCGGCGATCACCCGCGTGCTCCACCTGGAGGACGGGGCGCTCGTCGAGTACCGCGGAACGTACTCGCAGTACCGCGAGGCGCGACGGCAGGACGAGATCCGCCTGAAGAAGCTGTCCGAGCGTCAGCAGCAGGAGATCCGGCGGCTGTCCGACCTGGCCGACTCGATGCGGCACTCCACGGCGAAGCGCGCCCGCAAGGCCAAGACCCTCGACACGCGCGTGACCAAGCTGAAGGCGCGGGCGGTGAGCGGCCCGAAGAAGCGCAAGGTCGGTCAAGTTCCGGTTCCCCGCCGCCGCCCCACTGCGGCAAGCAGGTCATGGTGGTGGACGGGCTGACCAAGGGCTACGGCGGGCCGCCCGTGTTCACCGACGTGTCGTTCGACCTCGTGCGCGGCGAGCGGCTGCTGATCCTGGGGCTGAACGGCGCCGGGAAGACGTCGCTGCTGCGCATCCTGGCCGGCGAGTCGGAGGCCGACGACGGGGAGTTCCGGCTGGGGAGCGGTGTCACGGCCGGCTACTACGCGCAGGAGCACGAAGGCATCCGCTCCACGGTCGACGTGATCCAGCACATGCGCGAGATGTCGGCGGTCCCCGACGAGGACCTCCGCCGCCTGATCGGCATGTTCGGCCTGACGGGCGAGCGCGCGTTCCAGGACGCCGGCACGCTCTCGGGCGGCGAGAAGACCAAGCTGGCGCTCGCGCAGCTGGTGGCCGGGCGCCACAACCTCCTCTATCTGGACGAGCCGACCAACAACCTGGACCCGCCGTCGCGCGAGGCGATCGCCAAGGCGCTCGGCGACTGGCCGGGCACGATGGTGATCGTCAGCCACGACGAGGAGTTCGTCGAGGCGCTCGACCCCGACCGCGTGCTGTTCATGCCCGAGGGGACCCTCGACTACTGGAGCGAGGACCTGCTCGAGCTCGTCTCGCTCGCGTAGTCCTCTCGCCGGAGGCGGTAGAGCACGTGGGGCAGGTCGGCGTAGACGAAGTCGCGCTCGTACGTGAACCCGAGCTTCTCCATGACGCTGCCGCGACCGGACGTTCGTCGGCATCGTGAACGCGACGATGTCCGGCAGCTGGAGGCGATCGAATCCCAGCTCCAGAGCGACGCGCGACATCTCGGTCGCCAATCCTCGGCCCCACCACTCGGGCCGGAACGCGTAGCCGAGCTCGACCTCCTCGACGTCCAGGACGGTCACCGGCCGGAGGCCGCCCCGGCCGATCAGCTCTCCCGTCCCGCCGTCGCGGATCGTCCAGAGCCCGTAGCCGAGCCGTTCCCACGTCTCGATGTTGGCCACGACGGACGCCCGGACGCGCTCGGACGTCGAGCGATGGCCGAACACTTCCACGAACCGGTCGTCGTCGTGCATCGACGCGAGCTCGTCCGTGTCCTCCAGGCGCATGCGCTCGAGGAGGAGACGCTCTGTGCGGACGGATTGGATCGAGTCGAGGCGGCCGGTCATCGGAGCGAGTATGCAGGCCCGCCACGGGCCACGGTGGAGAAGGGAGTTGGTTGGGGGCGGCGGGCCACCCCCAACCGGTGTGCGGCGGGCTCGCAGTTCGTGCGACTCGACGAGCAGGAGGAGGGCCTTCCCGATCGTGGCGCAGTCGAAGCGCGATGCCGTTCTGGGTATCGGCATTGGCATGACCGAACCTTGAGCGGTTCTTGACCCCCCGAGCAGCGATTCTCAAGACGTGGGGCCGGCGGAAGCTTCCCCGAAGGTGATCTCCTGAAGATCGCAGACCGGTTCGTATCCCAATCGCTCGTACAGCCGGTTCGACGTCGGGTTCCGCAGGTCGGTGAACAGGAAGCAGAAGCGACGACCCGTGGCAAGGAGCCGCCCGCTGAGCGTGGCGACACAGGCGGCGGCGTACCCACGTCCACGCAGTGGCGGCGGCGTGTAGACGGGCCCGATCCGGATCCCGTTCGGGGTCGAGCCTCCATATCCGGCGAACGACACGGGGTCGCCGTCCTCCCACAGCACGAATCCGGCGCCGGGATCGGCGAGTCGCCGGTCGACCTCCTGGGGCATCCCATCACGCGGGTGGTCGTGGAGCGCCTCGGCCGCGAACTCCTCGAACCATCGCCCGAGTAGGTCGCGGTCGGACGCGGCCGCCTCGCGGCACCGGCCCGCGACGGGAGGGACGGCGGGCGGATGCGTCAGCCGATGAATGCGCTGCGGCATTCCGTCCACGCCGGCTGGCCGCTTCGTGCGGACCACGCGTCGGCGAAGGCCGCCGACGTCTCCGGCAACGCGAGGATGCCGGGGAGGCCCGCGAACCGTTCCCGCACGTCATCGGCGATCGCGTCCACGGCAGCAAGCCTCGTGGTCGAGACGAGCAGGTGGAACGGAGGGGTTCGGATCGCGACGGCGACCACCTCCCCATCTGCGACCGCAACGGAGAGGTACGGCGGGTCGCCGCCGAACGCATGCGGGTCCCATTCCAGGCGGCGGCAGATACCAAGCTGCAGATTGTGGCGCGCCTCGTCCCGCATCAGGAATGGCTCGGCGACCGACCGGAACGCCCGGGGATCGTCGAACCGCTCGAGGGTCGTCACGCGGGTGGCGTCGCCTGCCCGTCCTGCGCCGCGTGGATTGCGCGCCAGACCCGTTCGGGCGTCAGCGGCATGTCGATGTGGCGCACGCCCAGGTGTGAGACGGCGTCCACGACCGCGCTCTGGACGGCCGGCGTCGAGCCGATGGTGCCCGACTCGCCGATCCCCTTGGCGCCCAACGGGTTGAGGAACGTGGGCGTCTGCGTGTGGATCGTCTCCCAGCGAGATCAGCTCGGCGGCGCTGGGCATCCCGTAGGACATCAGCGTCCCGGTGAGCGGGTTCCCCTGGTCGTCGTACTCCACGCCCTCGTACAGGGCCTGGGCGGCGCCCTGGGTCAGCCCGCCGTGCACCTGTCCCTCGGCCAGCATCGGGTTCAGGATGCGGCCGCAGTCGTCCACGGCGACGAACCGGACCAGCCGCGCGTCGCCCGTCTCCACGTCCACCTCGACCACCGCGACGTGCGCCCCGAACGGGAACGACGTGCCGCCGGCATCGAACAGGTTCTGGGCGGCGAGGCCCGGCTCGACCCCCTCGGGAAGCGCCGAGGCGTCGGCAGCGGTGGTCGCGATCTGCGGCCAGTCGACCGACCGCTCGGGCGCGCCGGCGATGGCGAACGTTCCGTCCTCGGTCAGCTCGACGTCGGCAGGGCTCGCCTCCAGCATGTGGGCGGCGACGAGCCGTGCCTTCTCGACGACCTCCTCGCCGGCCCGGTGGATCGCGCTGCCGCCCAGCTGCAACGAGCGGGAGCCCATCGTGCCGTCGCCGCGGGGCAGCAGCGACGTGTCGGAGTGCAGCACCGTGATCTTGTCGAAGGGGATCCGCAGCACGCCGGAGGCGAGCTGCGCGAACGCGGTCTCGTGGCCCTGTCCGTGCGGCGACGTCCCGGTCCGGATCGTCGCCGACCCGTCCTCGTGCACCTCGACGGATCCGAACTCCTTGCCGAAGCCGGTCACCTCGACGTAGACGCTCACGCCGATGCCCAGCTGCCGGCGGTCACCCCGGGCGCGCCGCTCGGCCTGGTCGGCTCGCAGCGCCGCGTAGTCCGCGCCCTCCAGCGCGGCGTCGAGCGCGAGCTCGTAGTTGCCGACGTCGTACTTCGCCTCGGTCACGGTCTCGTGCGTGCGGTCGAACGGCGGGATGAGGTTCTTCCGGCGAACGTCCACGCGGTCCATGCCCAGCTCGTCGGCCAGCATGTCCACGGCGCGCTCGATCATGGCGGCCGCCTCGGGCCGGCCGGCGCCGCGGTACGCGTCCAGCGGCGTCGTGTTCGTCACCACGCAGACGTCCTCGACGTCGGCCCGGGGAATCGCGTAGACGCCGGACGCCATCATGCGCGTGAGCTCGGGCAGGAAGGCCCCGCCCTGCGGATAGGCACCGACGTCCTGCACGACGCGCAGCTTGAGGCCCGTGATCGTCCCGTCGCGCTTCGCGCCGAGCTGCACGTCCTGCACCTGCGCCCGGCCGTGCGTCATCGCCACCATGTTCTCGGAGCGGGTCTCGATGTAGCGCACCGGGCCGGCCGAGGCGAACGGCCAGCGCCGCCACGACGAACTGCTCGGGGTAGGTCCCGACCTTCGCGCCGAACCCGCCGCCGACGGCCGGCGCGATGACGCGGACCTTGCCCTTCTCCAGGCCGAGCCGTCCGACGAGGTCGCGCTTCACCCAGAACGGCGCCTGACACGGGACCCAGGCCGTCAGCCCGCCCGTCTCGGTGTCGGGGACGGCAAGGATTCCGTTGGGCTCCATCGGCACCGGCGCCACGCGCTGATTGATGAAGCGCGCCGAGACGACGACCTCCGCTTCCTCCACGGCGCCCTCGTCCCGCGGGTAGTCGTGGGCGACCGCGACGTTCGAGCCGTGCTCGGGATACAGGAGCGGAGCACCGTCCTCGAGCGCCGCCAGCGGATCCACCACCACGGGGAGCGGGTCGTAGTCGACCAGCGACCGCCTCGGCGGCGTCTACGGCCTGCGCCCGGGTCTCGGCCAGCACCACAGCCAACGGCTCGCCGACGAACCGCACCGTGTCGGTTGCCAGGATCGGACGGGAGAAGACCTCGGGCGCGCCGCCCTCCGGCTCGTTGGCCGCCAGGTCGAGGTCGGCGGCCGCGAAGACTCCGGCCACGCCGGGCATGCCCGAGGCCTCGGCGGTGTCGATCCCGGTCAGGCGCGCGTGCGCCATCGTCGACCGCACGAATACGGCGTGGAGGGCATGTTCGGCGGGAAGGTCCTCGGTGTACTGAGCCTCGCCGGACAGGAACCGGGGGTCCTCGACGCGCTTGACGGCGTGCCCCAGGATCGAGCCGCCCCGCATCTGGCCGGGCGTGTAGTCCCGGTCCTTCGACGCTTTCTCGTTCTCCAGCTCGGCCTCGTGCGCCAGCTCGCCTTCGCTCACGGGCGCGAGTCTATCCCGGGAAGATCGGTAAGGCCGGCCTGCGGAGCGTTGATCAGGACGGCCACGTTCCCCTCCGGGAGCTTGCCGTCGCCCATCAACTGGTGCACGTGCCCCGACTCGTCGTACGAGTACGTATGGCCCAGCGTCGTCTGGACCTTGCCCTCGCGCACCAGGTCGTTGAAGGCCGCGGCCTGATCGTCGTTGAACAGGTGCGAGCCCTGGTAGCGCTTCTGCATGTACCAGAGGTAGCGGACGTCCACCATCGTGTCGTAGCCGCTGGTGCCGGCGCAGATGACCACCATGCCGCCGCGGTCGCACACGAAGATCGACGTCGGAATGGTGTCCTCGCCGGGGTGGTCGAACACGATGCGGGGGCTCGTGCGGTCGCCCAGCACGTCCCAGACGGCCTTGCCGAACGCCTTCGCGCCGTCGAACCACCCCTTCCAGTCGGGCGAGTCCCACTTGGGCGGGACGCCCCAGTGCGAGAAGTCCGTGCGGTTCACGTAGCCGACCGCGCCCAGCGACTTCGCGTACTCGCCCTTCTCGGGGGAGGACACGACGGCGACCGCCCGGCCACCCGCGTGGGTCACCAGCTGCACGGCGAGCGAGCCCAGCCCGCCCGAGCCGCCCCACACGAGCACGACGTCGCCCTGCTGGACGGTGTTCGGAGGCCAGCCGAACAGCATGCGGTAGGCCGTGGCGCCGGTCAGCGTCGGCGCGGCGGCCTCCTCCCACGTCAGGCCCTCGGCCTTCGGCAGACACTGATGGGCCTGCACCTTGCAGAACTGGGCGAACGATCCCCAGCACGTGTCGTAGCCCCAGACGCGGAACGAACCGGCCAGGCCGGGGTCGCGGCCGGCCACGACGTCGGGGTCGTCGTGGTCCCACTGGCCGGCGTGCACCACCACGCGGTCGCCGACCTTCACGTTGGTCACCTCGGAGCCGACCGCGTAGACGACCCCCGAGGCGTCCGACCCCACGATGTGGAAGTCGGTCGGCTCGCCCCAGCGGGCCTGGGTCTTGGTCACGTCCACCGGGATGCCGCGCGCGGCCCACACGTTGTTGAAGTTCACGCCGGCCGCCATGACCATCACCAGCGCGTCGTGGGCCCCAGCTCGGGCACGTCGATCACCTCGTCCTGGATCGACGTCACCGGGCTCCCCGTAGCGATCGGGCCGCGTGAGCTGCGCGTGCATCTGCGCCGGCACCTCGCCGACGGGTGGGATCTCCCCGATCTCGTACAGGTCCTTGGTCATGTGTTTCCGTCCTCTCGCGTGCGGCGGCGCGGTCGGCGCCGGCAGTCGCCGCCGACCTTAGGCGAGGCCGGGCCGGCCCACAACCGGCCGCGGCAGCGATCGCTACGATGGGCGACAATTCAGACGTGGCCGCCGCTGTCTGTCCCGGCGAGCGGCTCGTGGCCCAAGAGGGGGGCGCGCGGGATGCCGAGCTCCGTCGTCGGCCGTGAGGCTGAGGTCGCCGCGCTGGCGGACTTTCTGGCGACGGGACAGCTTGTGCCCGTGGCACTCGTGTTGGACGGCGAGGCAGGGATCGGGAAGACGACGCTGTTCGACGCGGCGGTAGCCGAGGCGCGCGAACAGGGCTTCGCGGTCTTTTCCTGCCGTCCCGTTGGGAGTGAGACCGCATTCTCGTTCGCGGCGCTCGCCGATCTCGTGCGGCCGGTGCTGCCGGAGGGGCTGGAGCGGTTGCCCGTGCCGCAGCGCCGAGCCCTGTCGGCGGCTCTGCTCCTGGAGGAGGCCGTGGGGGGGCCGCCGGACGAGCGGGCGATCGCCTTCGCATTGTTTCAACTGCTCCAGGAGAGCAGTGGTGGACCGTTGCTGATCGCTGTCGACGACGCGCAGTGGCTCGACGCGGCATCCGCCTCCGTGCTCGCGTTCGCGCTGCGTCGGGTTGCGGCGGCACCGGCGGCGATCCTCGTCGCACGCCGCAGCGGTGGCTCGGAGGCGGCTCCGCTCGGGCTCGACCGTGCGCTTCCGAGCGAACAGCTGCGGCGGTTGCGGCTCGGCCCGCTGAGCATCGGTGCCATCCATCGTCTGCTCCGGGAGCGCCTCGGCGTCTCGTTCCCCCGGCCGGCGCTCGTCCGGCTCCACGAGACGTCGGGCGGGAATCCGTTCTATGCGCTCGAGCTGGGGCGAACGCTCGATCAGTCGCGTGGACGCATGGGCGTCGGTGAGCGGCTCAGCATTCCGTCTTCGCTCACGGAACTCGTCTCGGCGCGCCTCGCCGGGCTCCCCCAGGACGTTCGCGACCTCCTGGAGCCGGTCGCGCTGCTCAGCCGGCCGACGGTGTCGATCGTCGCAGAGGTGGAACCCGACAGTGCTACGGTGCTCGAGCGGCTTCGCACGGCGGAGGCGGAGGGGATCCTGCAGCGGATCGGTGAACAATCCGTTTCAGCCACCCCCTGCTGGGCGCGCAGGTCGACGCAGAGCTCGACCCTGGCCGGCGCCGCTCGCTCCATCGCCGCCTGGCGGAGCTGGTCGACGACCCCGAGCAGCGCGCCCGGCACCTCGCGCTGGGAGCGGACGGGCCGTCGACCATGGTTGCGGATGCCGTGGAAGCCGCCGCGTCGGCCGCGGCGTCGCGCGGCGCGACGGCGGCGGCTGCGGAGCTGGCCGAACTCGCCGTCGCGCTCACGCCGGCCAGCAACGGCGACGGCGTTCGCCTCCGACGCGAGCTTCTCGCGGCCGACCATCACTCCGCGAGCGGCGATGTGGGGCGAGCGCGCGCGATCCTCGAGCCGCTCCTCGAGCGGCTGCCGCCCGGTGCCCAGCGCGCGGAGGTCCTGCGGCGGCTCGGCGAGGCCTCGGCCGACGATTTCGAGAGATCGGAGCGACTCCTCGAGCAGGCGTTCATCGAGGCCGAGGCCGATCCTCGGTTGCGGGCCGAGATCGTCGTCCCCCGAATCCTCACCGCGTTTCTCCGTCACGGCCCGGCGGCGGCGGTGAAGTTGGCACGTGACTCCGCTCAGGTCGTGGAGGAGAGCGGCGACCGCATCCTGCTCGCTGCGTTTCTGGCAGAGCTCTGCTTCGCGGAGATTTGCGCGAATGGTTTGACGCCGGGATTGCTCGAGCGCGCCCTCGAGCTCGAGTCGGAGCTCGGGCCGCTTGAGACGCATGCCAGGGCGACGCTCGTCGAGGGGCTCCGGTTGACGTACGCCGACGAGCACGACGCTGCACGCACGGCCCTGCAGCGGGTACACGCCGCCGCCGTGAGCCGAGGCGACGACCTCGCACAGTCAGAGGCCCTGCTCTTTCTGGCGGAGCTCGAGTGCCGGGCCGGTGAGTGGAGCCGTGCCGACGAACACGCGGAGGAGATGCTCCAGTCCGGAGAGCAGCAGGGCCTCGAGTTTCAGGGTGGATCGGCGCTGTGGATCAGGGGGATGGTGGACGCCTATCTCGGTCGCCTCGACCAGGCTCGGGCACGGGCGACCGAAGGAGTTTCACGCTCGCGCGAGGAGAACGAGCAGGCGTTTCTCGAGCGGAACCTCGCGCTGCTCGGTTTCATCGACCTGTCCACGCGCGACTACCCTGCGGCTGCGGAGCGGCTGGCTCCGGTCGTCCGCCGGCGCCAGACACGCGGGGCGGGCGAGCCGAGCCTGTACCCGGCGCGCGAGCTGGCCATCGAGGCGCTCATCGGCGTCGGCGACCTCGACGAGGCCCGTGTCCAGCTCGAGTGGCTCGAGGAAGCCGGTCGCCGACTGGGGACCCCCTGGCCGCTTGCGATGGGCGCGCGCTGCCGTGGTCTCCTCCAGGCAGCCGAGGGAGACCTCGAAGCGGCGCTCGCAAGCTGCGAGCAGGCTCTCGCGGTGCACGAGCGGATGCCTGCACCGTTCGAGCGCGCCCGTACCCTGCTCATCTACGGCACGGTCCTTCGCCGGACCAAGCGGCGGAAGCCCGCGAGGGAGGCGATCGAGGCGGCACTTTCCATCTTCGAGGCCCTTCCGGCTCCCGTCTGGGCCGAAAACGCGCGCGCGGAGATGGCCCGGATCGGCGGTCGTGCCCCCTCGGGCGATGGGTTGACCGAGAGCGAGCGGCGGATCGCCGAGCAGGTCGCGGCGGGCATGAGCAACAAGGAGGCCGCGGCGGCGCTCTTCGTGAGCGTCCATACGGTGGAAAGCGTCCTCACACGGGTCTACCGCAAACTCGGAGTGCGGTCACGGACCGAGCTCTCGCGTCGCCTCGACGCCGACTTGTAGAGCAAAGACCCCTGATTCCCAGCTTTCCCGCGTTCGCGGCTGGTCCCAGCCTGGAGCCATGCCCGAATACCTGGTCGAGCTCTACAGCGTCACGACCCCGGATTCGGCCGCGCTCGCCCGTCTCCGCGAGAGCAGGGCCGTTCGCTACCTGCACTCGATCGCGATCCCGGGCGACGAGACCTGTCTGCACCTGGTCGAAGCCGACTCCGCCGTCGAGGTGGCGGAGGCGTTCGAGCGGGCCGGCCTGCAGGCGGATCGGATCGTGGAGGCCGTCGGCCTGCAAGCGCCCACGGCGATCGACAAGAAAGGGAGGAAGACATGACCAAGCTCCATGCACCACGCGCAGGGTTCACGGTCAAGGCGATCCTCGGACTGCTCATGGCCATCGTCGTCACCGGGGCGGCCACCGCAGCGAGCTCTGCCGAGACGGGCGCTTCCGTGCAGCGGAGGGGCGCTCTCCACGTGACCAAGGAATGCTCGGAGTACACGGGGCTCGCAGACTCTTACTGCACGATCACCTCCTCGAACATCAAGGCGATCAAGGTCGGCTCGAGGGTCGTCTACCTCCAGGCAGCCGGCGCGACCTCACTGGACAGCGACATCGTCCTCGTGGCGGGGCCAGGCAACTACGCCCTCGGTCACGTCACGCTCGATTTCGTGACCGGCACGGGAGAGGTCAGGATCTGGGGCGGCAGAGGGCACTTCACCTGTTTCCACGCGAGGGTGGCCGTCTCGGCCCTGGGTGGCCCGGACTGGGCCTGGGACGGGAGGTACCGCTTCGACCACTGAGGGCGAGGGGGGTTATCGGATGAAGCGGCGGGACAAGTCTCGCGGCGGGCACCTGCGCTCGATAGGAGACGTCAGGTGCCCGCCTGGGAGGGCCCCTTGTACTCCTGGATGACGTTCCCGCCGTCCACGACGAACGGCTGCCCGGTGACGTAGGAGGCGGCGTCCGAGGCCAGGAACGCGATCACCTCGGCCACCTCGTCGGCCGTGCCGGGCCGGCCGAGCGGCGTGAAGCCGCCCGCCTGCCGCTCCCACTCGCTGGAGGACTCGGTGAAGATCCAGCCGGGCGCGACCGAGTTGACGGTGATCCCGTGCCGGCCCGTCTCCAGGGCCAGCGATCGCGTCAAGCCGTCGACGGCGGCCTTGGCCGTCCCATAGGGGCTCGAGTTGGGGATCGCCACCAGCGGTCCCGTCACCGACGACACGTTGACGATCCGTCCGGACCCCCGTTCGATCATGCCGGGAAGGACCGCCCGGATCATGCTCACCGTGATGCCGAGGTTCAGCTCCATCCCCCGGTCCCACCCCTCGGGGCTGAGCGCCGCGAACTCCGCTGACTCGTCGTTCCGATCCGTCTGCACCATGCCGGCGTTGTTCACCAGGGCGTCGATCCGACCGAAGCGACGCACGACTTCGGCAGCCACGGCCCTGGCCGCCTCGGGGTCGACCAGATCGGCCACGGAGGCGATCGTGTCGATCCCCTCGGCGGCGAGCTCGCGCGCGCGATCGTGGATCCGGTCCGTCGTCGAGGTGATCGCCACGGACGCGCCCCGCCTGCCGAGGAGTCGTGCGGCGGCGAAGCCGATGCCGTCCGCGCTGCCCGCCCCGGTCACCAGCGCGACCTTCTCGCGCATCGAGATTCGATCGGCCTCCAGCACGATCGGGGAGTCTATGCCGGTGGCGCCGCCGAGAGAAGCGCGCCGACCTCAGGGGAGCCGGCCCGGTCTCCACAACCGCCATGGCCACTCCCGGACGGAGCAAACCCTAGGGATTCCCCCGATTCCTCCTCGCGGGGCCAGACGTAGCGTCTCCCTGAGGCCTACCTGAGGAGGGGAAGGACATGACTCTCATGCGCCGGATTCGATCGCCGCTGTGCCGGACCGTCACCGTCCTGGCAGTGTCGATCTGTGCCCTCGGACTCGGCACGGTCCCCGCGCTGGCCGCCGCTCCAACGATCACGACGTTCACCCCGACATCCGGCACGGTCGGCACGCTCGTCAAGATCAACGGGACGTCGTTCGCGGGAGCGACCTCCGTCGCCTTCAACGGGAAAGCGGACGTGACGTTCACCGTGGCGACGCCAAAGAAGATCTTCGCCCACGTGCCTGCCGGGGCGACCAGCGGTCCGATCTCGGTCACCACCCCCGATGGCACGGCCACCAGCGGCACGACCTTCACCGTCATCCCATCCCCCACGGTGACCCTCGACCCCGCCCGCGGAGGCCCCGGTTCGACGGTCGAGGTGTCGGGAGTCGGCTTCGGAGCGTTCGAGATCGTCGACATCTACTTCGACACGACCGACCAGGCACTCGGCGCGACGAATGACTCGGGCGCATTTCCCCCTGTCGCAGTCGGGGTTCCCGCGTCCGCCCTCCCGGGGACGCATTGGATTTCGGTGCAGGGGCGCCGGTCGGGCCTGGGGGCTCAGGCTATGTTCACCGTCCAGACCGACTGGCCACAGTTTCACTTCTCGAACAGGCGCGTGGGGGCGAACCCGACCGAGAACGTGCTGAGCCCGTCCAACGTCTCCGGCTTGGATCTCGACTGGTCGCACGCCACCGCGAGCAGTATCTACTCTTCGCCGGCAGTGGCTCGCGGGATCGTCTACGTCGGGTCGCAGGCCGGCACCGTCTATGCACTGAACGCATCCACCGGGGCCATGATGTGGTCCTACCCGACCGGAAGCAGCGTCTATTCTTCTCCGGCGGTGGCGAACGGGGTGGTCTACGTCGGGTCGGAGGATGGCAACGTCCATGCCTTGAACGCCTCGACTGGGGCCTTCCTGTGGTCTCACGCGACCGGGGCGATGACGCTCTCCTCCCCCGCGGTGGCGAACGGGGTGGTGTACGTGGAGTCGAGCGACGGCAACCTCTATGCGTTGAACGCCTCGAGCGGGGCGGTCATGTGGTCGTCCCCGACTGCGGGTTCCGGCTTGTCGTCCCCCGCGGTGGCGAACGGCGTGGTCTACGTCGGGTCGCAGGATGGCAGCGTGTACGCCCTGAGCGCCTCGACGGGGACCTACCTGTGGTCATTCTCAACCGGGGACAGCGTCTACGCCTCGCCGGCGGTCGTGAGCGGCGTCGTGTACGCCGGGTCCCACGGTGGCACCGTCTACGCCCTGAACGCCTCGAACGGCGCTTTCAAATGGTCGCAACCCGCCGGCTACAACGTGTACTCCTCGCCGGCCGTGGCGAACGGGATCGTCTACGTGGGTCGGGCGACGGCAACCTCTATGCGTTGAACGCCTCGAGCGGGGCCGTCAAGTGGCCGTACGCCACCGGGGCGGCCATCGCCTACTCCTCCGCAGCGGTGGCGAACGGGGTGGTCTACATCGGGTCGGGCGACGGCAACCTCTATGGCCTGAACGCGTCGACCGGAACGTTCCTCTGGTCGTATGCAACCGGGGACGGGGTCTACTCGTCACCGGCCGTGGCCAACGGAGTCGTCCACGTCGGATCGCCGACCGCACCATCTACGCGTTCGGATTGTCCGGCGGCTCGAGAGCGGTCGAGCGACCCGACCTGGCAGCCCTGCGTCCGGATCGGCGTCTGGGCTCTCGAGCTGACCGCCGGGCACGACTCGCGGCGCGGGCACCAGCCGCACCAGGGACCGGACGTGAGCGACGGTTCGCGGCCCGTGCGGAACTCGAGCGCGGTCGTGGCGGCCGCGAGCACGCGGTCGACCGCACGGCCGAGCGTCTCGCCCGTGACGTCCTCCGCCTGCCACTCGCCCGACTCGAGGAAGAACGTCGCCACACGGAACGGCGGCACGCCGTACCGGAGCGCGATCAGCAGCGCGTAGAAGCGCATGTCCTCGGCGTGCTCGCTTCGCGGCGTGCCGGTCTTCAGGTCGAGCGCGAGCCGGATCGGCGTGCGCGATCCCGACGGGTCCTGCCGCAGTGAGGAGCAGGTCGATCTTGCCCGACAGGACGGCGGCGCCGCTCCGCCAGCTCGACCCGGAGCTTCAACTCGGGCAGCGGCGCGGCCGGGCTCCGCCCGGGCCGAGCGGTGGGAACGACGCCGCGAAAGCCCTCGGCCGCCGCGTCGCCTCGGTCACCAGCGCGAAGCGGTCGAGCTCGTCGAGCGAGGCCCAGTGCGCCGCGAAGGACGCGATCCTCACGCCTCGAGCGTGTCGCCGCCCGCTCGGCGACGGCCCGCGGATCGAACTCATGCCGGCTGCCGACGTCGACCTCGATGACTCGTGGAACAGCGCGCCCGCGGCGGTGTTCTCGGAGTGCTCGAACGGTGGGCCCTCGCCGAGGAGCCGGGCGTCGAAGTGCCCCTCGCAGCGGTCCAGGCTCGACCAGGGCGCCCTTCGACAGCCACAGGGGATCCGGCGACCCCTTCAGCCCGAGCGACGCGAGCGCGCCCTCGAGCCGCGAACGAGCCGCCGTCGCGAGCGCCTCCCCGTCCGGCAGGCCCTCGCCCCGAGCAGATCGCGCAGCGTCCGGAGCTGAACGGCGGTGAGCAGCGCCGGGTCGTCGGTGATGGTCACCAGCGGATCGTACGGGCCGGCAGTGACACGCTCGCGAACGGGTGCGGGCCGTCGCATGGGGTGGACTCGGCGCCTCGCTGGATCGCGTGAGCCCCTACTGGCGTGGCAAGCCTCGCAACTTCCTGGTCAGGCGGGCGCGGGTGGCCACCAACCGCGCCCGGCCGATCGCCAGCAGGAGGGAGAGTCCTCCGCTCCCCAGCACGAGAAGCAGCGGGATCAGCGACTGCTCCCCGGCGTGATGGGCGAGCATGACCATCATCAGCTGGTGAAGCAGTAGGAGTCGCTGGAGGCGTCGCCGGCCTGCAGCCGGGTCTGGTGCACCCGGAGCCCACGGAAGTCATCGCCGACGGGGAAGAACCGCGGATCCGGAGCGATCCCACCGCCAGGGTTCGCGTCGAACTTGGCCATCCACGCGCCCACACCGTCGGGATAGAAGACGTCGTCCCACGCGCCGTACAGCGAGTTCGTGACGTAGACGCGCCGGCCGTCGCGGCTCACCTCGACCATCTGGGGGCCGCCGCCGGGCCGGAGGTCCGGAGCCGCCGGGTGCGGGGTCCGGTCCACGATGCCGCCGAGGCGGACCGAGCCGGCCTCGCGTGGGTTGAACGGGTCGGCCACGTCGTACTGCTTCAGCTCTCCCGTCCCCCAGCAGGACACGTACAGCCACCGGTCGTCCACCGACAGGTCGATGTCGGAGAGGAAGGGAGGAACGGCCCCGAACGGCTTGAGCGCCGGGGGCAGGTCGTCGGCGGCCGCCGGCTCGGCCGGGATCGTGATGACCTTGCGCGCCGCCCAGCGCTCGCCGTCCCGGTGCCACATCCACACCGAGCCGGACAGGTCCTCCACGTCGATGACCACGCCCACGAAGCCGAACGCCCTGGACGGGTCGTGCGCCGGTCGCACCTCGAAGACCATCTGGTGCCGGTCGCCGAGGTCGATCCGCTGGGTGAGCCTGCGCTCGGACATGCTCCAGAAGTCGAGGTGGTGGCCGAACCGGCGGCCCAGCAGGTCCTCGGGATCGGGGCCATTCTCGAACATGGACGGGGTGGCCCATTCCGACGTGACCACGGTGTCGTAGTCGAGGTGCCACCATCCGTCGTAGGCGAAGTACTGGTCGCCGCGATCCAGCTCCCACGGGCCGATGACGTCGAAGGTGTCGTGATCGAGCAGCGCGATGCCACCGGGGCCGTCGTCGCCGTTGACGCCGCCGAGGGAGAACAGGAAGATGCCGCCGGGCCCACAGTGGACGGTGTGGGGCCGCGAATACCCGGCCTTGGCGGCGAGCTCGTCGGCGTCGATCTGACGGATCACCCGTGGGTTGCGCGGGTCGGGCCTGGTGTCGAGGACATAAATCCGCGAGGAGCGGATGCCGGGAACGATCAGGTACCGGCGCTCGAGGAGTCTGCCGTGGTCGCCGTGGCCCTGGTGGCACAGAGCACTGGAGCACGCGTTCCATCCGAAGTGGTGCAACTCGTTGCCGGCGGTGGGGAGCTCGCTCCAGCCGACCACCGTGCCGTAGTCCGGGGACGACGGATCGCAGTCGACGACCGCGATGGCATCCTTCTTCCGACCCGCCGGGTCGAACCCGGCCACGTAGGCAAGCTGCTCGGGAGGCGCGGCAATGGCATCGGTCGGGGAGCGGTAGAACGTGGGATCAAGCGTCTGGGACATCCCTTCCTCCTCCTCACTCGATTCGTCGAACTCGCTTCGTCCTCGAAGACGCCTAGGCGCTGGACGGCTGCGGCATGAGGCCCAGCTGCGTGAGCAGCGATGCCTGGTCGTAGTAGAGGTCTCCACCGACGACCCGCCCGGCGGAGTCGAAGTGCCACATCTCGCACAGCGGGAGGGCGAACGCTTTGCCGGTGGCCGGGAACGGTCCCAGCGATCCGTCATGGGTGCCGATGACGGTGAAGGTGCACACCATCGTCTGACCGGCATCGAGGTACCGGGGGTCGGTGATGCGGATGTCGCCCGACGCCTCGACCCATCCCGTCAGGAATCGGTCCCGGAACTCGCGCGGCGTGGTGAACGTCCTGCCTTGCGCGTGGTCGGTCCAGCTGATGCTGTCCGCGTACCGGCTGGTCATGGCCTCGAAGTCCCGCCGGTTGAAGGCCTCGTGACCGGCGCGGTAGGTCTCCTCGTTCCTGGATGCCATGATTCCTCCTTGGGCTCGATGGCTATGACACCGGGAGAATGGCAAGTGCCGCTTGCGCGAACCCTTCCTTCGCCTTTCGCCGACCTTTCCGTCTGCTTGCGCCGACGAGGGGCGAGGACCCTTGACCCAGGGTTCGCCCGATGAGCGAGTGGGCCGAGGCCACGATTCAGCTGTGCGGTCGCTTCGTCGTCGACATCGACGGCTCCCGCATCGAGGACACGCTTCCCGGCCGCAGAGGAAGGGTCCTGTTCGCCTACCTCGTCCTCAACCGCGGCCGCCAATCCACCCGCGACGAGCTGCTCATGGCCGGTTGGGGAGACGATGCCTCCCAGGGCGCGGGAAACGCGTTGAGCGTGCTGCTGTCCAAGCTGCGGCACAGCGTGGGCAGCGATCGGCTGCGGGGCCGGACCGAGATCGAGGTGCTGCTGCCACAGGCGACCTTCGTCGACGTCGAGTCGGCGCTGGAAGGCGCCCACCGGGCCGAGTCCTGCATCGCCGAGGAGCGGTGGGCGCAGGCATGGGGGCCGGCCGGGATCGCCTACCACGTCGCAACCAGGCCATTCCTCGCAGGGCTGGAGGCCACCTGGATCGATGAGTGGCGGCGGCGCTTGGAGGAGGTGCGGCTTCGCGGACTGGAGTGCTTTGCCGCCGCAGGCCTCGGTCTGGGCGGACCTGCGGTGGCGCAAGCCGAGGAACGGGCCAGGATGCTGACCGAGCTCGCGCCCTACCGCGAGACCGGGTACCGGATCCTCATGGAAGCCCTCGAGCGGCGCGGCAACGTCGCCGAGGCGCTTCTCGCCTACGAGCGGCTACGCGTCCTGCTCCGAGAGGAGCTGGGGATCGCGCCCAGCCCCACGGTCCAGGCCGTCCACCGGCGGCTGTTGCTCCAAAGCGCCGACGGCTAAAGCCGCTCGGCCTGCGCCAGAATGTCCTCGCGAGTGACGTTGCCGACCAACTCTGGGTGCAGCACGCCCATGTGGGCCTGCGCGTTCCTCCACAGCTCGTCATCGTCGTTCCCTTGGATGACGTACCCGCACAGGCAGATGATCCTGAGCGCCATCGCCCCACCTCCGAGGTCCATTCTGCATCGGAGGGCCGGCCACCGCCACGCTCGCGGAGCGGGAGCGGCCGCGGGGTAGACTCGGGCGCAGCATGGCCGACACCAAGGAGGAGCGGGACCAGGCCGTGGCCGAGCAGCCTGTCGAACCCGAACCGACCGAAGACGAGTCTGGTTCCTCCGAACCGGAGGCCGGGCCGGACGCGACCACCGCGTGCCGCATCGACGACCTGCGGCGTCGCCACGCCGAGGCGGCCACGCCCACGGGGCCCGACGCCGCCGAGTCGCAGCACCGCCGCGGAAAGCTGTCGGCGCGCGAGCGCATCGACCTGTTGCTGGACCCCGGCTCGTTCGTCGAGACCGACCCGCTGACCCGGCACCGCGTCGGCGACGTTCGGACTGGAGCACACCCGCCCGTGCAACGGACGGCGTCGTGACCGGGCTGGGGCACGATCGACGGCCGAAAGGTGTTCGTCTACAGCCAGGACTTCACGATGTTCGGCGGGTCCCTGGGCGAGATGCATGGCCAAGAAGATCTGCAAGGTCATGGACATGGCGATCGAGACCGGGGCGCCGTGATCGGCATCAACGACGGGGCGGGGCGCGCATCCAGGAGGGGCGTCGCTCGCTGGCCGGCTACGGCGACGATCTTCGACCGGAACGTCCGCGCTCGTCGGGCGTCATCCCGCAGATCTCCGCTGATCATGGGTCCGTGCGCCGGCGGCGCCGTCTACTCCCCGGCCATCACCGACTTCGTCTACATGGTCAAGGGCACGTCGTACATGTTCATCACCGGCCCCGACGTCATCAAGTCGGTGACCGGCGAGGACGTCACGTTCGAGGAGCTGGGCGGCGCGATCGACACACGCCAGCCGGTCGGGCATCGCGTCGTTCGTCGCCGAGGACGAGGCCGTCGTGCCTGGCCCAGGTGCGCTACCTGCTGTCGTTCCTTCCGTCGAACAACCTCGAGGACCCGCCGGCGTATCGTCGCCGAGCGACGACCCCGACCGCATCGACGAGTCGCTGAACGACGATCGTCCCCGACTCGCCGCGCGCGCCGTACGACATGAAGGACGTCATCAAGACGATCGGCGACAACGGCGAGTTCTACGAGGTCTTCCCGCTGTGGGCGATGAACATCCTCATCGGCTTCACGCGACTCGACGGCATGTCCGTCGGCGTCGATCGCCAACCAGCCCAAGGTGCTGGCGGGCACGCTCGACTTCGAGTCGAGCGAGAAGGCGGCGCGGTTCATCCGCTTCTGCGACGCGTTCAACATCCCCATCGTGGTCGTTCGAGGACGTCCCGGGGTTCCTGCCCGGGACGGCGCAGGAGTACGGGGGCATCATCCGCCGGGGCGCCAAGCTCCTGTACGCGTTCACCGAGGCGACCGTCCCGAAGATCACCGTGATCACGCGGAAGGCCTACGGCGGCGCCTACGTCGTCATGAACTCGAAGCACCTTCGGGCCGACCTGACCTTGCGTGGCCGTCGGCCGAGATCGCGGTGATGGGCTCGGAGGGCGCCGTGAACATCATCTACCGGCGCGAGCTCCAGCAGGCCGACGACCCGGAAGCGGCGGAGTGAGCTGATCGAGCGAGTACGACGACGCGGTTCTCCAACCCGTACATCGCGGCCGAGCTCGGGTACGTGGACGACGTCATCGAGCCCGCCGAGACGCGGCCGCGAAGCTGGTGCGCGCCCTCCGGATGCTGCGACACGAAGCGGGAACAGGTCCCGGCGCGCAAGCACGGGAACATTCCGCTGTAGGGATTCCGAGGGCCGATGTGGATCGGATGCGGGTGCGGATCGAGGCCGACGCGAGCGCACGCCGGAGGAGAGCGCCCGCCGTACCGGGCCGCGATCGCGCTTCGCCGCACTCGGGATCGTGACGCCGCTCGAGGACCGGCGCCGTGGGCCCTGGTCGCGCTACCCGTGGGCGTCGTGTCGCGACGTCTCGGTGCGAACCGGCGGCCGGGAGGAGTGGCAGGCGGCGCGGGACCGCCGCCGGCGTCGAGAGAGGCGTCAGACATCGAGCGCCGACAGTTCCGAGGTCGAAGAGCTCGAGCCCGGGATGACCAGCATCGCCCAGCTCCCCTGGGAGGAGGTCCGGCTGCTGGTTGGACGGCTGGAAAGCGAGGGGATGCGCGGCGATGGTGTTCCCCGATTCCCCCGAGCCGGCCATCGGCGGTCTGCGCCGGTTCCCGCACTCCGCGGTGGGGCACGACGTGCTGGTCGAGACGCGCGGTTGGACGATGCCCGCGCTATCGCCAAGGACATCCTGGAGGGTGACCGCGCGTGACGTCGCTGGCCGTCCTGGTCGACCAGGTGCTGGCGAGCGCCCCGGGCGGGTCGGCGGCCTACGTGCGCGAGCTGGTGCCCGGCGCTCGCAGTGGCCGACCCGGTCTCGACCTGGCGTTGTTCCACTCGCCGCATCCCCGAGGACGCGCCCCGAGTCCTGGATGCGCTACGGTACCGGGTGGACGGTCGAGCTTCCCGCGGGAATCCGGACGCTCTACCCGCAGTGGGCGGTCTCGGCGGGACCGGCCCTGCCGGCGGGTCTCGGCCAGCGCGACCTGCTGCACGCGCCGACCGCGGTCGCGGTCCCTCCCGCCGGTCCCAGCCAGCGGCTGGTGGTCACCGTGCACGACCTCGCCTTCCTGATCCACCCGGAGCGTTCCCGCGCCGTGGAGGTTGGTCTACCGGGCGGGGCTCGCGCGGCCGTCCGAAGCGCCGACGCGCTCATCGCCGTGTCGCGCCACACGGCCGAGGACCTCGTCGCGCCGCACGCGCGTGCGGCCGGCCAAGGTCTACGTCACGCCGCTCGCCCCGCGCTCCCGCACTCGGACGCGGACGTGTTCGAGGTCCTCGACGCGGCACCGAGATCCCGCCGCCCTACATCCTGTCGTGGGCACGCTCGAGCCGCGGAAGAACCTGACCCGGCTGGTCCGTGCGTACCGGCGGCTGGCGGCGCGAGGGGCTCCGCACACCCTCGTCCTGGCCGGGCCCGTGGGCTGGCGCCCCGGCGCGCTGCTGGACGAGACCTCGAAGGCAGGGCCCCGGCGAACGATCGTGCTCACCGGGTGCGATCATCTCCGAGCGCGAGCTGGACGCGCTGTACCGGGCGCGCCGACGCCTTCGTGTACCCGTCGCTGTACGAGGGGTTCGGCCTGCCGGTCGCTGGAGGCCATGGCGCGCGGCGTGCCCGATGCGTGGTGTCGACCTCGTCGTCGCTCCCCGAGGTGGCCGGCGAGGCGGCCGTCCTGGTCGACCCGCGTTCGACCGCGTCGATCGCCGAGGCGATCGACGCGGGTGATCCACGACGTCCCCTCGCGGCCCGCCTCCGGATGCCGGCCGGGCGCGGGCGGCCCGCTTCCGTGGGATCGAGACGGCCCACCGGACGCTGGAGGTCTACAAGACGATCCTGCTAGCGGAACAGGCCGCCCACCTGCGGTCTCGGCTCCGCACAAATGAGTCTCATTGTGCGGGCCGTGCGACCCTAGATCCGTCCGTGAAGGTCTCGCTCGTCGCCACCGTGAAGGACGTGGGCCCGGCAGCGATTCGCGAGTTCCTCGACTCGCTGACGCGCGCAGACGCGGCCGCCCGACGAGATGGTCATCGTCGACGGCGGCTCGACCGACGGCACGCTCGAGGCCCTGGAAGAGGCCGACCGCGTCACCGTGATCTCCGCAGCCGGGCGCGAACATCGTCGCGCGGCCGCAACGTCGCGATCGCCGCCGCCGTCGCACGACGTCATCGCCGTCACCGACGCCGACTGCACGCTCGCCCCCGACTGGCTCGAGCGGCTGCTGGCCCCCATCGACGCCGGGGCCGACGTCAGCGCGGGCTTCTACCGTCCCGTGGCGACTGCCTTCCTGCAGGAGGCATGGCGGCCGTCGGTCGCTCCGCGAGCCCGACGAGGTCGGCCCGGGCTGGATGCCGTCCTCCCGCTCGATCGCCGTTTCGCCGCAGCGCGTACGACGCGGCCGGCGGCTACCCCGAATGGCTGGAGGTCGGCGAGGACATGTACCTCAACCACCGGCTGGTCGAGCTCGGGCGTCCGCATGGTCGACGCCACCGACGCGGTCGTGTACTGGCACATCCGCCCGACGCTCGGCGAGACGTGGACGCAGTACGTCCGGCTACGCCGAGGGCGACGCGCTCGCAGGCATGTACCCCGACGGCACTTCCTGCGGTTCGCGGTGTACGGGCTCGGCGCGTTGGCCCTCACGTCGCGCAGCCGCTTCCTGACCGCGCTGGCGGCCGCCGCCGGAACCGCCTACGCCTCACGGCCGGTGCGCAGGGCGTGGACGCGCCTGGCCGACCGGCCGGGCGACCGGGCCGCGAGCACCATCGGCGTCCCCGCCGCGATGGCGTTCGTGGACCTGGCGAAGATGTGGGGCTACGCGCGCGGCCTGGCGCGCCGCGTCACCGAGGAAGTCTTCTACGACTGACGCCGCGGCCGGGCATTTGACAGGAACCGCCGTTGGTGCCATTGCTTCCCGTACGCCCCAAAGTTCGGCTGTCGCCCGGACCGCGTCGGTCGCCGGTGGGGTCGGCCCGGCCTCGCGCGGTGGAGGGAGGGATGCCATGAGGGGGAGCCTGAGCTTCTGATCCCTGCCCGCACTCATGGAAGGGGATGTACATGAAACGCTCTCTCTCGGTCATCGCCGCATCGGTGCTGCTGGCGCTGGTAACGGCCTCGACCGGCACGTCCAAGCCTGTGGCTCATCGAAGCCCGGCCATCAACGACCTGCTTGCCCAGATGAGTGGTACGAAGGCCCCACGGGTTCTTCCGAACGGCCTCTTCGTGCCACAGCTCTCCGGTGGTGTCCAGCAAACGATCGCCGAGCAGCAACGAACCTCGGACGCGGGGATCCAGGCTTCGCTGCCCCCGCCGACGATCAAATCAACAGGGTGTTCCAACACGTTCACCCGGTCCGGCTATCCAGACAATGTCCGAGCGAACCTCGATTGCGGGTACCGCTTCCAGTCGGAGGAATGGGTGGCCGTCAATCCCACCGACCCCAGCAACATCGTCGCCAGCCAGAACGACTCCAAGCTGAACGGCAACAGCACCGGGGTCGACTTCTCGACCGACGGCGGCAAGCACTGGGGAGACTCGGTCCTGTCGGTGCGACGTCACAACATCCCCGAGGCGCCCGGGGGAGTTTGGTCGTGGGACGCCTACAGCGATCCTGCGCATGCCTTCGACTCGCGGGGCAACCTGTACTACACGGCGCTGGGCTTCGACTTCGCGCAGGACGGGTACGACGGGCTGTTCGTCTGGAAGTCGAACTCCTGTCTGAAGGGGTCGGCCCTCCATGCTCCCGGGTCGGGCTCCTGTGATCCCTTCAGCCCGCCGTTCGACGCCAACGGGGTGCCCGTCCGGTCGAACTTCGACGACCCCGCCTTCTCCGACGACAAGGAACTGATGGCCGCCGATGCCTGGCCCGACAGCCCCTACCGTGACAACGTCTACATCACGTGGACGATCTTCGACTTTCACTGCGGCGGAGGGTTCTGTGCGTCCCCGATCTACTTCTCGAAGTCGTCTGATGGGGGCGTGAATTGGAGCGACCCCATGGTCATCAGCGGGTCGAGCTCCGAGTGGTGCGACCACGGGGACCTGTTCGATCCATCGGCTGATCCGCACGCCTGCAACTTCGATCAGGGGTCGGACCCAGTCGTCGGACCGGACGGGACGATCTACGTCGTGTTCAACAATTCGAACACGAACAAGCAAGCGGCCCAGGGGGCCGGCGGCGTGGCCCAGCAGCTGCTCGTGAAGTCCACCGACGGCGGGAGCACCTGGAGCGACCCGGTTCGCGTGGGCAAGGACTATGCCACGCAGCCCTTCTCGGTCCCGGGTAACAAGATCCCGAGCTGTCCGCTGTTCCGCCAGTGCCTGCCTCCCAATGGGTACCGGATGGACGACTTCCCGGCGATGGGATTCGACGCAAAGACCGGCACGCTGGCCGTGTTCTGGAACGACTTCCGCAACGGTGGGCCGTGCGCTACGGATCCGACGTTCGGGGTTCCGGTGGAGCCGTGCGCGAATCACAACCAGGACGTGGTCGCGGCGACCTCGACCGACGGCGGAGCCACGTGGGGACCGACCCGCCTGGTGTCGCTGACGCCCTCAGGAGCCAGCCAGCCGGATGCCCAATGGCAGGCGTGGGGAGCGGTCGGCAACGGTGGCGCGCTCTTCGCGGGCTACTACGACCGCCAGTACGGGTGCGAGGCCAGCGGCTGCAACGACATCACGTTGGCCAAGTCCACCGATGCCGGAAAGTCCTGGACGTACCAGCGAATCACGACGTCGTCGATGCCCAACCTCGGCTGCGCCCGCAATCCGTTCGAGTGCGGGTTCCTCGGGGACTACATGTCGATCCAGGCCGCGAACAACAAGGTCTACCTGGTCTGGGGCGATACCAGAGGACGAGGTGGCGCCTTCGACGAGGACGTCTACTTCGCGAAGGTGAAGCAGTAGGCGTGGGGCGGGGCGGGCTCCGTCGAGCCCGCCCCGCCACCGGCCCGCCTAGAACCGGTCGCTGCAGTTCTCGCAGCGGAAGTCGCCGCCCGGGGCCGGCGCGCTGTGGCCGCCGCAGCGAGCGCACCGACAGCACCGACCTCCCGAGTCGCACGCAACCGGGTCGGTGGTCGTCCCCGGCTCGTCCCACGTGGTCGCGCCCTCCGCGGGACGCGGCAGCTGGAGCGACAGCAGGTACATCGGCTCGTCGCCGGCCACGAACCCGTGCGGATGCGACGCTCCCCTCCCGACGACCACGCCCGGCGTGAGCGGGACGGGGGTCGGGCCGAACCGCGCCTCGCCGCTCCCGCCCAGCACGACGACCCATTCCTCGCTGTCGGGATGCGTGTGCGCGTACGCGACCTGCCCGGGCGCGAAGCCCTGGAGCGACAGGTAGTAGTCCGGGCCCGTCGCGATCGGCACCCGCCGGAACCCCGACGGGCACAGCGCGAGCAGGTCGCCGGGCGACGAGCGGAAGACCCCGAGGTTGTCCAGGACCTCCGCCAGGTCCCCCATCATGTGCGCTTCCATCACGCGTGAGTAAACGACGCGGACGCACCCGGCGGCAAACCGCGAGCCCATGGGCGTGAAACGGCCACGCCCACACGCCCGAAACGTCGCCGGGCGCGGTCTTCCGCGCCCGCGGCGTCACCTGACGCTCCCTACGGGCAGTTCGTCACCGTGTCCCCCGTGTCCCGCTTGCAGATGTCGTGGTCGGCGTCCACCCCTCCGTCGGCCGAGTCGTTGCCGTGCACGCCGTCCTTGATCTTCAGGAAGTCGGCGCCGATGCTGCCGAAGACGTCGTCGAATCCTGGGCCTCCTACGGCGGTGTCGTTCCCCGCCTCGCCGGACAGCGTGTCGTTGCCACCGGCCCCCTTGAGGGTGTCGTTGCCGTTGCCGCCCAGGATCTCGTCGTTGCCCTTCTTGCCCAGCAGGGTGTCGTTTCCACCCAGCCCGCAGATCTTGTCGTCGCCGCCCGTGCCGACCAGGAAGTCGTTGCCGTTGCTTCCCACCACGTTGCAGCCGTCGGCGTTCGTCGTGACGATCGTCGTCTGTGACGCCGTGTTGTCGGCCGTGTTGGGGTCCTGCTCGGATCCCTCGACGACAGCGGTGTTCACGATGGAACCCGCGGTGGTGAGGCGCGCCACGATTGTCACGGTCGCGGACCCGTCCTTCAGTATCGTCCCCAGGTCGCACACAACGGTGCTCGTGCCGGAGCACGAACCCTGGCTGGGGGTCGCCGAGACGAAGGCAGCGGTCGGCGGGAGCGGGTCCGAGACGCCGACACCGCTGGCCGCGTTGGGCCCGTCGTTCGTGACCGTCAGCGTGTAGGTCACGTTCTGGCCGGCCTGCACGATATTCGGGTCGTCCTCCTTGGTGAGTGACAGGTCCGCCTTCGGCTTCGTCACGGTCCGGCAGCCTGAGAACTCGGACGTGCTCCCGTCCGGGGCCGTGGCCGTCGCCGTCACCACGTTGCCGGCGGCTGTGGGGCCGGCGAGCTGGTGGACAAAGGATGCATCTCCCGAACCGTCGGTGGTGACCTGGAACGTCCCGAGGTAGGTCGTGCCCTCGCCGTTCCCGCTCGCGTCGCACGAGGGGCTGGAGAAGAAGTCCAGATCGAAGGTGGTGGCGGGGGTGCTGTCGAGGGCACCCGCCACGTGCGTGCCCCCCAAGCTGGGATTGGCGACGGAGATGTCCGGGAAGTTCTGCAGGCCGTTCACCCCGACGTCCCCATCGTCCGGATCATTCGGGTTGACGCCGGACGGTTCGAGGTCGATGCCCAGAAGCGCGTTGGAGTGGATCGAATTGCCTCGGATCTGGTCCCTCGACGCGGAGCCAAAGGCCACGACGACGCCAGGGTTGTCGTTGAAGGCGATGATGTTTCCCGCACCGGCGGCCGTTCCCCCGACCGCGTTGTCGGAAGCGTTCCCGATGGACACCCCCGGACCCAGGTTGCCGATGCCGGATGTGCCGGCGGCGTCCGTGCCGATGTAGTTGCCCAGCACGGCGTTCCCCGTCGAACCCACGTCGACGATGTTCACACCCGCGTTTCCGTTCCCGGAGATGAGGTTGCGCGTCCCGGCGGCGGTCCCTCCCACCGTGTTGTTGGCGGCGTCGACGATCGAGACGCCCGAGCCTCGGTTTCCGAGGTCCGCCGTGCCGGTGGCGTCGGTGCCGATGGAGTTCCCCTGGAGGAGGACTCCCCCTCCCCCAGAGATCAAGACACCCGAGTCGACGTTGGCGGAGATGATGTTGCCGGCACCACCCAGTCCTCCGATCAGCATGGAGGAAGCACCGTCGACGAACACGCCTGCCCCGGAGTTGCCAAGGGCGGCGGTCCCCATGGCGTTCGTGCCGATGCGGTTGCCCCTGATGGAGGTGCTGGTCGCCGCCCCGCCCAAGACGTGGACGCCGGAGTCACTGTTCCCGGAGATGACGTTGCCGGCCCCTTCAGTGGCACCTCCGATGAGGTTGCTGGGAGCGTCATCGATCCGCACACCATCCTGGGCGTTGGGCAGAGGGGTGGTCCCCAGGTGACTGGTTCCGATCCTGTTGCCCTGGATCGTGTTGCCCGTCGCCCCGGCACCGAAGACCTGGACCCCATCGAGGTCGTTCCCGGAGATCACGTTGCCGGCCCCAGCGGCCGTGCCCCCGATCGTGTTGCCGGGCACGCCGTTGATGTTGACGCCACGACCACCGTTGCCAAGATCGGCGTTTCCCGTGATGTCCGTGCCGATGTAGTTGCCCAGGACCGTGTTGCCGGTTGCCCCCGACAGCTCCATCAGGACACCGGAACCGCCACTGTCGGCGATGACGTTCCGCGCGGCTGGCGTGGTCCCCCCCACCGTGTTGTTGGGGGCGGCCTGGATGTATACACCCTGGAATCCGTTGCCCAGCCCAGTGGTGCCCCCGGCCCCGGTCCCGATTAGGTCGCCCTGGACGATGTTGCCAGTCGAGCCCGCGAGCGCCAAGACGACACCTCGGAGCGCGTTGCCGGAGATGAGATTGCCGGCCCCGGATGCCGTCCCCCCGATCAGGTTGTTCGAGGACCCCTCGACATAGATCCCGTTGAGGTTGGCCAGCGCCACGTTTCCGGTGACATCCGTGCCGACCGCGTTCCCCTGGACGACGTTGCCGTTGGCGTTGTCCTGGATGAGGATGCCCTGGTCTGGGCTGGCGGAGATGAGGTTGCCTGCTCCGACATCCGTCCCCCCGACGATATTGTTCGAAGCGCGGACGAGGTACACGCCGCGCCCGTTATTGGCCAGACCGGCAGTTCCCGCCGCGTTGGTCCCGATGTAGTTGCCCAGGACCGTGTTGCCCGTCGCGCCCGCGCCGCCCACGACGACCCCGCCGAAGTCGTTGCCCGAGATCACGTTTCGTGCCCCCGGGGCGGTGCCGCCGATCGTATTGCCGGGAGACAGGAAGGCCTGGACGCCAAAGGACGCATTGCCCACGTCGGCGGCTCCGGCCGCGTCCGTTCCGATGAAGTTCCCTTCGATCAGATGGCCGCCGCTCCCCGAGAGCACAATGCCGACGCCGGGGAAGCCATTGATCACCAGCCCGAAGACCGCACTGGGGCCGCCGGTGACCGTCAGCCCGTTCGCCCCCGATCCCGCGCCGGACCCGTCGAGAACGATCAGGTGCACGGAGTCGTCACCGAAGGCCAGCGTGTTCGGGCTTGCTCCGGGCTCGGTGTACCCGTTGACGATCACGGGAGCGGTGATGTCGGGCAGCTGCGACAACACCGAGATGGTCTGGACGGACCCGAGCGGCGCACCGGCGATGTCGAAGGAGATCGTCGAGTCGGGGTTGGCGTTGGCCGCGTTGATCGCTTCTCGGAGCGTGCAGTCCGTCCCAGCGGTCCATGCGTCGCAGGAGCCGTCGTCGTCGTCAGCGGTGACGTTGACGGTGAAGTCCTGTGGTGCGGCCGAAGCGACTCCAGGGGCGCCGAGCACCACGACGACCGCCGCTACGAAGATGGAAAGAAGCTGCTTCCTCATGTCGATCCTCCCTGGAGACATGGACAGTCGTGAGCTGTGGACCTCCGTTCGGGCCGATCACACTGGTTTCAGGTGCCGGTCAGGAACGAGTGTTCTGGGGTCGGGGCGGGCGACCACGCTCGAGCCGCCGGCGAGGTCGAACGCGAAGAACGCTCCGCCGCGCGACCCCGCGTAGACCGTCCCGTTGACCACCGCCGGAGACGATTGGACGAAGACCCCGGTGTCGTACGACCACAGCCGGGTGCCGGAGTACGTGTTGAACGCGTAGACCTTGCCGTCGCCGGAACCGATGTAGACGACGTCGTTCGCCACTGCCGGAGCGGACCAGACCTTGAAGCCGGTGGGAGCGAACCAGAGCTGGGCACCGGTGGACGCGTTCAGGGCGTAGACCTTGGCATCGTCAGAACCGATGTAGACCGTGCCGTTCTCAACCGCCGGAGACGAGAACACGGCGCCTCCCGTGGTGAACGACCAGAGCAGAGCGCCCGTGGAAGCGGTCAGGGCGTAGACCTTGTTGTCGCGGGACCCGATGTACACGACGCCGTTCGCCACGGTTGGCGATGATTGGACGAAGAACCCTGTGGTGAATGACCAGATCAGGCCGCCCGTCGAGGCATTGAGGGCATAGACCTTGAGGTCCCAGGACCCGAAGTACACGACGCCGTTCGCCACCGCCGGTGAGGAGAGGACAGGCTGCCCCACGGTGAATGACCACAGCTGCGTGCCGGTTGCGGCGTTCAGGGCGTACACCTTGCCGTCATCCGACCCGACGTAGACGACGCCGCCGGCGACTGCAGGGGATGATTCGACCATGGCCCCTGTGGTGAAGGACCAGAGGGACTCCCCCGTGGACGTGCTGAGGGCGTACACCTTGCTGTCATCGGACCCGACGTAGACGACGCCGCCGGCAACCGCCGGCGAGGACTTGACGGCACCGCCCGCGGTGAACGACCAGAGCTGGGCTCCCGTGGAGGCATTCCGGGCGTAGACCTTGTGGTCCTCCGATCCCACGTAGACGACGCCGTTTGCGACCACCGGCGAAGAGGAGACGATGCCCCCCGTCGTAAACGACCAATCCAGGTCGATGCCGGATACCGTGCCGGAGTTCAGGACGTTCTCGGTCGAGTTGCGCCCGCGGTGCTTCGGACCGCCACGGAACTGCGCCCAGTCCGTTTGCACCAGGAATGACGTCTGGGCCGAGAGGCCGCTTCGGCGGCCGTCGGCCGTGATCCAGTGCGTCCCGGGGGCCGCCCACGCGGGCACCGAAAGCGTGGTCGAGAACGACCCCGTTGCACCCGTGCTCGCCAGGACCATATCGGCGGTGTCGAAGTAGACGTCGACGGTCTCGCTGGCGCCGAAGTTCGAGCCGCTGACAGTCAGCATCTTGCCCGGCGGGCCCGTGGAAGGCGACGCGACGATCGTGGGCACGGGCGGCACCACGGTGAAGCTGGTGGCACTGATCGCGTCGCCGCCGGGGGTCGAGATCGCGATGGGTCCGGTCGTCGCCCCCGCGGGCACGGTGGCCGTGATCTTCGAGACGGAGTTCACCGTGAAGACGGAAAGCGTGCCGTTGAACGCGACCGAGCTGGCTCCGGTGAAGTTCGCGCCCAGGATCGTGACGCTCGTGCCGGCTGGGCCGCTGATGGGCGAGAACTGCTTGATCTTCGGCAGCGCTGCAAATGCCGGCGCGGTGCCCACCACACCGACGGCCGTTACCAAGAGCAGCACGACGACGGTCCGAGACAGAACGTGTCGCCTCAAGAGAACCCCCCCTCCTCCAGGCACGGCTTGACCGAAGCCCCCTCGTCGGCGGCGAGCAGCCCCGCGCGCTCGCTCGCCCGGCGGACGGCCTCTACGGACGGTCCCTCGAAGTGGTGAAAGCAGGTCTCGTCCTCCGGAACGAGCACGGAGCGCAGGTACCGAACCTCGGCCCCCGCACGCGACAGCTCGGCGGCCGCCGTCTGAGCCCTGCTCGCGAGCTCCGCGAGCCGCTCTTTCGCGACGTTCGGTGCGTAGACCTCGACGACGTATCGCGTCACGCCGCCGACGCTACGTCCGGCGCGTGCCGGAGGAATCGGGGGAATCCCTAGGGTTTGCTCGGCGGTGTCGCGTCCGTTTTGGCGAGGTCGCCCGCGTGCAGGCGGCTGGCGAGCGCCGTCCGGGAACGGACGCCCAGCTTCGCGTAGATATGCGAGAGGTTCGCCTCGATGGTCTTGACGCTCACGAACAGCGCCGCCGCGACCTCCTTGTTCGACCCGCCTTCGGCGACGAGCTCGGCGATCCTCCGCTCGGTGGGGGTGAGCTGTCTGTCGGCGGCCACTCCTCCGACGCGCGCGAGCTCGTCGCTGACCCGTTCCGACCAGAGCGCGGCACCGAGCCGATCGAAGATCCGACGAGCGTTCTCGAAGCTCTCACGGGCCAGCGCTTTCCGCTTCGCTCGACGGGCCACCTCGCCCTTCACCAGGAATGTCCGGGCCAACTCGAGCGGCTGCCCGACATGTTCGTGGTCCGCGATGGCCCGGTCCAGTGCCTCGAGTGCTCCAGGGGTGTCGCCCCGGGCGGCCTGGACGAGACCCCTGCACCGACCGGCCGTCGCGATGGCCCAGTGCCGGCCGGTCCGCCGGCCCTTTCGCTCATGATCGTTGAGCAGCCGCTCGGCCTCATCGACCTTCCCCAGGGTCACCAGGCACTCAATCGCGTCGGGTACCGCGGGCACGATGCCGGGTTCCGACGAGCCCATGTTCTCCAGGTACTCCATCACCGGCATCAGGTGCTCCATCGCCCCGGCGGGCTCTGACCGGGACAGCTCCAGGAAGCCGAGCACGGCCCGGTTGCCGCTCGCGTTGTATGGATCCTCGTTGGCAATCGAGTCGCGCAGACCCTCTTCCGCGTCCGCCAGTGCGGTCTCCACGTCGCCTCGATGCGCCGCGACGAGCGCCTTGAGGTAGAGGTTCCGGCCCCGCCCGGAGATGTGGCCCGCCTCGATGTCGATCTCGTACGCCTCGTTCGCGAAGCGAGCCGCCAGCTCCCAGTTCCCCGCCCGGCACTCGACCTCGGCCATGTAGCCGACGACCTCCTCCCGCACCAGATACAGGCCCAGCCGGTCGTACAAGCGGAGCTCCTGCTCGAGGATCTTCTCGCGACGCATCGATGTCGCTTGCCCACAACAGCTGGACCGCGTGATTGGTCTTGGCGGACGTGTACGCCGTCCGTCCCTGCTCGAGCTCCTCTTTGATCCCGAGGTCCTGCATCCGGTCGGCTTCCGACATGATCGTGGCCGCGGGTCGTCCGAGCAGGAACTCGACCATCCCGAACGTTCCCAGTGCCTCGGCTCGGCTGGCCAACGACGTGGCGACGTCGGCGTGTCGCAACGCGGTGGCGGCGTGGCGGGCGGCTGCTTCGAGGTCGCCCTGATAGATGGCCACCCACGCCAGGTGTTCATGCGCTCCCATCATGAGGTCGGCATCGCCGTCGGCCTCGTCCAGCGCTTGGGCGCACAGCCCTCCGACGCGGCGCAGATCCATCCACGCATGCGACGCGCACCGGAAGATGATGCGGGCGCGGCCTGCACCGGGGGGCGCCGCATCGATGGCTTCCGCGAAGAGTTCGTCGGACCGAGCCACGTCGCCGGCAGCGAAGGAATGCTGGGCCGCCTCCACCGTTCGGCGTTGCATGGACTCGGTGCTCGAGGAGGGAGTCATCCGGAGGGCGAACCCCGACAGTTCCGCCGCCGCCTCAGGCGCCCCTCGCGCCCTCGCGAGCTGGGAGGCCTGGTCGAGCGCCTCGGCGACCACCTCATCGGGCCCCCTTGCCGCCAGCGCCAGATGACGCGCCCGTTCCTCCGGATCCTCCACGTGCTCGGCGAGGCGGCCGTGTGCCCGTCGCCGGTTCGCGTCGGACGCGGCCTCGTACACCGTCGACGCGAGGAGTGGGTGGGTGAACGCGATCCCTCCCCCCTCAACACGCACCACGGCGGCCCGCTCGGCCGGCGCAATCGCGCCGGCGACGTCCGTCCGGTCCGACACGCGTGTAAGGAGTCCTTCAGTCGGCCGGGAGGTCGCCGCGGCGATCAACAGCAGGTCACGCGTGTCGGAGGGCAGCGAGTCGATGCGTGCGCCGATGAGCCGCAGCAAGTCCTTCGGTACCGGGAGGATGCCGTCCTCGAGCTTCGGTTCCTGGTCACCCAGCGCGCGAGCGATCTCCAGGGCGAAGAACGGGTTCCCGCCGGACGCCTGATGGATGCGGCGAAGGACCGACCGCGGGAACTGTGTTTCGAGCCGCTCGCGGAGCAGGACGTGGAGCGCGCCCGTGCTGAACGGGCCCAGGTCGAGCCGCTCCAGCCCGACCTCGCCCAGCGCCAGGTCGAGCGCCCGAGGAACGCCCTTGCCCGCACTCCGCAGCGTGAGGAGGAGGCCGACGGACGAGGCTTCCAGGCGGCGAATCGCAAATGCGAGAACGCCGGCCGAGGAGCGGTCCATCCACTGGACGTCGTCGATCGCCAAGAGCACGGGCGAGCTGCGCGCGAGGGCGCGAAGGACTTCGAGTACCCCGACGCCGATCAAGGCTCGATCGGGTGGGGACTGGAGAGGCTCCTCCTGCAGCATCGCCACGGCCAGCGCGCGACGCTGCACGTCGGGCAGCTCGTCGGCAACCTCCCCGAAGGAGTCCCCGATCAGGTCGATGAGCGCGGCGAACCCGAGCTTCGTCTCCGCCTCGGCCGGCCGGCACGAGAGGATGCGATGTCCGGCACCCTCCGCCATGTCGAGCGCAGCGCGCAGCAAGCTCGTCTTGCCGATGCCGGCCTCGCCCTCGACGAGCAGGGCGCCCGGGAGCTCCTCCACCGCTCCGATGAACCGGGCGAGCGTCGCCGCTTCCTGCTCCCGGCCGATGAGCGTGGCATTCATCCCGGCACCCCCCTGTTCTGCTGGAGGGTAGGAAATCCAGTCGGAGGAGGCCAGCCCCCGGAACAGCCGATCGAGTTGCGAAAATCGATTGTCCGCCTGAATCAGAGGAACTCGATGCCGTGCCGGCGGGCGACCTCGGGAGGCGAAGATTCGGCCGCATGCAGTTCGCGAAGGAACTCCTCGAGCCCGGCGGGGGCGGTGATGATCAGCACGTTCGCACGCTCTCCCACGACGTCCCACGCGTGCGGCACCCCGCGAGGCAGGAAGACGAACGCGCCCTTTCCCAGCACCCAGGCGTCGTCGCCGCACTCCACCGAGATCGTTCCGTCCAGGACGTAGAAACACTCGTCCTCGTGCGCGTGCACGTGGCGCGGCGCGCCCCCCGTCGTGTCCGAGTCGATGACCGTCAGCGCGCCGTCCGTCGACGATCCGTGATGCCTTCACGGCAGGGTCGTCCTGTCCGGCCGCACCCTCTCCCGGCCGCAGCACGTACCCGGCCGCCACCGCTACACCCCCATCCCGAGGAGCCGGGCCGCGTTGTCGTGCAGGATCGCGCGGCTCGCCTCGTCCGGCAGGCCCAGCGCGTCGAACTCCTCGAACCAGCGGTCCAGCGAGATGAACGGGTAGTCGCTGCCGAACAGCGTCTGCGCGTTCAGGCGCTTCCCGATCTCGCGCTTCACCTCCGGCGGCAGATAGCCGGGCGCCCACCCCGACAGCTCGATGAACACGTTCGACTTGTGCATCGCGAGCGCCAGGCACTCCATGAACCACGGCCACCCGAAGTGCGCCGCGATCAGCGTCAGGCCGGGGAAGTCGGCGCCCACCGCGTCCAGGAACCCCGGGTGCGAGTACCGGATCTTCAGCCCCGACGCGCCCGGCGTCCCGGCCCCGATCCCGCACGTGCCGGTGTGGAACAGCGCGAGCATGCCGTGCGCCTGGGCGCGCTCCCAGATCGGGTAGAACGCCCGGTCGGCCGGGTCGAACGCCTGCATCGTGGGGTGGAACTTGAGCCCCTTCAGGCCGAGCGACGCGCAGCGGTCCACCTCGGCCACGGCATCCGGCTTGTGGGGATCGACGCTGCCGAAGCCCATCAGCACGCCCGGGAACCGATCCGACAGCGCCGCCAGCCAGTCGTTTCCCATCCAGCCCCGGCCCGTGACCGTCTCGTCGTCCCAGTCGAGCACCACGCCCAGGAGGTCGCGCGCGGCGTACTCCTCGGCCACCTGCTCGATGCTCCGGCGTTCGACCTTCGCCCGGAAGTAGCGCTCGGTCGGATCCAGGTGCGGCCCCAGCGACTGCTCGAGCCACTCGGTGGTGGGCAGGTGCACGTGCAGGTCGATCGCCCGGACCATGCGCCCTACTTCGCGTACTCGTAGAACCCGCGGCCGGACTTCCGTCCGAGGCGGCCGGCCGCGACCATGCGCCGCAGCAACGGCGGCGGCGCGTACGCCGGCTCCTTGAACTCCTCGTACAGCACGTCGGCCACGTACATGCACGTGTCCAGCCCGACGTAGTCGAGCAGCGTGAGCGGCCCCATCGGGTGGTTGAGGCCGAGCGAGATCGCCGCGTCGATGTCCTCGGCGGTCGCGAACCCCTCGTCGTACATGCGGATCGCGCCGTTCAGGTACGGGACCAGCAGCATGTTGACGATGAACCCCGCGCGGTCCTTCGCCACGACGACGCGCTTGCCCAGCCGCTCACCCATCGCCCGCGCGAACGCCATGGTCTCGTCCGACGTCTCGATCGACCGCACGAGCTCGAGCAGCGCCATCACCGGCGGCGGATTGAAGAAGTGCATGCCCAGCACGCGATCCGCGCGCTTCGTGGCGCCCGCGATCTCGACGATCGGGATCGACGAGGTGTTGGACGCCAGCACGACGTCGGGGCGCGTCACCTCGTCGAGCTTCGCGAACACCCGTTGCTTCTCCTGGGGAAGCTCGACCACCGCCTCGATCACCAGATCGGCGTCGGCCAGGGCATCCAGCTCGGTCGAGGACGCGACGGACGCCAGTACCCGGTCGCGGGTCTCGGCGTCGAGCTTGCCCCGCTCCTCGGCCCGCGCCAGCGAGCGCGCGATGAGCGCGTGGCCGTTCGCGACCCGCTCGGCGTCGGCCTCGACGAACGTGACCTGGAGCCCGGCGCGGGCGCAGACCTCCACGATGCCCGAGCCCATCAGGCCGCAACCGACAACCCCGACCCGGCGGACGTCTTCGGCCTTCATCGCGATTCCTTCACCTCGCCTGCGTGCATCGGGGGGCCCCCGCGGGCAAGACTATACGGACCGTGATCGCCGCCATCGTCGAGCGCCTGATCGACTTCCTCGAGCCGCTGTACGGCTCGGTCGGCTACCTGGTCGTCGGCCTCGGCGTGTTCTTCGAGCGTTCGATCTTCATCGGCCTCATCGTGCCCGGCGACATCATCCTCGCCCTGGGCGGCGTCTACGCGAGCCAGGGGAAGCTGAACGTCGTGGCCGTGGCGGCCATCGGGACCGTCGCCGCGATCTGCGGCGAGTCCGCCGGCTACTGGCTCGGCCGCACGAAGGGCGTGGCCATGATCCGACGCATCCCGTACCTGAACCGCTTCGAGAACCGGCTGGAGGACGCGCAGAAGTACTTCGAGCGCCGTGGCGGCTGGACCGTCGCCCTCGGCCGGTACGCGACGGCCGCCGGTGCCTTCATCCCGTTCGTGGCGGGCGTGGCCCGAATGCCGTACGGGCGCTTCCTGCTGTTCGACATCCCGGCGATCATCGTGTGGGCCGTGGCGATCACGTGGTTCGGCTACGCGTTCGGCGAGCACGTGGAGTTCGTCGACAAGGCCCTGTCGCGCTTCGGCTACGGGGTGCTGGGGCTGCTGGTGGTGTTCTTCCTGGGACGCTGGCTCTGGAAGAGATGGCGCAAGAGCAAGGCCGACCTGCCGGACCCCGTCTAGCAGACCGAGTTCAGATACGGGTAGGGGTCGATGGCCGAGCCGATCGTCGTGTAGCCGTACGGGCTCCGCCACAGGTGCTGCGGGAGCGACTTGGGGTGCATCTCGAAGTGGTCGTGCGGGCCCGTGGCGTCGCCGGTGCTCCCCACGTAGCCGATCACGGTCCCCGTCGAGACGTTGCCCGTGGCGCCGTACCGCGACAGGTGCGCGTTGAAGACGTAGCCCCACGAGCCGTACACGTAGACGTCGTTGCCGCCGCCGGGGTCCCACGACTGCACGACCTTTCCGGGGAACGGCGCGACGATCGGCGTCCCCGTCGGGGACGGCATGTCGTTGCCGGCGTGGAGATGGCCCGGGCGCGGGGCGCCGAAGTCGTCGCTGTACGTGTGCGGGCCGCGCACGGGACACGTCAGGAGGACGCCGGGGATGGCCGGCCCGCCGCCCGACGGCGGGTAGCCGGGGATCTGGGTCGACAGGCTCAGCCGCTTGATCAGGTCGCGGGCCTGCTTCACCTTCTTCGTCACGCTGTCCTCCAGGTCCTGCTGGGCCTGGAACTTCGAGGACAGCTGGTCCTGCTGGGCCTGGAGGTCGCCCTGCTGCACCTGGAGCTTCGACTTCTGCTTCTGGAGCTGGTTCTCCTGCGTCTGGAGCCTGTTGGTCTGGTCCGAGAGCGTGTCGATGATCTCGCGGTCGCTCTGCGCCGCCGCGTCGAGGATCGCGAGTCGCTCGTTGAGGTCGGCCGGCGAGGTCGCCCCCAGGATCAGCTCGATGGCGCTGCCGGGACCCTGCTCGTACGCCATCCGTGCCCGGTCGTCCAGCGCGGACTGCTGTGACTCGATTCCCGCCTGCGCCGTCTCGATGTCGCGCTGGGCCTGCAGGATCGCGTACTGCGTGTCGGCCATCTGGTCCTGGACCTTGGCGATGCGCGACGCCATCACGTCCAGCTGCTTCTGCAGGGCGGCCTGCTTGGCGCGCACGCCCTTGATCTGCTTGAGCAGCGAGCTCAGCTTCGCCTTGGCCTGGGTGACGGATGTCGCCCCCGCCTGTGGGGCCAGCAGCGAGGACAGCAGGGCGAGCGCCAGGACGAGGGCGCACAGCGTTCGCGTTCTTGGGGGAAGGGCGATTCGAAGCACGTGGTCCTATTCCCTATCGGACGGGCCGGGGGTCTGTCAACGGAGACGGCGCCGAACAAGCGTTCTGCATCCAGGAAAAGCATCGGAAAAGCCCGGCTCGATCCTTAGCGGGACGGGCCCGGCCCCTCAGCAGACGGCGTTCAGATAGGGATAGGGGTCGATGGCCCCGCCGATGACCCGGTACCCGTAGGGGCTCCGCCAGGGCTTCGAGGGGATGGCCGCGGGGTGCCATTCGAAGTGGTCGTGGGAGGGTCCCCCCCGGGCGTCCCCGGTGTTGCCGACGTAGCCGATGACGGTGCCGGCGGACACGTATCCGAGCGTCCCGATCCGAGAGAGATGCGCGTTGTAGGCGTATCCCAGCCCGCCGTAGACCGTGACGGCCCGGCCCCCGAGCCCGCCGGAGCTGTTCGCCGCGGTGCCCGAGAACGGCGCCCGGATCGGGGTCCCCGTCGGGGCGAAGATGTCGTTGCCGGCGTGGGGGTGCGGCGGGTTGGTCGTTCCCCGGTACTGCCCGAAGTCGTCCGAGTAGGCGTGGGGTGCGTCCACGGGGCACACCTGGAACACGCCGCCGATGCCGCCCGCGTGTCCCCCGCCCAGCTCGTTCAGGAGCTTCGACGTCAGGTTGCCGACCAGGTGCTCGATCTTCGCCTTGTCCCGCGCGAGCGACGCGACGACGTGGCGCTGCTGGGCGAGCTTCGCGGAGAGCTTCTGGCTGCTGTCGGCGAGGCCGCGCTGCTTCGTTCGCAGGGCGGTTTGCGTCTGCACGAGCGAGGCCTGACGCCCGGCCAGTTGCGTTCTTCGTGCGCGTCAGCGTGTCGATGACCTCCTGATCGCTGCGCGCGGCGGCGTCGACGAGCTCCAGGCGGTCGTTGAGGTCGGCGATCGACGTCGAGCCCAGCACGAACTCGAGCGCGCTGGCGGTGCCCGTCTCGTAGGCGATGGCCGCCCGCGTGTCGAGCGTCTGCTGCTGCGAGTCGACCTTCGTCTGCACCCGCGCGATCTGGCGGCGCAGCTCGTTGATGCGCGCCTGCGTCCGGTCGATCTCGCTCTGGACGCGGCCGATCTGGGCCGCGATCGCGTTCAGCTGGGTCTGCAGGGCGTTCTGCTGCTTCTGCGCGGCCTCCACACGCGCGAGCACGTCGTGCAGGCGTGCCCGGGCGGCGTCCAGCTTCGACTGGGTGTCGGCACGCACGGGCCCGCCGCCGGCCAGGAGCAGCAGCGCGATCAGCGCGCCGACAACGGCCGCACCGGGACCCTTTCGGGTACGCCAAAGCGCATTCCCGAGCGTCCGGGAAACGTGTGAACGGGGAAGAACCACTGCCTGGGATCCTGACCGCCCCGGAGGGGCGGTTCAACTACCTCCGGGGTCCTCCTGGTCCAGCCCCAGGTCACGGGCGATGATCCAGCGCATGATCTCACTGGTCCCCTCGCCGATCTCCAGGACCTTGGAGTCCCGGTAGAAGCGGGCCACCGGGAACTCCTCCATGTAGCCGTAGCCGCCGTGCACCTGGACGGCCTCACGGGCGGCCGAGACCGCGATCTCGCTGGCGTAGAGCTTGGCCACGGCCGCGTCGGTGGCGAACGGCCGGCCCTGATCGCGCAGCCAGGCCGCCCGGTAGGTGGCCAGGCGGGCCGTCTCGACGGCCACCTTGATGTCCGCGATCTTGAACTGGATCGCCTGGAACGCCGCGATCGGGTGGCCGAAGGCCTTCCGCGTCTTGGCGTACGCCACCGACTCGTCCAGGCACCCCTGGGCCAGCCCCACGGACAGGGCGGCCACGGCGATCCGTCCCTCGTCGAGGGTCGCCAGGAACTGCGCGAACCCGCGCCCGCGCTCGCCCAGCAGATTCGCCTCGGGCACGCGGCAGTCGTCGAAGGAGAGCTCGTGCGTGTCGGACGCGTGCCAGCCGATCTTGCGGTACGAGCGGCCGACCGTCAGCCCGGGCGTGCCCGCCGGGACGATGATCGCCGAGATCTCCTTGTCCCCTTCGCGCTCGCCGGTCAGCGCCGTGACCGTGATCAAGCCGGTGATGTCGGTGCCCGAGTTGGTGATGAACGCCTTCGAGCCGTTGATCACCCACTCGCCGTTCTCGAGCCGTGCCGTGGTCCGCGTGGCGCCGGCGTCCGACCCGCCGCCCGGTTCCGTCAGCCCGAAGGCCCCGAGGATCTCGCCGTGGCACATCGGGCGCAGCCACCGTTCCTTCTGTTCCGGGGTTCCGAAGCGGTGAATGGGCGACGCGCCCAGCCCCACCCCCGCCTCGAGCGTGATCGCGACCGACGAGTCGACGCGCGCCAGCTCCTCGATGGCGATGCAGAGCGACGTGAAGTCCGAGCCCTGACCGCCCTCCTCTTCGGGGAAGGGCAGCCCGAACAGTCCCATCTCGCCCATCTGCTTGACGATGTCGAGCGGGAACTCGCCGGTGCGGTCCATCTCCTCGGCGCGCGGCGCCACGACCTCCTCGGCGAACGCGCGCACCGCGGCCCGGAACTCCTGCTGCTCGTCGGTGAAGTCGAAGTCCACGGGACCGAGTCTAGCCCCGGCGCTCGTACTCGATGACCTGGACGGTGTTGCCGTCCGGGTCGGCGAACGCGAGGAACCGCGCGAAGCCCTCCACGCCCCCCTGGTGGCCGAAGGTCACCCCACGCGCCGAGAGCGCCGCCTGCGCCGCGTCGAGGTCCTCGACCAGGAACACGGCCGTGGCGCCGCCCGGCGGCGGGGCATGGCCGTGCACGGCGCCGTGCAGGGCGAGGCGGACCCCCCCGCCGTCGAACTCGGCCCACTCGTCGCCGCTCTGCCGGAGCAGGGGCAGATCCAGGACGTCCCGGTAGAAGGCGACGGCCCGGTCCATGTCGGACACCCAGTAGTAGACGTGATCCAATCCGCGGGTCAGGCGCGGCGATCGGTCCGCCGAATCGGACGTGGACGACCCCCCCGATTCCATCTCGCGAAGTGTAGCCCAGGCCCCGTTTCCGCCGGTCATGGTGCGGCGGAGCACGGTTCGTTGGCCCGACTGGACTATTGCCGTTGTCAACGGCGGGGGTGCTAGAACGGGTACAGGTCTTCGGGGGAGGACACATATGAGGGGATCATCAAAGCGGGCTTTCGTCCACGCTCGCAGCAGAGTCGGCACATCCATCTGGCTGTTCGCGGCAACGCTGGTCGTCGCGACACTGGCCGGTTCCGGCGTCGCGTCCGGTTCGACGTCGCAGGAGGGCGCCGACGTCGGCGTCGTGCTCGCGGCGCTGCCGCCGAACGTCTCGCCGGGCCAGCTGCTCAACTTCAAACCGACGATCACGAACGACCGGCCCGGAGGGACGCGACCGGCGTCCAGCTGTCCGAGACCGCCCCCGAGGGCACCGAGATCGTCGAGATCGAACCGAGCCAGGGCGAGTGCGGCCAGGACGGGAACCTGGTGATCTGCAACCTTGGGACCATCGAGAACGGGGGGAGCGCGTTCGTCGACGTCGTCGTGCAGACGCCCGACGCGTTCAAGGCGCTCGTCGCCAAGGCCCACGTGTCCGCCGACCAGGGCGACCCCAACGCCGAGAACAACGACGGCAAGGCGACGGCGCGGTCGTGCACCCGTGACTGCACCGGCGCATGGTTCGACGACGGCGGCACCGTCGTCGGCCCGAAGATCCGGACGTACGTGACGCAGTCGGCCACGCTCTCCGCGCCGACGGGCGTGCACGGCCCGGTGACGTCGGTCAACTTGCAGGAGTCGCCCTGCCAGGAGCCCCCCGACTTCGAGACCTACGGACGGCCGTTCGACGTGAACGGGCCTGTCGCCACGGAGGGTCGCGTCTATCTGAACAAGTTCCGCCTCATCACGAGCGAAGACACGTCGGTCGGCGTCCCGCCCGGTGAGCCGCTCAACAACGTCACGCTCATCCGCTCGTGCGTCGAGCTCCCGCGCTGCCTGAGCCGGGGGCAGAGCACCCGGTCGATCCCGCCGGGCTTCGAGGGGTGCGTGTACCGGGTGACCCGTTCGTACTCGGGGATCGTCACGATCAGCGAGCTCGACACCGGAGAGGACCCGCCAATCAGGGGCGGCGGCTGATCCAGCCGCCGTAGACTTCGTTGCAGTGCAGTTCTGTCCCAGCTGCGGCGAGGAGAATCCAGACAAGTTCCGCCTGTGCGGGTACTGCGGCACGCCGCTCGGCGGGGTCGAGGCCACGCCTGCCCCGGAGGCCCGCAAGACCGTCACGATCGTCTTCTCGGACCTGAAGGGCTCCACGAGCCTCGGCGAGCGACTCGACTCCGAGTCCCTGCGCGAGGTCATGTCGCGCTACTTCGACGAGATGCGCCGGGTGCTCGAGCGTCACGGCGGCACCGTGGAGAAGTTCATCGGCGACGCGGTGATGGCCGTCTTCGGCCTGCCGAAGCTCCACGAGGACGACGCGCTGCGCGCGGTGCGGGCGGCCGCCGACATGAAGGACGCGCTGGCCCGGCTGAACCGTGAGCTCGAACGGCGCTACGGCGTCCGCCTGGCCAACCGGACCGGCGTCAACACCGGCGAGGTGGTCGCCGGCGATCCGTTCGCGGGACAGCGGCTGGTGACCGGCGATGCCGTCAACGTGGCCGCGCGCCTCGAGCAGGCCGCCCCCGAGCTGGAGGTCCTGATCGGGGAACCCACGTACCGCCTGGTGCAGGGCGCCGTCGAGGTCGAGCCGGTCGCGCCGCTCGACCTGAAGGGGAAGGCCGAACCGGTCCCCGCGTACCGCCTGCTGTCCGTGCGGAGCGGAGCGATGCTGTCGCGCCGGCTGGACGCATCCCTGGTGGGTCGTGAGGCCGAGCTGGAACAGCTCCGGGTGGGGCTCCGCGCTGCCGTCTCCGACGGCACCGCCCGGCTCGTCACGCTGGTGGCCCAGGCGGGCGTGGGCAAGAGCCGGCTGGTCGGCGAGTTCGCCCGGGAGGCGGCGCGCGACGCGCACGTGCTCCGCGGGAACTGCCTCCCGTACGGCGAGGGGATCACGTTCTGGCCGATGGCCGAGGTCGTGCGCGGCGCGGCCCTCGTGACCGAGGACGACGCCCCTGAGACGGTCTCCCGAAAGATCGCCGAGGCCGCCGGCGAGGACGAACGGGTGGCCGAGCGGCTCCTGTCGATGACGGGCCTCAGCACCCGCGACTTCCCCGTCGAGGAGCTGTTCTGGTCCGCGCGCAAGCTGCTGGAGCGGCTCGCGGCGGACCGGCCCGTCGTGGTGGTGTTCGAGGACGTGCACTGGGCCGAGGCCACGTTCCTCGCGCTCGTCGAGCACGTGGTCGAGTCGGGCAGTGCGCCGATCCTGGTCCTCTGCACGACCCGGCCCGACCTGCTGGAGTCCCGGCCGGGGTGGTCCGAGGGTCCGGCGGCCACGCGCGTCCCGCTGGAGGCGCTGTCGGCCGAGGAGGTCGGGGTCGTGGCCACCAACCTGCTGGGGGGCGGGCTCGACCCTCCGACGCGGCAGCGGATCGCGGAGGCCGCGGAGGGCAATCCGCTCTTCGCCGAGCAGTTGGTCTCGATGCTGATCGACACCGGCGTGCTGCGGCAGGAGGAGGGACGCTGGGTGCCCGTCGCGGACGCCGCCGAACTGGACGTTCCCCCGACGATCCAGGCCCTGCTGGCCGCGCGCCTCGACCGCCTGAACCGGGATGAGCGGGGCGTGATCGAGCCCGCGTCGGTCGTCGGCCGGGTGTTCTACCGGGGCGCCGTCGAGTTCATGGCGCCCGAGGAGCTGCGCCGGGCGGTCGACGCGCTGCTGGGAGCCCTCATCCGGAAGGAGTTCGTCGCGCCGGACGAGGACGCCACGGTCAGCGGTGAGGACGCGTTCCGGTTCCACCACGTCCTCATCCGGGACGCCGCCTACGGGGGACTGCTGAAACGCGCCCGCGCGGACCTGCACGAGCGGTTCGTGGAATGGGTGACGGCGTCGCTGGGCGCGCGGGCCGCCGAGTTCGAGGAGATCATGGGCTACCACCTCGAACAGGCGTTCCGGTACCAGCAGGAGCTGGGGACGATCGACGATCACGCGCACGAGGTGGGGGTGCGCGCGTCGGGGCTGCTCGGGACCGCCGGCCGCCGCGCGCTGTCCCGCGGCGACATGCCGGCGGCGGCGAACCTGCTCCGGCGGGCCACCGGGCTGCTCCCGCGAACCGACCCGCGCCGGCTCCGCCTGCTCCCCGACCTGGGCGAGGTGCTGCTGGAGCTGGGCGAGTTCGACGAGGCCGATGTGCTGCTGTCCGAGACCGTGCTGGAGGCGGCTCGATCGGGCGACCACCGGCTCCAGACCGAGGCGACGCTGGTCCGCCTGGCCGTCCGCTTCGCGAACAACCCAGATGCATTGGGGCCCAATGTGATCAAGGAGGTGGAGCGCGCCATCGGCGACTGCGAGAAGCTCGGCGACCACCGGGGCCAGGCGAAGGCGTACCGGCTCCTGAGCACGATCCACGGGACCGTGGCGCACTACGCGAGCGCGGAACAGGCCGCCCTGCACACCATCGAGCAGGCGGCCCTGGCCGGCGACGCGATGCTGCAGGTGCGCAACTTCCCGCCGTTCGCCATCACCGCCCTGTACGGGCCGCTGCCCGTCGCCGAGGCACTGAAGCGGTGTGAGGAGCTCCTGCCGGCCGCGCAGGGCGACCGCCGGACGGAGGGCGTCGTCCGCTGCGTCATGGCGCACCTCCATGCGCTGCAGGGCAACTTCCTCGAGGCGCGCAGCGAGTACCGGCGGGCGCGGTCGACGCTCGAGGATCTCGGGGTCAAGGTGCTGGCGGCCTCGACGTCCATCGACTCCGGGCCGATCGAGATGCTGGCCGGCGACCCCGCCGCGGCCGAGCGCGAGCTTCGCCGGGACATCGAGCGCCTGGAGGCGATGGGCGAGAAGTTCCTGCTGTCGTCCGTCACCGCGTACCTCGGCCAGGCCGTGATGGCACAGGGACGGGCCGACGAGGCGGAGGAGATCTCCCGCACGTGCGAACAGGTCGCGCTGGCCGACGACGTGGAGGCGCAGTCGATTTGGCGGCGCGTGCGCGCGCTGGCACGGGCGCAGCGCGGCGATCGCGGCGATGCCGTCGCCTTGGCCGAAGCGGCGGTCGGGATCATCCGCCAGACCGACTCGCCACTGCTGCAGGGCGACGCGTTGATCGACCTCGCCGACGTGCTTCGCCAGGCGGATCGCGGGGCGGACGCGGCCGCTCCGTTGCAGGAGGCGCTCGACCTCCACGAGGCGAAGGGGAACGTCGTGGGCGCGGCGCGCGCCCGGGCGGCCCTCGCCGCCGTCGGCGCCTGACGGCCGCTCAGTCCAGCCGTTCGACCTCCCCGGACGCGACGGAGACGTCGCCCGCTTCCGTCGTCACGATCAACTCGCCCGCGTCGCCGATCCCGGTGGCGATCCCCTCCACAACGGTTCCGTCGACGGACGTCGCACGGACATGCCGATCGATGGTGGTGGTCAGGCATCGCCGGCGGAAATTGTTGGTGACCCACTCGATGAACCCCGGACGCCCGAGTGCGAGACGGTCGCGCAGGCGATACAGGTAGGAGCGCAGCACCAGCTCCGGTCTGAGGTTCGTCTCCCCCTCCATGGTGAGGCTGGTTGCGGGGCGCCGGAGATCGGGTGGGAACTCGTCCGCCGATTGCGTGAGGTTCAACCCCAGACCGACGACGACGTGGAGCAGTCTGCCGGACTCGACTCGACTCTCGAGGAGCAGGCCTCCAAGCTTTCGTCCGTCCCGTGTCAGGAGGTCGTTCGGCCAGCCGCACGCCACCAGGACCCCGGTGTTGTCCTCGATCGCGTGAGCCATGACGATGGCCGCGAAGTGCGACAGCACGAGGGCCCGAGACGGTTCGATGGTTGGCCGAAGGAGGACCGAGACCAACAGCGACGAACCCGGGGGCGCTTCCCACGAGCGGCTCATCCGGCCGCGTCCGGCTGTCTGGTGCCCGGCCACCAAGACGGTCCACGCCGGCGCGCCGGCGTCCCCAGCCGCCATCAGGTCGTCATTGGTCGACCCGGTCGATTCGACGTACCGGGTGTGAACGAGAAGCCCAGCGGCGGCGGCCGCCTCGGCGACGCTATGCTCCGTGAGCACCGGGTCTGACCCTCCCCGTGGCGGACCCTTCGAGCGCCGGAACGACGAACGAAGGAGAGCGATTATCACAGGCGAGGGGCAGCGCATCCTGATCGCGAACCGCGGCGAGATCGCCGTTCGCGTCATCCGCACCTGCCGGGAGCTCGGCATCCCGACGATCGCCGTCTACTCCGAGGCCGACCGCGACGCGCTGCACGTCGAGATGGCCGACGAGGCGTACCTGCTGGGTCCGCCGCCGCCGGTCGAGTCCTACCTGAACGTCGGGAAGATCCTCGAGGTCGCGTCGCGCGCCGGGGCGACGATGGTCCACCCCGGCTATGGGTTCCTGTCGGAGAACGAGGCGTTCGCGCGCGGCGTCGCGCAGGCCGGCATGACGTTCATCGGGCCGCCGCCGCGAGGCGATGGCGCTGATGGGCGACAAGGCCGAGGCACGGAAGGCCGCCCAGCGGGCCGGCGCGCCGATCGTTCCCGGCACCGAGGGACCGATCACCCCGGAGGCCGCCGCGGCCGAGGCCGAGCGGATCGGCTTCCCGCTGCTGGTGAAAGCCGCGTTCGGCGGCGGCGGCCGCGGCATGCGCGAGGTCGAGGCCCCGGGCGACCTGGCCGAAGCGCTGGAGAGCGCCGCGCGCGAGGCCGGCGCCGCGTTCGGCCGCCCGGAGGTGTACCTGGAACGGTTCATCGGCCGCGCCCACCACGTCGAGGCGCAGATCCTGGCCGACACGCACGGCAACGTGTCGTTCCTGGGCGAGCGCGACTGCACGCTCCAGCGGCGACACCAGAAGCTCGTCGAGGAGAGCCCGTCCCCGCTCGTGGACGCCGAGCGCCGCGCCCGCGTCGGCGAGGCCGCCATCGCCATCGCCCGCGCCGCGAACTACGTCAACGCCGGGACGATCGAGTTCCTGATGGAGGAGGACGGTTCCTTCTACTTCATGGAGATGAACACGCGGCTCCAGGTCGAGCACCCCGTCACCGAGATGGTGACCGGCCTCGACCTGGTGCGGCTCCAGATCGAGGTGGCCCTGGGTGAGCGCGTGGTCGTCGAACCGGAGATTCGCGGCCACGCCATCGAGTGCCGGCTGAATGCCGAGAACCCATTCCGCGACTTCCTGCCCGGCCCCGGCCTGGTCACCGCGCTCCGGCCGCCCGGCGGTCCATTCGTGCGCCTGGACGCAGGGGTGGCCGAGGGCAAGTCCGTCGTCGGGAACTACGACTCGATGTTCGGCAAGCTGATCGCCTGGGGCCAGGACCGTGAGGCGGCGCGCCGCCGGATGCTGCGCGCGCTCGACGAGATGGTCGTCGAGGGAATCCCGATCCACGATCCCGTTTCACCGATGGGTGCTGGACACGACGGAGTTCATCGAGGCGACCGCGACCACAAACTGGGTCGAGCAGGCGCTCGCGGAGGGGCGCTTCGACGCGACGGGTGAGGGGGTGGCGCCCGCGGCGACGCCGGCGAACAAGCCCGTCCGGCTGGTCGTCGAGGTCGGCGGCCGCCGCGTCCCGGTCTCGTTGTGGGGCGAGGGCATGCCGGTCGCGCCCTCGCCGCCCGACGCTCTGCACGGTCACGGCCACGGCGACGAGGGCGGAACGGTCGTCGCCCCGATGCAGGGCACGATCCTGAAGCTCATGGTCGAGAGCGGCCAGGAGATCGAGGCCGGTCAGGACCTCTGCATCCTGGAGGCCATGAAGATGGAGAACCGCATCTCGTCGCCACGCGATGGAACCGTCGGCGAGATCTACGTGCAGGCGGGCGAGGTCGTGCAGACCGACCAGGCGCTGATGGCGATCGAGTAGGGGATACCTCCACCCCCGGTCGACGGCATGGAAGCATCCTGGTCGGCACGCGCCGCACCGGGGATGATTCGAGGGATGGCGCAGCCGTCCGATCGATCGCCGCCGCTCTCCCGGGGACTCTGGCTCGCGACGACGGCGCTCGCGGTGCCCGGTTTGATCCTCACGGCGATCGGCTGGGGCGACATGGTGCCCCGGGACGCCTACCCGAACGCGGCGACCGCGATCGCGGCGGTCGTGTACGCGAGCCTGGGCGCGCTCATCGTCCGCCGGACCGCCAACGTCATCGGGTGGTTCCTGCAGGGAGTGGGGTTGTGCTTCGCGATCCTCTGCCTCGGCTCCGCGTACGCGGTGCTGGGGATCGTGACGTTCCCCGGCTCGCTCCCCGCGCCGGAGTGGGCCGGGGCGATCGCCGAGTGGGCGTTCGTCGCGAGCGCTCCTGCGCTGGCGCTCATGATGCTGTTCTTCCCCACCGGCGAACTCCCCTCGCCGCGTTGGCGCTGGATCCTGGGGGCCGGAATCGTCGCGTCCGGCCTGACGCTGGTGCTCTCGATCGTGCATTCGACCTCCATCGGGGTACCCGCTCCCGGCGGCGCGACCCGTTACCCCAACCCGGCCGGGATCGAGTCGCTGGCGACCTTCGCGTCGACGGCCCTGGTGGCCACCGTGTGGGTCATCGTGCTCGTGCTCGCGGCAGCCTTCGTGGGGCTGGTGCTCCGCTACCGGAAGGGAAACCGCGAAGTCCGCGCCCAGATCAAGTGGGTCGCGCTCACGGCGGCGCTCGCGGTGCTGTGCAATCTGATCGCTCTCGCGGCCCTCGCCGCCTGCAGCTGCGACTCCTCGCCCGTCGCCAACGCGGTCCTCACGTTCGAGGGATTGATCATCCTGCTGGGGCTGCCCGGCGCGTTCGCGATCGCGATCCTGCGGTACCGGCTCCTGGACATCGACGTCCTCATCAACCGAACCGTCGTGTACGGTCTGCTCGCGACCGCTCTCACGGCTGTCTACGTCGCCCTCGTCGTGGGCGTGGGCACGATCATCGGACGGCGAGGCAGCTCGCTGCTGACCATCGCGGCGGCGGCGGTCGTCGCGTTGCTGTTCCAGCCGCTGCGGACACGGGCCCAGCGGCTGTCGAACCGGCTGGTCTACGGTGATCGGGCGACGCCGTACCAGGTGCTCTCCGAGTTCGCCGAGCGGATGGGCGGCACGTATGAACAGGAGGACGTGCTGCAGCAGATGGCGTCGGCGCTGGCGCTCGGCACCGGCGCGACCCGCGTGGACGTCTGGCTCCGGGTGAGCGACTCGATCACGCCGGCCGCGGTCTGGCCGGCGGACGCGACGCCCCGGACCGCGACGCCGCTGGTAGGGGACGCGCTGCCCGTGTTCGATACGGCGACGCGGGCCGTCCCGGTCCGGCACCGCGACGAGCTGCTCGGCGCGATCACGCTCCAGAAGCCGCCGAACGAACCCCTCTCCTCCACCGAGGACGCGCTCGTCCAGGACGTGGCGTCCCAGGCGGGCCTCGTTCTCCGAAACGTGCGTCTGACGGCCGAGCTCCAGGCGAGCATCGACGAGCTTCGGGCGTCACGGCGGCGCCTGGTCGAAGCGCAGGACGATGAACGCCGCAAGATCGAGCGCAACCTCCACGACGGCGCCCAGCAGCAGCTGGTCGCGCTGGCGGTGCGGCTCGGCCTGCTCGATCGCGTCGCCGAGGATCCCGATCGCGTGCGCGAGATGATCCAGCAACTCCAGAAGGGGCTCCGCGACGCGCTCGACGACCTTCGCGATCTGGCCCGCGGCATCTACCCCCCGCTGCTGGCCGACAAGGGGCTGGCGGCCGCGCTCGAAGCCCAGGGTCGGAAGGCGGTGGTGGCGACCACGATCCAGCCGGACGGAATCGGGCGGTATCCGCGCGAGATCGAAGCGGCCGTCTACTTCTGCACGCTGGAGGCGCTGCAGAACGTCGCCAAGTACGCGGAGGCCACCGCGGCGGCGGTCCGGCTCAGCGAGCGCGGCGACCGCCTGGTCTTCGAGATCGAAGACGATGGCCGGGGATTCGACCCCTCGGCGACGTCGTACGGAAGCGGGTTGCAGGGCATGTCCGATCGCCTCGAGGCCATCGGCGGGTCCCTCGCCGTCCAGAGCGGCCCGGGCGAAGGCACGGTCGTTCGAGGCGAGATCACCCTTTCCCGGTGAGCGGGGGCTGGACGTCCACGGTGGAGAGGACATCCGTGTGGTCGCGTGACAGGAAGCCGTCGGTGCGGACGATCTCGATCTCGCGAACGTCGAACGCCCCGAACGTGTGGTCCCGCCAGGGGCGCAGTGCGCGAAGCAGATCCGGGTGAACGGGCCCCATGAACCGCACCGCGTTCGCGAGCACCAGCGGCATGGCCCGGCGCAGCGGCGAGTCGCGCCGGGGCGCGTCCTGCCGTTCCCGGAAGGCCCCCCGCAGCGACGCGCGCATCCGCGCCACCGGGACGTCGGCTCCATAGGCCTGCGCGAACACCGTCCACGGCGAGACGTTCAGCCCTCGCAGCGTGACGCGGAACCCCGCGTTGCGGCCCAGCACGTCGGCGGCCCGCTCGATCACCGCGGCTTCACTGCCCACGTCCGCCGACACGTACGGGTCGAGGTTCAGCACCGTGACGTGCATCGAGGCCGGCAGATAGTACGCGTGTCCGGGCCAGCGATCGCGCACCTCCACCAGCGCCGCCTCGATGCGCTCGCCCACCGGCTCCGGCACACGGACGACGGTCGTCAGGCAGCTGAAGCGCACGTCGAGGCGGTCGTTGCCGCGCCAGCCCAACGCGCGCAGCCGGGCCCGAGACCCGAGGCCCATCGCCTCGAACGCCAGCCGCGTGCGCAGGTCGCCCGTCAGGCCTCCCGGTGCCGCGCCAGGAACCCGTCCACCGCGTCCAGGAACGCGTCGTGCTCCTCGACGAACATCACGTGGCCGCTCCGTTCGAAGATCACCAGCTCGGCGCCGGGGATGCCCTTCGCCATGGCCTCGGCCGCCCTTCACCGTGCAGGTGCGGTCGTGCCGGCCCGCCAGGATCAGCACCGGCTGCCGAACCTCGCCCAGGCGGTCCTCCACCTCGATCGCGCCGTAGTCGTTCGCCGCGAACGTCCGGAGGACGTCGGGCGAGAGGACGCTTCCCGCGGTCTTTCGCGCGTACTCCTCGATCCGGGGGTCCTCGGGGTCGGCGAAGTGGAACGGCCACTGCTCGTCCAGGAGCGCCGCGAACTCCTCCTGCGTCCGCACCGACGACTCCTTCTCCCACGACGCCGCGACCTGCGCCCGGAGGTGCTCCGGCTCGAACGCCGCCAGGTTCTTCTCCACGTCGGCCAGGTACTTCGCGGACGGGACCCCGCCGACGACGATGGTCTGCGCGGCCATCTGGGGAAAGTCCACCGCGTTCTGGAGAGCGACGAACGAGCCGTACGAGTGACCCAGCACGGCGTAGCGGCCCAGGCCCATCGAACGGGCCAGCGAGACCACGTCCTCGGCCATCGTCTCCAGGGTCCAGGTCCGGGGGTCGCAGTGCGGCGACCGTCCCGATGCCCGCTGGTCCACCAGGATCAGCCGGTAGCGGCGGCCGGCCAGGGGATCCAGGTAGTCGGCGAACTCATGGTGGTCCAGTCCCGGGCCGCCGTGCAGCACCACGATGGGGTACGCGTCCGGATCGCCCACCTCCACCACATACAGCTGTGCCCCAACGACATCCACCAGCCGACCGGGACGGCCGAACGCGTCGGGCTCAGGCATCGCGCTTGACCGCCTTCGGTGGCGGCGCGCCCCACGCGTCGCGGCCCGTCAGCGCGATCCCGGTCGTGCGGATGCCGTACGCCCGGTTCACCGAGACCAGCACCGCGGTGAACGTCTCGACGATACGTGCCATCGACAGCGCGCCGGCGTCGGCCCAGCGGAGGTCCGGGAGCTTCTCGACCAGCGCGCCGATGGTGGCCTTCGCCTCCCGGTCGGCGCCGCACAACAGCACGTCGCCCTCCATGGGCTGGTCGATCTTCTGGAGCTCTTCTCCGCTCACCGTCTGGAAGCCCGACACCATCCGGACCCCGGTGCCCAGCAGCGCCTCGGCCTGCTCGGCCGCCGAGCCGTGCCACGGGCGAACGACCTGCCAGGCCCGGCCGCCCACGGCCGTGGCCAGCGGGGAGGTGCAGTCACAGACGACCGCGCCCTGACGGAACGCGGTCTTCAGACCCCGGTACGTGTCGGCCTGCCCCGCGAAGGGCACCGTCACCAGGACGACATCCGCGGCCGCGACGGCCTCGTCGTTCGACGTCCCGTCCACGACAGCGTCCGGCCCCAGGATCTCCTTGGCCTTCGCCGCCGCGCCTTCGCCCTTCTCCACCGACCGCGAGCCGATGATCACGTGCTCGCCGGCCTTCGCCAGGCGAAGGGCCAAGCCGAAGCCCTCGTCGCCGGTGCCTCCCACGATCGTCACCGTCATCCCCATCGCTCCTTCTCGGAACGCGCGTGCGTCCCACTCAGACGTCGATTCCTCACTGGTCAAGCCGCCTGACTATCGAGACGGCGTGTAGGTCCCGAACACTTCCCGGAGCGCGTCCGAGACCTCGCCGAGCGACGCGCGCGCCTTCAGCGCGTCTCGCATCGGGTACAGCAGGTTGCCCTCCCCCGCCGCCGTCTCGCGCACCGACCGGAGCGCCGCCTCGACGGCTCCGCCGTCCCGGGCGGCGCGCAGCGCGCGCACCCGTTCCATCTGGGCGGCCACCTCGGCCTCGTCGATCGTCTGGAGCTCGACCGGCTCCTCGTCCTGCATCTCGAACTGGTTGACGCCCACGATCACGCGCTCGCCGGACTCGACCGCCTGCTGGATGCGGAACGCGGACTCGGCGATCTCGTCCTGGATCCACCCGGCCTCGATCGCCGCCACCGAGCCGCCCATACCGTTCACCTTGTCCATCAGCCACAGGGCCCGTTCCTCGATCTCGTTCGTCAGCGCCTCGACGAAGTACGAGCCGCCCAGCGGGTCGACGGTCGAGGTCACGCCCGACTCCGCGGCGATGATCTGCTGGGTGCGCAGCGCGATGCGCGCCGCCTTCTGGCTGGGCAGCGCCAGCGCCTCGTCGAACGAGTTCGTGTGGAGCGACTGCGTGCCGCCCAGGATCGCGGCCAGTGCCTCCATGGCCGTCCGGACGATGTTGTTCTCGGGCTGCTGGGCGGTCAGCGTGGCGCCGCCCGTCTGCGTGTGGAACCGCAGCATCGCGCTCCTGGGGTCCTTGGCCCCGAACCGCTCCCGCATGATCCGGCCCCACATGCGGCGGGCCGCCCGGAACTTCGCCGCCTCCTCGAAGAAGTTCATGTGACAGGCGAAGAAGAACGAGAGCCGCGGCGCGAAGTCGTCGATCGCCAGCCCGGCCGCCAGCGCGGCCTCGACGTAGGCGACGGCGTTCGCGAGCGTGAACGCGACCTCCTGCACGGCGGTCGCGCCGGCCTCGCGCATGTGGTACCCGCTGATCGAGATGGTGTTCCAGCGCGGGATCCGCTCCTGGCAGTACGCGAACAGGTCGGTGATCAATCGCATGGACGGCTTGGGCGGGTAGATGTACGTGCCGCGGGCCGCGTACTCCTTCAGGATGTCGTTCTGCACCGTCCCGCCCAGCGCGGTGGCCGGAATGCCCTGCTCCTCGGCCACCAGCTCGTACAACAGCAGCAGGATCGGCGCCGTGGCGTTGATCGTCATCGACGTGGTGACGCGGTCGAGCGGGATGGCCTCCAGCAGCCGGCGCATGTCGTCGACGCTGTCGATGGCGACGCCGGTCTTCCCGACCTCGCCCTCGGCGCGCGGGTGGTCCGAGTCGTAGCCCATCTGCGTGGGCAGGTCGAACGCCACCGACAGCCCGGTTTGACCGTGGTCCAGCAGGTAGCGGAAGCGGGCGTTCGTCTCGGCGGCGGCGCCCATGCCGGCGTACTGGCGCATCGTCCAGACGCGTCCCCGGTACATCGTGGGGTAGATGCCGCGCGTGAAGGGCGCGCTGCCCGGCTCGCCCAGGTCCCGCGCCTCGTCGAACCCCTCCAGGTCGGTCGGGCCGTACGACGTGCGGATCTCGATGCCGGCGTCGGTCAGCCGGGGCTCGTCACCGTCGCTCATGGGCCGTCAGCGTACCGCTCCCGGAGGGTGGGTAGGATGCCGGTCAATGGACATCGACGTGACCAAACCCGAGTACGAGGACTACATCGGTGGGCTCCTCTCCCGCCACGACGAACCGGTGCTGCTGGAGATGGAAGCCGACGCCCGCGAGAGCGGCTTCCCCGCCGTGGGCCGCATGGTCGGCGTGGTCCTGGAGATCCTGGCCGGCTCGATCGGGGCGAAGCGCGTGTTCGAGCTGGGCTCCGGGTTCGGCTACTCGGGCTACTGGTTCGCTCGAGCCGTCGGCGACGACGGCGAGCTGCACCTCACGGACGGTGATCCCGAGAACGAGCGCAAGGCCGCCGACTACCTGGGCCGGGCCGGCCTCGGCTCGGTGGTCTCCTTCCACGTCGGCGACGCGATCGAGTCATTCGCGGCGGTGGACGGCGACTTCGACATCGTGTTCTGCGACATCGACAAGGGACAGTACCCGGCGGCGTGGTCGGCGGCCCGCGACCGCATCCGGCCGGGCGGTCTGTACATCTGCGACAACACGCTGCGCTGGGGCGAGGCCGCGGTCATCCAGGAATACGACGGTGAGGTCGGCGAGCGCGTGGCCGCGGTGCGGCGCCACAACGAGGCGATCGCGAGCGACCCCGAGTTCCTGATGATGATCCTGCCGATCCGCGACGGCGTCCTGGTCGCCCGCCGTCTCCCGTAGTCTCAGGTTTCGTCGGCGCCGGCATTGGGGTGAGCCGCAAGCCATCTCGCCTCCGAGCGCGGCAACTCCGTCCTCACCATTCGAACCGGCGCGAGGGGTACCTGGGAGAAATCGAACGAGTTCCAGAAGTCGTAGGCAGGCAGGCTTCCACCATTCGTGACGTCATCAGAGCAGTTCGGGTCACTCGACGATGCGCACGGATTCAGCGGAGGGATGTCGAACACTCGTTCCGTGAAGGTCAACAGGGACGCGAACGTGGCCGGGGCGGAATCGGTGTACCCCTGCTTGGAGTACGGCGAGATGATGATCATCGGGACCCGGATTCCCCACTCCGGATTCTCCTCGAGCGGGTTCACGTGGTCGTAGAAGCACCCGCAGTCGTCGTACGTGAGGAAGATCGCCGTCGAAGACCACTCCGGGCCCCTCTGCAGGGCGCCGATGATCGAGCCCAGGTAGTTGTCGCCCACGGAAGTCGACGCCGGAGGGTGCTGTGACTTCTGGACCCTCGGAACGACGATGCTGAACGCGGGGAGGTTGCCTGCAGCGGCATCTGCCCCGAACTGATCGACGGAGACGAAGTTCGCCGCTTGTTGCGTCAGCAGGCAGTCGGCGAAGGTGGGGCAGATGGCCCAGCCATACGGGGTTGTGCCGGGGGCATCTGGGACTCCATAGATCCGCCATGAGGCGCCGGCGGCGTCCATCCGGTCGAAGATCGTTGGCACGTGAGGAACCGGCGATGGGCGATACGGTCCGGTGCCATCGGCTTGCGGGACGCAGGACGGAACCCGAATGTACTTCGATCCGTTCCACCACTGCGCATCCCGATAGCTGTTGCAGCCCCATCCCGGCCCTCGTTGAGACGTCTGCTTCGAGGGCTTGGGATTGTCGCCTTGGAAGCCGTCCATTGTGGCAGAACCCAGGACCATATGCCCGCTCCATGACGGCGTGGCCCGGAACTCGAACGTGCGGTCGGAGACCGTGAAGTTCTCAGTCAGCGCAGCGAGATTGGGGATGCAGGTCTCGGATCGCGCGGTTCCGCAGGTTCCCTGGAGCACTCCGTACCCGGAGAGGCAGGCGTACCCGCTGCTTGCGCCGCATCCCTTGTTCTGCGCGAAGCCGTCCATGCGCCCTCCGTCGATGGCCCGCTGCTGTGCCGCAACGTTGTGCTCGGCCTTGGCTCCGAAGTCGGGCGACTGCGCGAGTGGGTAACTGCTCCCGTCCGGGAGTGTAGCGGTGGTCGTCCCGTCACATTGGCTCGCATATCCGGGCCGAACGACTCGGCCGGCAGCGACGTCGGCACACAGGAAGCCGAGCATGTTGTCGAAGCTGTGATTCTCCTGGTTGATGATCACCACATGCCGGATCGGCATCGCGGCCTGGTTGCCCGGACGTGCGCCAGGATTCCTGACGGCCGCCGTGGCCGGCGAACGCACGCTCATTGCCATCAGAAGGACCAGGGCGAGCGATAGAGAAACAAGCCGACCGGACCCGCTTCCCCCCTTGTCTGCTGTTCCAGGCACGCGACGGATAGTGGGCCGCGGCAAGCCGTAGGTCAAGAGGCAAGACGGGTCGACTCGCCGCTGAAGCGATATTGGGACATTCGTTGCCTCAGCACTCGGACGACGGCGGCTCTGAGAGCAGTCTGTTCCGTCGGCTATCCCGAGGGCCATTAAGTCTCCTGGTCCTGGCCGGGGTGTTCGCGCAGGTAGCGGACCTCCCACGGAGGCAACGGAGTGAAGGTCATCGGCTCCGGTTCCAGGGGCGTCTGCGAGTAGTCGAATGCGTTCCGGAAGTCGTACGTCCCACGGTCCTCGTCGCCGAGCGGCGCCAGGCCCCAATTGCTCTCGATGTAGGCGAGGGGGGACGCGAGCGTGGCCGTCGTGTGGTCGACGAAATGCGGGCGCGCGTACGGGCTCACGATGAGCATGGGCATTCGGAGCCCCATGCCCTGCGTGGGCGGCGGCACGTGGTCGTAGAAACAACCGCAGTCGTCGTACGTGAGGAAGACGGCCGTGGATTCCCACAGGGGTCCGTCCTCGAGCGCCCCGACGACACGGCCGATCCAGTTGTCGCCGGCCATCATGGAGAACGTGGGGTGCTGGGAGCGGGTCCCCGGCGGCATCAGGAACGTCACATTGGGCAGCCTGCCGGCAAGCGCGTCTCCCTCGAAGAGATCCTTGCTGACCGTCTGCTTGGCCTGCCTCGAGCTGACGCACTCCCAGAAGTACGAGCAGGGGGACCGCAGCGTGTTGAGGTGGTCCACGTACACCTTGTACGACAGCCCCGCATCGTCCATCCGGTCGAAGATCGTCGGCACGTAGGCGACGGGGGAATCTCGGTAGGGGCCATCGCCGAGCGCATCCGGCACGCACGACGGGACGTAGATCAGCCCTTCACTCGGCGAGTCGTAGGACGCGTCCTCGTGACTGGCGCATCCTGAGCCCGGACCGTGCGGGGGAGGATGGAACTCGCGCATGTAGTGCGGGTTGTCGCCGTGGAAATAGTCCCTGGTTCCCGCGATCATCTCGAGGTGGGACGTCCAGCTCGAGGACGTGTACGACTCGAAGGTACGGTCCGAGAGCGCAAACGTATCGGCGAGCGTCGTCACGTTCGCAATGGACGCCGCATCGGAGCCCTCAGGGTCGTACTGGTCGTAGCAGGCATACGGTGGGTGACCGGGTGGCGGTGACGCCTGACAGCCGGGGATGAGCGAGAACCCATCCATGCGCGCAACTCCGCCGCGATAGTCGAGACCCAGCCGGTGTGACGCGACCGAATGGTTGAGCGACGGCTGGATATCCGGCGCGACCGCAAGTGGAATCGTGCTTCCGTCGGGGAGGGTCCCCACCCTCGAGCCGTCGCACGGCGAGAGGTCGTGCTCGGAGACGCGTTCGGCGCAGAGCGCCCCCAGCACGTTATCGAACGTGCGGTTCTCCATCATGATCACGACGACGTGCCGGATGGGCGACGGGGCCGCCCCGACCGATCGCGGGTCGCCCCACACCGGGGCAAGCGAGGCGACCAGGATGACGACCGAGACGACCCGAGCTGTCATGGCGAATCGCATCCGCCTGGCCTCCCTTACCCCGCGAGCAATGTAGGCGAGCCTGGCAAACGAGGCAAACCGAGATGAGCTTCAGTGAGCGTCGGCGTTTCACCTTCGAAAGGATCGGTAACCATCGATGAGGCAAGGAGGTGCCCGGACGTGAGCGAACTCCTCTCGCAGTCGGCGGCTGCCGCGGCGGACATGGTGAGGCGCAAGGACATCTCCTCCCGGGAGCTGACCGAGTTGCTGCTGGCTCGCATCGACGCCGTCGATCCAGGGGTGAATGCGGTCGTCGAACTACGAGCTCCCCTCCTTTGGGTCATCCGCGTTGGGTCCAGTTGGTCCCCGTCCCAGGCCCACGTGTCGCTGAGCGGCCCCGTGTCGAAGCCGCCGAACAGCAGGATCTCGCCCGTGCGGCGTCGTAGGCGATGCCGACGTCGCTGCGGGCAACGGCGCGTCGACGGGACTCTGCTTGGCCCAGTCGGTCCCGTCCCCGTCCACGTGTCGCCGAGCCGCTTGCCTCCGAGCCCCTCCGAACAGCACGACCGCGGTGCCGCCCCGTCGTAGGTCATGCCCACGTCCGTGCGCTTGTGCGGCGTGTGCGCCGGCGACTGCTGCGTCCAGTCGGTTCCGTCCGGCGTCCAGGTGTCCCCGAGCACCGAGCTGCCGAAGCCACCGAACAGGACCACCTGCCCGTCGGCGGCGTCGTACGCCATGCCGGGGTTGATCCGCGCGCGGCGGCGCGTTGTCGGGTGGCAGTGCCTCCAGTCCGTTGCCGTCCCAGGTCCAGGTGTCCGAGAGGAACCGCCGGCTCTCGCCGCCGAACAGGACCACCTTCACCGGTCGCGCCGTCGTAGACCATGCCCATCGAGTTGCGGGCGGACGGCGAGTGCGCCGGGAACTGCTGCGTCCAGTCGGTCCCGTCCCAGGTCCAGGTCTCTCCCAGGCGGGACGAGTCGTACCCGCCGAACAGCACGGTCTCTCCGCGCGCGGGTCCGTACACCATCCCCATGCAGCGCGCGGCGACGGCGCGTGGACCGGCTTGCGCGCACGCCAGTCCGTTCCCGTCCACCGCCACGTGTCGCCGAAGAACGACGTCGCGTCGGTGCCGCCGAACAACACGAGCCTGTGTGCGGCCCATCTCGAACACCATCCCGACGTCGAACCTGGAACCGAGCGGGTGCGCCGGCGCGCGCAGGCGTCGCGGCCGCCACCGTGGCGACCAGTTCGACGGCGGCGAGGGCGGCGGGCGGAGCGGCGGGCATGCACACGGAGCATGGGACTCCCTCCTTCGTGCCGCCCCCGGACCCCGAGGCGCCGCGATTGTGGTGCGGCGCGCGAGCCCGCCGTCAATCGCTCGGTTGGGTTCCCCCACCCGTTTGACCGGACGCGCCATCCGGCTATATCCTTCGGTACCGAACGATTCCGGTGCGGAGTCGAACACCTGCAGCGAGGTCGCCCATGGGCACGACGATCGTCGAGGACGTCGAGGTCTCCACCGAGCACTGGATCGGGGGCGAACGGGTCGCCTCCGGCGAGACGTTCGCCGACATCTCCCCCATCGACGAGACCACCATCGCCGAGGTCGCCCGTGGCGGCGCGGTGGACGTCGACGCGGCGGTCGCGGCCGCGCGCGAGGCATTCCCCGGTTGGGCCGCCCTGTCCCCGAAGGACCGCGCCGGCATCCTGCACGCCGTCGGCGAGGGCATCGAGAAGCGCGCGCTCGAGCTCGCCGCGGTCGAGACGCGGGACAACGGCTCGCTGCTTCGTTCCATGCAGCGGAGCGTGATGCCGCGCGCAGGCCACAACTTCCACTTCTTCGCCGACGAGCTGGTCGCCCTCGCCCACGACGACTTCGACACGCGGGGCCACACCAATCACGTCTCGTGGGATCCGGCCGGCGTCGCCGCCGTCATCACGCCCTGGAACGCGCCGCTGATGCTGGGAACCTGGCGGCTGGCGCCCGCGCTCGCCGCCGGGAACACCGTCGTCTTCAAGCCGCCCGAGTGGGCGCCGCTCACCGCGTCGATGCTCGCCGACATCACGCGCGACGCCGGTGTGCCCGACGGCGTCTTCAACGTGGTGCAGGGCATCGGCGAGGAGGCCGGGGCCGCGCTGACGGCCCATCCGGGCATCGACCGCATCGCGTTCACCGGCTCGGTCGACACGGGGAAGCTCGTCGCCGCGGCCGCCGCGCCCAACCTGACGCCGACCAGCTTCGAGCTGGGCGGCAAGTCGCCGTTCGTCATCTTCGCCGACGCCGACGTCGACGCGGCGGTGCAGCAGGCCGTCGGCCAGTTCGACAACGCGGGCCAGGTCTGCCTGGCCGGGACCCGGTTGCTCGTCGAGGACGCGCTGTACGACGCGTTCGTCGAGCGGTTCCTCGAGCGCGCCGCCGCGCTCCGCCAGGGCGACCCGCGCGACGACACCACCGACCTGGGTCCGCTGATCACGCGCGAGCACTTCGAGCGGGTGGACGGGTTCGTGCGCCGCGCCGCCGAGGCGGGCGCCACCGCGGTCCTCGGGGGCGGCCCGAACGACGACCTGGGCGGCCTGTACTACCGGCCGACGCTGTTCGCCGACGTGCCCGACGGCGCCGAGATCCTCCGCCGCGAGGTCTTCGGCCCGGTCCTCACGATCCAGCGGTTCGCCGGCGAGGACCAGGCCGTCGCGATGGCGAACGACACCGACTTCGGCCTGGCCGCGATCCTGTACACGGGCGACTCGGCGCGCGCCGAACGCGTCTCGCGGCGGCTGACCGCCGGGACCGTGTGGGTCAACTGCTTCTTCGTCCGCGACCTGCGCGCACCGTTCGGCGGCGCGAAGAACAGCGGCATCGGGCGGGAGGGCGGGCAGTGGAGCTTCGACTTCTACGCCGACGTGAAGAACACCTGCACCGCGCCCTGGCAGCCGCAGGGCGCCGCGACCTGAAGGAGACACGGATATGGGTGAGATCGTCGGGGCCGGGCTCGTCGCCCACGTGCCCACCATCATGCTGCCCGAGGACGTTCGCAGGGAGCTGAACGACGGGAAGGAGATCAGCCTGGTCCCCGGGCTGAAACGCCTGCGCACCGAGGTCTTCGACCGGCTGCAGCCCGACACGATCGTCGTGTTCGACACGCACTGGGAGACGACGTTCGAGCACATCATCACGTCGGCCGACCGGCGCACGGGGCACTTCACGTCGAGCGAGCTCCCGCGAGGCATGGCCGGCATCCCGTACGACATCCCCGGCGACCCCGAGCTGGCCGCCGCGCTCGAGAAGAAGGCGGCCGGCCGCGACGACACGTGGATCCTCGCCTGCGACGACCCGTACCTGCCGATCTACTACGGCACGGTGAACATCTGGTCGCACCTGAAGGGCGGCGAGCGCTGGGCCTCGATCGGGATCAACCAGTGCGGCCAGACCGAGGACTTCCTGCTGCTGGGCCAGCTGCTAGGCGAGGCCATCGCCGAGTCGGACCGCCGCGTGGTGCTCCTGGCGTCGGGCGGCATGACGCACCGGTTCTTCTCGTTCCGCGAGCTGCGGAACCACGAGTCGAGCGACCCGAAGAACATCATCTCCCCGGAGGCGCGCGCCGCCGACGAGCACATCCTGGACCTGTTCCGCGCGGGCGATCACCGCACCGTGATCGAGGAGATGCCCGAGTACAAGAAACAGGGCCCCGAGGGGAAGTTCGGCCACTACCTGATCATGGCCGGGGCGATCGGCGGCGCGGCCTGCACGGCGCCCGGCGAGCAGTTCTCGGACTACGAGGCCGCGGTCGGCACCGGGCAGGTGCACGTGTGGTTCGAGCGCCCGGCCGGCGGTTGGGCCGCCTGACGACGGCGGGCCGGGTGCCCGGCGATCCAGGCCACGAGCCGCTGCCGGCCGAGCGCGAGGTTCGGGAGCGGCTGGGTCACCTTCCGCTCGACTTCGCGGCCATGGCGGTGGTCTCGAACCTGTTCCGCGCTTCGACCGCCGTGCGGCGCCACCTGGAGAATCGCGTGCTGGCGCCGCATCGACTGTCGTGGACGTCGTTCGTCGTGCTGTGGGTGCTGTGGGTGTGGGGCGAGATGGAGTCGCGCGACGTGGCCGCGGCGGTCGGCGTCACCCGCCCGACGTGCACGGGCGTCGTGAGCACGCTCGAGCGACGAAAGCTCGTGCAGCGCAGCCGTGGTACCGGCGATGCCCGTATGGTCCGCGTCTCTCTCACGCCGGCCGGGATCCGCCTGATCGAGGGCCTCTTCCCAGAGTTCAACCGAGAGGAGACGGCACTGACCGAGCACCTGGACGCACGCCAGCGCGAGGTGCTCGCCGGAGCGCTCCGATCGATGCTCCGGGCCGTCGACGGCACCTGCGTCTAGACCCCGGCCAGGAACTCCACCAGCTCGGCGTTGAACGCCGCAGGCTCCTCGAAGAACGGGCAGTGGCTCGAGGCGTCGAAGATCACCAGCCGAGCCCCCGGGATGCGGTCCGCCATCCATTTCCCCGCCGCGGGATTGGTCGCCTTGTCGTCGCCGCCGAAGGCCACCAGGGTCGGCACCGTAATCTGCGGCAGGAACTCGCGGTAGTCGCGGAACGTCTGATCAACCAGGATCGACGTTGCGACGGCCGGCGGGACCTTCATCAGCTCCCGTACGAACTCCGCCACCACGTCCGGCGCCGGGTCGTGGAGCATCAACTGGGCGAACCCCTCCGCCAGTCCGACCTGGTCCACCTGCAACGCGTCCACCGTGTGTCCCAGCACTTCAGGGGTGAACATGGCGAACTCGTACCCGGGCCACGCGAAGTCGCTCGGGGGCTGATCCACGACCACGATGCCGGCCACGCTCTCCATCCCGAACGCCTTCAGGTACTCGAAGGCCACCATCGTGCCCATCGACCAGCCGACCAGCACCGGCCGCTCGACCCCCATCGATTCCAGGAGCTCGTGGAGGTCCTCTGCGTAGTTCGGAACCGTGTGCCCGTCCAGGACCTTCTCCGAGTCGCCATGGCCCCGGAAGTCCGGCACGATGGCCCGCCAGGCCCCCGTCGCGGCATGGTCGAGCTGCGGCTGGAAGAACCACCCGCTGCACGTCACCCCGTGCAGGAACACCACGGGTCGGCCGTCGCCGGCCTCCCGGACGTTCAGCTCGACGCCACGAACTGTCGACGTCACGCCGCCTCCCTAGAACTCCGGACGAACGTCGGGCCCGGGAGGGGCCACGCCGGTCTCGAGGTGGCCCGCCGCCTCCTGGCCGGCGGTGATGGCCCCGGCACCCTGCGCGGACAGCCGGAACTTCTTCTGGCTCACCAGGATCGCCAGGATGACCACGCCGATCGCCGCCCAGATCAGGAAGTACAGCGTCACCGTGTTGAGCGGCGCCGGCACCTTGTAGACGGCGCTGAAGATGGCGAGACCCGTGATCGCCAGCCGCCAGGATGACCGCGATCGCAAGCGGCCCCGGGTTCACGTGGCCCGACAGGCCCCGAACCGCCGACAGCGCCACCGCGGTGTAGATCACCGCGAGCGACAGCGAGCCGTACTGCGCAAGCCAGAAGAAGAACGCGATGTACTCCGGCGCTCCGTTCAGCGGCAGGATGCCGTGCGACAGACGGACCGCCAGGATCTCCACGACCGTCACCACGATCAGCACCACGATCGCGACGACCGGCGTGCCGTACTTCGCCGACACCCCCGCGAACGCGCCGGGGATCCGGCGGTCGCGCGCCAGCGAGAACAGCAGCCGGGTACACGCGACGGACGCGCCGATCCCCACGGCCGCCAGGTCCAGGATCAGCAGGATGTTCATCAGGTCGAACAGCCACTGCGACGCCGTACCCGCCCTGGCTCGTCGGGAGGGCCAGCACGATCAGCGGCGCGCCGCTGCCGGCCCACGCCGCCGCGTCCAGGTGGAACCCGACCGCCTGCGCGTACGAGGCGATCACGAAGTACACCGTCACGATCGCGACCGACCACAGGACCGCGCGGGGGATGTTGCGCTTCGGGTCGCCGGTCTCCTCGGCCAGGTTCGCCGCCGACTCGAACCCCACGAACAGCAGGATGGCGTACAGCACGCCGTAGAAGAAGTTCCCGACGCCGTGCGCCGACCCGGGGCTGAAGGGCTTCACGCTGTTGCTGCCCGACTTGAAGATGATGTAGATCAGGAAGATCGTCACGATGCTGGCGGAGACCATCACCAGGCCCAGCTGCACCCGCGTCGAGATCCGCACGCCGAAGTACAGGACGCAGAACAGGATCCCGGTGAAGATCAGGCTCAGCACCCAGTACGGGATGTGCCAGTTGTGCGACGTCGAGCCAGTCGGACGCGACGCCGCCGATCAGCAGCGGGATGGCGGCCGCCAGGACGAACAGGCCTCCCTGGTAGATCCACCCGAACACGAACCCGACCTGCTCGCCGAAGCCCGCCGAGACGTAGTCGTACAGCGCCCCGGCCGCGTGGATCCGCTTGGCGTACTGCGCGACCAGCCACCCGAGCGCGCCGATGCCGATCGCGGCCACGATGATGGCGAGCGGGGTCGCCAGGCCCGCGCCCTTGCCGGCGTTGTTCGCCCCGACGACCGTGACCAGCAGCAGGATCGCGCCGAACACCGGCCCCATGAACCCGACCGACTGCGCGATGACGTCGATGAAGCTCAGCCCGGCCTTGCCGAGCTTCTCGTACTCCACCTTCTCTTCGGCCATGTGCTCCCCCCGGTTTCAGGGCAGGGCTCCTGGCCCCGCCGCCCGAATGCTATGCGCTCCGTGTGTCCTGGTTCAATCCTGGGTCGGCGCCAGTCCGGCGTGCCCGGGACCGGGGACGGCGGGCGGCGTTCGACGGTCCACAACCTCGGATGCGGACGTGCGATAACGTCACATATGGACACAGGCAGGTCAATTCCCAAGTGCCCCGGGCTCCCCTCAGGCGCCACCGCGCGACTTCGGAACCCCAATGGTTGAGGCGATCCTGGTCCGGCATGCCGAGAGCGAGGCGAACACGCGTGGGGTCGTGAACGGCGATCCGTCGGTCCGGTTCCCGCTCACCGAGGAAGGACGGCGGCAGGCGGTGGAGCTCGGCAGGGAGCTGGAGGGAGCATCGATCGACCTCTGCGTCGTCACCGACTTCCTCCGTACCGGAGAGACGGCCGACCTCGCGCTCGCCGGCCGGGACGTCCCCCGGGTGACGGTTCCCGAGCTCAACGACCCGATGTTCGGCAGCCTGGAGGGACGGCCCTTGTCCGAGACCCGGGACTGGTTCGTCTCGAATGGGCCGGTGGCGCGGCCCGACGGTGGCGAGAGCCGCGTCGAGACGATCGCCCGCTACTGCCGCGGCTTCACGCTGGTCGCGGAGCGCCCCGAGGCGACGGTGCTGGCCGTCGCCCACGCCCTGCCGGTCACCGCGATCCGGCTGGCCCTGGAGGGCAGCGCCGAGCTCCCACTGACGCTCGAAGGGCATCCGCCCGGCCACGCGGAGCCCTACCGGCTCGTGTGGTCTGAGCTGCTTCGAGGTGTTGAGGTCATGTCCGCCTGGGTGCGGGAGACCGTCGTCTAGAAATCTATCCAGGCGCTGGGCCGCTCCTCGGGGTCGCTGTCTCCGGAGCACTCGGCGCACTCACACGCTCCCCGGCTGACGATCCGACGGCTGTCGGTCGCGTGAACGGCCAGACCGGCGACGCGGAGATCATCGCCACGTCCGGCTGAGGAGTCGGAACCTGGGTGTTGCTTCACCTATTCCCGCGATGGCGTAACCTGAGAGCGAGCTAAGTATTTCGTCATGCATGCTGACGCGAGCGCACCGGAATCTCCTCTCTCGCAACCACTTTCGGTGTCTGCCGTTACGCGGTCGCTCATCCGCCCCGAGCCACGACCTGAACCGACGGGCACCGTCATCCGTAGACCATCCCATTGAGACACCGCGAGAGAAGCGGTGAAGGCATCTACTCGGAAAGGAGTGACCACGATGTCTGCACAACCTCAATGGGATGACACCGCACCCGCCCCGCGCCCGGTCGAAGTGCCGGCGAGCCGGGCGGTTGCGGAGCCGGATCGGACCACCGCACGGATCACGTCGGTGATCGCTTTGACCAGCATCGCCGCTGGTGCGATCCACATCGCCGCGGCGGCGACGATCGGGCGCGGCAACGCGCAGACCGAGGCGTTCTTCGGACTGGTGGCTGCGGCGGAGATCGTCTGGGGTCTCCTGACACTGGTCTGGGCTCCCCGCTGGTGGCTGGTGCTCGGCGCATTGGGCAACGCGACCGTCGTCGCCACGTGGATCGCCTCCAGGACGGTGGCGCTCCCCTTCGGCCCGTACGCCCACGTCGTGCTGCCCGTCGGGTTCGCCGACACCGTGGCGACGATCCTCGGAGCGACGACGGTCGTCGGTGCGGTGGTTCTGGCGGTTCGGGGATCCGGCGCGCGGCGGGCCGCAGCTCGCGTGCGAGGCTTCGCGCTCGCGGCAGCGGTGTTGATCGGGGCGCTCGGACTCGCCGGGGTCGTGTCGCAAGCCAACGCGTCCTCAGGCGGGGGTGGAGGGTCCGGCCAGAATGCCCCGACCGCGCCCTACGGCGGGGGCGGCGGAGGCGGAGCTCCCGCCGGCGGCGGGAACGGTGGAGGCGGCGGTTCGGCCGGCGGCTACGGCTACTGACCGGCATCGCCTCGACCGGCAACAACCGCGGAGGGCTCGGCCGTTCTCGGCCGAGCCCTCGTGATCACCGTCGCTTCCAACGGGAAGCGACGCACGCGTCAACGCAAGCCGATCCGGCGTACCAAAGGCTTAGCCAGCGTCGTCCTTGAAGGCCTCATAGATCCTCACTGGGCGAGCGATTCCTTTGAGGTCGAATTGGCCGACATCCCGTACCCGAAAGCCCTGCGGAGGCACAGTGCGGACGAGATCCTCCCCAACGAACACCTGACCGGCGCCCGCTTCCGATGCAATCCGGGCCGCGATGTTCACGGTCCGACCGAAGTAGTCACCCTCGTCGTAGATCATCGATCCGGCGTTGACTCCAACATGCGCGGGCGGAAGACCTCGAGGCCCGACCTCCTGCACGAGCTCGAGAGAAGCCCTCACCGCGGCGCCGGCGTCACGAAAGTGGAAATGAACCCCGTCGCCGAGCATCTTTACTACCTCTCCTCTGTGCACCCCAGCGATCTCGTTGACGAACTGGGCCAACGTGAGCGAGACGTGAGCCGCCCGTTCATCGCCCGCCTCCTCCGTCAATCTCGTGTAGCCCGACAGGTCGGCAAACGCTGCCGCCTCCACACCGCGAGGGGCTTTCAAACGAACGCCGGCTGCCTCAAGGGCGGTCTCAACATGACCGAACTCATGCTCTTTGTAGTAGACCTCGGCGTGACGTCGAAACAGCCAGCCGAGCAAGTCCTCGCCCGTGTGCCCGAACCGGAGACCAACTTCGCGAATCGCGGACTCGTACGCTTCATTGTCACGAAGACCCCGGCGTCGGAACGTCTCTTCCACCGTGTTGTGGAAGTAGTGGGTCTGGAACTGAGCCACTCGTCGTGCACTCTCGGCCCAAACGCGAACGAAGCGAAGGACCTCCCCCTCGTCAACACCGGCTCCGAACAAGACCGGCAGGCTTTGAAGCATGGGTAGATCCTCCTCGCGAACGTGCTCATCGCTCTTGGGACCCGCCAAACCCAACGTGACATAGACCATCTGCAGCGTGGTGAAGGAGATGCCCATCTCCTTGCTGAGTTCCTCAAATGTCAGGGCCGATCGTGGGTGTCGTCTCTGCCCGCTCTCCAGGTACCCGAGCGTCAGCTCTCCTTGCGCCATCGCGGTGGAAACCGCGTCCGCATCGATTCCTTTGGTGGCAAGTTCCTCCACGGCACGGGCACGCATGACATCACGACGCAGGAACTTGCCGTCTTCCGGAGTAAGGATCCCGAGTTCTACAAATTGACGTATTCGCTCTACTGTCAGGCCGGCGCGTTGAGCGAGTTCGCCTTCATCCAACCAGTTGCCCTGAGTGCCCCGCGTCTCGTCAGACGCCATACGAAGCCGGGTTTGCTACGAACGCATCGTGACAGGCCCCCGAGCAGAAGTAGAACGTCTTGCCGTCGTACTCTGCCGTGGCGGCGGCGTCATCCGTGTCGATCCGCATCCCGCAGACCGGATCAATGACCATCGCCATAGCGCCCTCCCATTTTCGACGATCCATCCTCCCGGTCTCGCTGACGTATCCGCAACCCTGAGAGGACGATCGCTCTCCAGTCGTTCTCCATTCCATACCCCGATCGCCAGAGCAGTCAACTGATGACCGAGATTGGGGTAAGCGGCCCTGCCCGGGAATCGAGGCTGAGTCCAGACGCTACTCCTGATCCGCATACTCTTCGGCGTGATCGACCTTGTCTGCCTCCACGGTCCGGGCAATGATGTCCAGCGTCCACGCCACTGACTGACCGTTCTCATCGGCCGCCGCCTTCACGTCCTCGAAGCGAATGTTGTTCTCGCCCATCTCCAGATGGGCCTTCATACATCCACACGTCAGGCACATATCGATCTCCCTTCGATTGACTCGCTGGATACTCTCGGCGTTTATCCCCAATCTGACCGCGTTTACCTACTCACGACCCGTACAGGCATGTGCTTGATTCCGTTGATGAAGTTCGAACGAAGCCGGCTGACCTCGCCGGCCGGTTCCATGCTCGCGATGCGGGGCAGCAGCTCCTCGAACATGACGCGCATCTCCAGTCGCGCCAGCGGTGCGCCCAGGCAGAAGTGCGGGCCGCCGGCGCCGAACGCGAAGTGCCGGTTGGGCGAGCGCCGGACGTCGAAGCGGAACGGGTCGGGGAAGACCTCCTCGTCGTAGTCCGCCGACGCGAACCACACCACGACCTTGTCCCCCTCGGCGATCGTCACGCCGCGCAGCTCGGTGTCGCGAGTCGCGGTGCGCCGAAACATGATCGTGGGCGAGCCCCACCGCAGCATCTCCTCGACGGCACTCGGGATCAGCGACGGCTCGTCCTGGAGCAGCCGCAGCTGGTCGGGGTTGTCCATCAGCGCCTGCATGCCGTGCGAGATGCCGTTGCGCGTCGTCTCGTTGCCGGCGACGACCAGCAGGACGAAGAAGTTGTCGAAGTCGCGGGTGGACAGGCGGTCGCCGTCGACCTCCGCGTGGACCAGCTTGGTGACCAGATCGTTCTGAGGATCGGCGCGGCGGATCTCGGCCATCTCGTGGCCGTAGTTCATCATGTCGGCCGCGGCCGGGCTCCGGAACGGCATCAGCCGGTAGTCGCTGGTGTCGTCGCGATCGATGACGAACGACGTGTATTCGGGGTCGGTGTTGCCGATCATCGTGTCGCCCCACTCGATGAGGCGGTCGGTGTCCTCGTCCGGGACGCCCAGGATGCGCACCAGGACCCGGATCGGCAGCTCCTTGGCCACGTCCAGGACGAAGTCGAACTCGCCCTTGGCGAGGGCCTTGTCCAGCACGTCGCGCGCGATGTCGCGGCAGTAGCCCTCGTACTCGCGCATGGACCGGGGCGTGAACAGCGGGCTGGCGATCTTCCGCATCCGCGTGTGGCGCGGCGGGTCGGTCTCCATCATCGACTTCCGGGCGTCCAGCTCGTCGGGCGCCATCTCCTCCAGGATCACGCCGCCCCGCTCGCTGGAGTACGTGGCCGGGTCGTCGATGACGGTCTCGACGTCGTGGTACTTGGTGATCGCCCAGAAGCCATGGTTGGGCGGCGGCCTCGGGCTGCCAGTGGACGGGGTCGTGCTCTCTGAGCAGCCGAAACGCCTCGTGCGGGAACGCGTCGACGAAGAAATCGTGGCTGGCGAGGTCGATGTCGGTGAGCAGCACCGGAGATATTTTGCTACCGAACGATCTCCCCGGGCAAGGCCGCCCCTACTGGGAGAGCCAGATGTTCTCCGCGTGGTAGTTCCCCGTGGGATAGACCTCGAACCCGTGCACCTTGTCCGAGTAGGCATATGCGTAGGGCGAGTAGTAGAGCGGCGCGATCGGCACCTCCTGCGCCACCTCCTCCTGGATCTTCGTGTAGAGCGCTTCGCGCTGGCTCGGCTCGAACTCCTGCTCCGCCTGCTTCGTCCACTCGTCGACCTGCGGACTCTGCCAGTTGGTCCAGAACGCGTACGTGCCGCCGGCGGGCGCCACCGAGAAGTTGACCAGCTCGTCCGGGTCGATGATGTCGGTCGTGTCGTACAGGAAGCACATCTCGTAGTCGAAGTTCTGGATGTTCGTGAACTCCGCGTTCGGGTCGACCGATTTCAGGGTGACCTTGATGCCGATTGCGTCGAGCTCCTGCTGGATGATCTGCGCCAGCGAGTTCTCGACGACAACTCCGGTCCCGACCTGGAGCGTCGTCTCGAACCCGTCGGGGACCGTCGACTGGGCCAGCTCCTCCTTGGCCTTCGTCACGTCGTACCCGGGGCCCTGGACGTTCTCGTCGTAGCCGAAGAGCGCCGGCGTGAGGAACGAGTTGGCCACCTGTCCGTTGCCGAACAGGACCGCCTTCACCATGGCCTCGCGGTCGAGCGCGTACGCGATGGCCCGGCGCACGTGCGCGTCCTGGAACGGCTCCTGCTTCTGATTGAACGACAGGAAGTCGGTCCGACTCGAGGGGAACAGCTTCACCACGACTCCCTGCGTGCTCTTCAGGCTGTCGATCGCCGACCACGGCGGGAACTCGTCGATGTGCGCCTGGCCGCCCTTCACCTGAAGGATGCGCGTGTTGTCGTCGGGAACGTTGTTCCAGGAAATGGCGTCCAGGTATGGCTTGCCCTCCTGCCAGTAGGACGGGTTTTTCTTCAGACGCAGCTCGCTCCCCTTGCTCCACTGGTCCCACATGAACGGACCCGTGCCGATGGGGCTCTGATAGAAGTCCTTCTTGCTGGCGCCGGCGTAGTCCTTGGGCACGACACCGCCGCCGAAGAGCGCCACGTCGGCCAGGAGTGGCGCCCACGGGAAATTCGTCTGGACGACGACCGTCTGGTCGTCGGGTGCGCTCACGTCCTTGACGGCCGTGTAGATGAATCCCCAGGCGCTGTCCTTCCCACGGGCCTCGTCGAGCGAGAACACCACGTCGGCCCCGGTGACCGGCTGCCCGTTGTGGAACGTCACGCCGGATCGCAGGTGGAACGTCCACGTGAGTTGGTCGTCGGACAGCTCGTGGCCGGTCGCCAGCCACGGCAGCAGCGTCTTCCCGTCCGGGCCTGCCTCGTAGAGCATCTCGTAGATGTTGGTGGCGATCCAAATCGACTCGTTGTCGAACATGGCGGTCTTGTCCATGGTCAGCGAGTCTGCGGTGCGCGCCACGATCAGGTGGCCACCCGGCGTCGGCGATCCGCCGCCGCCGCCACCGCTGCTGCCGCCACCGCCACCACCACTGTCGCTACTACAGGCGGCCAACAGAGCGGATGCCGTGGGCAGCGCTAGCGCTCCCATGCCCGCCCGTCGAAGGAACGTGCGGCGGCTGAGCTCCCGGCGGATCATTTCGGCTCGCGCCCTCTCGTCGGCCTTCATAGCGCTTCCTCCCTCTCCCTCCACGGGACCGGTCTCACGCACGTGCTCCTGCCCTCAGCCCGGCAACACCCCCCGTTCGACGGGCAACCGGATCCGTGAGGCCGTCGGCGATGCGTGCTGGACCGTGTTCACAGCCACGCGCGGCTCGGCGGACGTGGCCACCGACTCGAAGCGGTTGAGGTTCCGCGCGAACCAGGGGAAGTCGCTGCTGGTGACCGAGACCCGGATCCGGTGCCCCGGCAGGAAGGCGTGGTGCGTCGGCCACAGCTCGACCTCATATCGATGCACCGTTCCCGGCTCGGTCGCCGCCGGGTCGGTCAGCGAGTCGCGGTACGACGCCCGCAGACACCCCTGCGTCACCTTGTGCGACCTGCCGTCGGGCTGCACGTCGGTCAGCTTGACATGCCAGTCCGTGTCGTCCCCGTCGGTGGCGGCGTGCAGCTCGAGAACCGCCCACCCCGATATGGCCAGCTCCTCCGTCAGCGGCTCGCTGGTGTAGACGATCACGTCGGGCCGCGCCTCCACGTCGGTCTGGTCGAGCGGGACGTCCTCGATCGGGTACAAGCGGACGTCCAGCTGTGTTGGAGCGGGATCCTCGGATCGTACCGGTACGACCGGCCCTGCTCCCGAAGACGCGGGTTCCCTGGGCGACAGCGTTCCGTTCTCCCCGTCGAACCCCAGGTACAGGGCGTCCTCGCGCGAAGAGAGCGGCCACCGCGGCGCCTCGCGCCAGACGTTCGTCCCCGGCTCGAAGATCCGAACCGCGCGGATCGTCCGGCACGCCGTTGTCGATCCCCTTCAGCCAGTGGTCGAACCAGCGCAGGTGCTCCTGGTCCATGTCCAGCGCGGCGGCGGCCCCCAGCTCGACGTCGGCGTAGCTCGAGTGCGGGAATCGCGACTTGACGTGGCTCCACGGTCCGACCAGCAGTCGCTGCCGGTCCGCTGCCGGGCGACTCCGTCGATCATGTGCTCGTAGTGGTGGAACGCGCCCAGCAGGTCCTCCAGGTCGTACCACCCGCTCACGTGGAGGCAGGGGACGTCGATCTGGTCGTATCGCTCGTCGAACCGGAACGATCGCCAGAAGTCGTCCAGCGTGTTGCGCTCGACCATGTTCTGCCAGGTATGGCCGGCCGGGTTGATGAAGTCTCGGATCGCGTTCAGCGGGAGCCGGCGCAGAACCTCGTCCCAGTCGATCTCGCCGATCCCGTGGAACTCGGTGATGCGGCGCCGGACCAGGTACACCCACCACCCGAAGTACAGCTGGAAGCATCCGTTCGTGTAGGGGATCTCCTGCTGCCAGCGCCCGGCAGCGGAGGTGGAGACCATCGCCTTGAGATGCGGGGGGGCGTTCGGCGGCCGCCGCCCACTGGGTCCATCCCATGTAGGACAGGCCGGTCGTGCCGACGTTCCCGGTGGACCACGGCTGGGCGGCGACCCACTCGATGACGTCGTGCACGTCGGGCCCGTCGTTGACCACGGCCTCCCACTGCCCCTCGGACTTGCCCCGCCCACGGACGTCGTGGACCACGAACGCGTAGCCGTTTCGCTGGTAGAAGCTCGACTCGTGCTCGAAGAACGCGCGGTTGCTCTTGTCGTACGGCGTCGACTGCACGATGACGGGGGCGGGCCGGTGCTCTTCTGCCGGGAGGTAGACGTCGGCCGCCAACTCGACGCCGTCCCGGACCGGGATCCCCACCTCGAAGACGGGCATGGATTCCGAGGCCCCCTCCAGGATGGGGCGGCAGAACCGCTCCCACGGCGTCTCGTTCGGGCTGCTCGCCATCACACCCCTCCCCCGCCGGCGTCTCGGCGGCCGAGCAAAGTGACGGACACCGAAGACCAGCGGGCGAGCCATCTTGCTCCGGAACGATCCGAAGGGCAAACCGGGCCGGCTCGGACTCAGGCTCCGCGGACCCAGCCGCCGCTCACGTTCATGACCGCGCCGCTGACCCAGTCCCCGCTCCCCCGCGCCAGGTACCGGCACGCGTCGGCGATCGGCTGCGGGCCGCCGAGCCCCAGACGGGAACTCCTCCAGGTAGGACGAGCGCTGCCGTTCCGTCATCGGATGCCCCGTCCCGGTCGGCCCCGGCGCCACCGCGTTCACCAGGATGCCGAACGGCTCCAGCTGCACGGACAGCCCGACCGTCAGCCCGATCAGTCCCGCCTTGCTGGCGTTGTAGGCCACCGAGATGTCGTGGTCACCGATCCGCGCGCTGCCCGAGCTGATGAAGATGATCCGCCCGCGCTTCCGTTCCCGCATGTGCGGGATCACGGCCTTGGTGCACCACCACGGCCCGGACAGGTTGGTGTCGATCACCGCGCGCCAGTGCTCTTCGTCGATCGTCCACGCCTCGCCGGGCGGTGCGTCGATCCCGGCGTCGTTCACCAGCAGGTCGATCTGCCCGTACTTCTCCAACGCGAAGGCGGCCATCGCCTCGGCCTGGGCCGGCTCGCGGACGTCGACTCGGGTCGCGTCGGCCTCGTCGCCACGGTCCCGTATCCCGGCGGCGACCTCAGCGGCCTTCTCGTGCTGGATGTCCGCCACCACCACCGAGGCGCCGTCCGCCGCGAGCGTCTCGGCGATGCACCGGCCGATCCCCTGGGCCGCGCCGGTCACGATCGCGACCTGCCCCTCGAGCTCCCGGTCCCCCATCTCCGTGTCCTCCTGGTCGCCCGGCAGTATGCGTCCTTGCCCCTCGTGTCGCACACGCCCGATCGGGTAACGTCCTCCCATGCGGTTTCGCACGAAGATCCTCCAGGGCGGCAAGACGGCCACCGGCATCGAGGTGCCGCCGAAGGTCGTCACGGCCCTCGGGTCGAGCAAGCGGCCCGCCGTGAAGGTCACGATCAAGGGCTACACGTACCGGAGCACCGTCGCGACGATGGACGGGAAGTTCATGGTCGGCGTGAGCGCGACGGTCCGCGAGGCCGCCGGCGTTGCGGGCGGCGACACGGTGGACGTCGACATCGAGCTCGACACGGCGCCGCGCGAGGTGACGGTGCCGGACGACTTCGCGAAGGCGCTCAAGAAGGACTCCGCCGCGCGAAAGCTCTTCGACGGCCTCTCCTACAGCCGGAAGCTGGCGCTCGTCGGCCCGATCAACGACGCGAAGACCGACGAAACGCGGCAGCGGCGCTTCGACAAGGCCCTGGCCGCGTTGCGCGACGGCACGGCCTGACGGCCTGGCCGGACGCTCAGGCCTGCTCGAAGGCCCGGTTGATCTCCCAGTCGGTCACGGCGCGGAGCGACGCTTCCCACTCCGCCCGGCCGTGCGCCGCGTAGTGCTCGACCACGTCCTTGCCGAACGTGTCCCGCACGAACGTCGACTCCTCGAAGGCGACGAGCGCCTCGACCAGTGAGCGCGGCGTCCGGCGCAGGTGAGCGTCGCCGTACGCGTCGCCCTCGAACGGCTGCCCCGGGCCCAGCCCGCGCTCGACCCCGTCGAGGCCCGCCGCCAGGACGGCGGCCACGCTGAGGTACGGATTCGCGTCGGCGCCCGGGTAGCGGTGCTCGACCCGCAGCGATGGGCCCGACCCCACGACCCGGATCGCGATCGTCCGGTTGTCGAAGCCCCACGCCTGGATGCCGCCGCCGAAGTCCTCGGTCAGGTGCCGCTTGTACGAGTTCACGTACGGCGCGAAGAACAGCGCGGTCTCGTCCAGGTGCGCCAGCAATCCGCCGACGAAGCTCAGTCCCGCGTCCGACAGCGCGTGCGGGCCGTCCCCGTCCGCAAACGCCGGCTCATCGTCGCGCCACAGCGACACGTGCACGTGCCCCGACGAGCCCATGTCGCCCGCGACGGGACGCGCCATGAACGTCGGCGCCAGGTCGTCCTGCAGCGCCATCTCCTTCAGTCCGGCCTTGTACACCACGTGGCGATCGGCCATCTCGACCGGGTCGGCGTGCTCCAGGTTCACCTCCCACTGCCCCAGTCCGTACTCGGCCTGGCAGGCCCAGATGGGGATGCCGGCCGCCTCCATCTCGCGGCGCACGCGACGGATGAACGGCTCCTGCGCCGCCTGCCCGACGATGCTGTAGTCCGAACGCACCAGCGTCGTCGGCTCCAGATCGCGGAACCCGCGCAGCCGTGCCTCGCGCACGCTGCCGCGGAACAGATAGAACTCCAGCTCGCTCGCCGTCTGGACGCCGAAGCCCATCGCCGCCGCCCGCTCGACCTGTCGGCGAAGGATCGTGCGCGGCGCCATCGCGAGCGGCTCGCCGTGCTCGTCCAGGACGTCGGCCAGGCAGATCGCGGTGCCCTCCACCCCCGGGTACGGCCGCAAGTGTCGCGAGGTCGGGGGCCAGCACCAGGTCGTTCCAGCCCGTGTGCGGACCGGCGAAGGGAACGTCCGCGCCCGGGTCCTCGGCGATGTCCCACACGAAGACGCACGTGCAGATGTCGACGCCCTGCGCCGGATCGGCCAGGAAGCGCCGCGCCGGCAGCCGCCGGCCGAACAGCCGGCCCTGCATGTCGGCGCCCGCCACGATGACGGTGTCGAATCGCTCGGGCGTCAGGTCGTCGATCGACAGCTCGGACATGGGAGGACTCTGGCATCCGCAGTCCGCTCCGGCAACGTCCAGGGCAAGCGAATCCTCACCCGCAGGCAATACCGCCCCCGGGCACGGTCGGTATTCTCAGGGGTGACGCTTCTATCGAAGGGGTTCCCATGACGTCGCTGCTTACCAAGCTCGCCTGCGCAATCGTCCTCGTCCTCGCGGTGATCCCCGGCTCCGCGACCTCTGCAGGTGCCCTGTCGGCAGGGACGGACGGCCTCACGTGTGACGGCGCCTGGCACATCGCGGCCAGCGACAATCCCGCATCCCGTTACAACGACCTGGCAGACGTGGCCGCCGTGTCACCGTCGCTGGCCTGGGCCGTCGGGAGGGGCTACGGGGGGACCGGCGAGGGCCGGGGCATGATCATGCGTTGGGATGGGGCATCGTGGACCGGTGTCCCGAGTCCCCACGTCACAGGTCCGCTCGGCGGCGTGTCCGCGCCGGACGCCGCGCACGCGTTCGCCGTCGGCGTCCGGGGCGGCGCCAGCGGCCGCATCAGGACACTGATTGAGCAATACGACGGCGTGTCGTGGTCCGTCGTCCCAAGCCCGAATCGCGGGCCGGGCGCCAGCTTCTTCGGCGGCGTGTCCGCGCTGTCCGGGAGCGACGCATGGGCCGTGGGCACCCACGACCTGAAGTCGGGCGCGCAGGCTCCACTCGTCGAGCACTGGAACGGTATCTCGTGGTCGTACGTGCGGAGTCCGTACTACCACCACTCACCCCAGACGGTGCTCTCCGACGTCGCCATGGTCAGTTCGAACGATGTCTGGGCCGTTGGGTCGTACTACAGCGGGTCCCCGCTTCAGTACCAGCCGCTGGCCGAGCACTGGAACGGGGCCTCGTGGTCGATCGTCCCGGTTGCCAGCCCGGGGACGGACTCCTCGTTCTCGAGCCTGACCGCTCTCGGGGCCGGCGACATCTGGGCCGTGGGCGGGGGCGACGCCGGTCCCTTCGCCGAGCACTGGGATGGTTCGTCGTGGAGCGTGGTCCCCGTCGCGAACCCCGGACCGCGGTCGTCCTTCGGGGGCGTGGCCGCAGCCGGTTCCTCCCTCTACGCGACCGGCGTTTCATACCCGGGTCGCTACAACACGCTCGCAGAAAAACTGAACGGATCGGCCTTCGAGGTCGTGCCCACGCCGAACGTGCACGGCAGGCGGCTCGCCAACGAGCTGCACGGCGCCGCCTCCGACGGCACCATCGTGTGGTCGGTCGGTCGCCACGACGTGCACCACGCGCGGAGCCTCACGCTGGTCGAGTACGTCTGCTGAGTCGAGGAGTCGCCGGAGGCGAAGCCTCAGTCGTCTGGCGGCGGTTCCTCGTCGGCAACGTGCCGGGCGATGCGGAGGAGCTCGCGGTGGATCTCGGGAGCGGCGCTCACCACGACTGAGTCCGACTCGAGCGTCCACGGCCAGCCGTCGATCTGGGACACGGTCGCCCCGGCCTCCGCGGCGAGGAGGACGCCGGCGGCCGAGTGGATCGGCGAGCTCCAGAACAAGACGTAGCCGGCGTTCCTCCCAGCCGCCACGTGCGCCAGCGACAGCGTCGTGCCGAGCGCGCGGAGGTCCCAGCGATCCTCGCAGACCGCCGCCTCCAGGTACCGCGCGGCGTGCTCGCGCCGTGGTCCCTGCGAACGACTGTCCTCGATGGCGACGGTCTGGCTCTCCGCGCTGGTGGCGAGCCGACGGCGATCGCCGTTCGGTCAGCGCCCAGGTGCCCTCGCCGAGCTCGGCGACGCAGATCTCTCCGGTGGATCCGTCGCCGACGACCCCGACGGTCACGTGGTGGTCCTCGACGAGCGCGACGTTCACGCTGAACAGCGGGATGCCCGAGGCGAAGTTCCTCGTTCCGCAGATCGGATCGACCAGCCAGTACGGGGAGCCGTCGACGGGTGCCTCGCCCCCGCGCTCCTCACCGATGACAGGGAAGCCGGTCGGACCGAGCAGCTCACGGATCGCGTCCTCGACCGCGATGTCGGTGGCCGTCGCCAGGTCACGCTCGCCCTTGGAGGTGATGTCCTCGGCCCCGACCCGGCTCTGCGCGATCTCCAGCGCCCGCTCCACGGCCTTGACGGCCTCCATAGCCTCGGGACGCATCCCGTCAGTCGCGTTCAGTCGTCACCACACTCTTCCGTGTCAAGCACACGTCGAACTTCCTAGGAATCTGTCGGCAGTTCCTGCAGGGGAATCCAGTACTTGTCGTCGACACTCAATTCCCGACAGAGGTCGGTTATCTGAGGAAGGACAGCAGCAGGCAAGAACAGCTCATGCTCGTAGACCTGCGTGCACAGTATCTCCAGGGCAACTTGCCACTCGCCAACCTGAACGAGCTGCTCGACATTGTCGATGTCGTTCTCGGGAAGTCCGGAAAGCTGATCCATGATCACGTGAAATTGGTGGATTCTCTGGCCAGCCACTCGATCGTCGCTCATAGCAGCAATCTGCGTTGGCCTAGTAGAACGGGAGGTAATAGGCGATCTCCCAGTCGGTGACCTCGGTCGTCGACGGATCCTTCACCGCCTCCGTGTAGCGCTTCCACTCGGCTTCCTTGAGCATCACGAACGCCGTGACCAGGTCCTCGCCGAGCGCCGCGCACAGATCCTTGTCCGCCTGGAACGTGCCGAGCGCCGCTTCCAACGTCGGTGGGATGTGGACGTCGGTGTTCACCTCGCCGCCGACCGGCTGGACCGGAGGGAGCTCGAGCTCCTGCTCGACGCCGAGGCGCGCCGCGTGCAGGATCGCCGCCGGCATCAGGTACGGGTTGGCGGCGCCGTCGGGCACCCGGTTCTCCAGGCGCGTGCCCGTTCCTCGTTCCGCCGCGACCCGGATCCCGACCGACCGGTCGTCGTAGCCCCAGTTGGCCCAGTACCCGTTCAGCATGTCGGGCTGGAGTCGCTTGTACGCGTTCACCGTGGGCGCGCAGATCGCGGCCAGGCCCTCGTGGTGCGCAAGCATCCCCGCGATGCACTGGTGCGCGAGCGTCGTCAGCCCGTCCTTCGCGTCCGGGTCGTGCAGCGCGTTCGTCCCGTCATCCGCCCTCCGGAAGCTGAAGTTCAGGTGCAGCCCGGTCCCGCCGCGGTCGTTCAGCGGCCGGCCCATGTACGTGGCCAGCAGACCCCGCCGCGCCGGCAGCTCGTGGGACAGCAGCCGGAACACGAACGCGTCGTCAGCCGCCTCCATCGCGTCGGCGTAGCGGATGTTCACCTCGTACGCCGACGTGTCGAACTCGCTGCCCCACCCCTCGATGTCGAACCCGCAGGCGACGGCAGTGCGCACGATCTCGTCGACCGTGCCGGTCGGGTCGATCGCCATGCCCGTGCCGTACACACGGTGCCCGGGCAGGCTGACGGGTACCCACGCGCCGGCCTCGTCGGGCTCCATCAGATAGAACTCGAACTCGTAGGCCAGCTGCGGGATCAGGCCCATGTCGGTCCACGGCTTGACGGCCTGCCGAAGCGCGTCGCGGCTGTCCAGCGGGTGCGGCGCGCCCTGGTACACGGTGTCGGCAAGTCCGATCGTCGTGTCCGGCTCCCACGATGGGCGCAGCGTGTCCATGTCGATGTGCGCCTCGAGGTCGGGCAGCCCGACGTCGAACTGCACGCCCGGGATCGGCAGGATCTCCCTGTCGAACGTCAGCGGCCACACGCCGACGCAGAAGTTGGCGCCGCCGCGCGCCGCCCAGTCGCCCAGCAGGTACTTGCCCCGCTCGAGCCCGTGCAGGTCCGGGTACAAGAGGCGGAGCCGGTCGCCGTGCGCGCTCATTCGTTTCCTCGAGACGTCGTGCGCTTGCGCGCCCAAATCGTTCGGTAGCAAAATATCGGCTCCGAGGGCGGCGCGCCAGCCGCCCTCGTTCCATCGGAGGACACGGCGTGACCATCGGCGAGTCGATCACCCTGGACGACCTCGAGACGGATCCCTACCCGGTCTACGCCCGCCTTCGCGAGGACGAGCCGGTCGCCTGGGTGCCGGCCGTCGAGCTGTGGCTGGTGACCCGCTACGAGGACGTCCAGCACGTCGACCAGACGCCGGACATGTTCACCGCCGAGACCGACCCCTCGACGCTCAACCGGACGATGGGCAAGAACATGCTGGGGTCCGAGGGGCCCGATCAGGAGCGCATCCGCCGCGTCGTCGAAGCGCCCTTCCGTCCGCGCGAGGTCGAGGCGCGGACCGGCGACATGATCCCGAAGCTCGCCCACGAGCTGATCGACGGGTTCGTGGCGCGCGGCGAGGCCGACCTGTTCCGCGAGCTGGCCGAGCCCATGTCGATCCTTTCCCTACGCTTCATGCTCGGGCTCGACGAGGTTCCGTGGGAGGATCTCGAGCCGCTGGAACGCCGGGATGATGATCGGCCTGGCCAACTTCGAGGGCGACCCCGGCAAACAGACGATCGCCGACGCGGCCAGCGGTGAGCTGGGCGAGGCCATCGAAACGATCCTCGAACGCCTGGCGCGGGAGCCCGACGGCTCGGTCCTTTCGGCGATGCTGCACGCGGACGGCGACGATCGCATGTCCCACGACGAGATCGTCGCGAACACCAAGCTGATGCTGTCGGGCGGGCTCCAGGAACCGCGCGACCTGATCGCACTGACGATCTGGGCGCTGCTGACGCATCCCGACGCGTTGGAGGAAGTCCGGGCCGACCGCACGCTGCTGAAGCCGGCCATCGAGGAGACGCTCCGGTGCTACGCCCCCGTGGGGACGTCCACCCGCCAGACCACCCGGGACACGACGCTGGCCGGCGTCGATCTTCCACAGGCCGCCTTGATCGGCGCGGTGCTGGCCTCGGCCAACCGCGACCCGCGGCGGTTCACCGACCCCGACCGGTTCGACATCCACCGCAAAGAGGGCGCCCACCTGGCCTTCGCCGCCGGGAACCACTTCTGCCTGGGCGCCTGGCTGGGCCGCTACCAGACGCGGGCCACACTCGAGGCGGTGCTCGATCGCCTGCCTGACCTGCGCCTGGACGACGCGCGACCGGCGGAGATCCGCGGCTGGGAGTTCCGCGCGCCGCTTTCCTTGTACGGTCGGTGGGACCCGTCGGCCCGCTGACAGGAGCGAGCGTGGAAGAAGCAGAAGCGCTGGGGATCGTCGACCGCCTGTACGCGGTCCTGGGCGGCTTCTATGCGGGCGGTGCGACCGAACCGATCCGCGACCTGCTGACCGACGACGTCGAATGGCACGTCAGCGGGAACAGTCCGATCGCCGGCGACCACGTCGGCATCGAGGCAGTGGTGAGCTACTTCGCCAAGCGCCGCGACATGGCCAAGGGCACCTTCCGCATGCACCTGGGAGAGGTCCTGATCGGCGAGGAGCACGTCGCGGTGCTGGCCGACGGCACCGCCGTCATGGACGGCGTCGAGCGCGGATGGACGACCGTCGGCCTCTATCGCGTCCGGGATGGCCGCGTCGCGGGCTGCTGGCTGCTTCCGCTGGATCAGGGCGCCTTCGACGCCATCTGGTCGCCGGACTCCTGACCGGAGACAAGGACGGGTTCGATCTCGGCCAGGTCCTGGGGCTCGACGTTGATGCGCGGAAGGATCCGGTCGAGCCAACTCGGGAACCACCAGTTCGCCTTGCCGATCAGGAACATGATCGACGGCACCAGGGCGCTCCGGATCACCACGGCGTCGACCAGGATGGCGGCGGACAGGCCGAGGCCGAACTCCTTGATGATCCGCTGACCCCCGAGGACGAACGACCCGAAGACCAGCACCATGATGACGGCCGCGGCCGTGATGGTCCGGCCCGTCGCGGCCAGTCCCGTGCGCACCGCCTCGCGGTTGTCCCCCGAGCGCAGCCACTCCTCGTGGATGCGCATCACCAGGAAGACCTCGTAATCCATCGACAGTCCGAACAGGATGGCGAAGAGCATCACGGGCAGGAACGACTCCACAGGCCCGGTTCGCGTGACGCCGATGACCGACCCCAGCCAGCCCCACTGGAACACGGCGGTCAGGATGCCGAACGCCGCCGCGACCGACAGCAGGTTCATCGCGGCCGCGACGAGCGGCACCAGCAGGCTGCGGAAGACCACCATCAGCAACAGGAAGGACAGCAGGACGACCACGCCGATGAACAGGGGCAGCTTGGCCGTCAGCACCCGGGCGAAGTCCGTGAAGATGGCCGTGATGCCGCCGACGTACACGGTCAGCGTCGACCCCTTCACCGCCGCGGGGATGGTCTGTTCCCGCAGCCGGTCGATGAGCTGGGTCGTCGCCGCGTCCTGCGGCGCCGTGCTCGGGTAGGCCCCGAACACCGCCACCTTGGTCCCGTTCGCCGCCGGAATGATGACCGGCTTGGTCACCCCGACGATCCCCGGCGTGCCGCCGACCGCATCGGCCACGCGCTGGAGCGCTGCCTCGTCGGCCGGTTCGTTCAGCTGCGAGGTGATCTGGAACGGGCCGTTGAACCCCGGTCCGAAGCCCTTGGCCAGTAGGTCGTAAGCGGTGCGGGTCGTCGATCCCGTGGGATCGTTGCCCTCGTCCGAGGATCCCAGCCGAAGCGACAGGAACGGCACGGCGAGCGCGGCCACCAGGACGAGCGAGATCAATCCCCACGCGATGGGACGCCGCTCGACCGTCGCGGACCAGCGCACCCAGAACCCTTCCTTCCGCAGCCCGTCCTGCCCCCGCTCGCCGATCGTCTTCCGCTGCCGCCGCGACAGGACCTTCGGGCCCAGGAAGCCGAGCAGCGCGGGCAGCAGCGTGAGCGCGGCCGCCATCGTGAACAGCACGCCGATGCTCGCCGCAACCGCCAGCCCGTACAGGAAGCTGATCCCCAGCGCGAACATCCCGAGCAGGGCGATGCACACGATGATGCCGGCGAACAGGACGGCGCGGCCCGAGGTGTCCAGCGCCGCGACCACCGACGCCTCGACCGGCTTGCCGGCCAGCAGGCCCTGCCGGTGCCGGGACACGATGAACAGCGCGTAGTCGACGCCGACGCCCAGGCCGATCAACAGGACCAGCTGGCTCGAGAACTCCGGCATTCTCAGCGCGTGGCTCAGCAGGCCGATCAGCCCGATGGCGGTGCCCAGCGACACCAGCGCCGACACCAACGGCAGGGTCATGGCCAGCAGCGAGCCGAAGACGATGAACAGCACGACGCCCGCGGCCAGGATGCCGAAGCCCGCCCCGCCGACGGACTGTGGGTTGGCCTCCTGCGCCACCTGGCCCGAGACGGCGATCGTCAGGTTCGGCCCCCGGCCGCCCGGGCCGTGTTCACGAAGGTCTGCGCGGCCGGGATCGAGATGAACTGCGCCTGCGTGTCGAACGTGACGACGGCGAACGCGACGGTGCCGTCCTGGGAGACCTGTCCGGCGCCCGCGGGATCGTAGGGCGAGACGATCGTGGACACGTGCGGGAGCGCCGAGAGCTTCTTCAGCATGGCCTCCACGCTCGCCTGGACGTCTGGATCCGTGACCTTGGTGCCCCCGGTGGTCCCGATGACGATGTTCGCCGTGTCCCCGGCCTGCTTGGGCGCCGCCGCCTGGAGCAGCTCGATGGCCTTCGTGGACTCGGTGTTCGGGAGGTCGAACGTGTTCGAGTACGCCGTGCCGACCGCCTTGGACAGGCCCGACATCAGCACGAGGGCAAGCAACCACCCGATGACCACGATCCGGCGGTGACGAAACGACCAGGCGGCGAGACCGCGCAACGGGATCTACCTCCGATTCAGCTGGCTCGGGCGACGTTCGAGGAACTCGATCGCTGTGTTGGTCAAAGGCTACAAGCCTCTCGTCGCAACTGACCCGCGAGCCGCCGCCGTAGGATGCTGCCATGGAGAAGAGCCCGCGCCGGCCCGCACGGGCGGAGGTCGTTGGGTCCCTGCTGCGTCCGCCGAAACTGCGCGCCGCGGTCGAGGAGTTCTACGAGCCGGGCCACTCGGCGGTTCTGTCCGACGAGCGGGCGAAGGACCGGTCCCAGCTCCAGCGGCTGGAGGACGAGGCGATCGACGAGGCCGTGCGCCGCCAGATCGACCTGGGCCTGGACGTGGTGACCGACGGCGAGTTCCGCCGCTGGATGTTCATGAACTCGTTCTACGACGCGGTCGAGGGCATCCGCACCGACAACGTCGTGGAGTTTCACAACGCGCTCGGCGAGGCCGTCCCGCTGGCCGTCCACGACGTCGTGGACCGCCTGCATCCGGTGGACTCCCCCGCCTCGCGCGAGGCCTCGTACCTGGCCGGCGCGACCGACGGCCACCCGTTCAAGGTGACGTTCCCGGCGGCGTCGATCTTCGGGCACCCGTTCACGTACAAGCTGGGGATCACAGACGTGGCGTACGGCAGCCTCCAGGAGTTCGTCGACCACGCGATCGAGATCGAGCGCGCCCTGGTCGCCGACGCGATCGCCGCGGGCGCGCGCTACGTGCAGTTCGACTTTCCCCTGTACCCCTATCTGGTCGACCCCGTGTGGGTCGAGCGGTTCACGTCGCAGGGGAGCGACCTCGGGACGCTGGTGGAGGCCGCGATCGCGGCCGACGCGGCGGTGCTGGAGGGGATCCCGGACGACGTGACGACCGCGCTGCACATCTGCCGCGGGAACTACCGTTCGTCGTGGATGTGCGAAGGGTCTTTGGAGCCGGTGGCCGAGCGGGTCTTCGGCGAGCTTCCCTACGACTCGTTCCTGGTGGAGTGGGACGACCTCGGCCGCGACGGCGGGTACGAGCCCGCGCGCTTCCTGCGACAGGACTCGACGATGGTGATGGGGATCGTCTCGACCAAGACGCCGGTCCTGGAGGACGAAGAAGACCTCGTGACGCCGGATGGAGGAGGCGGCGGAGATCGTCGGCGGCATGGAGCGCCTCGCGATCAGCCCGCAGTGCGGGTTCGCGTCGGTGATGGTCGGCAACGAGATCGACGAGGACACGCAGTGGCGCAAGCTCGAACTCGTGTCCCGCGTCGCCGACCGACTCTGGAGCCGCTGACCCCCACGTTTGGCACCCCGGTTCGCGGTGCATAGCTTCGGATATTCCTTCTGAAAGGAGCGGCCGATGAGTGACGACTCGGCAGAGGAGCGGGCGCGCATCGCCGAGGAGGCAAGACGCAAGGCCCTTGAAGCGGCGGCGATCACGAAGCAGCAACTGGAGGCGCAAGCCGGCGGTGCGACGGCGGACGCCCTCACCGGAGAGGGCAGCGAGGAAGCGGTCAGGCAGAACGGACTGATCTACGGCGGCCTGATCGGGATCGCTGTGGTCATTGTGCAGGGGTTCCTCGAGGCTCCCTCAAACGCCGCGTCGGCGAAGATCTCCGTCATCGCGTTCTCGGTGGCCATACCGCTGCTCGCCGCGCTCGTGATGGTCAACAGGCAGGAGACCTTTCGTCGTCACCGGACACCATCCGTGATCGTGACCATCGCTGAATCGGTCGCCCAGGGGGCAGCCCTCGTCGGGATCGTCGCCGGCTTCTGGCACATCTATTGGATCGCGGGAGTCGTGTTCCTCGCCGCTGCGTTCGTCGGCCTGTTCGTGCATTCGGCGGGATGGTGGCGTCTGGAGGGAAATCAGAGATCCGTCCCAAGGCGACGAACCCTGAGCGGATAGGAAGTTCACGACGGCGCCTCCGGGGGACCCCCTGTGCGAGTCGGCTTACCCTTGGCTGACGATGTCGACCGAGATCTCCACCGCCGGAATCGTTCCTCTGTTCTCGAGCCAGTGTGTGGTGTTCCTATCCTCGGGCCAGCCCACTCCCGGCCCATAGTCCGTGGCGACTCCATTTCGATGGTCAGTGATCGTTCCCTGCAGTACGTAGACGATGCCCGGTCTGCCTCTATGGTCGTGCATCGGGCCGAAGACGCCTCCAGGCTCGATGGTCACCATGCGCATTCGAAGTTGGCGCCCTGCCATGCCCTCGATCTCAGGGCCAAGGTCAACCGTTGCAAGTAACTCCGCCGTCACACCTTTCGTCTCAGGTGCCGCCTGTTCGTTGCTCATCGTGATCTCCTCTCTGTACGTCCAGGGCCTCGTCCAGTCCTTCCCGCACCAAGCGCGCGACCGGCGAGCCGGCGTCCCGGGCCAGGAGGGCGTACGCGAGTACGACCTCGGCCAGAACCACCAGGGCGCCCAGCGACAGGATCAGCGGGATCTCCACCGCGAGCTCGCCGGCCAGGCCGAGCGCGTCCCAGACGAGGACCAGGGCCCCGTGGATCACGCCCTCCAGCAGGAAGGCAGGCACCAGGATGGAGAACACGAGCCAGGCGTGCGGCCACGTCAGCCGGATCGATCGACGGACGGCCCTGATCGGGCCCAGCCCTTCGATGTTCACGACCGGCCCCACGATTCCGACCAGGGCGGCGACGACCAGGCCGGGGATCACGCCCACCGCCGCGCCGAGGCCGACGAGCACCGCGATGACCAGGTCGGCGGCGACCAGGCGGCCAATCGGCAGCGCCCTGGCCGCCTCGGCCAGCGAGGGCTGGGCGGTTCCGCGGATCTGCGACCCGACCAGCTCGTCCATCACGCCGCCCAGCACCACCAGGCCGAGCAGCCCCAACAGCTCCGAGATCGAGGGAAGGATCGTCAGCAGGAACCATGGGCTGTGCGACACATCGTGCGGCAGCAAGAGCTCGAGCTCGTGGAATCCCTCGCTCACGAGCACCAACGGAAGCAGGACGACCAGCGACGCCGAGGCGACGCGGGCCGGAGCGGTCCGGTACAGGCGCACGGCGCCGGCCAGGATCGACCCGACGTTCAGCTGCGCGATGTTCGGATGGCGGTCGGCGTCGTCCATGGAGTGGGAGTCGTCGATGCGGGAGCCCGTGGCCGTCAGCCTGTTCTCCGCGTCCGCCGGCTCCGCCTCCGCGCGCGCGGGGACGGGTCACCCTCCGGGAAGGCGACCCCCACCTCGTCGATCGTGAACGCTCCGCGCCGGCTCCGGATCCAAGCCCGAGACTCGCGATGCCACATGACCTCGTACGTGATGAGGCCGACGCAGACGAGGGCGACCAGACCGAGTGCCAGCAGCGCCGGCACGACCATCGCGACGGGAACCAGCCCGAACAGCAGGACCGTCGCGACCGGCCGTCCGTGTCCGATTCCGCCCCCGATGCGGAGCCGGAGCCCGACGTGGGCCAGGAAGTACAGCGCGACGCCGCCGCAGAGACAGAACGCCGCGACGTCGTCGAGCGGATCGCCGATGTCGTGCAGCGTTGCCTTCAGGCCGAACGCGAACAGCACGATGCCGGCGACCATCGGCAGGTGGAGGTACGAGTACGCGTCGCGCGCGAACCGGGCGCGATCGGCCCCCGTCGCCTGGACCAGCCGGGCCTGCGTCACGTACATGACCCAGTCGAAGTACGCCCACCAGAGGCAGGACGAGACCGTGACGGCCAGCAGCGCGGCCGTGATCACGCCGGCGTCCAGCGGCAATCCGGCCGCGCCGACGCCGATGGCCACGATCGACTCGCCGAGCGCGATGATCACGATCAGGCCGAAGCGCTCGACGAAATGCTCCGGCGAGACCCGGAAGCCGCGCATGTGCCCCACGAGCGGCGCCAGATACATGATCGCGATGGCCGCGCACCACAGCGCCAGCTGCGCCGACCCGTGCAGGAAACCGGCGACGATCAGCAGCACGGGCGCGACGATGGACGCGGGGAGGGTCGTGACGACGGCCTTCACGAGGTCGCGGTCGCCGCGGCTCGCCTTCGCGAACAGCACGAGGTGGAGCAAGCGCACCACCAGGTACGCGACGCCGAACACGACCCCGTCGGAGGTGAACGCTCCCGGCGCGGCCAGCGACATGATCAGCATCGCCGCGACCGCCGGGAGCATGACCAGCCGGACCGCGCCCTCCTCGGGATCGAGCAGGTTCGTCAACCACGCGTACGCCGACCACGCCCACCAGATCACCCCCAGCAGCAGCACGGCCCGCAACAGCCCGCCCCAGGTCGGATCGTTCGCGAGGAAGGTGGTCTCCTGCGTGAAGGCGAAGACGACGACCAGGTCGAAGAAGAGCTCCAGCGGGGTGACCCGCTGTCCGCGGTCGACCTGTGGATCGCTCATGTGTCCGGCCTCCCTTCGACTCGCTCTCGCCGCGCTCAGTCGATCGGCGGCGCCGCTCCGTACTCCTCGTCGGAGACGTGGGCGCCCCACGTTGCGGTGTTCCCATCGTCGTCGACCTCGACCAGCGACAGATGCGTCATGAAGCGCGTCGGGGCAGCACCGTGCCAGTGATCCTCGCCGGGCCCGAACACCACGCGATCGCCGGGCCGAATCACCTCGATGGGGTCGCCACGCCCCTGCGCGAGGCCGACGCCCTCGGTGACGTAGATGGTTTGACCGTGGGGGTGGGTGTGCCAGGCGGTGCGCGCGCCCGGAGTGAAGCGGACGCTGCTCGCGTTCAATCGGGAATGGTCCGACGGAGCGGCCACCGCGTCGATGTAGACCGCGCCGGTGAACCACTCGCTCGGTCCCTGCTTCGTCTCGAGGCTGTTCCTCGTGAGGCGCATCTTCGTCTCCTCCTGTCTCGGTGGGTCTCGGCTTCTAGGTCAGGCTCCACACCCGGTGGCGAGGGTCATGGTCGCCGTGTCCGATGGTCGTGGTGAGCAGCGCGCGCTCGATCAGGAACTCGAACAGCTCCTGTTCGTCGAATCCGGGTGGGGGGTCGGACCAGGATCGTTCCGCGAAGTAGGCCGAGGCGGCGGCGACTCGAACGCCCTCGTCCGGGACGGGACGAGCCACCCCGGTGACGTAGAACGCGTTCTCGTTGTCCTCGGGCGGGTAGCAGTGCATCGCGTAGCGGGGGTCGCGGTGCAGATCGTTTCGCTTCGGGCTGGGAATCAGGAACGCGTACAGGCCCTCACCGTGCAGGAGGGGACACATCGGATGGACCCTGGGGCCACCATCCGGCCGGACGGTCGCCAGGAAGCCGAGTCCGACGGCACCGACCTGATACAGGAGCGAACGGCCGGAGGCCGCCAGCTCCGGTTCGCGCGCCGCGAACTCCGACCACGTGAGCATCCGATGATCCTGGCCTCCCAATCACGGACCCGCAACCGGACCCGAATTTCGCTCCATTCGACTGGGGATTACACCTTTGTAATTCAATGGTGGTATCCTGCGCGGCGTCCAGCACGGTGGCCGACGGACCCTTCCCCCACGCCGGAGGCGTGACGCCCCCACGGGCAGAAAGGGCAGGTGCCGGGATGCGCACCATCACCCACACGGTGGGACAGCTGCTTCGCGAGGAGATCCGGCTCCGCCGGTGGCCCACCTTCGTCCGAGTGGACGACGACGGCGTCACCGTCACCCTGAAGAACGACGAGCGCATCAGCATGCCCGCGCGGACGGCGGAGGACCTGTGGCAGTGGTTCCGGGAACAGCCCGAGACCCTGACCGCCGAGGGGCTCCTCGACCACGCCCGGGGGCTCGCACAGGCGTAACCTCAGGTCGACATGGCAGTGGATCGTCCCGGCGCGCTGGCCGGCATCGGCCGCACCCCCATCGTGCGCCTCTCGCGGTTGGCGCCGGACGTCGGTGCCGAGGTGTGGGTCAAGCTCGAGGCCGCGAACCCGACCGGTTCGTACAAGGACCGCATGGCGCTCTCCATGATCGAAGGCGCCGAGCGTCGGGGCGACCTGGCGCCCGGACAGACCGTCGTCGAGTACACCGGCGGCTCGACGGGCAGCTCGCTCGCCTTCGTCTGCGCGGTCAAGGGCTACCCGCTGCGGATCGTCACGTCGAACGCGTTCTCCGCCGAGAAGCTGCGGACGATGGCGGCCTTCGGCGCCCAGCTGGACGTCATCGACAGTCCCGAGGGCATCACGCCCCAGCTGATCCCGACGATGATGGAGCGGGCCGCCGAGATCGTGGCCAAGGAGGGCGCGTACGCGACCGACCAGTTCAACAACCGCGACGCGCTGGACGGCTACCGGGAGGTCGGCACCGAGATCCACGAACAGCTCGGCGCCCCGATCGCGGCGTTCTGTGCCTACGTCGGCGTCGGGGGCTGCCTGGTGGGCATCTCCGAGGCGCTGTCCGCCCACTCCCCCGGGCTGAGCCGCGTCGCCGTCGAGCCGGCCGAGTCGGCGGTGCTGTCCGGCGGAACGCCCGGAACCCACCGGATCGAGGGCGGCGGCGTGGGCTTCGTTCCCCCGCATCTGAAGGACGGTGGGTTCGACCGCGTGGAGGCGGTCGGCACCGACGATGCGTTCGCGATGGCCCGTCGGGCGGCGACCACCGAGGGCGTGTGGAGCGGCCCCTCGTTCGGCGCCAACCTCACCGCGGCGTTGCGGCTGGCCGCGGAGCTCGACCCTGGGCAGCGCGTCGTGACGGTCCAGCCGGATTCGGGACTGAAGTACCTCGGCGGCGACCTCTACACGTGAGCGTCGTGGCCTGATTCGCGCCTAGACCCGCTGGTGGCTCAGGTCGATCCGCATCGTGCACGCGTCGGCGGTGCCTTCCACCTCGACGAACCCCAGATGCTCGTAGAGCCGCCGGGCAGGATTGGCTCGCTCGACGCTGAGGCTGAGCGCTGCGATGCCGTCCTCGACGGCGCGCTCGCAGAGCGCACGCAGCAGTGCCGTGCCGACGCCTCGGCCCCGATGACCTGGATCCACCGCGATCGATATCTCCGGCGTCAGCTCGTCCAGGAAGCCGTAGCCCGGTTCGTCTGCGGTGAAGTGGCGGAACCAGGCCGCTCCGATCGGCCGGCCTTCTTCCTCCGCCACGACACCGGCGTCGTCTTCCCGCATCCACCCGTCCAGGTAGCGCCCGTGGTGCGGGTCCGTGGCGAGTTCCTCTGGACTGACGGGCGGTGAGCCGGGCCGCCAACGTCCGGTCAACGACAACATCTCCCGGAGAAACGCCTCGTCTTCCTGAGACGCGGGTCGGATCGTCGGCACCCGGACCACCTAGGCGAAGCGAAGGCGCTTCCCGAAGGACTTCGAGAACCGGCGCTCCAGGTACTCCTGCCGCCAGGGATCGAGCACGGGCGCGGTCAGCACGACGTCCTTCCCGTCGACCTCGCACGAGACCGAGTTCGTCTGGTCCGGCGGCATCCGGTGATCGATCTCGTCCGCGAGCTCGAGGAGCAGGCCTTCGCGGGCGAGGGCCACCCCGTCCTTCGCGTCGAGCAACGGCCGGTACATCTGCCAGCGAATCTCCTCGTTGCCGGCTGCTCGGATCACCGCGGCCAGGAACGCGAGCTCGCGATGCGAGAAACCGACCAGGTCGGCCTCGACCAGGATGTCGGCGGCATGCCGGTGACGCCGGTAGTAGTCGACGCTTCGCCCCACGTCCAGGAGCATGGACGCGGTGTCGAGCCGCTCGCGGGTGGCCGGCGCCGCATCCGGTTCCAGTGCCTCCAGGAGCAGCAGTCCGATCGAGCTCCGGCGCGAGGCTCGCCGCGCGTCCCAGGTCGAGAACCGCGAGGCGAGCGCGCGGATCGACTCGCCGCGCGTCTGGCTGATCGAGGCGCCGGCGCCCGGGACCGTCTCCAGCGCGACCCCCTCCCGAAGGCCCTGGCCCGACACGATGACGTCCGAGGCGACGATGTCCATCAGCGTCTTGACGACCAGCGCGCCGCCGACGATCGAGTCGGCCCGGTCCCTGTTCAGACCGGGCACCGACCGTCGCCGGCCGATGGCCCGGGAGCTCAGCCGGGCGAGGACGTCGGACGCCATCCCACTGGTCAGGACGTATCCATGGAGCCGGGGCAGCGGATAGGCGTGCACGTGGCGATCGATCCGCGCCAGGTTCCGGATGGTTCCGCCGGTGCCGACGAGCGTTTCCTTCCGGCCCAGCGGTACCAGGCCGACGTCGTCGAGCGCCCGGTGCGCGTAGCGCGCGGAGCGCCTTGATCTCGTCGTCGGTCGGCGGGTCGTGCTGCAGGAACCGGTCGCTCAGCAGCAGCGCTCCGAGGTGAAGGCTCCACGCGCCGACCGGTTGCCGATCCTCGAAGCGCGTCACCTCCACGCTGCCGCCGCCGATGTCGAAGACGACCCCCGACGTCACGTCCAGGCCGTGCACGGCACCTCGGAAGGCGTACCGCGCCTCGTCCTCGCCGGTGATGACCCGGACATCCACGCCCGCCTCGTGCGCGGATGCGTTCGAGCAGCGCGTCCGCGTTGCGGGAATCGCGCACGGCCGCCGTGGCCACCGCCACGATCCGATCGGCGCCGGCGCTTCGGCCGATCGCCACGAAGTCCGCCGCGACCCGCGCGGTTCGGTCGATCGTCACGTCGCTGAACTCGGCGTCCCGCTGGATGTCGCGCGCCAGGCGAAGCGGGGCCCGGCTGTCCGCGGTCACCTCCAAGTGGTCTTGCGGGCCCACCCGGAGGACCGTCACGCGCCCCGAGTTCGATCCGATGTCGATGACCGCGACTCGGTGATCGGGCATGCGCATGACCCTACAGATTGCCTCCGCCGGCCCGCGCCCGCCGGGCTGGACCTGGAATGATCGCGCCGTGGACGGGGTGAACGAGCCGTACTACCGGCCCGACCTGGCGCTGATCCACCACCTCGGGTTCGGGTTCCACGCGGACGCCACTGCGCCGGGGATCCTCGAGCTGCTCTCTCCAATCCGGGCACGCGGAGGCCTCGTGGTCGAGATCGGGTGCGGAAGCGGCCTGCTCACCAGGTACCTCGTCGACGCGGGGCATCACGTGATCGCGACCGACGCGTCGCCGGCGATGCTCGACCTCACGCGCGAGACGGTCGGCGACGCGAAGGACATCGTTCGGCTGACCCTTCCGGACGACCCCATCCCGGCGGCCGACGCGATCGTCGGCGTCGGGCACGCGCTCAACTACCTCCCCGACGAGGAGAGCGTCGACGGCGCGCTCGTCGCGATCGCCGGCGCGCTGCGGCCGGGCGGGGTGCTCGCGATCGATCTGTGCGACCTCGAATGGGCGGCGGCTCGGGTGGACGAGCCCTCGCGGGGGTGGGTCGGCGAGGACTGGGCCCTCGTGACGCGGTTCTCGGTGCCCTCGCCGGACCGGTACGTGCGCGAGATGGCCACGTTCCTGCGGAACGACGACGGCTCGTGGCGCCGCGGCGACGAGCGGCACGACAACGTGCTGATCGACACCGCGCGGGTTCCGACGCTCCTCGCGGAGCACGGCGTCGAGGCCGAAGTCCGTCCTTCGTTCGGAACCGAGACGCTCCCGGTCGGCCTTCGCGCGATCGTCGGCGCGGCGAGCCGGACCTAGTCCTTGGGCAAGCTCACCATGTACACGTCGCCCTGCGTCGACGTCACCCAGACGCCGCCCCGCACGGGCGCGAACGCAATTATTCCCATCCCGCCCTGGTCCGGGGACCCGATCTCGACGGATCCGGCCACCGTGTTGGTTGCGGGGTCGACAGCGAACAGCCGGGCGCCGGCCCCCACCCAGATGGTGTCCTCCCCGGCAGCCACGGCGTAGACCGGGAGGCCCTCCGGAAGGCGAACGATGGCCTGCTGCGTCGCGGTGCGCTGGTCGAGACGAAAGACCGAAGACGCCTGCGGATCGCTCACCCACAGGCTGCCGAACCCGATGCTGATCCGCTCGGGGACGGTGCCGACGGAGCGGGCGACCACCCTGCTGCTACCCGTGTCGGGGTCCACCCTGGAGACGCTCGCCGCCCGGTGGTTGACGAGCCAAACGCCCTTCGGAACGGACGCCACGTCGGTCGGTCCGTTCGTCCGCAGGGTGGCCGCGATCTTGCCCGTGGCGGGATCAACGCGAAGCAAACTGTCGTCACTGAAGTCCGTGACCCACACCGAGTCGTCCCCCACGACGACGGCCAGCGGGGTCCCCGCATCGCTGAGCATGCCGGTGGCGCGGACCACCCGATTGGTTCGCGGATCGATCTCCCGAACGTCGTTGCTGACGTCGCTCGTCACCCAGACCGCGCCGAGACCCGCATCCACGTAGTCCTGAGGGCCGTAGGTGGGCGCGCCGTAGTTCTTCGCGCCGACCGTCGCGATGACCGTTCCCGTCTCGGGATCGACGCGCCACACAGTGTTGTCGTCGGCGTTCGCCACCCATAACGAGCCGTCGGCGACCGCGATCCCCGACGGGGTGCCGCCCAGGTGGATCGTCCGTTCGATGTGCAACGAAGGCGTCGCGGGCGGACCCGCATGGTGGCTGGGCCTCGCCGCGGAGGATCGGCCGCCCTCCGCATGGTGGCACCCTGTCAGCGCCGCAAGCGCGGCGACCAGCGCGAGCGCCACTCGGCGCGAGGTTTCGGGTCGCACGTTCATCGCCCGCCCGGGGTGAACCCAACCATCTGTTCCCCTCCCACGCCGATCACGACGCTCCCCGACACGACCGGACCGCCTGGTGGGACCCGGTCCTTCAGGACCGTGCCCGACCACAGCGAAGGGCACGTCACGGCGCACCGCGTCGAGAAGGCGACGAGCCGGCCATCGGCCGTGGCCACGAACGCGACGCCTCCCGCGATGGCGGGGGCCGCGATGATGTGCAGCCCGGCGGCAGACCGCCACGCAGGTTGGCACGCGCCGGGGGCCGGGTCGCACCGCAGCGGGAAACCGTAGACCCTCCCGTCGCCCGAACCCACCACGACGACGCCGACCCCGACGGCCGGCGCGCTCACCACGCCGCCCGGAACCGTGGCCCGCCAGAGTGGGTCACACGAACCGCCGCCCTGAGCGCAATCGGCGCCGAACGCCGCCCCGCCCCCGGACGTGGTCACCACGACCACGCCCGAGCTCACGGCCATCCCGTTCGGGGTTCCGGAGAGGCCCCGACCGGTCCAGGCGGGCGAGCACGACGCTGCGCCGGCGCAGTCGAGCGGGAACCGCAGCACCGTTCCGTCGGTCGTGACGGCCGAGACGCCGCTCGCGTCGACCGCCGGGGGCGCATCGGCGCTGAAGGTCCCTTCGCTGGCGGTCCACACGGGCACGCAGTCGCCTCCCGATGCGCCGCAGTCCGGCTGGTACGTGCGGAGCGAGCCGTCGGTCCCCAGCGTGACCAGCGCCTGGACCCCAGGGGCGCCCACCAGGGCCGCGACGGGCCCGCCGGTCACCGTGGCCCGCCAGGAAGCCGGGCATCGGCCGACACACGCGACGGGAAAGGCCGCCAGCGACGATCCTGACGCGACGTACACCGTGGCGCCCACCACGACCGGCCGGGTCGCCTGGGGGCCCACGTTGCCGGTGAAGAGCACGCGGCCCGTCGCCGCGTCGAGGGCCAGCACCCGGTTGACGTCGCTCTCGAACAGCCGCCCCTCCACCGCCACCGGGACGCTGAAGGCGACCGACGGCAGCACGGCGGTCCAGGCGTGTCGCAGCGTACGGGTGGACTGCGGGGTCAGGCGATCAGCCGGGCGCGGGGGCGGCGAATCCAGGAACGCCCGCGACATTCCCCAGATCGCGATGGCGGCCACCGCCAGGGCGACCGCGCCGGCCAGCATCCGCTCGTTCCGCAGCCGGCGAGACCGTCGCTGTGCCAGCCGGTCGAAGCCACCGTCGGGCGCCGGGTTGCGCCGCCGGACCTCGTTCATCATGTTGCGGAGATCGCTCATGGGTCGCCCCCCAGGTGCGCCCGCAGCGTGGCCCGAGCCTGCGTGGTCAGTGCCCGTACCGTGGAGGCGCGGATGCCCATGGTCTCGGCCGCCTCGGCCGACGGGTAGCCGAGCAGCTCCGTCAGGACGATCGCCACTCGCTGCCGCGGCGTCAGCCCGGCCATCGCGCGCCGCAGGTCCTCTCGCATCTCCACGTCCTCGAACGCATCCCGGTGCGACGGCACCTGGAATGCCCGGCGGGCAGCCACGCGTGCGCGCCGCCACCGCGAGTGCGCCAGGTTCATGGCCGTACGGTAGAGATACCCGGTGGGGTTGGCCAGCGACTGGACGATGTGCCACCGCTGCCATACCCGGAGGAATGCGTCCTGCATCAGCTCGTCCGCCTCCTGGCGGTTGCCGGTCACGAGGATCAGCGCCCCGTAGAGCCCGTCGTGCTCCACCTCGAAGAACGTCTCGAAGCTCGACGCCACGTCCGGAGCCGGGACCCGTGGAAGCGCATCGGTCGCCGGGTGATCGGCAACCTCATCGTCGTGTCCGGCATCTTCCATGGCTGCCCTGTGGTCCCGCGAGCCGGGCTCGATCATGGGCTACGACGCGATCGACCACAAGGCCCGGGAATGCAACGGTGGCGAGCCGGATCGCTCCGGCTCGCCACCGCGGCCCCGCTTCTCATGCAGGGCACGGTCCCCAGTCCGACCAGTAGTCGAAGGCGACGACGTCATTCGTCAGGTTGTGCACGTCGCTTCCGGAGATCGACATCCGGTAGACGTCCGGCAGGTGGCGCGGGCGAAACAGCGAGTAGGTGATCGCCCGCCCGTCCGGCGAGAAGGCCGCCAGCCCCGCCGCAGTGAACATGCCCAGATGGGTCAGCTGCGTCAGGCCCGTGCCGTCGGGATGGATGGTCATCAGGTCGCTGGTGGGCGCGGACCCGCCGTCGGAGAAGACGATCAGGTTCCCCTTGGGCGACCAGTCCGGCGCCCACGCGTCGAGCGCGTCGGTCGTCAGCGCACGCAGGTGCGTGCCGTCGGGACGCACCAGGAAGAGGTGCCCGGGCCCGGAGGCAGGAAAGGCATCGAAGACGATGAGCGTCCCGTCCGGCGACCAGCTGGGGTTTTCCTCTTCCGAGCCGGCGACGTTGGCGACCTCGTGGCGCCCCGATCCGTCCGCGTTCATCACGTACAGAGCGGCGTGCCGCGACCCGTGAGCCTCAGCCACGAATGCGATCTCGGCCCCGTCGGCGGACCAGGCCGCGCCGTACTGGTCCAGGCCCGGCGCGCTGTTGGTCAGGTCGGTCAGGTCGGAGCCGTCCGCCCTCACCATGAAGATGTCGTGCGCGCCCGCCCCGGTGAAGCTGTCGAACGCGATCGTGCTGCCGTCGGGCGACCAGTCGGGAGCGTGGGCACTGGTCGTGGTAATGCGCGTGGCGGCGCCACCGTGGGCATCCATCACGAACAGATCGGGCTGCGGGCCGCCCCGGTCGCTGGTGAACACGATCCGGCCGCTTCTGCAGTCGACGATGGCGGCGCGGGCGGGACGGATGGAACCCACGCCATGAGCGGGGCGAGAAACCCGACGGTCGCGAGCAGCCAGCGCTTGCTTCGCATCTCGAACTCCTTCCCTGGACGACGCATGTCGAGCATGAACGCGTAGTGGGGAGGCTTCGCTTAGACGAGACCGACCGCTAGCGGCCGTCGAGGCGGATCGTCCAGGGGTCGATCGAGTCGACGACGAGATGCGACCCACTCCAAGGATCGGCGGCGAACGTCGCCCGGACGGCGTCCTCCGAATCGGCGTCGGCGACGTGCACGACCCGGACCTCATCCGCGAGCGGGCCGCCCAGGACGATGAAGCCGGCGTCGGTGATGCCGTCCATGAACGCCGCGTGCTCGGGCCAGCCGGACTGCTGTTCCAGCGGCCTGCCCGGGTCCCACTCGGGGCCGCTCCGCCGGAGGACGACGAGGAACATGGCCATGCCGCAGACCCTACCCGCACCGCCGGCAGACCCTCGCACCGCCGACAGATCCTCATCTCTTGACAAATCTTTTTTTCGGTGAGAGGGTCGACGCATGTTCGATATCGAGGTGATCGAGGACCCCCAGGCCGCCGAGGCCTCGCTGGATCCGGTTCGGGCCCGGCTGCTCGCCGCGCTGGCCGAGCCCGGGTCGGCCACGACCCTGGCCCCCCGCGTCGGCCTTCCCCGGCAGAACGTGAACTACCACCTGCGTGAGCTCGAGCGGCACGGACTCATCGAGCTGGTCGAGGAGCGCCGCCGGGGCAGCTTCACCGAACGCATCCTGCGCGCGACCGCGGCCTCGTACGTGATCTCGCCGATGGCGTCCGCGGCCGTCCAGCCCGACCCCTCCCGCGCCCCCGACCGGCTGTCGGCGCGGTGGCTGCTGGCAGCTCGCCTCCCGGCTGGTCCGGGACGTCGGCCTGCTGATCACCCGGTCGTCGAAGGCGGGCAGGCGCGTCGCCACGTTCGCCATGGACGGCGAGGTGCGCTTCGCGACCGCCGCCGACCGGGCCGCCTTCGCCGAAGAGCTCACGTCCACCATCACCGCGCTCGTGTCCAAGTACCACGACGAGTCCGCCGAGCGGGGTCGCACCCACCGCCTGGTGATCGCCGTGCATCCAGCCGTCAAGGCCGAGCAGAAGGAGGAAGCGAGATGACGCATCCCTTCGAAGTCACCGGAGAGATCGCCCTGGACGCCACGCCCGAGGAGGTGTGGGACGCCATCGCCACCGGCCCCGGGATCGACGCGTGGTTCATGGGCCACAACGAGGTGGGCCCGGCGAGGGCGGCAGCCACGGCCATGACCATGGGCGGCCACACCGAGCGCGCGACGGATCACCGCGTGGGAGCCGAACGGCCGCCTCGCCTACACCGGCGAGGAGGGCCGACGGCGCCGTCCACGCCTTCGAGTACGTGATCGAGGGCCGCCAGAAGGGGAGCACCGTGCTGCGGTTCGTGCACAGCGGCTTCATGGGCGACGACTGGGAGCAGGAGTACGAGGCCCTGCAGAAGGGCTGGGGCATGTACCTGGACAAACTGGCTGAGTACTTCCGGTACTTCCGCGGGCGTCGCGCCACACCGGTCTTCGCGATGGTGCCGCCGGCCGAGGGCGAGGGCGACGTCGTGAAGCGGCTCCAGGAGGGCCTCGGCCTCACCGAGACGCCGAAGCAGGGCGACCGCGTGCACCTGACGCCGGAGAACCTCCCCCCGATCGACGGGGTCGTGGACTATGTGCGGGGGGACTTCCTGGGTGTGCGGACCGACGACGCCATGTACCGCTTCATCCGCGGGTACGCGGGCGGCGCCGTCCTGGGCCACCATCTGTTCGGCGAGGGCATCGATCAGGACGCGACCGAACGGGGCTGGCAGGACTGGCTGACGAAGCTGTTCGCGTAGAGGCGCTTCGTCGAGGCAGCGTCAGTCGCGGCGGGGTGGGCGGATGCCGCGGAACTCCCAGTCGCCGCCGAGCGCGGTGGACACGACCTCCTCGCTCTCGGTCGGCTGGGCGCCGTAGCCGTCGGCGATGCGCCGTCGGGCCCGCTGACGATCCGTGTTGGTCAACGCGCCGAGGCCCTCGACCTCGACCGTGACCACGTCGCCGGGCTGCACCGGCCGGCTGTACGCCGGCGTTCCGGACAAGATCATGTCGCCGGGCGACAGCGTGATGGTGCGCGCGAGATCGGCCACCAGGTAGTGCATGTCCCACGTCATCTCGTCGGTCGTTGCCGTCCTGCGCCACGTCGCCGTTCACCAGCGTGCGGATCCGCTTGCCGTGGAAGTCCCAGTCGGTCACCAGCCCCGGCCCGACCGGGCACAGGGTGTCGCTGCCCTTGACGCGCAGCATCGAGCCCGCGTCGGTGTCGCGGAAGTCGTGCAGGCCGAAGTCGTTGCCGATCGTGTAGCCGGCGATGTAGTCGCGCCGGCCTCGTCCGGTGACACGTTGCGGCACTCGCGGCCGATGACGATCACGACCTCGCCCTCGTAGTTCAGCCACTTGCACCGCTCCGGTCGGACCACGTCGCCGCCGTGGCCGTTCAGCGCCGAGATCGGCTTGTGGAAGTACGTGGGCGTCGGCGCCAGCGTTGATCTGGAACTCGTCGACGCGGCTCTGGTGGTTCAGGTGGACGCAGAGGATCTTCGATCGGCTCGACCGGGCGGGAGGTGCACGCGCGCCCGCGATCGGAACGCGGCGGCCGTCAGCGACGACCAGGTCGTCGCCATCGCGCACGGCGCCGACGGCCGCCCCATCCAGCACGATCCGACGCGATCTCCACCCGTGCGCTCCCTTCCCGGTCGTTCGTTGCCGAACGGTAGTATGAGCCGTCGGTGCCCGACAACGCGGGCGCGCAGGAGGCACTGGCGATGCCCGAGCTGCACGGCTTCATGTTCCCCCGCTGCCGGACGGGCCGCGCGTCGCTGGTGCCGCCGACCGCCGTGGCACTACACGGGCCAGATGCTGACCATCGAGTACCGCACCGACCCGGCCGCGTCGCCGAACTGCTCCCCGACCCGCTCGAGCCGGCCGACGACGACCCCGGCGCCGTCGCCGTCATCTGGGCCGACTGGCAGATCTGCTGCGACACGTTCGAGGAGCTGCTCGACCCCGTGCGCGCCAGTACATGGAGACCTTCGTCGTCGATCCGCTGCAAGTACCGCGGCAGCACTACTCCCGCATGCGTCTACATCTGGGTCGACCGCGACTTCGCCCTGGTGCGCGGCTAGCACCAGGGGTACCCGAAGAAGCTCGGCGAGCTCTACCTGACCCGTCCGGTCACCGTCGGGCAAGGCCGGGCCGCGGCTCGAGCCGGGCGGCGGTCTTCGGCGCCACGCTGGCCGCCTACGGCCGGCGGCTGATCGACGCGACGTTCACGATCACCGGGCGAGTCCGACACCAATCGGCTTCGTGAACGCGCACCCGATGCTGCACCACCGGTTCATGCCCTCGATCGAGCGCGACGCCAGCCGTCGCTCAACGAGCTCGTCACGATGCGCGGCTACGACGCCGAGGTCTCCCCCACCTGGACGGGGCACGGCCGAGATCGAGCTGTTCCCCTCCCCCACCGAGGAGCTGCCGCGCTCGAGCCGCGCGAGATGATCGGCGCGTACTACCGCAGCGTTGGGTTCTCGTGGAACGGCGGCACGGTGCTGGACCCCGAGGGCGGCTGACACAGGAGCGACTGCCGAACAGCGCGCAACGCGGAAACGCATCGAGCCGATGCCGAGCACGCGCGCCAAGAAGCCGTCCAAGCCGATCGCCGCCGTACCTGGCGGTCGGCCTCTCGACCGTGGTCTACGGCGTCGGCGAGCGGAAGCACATCCGCCGCAACCTGGCCACGATCGAGGACGGCATCCACGCCGCGATCGGCGTCATCAGCATCAACATGCCGATCAAGATCGATCGCGCTGGCCGAGGGCGCGCTCACGGGCTTCACCGACGAGACTTCGACGTCCCGCACGTGACGGCCGCGCGCGAGCTGTTCATCGACATCCCGGGCGAGGAGACCGAGCAGCTCGCGGCCCTGGCGAAGCAGTACGACACCTACATCGATCGTCCAGTGCAAGGCGCGCTGGCCCGAGGTGATGCCGGACCGGTACTTCAACACGCTGTTCGTCATCTCGCCCCAAGGGCGAGGTCGTCCACCGGGCGGCGAAGAACCACCTGTGGTGCCGCGAGCGCTCGTGCACGCCGCACGACGTCTACGACCGGTGGGTCGAGCTGTTCGGCGACGGCATCGACGCGTTCTATCCGGTGCTGCGCACCGACGACATCGGCAACCTCGGGCACGATCTGCTGCAGCGACGGCGAGTACCCGGAGGCCGTGCGCGCGCTGGCGTTCAACGGCGCCGAGGTCGTCTACCGGCCCAGCGAGGCCGTGCCGATGACGAACGTCGGCTACCCGGGCGGCGGGACGTGGATGCTCCAGAACCGCGCGCACGCCCACTTCAACAACGTGTACGTGCTCGCGCCGAACGTCGGGCCGGTGTTCCTGCACCCGCGGATGAGCCACCCGTATCGACATCGGCGGCGGCCAGTCGCACATCGTCGACTACATGGGCAACGTCGTCTCGCTACTCGCCGTCGGGCTACAACACGTTCGTCACGGGGATCGATCGACATCGAGGCAGTTGCGCCAGTTCCGCGTGATGAACCTGAACTCGAACTGGATGAAGGACCTGCGCACCGAGGTGTTCCGGCGGATGTACGAGGAACCGATCCACCCGAAGAACCTGTGGCTCGAACAGGACCCGAAGCGCCACGCGCGACGTCGACGAGGTCTACCGCGACAACATCAAGCGGCTGATCGCACCGGGGCACGTTCACGCCGCCGGCCGTCGCCCACAAGGGCGCGAAGTACTTCCCGATGGGCGACGGCAGCCAGACCGGGGACGAGGAGTGGGCCGACGTGAAGGGCCTCTGGTCCGACTGGGAAGACGACTAGCCGTCCTGCTCAGCCAACGAGACGGGCACCTCCTCGCTCACGACCGAACGCTGTCGCCCACATGATGTAGGGAACATGGGTCGCGCCGTACAGGGGATTGACCCGTGGGGGTAGGGGTGCGGAAGGTGGACGCAGGTCGATCCGAACAAGGGCGCTGCGTGCTGGGCCGAAGTCACAGCCGAGGCGAAACGTCAAGCGAAAGGGCTGAGGCTGATGCGCAGAGCGGCAGTGCTGGCGGTGTCGGTTGCGGTGGTCGCGGTGGGCACGGGGACGACGGGAGGGGCCGTGACGGCGGCGCGCGGCGGGGCACGTGCGGCGCCCGCGCTGCGGTACATCTACTCGGACCACACACGGAAGGTCGCGGCGAACGGCTGGAACCTGATGGACGTGGGTCCTAGTAAGTCAGTGATCGACGGGCTTAGCCGGGGGACACGGGCGCTCGGTATGGGTGGGGGATTACAACAACAGTACGTGCGCGTTCGAGGTGTCCCGGTCTGGACTGAGGGCGCGCGCCGACGGTGACGTCCCACGATCCGGGTGCGCACTGGGTCGACGCCCATTTGATCTCCGACAGCGCGAGTGGCGCCGCGTCGCGCCGCGGGCTCGGCGACCTCCGACGCAGCCCAGCTCATCAGGACGTACGGATGGTCGAAGAGGCTGCCGCCGACGGCCGGGATGTCGGCAACGACGGGGATTCCGACATTCCGCAGGAGCCCGGCGTCGCCGATCCCGCTCCGCTGCAGGATCGCCGGCGACCCGAACGCCCCGGCCGCGAGCACGACGAGCGGGGCCGACAACGTGGCCGCCCGACCATTGACGACGACGACCGCGCCCTCCGCACGACCGTTGCGAACGACGACGCGATCGACGAGCGTGTCGGCCAGGATCGTGAGGTTCGGCCGGCCGCGAGCCGGGTCGAGATACGCGAATGCGGCACCCCACCGCACCGATCCCACGGCGTTGACCGGGATGAGGCCGACGCCGACGAGCGCGTCGGGCGCGTTGAGGTCCGACAGGAATGGCAGCCCGGCCTCGGTCCCGGAATCGATGATGGTCCTTCGGATCGGCGACAGCTCCCCGAGCACGGACGGCCTCACCCGGAGCGCCTCCGTGGCCCGTCGGAGGTACGGTGCGAGCCCTGCGTAGGACCAGGAACGGTCACCTGTGAGGTCTGCCCACGCGTCGTAGTCGGCCGGCGAGCCCCACAACGCTTCGCAGCCGTTGTGCGAGGAGCAGCCCCCGATGACCCGCGCACGGGAGGCGGAAATGCCGGGAAAGCCCCAGTCGTGCGACTCGGCCGGGCCACCGCCGAGCGCAGTGAGCGCGCCGTCCACCCGCCCGTCGAGCAGCGAGGCGGGCCAGCGTCCGTCGGCGTATCGGCCGTAGTCGGGCCCCGCCTCAACGAGGCAGACGCGCCGCCGCGGATCTTCAGACAGCCGCGCTGCAAGCACGCAGCCGGCGGCGCCCCCGCCCAGCACGAGCACGTCGAACGACGATTCCGCACTCATCTTCTCGCCTCTGACGCTGGGCCGGCTGCCAGACGGGACAGTTCGCCTCGGATCAGCTTTCCGACCGAGTTGCGCGGCAGCGCCTCGACGAACCGGATCGCCTCGGGCGCCTGGTGCGACGCAAGGCCGGCCCGGGCGAACGCAAGCAGCTCGTCTTCCGTCGGCTCCGACCCGTTCACGGGCACGACGAGCGCGACGATCCGCTCGTCTGACCAGGTGACGCCCACGTCGGCCACCCCGGCATGCTCCAGGAGAACGCGCTCGACGTCGCCCGGGTAGACCTCGTGGCCGTCCGACATGAACCGGGCGCTGACCCGATCCACGATCCAGACGAACCCGTCGCCATCCATGCGCGCCGCGTCGCCCGTCCGAAGCCAGCCGTCAGGCGAGAGCACCGCGGCGGTGTCGGCCGGCCGGCGCCAGTAGCCGGCCATGACGTTCGGGCCGCGACACGCAAGCTCGCCGGTGACGCCCGATGGGACGTCTCGGCCGGTCCCGTCGACGACGCGAACGTCCACGAACAGCGGCGGCCTTCCCGCCGAACCGGCCTTCTCCAGGGCGTGGTCGGCGTCGAGCAGCAGCACGAACGGCGCCGCTTCCGACAGCCCGTAACCCTGCAGCAACGAGATCCCGCGCGACTGGTAGGCGCGGATCAGCGGCTCGGGGACGGGCGCGCCGCCGGTGATGATGAACCGCAGCGCCGACAGGTCGGCCGACGCCCAGCGCGGCGTTCGGCGCAGGTCCGCCAGCGAATCGGGGTTGCCGAACCCGATCGTGACGCGATGGCGCTCCAGCGCGTCGAGAATGCCATCGGGTCCGGGCTGCTCCGGAATGACGACCGTCCCACCGCGGAAGAGCAGCGGCAGCACGTTGACGCCGGTCCCGCCGACGCGGAAGAAGGGCGCGATCGCGACCGTGACGTCCTCGGCGCGGTAATCGACGCTCGAGATGAAATTGATGGCGTTCCAGGTCACGTTGCCGTGGGTCAGCATCACGCCCTTCGGCCGGCCGGTGGTGCCCGACGTGTGCGGAAGCATGAAGACGTCGTCGGGGCGGACTTCGGCGCCGACATCGTCCTCGGCGGAGGCGCCGAGCAGTGACTCGTAGTCGATGGCACCCGGTGCCGTCGCGGGTCCGACGCCGACCACCGCGCGCACCGACGACGGGTGTCGGGTCGGCTCCGCCTGGCCGTGCTCGACGACGAGAATCGGCTCGGTGTCGGCAAGGACGTGCGCGCGGTCGTCGGCCGTGAGCCGGTCGTTGACCGGCGCGAGGATCGCGCCGAGCCGTCCGACGGCGAAGAGGGTCTCGAGGAACGCGGCGTGATTCGGCCCGAGCCATGCCACTCGGTCGCCGCGCCCGACACCGAGGCCGCGAAGACCCGTTGCGAGCTGCCGGATTCGGGTTGCCAGCGCGGCGTACGTCAGCGGCCGGCCACCGGCGATCAACGCGACGTGGTCGGGCGCGAACCTCGCTCGCCGTTCGATCCAGGACCCGACGCCGTTGTCCACGCGCTCATGATCCGACAGCGAGCCCCTGCCATCGGCCTCGATTTCGCGTCGACGTACGATCGGGAACATGATCCTGCCCAAGGTCCGGGATCCCAGGTTCATCACCGTGCGTCGAGGCGGCAGCCTCCTGGACGACGATCATCGCCTGCTCGCGGTGTGGGCGGCTGACTGCGCGCAGCACGTGCTGCACCTTTTCGAGCAGGCCCGGCCGGGAGACGATCGCCCGCGACGGGCGATCGACCTTGGGCGCGCCTGGGCGCGGGGTGAGATGCCGATGATGCAGGCTCGCGCGGCGGCCGGTCATGCGAACGCCGCGGCGAGAGACCTGCGTGGGGCGCCACGGCATGCCGCGTACGCTGCCGGCCAGGCCGCGGCCGTCGCACACGTTGCCGCCCACGAGCTGGGCGCGGCGGCGTACGCAGTCAGGGCCGCCCGCGCGGCATCTCCCGAGCGTGACGACGCTGGTCCTCTGGAGTGCCGATGGCAGCGCGCCCAACTTCCCGACCAGATCCGGGAACTCGTGCTCGACGACCAGCGGCTGCGCAACGAGCTGTGCTGGTTCGCCTTCGATTGCTGAGCCGGCTCGCGTGCGGCGGACCGCGCCGCTCCGGCACGTGGCGCCCGCCAACGTTTCGCCCGCGCGTGACGGCCCCATCGTCACATTCGGGGGTTCGCGGCCATGTTCGCCGGTCAACGCGGCCGTGGTCGTGAAACCCGAGCGTGCGGGCGGTCGGCCGACGGGCGAATTCCGATCGAAATCTGGCCCTCGACCCCGGGATATGACGGCCCGATCGTCATGCGGTCGTTGTTCGCAATGTTCGACGCCGATGCTGGCCAGATCAGCAAATCCACGGGTTGGCCGGCGGTTTGCGCATGGATGACTGGGTCGCGAGCGTGGGTTGGTTCGTCACGTCGACCTTGCCGGCGCAAAGATGCCCGATAACCCCGAGATCGCTGACCTGGCCATCACAGAGCGTGGGTTCGTGAGCCGTTGTGGACATTCGCGGACGCCGGTGCCCGGTGTCGAAGTGTGATATGGTATGCGCATTCTTCGTCACACTGCGGCTGAGGCGATGTCGCTCGCACGAACGAACCTGACACTCCCCGAGGACCTCCTCCGCGAAGTCGATGCGCTCGCCGGGCCACGCGGCCGCAGCCGGTATGTCGCCGAGGCAGTCGCCCAGCGGCTTCGGCGGGATCGCCTCCGCCAGGCCGTGGAATTGTCGGCTGGCGTCCTTCGCGGGACGTCCGATGCGATGTCCCGCGACGAGGTCAGCGCCTGGGTCGACGCCCTGCGCGCCGAGGAAACCGACTGACGCCCCGTGAGGTACCTCCTCGACACGACGCTGCTCATCGATCACGCGAACGGCGACGCGGGTGCCACGGCCCTCCTCCGTCGCCTCGTCGAAGAAGGCCATGAGCTCTTCACCTGCGACGTCGTGACCTGCGAGACGCTGTCGAAAGGAGACGACGCGGAGCTGCGCCATCTCCGTACGCTGCTGGACGCTCTTGAGTACGTGGCGACCTCGCCGCCGGCAGCGCGATGGGCCGGCGAGTCCCGACGACAGCGTCACGCGGCGGGCGGCAAGCGTTCGCTCGGCGACGCCCTCGTCGGCGGCGTCGCAGTGGACCTCGATGCCATCATCGTTACGCGCAATCGGCCGGACTTCGAGCGCCAGGGCCTGACCACCCTGACGTACTGACGCGGGCGAGCAGAGATGTGACCCGACTCCACGCGCCCGATGGTCAGGGGGATGGACCGCGATCTCGCCCGCTCGCCGGACGATCCGCCGGAGCAGGCCCGACTCGTAGGCGTTCGCCAGCATGCCCTCGTTGAACCGGTCGCCCCGGACGATCATCGTCAGCAGCCGCTGCAGCTGCGCGGCCGACGCCGCTCCGACCGACGCGGGATCGGACATGAGCCGTGCCGCCTCCTCGGTTTCCGCCCACGTTCGCCAGTCCACGGCCGGCGTCACCCAGTTCCCCACCCCGAGGGCGCGGAGGAACGCCATGCCGCCCGGACCCACCGAGTAGTAGGGCATTCGCAGCACGCCGCTGGCGTCGGACCCGGGCGTCTCCCAGTGCCCGAAGTCGAAGTCCTGCGCGTCCATGACAGGCAGGAAGGCGGCCAGCGACCTCGGGTCGGGCGTCGGCGGCTCGCTCACCCGGCCCCTGCGCTCACGTGTCTCCGAACACGACAACGGCGCGCGCGACGTTCCCCCGCTCCAGCTCCTCGAAGCCGCGGTTGATGTCCGCGAGCGGCAGGCGGGTCGAAACCATCTCGTCGAGCAGCAGTTCGCCGCGCAGGTAGAGATCGGCAAGAACTGGGAAGTCCTGGCGTGGCCGGCTCATCCCGTACGACGTGCGCACGATCTCGCGCTCGCCCATGAGGTCGGCGAACGGGAACGTGACCTCGGCGCCGGCCGCGGTCTTGCCGAGGATCACGATGCGCCCGCCGGGGCGGGACGCTTCAAGCGCCTGGCGCATCGTCACGTTGTGGCCGGCCGCTTCGATCGCCACATCGGCCCCGCGTCCTCGAGTCAGCGACCGCACAACGGCAACCGGGTCGGCGGCCGCCCCGTCAACGGTGTGCGTCGCACCGAGCCGCTCGGCGAGCGCGAGCTTCCGCGGGTTGATGTCCACGCCCACGATCACCGACGCACCCGCGATTCGCGCACCCTGCACGGCCGACAGCCCGACGGCCCCGCATCCGACGACGACCACGCTCTGCCCGGGACGGATTCCGCCGGCCCGCACGGCGCCCTCGAAGCCGGTCGTCACCGCGCAGCCGAGGAGCGCCGCACGGTCGAGCGGCATCGCCGCCGGCAGCGGGACCGCCGCCTGTTCCGGCACGATCGTCATCTCCGCGTGCGACGAGACGAGGCTGTAGTAATGGATGGCCTCGTCGCCCGACGCGAACCGCGTCCCGCCATCGAGCATCGTGCCCCGCGCATTGGCCGCCGCGGCGACCTCGCACAGGATCGGCTGGCCGGCGTCGCAGTAGAAGCAATGGCCGCAGTTCGGGCTCCACGAGAGCGCGACGCGATCGCCGACGGCGACGAGCCGGACACCGGGGCCGACCGACTCCACGACGCCTGCTCCCTCGTGGCCGATCACCGCCGGCAGGCGGCACGGCTGGAGCCCGTGCATCGTCTCCCAGTCGGTGTGGCACAGGCCCGACGCCGCGATCCGGACGCGGACTTCGCCGGGCCCCGGATCGGCGATGTCGATGGCCTCGACCGAGAGCCGCCCGTTCGTCTCGCGCAGGACCGCCGCCTGGATCTCCACCGCGCGACGGTAGCCGAAGGCGACGGTCCGGCGCGGCGGTTTTCGCAGGAGGCTCAGCCCGCGTCAGTCCGCGGATCCGCGCTCAGGCGGCCGACGGCACCTGCACGGAAGCCCCGTTCCGTCGGTCGAGGTAATACCCGATCCCCGTGAGGACGACGCCGAAGCCGACGATCACGAACAGCGAGATGAAGAAGGGGTCCGACGTCCGCGCGTACAGCACCACGAACATGGAGATCAGCCCGACGCGGATGATCAGCGTCCAGCGGTAGAGGATCTCGATGCGGTACCTGACGATCTGGATGATCAGCACCCCGAGCCCCAGCGCGAGGCCGCCGGCGACCCGCATGAACGTGTCCTCGTAGGTGCGGTTCGAGAGGAGGAGCTTCGTCGCGAAGTCGGGCACGAAGAGGAGCGCCAGGCCGGCGAGCGGGAGATACGTCGCCAGGTAGTACAGGCTCAGCCGGGTCAGCTTCATCGCGCTCCTTCACCGTGTGAGTGCCTATCGCCGTGGACAAGAAACTAAAGTGACACAGTGCTAAAGTCAACCACGAAGTAGCGGTACGATCCCAGCGGATGGACCGACGCGCCTACAACCAGTTCTGTGCCCTCGCGACGGCGCTCGATCGCATCGGAGAGCGCTGGACGCTGCTCGTGATCCGCGAGCTGCTCGTGGGCCCCAAGCGGTATTCGGACCTTCGGGAGGGCCTGCCGGGAATCGCGGCGAACCTGCTCGCCCAGCGCCTGCGCACGCTCGAGGCCGACGGGCTCATCCGCAAGCGCCGACTGCCGAAACCCGCGGCATCGACGGTCTACGAGTTGACCGACCTCGGGCGCGACCTTGAGCCGGCGCTGCTTGCCTTGATGCGCTGGGGCAGCGGGTTCATGGGCCGCCCGACGGCCGACCAGGTGGTCCGGACCTCGTGGTTCGGCCTCGCGCTCAAGGCACTGGCCGGGGCCGAACGAGCTGGCCGGCATCGAAGCCGACTACGCCGTCGGACCGGCCGACGAACAGATCGGACTGCGGCTGGCCGACGGCGAGATCCAGGTCGCCGAGCCCCCGTCCGACGAACCCGACGCCACGCTCCTGGCCGACCCGCGCGTCCTCTTCCGCATCGCCGCCGGGGGTTCGACGCTCGACGACGAGATCGCCGCGGGTCGCGCCGCCCTCGACTCACGACGAAGCCGGCGCTGACGCCGACGAGACACTGGCCGACCTGCGGCGACTCCTCCGGTTCCCGTCGGGCCCGGCCCAGTTGCCGTAACGCCGCGGTCGGCTCCCTCGACATCCCTGCGTCCGACGCGCTGCTCAACGACCCGGAGCGGCCGGTCCACGTGGCCCGCAAGCATGCCCCCATCGGCCCATGGCCCGAATCCGCGGTCCGTCGCACAATTCTCGCGACGCGCCACCCGTCACGCGCCGCGTGCGACGGCCGTCCCCTGACCGACCCCAGATCCCGCCAGCCGGCACCCGCGCCCCGAAAGGGACCCAGCACGTGTTCGAGACCCCCGCTCCCCAGCCCGTCCTCACGACGCCCGTCCACAGCGGCCGCCGCTTCGGCCTTCGATGGGTCGTCGCCGGGCTCCTCGTGGCCCTTGTCGCCAGCGTCGCGTTTGCCGGCGCACGACTGCTCGCTGCCGGTCAGCCCAACTTCGACGCAAGCCTGGCTGCGTGGGCGCCGGCCACGAGCGTCGCCTACGTCGAGGTCCACCCCGACGCACCGGGCGCCCAGCATGCCGCTCTCGGCGCATTCCTGACCCATTTCCCGGGCTTCGAGGACGCCTCCAGGCTGGATGCCAACCTCGCCGAGATGTACGACGACCTGTTGAAGGAGCACTCGGACGCAGCTGGGGACGTACTCGAAGGACATCGAGCCCTGGCTCGGGGATGCGGTCGGTGTTGCCGTGACGAAGCTGCCCGACCTTCCAGCAGACACCTCGGGCGCCTCGGGCTCAGGCCCGACCCGCGCGGCCATCGCGAAGGACCTCCGATCGGGCGGCATCCTGCTGGTGCGGATCACCGACGCGGCGGCGGCCGGAGACTGGGTGAAGAAGACGATGGCCGCGAAGGGGCTGTCGGTCTCGTCGTCGCAGTACGCCGCGGCGCAGCTGATCACGGGCACACCGACGGCCGGCGGCCCCACGGCGTCCGTTGCGGTCCTGCCCGACCTCATGATCCTCGGCGAGACCTCGAACGTGAAGACCGTCGTTGACGCGAACGGCAAGGGCGGGCTCGCCGGGACGGCGGGCTTCCAGACGGCCGCCAAGGCGGTCGCAACCGAAAACCTCGCGGCATGGTTCGTCAACGTTCGCCAGTACGTCACCTGGTTCAGCAGCGTCGGGGCAGCCCGCGGGATGGCCTCGTGCCCCGCGATCACGGACACCATCCCGGAGTGGGTCGGCGGCGCAATGACGGCCGAGTCGACGGCCCTGACGTCCGAATCCGTGCTGCCGCATGTTGCCGGCGGCCCGTCCACGACGAATGTCCGCTCGACCCTGCCGTCGCACCTGCCCGCTTCGACGCTCCTGATGCTCGATCGGCACGACGCCGGCGCCTCCATCGTCCAGGCCGTCGACAAGGCGCGATCGTGCGCCGGCCCGAACGCCGAGGTCTTCGACCGCATCGACAGTGCCATCCAGGGCATGGGCGGCTGGAGCGGCCTCACCGGCTGGATCGGCGAGACGGCGCTGGTCGTCGCGCGCGACGGCGACGAGCCGACCGGCGGCGTGGCGGTCGTCCCGGTGGACGCAGCCAAGGCCGACGCCTTCAAGACGCAGCTCAAGAATCTGCTCGTCCTGGCCGGCAGCAGCATCACCTCAACCGAGGAGACCTACGCCGGCACGACGCTGACCGTCATCTCGTCGCCGAAGGAAGGTGCGGCGGCGCCGAAGGTTGCCTTTGCATTCACCGACGACGTCGTTGCCTTCGGCCTCGAGTCCTGGGTGAAGCAGGTCCTCGACACGAAGCCCGAGGCATCGCTCGCGTCCGACGCGCGCTTCAAGACCGCACTGGACCAGGCTCGCGCGGAGAACACCTCGCTCGCCTACGCGAACGTCACCGGGCTGCGGGAATGGGCAGAGTCGGCGATGCCGGCGTCGGCCGCCGCGAAGTACGAGCGCTGGGCGCCGTGGCTCAGGCCGTTTGACGCGTTCGCCGCGACGGCGTCGGTCGGAAACGACCTGGATCGCTTCGACACCGCCCTGACCGTCAGGTAGCCGTCGGGGCCAGGTCAGCGGAGGCCAGGCGACCCCAGGGCGTCGGCGATCGAGTCCCGGACGCCCTCTTCACCGCCGGCGCCTGGGTGCGTCGCGACGAAGAGCGCTCTCAGCGGGCGCCTGGATGGGTCCGGCAGCCAGAACCCGTACTCGGCCTCCATCGCGGTCGCGAGGAACGAGCTGCCCTCCCGCTGGCGTGAAAGCCAGAGGTGGCCGGTCTCCGGCTCGACGACGAGGGTCGGGAACGTCTCGCGCAGCGCGGCGACGTCCTCGGCAGGCGTGTCGGGAGGAAGGCGCCGGTAGCTCCGGTCAAGGGCGTTCCGGTCGAGCGCAAGGATCAGCTTCGGCCAGCCGCCGTACCAGCTTGCCTTGTGCATGCCGCCCGCGTAGAACGCGGCGGTCGGTGGATCGACGTCGATCCCGTTTGCGAGGATCCGGTCGAGGGCTCCGAACGGCGCCCCGCGAAACCACGACTCAAGCAGATCGACGACGTGGATGCCCGAGGCGCTGCGCTCGGTCGCCCGAAAGATCGCGAGTTCGTCGAACTCCGGCTGCTCCAGATCGCTGTCGGCTTCGAAGCGCAACAGGACGATCGGCAGCCGTCGATCGGTGACGACATGAACGGCGGGCACAGAGAACCTCGAGATGGCGGGCACGGACGTTGCCGTCGTCTCCACCATCCACGCAGGGCGGCGTGGCGATCTCCCCCGAAGTTCGCGGCGAGCGAATGGTGCTGAACGATCGGCGGGCAGTCAACCGACCGGTGCGTCCTGTCAACAGTGGGTCAACTCGATTGCAGTCGCTCCAGCTTCTGCATCGAGCGCAGCTCCTGCTTGACGCCCCAGTGCGACCCGTAGTCGCTGTGGGACACCTCCGCGACGTAGACGTTGCCGTGGGAGTCGACGGCGATCCCGTGCGGCGAGTAGAACCGTCCGACCTGGGCGCCATACGGCTCCGTGCCGACGCGTGCCAGCCGCTTGCCGCTGGTATCCAGGACCGTGACCCGCGGGCCGATGTTCGTGGCGATGTCATTGCTCGAAATGCCGGAGAAGTACTCGCCGACGTAGACGATGTCGCGCTCGCCGCTCGTGTCGATGTCGAGGCAAGCCGAGCGCGCGAGGTTGACCCACTGCGTCTCGAACTTCCCGTCGGGCGAGAAGACCTGGATGCGGTGGTTCTCCCGGTCGGCCACGTACACCCACCCCTCGCGGTCGACCTTGACGTTGTGGACGATGTTGAACTGGCCCTCGTCGGTCCCCGATTCGCCCCACGTGAAGAGATGGCGGCCCTCCGGCGAGAACTTGTGGACGGCAGCATTCGAATACCCGTCGGCGACGTAGAACTCGCCGGTTCGGGCGTCGATCCCGACATGGCACGGCACGCTGAAGGGCCGATTGCTGAAGCGCGGCGTCGGGTTGTCGGCCACGCCGAGGGTCTGCAGGAGCGTGCCGTCGGCGGTGAGGTGCTTGACGGTGCTGTTGCCGTTGTCGACGCACCAGAGCGTTCCGTCCGGGGCGACGGTGATGCCGTGGGGATTGCTGAACCCATCGGCCTGGTCCCATTCCCACGTGTCGAGGATGTTGCCGTCCGTGTCGAAGACGATCAGCGGCTTGGTCCCGCGGTTGAAGACATAGACGCGGTCGTGCTGATCGACCGCGACGGCCGCCGCCTCGCGGTAGCCCCAGCCCTCGGGCAGGCGGCCCCAGTTCTCGCCGGTGACGCGGTACCGGTAGTCGCCCTCCCCCAGCACCACGGCATCAGGCGGCCCGTCCTCCGCGCGATGCCCGACCCGCGGCAGTCCGCCCTCGAGCTCTTCCATGATCTCGGTCATCTCGAACCTCGCCGTGAAGCATCGGACATCGAGCCGATCCTACGGCCTCAGCCGGCGCGCGTGGGGGCCGCCTGTTCGAGGCGCGCAGTCAAGTCGGCCGATCGGCGCGCTCAGTGGGTTGCCGAGAACTTTCCGCTGATGCTCACCGGAACGGTTTCGGTCGCCTTCGGATTGCCGCCGGTGATCGTGGGGCAGCTGAACTCACCGGCGATCCCCGCGGCCTCGTTGCGCGTGACCTTCAGCTGGCAGTCCCCGCCCCACATTCCGGCGGCGAGCAGATCGGGCGTCACGAGGGTGAACCCGGATGGATCCGTGCCCGAGATCGTCGCCTGAACGGTGTGTTCGCCGGACGCGTCGCCGAACGTGAGGATCGACGCTCCGCCGGCTGCGATGGCCCCGCCCGGAAGGTCGAAGGATTCCGTCCGACCTCCGGTCACGTCGATGTGCACCGTCCCATTGGTCCACGCTCCGTCGACGATCGGAGGCAGGTCACGCTGCACGACCTCAGGCGAGGCTGATCCGGCAGCGTCAGTGCCGGCGGCATCGCTCTCTCCGGGCGCCCCCGAGCCGGCGGCGTCCGACGCCCCCGGTGTGGACGGCAGGCCGATTGAAGGGATCGCGGACGGGATCGTGGGCGTCGTCGATCCGGCCGCGGACGGCGGAGCCGAGGGCGATGAGCCGCAGCCCGCCAGGATCAACGCCGCGCCCAGGATGACCGGCGCCGTCATACGAGTCGCTCTCATGGATTCCGCCTCCATTGCGAAGGACGGGAAGTATGCAGGCCGGATCTTGCAGTCGGTCCGGAAACATCGGCCCCGACGCGGCCTCGAGGGTGTCGATTTGGTTATGGCCTGTTCGTCGTCAAGGTGGAAGACAATGCGTCATCCGGGGCGAGCCGACACCCCGAAGTCGGCACTGGTTTGGGGAGATCGACCGATGGCCAACTACCTGCTCGTCTACCACGGCGGCAGCATGCCGAGACCCCGGATGACCAGGCGAAGGTCATGAAGGCCTGGACCGACTGGTTCGGGACGCTCGGCGGAGCGCTCGTGGACGGCGGGAATCCGACATCGCAGGTCCGGACGATCGCAGCCAATGGCTCCGTGTCCGACGGCGGCACCAACCCGTCGAGCGGCTACTCGATCATCAAGGCCGACTCGTCGACAAGGCGGTCGACCTCGCGAAGGGCTGCCCGGTGCTCCGGCGGAGCCAGCGTTGAGGTCGCCGAGATCTTCGCAGTGATGTAGCGCTTCGTGGCGACCTGGATCAGGCGGCATCGATCACGTGGAGGCGAGGCGTCGACCGCGTCAGGTTCGGCGCCCATTTGGGTGATCAGCAATGTCTCGCTCTGGCAGATGCCCCACTCGCCGTATTTCCGCAGCGACACGGGCAGGTGGAAGGTCATGCCGGCCTCGAGCGGGGCGTCGTTATCGGCTCGCAGCTGGAAGCCGAGGCGCTCCGTCCATGTCGGCGGATAGCCGAGCCCGACCGTGTAGCCGAAGTTGCCGTGAAACCGCAGGCCCGACGCGACGGCCGGTGCCATGATCGAGCCGGCGATGCGTGCGACCTCGCTCGCGGCGATCCCGGGCCGCGCAGTTTCGATCACCGCCTGGAGCGCATCTCCACCGGCCTCGGCCGCCCGGGCCTGTTCAGCGTTGAGCCCGCCGAGGATTGCTGTCCTCATCACGGGGGCGCAGTAGCGGCGCCACTGGGCGGTGAATTCGAGAAAGACGGTGTCGCCGGCCCGGATCTCGGCACGCGCGATGGAGCTGTGCGGCGCGCCCGCCCGGAACCCGGCGGCGACGATCGGGCCCTGGCACGGTGGCTCGCTGCCGAGGCGTGTCATCGCTTCGAGGATCGCCGCGCCAACATCGGTATCGCGCGCGCCGACCGCGAGCGCGCGGACGCCCGCCTCGACGCCTGCGTCCGTGATCGCTGCCGCGCGACGGATGTACGCGATCTCCGCGTCGGATTTCACGCGTCGGACGACCTCGACGATCGGCCATGAATCATCGACGGTGGCGTCCTGGAACGCTTCGATGAGGGTCGCGTGATCGGCCGGCGAGATGCCGCCGGGACCCGTTTCGAGTGCGATGCGGCTGCCTGCCAACCCCGCCGAACGGAGTGCCTCGACGACCGCGGGGACGAACCCGGCGCCCGGAACCGGGTCGTTGGGAACGCGGTACAGGCGGACGTCCGTCAGCCACGAGGAGTTCGCGGCACGGCCCTCCTCGAACCAGAACAGGACCAGGATCGGGTCACGGTCCGCGGGCACGATGAGCGCGGTCGGATCGGCGAGGCTGTTGTCGTCGAGCCCGGACAGGTAATTGATCGACCCCGGCGTGAAGATCACCAGGGCGTCGAGTCGGCGGCCGGCCATGCCGTGCCTGACAGCGGCGAGCCGGCGTGCGTACTCGGACTCGCTGAACGCAAGGTCGCGCGGAATCGTCATCGCTCTGATGCTCCTATCTCGGCCCCGGCGAGTGCGATCATGCGCCGATGAGCGCACGTTCCGCCGCGGATCTTCTCGTTCTCGGCGAGAGCCCGTACAACGCCGAGACCCGGCTCGAGCGCGTTGTCGGGTCGTTGACGCCGGCCGGCCGGCACTACGTCAGGAACCACTTCGCCGTGCCGGCCCACGATGGGGTGCTGCGCGTTGACGGGGCCGTGCGCCGGCCGCTGGCGGTCGAAGTCGAACGATCTGGTCCAACGGGCCACGCGAACCGCTCACGGTGACGCTCGAGTGCGCCGGGAACGGCCGCCGGTTCCTGGATCCGCCCGCGCCCGGCGAGCAGTGGGGGCTCGGCGCCGTGGGCACGGCCGAGTGGACCGTGCTGCCCTTGACCGACCTCCTCGCGGAAGCCGAACCCCGGCCCGACGCCGTCGACCTCGTCTTCCAGGGCGCCGACAGCGGGCTCGTCGGTGCCATCGGGCGGACGATCGGGTTCGAACGATCGTTGCCCGTCGCCGATCTAGCCTCGGCCTTCCTGGCGGTCGCCATGAACGGCGAGCCGTTGACGTCGAACCATGGTGCGCCGATCCGACTGCTCGTGCCCGGGCGGTATGGGATGGCATCCGTCAAATGGCTGGCTCGGATCACCGCCGTGACGGAGCCGTTCCGAGGCTTCTTCCAGGTCGATCGCTACGTGGTCGACGACCGGCCGCTCGGGCCGATCGCGCCGCGCGCCGTCATCGCGTCGCCCGTGGACGGAGCGACGATCCCGATGGGACCGATCGCGATCCGCGGATTCGCATGGTCGGGCGCGGGTCCGGTGCAGCGGGTCGAGGTGAGCACCGACGGTGGCGCAACCTGGTCCGACGCGAACCTGGGGCCCGCCGCGGGTCCGACGGCCTGGCGGCCGTGGTCGGCAGACTGGCTGCCCGGCGTGGCCGGCGAGGCGACCCTGCTCGCAGTGGCGACCGACGCCGCCGGCGAGCGTCAGCCGCTCGCCCAGGTATGGAACACCCTGGGCTATCGGAACAACGGGGCTCGGCCGGTCAGCGTCACGATCGCTGCTTGACCACCCGCCCGGGTATGCGCAATACTGTGCGCATGGCCATGCGCACAGCGACGAACCTGTCCCTCCCACCCGACCTGATCGCGGAAGTTGACGACCTCGCCGGTCCACGCGGCCGGAGTGCCTTCGTCGAGGACGCCATCCGGACCAAGGTCAAGCGCGAGAAGCTGCGTCGCGCGTTCGAGGCGGTGCGAGGAATCATGACGGCCGAGGAGTATCCCGGAGTTCGCGACATCGGAACAGGTCGTCGAATGGGTCCGGGAGCGGCGGCGCGAGGTAACGCATGTGGTTCCGGGCACGGAGTGGGCAAAGCGTCACGATGAGAGTCGTCCTCGATTCTTCGTTTCTCATCGATGTCCTGCGCGATAATGCCGCCGCGACTGCCAAGCTCGATGGACTCTTCGAAAGCTCCGATCACGCCGCTCATCAACGAGATCGCGCTCTGCGAGGTTGCCTCCGGCGTGCGGCCAGATGGCCTCCGCGATCTGGCGACCCTGCGTTCGGCCACTCGAGTTCGTCCAGCCTGGGCCTGACGCGGCCTTGAGCGCCGGACGCTGGCGCCGTGAGGCGCGTGCCGACGGGCAGCACGCTGAACCTCGCCGACGCACTCATCGCCGCCGCGGCGTACCACCTCGACGCTGCGGTCCTTACCCGGAACGTCAAGGACTTCGCGCTGACGCCGGCTCGGGTCGAAACGTACTGAGCCCGAGTCAGCTGAGGTCGGCCCCCTCGCGATCCCAGTCCTCGGCCGGGTCGTACTCCACCGCATCGACGTAGCACCACAGCCACTCTTCGCGCCGCTCAATCGAGCGCGCGACGGGATGTCGGCTCGTCGTGGAAATGCGCGGTGGCGTGCTTGCCCTCGCTCTGGTTGCAGCAGCCCACGTGTCCACATGTCTGGCAGCGGCGCAGGTGGACCCACGTCGTTCCTTCGGCCAGGCATTTCTCGCAGCCCGGCGAGGACGGCGCGGGCGAGGCGGCCCAGAGGCGATCGAGGTGCTGACAGCTCGGCATCGCGGGAATGATGGCTGACAGGGCCGCCGTCAGCCAGCCCCGGCGACGAAGGTCGACGGTCATCGTCGCGCCGGGATCGCGTCGACTGCCCGACGAAGGTCGTCGACGATGTCGACCCACGCGGCGAGCTCGGACGCCGTCGGGGGCAGATCGTAGGGGTGCTGGTGGCACGCCGCGCTCAGGGAGTTCCAGGCGAGCGTGGTGTCGGCCGATCGCCGGCGATCCCCGAGAACGCCGGGCAGGCAGAGCAGCTGGGAGCGTTCCGTCGCCCACCCGACCTTCGCGTCCCGCTTCGCCCAGAGCTCGGCGAGACTCGTTTCGAGCGCCTGGCGGGCGAGGAGGGCGACGGCCCGTGGCCACCGTCCCACCAGGACCGCCGGCGGATCCTCGAGCACCGAGTAGGCGTACGAGAGCAGCTGCTTCGCCGTCAGGTCGGTGCCGCTGCGGGCCGGCGTCCGGCTCACTCTCGCCGTCTCACGCAGCTTCGCGCAGAACTTCCGCGTGCTCTTCACGAGCTCGTCGAGCGGCGTGATGCCTGCGCCTGTGTGTGCGCCCTGGTTGGCCGTGCCGAGCACCTCGGATGCCCACATCCCCCATCCCGCGACCTTGGTCGCGACCTCGCCGCCCTTGCCGGCGTTGTCGAACAGGGCAAGCGCGAGCAACGGCCTCAGCTGCCCGTTCTGCTCGAGCAGCTTCTCGACGGAGGCGTGGGTCTCGCCGCGGCTGATGCGCCGTCGCCGGACGATCTCGATCGCCGCGGCTTCGATGGCCGCCCGACAGTAGCCGGGCACGACCTGCCGGGCGAGCTCGGCGGGAACGTCGCGATCCGCCGCGATCGCCTCGGCGTCGTCGAGGTTGCGCTGGATCGGATCGACGCTCGTGATCAGGTCCACCTCGGAGTTCTCGCGACGGCTCACCTCGATGACTCGAGCGTCGATGCCGAGGCGTCGGGTCGATTCCGGCAGTCGGTCGTCGTGGGTGAACACGACCACCTGCCGCGTCTTCGCCACCTCGTCGAGGACGCGGGCAAGCCCGTCGACCCGGCTGGGATCCATGGACTGGACCGGGTCGTCGATGACGAGGAACCGAAACGGGCTCTCGGGCAGCGTCGCCCGCGGCAGGAAAAGGCTCAGGGCCATCGCGTGGAGCTCGCCCTGGCTCATCACCCCGAGTGCCGCGCTCTCGACGCCGTCGATCCGGACGTCGAGCTCCACTCGTCGCGCCGAACCGGCGCCGGCCAGCATCACCCGCTCCAGCTCGACGCTGCTCTGCTGGCGGAGGAGCGTCCAGAGGGCGATCGCCTCGTTCGCGATCGGCTCGAAGCGTTCGGCCCGGATCTCTCCGCTGGTCTCCTTCAGCCAGGCCTCCGCCTGTTTGAGCTCACGGACCCGCTCGGCGGCAGGCAGGGCGGCGCGGGCGCCTTCGAGCCAGTTGGTCAGCTGGCGCGCGACGGGTGCCCAGAGCGATTCCCGTCGTTCAAGCTCGTTCCGGGCGCGGATCCTGAACTGCTCAGCCGCCAGGGCAAGGGGTTCGATCGCGTCGAAGAGATGGTCGGACAGGGCGGTCGGGTCGTCGGGCGCATTCGCGAACCGGCGCCAGGCCGTCGAGAGGTCGGCGTCGTCGAGGCCGACCCGCTGCGCGGCGGATCCGAGCTGCGGACGGGGGGCCGACGAGGATCGCGGCGACGCGCTGGCGGATGCTCCGCGCGTCCCTGGTCGACGGCTTCAGCCTCCGCTGCCCTGCTGGTCAGGTCGCGGATCCGGTCCTCCGTTCGGACGCGCCACGAGGGCAGCAGCGCGAGGCGCTTGCCGCAGACGGGGCAGTCGCCTTCGCCGTGGGCGTCGAAGTGACGCACGGCGAGCCGCAGCAGCTCGACCGTATCTCGGGCCTCGCCGGCGGGCGTGCCGGCGACTGCTGCCTCGCGCTCGGCCAGGCCCTCCAGCTCGCCGGCGAGCCGCCGGACCTCGTCGGGGTTCGGCGGCTGGACGTTGGCGAGATAGCGCAGGACGTTGAGCTCGTCGCTCGTCGCGGCTTCCGCGGTCGTGCCTGGCGCTGCGAGCGCTCGCTCGGCGAGATCGAGATCCCAGGTCCGACCCTTGAGGGCACGGAACGCGGTGGTGGCGCGGGGATCGTCAAGGTCCTCGAGCTGCGCGAGGAGGTTGCGGAGCCCACTCTTCGGGTCGTCGACGACGGCCTGGAACCGGAGTCGGGCGCGCTTCAGCAGTGCCAGCGCGTCCTCGATATCGCCGAGACCGAGGATCCGCGAAAGCCGATCGTGGAACTCGGTCGGCCCTTCGTCGAACGTGGCACCGAGCTCGTTGTACGAGAGGAACGGCCGGAACGCCTCGACTGCGGACGTCCAGCCGAGAGATTCGAGTGACACTGTTGTCTTGTCATTCGCGCGCCGCGCGGCGACCTTCGAGTCACCGAGTGCCGCGCCGTCGGCCCATTGGCGAGTCACCACTGTCTCGCCCTTTACTCCGTCGATGGCGAAGGCCGCCGCGACGGTTGTCCGCTCGGGGTGGTGAAGGTTGCGCCAACCCTCCTGCCAGATCTTCGACCGGTGCGCCCAGCGCGAGTTCGTGCCGGTAAGGAGGATCTCGGCCGCCTCTGCAAAGCTCGACTTGCCGGATCCATTGCGCCCGATGACGAGCGTCAGTCCCGGACCCGGGTTGACCTCGAGGGTGCGCCTGGGCCCGACGCCCCGAAAGCCCTCGACGACGATCGAGGTGATGTACGCGCCGGGCCGCTCGGCCGGTTCGGCGAGGGCCGTGTCCCAGATCGTCGTATCCGCGCGAGTCTCACCGGCCAGGACGGCGTCAAGCGCCGGCTGCCCCTCGCACGCGGCGAGCACGAGGCTCGACCACGGCTGCTCGCGAGCGCCGGTCCGCTCGAGCCTCCGTTCGACGATCCGCAGAAGTTCAGGCGTCATGGGCACGCAATTCGAATGCATGGCGGACGGGGACGTCAAGGATTGAGTAGCCTGGCCCAAACGCACTCACGATGAGAGGGATCTGACGGAACGCACTGCTAGTGCAGCGACGGGCGAACCCTGGGTCGACTTTGAGATCGAGACGGCCGTCGCTGCGTACGCCTCCATGCTTCAGGCGCAGGTACGGGGAGAGCCGTACACGAAGGCCGAGGTCGTCAGCCGTGTTCACGCTCTGCTTCCGGCGCGAAGCGCTGGATCGATCGAGCGCAAATTCCAGAACATCAGCGCGGTGTTGGATGAAGTCGGGATTCAATGGATCGATGGATACAAGCCGCTCCCTCATTACCAGTATTCGTTGCGTCGGTCGGTTCTCGACGCGATCGGCCCGGGACGACGGCTGACAGAAGCGCTTGCGGCCTACGCGCGGTCGCCGCTCGTCGCGCCCCAGAGTTCGAGGCTCGCTACCGACGACGTGCTGGTCGATCCACCGCGTTCGCGACCGGGCCCTCGTGAAACCTCGGTGCGGCTCACCGGCGGAACCGTGTCAGCCCTCCACGACTTCCAGACGAGGGAACTCGGTGCCGCGGGTGAGGAATGGGTGATCGACCTGGAACGCGAACGTTTGCAACGCCTTCAGAGACCGGACCTCAGCGACCGCGTGAGCTGGGTGTCGCACGATGAAGGGGACGCGGCCGGGTACGACGTACGGAGCTTCTGGCCAGACGGCCGACCGCGGCTCATCGAGGTCAAGACGACGAACCTCGGCCCACGGACGCCGTTCTACATCACCAGATGGGAAATAGAGACATCGAAACGGAATGCGCCGTCGTATTCGCTCTACCGCGTTCATGGATTCGCGCGGGATCCACGGATCTACGTCCTTGATGGATCAGTCGAGGATCGGGCGCGTCTGGAGCCGAAGGTGTTCCTCGGCATTCCCTTGTGACTACCCGCCAGCGGGGCAGCGATTGACGAGTTGAGTCTCGCGACAGCCGGCATTCCTTGCCCAGGAACAATTCCGGGGCAACGGGCATCGCAACTCGCCTGCCATTTCTTGCCGAGGAACGATTCCGTCGCGAACGAGCGGTCGACAGGCCTGCTTGGCCCTGGTTGGCCTGCTGTTGGGGCCCAGAATCGGGGCTCAGACCTGAAGCGCTCCTCTGCGAGGAACGGCGCGCGGTCGCGGGCGGGCAAGCGGCCAGATCCGCTCCTCTGCGAGGAACGGCAGGCGGCAGGCGGCGGCAGGCGGCAGGCGGCAGCGGCGGCGGCAGGCGCGGCGGAGGCCCGAGGCCGGCGGAGGCCCGAAGCCGCGACGAGCGCACACGGTCAGCGGGGCCATCCGCGAAAACGAGCGTTCGGCGGCCCCGGACCTATCATCCGCAGCGGGACACGTGGAGCGGACCGGCCGGATGGGGTGGCGGGGGATCATGACGTTGTCGCAGTCGGCTCCGACGAGCCGAAGCGGAATTCGTGTTCGACGCGGAACGAAAGCGGTCGTCGGCCGCGCCGTGGAGCTGGGCGCCGTCGAGGAGGCGGTCGAGGCGGCGCGCGACGGCATCTCCGGCGTGAGCTTCGAGGGCGAGCCCGGCATCGGCAAGAGCCGGCTCCTCCTTGCGGCCGCCGACCTCGCGGTGGCCCACGAATTCATCACCGCATCAGTGTCGGCCGACGAGGAGATCCGCGGCCCGTTCATGCTCGCGCGCGGCCTCCTTTCGGCGGAGTCGTTCCGCGTGGGCGCCAGCGATCGCGTCGTCACAGCGCTCGACCGCGCCTACGACCTCCTGTCGGGCATGGACGACCCGGGCTTTACGACGCTCAACGCCGATGACCGGCTCCTCCGTGTCATCGATCAGGCGACGATGGGGATCCGGGCAGCGGCCCAGGATCGGCCGTTGGCGCTGCTCCTCGACGATCTCCAGTGGGCCGACCAGGACAGCGTTCGTCTCCTGCGCTACGTCATCCGGACGCAGCCCGCGCTGCCGGTCTTCTTCGCGATCGCCTCGCGGCCCGAGGAAGCGGCAAACGCCCCTGAGCTGCTGACGCTCCTCGCCGACCTGGATCGGATGGGCATCGTCCGCCGCATCCGGGTCGGACGGTTCCGGCAGGGCGACACGGCCGAGCTCCTCCGCCTGACACTCGACGGGCCCGTCGCGCCGTCGACGGTGACCGCGATCCAGGCCCAGGCCGAGGGTGTCCCGTTCGTCATCGAGGAGCTTGCGCGCACGTACCGCGAAGCGGGACTGCTCCAGCTCGTCGACGGGTCGTGGACGCTCGCGCCGAAGGCCGGCCGCCTCGTGCCGTCCAGCGTCAGGACGCTCGTCCAGCGACGAGCGGCGCACCTGCGCGAAGACACGAAGGACGTCCTCGCCGACGCGGCGATCCTCGGACGCAGCTTCCGGGCGGCCGACGTCTGCGCGATCCGTGCGCAGCTGGGCCAGTCCGACTGTACGACGGCCGCCGTCGCGGAGCTCCTCACGCCCGCGGTTGACGCCGGCCTGCTGGGGGACGCGTCGTCCCGATCAGGGGCGCGACTACACATTCAGCCACGAACAGGTCCACGAATTCGCGGCGAGCTGGCTGTCCCCGAGCCGCAGGCGTGCGATCCACGCCGCGATCGTCGACCTGTTGACCACAGGCGATCACGTCGACCCGAACGTGTATGCCGCTGTCGCTCGACACGCCCTGGCGGCAGGCGACGAAGAGCGCGCGGCCCGGTATGCGATCGAAGCGTCGCGTGCGGCGCTGACGATGAACGCGCCCGAGGAGGCGCTGCGCCTGATCGAGGAGGCGCTCGGCCTGGTGTCGGCGATGCAGCTCGCGCGTCGCGCTGCTGCAGATCCGCGACGACGCCTACGACATGCTGCGGCGCGTCGACGACCGCCTCGAGGGCCTGACCGAACTGGCGGCCCTGGCCGACGCCTCGCGCGATCCGGCATTGACCGGCGACGTGATGCTCAGGCGCGCGGCCGCGCTTCGGAGCGACGATCAGCACGATCTCGCGGCCGACCTTGCGCGCAAGGTGCGAGCGTCGGCGCAGGAGCGCGGCGACGAACGCGTGGAGCTCGCCGCGTGCCTGGAGCTCGGCCAGGCGTTGCTGCGCTCACCGATCGGCGAGGGCTATGCCCCGACGCCGCTCGAGTCAGACCTCGACGGGGCCGAAGCCGCCTATGAGGCGGCCCGCGCGCTGGCGGAGCGCCTGAACGACCGCCAGTCGCTTGCCGGGGCAACCCGCGAGCTCGGCGTCATCATCACGGCTCGTGTCCGCGCCTGGTTCATCGACCGGTTCAGGGCCGGCGAACACATCGAGATCCTGCGTCACGTCGCGAGCGGCGGGAGTCTCGATGAGGTCATCCAGGGCCTGCCGATCTATCCCGACGCGGTGCGCGCGCTCGGCAAGTTCCAGCAGGCGCTCGAACTCTACGAGGCGCTCGGTGACCGGCGGGGCGCGATGTCGACGATCATCGCCATGGCCTACGGCAACTGGGCGCCCGACGTGCACGTCGGGGCGAGCCCGGCCCGGCGCATCGAGGAGATCCGTCGCCTTGCGACGCGGCTCCAGTCGCTCAGCGTGGAGAGCGAACGCGATGCCGCCGAAGCTCCAGATGCTCTACGGAGTCCACGTGTTCGCACGCGCCAAGGTCATCCCCGACCTTGCCATCGAGCGGGGCCGTGAGGTGTACACCCGTGCCCGCGCCCTGGGCGACCGATCCGTGGAGTTCCTGGCAGCCGACGGCACGGCCGCCGCATATCTCGACATCGGCGACGTGCACGAGGCTGCCGTCTGGGTCGAGCGGGCGGCGTCGGTCGCGGCGGCCTCCCCCACGCCGACGCGTGCGCGACAGATCGAAGTCACCCGCGGGCTGCTCGCGGAGGCCTCGGGCGACACCGCCGCGATGCGCCGCCACTTCCAGGCGGCCCTCGACGCGACCGCCGGCCAGGATCGCCGCGCGGCGCGCACGGAGATCCTGGCCCTGGCTGCGATCGCGGGCCTTCGTTCGGCCGACGCCGCACAGGACGATGCCACCGCGACTGCGCTGCGAGCCGACGCGGAGGCCCAGGCGACGGAGGTGCTGCGGCTCGTTGAAGGACTGCCGGGCCGGCCACCGTGGCCGCTCCAGGCACAGGTCGTGCTTGCCGCGATCGCCCTTGAGCGCGGTGAACGCGACAACGCCCTGGCGCTGGCACGTTCCGCGCTCGCCGCACGCGCCGAGGCGATGCGGGAGGACCCGCACCTCGAGACGCTCCTGCTCGCCGCTCGCGTCCTGCTGGCCGAAGGGAGCGAGGCGGAGGCGACGGCGGTGCGGGACGAGCTGCAGCTGCTGCAGGCCCTGATCGGGCAGCGGACACTCGACAGCGACGTCCGTGCGCTGTGGTTCCGCGGTCCCTACGGCCGCGAGCTTGCGCGTCTTGCGGGTCCGTTCGAACCGTCGGCCGGGCCGGCTGCGGCGATGGGCCCATCGACGCTGGATGCACGGCAGCAGCGCGCTGCTCGGCCTGCTCATCGAAGGACTCACGAACGTGGAGATCGCCGCAGAGCTGGGCGACACGCCGGAGGGCGTCGCCCAGCAGCTCGCCACGATGTACGCCGCCATCGGCGCGACGTCACGCGCGGAGGCGACGGTCATGGCGCTCTCCGGGGCGGTGTGATCGGGTGACGATCCACGTCCGCGTCGACCGGCCGCGGTGCATCGGCGCCGGCAACTGCATCACGCTTGCACCCACCGCCTTTGACTGGCTCAAGGGCGACTTCGCCAAGGCCGCGGTGGTCGATCCCGACACGATCGACGAGGAGGTGCTGCGGGCCGCCGCAATCGCCTGCCCGACGCGCGCCATCATGCTCGAGGAGATCGGCGAGGTGCTGCCGATCCAGCAGCCCAGGCCCGACGGCGGCTCACGCCGCGTGCAGAAGACCTTCCTGTTCACCGACATCGTGGGTTCAACGCAGCTCGCCGAGGTGCTCGGTGACGAGGCGTGGGAGACGCTGCTGGGCTGGCATAACGAGACATTGCGCGGGCTGTTCGGTCAGCACCACGGCCAGGAGGTGGTGTCGACGGGCGACGGCTTCTTCGTCGGCTTCGACTCGCAGACCGACGCCATCGGCTGTGCGGTGGCGATCCAGCAGACCCTCGAGGCCCACCGGCGGGACGCCGGCTTCGCCCCGAAAGTGCGGATCGGCATCCATTTCGCGCAGGCCCAGCAGGTCGGCCACAACTACCACGGCAAGGGCGTCAACGAGGCCGCGCGGATCGCCAGCGTCGCGAACGGCGGGGAGATCCTGGCCAGCGCGGAGACGGCAAAGGGGACGCCCTTCAATCTGTCGGACGCGCGGACGGTCGAGTTGAAAGGGCTGTCGGAGCCGATGGAGGTGGTTTCGGTCGCCTGGCGCTGAGCCGCGATCGATCAGGCGAGGTCGGCGCAGGCGATCTTCGCCCCGCCGGGCGCGTGGATCACGACCGAAACGGCATCCGGTCCGGCGACGCCGCCGTTCTGCGCAAACCCGACGCCCATCCCCCATGGATTCGTCGTAAACCCGGGCCAGATCTCGTTCACGCTGTCGGCTGACCCACCGGGTGTGAACTGATAGTGCCCGTCGGCATCGCCGGCGGCACATTTCGCCTTGTGGACGTGCGAGCCGTAGGTCGTGTTCGGCGCCAAGCCGAAGGCGATCACGATTGCGAGCGTCCGACCGCCCGGCGTCCGAACGAGCACCGCGTCGCCGCTGATCTTCAGACCCTGCCCGACACCCGCCGCGAAGGTGTGGAACGAGCCCTTCACGACATGCGAGTCGGCCTCACCGGCGACAACCGGAACGCCCGCCACCACGATCCCGATCGCCGCCAGGGCCAGGGCCTTGTGCACCCTACCCAACCGCACGTGAGCCATCCGGTGTTTCCCCTCTATATCGCTCAGCGCTATATCGTGCGACGATACAGCGCGCGCGGGGGGATCGTCAAGCCCTCACGGCACCAGCGGCGGCGGCAGTCGAAGGCGACGGAAGTAGTCGACGGCGGCCTCGACATGGCGCCGGCCATTCGCGAGGGAGATCGTGAGGTGGCCGGGCAGCAGCCCTTCGAACTCCAGGCGAGCCAGGCGCTCGAGCGAATTGGCCGACTCGGGGATCGACACGTCGGGCACGTTCTGGAGCACGACTGCGCCGCCCCAGAAGACCGCATCGCCGCTGAACAGGACCGAGACGGGCGTGCCCGTGACGAGGAACGAGACATGGCCCCGGCAGTGGCCGGGCGTCGCGACCGCCTGGATCCGCAGGCGCCCGACCGATGCCGTCCAGCCGTCGTCGAGAGCGACGTCGACGGGGCACGGCTCGAGGCGCCATTCGGGCGGGTAGAGGCCGGCCACCTTGCCGGCGGTCAGCCCGCAGGTGTTCTCGTCGCCAGCTTCGATCGCCGCGACGCCGTCTCGTCCGGCGTGAATCGCCGCGCCGCCGGTCAGCCGGCGCCAGGCAGCGGCGCCGCCCGCGTGGTCGGGGTGGTAGTGCGTCAGGAAGACGCGCGAGATCGAGGCAAGGTCGAGGCCGTCGTCGTGGAGCTGGCGCAGGACGGCGGCGGTGTCCAGGCCCGTGCCCACGTCGATGAGGGCCACCTCACCGTCCGACACGAGCGCGTACAGATGGGCGTCCGCCCGGTGCGACAACCCGAACCCGAGATCGCCGCCGCCGACGAGATGGACGCCTTCGATGAGTCGCACGGGCCCCTCAGTGCATGCATCCCTTCCCCGGGGAAGTTGGGGATGCCGCGTCTATGATCGCCTCCGTGGAGGGCATCAGGGAGGCCGATCGGACGCGGGGCCGGCTGCTGTGGACGCTGGTCGGCACCGTCGGGCTCGGAAGCACCGGCAACATCGCTGCGGTCGCCGTGGGAACGATCGCCGCAGCCGAGTTGTCGGGCTCTACCGCGCTCAGCGGCGTTCCCGGCGCGACCGTGGTCCTCGGATCGGCGGCAGGGTCATACCTGCTGTCGGCCGTGATGGTGCGACGCGGTCGCCGCGCGGGCCTGGCCCTCGGCTACCTGCTGGGCGTGACCGGCGCGCTTGTCGCCGTCGCGGCGATGGCCGTGCACTCGCTGCCGGTGCTGCTCATGGGCACGATCCTGATCGGCTTCGGGTCGTCGTCGAACCAGCTGTCGCGCTACGCGGCGGCCGACATGTTCCCGGTTGCGAGGCGCGGGTCGGCAATCGCGACCGTCGTCTGGGGCGCGACCATCGGGGCGGTCATCGGGCCGAACCTGATCGCTCCGGCGGGCGACTTCGCCAGTTCGCAGGGCCTGCCGGTCGTCGCCGGCGCGTACCTGATCCCGGCGGTCTTCGTCGGCCTGGCGGCGGCGATGTGCTTCGCGCTCCTGCGGCCCGACCCCTACGCGCTTGCGGCCGAGAGCCCGGCGGAGGCGGCGCGCGAGGGACCGGATGCCGTTGCCGAACCGGTCCGCGACCTTCTCGCCCGGCCCGTCGTGCTCGCCGCGCTCGTCGTCCTCGTGGTCGGCCAGATGTCGATGACGATCGTCATGACCATGACGCCGTTGCACATCACCGAGCACGGCGGCGGCCTGGCGGCCGTCGGGTTCGTGCTCAGCGCGCATACGTTCGGGATGTACGCGCTCGCGCCGGTGTCCGGCCGGCTCACCGACCACTTCGGCAGTCAGCCCGTCATCCTGGCCGGCCTGACAACGCTCGCAGCCGCCGGATTGCTGGCCGGCACGGCGCCACCGGACGGCGGACCCGTGCTCCTCGCCGCGCTGTTCCTGCTCGGATTCGGCTGGAACCTGGGCTTCGTCGCCGGGTCCAACCTGCTGGCCTCGGGCCTCGCCATCGCGGAGCGCACGCGGCTGCAGGGCGTGACCGACACGATCATCTGGACGTCCGCCGCGTTCGCCAGCATGGCGTCGGGCGTGATCGTCGCCCTCGTGAGTTACACGGGCCTCGGGATCCTGCCCGCCCTGCTCGTGATGACGCCGGCGTGGCTCATGGTCCGACGCCGGCGTGCGATCAGCGCTGCGGGTCCTCTCGAGGTGCGAACGTCAGCGAGGCCGAGTTGATGCAATAGCGCAGCCTGGTCGGGCGCGGTCCGTCGTCGAACACGTGCCCCAGGTGCGCCCCGCAGTTCGCGCAGCGAACCTCGGTCCGCGTCATGCCCCAGGCCCGGTCGGTGTGGGTCACCACCCGTCCCTGCTCGACGACGTCCCAGAAGGACGGCCAGCCGGTGCCCGATTCGAACTTTTCGGCCGAATCGAAGAGCGGCGCATTGCAGACGACGCAGCGGTACGCGCCGTCCGCATGGTTGTCCCAGAGGGGACCGCTGAACGGGCGCTCCGTGCCCGCCTCCTGGGTGACGTGGTACTGGAGCGGGGTCAACCTGGCGAGCAGGTCGGCCTCCGACGGCTTGGCTGGGTAGGTTGAGGTGGCGGCGGCTCCGCCCCCGCCCTCGCCGGCCGCGGCCTCGGGCGAGTGGTGGAGCACGCCGGCCACGAGCTGGCCGATGCGGGACATCGTCACGTGGTCCTTTCCGGATCCGGCTGATCCGTGTGTTCTGTGGATGTCGCCGATTCTGGGGCCCACTCGTGACAGCCCGATGACAACGGTTACGGCACCGCTTCGCCGGCGAGCGCGCCCGTGGCGCGGCCGTTGTCGATCGCGATGGCACCGTTGACGAGGACCCACGGGATGCCGGCCGGGTATTGGCGCGGGTCGTCATACGTCGCCGTGTCGATCACCGTATCGGCGTCGAAGACCACGAGGTCGGCCGCGTAGCCGGTCTCGATGCGTCCGCGCCCGGTAAGGCCGAAGCGGCGGGCGGGCGCGTCGGTCATCCGGTTGATCATCGTCTCGAGCGAGATGCCCCCGACATCCCGTCGGAGTCGGCCGAGGAAGCGCGGGTAGGCCCCGAACGACCGCGGGTGGCAGAAGGAACCGAGGGACGTGATGTCCGAGCAGGCCATCGCGTCCGGTCGCGACAGGAGCGCGATCGCGTCCCGGCCGACCTGCCGCCAGCGGCCCGTCGCCTGCGGGATGGCGGCGCAGTAGCCGAGGCAGAGGTCGTGCTCGACGAGCAGCGCGCAGAGAGCCTCGCCGAGCGAGACGCCGCGAGCAGCTGCGATCTCCGGGAGCCCGACGCCCTCGAGCGCGGGATCCGCCGGGGCGTACGACAGGACGATCGCCGACAGGCTGGGACCGCCGTTGGCCGCGAGTTCCGTCTCCAGGTACGCGACGATCCGGGTCCGCGTGTCCGGATCGCGCAGGCGCTCGAGGATCGCGTCCGGCCCGCCCTCCTGCGCCCAGCCCGGCAGGTAGACCGGGAAGGAGCTGCCAGTCGGATAGGGGTAGATGTCGAACGTCACGTCCACACCGTCGCGCGGGCGCGGTCGATGGGCGCCACGAGGCGTTCCGTCTGGCCGGCTGTCTCGGCGTTCGTGCGGTAGTGGGCGATGTGCATCGCCGCGCCGCTTCGCCGGCCGACCTCCATCGCCTCCTCGATGCCACCGTCGGCGTGAGCGCGGCCGGTACCGCGATACCGCAGCTCGATCACGTGTCGCGAGCCGGCGTCGCGCACCACGCGCGCCAAGCGCGACAAGCTCGTCGGTGTCGCACCACGCGCAGGGGTAGTAGTTGAGGCCGCTCGACAGACCGACCGCGCCATCGTCGAGACCCTGCCGCAGGGCGCGAGAGGCCGACGCCAGCGCGTCGCCAGACAACGGTGTATCGCGAAATCCAACGGCCTCGAGCCGGAGGGCTCCGTGCGGGACGAGGTACGCCGTGTTGACCCCGGCGCGCCGATGGAAGGCGGCCCGGAACGCCGCGACGGACGAAGTCTCGAGATCCTCTGGCGGGTGGCCCAGCAGGCCGGCCAGGTAGCGGCGGTAGAGCCGGTAGTTCGCGCGCGACAGGGGCGCGTACGAGACGCCGTCGAGCGCCATCACCTCCGTCGTGATCCCCTGCCGGAGCCCGTTCTCGTGCCGCGGGTCCTCGAGGAGCACGCCTTCGGTGTGGGTGTGCGTGTCGACGAAGCCGGGCGCGACGACGAAGCCCGACGCGTCGACGACCCGCGCGGCGACGGCGCCCTGGAGGTCGCCGACCGCCTCGATGCGATCCGCCGTCACACCGACGTCGGCCCGGACGGCTCCGCTGCCGGTGCCGTCGACAACCGTGCCGTTCGCGATCAGGACGTCGAAGGTCGCCACGCCGCGCACGATACGACGCGCGGCGCCACGGATCCGGTCGGTGGCGTCGGCCCTGGTTAGGACGCGCGATCACCCCTGTCGGAGCGGTCCTCGATCTCCCAGGCATGGTCGAGGACGTGCCATGCGGCTCGTCGCACGAAGTAGCGCGCGGACCACCGCCGGCCGCCCCGCGCGCCGACGTCCGCCAGCTCGCCCCGCGCCTTCGCGTGCAGGGCCTCGACGGCGGCCGCGTGGATCGGCTCGAGGGCGGCGAACGGGTCCGACGCTGCCTTGGGAGCGCCCGCGCCGAGCGCGCCGATGTACGAAGCTTCCGATTCCACGACGTGCCCCGCGATCTTCGTCAGGTCGCGGCCGCCGCCCCGCGGCCCCTTCGCGAGCTCCACGCCCTGCGCCGCGTCGATCGCGCGGTCCAGCGCGCGCCAGGCCGCAGTGAGGAAGCGGATCTGCCGGTCGAGGGCATCGCCGTCCACAGGTTCGTCGTCGCCCGGCGCCGGGACCGATGGCACGCCGAAGTCGGTGCCCGATCCCCCGTCGACGCGGGCTGCGACCTCGAAGGTCGCGCCGGCCGCGGGTGGTCGGATGTGGGCCGGGCGGAGGACGTCGGCGTACCGCTCGCGGTAGTCGCCGAGCGCGGCGAGCGCTCCATCGCCGTCGCGACCGGAGCGCGACCAGCCCGGCCAATCCACTGCCGTGGCGAACGTGCGCTTGGCGCCGACTTCGAGGACGACATCGATCCTGTCCGTCACGTCTCAGGTTGTACCCCAGGGATCGTCAGCGACGTCGTCCCGCCGCCGCCGCGCGGCCAGTGTCGACGCGACCGCGAGCGCGGCGGCAGCGGCCGCGAACGCTGCACCGCCGACGTACGCCGCGCGGAGCGCCGACTGTGACGCGGCCACGAACGCGGTATCCACCGACGCGAGGAAGGGCTCGACGTACGGCCGCACGTCGGCTGGTGCGCGTGCGAGCAGATCGCGCGCGAAGCTGTCGCCGAGTTGCGCGAGCGACGCCGGATCGATGCTGCGACCGATCTCGGCGAGCACGTCCTCGGCCAGGGTGCGCGCCTGCGGCTGGATCGCGGGTGGCAGGAACGGCATTGCCAGTTCCACGAGCGTTCGCAGGTTCGTGACGAGCTGGTCGTGCAGGACGGCGATGAAGGCGCCGCCGGCCACAAGGAGGCCGACGAGGCCGCCGCCCTGGCGCGCCGCGGCGCGCATGGAGCCCCCGAGCCCGCCCGACGCCAGCGAAAGCCCGATGCCGAGGCCGGCCGCCAGTTCCGCGAGGAGCGTGGGGACGGGGCCGGCGGCGGCCGTCGACAGGGCGAGCAGTGTGAGACCCGCGGCAAGGACGAGGTCGGCCGGCGGTGGCGCGAGGCCCCGCGGTGCCGATCGCGTCGGCGTCTCGGCCCGGGTCCACGCCAGCGAGGCGGCGACGCCGGCGCCGATCCCGCACGCGAGTGTCACGGCATGGACTGCCGGCGTCTCCGAGGCCGCCGCCCAGGATCAGCGGCGAGAGCGGCACGAGGACCACGGCGACGAAGATGCCCCCGGCTGCGAGCGCGATGCCGGCCAGGTCCATGGCCGCGAGCGGCCTTGACGTCGCGCCGTGGCGGTCGCGTTCGCGCCCGCCTCGCACGGTGCCCCGCTCAAGGGCGGTCGCAACCAACGCAGCGGCGGCGGCGAGCAGCAACGGGACTCGCCATCCGAGGGCATCGGCAAGTGCCAGCCCAATGACGGGCGCGACGGCGAATCCGATCCCGAATGCCGCGACGGGGACGGCGCTGCCCCAGGCCCGCGCCACACCGGTGGCGGGCGCGCCGTCCGCGGCCGAGGCCGGATCGGGCTCGCCGCGCGGCAGCCCTGCTGCCACGCCTCGGCCGACGGCCATCGAGCCCGGCAGGCCCGCCAGTGTGAGGCCGACGCCGAAGCCCGTGATCAGCCGGCCGACGACCATCACCCACATCGCCGGCGCAAGACCGCAGATGAGCGACCCGGCGGCGAGCAGGGCACCGCCGATGGTCAGCAGGTCAACCGCCCCACGTCGACGCCGGCTCACTGTGCCGGCCGCAGCCGCCCCGACCACCGACGCCCCGAGGCAGCCAAGCACGAGCAGGGCGTACAGGCCCGGATCGCCCAGGTCGGGGATGACCTGGGGGGAAACCGTCCCGACGAGGGTCAGCTGCAGTCCCGCGAGGCCGGCCAGCAGGACTGGCGGCAGCCATGCGGCCGCGGTCGCGATCGGCGCCGGCGACACATCGTGTGGGCGCCCGTCGCGGTCGGGCGTGGACGCGTGCATCGACCAAGTGTCGCCGCGTGCGGGCGATCCCGCTGTCGGGCACTGCGTCGGAAATGGACCACGGCCAGGAGGCCAGAAACCGTTGCCGGGTGTCACCACCGCCTGCCCGATCGCCGACTCCCAAACCGGTATTCCGGCGGCGATGGGCTATCGTGGGCTTTCACCCCGGCGGCGATCGCGTTCCTCTTGGGGAGCGCGCGTGATGGCACGTGTGCCCGGCGGCGTCGGGGAATCCGTGCGCCAGGAGACGTTGCGGCGGCCCGACGCACGTTCGCGCCTGCCACCCGACATTGACGACCCCCAGTCCGCTCGCCGTCGCCGTCACGGCGGCCTGTTCACCGAGGCCCTCCATGCCCGCCCACCGCGAAGGTGTCGCCGCCCCGCCGATGTTCTCGAGCCGCGAGTGGCCGTCAGGCGCGGGCCTGCAGCGCCGCGACCGTGGCCGAGCCCGGCCCCGTGAGAGCGGATCGATGACCGGCTTCATGCGACCGACGCTCGTCCGACGCCGTCTCGATCGCTCCGCAATCGGCGACCAGATGGACGCGGGCCGACCGCGGGTGCTCATCGACCTGCGCGGCGTTGTCAAGGACTACGTGACGGACGCGGGGACATTTCGCGCGCTGGACGACGTCTCGCTCCAGGTTGCCGCCGGCGAGTTCATCGCGATCGTCGGCAAGTCCGGCTCGGGCAAATCGACGCTGCTCAACATGATCACGGCCATCGACCGGCCGACCGACGGCGAGGTGTGGATCGCCGACACCGATATCGGGCGCCTCGCTGAGGGCCGCACCGCCCGGTGGCGGGGGACGACCGTGGGCGTCGTGTTCCAGTTCTTCCAGCTCCTGCCGACGCTCACGGTCCTCGAGAACGTGATGCTGCCGATGGATTTCGCCGGTCGGGGCTCCGCGAAGGAGCGCCACGAGCGCGCCATGGCTCTCCTGGCCGACGTGGATATGGCGGACCAGGCGAACAAGCTGCCGCTCTCGACGTCCGGCGGCCAGCAGCAACGCGTCGCGATCGCGCGGGCGCTCGCCAACGATCCGGCGATCCTCGTGGCGGACGAGCCGACCGGCAACCTGGACTCGCACACGGCTGATGCAGTGTTCAGGCTGTTCGGCCGGCTCGCAGCGGCCGGCAAGACGGTCGTCATGGTCACCCATGACCCCGATCTGGCGATGCGGACCCATCGCGTCGTGCACATGGTGGACGGACGGGTCGCGGACGGCTTCGCACTGGAGCTCCCGAGTCCCGTCAACCTGGCCGATTCCCGACCGCGGCCGGCCGTCGGCCCGGCCGCGTTGTCCAGGCGCGCACGTGACCGGCAGTCGACGGCGGGTGCGCGCCATGGCTAGCGTTCGCTGGAGCAAAGTGCGCCGCGACCTCGTCGCGCTGCGGACGCGGACGGCGCTGGTCGTGGCGTCGATCACGGTCGGGGTGGTTGCCGTCGGCACGATCGCCGGCAGCCAGGCGGTCCTCGACCAGGCGCTGCGTGACGGCTATGAGGCGGCACAGACCTCGAACGCCATCCTCTACACGGATGCGCCATTCGACCCGTCGATCGTGGAGGTCGTCCGACGGATCCCGGGCGTCGCCGTGGCTGAGGGCCGACACACGGTCAGCGTGCGCCTGAAGACGGGCGATACGTGGCGCCAGCTGCAGCTCACGGCGGTCCCCGACTTCCGGCATCAGGGCGTGGATGTCGTGTTGCCGGCTTCCGGCGCGTTCCCTCCGAAGCGCGGCGAGATCCTGTTCGAGCGGTCGGTCGAGAGCGTCATCAGTGTGACGGCCGGCCAGGACGTCACCATCGGACTGCCGAACGGCCGCACGAAGACAGTCCATGTTGCGGGCCTCGCGCATGAGCCCGGCGCATCGCCCGCGTACTACTTCGGCCGCCTGAATGCCTACACGACGTTCGACACGCTCGAGGACCTGGGCTTCGGCCGCGACTACCAGGAGGTGCGGATCCGAGCGGCCGACCCGGCCGTCACGCGGCCCCAGGTCCAGGCGCTCGCCGACCAGGTCAGGTTCCGACTCGAGAAGGCGGGACCCGCGGTCAGCTTCTCGCTCATCCCGGCTCCCGGCAAGCATCCGGCGCAGGAACTGCTCGACGCGATCTTCATCGTCCTCGGGGGTCTCGGCTTTCTGAGCCTGTTCGTCTCGGGCTTCCTGGTGGCCAACACGATCGGCGTGATCATGACCCAGCAGACCCGCCAGATCGGCGTCATGAAGGCGGTGGGCGGCAGCACGCGCGACATCGCGCTGCTCTACATGGGCCTCGTCAGCGCCTATTCGGCACTCGCGCTGCTGATCGCCGTCCCCATCGCTGCGCTGACGGGTCTCGGACTGGCGACGTTCGTGACGGGGCTCGTGAACGTCGACATCCACCAGGCGTTCATCCCTGTCAGCGCGATCGCCGTAGAGATCGCGGTCGGGTTCCTCGTGCCCCTGCTCGCGGCGCTCGTGCCGATCGTGCGCGGCACGCGGGTGACCGTCCACCAGGCCATCCGCTACACGGGTGTGCCGGAGACGTTCGGCCGCGGTCGCCTCGATCGCGCCCTCCAGACCATCCGCGGCCTTCCCCGCCCTGCCCTGCTCGCCGTCCGCAATACGTTCAGGCGGAAGGGCCGCCTCGCGTTGACCCTGATCGCGCTCGCAATGGGCGGCGCGGTGTTCATGTCGGTCTTCACGGTCCGCCAGTCGCTCCTCGGGACCCTGAACGAGACGTTCAGGTACTTCAACTACGACGTGCAGCTGGACCTCGCGCGGCCCGTCCGGGCGTCGTCGGCGATCCAGCAGGCGTTGGCCGTCCCCGGTGCGGCCTACGCGGAGGCGTGGCAGTACGCATCGGCCGTCCGTGAGCGGCCCGACGGGACCGAGACGACCGCACTGGCGACGTTCGGGCTCCCGTCCAACGCGCAGACCGTGCGACCGATCGTCGAACAGGGACGCTGGCTGCTGCCCGGCGAGGGCCGCGCGCTGGTCGTGACGGCAAACCTGCTTCGCGACGAGCCCGACCTGCACATCGGCGACAAGGTCCGCCTCAGGATTCGCGACCGCACAACCGACTGGACCCTCGTCGGCGTTGTCCAGTCGCCGACGATGGACCCGTACCTGTATGTCGGATCGGACGCGCTCGGCGGCGTGACGGGCGAGAGCGGCCGCGCCGGCGCGATCCTGGTTGGCGCCGATCCAGCGGCCGGCATCTCGCAGGCCGACTTCGCGACTTCCCTGCAGGAACGGTTCGAGGCGGCGGGGATTCCGGTCTCGGGCACCACCACGCGCGGCAACATCGTCGGCACGATCGAGACGCTCTTCGACACCCTCATCGTGCTCGTGACCGTGATGGCGGTGCTGCTCGGCGTCGTCGGCGGTCTCGGCCTGGCCGGCACCATGACGATGAACGTCGTCGAGCGGGCACGCGAGATCGGCGTGCTGCGCGCCGTGGGGGCGACCGACCGGTCGGTCGTGCAGATCTTCCTGGCCGAGGGCGCGATCGTCGGCGTGATGGGCTGGCTGATCGGCGCGCTCGTTGCGCTGCCGATCGGCGCCGTGCTCGCCGACGCGATCGGCAACGCGTTCGTGCAGCATCCGCTGTCCGGCAGCCCGTCCGTGGTTGGCGTTGCCCTCTGGTTGGTGGTCGTGCTGCTGTTGTCGGCACTCGGCAGCGCGGTACCGGCCTGGCGCGCGTCGCGAATCACCGTCCGCGAGGTGCTCGCATATGAATGAGCGTTTTCCGGCGGCCGTCGCCGCCGGAGTTGAAGGGATCCGCATGAAACGTCTGTTCCTGATCGCCATCGTCGTCAGTGGCGTCGCGCTCGGCGCCATCCTGGTGATCCGGCCGGGCATCCTCGGATCGGCGAGCGCCGCCGCCTCCAGTCCGACACCCGTCGGGCCCGTAGCGGTGAGTTCCGACGTCGTCGCGGAGGGCCGCGCGATCCCAATTCGGACCGCAAGCCTGGGCGTGCTCACCGGCGGGGCCATCACGCAGATCGCCGTCCTGGGCGAGGCCGTGAAAACCGGCGATCCGCTCCTCGCCCTGGACGCCCGGCAGGCCGATGCATCGCTCGCGGAGGCGCAGGCGGGCCTCGACGCCGCCACCGCGCGGCGCGACCAGGCGGCCGCCGCCGTGGACCAGTCGGCGAGCACGATCGACGCGACACAGGCGGCAGTCACCGAGGCACATGCCGGGGTCGACCAGGCGACGGCGGGCGTGGACCAGGCCAAGGCCGGGGTCGACCAGGCGAAGGCGCGGGTCGATGAGGCGAAGGCCGCCCGCGACATCCTGCCGGACGGCGCGTCGACGGCGCAGAAGCGACAGGCCGACGCCGTCGTGACCGGGGCACAGGCACAGCTGGACGCCGCCATCGCCGGCGTCGATTCGGCGAACGCGGCCGTGGATGCCGCAACGGCCGGGCTGAAGCAGGCGGAGGCACAGCTTCAGTCGGCACAGGCCGCGAAGGTGGTCGCGCAGGCGACGGCGACGACCGCGGAAGCCGAGCGCGTCGGCGCCGCCGCGGCGGTTGATGTTGCCCGCACGACGCGGGACCAGTTGACTGTTCGAGCGCCATTCGATGGCAGCGTCGCCTTCGTCGCCGCTCGTGTGGGCGAGGTCGCTCCGCCCGGCGTCGTGCTCGTGCGGATCGCCGAGACCTCGGCGTGGACATTCGAGACGACCGACCTCGGCGAGGCCGGGGCGGCGCGCATCAAGGCCGGCGACCCGGCTACGGTGACGATCGACGACGTGCCCGGCGTGGAGATTCCCGGCACGGTCACGCAGATCGGCGGCTACGGCGAGGACCGCCAGGGCGACGTTGCGTTCCGCGTGATCGTCACGCCGTCGGGCGCCGTCCCCGCAGTGATCCGCTGGAACACGATCGTCACCGTGGCAGTTCACCCGGGGTCCTGACGGCAGCGAGCGCCACGTCGCTCGAGGTACGGAGCGGAGCCTCCCGCGCACCGGAGCAATGCCATTCACAGGCTCCCCGGCCCGCGGGATGGTCCGCCTGAGGCGCCGTCCCCGGTAGATTGCCGGCGATGGACTGGCTCTGGTCACCGGACTCGAGCATTGCCCGGCTCCTGCTCGAGCGCGGTCTCGCGGCGATCTACCTGATCGCGTTCCTCAATGCCTTCAACCAGTTCCCGCCGCTCCTTGGCGAGCGCGGACTCGAGCCGGTCAAGGCGTTCCTGCAGGCCGCGACGTTCCGTCGGGCGCCCAGCCTCTTCCACGTCCACTACTCCGACCGCGCCCTGAGATTGCTCGCCGTGGTGGGGACGGTGGTCGCGGCCAGCCTCCTCGTCGGGCTGGCGGAGGCGGCCCCGCTGCCCATCACCATGGCGGCGTGGGCACTGCTCTGGGTCCTCTACCTCTCGATCGTCAACGTCGGCGGCACGTTCTATGCCTTCGGCTGGGAATCGCTGCTGTGCGAGGCCGGCTTCCTCGCGATCTTCCTCGGCAACGATCAGGTCGCGCCACCGTTTCTCGTGATCCTGATGTTCCGCTGGCTCGCGTTCAGGCTCGAGTTCGGGGCGGGGCTCATCAAGCTGCGCGGCGACCAGTGCTGGCGAGACTTCACCTGCCTGGACTTTCACCACGAGACACAGCCGATGCCGAATCCGCTGTCGTGGTTCTTCCATCACCTGCCCCGGCGGCTCCACCGCGTGGAGGTGGCCGGCAACTTCTTCGCGCAGCTGATCGCGCCGTGGGGGCTCTTCCTTCCGCAGCCCATTGCGACGCTCGCGGCCCTCGTCATGATCCTGACCCAGCTCTATCTCGTGGTCAGCGGGAATTACGCCTGGCTGAACTGGATCACGATCGTCATCGCGCTGCGCCGGCATTTCAGACGCTGTCCTGCGCACCGTCCTGCCGGTCGGCGTGACGACGTACGCCCCTGCGCCCGACTGGTTCTCGGTGACCGTGGTCGCGGTGACCATCGTCGTGGCCGTGCTGTCGTACTGGCCCGTACGCAACCTCGTCAGCAGCCGCCAGTTGATGAACGCGCCGTTCAACCCGCTGCATCTCGTCAATACCTACGGCGCGTTCGGCTCGGTGACGCGGCGCCGTCTCGAAGTCGTGGTCGAGGGGACGGCCGACGAGAATCCCGGAGCAGATGCCGCCTGGCTTGAGTACGAGTTCAAGGGCAAGCCCACGTCGTCCCGGCGGATCTCGCCCCAGGTGGCGCCGTATCACCTGCGACTGGACTGGCTGATGTGGTTCGCGGCACTCTCCCGGGGCTACGCCGAGAGCTGGTTCCTGCCGTTCCTGATGCGCCTCCTCGAGAACGACCGTCCCACCCTGGGAATGCTCCGCCGGAACCCGTTTCCCACGGCGCCGCCCGTCTGGGTGCGCGCCCGCCTGTACCACTACCGCTTCTCGTCGTGGGAGCGCCTGCGTCACGATGGCGTGTGGTGGGAAAGAACCCTCGTGGGCGAATACGCGGCGCCCGTCCGCCTCCGACCCGGCGTGCGGCGGCCGTGACGAACAGTCGGCCGTCGACCTGGGACGCGGTCGTCGTCGGCTCCGGACCGAACGGCCTCGCGGCGGCACTCACGCTCGCGCGGGCGGGACGGTCGGTCGTCCTCCTCGAGGCGGCATCGACGGTCGGCGGCGGCACCCGCTCAGCGGAGTTGACCCTGCCCGGGTTCGTCCACGACGTGTGCAGCGCGATCTTCCCGTTCGGCCGCGGGTCGCCGTTCTTCGGTGAGGTCGACCTCGCGCGATACGGCCTCGAGTTCATCGATCCGACCGTTCCGCTGGGGCACCCGCTCGACGACGGCAGGGTGGCGATCCTGCACCGGGACGTCGATGCGACGGCGGCCGGGCTGGGCGTTGACGGACGTGCCTACGAATCGTTGTTCGGTCCGCTCGTCCGACGCTGGCCGTCGCTCGTGCCCGACATCCTCGCCCCGTTCCACGTGCCGCTCCGCCCCGACCGCGCGCTTCGTCTGGCGTGGTTCGGCCTGCACGCCGTCCAGTCGGCATCGTCACTGGCACGCAGGTTCAGCGACGACCGCTCCCGTGCACTCGTGGCCGGGGTCGCGGCCCACGCGGCGCTCCGCCTTACGGAGCCGGCGAGCGGGGCTCCGGCCCTCGTCCTGATGACGGCGGCGCATGCGTTCGGCTGGCCGATGGCCGCCGGCGGCTCGCAGCGACTTGCCGACGCGCTGGCGGCAGCGTTGATCGCGGCGGGCGGGGAGATCCGGCCCGACACCCGCGTTTCGGACATGGCCGACCTGCCCCCACACCGTGCGGCGCTCTTCGATCTCAGCCCGGCGCCGTTGCTGGCCATCGCGGGCAGACGGCTGGCCGGACGCTACGCCGATCAGCTTCGCCGGTACCGCCACGGGCCGGGAGTCTTCAAGCTCGACATCGCGATCGACGGCGCGATCCCCTGGCGCAACGAGGAGCTCGCCGGCGCAGGAACCGTCCATCTCGGCGGCACGTTCGAGCAGATCGCGCGCGCCGAGGCCGACGTCCACGCCGGACGTCACCCGGCACGGCCGTTCGTGCTCGTCGCGCAGCAGAGCCGCTTCGATCCCACCCGCGCGCCGGCCGGACGGGGGACGGTCTGGGCGTACTGCCACGTCCCGAACGGCTCCTCGACCGACATGACCGACGCGATCGTCGGCCAGATCGAGCGGTCCGCACCCGGGTTCCGCGACCGGGTCCTTGCGATGCACGGCACCTCGGCGGCCGCCCTCGAGCGCTACAACCCCAATTACGTGGGCGGCGACATCGGCGGCGGACTCCAGGACCTGGGCCAGCTGCTGACGCGGCCGGCCATCCGCCTCGACCCCTACTCCACGCCCGATCCGTCGATCTTCATCTGCTCGGCATCCACACCGCCGGGCGGCGGGGTTCACGGAATGGCCGGCTACCACGCGGCGCGGTCCGCGCTCAGGCACCGGCTGGGTGGATGACGCTGAACGGACGCGACGCGACGGGCGATCAGCCCGGCAGGTACCGCTCCCGGAGTCGCGCTGCGGTCGATTTCGGCAGGACGTCCGCCCCAAGGAGGTCCTCGATGGTTGCCGTACCGAACGTCGACTGATCGCTGAGCAGCCGCCGGTACCGTGCGCAGGCGTCGACGACGTCGGAGTTGCCCGCCGGGTGGACGACGACGTAGCGGCCCCAGCGTCCAAGAGCCGCCGGCATGTTGCAGCATCGAGTGCAGAAGCAGGTGTTCGAGCCACACGACGGCGAGATCGGACCTGCGCGCCAGCGCGTCGGTGGCACCCGGAGCGAAGGCGCCCGACCCGTTCGCGACCGCCAGGTAGCGGTGCATGTTCTCGGGCTTCGGCGTCTCCGCCTTGTTCCGCTCGTGGTACTTCACGTCGACCGCCATGATCCCGCGCTTGCCGTTGCCGACGTCGAGCACGATGGCCGCATCAAAGTCGCGCAGGCTGCCGAGGTAGGCGGGATCGAGCCAGCCCGGCGAATGGGAGAAGCGGATCTCGCGGACGGTGCCCGGGGCGTCGGGGAACAACGCACGGACGGCGCGGTCGGCGCGTTCGAGATCGCCGGCCAGATCGCCGAACAGGTTGAAGGCGAGGGTCGGCGACCACAGCAGATCTGCCCATGTTCGCTGGTGATCGAGGCTCTGGTTCGGCTCGACGACGGCACTCCGCGCCTTCGCGGCGGCCAACGCGCCGTCCGTGAGAAACGTGGCGCCGGTCTCGCGCGCATACGCGAGCGGGATCCGGCTCCCGACGAGGCGGGGCGCCCGATCGTCCGGCCGCGGATCGATCGGCTGCGTTCCGATCGGGTGCCCGTGTGCCTCCCGCCATCGTGCGTTGCGATAGCGCAGCCGACGTCTGAAATCGGTCATCCCGGGCCGACCCGGGACGAGGTCCTCCGCCTCCCAGCAGTGCGCCGCCTCAAGCTCTTCGCGGGTCGGGGACGCTGTCCATCAGAGCAGCATAGGGGCCGCCTGACGGTTCTCCCGTTCGCGCTGGCATGGCGCAGGTACGCTGTCGACGATGACCGTCACCGTCACCACCGGGGCGACGCCCGCGCCCACGGTGACGCCTGCCCGCCACGCCGACGTCGACCCGGGGCCGGGTCTCGACGAGGCCGAGGTCACCGCCCGCCGCGAACGCGGTCAAGGGAACAAGGCACCTCCGGCGTCGACCCGCACCTACCTCTCGATCATCATGGAGAACACGTTCACGTTCGTGAACGACGTCCTGTTCCTCCTGGCGGTCGCGCTGATCATCGTCGGCAGGCCCCTCGACGCAGCCGTGTCCATCGGCGTGATCGGCACGAACATCGCCGTCGCGATCTACCAGGAGATCCGCGCCAAGCGGACGCTGGACCGCATCGCGATCCTCGCGCAGCCGACGGCGACGGTGCGACGGAGCGGCGTTGAGCGCGTCGTGAAGCCCGAGGACCTCGTCCTCGGCGACCTCGTCCACCTGGGCCTGGGCGACCAGATCGTCCTCGACGGCAAGCTCGTCGGGGGCGAGGTCGAGGTCGACGAGTCGCAGCTGACGGGCGAGTCGGACGCCATCCACAAGTCGGCCGGAGACGGGATCTCGTCGGGCTCCTTCTGCATGTCGGGCTCGGGCTGGTACGAGGTGACCGCCGTCGGCGAGGCGAGCTACGCGAACAAGATCGTTGCCGACGCCCGCGGCTTCCGCCGGATCCTCACCCCGGTCCAGAAGGAAGTCCACCTTGTCATCCGGATCGTGCTCGCGATCGTCGTGTACCTGCAGGTGCTGCTGATCCTCCAGGGCGCCGCCCAGGCGGTCTCCGTACCGCAGATCGTCGGTCAGGCCACGATCCTCGCCGGGCTCGTTCCCAATGGCCTCTTCGTGTCGATCGCCATCGCCTACGCGCTGGCGGCAGTGCGGATCGCGCGGATGGGTGCGCTCGTCCAGCAGTCGAACGCGGTGGAGTCGCTGAGCCACGTGGACACGCTCTGCCTGGACAAGACCGGCACGCTGACCACCACGAACTTCAAGGTCGACCAGTGGCATCCGCTGCAGGGCGACGAGGAACAGCTGAAGCGCGTCCTCGGGACGGTCGTGGCGAGCGCGCGCACGCGAAACCGCACGGCCGAGGCAATCGCGGAAGCCTGCCCCGCCGATGCCGTTCAGACGACCGGCGACCTGCCGTTCTCGTCGGCTCGACGCTACAGCGCCGTGGCGCTGGCGCCGCTCGTCGCCGCAACAACGGCCGACGGGAAGAACGGGGCCGACGGAGAGAAGGGGGCCGACATCCCGGCGCACGAGATCGCGCCGGGCGTCTATGCCATCGGTGCCCCGCAGTCGTTGCTGCCCCTCATCGGGGGTCCGGAAGGCGATGCGCCCGACCACCGTCCGATGATCGAGCAGACGACGCACGACTGGGCCTCGCAAAGGTCTTCGCGTCCTGCTCCTGACCTGGCATCCGGATCCGTCGGCCCTCAAGCTCGACAGCGACGAGCCACTCCCGACCGATCTGCGCCCCCTCGGGCTCATCGGCCTTGTCGACGTGCTGCGACCAGAGGCGAAGGAGACGCTGGCGCGGTTCAAGAACGCCGGCGTCACCGTCCGGATCATCTCCGGCGACGACCCGGAGACCGTGTCGGCCCTGGCAAAGCAGGCCGGCCTCGATGTCGGGCCGCACCAGCTCGTGAACGGGGCCGACCTGGAGGGCAAGTCGGCCGAGCAGAAGAGCGACGCCGTGGCGAACGCACGGATCTTCGGCCGCATCGCGCCGTCGCTGAAGGCGGAGCTGGTGGATCTCCTGCGCGGATCGGGGCACTACGTCGCGATGATCGGCGACGGGGTGAACGACATCCTGTCGCTCAAGAAGTCGAACCTCGCGGTCGCCATGGGCGCGGGCACGCAGGCGACGAAGGGCGTCGCCGACCTCATCCTCCTCGACAATTCCTTCGGCTCGCTGGCGAGCGCGGTCGAAGAGGGCAACCGCATCCGTAACGGGATGCACGACATCCTCCGGCTGTTCCTGACGCGGATCTTCGCGGTCGGGCTGGTGATCGTCTCGTCGCTCGTCGTGGGCCAGTTCCCGATCGAATTGCGGAACGCATCGGCGATCACGCTGTTCACGGTCGGCGTCCCGAGCGTGCTGCTCGCGGTCTGGGCGCCCGGCGGCCGCACAGCGGATGAACCGCTGGTCAAGACCCTCGTCGACTTCGTTGCGCCGGCGGCGACGATCTCTGCGCTCGTGGGACTGTTCGTCTTCTACGGCACGCTGCTCGTCGACCCCGTGGCGCCGGCCGGTGCCTTCGGCCCGGCACGTGAATCGCTCTCGGAGGCGCGCAGCGCGCTCACGGCGTTCCTCGTCCTGTCGGGTCTCCTGCTGGTGCCGTTCGTCGCGCCGCCATCGCCGTGGTTCGCGGTCGTGGACCCGGTCGTCGGACGACCGCCGGCCGGCCATCGCCACGATCCTGCTGGCGATCGCGTTCGGGGTGACGATCGTCACGCCCATGGGCCGCTCACTGTTCGACCTCGTGGGCCTGCGCCCGCCGGCGATGCTGCTCGTGCTGGGCGGGACGGTGCTGTGGTTCCTGCTCGTCCGGACGGTGTGGAAGCGGCAGCTGCTGCAGCGGTTCGTCGCGTCCTGAGCCCGGCCTGAGCCCGGCCTGAGCCCGGCCTGAGCCCGGTCGTTCGGCGCTTGTCGCGCCGGGCGATGCCGCGGAGACGTCTTCTGCCTGTCCACGGGCCGACACTGCCGCCATACGCCGCCGGCCAGAGTGCCGCCGTCCTGGAGGACCGCATGGAGATCCTGGGATTCGACATCCAAGAGGCGTTCACCCCGGACGTGTCGCCGTTCGAGATGTTCGTCCGGGGCACGCTCATCTATCTCGCGGTCTTCGTGATCCTCCGGGTCGCGCTCCGCCGCAAGTCCGGCGCGGTTGCGTTCACCGACCTGCTCGTCCTCGTGCTGATCGCGGACGCCGCGCAGAACGGGATGGCCGCGAACTACAGCTCGATCACCGACGGGCTGATCCTGATCGGCACGCTCGTGTTCTGGGCGTATGCGATCGACTGGCTGGGGTTCCACCTGCCGTGGTTCCGGCGCTACGTGCACCCGCCGGTGAAGGCGCTCGTGGAGGACGGCCGCATGGTCGAGCGAGCGCTGCGCGAGGAGCTGATGACGGAAGGCGAGCTGATGACGCAGTTGCGGTTGAACGGCACCGACCGGCTCCAGGACGTCCGGGCCGCGTACATGGAAGGCAACGGCCAGGTCAGCGTCCTGAAGAACCAGTCCGACGACGACTCGGGCGCCAAGCCACAGCAGAACTCGCTCATCGGCGGCTAGCTAGCGGCGGCGGTCGGACCGCGCTCGTCAGCCTGACGGCTCAGGGCCCGGTGTCTACCCGGTTTACAAATCGGCGTCTACGGGCCTGACAACGGACGAGGTTCTGTCCGTCGGCGACCTGTGCGTGCATCTTGGCTGCATCTCCAAGACCCAGTTGCAGACAGGATGCAATATCGCGCCGTAGCGGCGTCTGGCGGACCGATGTCGGGTTCGATGGCCCCGTTTTGTAGATCTGGTTTACACGGCCACTCGGAAGGGCCGTACCAGCGGGCATTTCAGACCGCCACAATCGCTCCGTGTCCTCGCCATCCCGATCGCCGGCCGCCGATGATCCGGAGCCGCTTCTCGCGCTTCGGCGTGCGAAGGACCGGATCGACCGCGATTACGCCGAATCCCTGGACCTCGATGCGCTCGCGCGCTCCGCCGGGTACTCGAAGTTCCACTTCGCACGGTCGTTCGCCAGCGCATACGGGGAGACCCCGCGCGCCTACCTGACGCGTCGCCGGATCGAGCGCGCGAAGGACCTGCTGCGAGCGGCGAACCTCTCCGTCACCGAGATCTGCCTTCTGGTCGGGTTCGAGAGCCTCGGCTCGTTCAGCGCGCGATTTCGCGCACTCGTCGGCATGTCGCCGACCGCCTATCGCCTGGCAGCCGTCAGGGACGGTGGACCGCCGCCGATTCCCGGCTGCATGGTCCTCATGTGGACGCGTCCCATCGACAAAGGACCGCAATCGGCGAGAAGCGACCGGGGGCGCCTCGCGCTACCGTCGCCGTCTCGAAGCAGCACAGGAGAGCCGAAATGATCACCGGCGTCGGCACCGTGAACCTGTTCGTCAACGACCAGGAAGCCGCCAAGGGCTTCTACACCGACACCCTGGGATTCGAGACCCGGAACGACGCAACGCTCGACGGGTTTCGCTGGCTCACGGTCGGCCCCAAGGGCCAGCCCGGCATCGATTTCCTGCTGGTCGTCCCGGCGCCGCCGATGTTCAGCCCGGAGGACGCGGCCGCCCTTCGCGGACTGCTCGCCAAGGGCGCCATGCCGGGCGGCGTTCTCCTGACCGACGATTGCCGACGCGATTACGAAGCCCTGTCAGCCCAGGGCGTGACCTTCCTCCAGGAGCCGGCCGAACGACCGTACGGCATCGAGGCGCTGTTCCGCGACAACTCCGGCAACTGGTTCTCGCTCACCCAGCGCCGAGGCGCCTGACGGCCGACTGTCGGGGCGGCCGTAAGGCCCCGATGGCATCACTCGGCACGAGACCCGACCTGTTCGGCCCGTCCCGTCACGCTCGTACACGAGGAGATCGTCGTCGCGCCTCGATGAGCCGAAATCCCGGGTGAAGGCAGAGACGTCGGTACGCGCTTCGCCGGAAGGTACCTTCGCGCCTGGTGGGCACTGTCCATCCGAACGTGCGCCATTCGTTGTCAGGTGAAAGGCTGGACCAACCAGCCGCCGCGAGGTGCACACCATGCCCCGTTACCTCCTCTCCGCCTACAGCGCGGATGTCGAGAGCCCCGAGCCAATGACGGACGCTCAGAGACAGCACTCCTGGCAGGAGATCCAGGCCCTCGAGGCCGAGATGAAGTCGGCCGGCGCCTGGGTCTTTTCGGGCCGCTTGCACGACGCGGACACGGCCACAGTCGTGCGCGTGTCCGGCGGAGACGTGGTGACGACGGACGGCCCGTTCGTCGAGGCGAAGGAGCATCTCGGCGGCTTCTACATCATCGAGGCGCCCGACCTTGACGCCGCCCTCGGCTGGGCATCGAAGGTCACGAGAACGATCTCGTCGCCGATCGAGGTGTGGCCGTTCGCGGACACGGCCGGCGGCTGACCCTTGCCCATCGTCGATAGCGAGCTGATCGGCCGGATCTTCCGCGAGGAGTCCGGTCGCTCGGTGGCGATCCTGATCCGCGTCTTCGCCGACATCGACCTTGCCGAGGACGCGGTCCAGGACGCCTTCGCCGTCGCTCTTCGGAAGTGGCCCCTCGAGGGGCTGCCGCCGAATCCGGGCGGCTGGATCACGACGACCGCAAGGAACCGCGCCATCGATCACCTCAGACGCGAGGGGCGCCGGCGCGAGCTCCTCGAGCTCGCCGAAGGCGCCGATGCCGAATCCGGGGAGGAGTCCGGACCGGTGGGCGACGACAGGCTCCGTCTCATCTTCACCTGCTGCCACCCGGCCCTCTCGACCGAGGCGCAGATCGCCTTGACGTTGCGACTGCTGGGCGGCCTCACAACCGCGGAGGTGGCAAGGGCCTTTCTGGTCGCTGAGCCGACCATGGCCAAGCGTCTCGTCCGGGCCAAGCACAAGATCAAGGCGGCACACATCCCGTACCGGGTGCCAACGGAGGCTGAACTGCCGGAGCGGCTGCGTCCAGTGCTGGCCGTCCTGTACCTGACCTACAACGCGGGCACCAGCGGACCCGGCGGCGAAGGAATTCGAGCCGAGGCCATCCGGCTGGCTCGTGCGATGGCCGGCCTGATGCCCGATGAGGCGGAGGTGGCCGGACTGCTCGCGCTCCTGCTTTTGACGGAGTCCAGGTGGGCGGCCAGGTTCAGGCCGGACGACTCCCTGGTCCTGCTCCGTGATCAGGACCGCGCCCGGTGGGACCGGACGATGATCGAGGAGGGCCAGGCGATCGTTCGCGCCTGTCTCCGTCGGAACCATCCCGGCCCGTACCAGATCCAGGCCGCGATCAACGCGGTACACGCTGACGCCGCGTGCTTCGAGGCGACCGACTGGCTCCAGATCGTCGCTTTGTACGACCAGCTGTTGGCGGTGTCACCAACGCCGGTCGTCGCCCTGAACCGGGCAATCGCGATCGGCGAGCTGCACGGGCCCGCGGTCGCCCTCTCCCTCGTCGATGGGCTCGACCTCAACGACTATTACCTGTTCCACGCGACCCGTGCCGACCTGTTGCGACGCCTCGGGCGACCGAGCGAAGCTGCCGCTGCGTACACAATCGCCGCGCACCTTGCCCCTTCGGAAGCCGAGCGTACGTTTCTTCGCAGACAGCTCTCACAGGTCGTCGAGAATTGAAGCCAGGGTTCACGTACTCCAGTTATTGCACTGGCAGTCGTGTCGACGGCCAGCCAAGGCTGAGCCGGACCGATACTGGTCCCGTCGCACTCTCGGAGCCGGAATGCGCGAGGAACGTCCGCAGGACAATCGCGAGGCCGAACCAGGCGCAGCCCAGGCCGGTGACCGCGCTCGAGCGAGGCTGATGTCCAACCGGCGCGCGCGCCGCCTGCGGCGCTTCTGGCGGATGCTGCCGAGCGGGCCACGCTGCAAGATCTGCACATCCCCATTCGGGCCGCCAATAGGCCCCGTTCTGCGCCTCGTCGGCAAAGGCCGCTGGCCGGGGAACCCTATGTACTGCCGGGGCTGCTTCCGGGACCTCTACGCCCATCGAGAGGGCGCCGAGATCGAGTGCACGCTTTTCTTTGCCGACATACGCGGTTCGACGCGGCTCGCCGAGGGGATGCCGGCGAGCACCTTTCGCCGCCTGATGAACCGCTTCTACGCCATCTCGGCCGAGGTCCTCGTCAACCACGAGGCCATCGTGGACAAGTTCGTCGGCGACGAGGTGGTGGCGATCTTCGTCCCCGCCCTCGCCGGGCAGACCCATGCTCGCCGAGCGATCGACGCCGGCCTCGCGCTGTTGCGGGCCACTGGCAACGATGGCGACGAACCGTGGGTCCCGATCGGGATCGGCGTGAACACCGGCATCGCCTACGTCGGCGCCGTCGGCACCGCCGAGCACGTCGAGTTCACCGCCCTCGGTGATGCCGTCAACGTCACGGCGCGACTCGCGTCCGCAGCACGGCGAGGCGAGCTGCTCGTCACCGCCGCCGCGGCGCAGGCGGCACGACTCGACGCCAGCGGTCTGGAACGCCGGAGTCTCGAACTGCGGGGCAAGACCGAGCTCACCGAGGTCATCGTCCTGACCCGTGAACTGGGCGTTGCGACCCGCTCCGGACCGAGCTGAACGCGCCACCGCGGGTGAGGCCGGTTCCATTTCCGACGGTCGGCGAGGGTCGGACGGCGTTTGCATGCAGGACGGGAGGGCGTCATGGGAGAGCCGATCGTTTTCGTCAGCCATTTCGAGATCAAGGAGGGCCAGGCTGAGCGGTTCAAGGAACTGGCGCACGAGATCGCGGCGCAACTGAAGGCCGACAAACCGGCGACCCTTGGATACCTGTTCTATGGCGATGCCGGTTTCAACCACGCGACGATCGTCCACGTCTTCGGTGACGCCGACTCGATGGACCATCACTTCGAGGGCGCGGTTGGCCGCGCAGCGCGAGCCTACGAGCTGATGCAGCCCGCCGGATGGGAGATCTACGGCCAGCCGAGCGATGCCGCCCTGGACGGCCTGCGGTCCGAAGCAGACGCGGCACGGGTCCGCCTGACCGTCGAGCCGACGAGTGCGGGTGGCTTCCTGCGGCTCGCCGCCCGGTGACGCCTCTTGGGATTGGCAATCGCTGCCGTCCCGAGCTGAACAAGGGCCGAGCCCGCGGGGATCCGCCGCCGCAAGGCAGGTCACGCCCACCCGCGCGGCCGACGAGGTCTTGTCGCGTTGCCTTCGACTTGCTCAGCGGCGGATCGCGTACCGGCGGCGAGTGGACACCGATGTCCAAGACTTCAATGCTTGTCGCGGTGAGACCGCATGAGTCGTCATCTCGCTGTGCTTCGTCGGAAACGAGTCGGGCATCACCGACGTCAGCAACCCGGACAACAGTGCCGCTGACATGATCAGGTCGCCTCCTGTCCCGGTCGGCACCTAACAAGGGCCTTGACAAGCTGACTTAGTACTCACTAAGTTACGCGGCATGCCCGCTGCCGCCGCGTCAGCCACGTCCACCGCCCGCCTCACCGCGGAGGAGCGACGCGACGCCGTCATCTCCGCAGCCATGGTCGAGTTCGCCCAGGGCGGCCTCGCCGGCACGTCGACGGACGCGATCGCGCGTCGAGCGGGAGTGTCGCAGCCCTACCTGTTCCAGCTGTTCGGAACGAAGAAGGAACTGTTCATCGCCGTCATCCGCCGCTGTTTCGAGCGGACGACGGGTGTGTTCCAGGTGACCGGACGCGCCGCGCGAGGGCGCTCAGCGGATCCGACCGTGATCCTGAAGGCGATGGGCGCTGCATACGGCGACCTCATCGCCGACCGCGATGTCCTCCTCCTCCAGCTGCAGTCCTACGCGGCGTGCGGCGATCCCGAGATTCGCGAGATCGTCCACGACGAGTTCGCCCAGCTGTATCGCGAAGTGGCCCGCCTCTCGGGCGCAACCGACGCGGACCTCGAGCAGTGGTTCGCGTACGGGATGCTCTGCAACCTCGCCACGGCGATCGGCCTGCACCGTCTCCAAGCAGTTCTCGCTTCGCGCGCTCGCCGCGGGAGGCGCCCCCGAGGCCTGATCCGCCTCCCCCTTTTTTGCGTAGCGGGCTTAGTGACTGCTCAGTCAACCTCGAACGGAGGGACCACGGTGCTGCAACGTCGAACATCCGTCGCCTGGACATTCCTGATCACGTCCATCGCGCTGTTCATGGTCGCGCTCGACAACCTCGTCGTGACGACGGCGCTGCCCGTCATCCGGACCGACCTCGGTGCGTCGCTGGCCGACCTCGAGTGGATGGTCAACGCCTACACCCTCACCTTCGCCGTGCTGCTGCTCACCGGTGCGGCTCTGGGCGATCGGTTCGGCCGGCGCAAGGTGTTCGTCATCGGGCTCGCGATCTTCACCATCGGCTCGGCTGCCGCCGCGCTCGGCCCCGACGTCGCAGATCCTGATCCTCGCCCGCGCCCTCCAGGGCGTCGGCGGCGCGATCGTGACGCCCCTGACCCTGACCATCCTGTCGGCCGGTGTGCCGCTCGAGCGTCGCGCGGTCGCGCTCGGCGCCTGGGGCGGCGTCGGCGGGCTCGCGGTGGCTGTCGGCCCGGTCGTCGGCGGCGCAATCGCCCAGGGCGTGTCCTGGCACTGGATCTTCTGGCTCAACGTGCCGATCGGCATCGTCGCGATGATCCTCGCGTACTTCCGCCTTGCGGAAACCCACGGTCCGAAGGGCAACCTCGACCTCGTCGGCCTCGCGCTCGCGTCGGGCGGCCTGTTCGGGCTTGTCTGGGGCGTCATCCACGGCAACGACCGTGGCTGGACCGACGTCCAGGTCGTGGCTGCGATGGCGACGGGCGCGATCCTCCTCGTCGCCTTCTTCCTGTGGGAGCGCCGTTCCAGCAACGCGATGCTGCCGCTCTCGATGTTCCGCTCGCGCGGGTTCAGTGCAGCCAACGGCGTCTCGTTCCTGATGTATTTCGGGATGTTCGGGTCGGTGTTCCTCCTCGTCCAGTTCTTCCAGCTGGTCCAGGGGCTGAAGCCCTTCGAGGCCGGCCTCCGGACGCTTCCCTGGACGGCGATGCCGATCTTCGTCGCGCCGGCCGCCGGGCTGCTCGTGCCGCGGATCGGCGCGCGCCCGATCATCACCCTCGGCATGGCGCTGCTGGCCGGCGGTCTCGCGTACATCGCCGCCGTCATCACGACGACCGTCGACTACATCGTGCTGGTGCCGGGCTTCATCGTGAGCGGCATCGGCATGGGCCTGTTCTTCGCGCCGATCGCGAACGTCGTCCTGTCGGCCGTGCGGACCGACCAGGAAGGCAAGGCGTCGGGCGCCAACAACGCCATCCGCGAGGTGGGCGGCGTGTTCGGTGTCGCGGTCCTCGCGTCGGTGTTCTCGGCGAACGGCTCCTACGCGTCGCCCGACCTCTACGTCCAGGGCCTGATCCCGGCCGTGTTCATCGGCGCCGTGATCGTGGCGGTCGGCGCGGTCGTCGCGCTGGCGATCCCGGGTCGGCTGGGCATCGTCGCCGGTCGGACCGCGATCGACGAGCTCGAAGACGCAGTCGATGAGGCACTGCATACGGGGCCGACAAAGCCATCGTCTGAGCCGACGTACGCCAGGGCGGACGGCGACTGATCTGTCGCCCAGTCATTGAGCGAGTGGTACGCGCCGTCCTGTCAACCGGCGGGCCGACCTCGGCCTGACTTCATGCACGGGTTCGGGATCCCGTGGGCCCGGATCCGATGCGGCGGCCACGTACCAGTCGCGACAGGACTGAGTGGGGCCGATCTGGACCTGCGAACCGGTTACCAACCGCCTGAGGAATGGCTGAGTCCCGGCGCCGCCTCGTGACGCGGCTCGCGATGCCCGGTAGAGTGGCGCGTAACGGCGAAGGCTGGTCGGGTTCGAGATGAGGCGAAGGGCGACGGGCATGGCGACGCTGACGGCGGACCAGATCGAGGAACTCGAGAGCCAGGGATTTCTCCTCGTCAAGGGCGCGCTCGACCCCGAGCTCGACATCGACCCGGTGCGCGACGAATTCGCGGCGATCCTGGATCGGCTGGCGAACCGGCTCCGTGCCGAGGGCAAGATCGGCGAGACGTACGACGGCCTGCCGTTCGAGGACCGGATCATCGCCGTCGCTGCGGAATCCCCGGAGCCGATCATCGCCAACTTCGAGATCGCCCTGCCAAACGGCGGCATCACCGCCGAGACCCCGATCAACTGCGGCCCGGCCACGTTCAACTTCCTGCGCAGCCCGCGCATTCTCGATCTGCTCGAGCCCCTGATCGGCGGCGAGATCTTCTGCAACCCGGTCCAGCACACGCGCATCAAGCTGCCGCCGTCCGTGCACTCGGAAAGCCGCTCGGGCAACCTGACCGACGCGACCCAATGGCACCAGGACCAGGGCGTCGTCCTCGCCGAGGCCGACCGCACGCAGACCATCACGGTCTGGGCGGCGATGACCGACGCCGACGAGACGAACGGCTGTCTCATCTACGAACAGCGCAGCCACCAGGAGGGCCTCGGGTTCCATTGCCCGGCCGACGCGGCACGCTATCCGGTCGGCATCCCGGACGAGTGGATCGATGCGTCGCGCGCAGTCGCCGTCCCCGCGGAGCGGGGCGACGTCCTGATCCACCTGCCGCTGACCAAGCACGGCTCGCTGTCGAACACGTCGGACCGCATCCGCTGGAGCTTCGATCTGCGCTACCACCCGGTCGGCCAGCCGACTGGACGGCCGATGTTCCCCGGGTTCGTCGCGCGCTCGCGCGAGCATCCCGACGCGGTCCTGTCCGACCCCGTCGCCTGGAAGGCCCTGTGGGAGTCGGCTCGCACGAAGATCCTCGAGGGGCCGATGCCGTCGGTCCATCGCTGGAACACGGAAGCAGCCGTCTGCGCCTGACGCCGCAGTTCGAGGCACGTCGCCGCGCGGGCTCGGGGCCATCGCCACACAGCGGCCAGGTCCGCTGCCGCCCGGCACATCGGTGTGATTCGTGGATTGGGGGCACACTTCGGGGCATGACGATGCATGAGCATGACCAGGAGGCCGACAGCGGCCACGACCACGGGCACGGCCACGACGACGACGCTCACGATCACGGCGACGAGCACGGCGACGAGCACGAGCATCACCACCACGAGCTCTCGTTCGAGGATGAGGTCAACGAGTTCCGGGCGACGAAGGACGAGTTCTTCCGGTCGTCGCACCAGAGCCCGATCCCGCACGAACAACGCCACCAGTACGCGGGCCTGCGCTACTTCGCGCCCGACCAGCGCTACAGAGTCGAGGGCCTGCGGGTCGAGCCCGACCCCGACCCGACGAACACGACGGAAATCGTGACGTCTGACGGGAAGACACGCGAGGCGTCGCGCGTCGGCACGCTCGACTTCGAGGTGCCGGGCGGCCGCGGCCAGCTCGTCGGCTACTCGTTCGGCGGCGCCCCCACGACCGAGCTGTTCATCCCATTTCGCGATGCAACCTCGGGCAGCCAAAGCTACGGGGCCGGCCGCTACCTCGACCTCGAGGCCGAGGACGACGGCAGCTACGTCCTGGACTTCAACCTCGCGTACAACCCATGGTGCGCATACGCGCCCCAGTACTCATGCCCGCTGCCGCCCCGCGAGAACTGGCTGACGTTCCCGATCGAGGCCGGCGAGAAGGATCCGGACGGCGCCGCCTAGGAAGCGGGTCCAGCGGGCGCAACAAGGAAGCCGGCGAGCTCGCGAAGATCGTCGATCACGGCAGCCGGCTCGTCGCCCAGAAATTCGCGGGACTCGGCTGTTCGACGAATCCTGACAACCCGGAACCCGAACGCGGCAGCGCCTGCGCAATCCCAGGCATTGCCGCTCACGAAGGTCACGTCCGCCGGCGTCACGCCGAAGGGCGACGTGACCAGCGCGTAGACGCGCGGCGAGGGCTTGTACACGCCGGCGTCCTCGGCCGACAGGACGAGCGGGAGCGCGGCGCTGAGGCCTGAGGCGGCGACCGTCGCCTCGACCGTGGCCTGCGTACCGTTCGTGAGGATGGCGCGCGGCCGGTCGGGCGGCGAGCAGCGCCAGCGCGGCCGCGACGTCGGGGTATGGCGGCAGGGAACGGTAGGCCGCGAGCAGCTCGGCGGTCAGCGCTGGGTCGGTCGCGAGACCGGCGCCGTCGAGCGTCTGCGCCAGCGCCTCGCGCCGTGATCGCATCGAAGTCGGCCCAGCGACCCATCAGCGACCGCAGCCACGTGTGGCGGAGCTGGCGTCGCACGCCAGGACGACGCGAGCGACGCGCCCCGTCCCGGGAACCGTCGCTCGAGCGGCTCGGCCAGCGCGGCAGGATCGAAGAGCGTCCCGTAGGCGTCGAAGACGATCGGCCCGCCGGGCGGGACGCGGTCCTCCACGGCTCACGGCCTACCCGCGCGGCGTCGAGTGCGGCCCGATCTCCGTCTGGCCGCGCATCGACGCCCGCAGCTCGGCGACGGCCTCGCGTGCCTCCTCGACCGAGCCCTCGTCCTCGATCGTCGTGATGTCGCCGGGATCGCGGCCCTCCACGACGGCCTTCAGGACGCGGCGCATGATCTTGCCCGGAGCGCGTCTTCGGCAGCATGTCCACGAACGTGAGCTCGCCCAGGACGGCCAGCGCGCCGAGCTCGTTGCGCAGCGTCTGGCGCAGCTCGGCGGCCAGCTCGTCGGACGGCTCGCGGCCGGCCTTGAGCACGATGAACGCAGCGATCACCTCGCCGCGCAGGTCGTCCGGCCGACCCGTGGCGCCGGCCTCGGCGACCGCCGGATGGCGCAGGAAGGCGGTCTCCACCTCGATCGTGCCGAGCCGGTGCGAGGCGATCTTGATGATCTCGTCGGCGCGGCCGGCGAAGAACGCGTAGCCGTCGTCGTCGATGTGGGCGGCGTCGCCCACCCAGTACGAGCCCGGGATCCGGCTCCAGTAGTCAGTCGCGTACCGCTCAGGCTCGCCCCAGAGCGTCGGCGTCAGGCCCGGGAACGGCCGTCGGATCACCATGATCCCCTTCTCGTTCGCGCGGCAGCTCCTGTCCCGTCCAGGTTGACGATCGCCGCCTCGATGCCCGGCAGCGGCAGGCCCGGCCGAGCCTGGCTTGATCGGCATCAGCTCGATGCCGTAGGGGTTGCCGAAGATCGGGCCGCCGGTCTCGGTCTGCCACATGTTGTCGATGACCGGGATCCGGTCGTCGAACACCGTCTTCTGGAGCCACTCCCAGGCCGGCGGATTGAGCACCTCGCCGGCGCAGACGACCCGCTCGACGCGACGACAGGTCGTGCTGCTCGCGCGCCGGCCTCGCCGTAGCGCATGAGCAGCCGGACCGCGGTCGGCGACGTGAAGATGCCGGTCATCCCGAGTCGGGCCATGAGCCCCCACGCCGCGTCGTTGCGTCGGGTAGTCGAGCGCGCCCTCGTACGCGACCGTCGTCGCGCCGACGATCAGCGGCGCGTAGACCGTGTACGCGTGGCCGACCGCCCAGCCGATGTCCGCGGTCGCCCAGAAGATGTCCTCGCGGCGCAGGCCGAAGACCCAGCGGCCCATGGCGACGATGTGGACCTGGTAGCCGCCGTGGACATGCACCGCCAGCTTCGGCTTGGCGGTCGTGCCCGGACGTCGCGAGGATGTACGCGGGCTCGTTGGCGTCCATCTCCTCGTGGCGCGCCGGAATGGCCCGTCGCCCGACGCGAGGAAGTCCGCCCAGTCGAGCTCGCCGGCTCGCAGCTCCGGCGCCGGGTCGGCGCGCCGCAGCACGATGACGCGTTCGACGAGGCCCGGCGACTGCGCGTTCGCCGCCGCGACCGCGTCGCGGACGATCGAGAGCAGGTTGACGTCGTTGCCCTTGCGATACGTGATGTCCGACGTGAGCACGAGCCGCGAGCCGCTCGCGACGATCCGGTCGGCGAGGGCGCCGTGCCCGAAGCCCGCGAACACGACCGAGTGGATCGCACCGATCCGGACGATCGCGAGCAGCGAGACGACCGCCTCCGCGATCGTCGGCAGGTAGACCGTGAGCCGGTCGCCGCGCCTGATCCCCTGCGCGCGCAGCGCCGCGGCGACGCGCTCCACCTCGGCCAGCAGCTCGCGATAGGTCAGCCGGCGGTCGCCGCCCCGCTCGTCGATGGCGATGAGTGCCGTCCGGTCGCCGTGGCCGTCGCGCACGTGCGCGTCGAGCGCGTTCCAGGCGATGTTGGTGCGGCCGCCGACGAACCAGCGGAATGAGGGCGGGTCGGCCTCGTAGACGCGGTCCCAGCGCCGGAACCACGGCAGGTCGGCCGCGACCTCGCCCCAGAAGCCCTCGGGATCGTCGAGGGCCCGCGCGCACATCTCGTCGAAACGGGTCGGGGCGACGGTCGACATCGTGGCTCCTCCAGTTCGTCGCGAGACCCCGGCAGCGTACCCGCGATCCGAGGCGGCGTCATCGCCCCGTAACGACCGACGCCGTACGATGGCTCGCGTGATGGCCGACCTCGTCTGCGCCAACTGCGCGGCTCCGCTACCTGAGGGCGCCCGGTTCTGCATGAACTGCGGCCAGCCGGTGGCGGCGGCGGGCCCCGTCGACGAGGCGACCCGCGCTCGACTCACGGCCGCTGCCCCCGCGCCCCTTCGGGCGAAGCTGCGTCGCGCCGCGGCTCACCGGCGAGCGCAAGCCCGTCACGGCGCTCTTCGCCGACGTCGTCGGCTCCACGACCCTCGCGGAGTCGATGGACGCCGAGGACTGGACCGAGATCATGAACGGCGCCTTCGAGGCGATGTCGGAGGCAATCCACCGCTACGAGGGCACGATCGCGAAGCTCGTCGGCGACGCCGTGCTGGCGTTCTTCGGCGCGCCGATCGCGCACGAGGACGACCCCGAGCGGGCGGTCCGCGCGGCGCTCGACATGCTCGAACGCCGTCGCGGAGTATTCGGCCGTCGCTCAAGGACGGAGCACGGACTCGACTTCGCGATCCGGATCGGCATCAACACCGGGCCAGGTCATGGTCGGCAACGTCGGCAGCGACCTGCGCTACGAGTACACGGCGCTCGGCGACGCCGTGAACGTGGCCGCGCGGATGCAGAACGCCGCTCGACCGGGGACCGCGCTCGATCACCGACGCGACGTACCGCTTCGTCGCGCACGCCGGTCGACGTCAGCGACCTCGGCCTCGATCGAGGTCAAGGGCAAGTCCGAGCCCGTCCGCGCCTACGAGGTCGTCGGGCCTGCGCGCCCGCCGGCCTCGGCCCGCGGCCTCGTCGGGCTCGAGAGCCCGATGGTCGGGCGCGAACGAGCACGTTCGCAGCGCCTCGCGCGAGCTGCTGGCCGACGTCGCGCGCCGGACGGGGTCGGGCCGCGGTGATCGTCGGCGAGCCGGGCATCGGCAAGAGCCGGCTGCTCGCCGAGCTGCGCTCGGCCGCGCGGAGAGCGAGGCGCGACACTGGATCGAGGGACGCTGCCTGTCCTTCGGTCAGTCGCTGCCGTATCACCTGCTCGTCGACATCGCGCGATCGGTCATCGGCGTGCGCGCCTCGGCCGAAGAGCCCGAGATTCGCGCCGCGCTCCGCAGCCGACTCGCGGACAGCTCCTGGACGGCGACACGGTCGCCCGTGCACCGCGTTCCTCGGCCATCTGCTGGCGATCCCGCTGGAGCCGGCGGCACAGCGCGGTCGTTGACGACCTCGACCCGGGCAGGCGCTCCAGGCGGGCTACCTACCGCTCGCTCAGCGCGATCCTGGAGGCACTGACCCGCCAGGGACCGATCGTCCTTGTCTGCGAGGACATCCACTGGGCGGACTCGTCGTCTGTCGAGGCGATGAGCAAGCTGATCGCCGTTCGTGCTGGAAGCTGCCGATCCTGCTTGATCGCTCACCAGCCGCCCGGACCGCGACGCGGCCGGCTGGCGCCTTGTCGGCATGATGCGCGACCTGTTCGGCGACGCGATGACGGAGATCGCGCTGCGGCCCCTGTCCACCGAGGAGAGCCGCGAGCTGGTCGCCAACCTCCTGGCGATCGAGTCGCTGCCGATCGACGGTGCGCGACTTCATCCTGAAACGGGCCGACGGCAACCCGTTCTTCGTCGAAGAGGTCATCCGCATGCTCATCGACCGCGGCGCCATCGTGCGCCAGGGCGACCAGTGGGTGGCGACCAGCGCCGTCGAGGGCATCGAGATCCCGGAGACCCTCCAGGGCCTCCTGCTGGCGCGGATCGACCGGTTGCCCGAAGATGCCAAGCGGACGCTTCGCGTCGCCTCGGTGATCGGGCGACAATTCTCCGTGAAGGTCCTGGAGAGCGTGCTGCAGGAGAATCGGACGTCATGACCGCCCCGCATCCGAACCCGCCGCTCGCCGGGGTCCAGCGCCCGCTCGGCGTCCTCGAGTCTTCAGGGCTGATCAGGCTGGCGACCGTTCAGCCGGAGCTCGAATACCTGTTCAGGCATGTCCTCGTGCAGGACGCGGCGTACGAGACACTGCTCAAGCAGGAACGGCGCCGCCTGCACATGGCCGTGGCGGAAACGCTCGAGGACCTGTACCCCGACCGGCGTGACGAGCTGGCGGGCATGCTCGCCTGGCACTGGGAATCGGCCGGCGAACCAGAGCGGGCCTTGCCGCTGCTGATCGCTGCCGGTGGCTTCGCGCTCCGACGCTATCGCGAACTCCGAGGCGTATGAGCTTCTTCGGCGCGCCAAGGCGATGCTGCCCGAGGGCGACGATGAGGAGACGCTCCGCCACCGCGTCGAGGTCGCCCTCGGGATCGCCCGGTCGGGCTGGGTGTCTCTGGGGACCCCGGAGCTCCTCGCCGAGCTCGACGCGGATCGCGCCCCTTGCCGACCGCCTTGGTGACCCGACGATCATCGGACAGGTGCAGCTCTGGACGGCGATCGTGCTACTGGCAGCGAGGCGAGGCCTTCGAGGAGGGCACAGACTTCCACCGCATGCTCACGGCGGCCCTGGCGACGGCAACGGCCGCGGGACGATCCGACGCGCTGCGCGGGATGGCGCTGGCCATCATGGGCCGGTCGCTGACGTTCTCGGCGCAGCCCAGCCGCGCCGTCGAGCCGCTCGAGGAGGCGATCCGGCTCGGCTCGGCCCACGACCCGATCGGGAGCGCGCTGGCAGCCGACAGCCTCTCCCAGGCCTACGCGATCCTTGGCGACTTTGCCAAGGCCGACGCGACGACGGCCATCGCCTTCGACCTGGCGCGCCAGAGCGGCGATCCGATCTCCGAGATCGACGCCCAGATCTCACGGAGCCAGGTCGAGATCGAGATGGGCAACTTCGAGGAGGCCATCCGCCTGGCACGTGACGGCGCGTCCAAGGCGTCAGCGCTCGGGGTCACGATGTGCACGGTCGTCGGCAACTACTTCGCCGGGTCGGCAGAGCTCGCGATGGGCCGGCCGCAGGCCGCGATCCAGCCACTGCAGCTCAGCTACGACATGGCGACGGTGGCCGAGGCCGGCTGGTGGAAGAACATGAGCGGTGCTGCGCTCAGTTCCTCGTCCTGTGCACTGGGTGACCTCGACGCCGCACGCGCCGGGTGGGACGAGGCCCTCGACGTGGCGGCCAGGAGCCATGACACGGGCGCGGAGGCCTCGATCCGCTACCAGCGGGCGATCACCCTTGCGCAGTCGCCGGACCCGGACTGGGCGGCGGTGGCGGCCGACCTTGAATGGACCTCCGGCGTCCTCGAGACTGCCGGGGCCCGGCCGCGCGAGGCCCGGGCGCGCCTGGAGTACGCGCGGGCACTGGAGGAACTGGGCCGGCCAGGCGAGGCGGACGAACAGCGTCGACGGGCGAACAAGCTGTTCGTCGACCTGGGAATCCCGGCTCCGGCGGCGACGTCGTCAACGGCCCCGTCAGCGGCCGGGGCGACTGGAGGATAGTTCGGGGCCCTTCGGTCCGGTCCGGTTCGCACCGGGCTCCGGAAGCGGTGCGCTGACGCATCGAAAGCCTGGTACTTCCGTTCCGTCGAAGGCACGACGCCGGTACTCTGCCGGGCATGACCGACCCGATCGTCGCCCACCTCCTGGGCTCGCTCCTCCTCGCGTTTTTCACCGGGACTGCCCAGCCGGCCCCTGCCGACCTCGTCGCCGCCGCTCCCCAGCCCGTCGTCCTCGACGCGTGGTGGCATCCACTTGATCGCGCCGGCAACGAGCAGGATCTGCTCATCGTCGGGGCGGACGGCACGGTGTTCGCCGGCGGCGACGTCGAGCGCGGTGAGTCCCCCGAAGAACCTGCCCGCCAGCGGGTCGTAACCCGGGGTCGCTCGGCGAAACGCGGCATCGCGAGGACGCGGCTCCGCGAACGTCGCGATCGGCACGAGCGCTACCGCCGCGCGTTCGGAAGGCGAGGCCCACCACGAGGACATGAACGGCACCGGCTCGACGGTCGCTCGTTCAGGCTCACCGGCCGTGCGCGGCCGCGAGATGTTGCCGCGGCTTAACAAACGCTTACCCGTCGCTCGACCGGTCTGTCAGCAACTTCTCAGCCGACAAGCCCAACGTTCATGGCATCGACCCGCAGAGCAGAACGCTCGCACACACTCGCAGGAGAACCATGAACGAACCCGTGTCCGGCCCGGACCGGTTCGACCCGACGTCGACCGGCTCGTGGCAGTCCGCCGAGTCGCAACCCGCGTCCGAGCCCATCGCACCCGCCCCGCCCGTGCAGATGATCCCCGGAGACGTCGCGGCCGCCGTCCCGTCGTCGGCGGATGCCGCCGCGACGCCCCCATCCGACATTCCCTGGTCGCGGCCTGCGACCGAAATGGCTCCCAGCGCCTGGAACGCCGCACCTTACGCGGCGCCGGCGATGCCGACGGCGCCCGCGCCGACGGCGCCCGCGCCGAGCCCGGCCGCGGCCCGCCATCGCGCCCTACACTCCGCCGCCGGCCATCGCGGCTCCCTACACGATGCCGATGGCATCGCCGGCGCCGGCGAACGCGCCGTTCACGACCTTCGGTCCCATTGAGCGGCCGACGGTGTCGGGCTGGAGCCTGCCGGCCACGACCCCGGCGCCGGCACGCCGCGATCGGCGCGGCCGCACGGTCATCGGCTTTCTCGGGATCGGTCTGCTGTCCGCCACGCTCGCGTCGGCCGGCACCGTCGTCGCGCTCAAGCAGTCGGGCGCACTGAATCCGGTCACGAACGTCATCGCCGGGGCGCCCGTCGCGGCCCTGCCGGCTGCGGCAAGCGCACCGTCCCGCCAGGCCGACAACTCGTCCACGGTCGTGGACGTCGTCTCGAAGGCCTCCCCGGCCGTCGTCACGATCATCCAGTCGACCGACGCCGCCTCCGGGCAGTCGGGCCAGGGCGGCCAGAGTCCCTTCGGCCAGAACCCGTTCGGCCAGAACCCCGGCGGCAACGGCGGCTCAACGGCAACGGCTCGAACGGCAACGGCTCGAGCGAGACCAACCCGAGCGCGGCCAACCCCTACAACCTTCCCAACGGCCAGACCCCCACGGGCGTCGGCAGCGGCGTCATCTTCGACGCCAACGGCTGGATCCTGACCAATCACCACGTCGTCGAAGGCGCGCAGAACCTGACGGTCCGCCTCACCGACGGGCGCACGTTCCCGGCCACGGTCTACGGCGTCGACACCCTGACCGACTTCGCGATCGTCAAGGTCGACGCGACCGGGCTGCCGACCGCGCCGCTCGGCGACAGCAGCGCCCTCAAGCAGGGCCAGAGCGTCATCGCGATCGGCAATCCGCTCGGCGAGTACACGAACAGCGTCACGACGGGCGTCGTCTCCGGCCTGAACCGGTCGATCGACGTCAGCAACGGCGGTCTCGACGACCTGATCCAGACCGACGCGGCCATCAACCCCGGCAACAGCGGCGGCCCGCTCCTCGACCTGAGCGGCAACGTCATCGGCATCAACACGGCGGAAGCAAGCTCGGCGCAGGCCATCGGCTTCGCGATCCCGATCGACCTTGCCAAGGGCATCACCTCGCAGGCACTGGCCGGCGAGAAGCTCTCGCGGCCCTGGCTCGGCATCCGCTACCTCGCGGTCGACGCGGGTGTCGCGGCGGCCAACAAGCTCAGCATCGACCACGGCGCGTGGATCACCTCGAGCGACAGCAGCGCAACCGGTGGCGCCGCCGTCGAGTCCGGATCACCCGCCGAGAAGGCCGGCCTGAAGGAGAACGACGTCATCACCGCGGTCGACGGCACCACGGTCGACGCCACGCATCCCCTCGTCGGGCTCCTCGCCGCACACAAGTCGGGCGAGACGATCACCCTCACCGTCCAGCGCGGCAGCGAGTCGCTGCAGGTCCAGGTCACCCTGGCGACGCGGCCCGCGACCACGAACTAAGCGAGCGCATCCTCCGAGCCCGGAGTCCGTTCGCACCCCACGGGCCGACCACCCCCCGGTCGGCCCGCCATCATCCCGCCCAGAGGCGGGTCCATACCGGCCCGTCGGTGCCCCCAGAGCCCGGCGGGTCGGTTCCTTTTTGTCGTCGGTCGCCTCGCCATCGCGCCGCGATCGCTCACGGCTTCGGACCGGGGCCCTGCCAGGCCCAGCGCGATCACCAGTTGCGCATCGACTCGCGGAAGATCATGGCCAGGTCGTCAGGGCCGACAGGTCGGGGAGCGATCGCGAGGATCCGTTGCTGGCGCATCGCGCCTTCGACGAGGCCGTCCACGTCGGCCTCGCCATAGCCGAGTTCGGCCAGGCCCGACGGGATGCCGACGTCGCGCGACAGCGCGACGATCGTCCGGGGCAGGGCGTCGCGGCCCTCGCCGTCGCCGCCGAGGAGCGCCGACGCCTCCACGTGCCGTTCGGGCGAGGCATCGAACGTGAAGCGGAACGCCGCGGGCGCAGCCATCACGACCGACTGGCCGTGGGGCACCATCGCCTCGTCCGGCCGGGTAGTCGGCCGGGTGGTAGTCGCGGACCATCCCCGCAACCGGGTAGCCCGAGGCGTGCGGGATGTGCACCCCGGCATTGCCGAAGCCGACGCCCGCGTACAGGGCGGCCAGCATCATGCCGGTGCGCGCCTCCAGGTCCGACGGCGCCTCCATGACGCGCCGGAACCACCGGCCCAGGAGCGACATCGCCCGGGCGCACCAGACGTCGCTGATCGGGTTGGCGCCGTTGTAGGCGGGCCTCGCCGCCGGGGCCTCTGCGCGGGGTCGCGAGTCGAACGGTCGGGCCGTCCATGACTCCAGGGCGTGGCACAGGATGTCCATGCCGCTCGACGCCGTGACACCCGGTGGCAGCGACAGGGTCGTCAGCGGATCCACGATCGCGAGACGTGGCAGCAGGCTGCGATGCGCAATGGCCGTCTTGACGTGGAGCCCGAGCACGTTGATGACGCAGGTGGAGGTCGCCTCGGCGCCGGTGCCGGCGGTCGTCGGCAGCGCGATGAGCGGTTTCAGCGGCTTCGACGGCGCGAGGCCCCGCCCGACCGGCTTGTTGAGGTAATCCTCGAGGTCGCCGTCGTTCGTCGAGAGGAGGTTCATCGCCTTGGCGGTGTCGATGACCGAGCCGCCACCGACGGCGACGAAGCCGTCCACGCCCGACTCACGCGCCCACGCGACGGCCTCGCGCATCGACGCATCTGTCGGTTCCACGTGCACCCGGTCGAAGGAGGGACCGGCCACGCCCGCCGCACGCAGGGACGTTGCGACCCGCTCCGGGATGCCCGTCGCGGCGACGCCGGGATCGGTGACGATCGCCGCGCGTCTGACACCCAGCGCGGCGACGTGCGCGCCGGTCTCGTCGAGAGCGCCGGCGCCGAACACGACCGGTGGGGCGATCCAGGCGAAGACGGTCTCGTGCTCGGCGGGCGCGTCGGCCCGACTGTCGGGAGCGGCGGTCATGACGGGTGCGGCGACGTGCTGATCCATGCCGCCACTCTAGCGACCCGCCGGCGCCGCGCGCCGGCTCTGCCCGTCAGCCCTGCTCGGGACTCCAGTGGCGTGCGGCCGACCCGGCGTCGAGCCGGGCCCGCTGCGCGACGGCCACGGGGTCGGGCGCCCTGAATGCCGGCACCGCGGCCGCTTCCTCCTGGTCGCTCGGCCAGTTGCCGGCCGCGACCATGTTCCCCTGGAATACCTTCGGAAGCGCGATCATCTTGCGCTGGAACGGCTGCGCGCCGTCCGGATTCGTCGCGTTGGCCGTCCGGAAGACGTCCTCGAGCTCGTCGCCGATCAGCTCGCCGTGCTCCATGAGCGCCTTCGCCACGGCGTGCACCGCGTATTCCTTCTCCTGCATGAGCCGCTTCGTCTCGGCCATGAGGAGTTCGAGCAGCGTGTCGGCCATGCGCGCGACCGGGATCGGGTAGCCCATCGCGGTCGTCGTCGGTACGACGAGCAGCGAGGAGCCCATGCCGACGTCGGCGCAGTAGTACAGGGCGAGCCGGCTCGCGGTCGCAAGGTCGGACGAGGCACCGGTCATCTTCGTCTCGAGGATGACTTCCTCCACTGCGCGGGAGCCCAGCGAAACCATGATGTCGGTCTCGATCTGGCGCGCGTGCCTCGTGTGACGCTCCTCGCGCTCGGATCGCTGGACCAGGCCAAGTGCGTCGCCGGACCTGATGATCGTGGCCTTCAGGACGCGGTTCTCGGGCTGCAGGTAGTAGGCCGCCACCGCGTGGCCGGCCTCGTGATAGGCGAGGGCCCGCTTGTCCTCCGCGAGCATCTCGCGGATCGGCTGCTTGAGGCCGAGGGATCGCTCGTCGCCCGCCGCCAGCCAGTCCTTGTACGTCAGGTACTCGCGGCCGTCGTCGTGAGCGTGGATCAGCGCCTCGTTGATCGTCGTCTTGATCGCGATGGGCGTCCAGCCGATCGAGTCCGCGACCATCATCTCGATGTCGATCGACGCGTCGTGCGCCTTCTGGCGACAGGTAGTGCTGGATGATGTCGCGGCGGCCCTCGGCGTCGGGCGTGTAGACCTCCAACGAGCGGTCGAGGCGGCCCGGTCGGGTCAGCGCCGCGTCGAGCACTTCCGGACGGTTGGTCGCGCCGATCACGAAGACCAGCGGCTTGTTCGTGACCGGGCCGCGGATGATGCCGAGCCAGCGCAGGATCTTGCGGCTCCAGCGGTCCTCGACGAACTCGCCCAGCGAGTCCATCTGGTTGAGGAGCGTGTTGAGGCCGTTTGTCCCGCCGAAGAAGCCCATGCCCATGCCCATGCCGGCGCCGCCGCCCTGGTTGCCGCTGCGGCTGAGCCCGATCGAATCGATCTCGTCCATGAACACGATGCAGGCGCCGCGCTTGCCCTTCTCGGCGTATTTGCGGGCGAGGCCGCGGGCATCGCGAAACAGCTTCATGACCATCATCTCGGTCATGCCCATGAACATGCCGCGGATCGAGCTGGCGTCGATGTAGATGAACGGCAGGTTCGCCTCCGCCGCGATGCATGCCGCCAGGAACGTCTTGCCGGTGCCCGGCCGGCCCGCGAGGAGCAGGCCCTTGGGCATTTCGCCGCCCCGGAGCTCGAACTCCTTGACGCCCTGCAGGATGCGCACCGTGCTCTTGGCGTGCTCCAGGAGGTCCGGCTGGCCGCGGTAGTTCTCGAACCGCATGGAAATCTGCGGGTCATCAGGCGTGACGGTGTACTTGCGCGGCCGCGACAGGAACCACATCAGGACGCCGAACTGGAAGACCAGGTAGAAGGCGGCGAACGTCAGGCTGATCGCCAGCTGCGGGAAGCGACGCGATGATCGCGCCGAATCCGGTGACGAGCGCCGCCGCGCCGGCCGACACGATGACGAGCCCGAGCGCCGTCATCAGCATGATCAGCCGACGCCGGTTGACGGAGATGACGTTGGCGAAGGTGTCGAGGAAGCCGCGGAGCCTGCTCGGTTTGACCGGCTCGGACCGGACCGCGGCAACGGCTGCCGCGGTCGTCGCGTTCGTCGTCATGGCGCCACCACCTGTCCGCCGTGAAGCCTGATCACGAGGCCCACCAATCCAAGGTTCCGATCCTGGTCGCGTCCCTTGACGACATACCCGGCGATCGTGTCCTCGCCGTCCGATGTCGCGCCCACGAACTGGACGTTTTCGAAGGTCACGAGGGGCTTCAGCTGTGTCTGGATCGCCGTCAGGGTATCGCTGTCGAGCAGCTGGGCGAGCCCGTGCACGTCGTTGCGCGCGAGCTCCTGGGCGACGGCGCTGGCGGGGATCGGCTCCACGGCCGTCCGATCGAGCGACGGGAACCGGTCGACTGGTGCGGGACGCGCGGGCATGCCGAAACGGATGAAGCCGATGCCGGCTCCGACGCCGACGAGGAAGAGGAAGATCGTGAGGCTGCTCCGAAGGGTCACCTTGACCCGACGGCCCGATACCGGTGTCACCGCCGGCACCACGACGGGCGGCTCGGCGGGGACTGCGGAAGGCGGAGCCGGGATGGCGCCGGGTCCGAACGCGGGCCACGGCTGCGCGGCCGGTGGCAGCGGTCCAGGGGGTCCGATTGCGGCCCACGACCCGGCCGCCGAGGGCACTGACTGGGCGGAGCCCGATCCCGATTCCTCGAGCCGGATCGGCGCCGGCGGCGCATAGCCCGAGAGATCCCATGCAGCCGGCGGCGTGTAGCCCTGGGGCGTCCACCGCGATGGTTCGACGGGCGGCGTCTGTGCATCGATACCCGACGGAGACGGCGGTGCGACCGGGGCGGCTTCCACCTCTGGGTTCGTAGTCGCCGCGGCGACGTCGGCCTCGTCGGTCGCTTCGTCGGAGGCCGGCCGGGATTCTGCCGACGGCGTCGGACGGTCCTCGGCTCCCTCCGCGTCGCGGCGCTCGTGGCCCCGGTGCTCGGGGCGGCCCCAGAGGGGGCGGTGTTCGCCGGCGCTCAGCGGGACGTCACTCAACGCGCACCACCTTGCCCTGGAACACGGTCACCGCGAAGGGCACGAGGTGGCTGCCGTTCGCGTCTTCCGTCTCGACCACATAGAGGTGTACGCCCGCGGATCCGAGCGCGGATCCACCGAGATAGGTGAGGCTGTCGACCTTGAGGTCCTTCAACGCGTCGGCGCGCTTCTGGAAGCTGATCGCCTGGCCGAGGGTGTCGGCCGTGGGACCGAGCTGCGACATCGTGTCCATGTCGTTGCGGATCAGCGCCACCATGTAGGCACGTGCCAGCGGTACCTCCTCCGTGGAGGCGGAGGGTCCGCCGGTCAGGCCCATCTGGACCGCGAATGCCGCGACAACGGCACCGAGAAGAATGCCGGCGAGCAGCGTCTCGGCGATCGGTCGACTGAAGCGAACGAAACGGCGCAGCAAGGTCATGCGGGAGTCTGCGCCGGGACGCGCATTCCGCGCAAGTGGAAGGGAGTTCCTGGGCACCGACGTCGTCGATGCCGCGGGTGAGCGCCGGATCCCTGGCACCGTCGAATCCGGCGCTGTTCTCACCCGCTGGCGGCCCGACCCGGAGGTGGAGCTCCGGGCGGACGACGAGGTTCTCGTGGCACGAACTCGTGCCGGTGGGGCGGAGCTCCTGACGCTCACGCGGCCTGCGGCCGCTGCGACGCCTTGGCCCTGGGCGGTGACCGCCGATCCGGCGGTGGCTACGACCTGGCCGGGGCCGCTCGGCCGCTCCACGCGGTGTGGGTGCGGGAGGCGTCGGAGATCGCGACCGCCTCGAACGCCGGCGGCGGGCGGCGCGCGCCTGCGTCGACGGCGAGCGGCTCGGGTCGCCAGTCCGCATCCGGCTCCCGGCGCGAGGTCTCGACCACGAGACGCTCGGCGCGCGTGACCTGGATGGTGCGATGCAGTTCCTCGGCGGGCAGTCTGTTGATCACGGCGATTTCCTTTCCCGTGTCGACGTCCTCATGCCCAGACGATAGGCGACGTTCATGTCACTTTCTGTCAGGAATGCGCTACGATGTCCGGGATATGCGCGCCGGCCGACTCGTCTCGTTGCTGCTCCTTCTGCAGACCCGCGGCAATCTCACCGCGGAGCAGCTGGCGCGCGAGCTCGAGGTCTCGGTTCGGACCATCTATCGCGACGTGGATGCCCTGAGCGAGGCGGGCGTCCCGATCTACGCGGAGCGTGGTCCGTCCGGCGGCATCCGCCTCGTGGACGGTTATCGGACGCGGCTCACCGGCCTGACCACGCAGGAAGCGGAGGCACTCTTCCTGTCCGGCCTTCCGGGCCCGGCCGCCGCGCTCGGGCTGGGCACGGTCGTCACGGCGGCTCGGCTCAAGGTGCTGGCGGCACTGCCGCCGGAGCTTCGGGCTCGTGCCTCACGGATCTCGCAGCGCTTCCACCTCGACGCGCCGGGCTGGTTCCAGACGGCCGAGCAGTTGGTGCATCTCGAGCGCCTCGCCACCGCGGTCTGGGACAACGAACGGCTGGAGATCGACTACCCGCATCCCGGGGCGCCGGTGACGCGTCTGATCGATCCGCTCGGGCTGGTCCTGAAGGGCGGCGTCTGGTATCTCGTCGCGCGGATCGGCGGCGGCCTGCGGACCTATCGCGTCTCGCGGGTGATCGACGTTCGCTCGGCCGGCGAGCGGTTCGAGCGACCAGAGGACTTCGATCTGGCGGCGTACTGGGCAGAGTCGATCGTGGCCTACGAACGTGAGCGAGAGGCGTATGTCGCGGTGTTCAGGTGCCGCCCGGCCGACCTGGAGGCCATCCGCGGCGTCATCGGGATGCGCCTGATGGGCCGCAGCACGCGCGAGCCCGACCCGGCCGATCCGCGATACGTCCGCCTCTCCGTTCCGTTCGACTGGGAGGACCAGGCCGAGACGGTCGCCTTCGGCCTCGCCCGGTTCGTCGACGTCGTCGGCCCGGCGGATCTCCGCGCGCGTGTCCTCGATGCGGCGCGTGCGGTGCTCGCCCGATACGCGGGCATGTCGGACGAGGACCGGGCGGCAGAACCACGTGAGCCCGCGCTGCTGGGGTCGGGCGCCTCCGGCTGACCGGCGTGGCCGACGGACCTGGCGTGGCCGGCTGACCGGGCTACGGCCGACTCCCCGGCCGTCATCCCTGCACGGCTGCGAGCGCGACCAGGTCGGCGATTGCCGACACGCAAGGCAGCATTCGGGCCGCGTCAGGGGCTGGACAGGCGGGGCCGTGGTCGTGTAGCAATGATCCGACGCGCCGCCCCGTGAGCGCGCAGCCGGAGGGGGCATGCTCGAAGGAGGCCGCCGCGAAAGCGGCTGGCTCATCGTGGCGGTTGCCGTTGCGTCGCTCGTGGCGTTCGCCGGACTCCTCTGGGTGCGCGGTAGCAGCCCGTCGTCGATCCCATTGAGGGCGCCGAACGAGGCTGCCGCGCGACCCACGGCGTCCGCGCGGATTGCCGCCAGCCCGCGCGCATCGTCGTCGGGCGCCTCACGCGCGTCAGGGGCGCCGGGCAGCTCCGGCGCGTCGGCGGCGCCGACGTCGGCTGGGTCCCCGCGGGGAGCGGTCGCGGGCGCCACGTCAGATCCAACGGCGGACCCGAGCCCGACGCCGCCGCCGAGCCCAACCCGTAGGCCGGCCGCCAGCCCGTCGGCCACCGCTTCGGCAGGCGCCGCCATCGGCTGCCGCCGGTGCCGCATTCCGCCTGCCGAAGAACCCGCAGAAGGCGATCGTCGGGCTCGAGAACGGCCAGGGGGACTGCCCGAACTTCCCGAAGGGCGGCATCGTGATCGAGACAACCTTCTCCCTCTCGAGCCTGGGACGGCTCAGCGCCCAGAGCCCCAGTAACCATCGGATCGCCGGCCGAGTGCGCGCCGACGGCTCGTTCAGCCTGTCCGGCAGCAACCCGGTCGAGCGGTGGGTCGGCACGCTGACCGGGACCGGTGGGTCCGGCAGCTACTTCGTCGTCAGCGGCGGCTGCACCGAGGGCTACGAGACGACCATCGCGTTCCAGCCGTGACCCGACCGCACTCGACGGGACTGCACGCAGCGCCCTGACCGTCGTCGCCCGACCGACGGTACCAAGGTCCAGTAGCCGTCCTCCAGGGGCGGGCGGGACGATGCGGACACCTCGATTTGGGGCTCCGCATTCATCCAGGAGAGTTGTTCACCATGCAGCTCGTGAACACGGTCCTCGCGTGGCTCGGCCGCGACGAGGAGGGCCAGGGCCTCGCCGAATATGCCCTGATCCTCGCGCTCATCGCCATCGTCGCGATCGTCGCGCTGATCTTCCTGGGCAACCAGGTCAGCACGATCCTGAGCACGGTCGGGAGCTCGGTCTAGGACGACCCCGGCGGGCACGCCGCCGGAAGCTCATCGGAATTGGTGAACGCCGAAGTGGCCGCGCGGCCCTTCGGCGTTCCTGTTTCAAGGGCTCCGGGCCCGGCGCGGAACTCGCTGCGCATCAGGCCGGCGTCGCGCGGCGCCGGCGCCCTCCATTTCTTCGCGTCGTGCTGGCCAGGTCAGCAAATCGGGGGTTCGGACGTCCTGTTGGACCACGAAGGCCCCTCGGGAGCCCCCGTCCAGCCTGTGGCTCGTGCTCGACCGGGTTCCCGCGGTGGGTTCGCTGGGGCGGTCGTCCCGCATAAGCGACCGATAAGTGCCGAAATAGATGATCTGGCCAGCATGGCGACTGAAAATGGGCAGGGAGCGTGGCCTCTGGCACGGGCGGGACGGGTGCCATGACGGGTCGGCCGGGGTCGCAGCACCCCAGTGCTAGACTCCGGGCTCACTCGCCCGACCCCCGGCGGGCACCCGTCAACCGCAAATCTGGCTCGAGCACGACCGGCGCCTCACCTGAACTCCGGACCGTGCCGGGCTGTTGCTCGCCGACAGGCGGGCCAACGGAGATCCAGTCGATGCGGAACGCCCGTCTGGCATCCGCCCGCTCGGCCACGATCGGCAGCTCCCTCGCTCCCCTGCTGAAGGTCGCGCTGGGACTCATCGCCGTGGCCGCGCTGTCGTTGAGCGCGGTCGTCCCTGCGGTTTCCGGTGCGTCGCTCGTGCGGGTCTCGGTTGGCATCCCGGGAGCGGCGGGCCCCCACCCCAGCGAGACCGCCAGCCCCACGGGTTCGGAGGAGCCGAGCGACTCGCCGAGCACCCCGCCGAGCGCCTCGCTAACGGCCTCGCCGAGCACCCCGCCGAGCGCCTCGCCAACCGCCTCGCCGACGCCTCGCCGAGCGCCTCGCAACGGCCTCGCCGAGCGCCTCGCCGACCGCCTCGCCAGGCCTCGCCAACGGCCTCGCCGAGTCCAGCGCTCGCCGAGCCCCTCGCCGACGGCCTCGCCGACCGCCTCCGCCGACGCCTCCGTCTTGCCAGGGTTCGCCGGAACCGCCTCCGGTCTCGGCCGGCGACTCGGACTCGCCCGGGGCCGGCGATTCGCCGGGTTCGTCGGAATCGCCCCCGGCCTCGTCGGGCGCGTCGGACTCGCCCGGGGCCAGCGGTTCGCCGGGCGGCACTGGCGCCACGTCCAGCCCGACGGCCACCGGAACCCCGCGGCCGACGGCGACCGCCAGCCCAGTCCGGACGCCGATGCCGACCGCGACCGCGACCCAGCACGACGGTTTCGCCTCTTCCGCCGCCGCCGTGGCCCCCGGTCACCGCCTTTCCTGCATACGGCGCCGTGAACTATCCGTCGGGCTCCTGCAATCCCGTCTGTTACGCCGTGACGCCGACCTTCTTCGGGCCCGGCTGGGACACCCCGGTCGACGGTTCGCCGGGCGCCAACGGAGCCATCGGCGGCCCGAACGCATCCGCAACGGACGCCTACGGCCCGGGTGGCGGACCCACGAACCCTGCCATCGACACGTCGGCGACGCCCGAGGGAGCGGTCGCGGGTGTGGGCGGCGGCGTGGACGCTTCAGATATCCCCGGAGCGGGCGGTGTCGAGATGGGTGCCGACGTCTCCGGCGTCGTCGCCGGCCTGCCGGGCGCCGACGTGCCGTCGGTCGGGGCAGACGCGATCGGTGCTGGTGCGTTCGGAGCCGGGACATCGCCGCTGCCGGTCGAGGCCGTGGCTGCGCTCGTCTCGACCGACCCGTCCACTGGCGCAGGCGGCGGTGAAGCGGCACCAGTCGGCGCCGGGGCCCAGCAGGCGACCGCCGGCGCCGTGCCCATCGTCGTCCTGGCACTGCTGATCGTCGGCGGACTCGCCGGCGCGTGGGCGCGGCGGATTCGTCGACCGCGAGGCGGCATCCGCCTCCGCTGAGCCACCGACGCCGGTACAGTCCCGTTCATCGGGGCGTGCGTGACCAGATGGAGCGGATGTGCCGGCGAAAAAGCCCGCGAAGGAAGTCGACCCGAATGCACTGAAGCGCGAACGCGCCGGCCGCTACCTGACGGCCGACGGGCGGTTCGCCGTCGAAGGCGAGAGCACCGGCAGCTGGTATGTCGTCGACACCGAGCGGCAGAACGACTTTGGCATGCCGGTGATGGAAGGCCCGTTCGCGACGCTCGACGCCGCGCGAGATCGCGTCCTGGACATCCGCTCCGGAGTCCACGTGGAGACCGCGGAACCGCTCCTGGCAGAGCCGACGGCGCCGACGGACCGGCAGGCCACGGAGAAGGCCGACCGAGTTGGCGGGCGGCCTGGCGAGGCCGATGCGCGGGGAAAGGCCGACAAGCCGGCTGGCTGGCCGACGAGCCGGTGCTGGCCGACGAGCGTCGGGCGCCTGCATTCGAAGAAGAAATCCGCGACGGGCGGCGCGCCCGCGGCTCCGAAGCCCGCGAAGGGGACCCCGGCCCGATCCGGTGCTTCCGAACGCGCCGCGACGCCGGAACCGGTGTGGCTGGCGCGCCTCGACGCGGATCGGCGAGCAGCCGCAAGGCACCTGCTGGCGGTGCTGGAGCGAGTCGGCATCGACGATCCATCGCTGATCCGGCGCGATGTCGAGGGCAACGTGCCCGAAGTCGCCGCAACGCTGCTTGCGCAGCGCGTCCGACGCGAGGCCCTCGACATCTGGCGCGATCCGGACGCCATCGGCGACACCCTGGCCGACCTGGCCCGAGCGGCACGGGGCCACCTCCGCGCGACGACCGAAGCGGCCGTCGCAGCGGCCAGGGGCGCCATCCAGGATGCTCCGGACCCTGAACAGGCCGCGGCGTTCGCGTGGGCCGTGGCCGCCCGGACGGCGCTGGCGGTCTTCGAGGCAATCGACGGCGAGGGCCACGAGAGGCGGGTCACCGGCGACCCCGGGTGGCGGCTGGTGGAACTGGACGGCCGTCGTGAGCCCACCGGCCGCACCATCACGCTCGACGCCTCGGACCTGCTCGAATCGCCACAGGACTGACGCGGCGCGCCACTCCTCTGCGAGGAACACTTTCGGTCGGAGGCGCGCTCGGCAGGCCCGCGGAGCCACCTTCCCGCGGTCACCGGCGCGCGGCATTCCTTTGCGAGGAATGTTCTCGCCAGGACGAGGCTGTCGGAGCCTGTCGGCGGGCGAACGGACCGGCTGCAGGCCGGAAACGCTCCTTGGCGAGGAACGTCAGGCCGCGAACGACGCCGGCGGGAGGTTGGTCGAGTCGAACCCCGCATTCGGGGCCCCAGATCGTTCCTGTGCGAGGAACGGCGATCGACTTCCCGCTGTCTGCCGCCGACCGAACGGCGCGATCCGCGAGGCCCGAAGGCAGGCGCGGTCAGGGCGCCGCGGCGTACGCGAACGCGCGAGCCGGGTTGTCGACCGACATCGTCCGGAACTGCTCGTCGGTGATCCCGCGTTCGGCCAGCAGCGGCCACACCCGCTCCACCACGTTCGCGTAGCCGGGCCCGCCGTTCGCCTTCAGCTGGCCGGTCTCGCACGTGTCGCTGCCGAGGAGCACACGCTCCAGGTATCCCTCCCGGACGAGGCAGGCGATGTTGTCGGCGCGAACGGTGAGGGGGGCATAACCCGTCACGAAGCCGAGGTTGTCCACGCTCAGCCACGCGCCGGTCTCGGCGACGGCGAGCAGCGGCCGTTGATCGCGGCGGTCGCCCATGTGGCTGACGATGATGCGGTCGGCCGGGACGCCCTCCTCGCCCAGCAGCGCGATCTGTTCGAGCGCGAGCTCGCCGAAGTGCGTCGTATGCGTCATCACCGGGCATCCGGTGCGTCGGTGGGCGCGCGCCGCAGCACGGAACACGCGTTCCTCCAGCGGCGTGATCGCGCCGCGTTCGGTCCCGATCTCGCCGATGAAGCCGGCCCGGATCCCCGTCGCGTCCACGCCGACTGGTCAGCTCGCGCACCAGCTGGTCGGCGAGGTCGTCGGTCGAGCGGACGTCAAGGTCCGCCGGGTAGACCCGCTCGCGGTACCAGCCCGCGCCCATGACGATGTGGACGCCGCTTGCCTCGCTGACGCGCCGCAGTGCCTCCGGGTCACGCCCGAGTCCGACGTTTGTCGGGTCGCAGACCGCGCCTCCGCCGGCGTCGCGGTAGAGGCGCAGCTCGGCCGCGGCCAGCTCCTCGTCGTCGATGATCACGGCGTACGTGGCGAAGATCGCCCAGCCGTCCAGCAGCACGTGGTCGTGGCTGAGCGTCATGCCGAGGTCGCCGGGACGGACGGGCCCGCGGACGGTCATGACGACCGTCTCGGGTGTTGAGGGCTCCACGGCTGCAACGATAGCGACGCGCACCGCGTGCTTGCCGGTCCGATGGTGACGGCAGGCACCGTTTCCACACGAAATCATCCATTCGCGTGGTGACAACAGGTCCCAGACGGGATAGCGTGATCGGCGGTCGACAGGGAGTACGTCCGTGCTGAGCGGCGCCGCCCTGGGCCGACCGGGCGAATGGAGGAGGTCGCCCGTCCGGCTCGTCGGATCCGCTCCAGCGGCCACGCTGCTCCATCTCGCGCCAACCCCGAAGCCCCGCCGGCCCCCGGCGGGGCTTCAACGTGCATGCAAGGGTTCTGCGAGGGTCGCGCAGGCGGCCGTCCCTGCGCTGCCAGCGCCGGAGGCGCATCCTGACGCCAGATGCCGATTCCGTCACGTCCTCCCGTGCTCCGGTCGGGCGCGCGCCTGCGTCGCTCGCGCGCCGCGCCGCGTCTTGCCAGTCGCGCCGCACTCCTCTCGCGGGCCCGTCGACGCGGCATCCTCATCGGAGGGGCAGCGACGTCGGGCGGACAGTTCCGGGCTGTCCTCGTCCTCGTGGCGATCGTCGCGCTGGCTGTGGTGGCGCTGCCGGCGCTGGGTGTCGGGGCCGTCGGCACGGCTGCGCTTGTCACCGTCGATCGGATCGCCGAGGAGCTGCCGGATCCGTCGGCACTCGAAGACCTGTCCTTCGCGGAACCGACGACCGTGTGGGATCGCAGCGGCAAGGTCCAGCTCGGCATCTTCCAGAAGGAGCAGCGACGCGTCGTGACGTTCGACGAGGTCCCGCGGCTCGTTCTCGACGCCACGACGACGGCCGAGGACCGTTCGTTCTGGACGAACAGCGGGTTCGACCCCGCGGCGATCCTGTCCGCGGTCGCCGAGAACGTGTCCGGGACCGGCGACCGCGGCGGCTCGACGATCACGCAGCAGCTCGTGCGCGCCCGCCTGCTCCCGCCGGACGTCGTCGCGCCGGGCGCCGACCGCTATCGGCGCAAGGTGATGGAACTGGTCCAGTCGTGGCGCCTCACGAACGCCTACCCGGGCGAAGCCGGGAAGGAGAGGGTGATCACGGCCTACCTCAACGAGAACTTCTACGGCCACGGTGCATACGGCATCGCCGCGGCCGCCGCGATCTACTTCGGCGTCACGAATCTCGCGAAGCTGACCCCCGCGCAGGCGGCGCTCCTCGCCGCGCTGCCCCAGTCGCCCACCTACTACGACCCGTACCAGGTCGCCGCGCGGGACAAGAAGGGGCGGCTTGTCGTCTCACCGCGGGCACCGGTCATCGCCCGCCGCAACTACATCCTCGAAAACATGGCGTCGAGCCGCTGGACCCATCTCACGCGGGCCCAGCTGGCGGCCGCCAGGAAGGAGCCGGTGATCCTGGCCGGCGACCGGCCGGAAGTCTTCCGGGCGGCCCACTTCACGTGGGCCGTCCGCGCCCAGCTCGCGACGATCCTCGGCGACGAGAAGGTCCTGACCGGCGGCTACCGCGTCATCACGTCGCTCGACTGGAACGCGCAGAAGCTGGCCGAGAAATGGATCACCGCCGGGGTCATCCTGCCCAACATCCGCGACCCGCAGGAGATGGCCGACGTGATGAAGGTGATGGACATCAGGGCGTCGGACCGCGAGTGGATCAGGAACCTGCGTGGCAAGGACCTGCACAACGGGGCGCTCGTCGCGATCGACTACCGCAACGGCGACGTGCTCGCCTACGTCGGCAGCGCCGGCTACTACCGCGACGATCTGGCCGGCGCGAAGTTCGATCCCAAGTTCGACGTGGTGTCGTCGGGGTACCGCCAGCCGGGCTCGGCCTGGAAGCCGATCCTCTACTCGACGGCGTTCGACGAGCACCGCCTGACCCCCGGCAGCCTCCTGCTCGACATCACGACCCGCTTCGCGCCCAAGTGGGTCCCGACCGACGCCGACCAGATGGACCGCGGACCCGTACTCGTTCGGAAGGCGCTCCAGTACTCGCTGAACGTGCCGGCGATCAGGGCGCTCCAGCGCGTGGGCACCGGCGCCGTGGCCGACCGGGCTGCCGATTACGGCATCCGCGTCCAGGGCGGCAAGACGACGTTTCTGCAGGCCGGCCTGGCCGGCGCCCTTGGAACCGTGGAGGTCCGACCTCTCGACCTCGTCAGCGCGTTCGGGACCCTCGGCAACAACGGCGTGCGAGTCCCGCCACGCCTCATCCTGAAGGTCATCGGCCCGGACGGGAACGTGGTCTACGACGCGGGTCACCCCAAGGCGACACGCGTGGTGTCGCCGCAGGCCGCCTTCCTGACGTCCGACATCCTCTCCGGCAACACCGACCCGTCGCAGAACCCGATCTGGAGCAAGGTGCTCGAGATCTCGAACGGGCCACACGGGGAGCGCCGGCCGGCGGCCGTCAAGACGGGCACCACCAACGACACCCGCGACCTCGCGACATACGGGTATCTCCCGCGGCCGGCCGACAGCAAGCAGCCGGCAGTCGCCGTCGGCGTCTGGATGGGCAATTCCGACCACTCGTATCCGCGCGCGAGGGGCGACCCGCCGATCTCCCTCACCGGCCCCGCGCCGCTCTGGCACGCCTTCGTCCGTGACCTCACGAACCACGCGCCGGTCAGCGACTTCAAGCCGCCAAAGGGCGTCGTCCAGGCGACGATCGACGCCTGGTCGGGCGGAGCCCCGGGTCCGTGGACAAGGCAGACCGTCCGCGAATGGTTCATCGCCGGCACCCAGCCTGGCGCACCGCGTTCGGTCGATGAGCCCGGCATGCTCTACGACAACTCCTGCGGCTTCTGGACGGTCGACCCGTTGCAGGCCGAAGTCGGTCCCTCGACCTGGCGGCCGGCCGTGGCCGATTGGATGGCACGGGCGCAACGCGGCCCGGGCGTCACGGGCGGCCTCGGCAGCACCACCGCCTACTTCTGGAACCGGACCGGCTGGGGCGGCACGATCGGGACCTGCTCGGGGGCCATCGGGCTCGGAGCACCGCGACCCGTCGTCAGGCGACCCGCTCCATCGGCAGGCCCGGGTCCGTCGCCGGATGCGTCCGGCCCGCCGGTCGTCAGCCCCGTCCCCGGACCGACCGCGTCGCCCGGCGCCGGGCGGGGGCCAGGCGACGTCGCCGACGAAGCGCCCCAAGCCTCCCAAGCCGCACCACGGCAAGGGCGGCTGACGCATGCGCGATCGGGCGAGCAGCATTTCGCGATCGGACGGACACTTGTTGACCGCCACGGAGGAACGATCATGACCGACGAGCAGCCCATGAGCGAGGGGACGACCGGGTCGTCAGCGCCGCTCGATGGTGACGAAAGCGGCACCGACTGGACGAATACCGGCGACGCGGGCGGCGGCAGCGCCGACGAAGCTGCCGGCGGCTGGAGCAGTGCCGGACGGCCCGGAGCCGCACGGGCCTCGGCGATGGCCCAGCAGTGGCTGGCCGAGCTTCAGTCGATCGCCGAGAACCTGGCCAAGGAGTCCGTGCCGGTGATCCGGGAAGTGGGAGCGAAAGCGGCGGAAATCGCGGCCATCGCGGCAGACCGGGCCGGCCCGCTCGCGATCCGCGCCGCCGATGCGACGGCGCAGGCCTCGACGCGCGTGGCGGAGAAGTCGCGGAGCCTGGCCGCCGAGCTGCGACGTCCCCCGACAGCAGGCGAAGGCGGCGAATCGCCGGCCGACGACGGGACGGGCTCGGGCCCGACCGACGCCGGCTCGGGCGGCGACGATCGGACCGCGCCGCAGGGCCCGACGGTCTGACCCAGGCCGCACCGAAGGGCCGGCGGCGGCACAACGCACAGGGCACCATTCGGACATGGCGCTGCTGCTCGCGAATGGCCGGGTCATCCACGGCGACCCGGACGTCCCTCCGCGCGATGCCGACGTCCTCATCGGGGACGACGGGCGGATCGCCGCGATCGGCCCGCGCGCGACCCTTCCGGCGTCCGGCGCCGAGGTCATCGACGTTGCGGGTTGCACGGTCCTGCCCGGACTGATCGACCTCCACGTCCATCTCGAGTACACCGGCGAACCGCGCTCCGACGAGATCGCCGCCGGGGATTCGCCGGGCCGCCTCATCGCCCGGATGATCGGGCTCGCCCAGCGGCATCTCCACAACGGCGTCACGACGGTCCGTGATCTCGGCGCCCACGAGCCGGCCATCTTCGAGGTTCGCGACGCCATCGCCGACGGCCTGGTCGACGGGCCGCGCGTCGTTGCCGCGGGCCTCGTCATCACCCCCCGCAACGGCCACGGCAAGGACCTGGCCGCGCACGCCGACAACGCGGACGAGGTCCGCGCCGCGGTCCGCGGCCGGATCGCCGCCGGCGCCGACGCGATCAAGATCGTCGCGACAGGCGGCGTCCACACTCCCGGCTCCGACCTGATGGCGGCCCAGTACACGGTCGACGAGATGCGCCCGGGGGTCGAGGAGGCGCACGCCGCGGGCATCACGGTGGGCAGCCACGCCTCCAACCCACGCGGGATCATCAACGCCACGTTGGCCGGGGTCGACACCATCGAGCACGGCATCTTCCTCGACGACGAGGCGGCCGAGACGATGGCGCGCCACGCGACCACCTTCGTGCCGACGCTCGCCGCGACGCACCTCTTCGAGCCGAACGCCGGCCACCCCGCCATCCCGGACTATGTCCGCGAGAAGGCGGCGCTGACCGTCCCCGCCCATCGCGAGAACTTTCCGCGGGCGGTCCGGGCGGGCGTGAAGCTGGCGACCGGGACGGATGCCGGCAGCACCTTCGTCGACCACGGTGTCGTTGCCGTCGAGGTCGAGCTGCTCCACAGCTTCGGCCTGACGCCGCTGGCCGCGATCGCGGCCGCAACGAGGAACGCCGCCGAAGTCATCCGGCTGGACCAGCAGATCGGGACGCTCCAGCCGGGCCGCGTCGCCGACGTGCTGATCGTCGAGGGCGACCCGGAACGCGACGTCCGCGACCTCCGGCGCGTCGCGCTCGTTCTCAAAGGCGGTCGAATCGTCCACGTGCGGCGTCGCTCGGCTGCCTGACCGCGCCAGGAGCGACGCGCGAGACATCTGTGATCGTTCCGCGCGCGCTCGTTTCGTCCCCGGTACGGCAGCGCCTCTACGGTTCCGTCTGACCCCTTGAGGGGGACCACGCGCAACTCGACGGTAGAGGTGACCCAGGTATGGCAGACGTAGTCGTCACCGGTGGCGGTGGCAGCGATTCCGGTGTCGGCACCGGCATGATCCTCGGCATCCTGATCGTGATCGTCGCGATCGGGTTTGCCATCTGGTACTTCGGGCTCGGCGGCAACGGCGCGAACCACGACACGAACATCAACGTCCAGCCGCCCCAGGTCAACGTCCAGAACCCGTCGCCGGCGTCCTCGTAACGGCCCGGCCCTACCTCACGCAGAACCGAGCCCGGAGCGAGTGCTCCGGGCTCCTCGATTCAGGGTCGCGGGCCAGGGGCCTCGGGGTCCGATTCGGGCGGCGCAATCTGCCCGAGGCCGGCCAGGTATCGCTGCCGCCAGGTCTCCGTCGTCTCGACCTGGTTGAAGGTGTACAGGTGCAGCGAGACGATCCGCATGCCCGGGTCGGCAGCGGCAGCGCCGAGTCCCGCGAGCAGCCCGTCGGGCCGGTACAACCCGCCCGACCGCACGATCCGACCGACGAGGCCGACGTTCTTCGAGAGGAACCGGCCCGTGTCCCGCACGCCGATGCGCGCGCTGATCGAGAGCAGCCGGTGCCGGCGCGGCGACGCCCGGGACGCCGATCTCCGCGGGCAGGGCCAGGCCCTCCGCGCGTCGTGCCGCGAGCCACGTCACGATCGGCGCCGGGGTCGAAGCAGAGCTGGGTCGTCATGTAGGTGGCGTACGGCCGCCTTCTCGCGAAGCGCGCGCAGCAGCGTGTCGTCCGGGATCGACTGCGTGGCCTTCGGGGTAGCACGGCACGCCGATCGCCGCGAACGGCGCCTCGACCTCGCGCAGATCGCCCGCAGCAGCGACAGCCCGTCGGCGTAGGCGCCCGGGTGCTGTTCGTCGCCGCCGACCACGAAGATCCGCCCGATCCCGACCGCCGCCAGGGCGGCGACGATGTCGCGCAGGTGGGCGCGGTCGCGGACCATGCGCGCGGAGAGGTGAGGCACGACCCGGAAGCCATCGCCCGCGAGGCGTGTCGCGACGGTCAACGGTGGCGTCGAGGCCCTTGGCAGGGGACGCCGTGACCGAGACGCGCGCGCCGCGGCGGCAGGTACTGCGATCTGCTCGTCGACGCTCTTGAGCGGCAGCAGCTCGAATGTCGGGTCGGACGCGATCCGCGCCAGGGCGGCGCGGCCTCGGCGTCCAGCCCGCTCGCGCCGGAACCCGGCCACGAGCATCGGTCAGACGTTCGAGTCCGGGAAGGACGCCTTGCGCTGCTCGATGAATGTCCGCAGCTCCTCGTCGACCGCCGGGATCGATGGGCGGCGCCTCGTACTCGGCGAGCGTCCGCTTCCAGATCGCGTTCGCGCGCTGCGCGGCGTCGAGCGAGCCTGCCTCGAGCCACTGCTCGTAGGAGTTGTTGTCGGCGGTCTCGGACCGGTAGAACGCCGTCTCGAAGTTGGCCAGCGTGTGCGGATGGCCGAGGAAGTGCTGCCCCGGGCCGTTGGACAGGATCGCGTCGATCGCCTGGCGCGTTCTCGGAGAGGTCGACGCCCTTCACGAACGTCGCCGCCATGCCGCACTGGTCGGTATCGAGGACGAACTTCTCGTAGCCGATCGTGAGTCCGCCCTCCAGCCAGCCGGCCGCGTGGAGCACGAAGTTGATCCCGGCGAGGATCGTCGGCTGGAACGTGTTGGCCGATCTCGTAGGCGGCCTGGGCGTCCGGCGACCTTCGAGGCGCACAGGTTGCCGCCGCTGCGGAACGGCACGCCGAGCCGTCGCGCCAGCTGGGCGACGACGTACAGGAGCAGCGCCGGCTCCGGCGTGCCGAACGTCGGCGCGCCCGACTGCATCGAGAGACGTCGACGCGAAGGAGCCGAAGACCATCGGCGCAGCCCGGTCGGACGAGCTGGCACGAAGGCCATGCCCGCCATCGCCTCGGCGAGCGTCTGGGCGCACGCCGCGGCGGTCGTGACCGGCGCCATCGCGCCCGCGAGCATGAACGGCGTCACGAGGACGCCCTGGTTGGCCTGCGCGTACACGCGCGCCGAGCCGATCATCGCGGCGTCCCAGACGAGCGGCGAGTTCGCGTTGACGAGGCTCAGCATCACCGGATGCGTCTCGAGGAAGTCCTCGCCCATGCCCTTGAACGCGATCCGCGCCATGTCCACGCTGTCCTGCGCGCGACTGGGCTGGGTCACCGAGCCCATGAACGGCTTGTCCGACCAGCGGATGTGGGAATAGACCATGTCGAAGTGCCGCTTGTTCGACCGGCAGGTCGACGGGCTCGCAGATCGTGCCGCCGCTGTGATGGAGCCAGGGCGACGCGTAGGTCAGCTTCACGAAGTTGCGGAAGTCCTCGATCGTGCCGTAGCGCCGGCCGCGGTCGAGGTCCGTCACGAAGGGCGACCCGTAGTTCGGCGCGAGGACCATGTGCGGGTCGCCGAGGATGACGTTCCGCTCGGGGTTGCGCGCGTACTGCGTCCACACGCGCGGCGCCGTGGCCTGGATGATCGAGCGGGCAAGCCCGCGCGGGAAGCGGACCCGCTCGCCGTCGACGTCGGCGCCGCCCGCCTTCAGCGTCGCGAGCGAGTCGGGGTCGCCGCGGAAGTCGATGCCGACCTCCTGGAGAATCGTGTCGGCGTTCCACTCGAGGAGCGCGAGGCCTTCCTCGTTGAGCACCTCGTACGGGGCGAGGGCCCGGGTCAGGAACGGCTCGTGCGCCGTGACGGCGTGCGCCCGCAGCGGCTCGGCGGGCGTCGCGGCCGCCGGTGCGGCGATGCGGGAGTCTCGATGGTCATCGGGCGGCCTCCTCGACGGCGACGACGGACGGGCGTGCCCGGCGTCGCCGGGCGGGATCGGGCACGAACCGCCGCCGACGGTGCCGGGCAGATCGACGACCGCGAGAGGTTGGTGGACGGGGCGGTCCGATGCGGCAGGGCCATCGCATCGACGAAATGCTCCTGGAAGCGCGGCTCGACGGCCGTCTCGACCTTCTGGACCTGACGGACGACCGTCTCGATCTCGCGCCGCGCGTCGCCGGAGAGCAGCGCGATGAGGGCACCGACGCCGGCGGCATTGCCGGCCGACGAGACGTTGCGCAGGTCGCAGTCCGGGATGAGGCCGAGCACCATCGCGTGGAACGACGTCGATCTGGCTGCCGAACGCTCCGGCGAGGCGGATCGTGTCGACCTGCTCCACGCCGAGCTCGTCCATCAGCAGGCGGACGCCGGCGTAGAGCGCGGCCTTCGCGAGCTGGATCGCCCGGACGTCGTTCTGGGTGATGCGGATCCGCTGGCCGGGGGACCCCGGTCGGCGGCTCGTAGAGGACGTACGAGAACGTCCGCCCGTCCGTGACGATCCGCGGACGAGCGCGCGGCAGCGGCGCCGTCGATCGTGCCGTCGGAGGCGATGACGCCCGCGAGGAACAGCTCGGCGATCACCTCGACGATGCCGCTCCCGCAGATGCCCGGTGACGCCGGTCCCGGCGTCGCGAGGGACGCGGCGAACCCGGGCTCGTCCGACCAGGCGTCGACGCCGATCACCCGGAAGCGCGGCTCCAGCGTCGCGCGGTCGATGCGCACCCGCTCGATCGCGCCCGGGGCGGCGCGCTGACCGGCGCTGATCTGCGCGCCCTCGAACGCGGGACCGGTCGGGCTGGATGCCGCGAGGAGGCGCTCGGCATTGCCGAGGACGATCTCGGCGTTCGTGCCCACGTCCACGATGAGATGGATCCCCTCGCGGCGGCGCTGTGGCTCCTCGGCCAGGATGACGCCCGCCGTGTCGGCCCCGACGTGGCCGGCGATGCAGGGCAGCACGTACAGGCGGGCACCCGGATGGGCGCGGATCCCGACCTCCGCGGCACGCGTCCGCACGGCGCCGTCCGTGGCGAGCGCGAACGGCGCCGACCCCAGCGGCACCGGATCGATGCCGAGGACCAGGTGGTGCATGATCGGGTTGCCGACGAGCGCGACCTCGAGAATCTCGCGCGGCGCCACGCTCGCCGTCGCGGCGAGGCCGGCGACCAGCTTGGCCAAGCGCGGCCCTGACCGCGCGCGTCATCTCGCGCGCCCCGTCCGCGTGGAGCATCGCGTACGAGACGCGGCTCATCAGGTCCTCGCCGAAGCGGATCTGGGGGTTCATCACGCCGTCGGACGCGAGCACGGCGCCATCGTGCAGGTTCGACGAGGTGCGCGGCGATCGTCGTGGACCCCACGTCGATCGCGACGCCGAACGCCCGATCGTGGAAGCCGGGCCAGACCCCGATCATGCTGGCGGCCGTCGTGGACCGCGACCGTGACGCGGTGGCCGCCCTTCGCCAGCGCGGCGTGCAGACGCGCGGATGACCTCGAGATCCGCCTCGAGATCGTGGAGGTCCCACTCGCGCTCGAGGGCCTGCTCGTCAGCCGGGCGAGGTCGCCCGACGGCGACGCGAGGACCGGCGGCTCGACCTCGACGTAGTGGAGACGCACCACCGGGTCGATCGTCGAAGTCCGGAGCGTCGAGCGCCTTGCGAACGACCTGGCGGTGGACCTGGCTCTCGGGCGGTACGTCGACGACGAGCGTCGCCCGTCACGTGCGCGAGGCACGACAGCCGGCGGTCGTCGGGCAGGCCGTTGCGCTCGCGTAGTCGCGCTCGACGGCGCCGGCGGGCGCCAGGTGCGACGGCCGACGACGTGATGCCGTGCTTCGGAAACGAGCCCTCGACCGGCGTGACCTGGCAGCGGCCGCAGATGCCGCGCCCGCCGCAGACCGAGTCGATGTCGACGCCGAGGCGAGCGCGCCGCATCCAGGACGGTCGTGCCGGCGTCCACCCGGCCGCGGCGGCCCGAGGGCGTGAAGATGACGAGCGGCTCCGACGCGGACGCTCGCGATGCGGGCGCGGCCGCCACCGCGATCGGTCCCGGCGGCCGACGTCACGCCACTCGACGAGGCGGCCTGGCCCCGGCTCCCGTCCGCCGCGTGTTGACCCGCCGGCCTCGCTGCCCGTCGCCCTCGGGGACCGGCTCGCGGTGTGCGCGGATCCAGCGGCCGCACTCGGCGTCGTTGCCCATCAGGACGTCGGCCGCCATGATCGCCTCGCGGACGTCGGCCAGCAGCGGGTTCGTGATCGCGCGAGGTCAGCCCGTTGGAGATCGCCATCGCGAGGAACGGGCCGTTGATGCCCTCGCGGTTCGGGCAGCCCGAAGCTGATGTTCGACGCGCCGCAGGTCGTGTTGACGCGCAGCTCGTCGCGCAGCCGGCGCAGCGATCGGAACACCTGCCGGCCGGCGCCTGCCATCGCGCCGATCGGCATGACGAGCGGGTCGACGATGACGTCCTCGCGCGGGATGCCGTGGTCCGCGGCGCGCTCCACGATCTTCTTCGCGACCGCGAAGCGGACGTCGGGATCCTCCGAGATGCCGGTGTCGTCGTTGCTGATCGCGACCACCGCCGCGCCGTAGCGCCTGCACGAGCGGCAGCACGCGCTCGAGCCGGTCCTCCTCGCCGGTCACCGAGTTCACGAGCGGCCTTGCCGCGATAGACCGCGAGGCCGGCCGCGAGCGCCTCGACGATCGAGGAATCGATGGCGAGCGGGACGTCGACGAGCGACTGGACGAGCTGGATCGTCCGCGCGAGGATGGCCGGCTCGTCGGCCATCGGGATGCCCGCATTGACGTCGAGCACGCTGGGCCCCGGCCACGACCTGGGCGAGGGCGTCGCGCTCGACCCGCGAGAAGTCGCCGTTGCGCATCTCCTCGGCGAGGAGCTCGGCGACCCGTCGGGATTGATCCGCTCGCCGATGACCGTGAACGGGCGGTCGAAGCCGATCGCCGACCTCGCGCGTGGCCGACGAGATGACCGGTCGTCGTCATGGCTCGGTCCGCGCGCGCCTGCTCGGGCGGCGCAGGTGGCCGGGCCGTGGCGCCGGCGCATCCGGGTCCGCGAGCCCGCCGGACGCGGTGAGCCGGGCGAGGACCTCCTTCGTGTACTCGGCCTCGAGTCGCGCCGCTTCGGCCTCCGCTTCGGCCTGGATGTCGTCGCCGCAGATGCGCTGCTCCTTGCGCCACTGTTCGAGGTAGGCGTTCCACTCCTTCAGCCCGGCCTTCGTGGCCGCCCGGTCGATCGCCGTCTGGAACCGCGCGTGGAGCACGATCTTGTGCGAGTCACGGCGGTCCTTCGCGATGACCTGGGCCGGGATGTCGCGCCACCAGATCACGGTGAGCATGGCCGCCATCAGGCAGCCCCGGCGAACGCCGAGCACCGACGCGCTCGAGATCGCCGAGCCCGGTCATTCGCTGCTCGAAGGCCAGCCCGAGGCGGTCGGCGGCCGCCCGAGGCGGCATCCGCGAGAGCGGCATCGTCGGTCTGCGCGAGGTAGACGACGCGCCGGTAATTGCCGAAGTAGTCGGCCAGCAGCTCGGGATGCCGGTCGAGGCCGAGGCCGCGCCAGACGAGCCGGTCGAAGTTCCGGGCGAGGAAGTCCGTCAGGTAGAACGTCCCGACCTCCTCCTCGGCGAGCGGCGCGAAGGCCGCCGAGCCCGCGTAGAACTCGTAGCAGTGCGCGCCGGGCAGCCGCTCGACCCTTCTCGTCGGCGAGGAGCGCGGTCCAGCAGGCCGCCCGTGCCGCAGTCGGCATAGGCGACGAAGATGTGGTCGAAGCCGTCCGCGCGGGCGTCGGCGATGCGGCCGCGGACGGCGCCCGGGATGCCGCCCGGCCGGTTGTGCAGCTCGGCCGGCAGGCAGGCGACCTCGACGTTCGGGAGCTGGCGCGTGATCGAGACGAGCTCGCGCGCCAGCGCGCCACACGCGATGACCAGCGACCGGCGCATCGGCCCGACCTAGGCGGCGGCGCGGCGCTTCGGGACCAGCGCGCGAGCCGTCTCGGCGGCGACCGCGGCGTCGCGGCAGTAGGCGTCCGCGCCGACGAACACGCCGAACTCCTCGTTCAGCGGCGCGCCGCCCACCATCACGATGTAGTCGTCGCGCATGCCCTTCTCCTTGAGCGTGTCGATCACGACCTTCATGTAGGGCATCGTCGTGGTGAGCAGCGCCGACATGCCGACGATGTCCGGCCTGTGCTCCGCGATCGCGGCGAGGAACTTGTCGGCATCGGTGTTGACGCCGAGGTTCACGACCTCGAAGCCGGCGCCCTCGAGCATCATCGCGACGAGGTTCTTGCCGATGTCGTGGATGTCGCCCTTGACGGTGCCGATGACGACCTTGCCGATCCGCGGTGCGCCGGTTTCCGCGAGCAGCGGCCGCAGGATCGCCATGCCGGCCTTCATCGCGTTCGCGGCGAGCAGGACCTCGGGCACGAAGAGGATCCCGTCGCGGAAGTCGATGCCGACGATGCGCATCCCCTCGACCAGCGCCTCGTTGAGCACGCGGTCCGGGCTCCAGCCGCGCCCGAGCAGGATGTTCGTGCCTTCGGTGATCGCGTCGGCGATGCCGTCGTAGAGGTCGTTGTGCATCTGCTCGGTCAGCTCGTCGTCCGACAGCGACGCGAGGTCGATCTCCTGGCTGTCGTCGGTCACTCGGGCCTCGGTGAGTTGACCGCTCGTGTTCCACATCGCGGAACCGTGCCGTATAGTGGCACGCCGCGCCACAGCGTACAGGACGGCGGAGGCACCATGTCGAGAGTTCAGTCGATCGAACGGGCATTCGCGGTCCTCTCGGCGCTCGCCGACGGCCCGATCGGCGTCACCGACGTGGCCGACGCGCGCCGCCCTGCCCAAGAGCACGGCCGCCCGCCTGCTCGGCTCGCTCGCCCACGAGGGGGTCGTCGAGCAGGTCCCCGGCGAGACGCGCTACCGCCTCGGGCCGCGGATCGTCGACGCTCGCGGCCGGCGTCCGCCCGACCCGCAGCCTGATCGCAGTCGCCCGCCCACCCTCGGTCGACCTCGCCGACCGCGGTCGGCGAGGTGGCGGGCTTGTCGGTGCCCGACGGCGTCGCTCGTCCATTACGTCGACCAGGTCGACAGCCCCCATCCGGTCGGCGTGCGCGACTGGACCGGCACGCGGCATCCCGATGCACGCGGTCTCGTCGGGCCTGGTGATGCTCGCCCACCTGCCGCCGGCGGAGCTCGAGCAGTTCCTGACGCGCGCTCGAGCGCTTCACCGCGCGGACGATCGTCGACCTGGGCGCCATCCGCGAGCGAGTCCGCAGGGCGCAGGTGGACGGCGTCGCGTGGACGCGCGACGAATACGCCGAGGGCATCACGTCCGTGGCCGCGGCGATCGCAGACAAGGACGGCGACGTCGTGGCGGCGGTGCACGTCCACGGACCGTCGTACCGGTTCCCGGCGTCGGGCGGCGAGGCGGTCATCACCGAGCGGGTCGTCGAGGCGGCCGCGCGCATCACGGCCACGCTGCGGCAGCCGGACGCCTGATCTGGCGCCGACGGCGCGCCTATTCGTCGCCGCTGGCGATCTGCAGCGAGAATCCGAGCTCGACCCCGGCGTCGTCCTCGCGTGGCCGAGCCCAGATCCGACCGCCCATGGCCTCGACGAGCCGCTTGCAGACGAAGAGGCTCATGTTCGCGCCCGAGGCGTCGGTGACCGTGCGCGCGGAGCGATGGAACAGGTCGAACACCTGCGCGGCCTCAGCCTCGGTGATCGACGACCCGGAGTCGCGCACGAGGACCTCGACCGCCTCGCCGGCGACCCGAGCCGTGACGCTGACAGCGCCGTCTCGCGGGCTGAACCGGACCGCGCTCGTGACGAGATGGCGCACCACCTGTTCGACATAGCCGCCACGCGCGACGACCGCCGGCAGTCCCGGCGGCACATCGACGGTCACGCGAATGCCTCCGCGCGACGCCTCGGACGCCACCACCTCCGGCACGAACCGTTGCAGAAGCACGGGGTCGTCAGTCGTGGTCAGCGGCTGGTCGTAGCGGGCCAGCACCACGAGATCCTCCACGACGCGGTAGAGGTGCTCTGCTTCCTCCGCGACGGCGGCCGCCGCTTCGCTCCGAGTCGCCTCCGACATCGCGGGGTCGACCAGCAGCTGGGCGCCACCGTAGATGGTCGTGACGGGCGTCCGAAGCTCGTGCGACACGACACTCGCGAATGCCTCGCGCAGGTCCGAGCTGCGCCTGACCCCGGACACGTCGCGCGCCACGACGAGCGTCTGCGCCGGGCCCGACCCCACCAGGTCGCGGCCGACGGGATACGTGCTGACCTCGATCCAGCGGTTCCGCTCCCCGTTCCGGAGCCGGGCGACGACGGTCGCCGGCGGTCCTTCGAAGGCCAGGCCCTCGTCGGGCGCGAATTCGAGGCGGGCCAGCATGTCCCCGGCCGACCGGATCGCGGGCCCGCCGAACACGTCCTCGACCGGTCCCTCGGCCAGCGCGACGTTGCCGTTGGGATCGAGGACCAGGACAGCGTCACCGCCTGCGGCGCGAAGACTGCCCGGATCGCGCGGCATTCCGTCCACTAGCTCGTCCTGGCGTGCCCGGAGGCGCATCGGGGGTCCGGGCGCCCTGGCGGTTCGGGGCATGATGTACTGCGTGGACGCCGACGCGTCGTCGCAGGTGCGCCCCGTCCTCGTCATCGAGGACGACCCGGGCATCGGACGGATGATGGACCTGGCGCTCGCCGGGCGCGGACTGCGGATCCACCATGCGACGACGGTGGCCGAGGCGCTGGAGGTCGCCGCCGGAGTCGGTCCGGGCCTGGTCCTGCTCGACGTGCGATTGCGCGACCACGACGGCCTCGCCTTCGTGGACTCGTTTCCCGGCCGGCCGGCGTGCCAGGTCGTGGTCATGACCGCCAGCGAGGACGCTGCGGCAGCCGCTCTGCGGTCGGGCGCAGACGACTTCCTGGCCAAGCCGTTCTCGCTGGACACGCTCTACGCGATCGTCGACCGCTACGTGGCATCGGAGGCGTGGCGCGACTGACCGTCGCCGCGAGGCGGACCGATGCCGTCAGCCACCGGGGCGCGCCCGAACGGGACGCCCGGGCAACCGGGCGCGTCTCCGATCCCTGGACCCGCACGACGGGCAGCCTGATGATGATGGTGGTGCCCCCACCGGGCGTGGCGGCCGCGTCGATCGTCCCCTGGTGCGCGGTGACGATCTCGCGCGAGATGAACAGGCCGAGCCCCAGCCCGTCGCCGTTCGGGCGGGCCTGGCCGTAGCGGGAGAACAGCTGCGGCAGGATGTCGGCCGGGATCCCGGGGCCGTGGTCGGTGACCCGCAGGTCGGCCTCGTCGCCGGCGCGGACAAGCGCGACTTCGATGCGCTCCGTATCGGGCGCGTGGTTGATGGCGTTGGCCAGGACGTTCAGGAGCACCTGCCGGATCCGACCGGCGTCGGCCCTGATCTGCAGGTTCTCCTCCGGGACGGTGATCTCCACCCGATGACGCTCGCTGAGTGTCCTCGCCACCTCGGCAGCGGAACGCACGAGCCCGTTCAGATCGACGTCGGCGTATTGAAACGACAGCTTGCCGGTGTCGCTGCGCGCGGAATCGAAGAGTTCGCCGATGAGCGATTGCAGTCGGCTCGCCTGCTCCAGCGCGAGCCGCACCAACTGCTGCTCATCGCCTGACTGGCGATCCGATAGAGCCCGGTCCGAGAGTTCGAGATAGCCACGCAGAGCCGTCAGGGGCGTCCGGAGCTCGTGCGCGACGATCGCAACGAACTCGTTCTGCAGGCGGCGGAGGCTGCGATCCGTCATGTCCCTGATCACCACGACGCCGCCGAAGCGATCCCCTCCGATGTCGACCGGCTGGCCGACGACCTCGTACCAGCGGCGCGTGCCGTCGGATCGGATCGTCCGGAACTGACCTGTGAACGATTCGCCGCGCGCGGCGCGCGCACGCAGCCCTTCGGCCGTCGCGACCGGCCTGCCCTCATCGTCCTCGAGCTCCGGGTGCGCCGCTGGCGGCGATGCGCTCGTACGCTTCGTTGGACAGGATCGTCCGCGCCGTCGAGGTCGACCAGGAGCACCCCGTCGCGCAGACTCGAGAGGATCGCGGCCAGAGGCGCGCGCTGGGCATCGAGCCGGACGTCGCTGGACGTCGAGGTCCGCGACGGCTCCTGAAGGTCAGCGGCGCCCTGCGCCACGTCGTCGTTCGTGGTGTTGAGCCTCCTCGCCGGTCACCTGGAGCTCCTCGTTGAGGGTCTCGAGTTCCTCGTTCGTCGCCTGGAGCTCCTCGTTGAGGGTCTCGACCTCCTCGGTGGCGGCCTGCGACCTCCTCGCTCGCGATCATCAGCTCCTCGTTGGCGCTTCGGAGCGCAGGTGTTCGCGTCGGCCAGGTCCGTGCTGTCCTCGAGCAGCTGGCGGTTGGCTTCGGTGAGCTGCTCGCAGCCGGCCGACGACCTCGTCCGCTCGGCCCACTCCGGTCGCGCTCCGCGCTTGGCCTGGTCCAGCCGCTCTCGGCTCCGGCGCTGACGTCCTGCGCAAGAACGCGACCACGCTGCGGCCGCGCCCCGGCCCGGGCTGCGGCTGCCGCTGCCGGGCGCGGCTCGACGTCCGGGCGACCCGCCGGGACCTCGTCGGCCGTCACGTCGTGCCGCCGGGCAGCGCACGGCCAGCGCCGCCGCATCGCCTGGTCCACGCGCGGCCCGCACGTCGCTCGCGAGGGAGCTCGTTCGCACGAGATGGATGAGGTCCTGCCCAAGGCCGAGCCCGTGGATCCCGAGCAGCCGTCCGGGCGACAGGGTTGATCGACCTCGATGTCGTAGTTCGTCATCGATCACGCACGACGCCGATCGGCGAGGCCCTGGAGCAGCGGTGTCGGCCCGCTCCACCGGTGGTCGTCCGGCCCGTGCGCGGCATCCGAGCGACCGGCGGCCTCGAGCCGAGCGACCGGCGGCCCGGCGACAGCCGCGGCGGCGAGCGGCAGCGCGAAGCATCACGGAACCGTGTCGCCGGGATCAGCACCCGGTCGCCGTGGCGCCGGTAGACCTTCAGGCGCGACTCCTCGAGCACGAAGTCGCTCGCGGCGGGCGTCGTCGGTCTCGGCCTTGCCCGAGCACGAGGAAGCCCGCCTTCACGCAGCGCGAACGCGAACAGCTGCAGCGCCCGCTTCTGGAGCTCCGGCGTGAAGTAGATCAGCACGTTCCGGCAGAAGACCATGTCGATGCGCGGGAACGGCGCGCCGCTGGGCGAGGTCGTGCTGGCCGAACACCGACCATCGGCGCGGATGACCTTGCCACCTCGTAGCCGGTCGTCGGTCGCGGCTGAAGTAGCGCTCGACGCAGGTCGCCCGGCGATCGCGTCCACCGCCGCCGACGGGTACACCCCGCGCCGGGCGTAGAGCGATCGCGTCGCCGTCGAGGTCGGTCGCGAAGATGCGCACGTTGAACGTCGACAGCTCGTCGCCGAGGGCCTCGGCGACGAGCATCGCGATCGAGTAGGCCTCCTCGCCCGTCGCGCAGCCCGCCGACCAGATCCGGATCTCGTTGCCGCGCTGGCGCGCCTCGTCGATCACCTCCGGGATGGCGATCTCGCGCAGGAACTCGAACAGCTCCGGGTCCCGGAAGAACTCGGTCACCTTGATGAGGAAGCTGCTGACGAGTCGCTCGTACTCCTCGGGATGTTCCTGGACGTACCGGACGTAGTCGCGCAACGGGTGGCGCCGGTGGCGACCATCCGCCGCTGGAGGCGGCGCAGGATCGTCGGGCGCTTGTAGCTCGAGAAGTCGATCCCGCTTCGATCGCGAACGTGCGCGAGCAACGCCGGCGAGGAGTCGCTCCTCGTCGGCCGCCGTCACCGGGTACGTGCCACTCAGGAGGTCGCTCAGCAGCACACCGAGCCGGTCCGGTCCCGACACGATGTCGACCACGTCCGGGGCGAGCGCCTGTGGCATCGCGGGGAAGTCGGCGGTCCGCGGGTCCTGGACGACGACCGTCCCGCCGGCCGCCTTGACGTGACGCGCCCCGATCGCCCCGTCCGTGCCCAGGCCGCTGAGGATGACGGCGATCAGCCGTTCGCCGAAGACTCTCGAGGCGCTCGTCAGCAGGCGATCGATCGACGGCATCGGGCGGTGCCGGCTGCTGTCACCCTGGACCGAGACCTGGTTGTCGCTGATCTCGACGTTGCGGTCGGCCGGCACCAGGTAGATGACGCCGGGTTCGAGGGTCAGGCGGTCCTCGACGACGCGAACGGGCAGTGTCGAGCGAGGCCCGAGGACCTCGGGCAGCTGGCTTCGCCGGCGCGGGTCGAGGTGCTGCGCGACGACGATCGGCGCTGGGAACGGCGTCGGCAGGCCGGCGACGAAGACGCTGAGCGCTTCGACCCCTCCTGCCGACGCGCCCACGACGACGAGCGGGATGGCGTCGGGCGGCGTCGGTTCGGACCCAGCGTCGAGATGAGAATCGACGCTCATGTGTCCTCACAACTGCGGCTCATCTGTGACGCGCCGTGGGTAGACGTGGGCATCGTCCTGAGCCGCCTTGTTCGTATCCTACGCCTCCGAATTGCCCCTGAGCCCGCGCGACCGGCGCGACGGAGGCAGTGTGACCGTCCGGGACATCATCGTCATCGGCGCGTCTGCCGGTGGCGTCGAAGCCCTCATGAACGTGGTCCGGCCGCTGCCCGCGGACCTGCCGGCATCGGTGTTCGTCGTCCTCCACATCCCCGCCGAGGCGCGCAGCAGACTGCCGGAGATCCTCGCCCGCTCAGGCAGCCTGCCGGCCATGGCGCCGACGGACCGCCAGCGGATTGCCCGCGCCAGGATCTACGTCGCGCCGCCCGACCGCCATCTTCTCCTGGAACCCGGACGGGTTCGCGTATCACGGCTGCCGCGGGAGCACCTCATGCGTCCGGCAATCGATCCCCTCTTCCGCAGCGCGGCGACCACATTCGGACCCCGGGTCGTCGGCGTCGTGCTGTCGGGCGCGAACGAGGACGGGACTGCCGGGCTCGAGGCAGTCGGCGCGGGCCGGGGGCATCACGATCGTGCAGGACCCGCGCGAGGCCGCATTCCCGGTGGATGCCGCAACACGCCCTGTCAAGGGTCATGGTCGACCACGTCCTCCCGACCGCGCAGATCGCCCGCCGCCTCGAGGAGCTGGCGCGCGGCACGGATGCCAGCACTCCCGCGATCGGCCGGACCGGCGTACGATCGCGTCCTTCGGGCAGGGCAGGATAACGATCTGTCCGTGGAGGAGCCGCATGGACACTCGCCCACTGGTCCTTGTCGCCGACGACGAGCCCCAGATCACCAAGCTCGTCGCCATGACCCTCACCGAGGAGGGGTTCCGCGTCATCACCGCACGCGACGGTGAGGAAGCCCTGGATCGCGTCGCCTCGCAGCGCCCGGACGTCGTGCTCCTCGACATCATGATGCCCGGTCTCGACGGCATCGAGACGATGCGCCAGCTGCGCGAATGGCACCCGGTCCCGGTGATCCTGCTGACCGCGCGGTCCTCGAAGGCGGACGTCGCGACGGGCCTGGACCTTGGCGCCGACGACTACATCGCCAAGCCGCTGCATCCGCGCGAGCTGGCCGCCCGGGTGCGCGCCGTGCTGCGCCGGGCGTCGCGGGTACCGTCCGGCCAGTCGATGGTCCAGATCGGCGAGTTCCAGGTCGACCTGACGCGGCGCATCGTCACGCGCAACGGCGAGTTCGTGCCGTTCAGTCGTACCGAATGGCTGCTCCTGCAGCACCTGGCGACCAACGTGGGCCGGGTGATGACCCACGGCGAGCTGCTGACCGAGGTGTGGGGCCCCGAATACCGCGACGACCTCACGTACCTGCGGCTGTGGATCGGCCGCCTGCGACGGAAGCTCGGCGTGGAGCCGGGCAAAGAGGGGCCGATCCGGACGTTCCAGGGGCTGGGCTACGCGCTCGACATCGACGGCGCTCTCGATCGAAGCGGAGCGCGCTCGGTCGCCCCCGCGAGCCTGCCGCCGGAGCTGGCAGTCGTCGACGCCTGAAGCCTCGGGCGCGAACGACCGCCCGAAGCGTCCCCGGTGCGAGGAGGCGCCGGAACTCGGCCGAACCCCACTCGGCATCCATGGCCCGATCGGCTATGCTCCGCCGCACGATGCGAGCCCGAACCTGCCCCGAGCAGCGCTGTACCTGTCGCCGGCGAGAGCCGGTGACGTTGCGCTGAGCGGCTCCATCGCCCGCCGCCACAGCCCACCACCGGCCTCGCGAAGCTGAGCCGGCCCGATCCAGCATCGATCGGGCCCCTCCTCCCGGAACCCGTTCCGGGCCCTTCCGTTCGCTCCGAGGTCGCCTCCCGTGTCCGAAGCGCTCACCCCTCCCGCCCGCCGCATCGACCCCCGCGGTCAGCGGTTCGCCGCCGGCCTGTCGGCCGTCATCCTGGTCCTGGCGTTCCTGGCCAACGCGCCGATCGTGGTCGCGTTCGTCGCGGCTGCGATGTTCGCGAGCTCGGCGTTCGGCACCCAGTACTGGCTGTTCGGGAAGCCGTGGCCGGCGATCCGGCGCGCCCTGCGCCTTGGTCCCACCGAGCCCGAGCACGAGTACCCGCCGCGCTTCGCACAGGCGATGGGAGTGACCTTCCTGTCTGCCGGCCTGATCCTCATCGCCGTTGGTCTGCCGTTGGCCGGCTGGGCCCTTGTCGGGGCGGTCGTGGCGCTCCAGACGCTCCTGGCCGCAACGGGCTTCTGCCTTGGCTGCCGACTCTACTTCCTGCGCTGGTGGATCCCGAGCATCTACGCGCGCCTGATCGGCCGGGGCAACAAGGGCACGCTGCCGCGCATGAACCTTCGCCCGACGCAGGACTGACGCCGATGCAGGCCCCGTGACGACGGTTCTCCTCGTTCGTCACGGGCTTACGCGCCTGACGGGACCGGTCCTCGCCGGCTGGCTGCCCGGACTCCACCTGGACGAGCGCGGAACGAGCCAGGCCGCGCAGCTCGCGGAGAGGTTGCGCCCCGTTCCGCTGACGGCGGTTGTCACGTCCCCGCTGGAGCGCTGCCTCGACACGGTCGTGCCGATCCTGGCGGGCCGAACGGTCGACGGCGCGCCCCAGCAAGCGACAATCGACGAACGGCTGGGCGAGGCGCGGTACGGCGACTGGACCGGCCAGGAGCTCAAAGTGCTCGCCCGCGATCCGCTCTGGAAGACGGTCCAGTCGCAGCCGTCGGCGGTGACGTTTCCCAACGGCGAGGCGCTCCGCGACGTCCAGGGTCGTGCCCTCGACGCCGTCCGCGACTGGAACGCGCGCCTTGGTCCGGGCGCCGTCTGGCTGGCCTGCAGCCACGCCGATGTCATCAAGTCGATCGTCGCGGATGCCCTGGGCCTCCACCTCGACCAGTTCCAGCGGATCGGCGTAGCGCCGGCCTCGCTCTCGGCAATCAGCTACGAGCGGAACCGGACCGCCGTTCTCAGGGTGAACGACACCGGCGGCACGGTTGACGACCTCCTGCCGCCGAAGCGGCGGCGATCCGCGCGCCGCAATTGATTCCGCCGGCGGACGCCGGTCGTGAGATCGTGACGGGCGTGCTCGGCACGGCCATCGCCGCCTCGGAACCGGGGCCGGTCCTTGCGACCGTTGAAACCTTCGCGGTCCTGCTGGCGATCGCCGCGATCGTCGCCCTTGCCGCGCAGCGGATCAAGCTGCCCTACGCCGTCGCCCTTGTCCTGGTCGGGCTGGCCGTCGCGATCTTCGATCCGCAGGCCGGGTTCGAGATCTCGCCGGACATCGTTCTTGCGGTGCTGCTGCCGGGCCTCGTCTTCGAGGCCGCCTACCAGATCGACGTTCGCGAGCTGCGGCGCTCCTTCGGGTGGGTGGTCGTGCTCGCAGCACCCGGCGTGGTCGTCTCGGCCGCGATCGTCGCCATCGTCCTGCACCTGGCGGCGGGGTTGCCGCTCGACGTCGCATTCGTCGTCGGTGCAATCGTCTCCGCGACCGACCCGGTTGCCGTCGTCGCGATCTTCAGGCGGCTCCGTTCGCCGGCCCGACTCTCAACGCTGGTTGAGGCTGAGAGCCTGTTCAACGACGGCACGGCGATCGTCGTCTTCACGATCGCGCTGGCGGCCATCGGCGGCGGCCTGACGCCGGTCGACGGGATCCTCGCGTTCGTCGCCACCGTGCTCATCAGCATCGCGATCGGCGTCGTCGCCGGGCTGATGGCGTCATTCGTGATCTCGCGCGTGGACGACCACCTGATCGAGCTCACGATCTCGGTGCTCCTCGCGTACGGCACCTACCTGATCGCCGACCGGTTCGAGGAATCGGGCGTGATCGCGACGGTCGTCGCGGGCGTGACGCTCGGCAGCCTCGGGCGGCAGTTCGGGATGTCGGAGCGCACCCGCGAGAGCATCGACCTCGTCTGGGAATTCATCGCGTTCGTGCTGAACGCGCTCACGTTCCTGCTCATCGGGGTCAGCGTGACCGTGACCGACGTCGGCTCCGCGCTCCCGGCGATCGCCTGGGGCGTCGGGCGCGGTGCTCGTGGGACGGGCGGTCGTGGTCTACGGCCTGCTGGGCATCCCCGCCCGACTCCTGCACACGAGGGCCGGCGCCCGGGCCATCCCCGTGCCCTGGCTGCACGTCCTCTTCTGGGCCGGCCTCCGTGGCGCGGTTGCCGTCGCGCTCGCGCTCTCGCTACCGGCGGACTTCCCGCAGCGAGGCGCTGGTCCAGGGCATTGTCTTCGGGATCGTGCTGTTCACGCTGGTCGTCCAGGGCTCCACCGCAGAGTTGGTGGTCCGACGCTCGGGCGCCAACGCGGAGGCGGCCGCGGAGGCAGCCTGATCCCGGCACGCTCCCCCGCGATGGGCCGCGACCGGGCGCCGAAACCCCACTTCCGGGCGGCGCGGTAGAGTCGAGGTGCGCATCGGCGGGCGGACCGCTGGGCGCGCGCCCGGAGTGCTCATGTCCCGTCGCCGCTTCATCTTCGATGCCCCCGACCGCTTCGTCGCAGAGGCGATCGGCCAACCGGGCAGTCGGACGTTCTATCTGCAGGCAGCGCAGGGCCGGCGCGTGGTCACGGTCGCACTCGAGAAGGCGCAGGTGGCCGTGCTCGCGCAGCGGCTTGCCGACCTGATGGACGAGGTCGAGCGGCGGGGCGTCGACCTGCCGACCGGATCCGCGGACGTGGCAACCGCGGCCTGGACGAACCGGTCATCGAGGCGTTCCGCGTCGGCACGATGACGCTCACGTGGGACGGCGAGACCGAGGCGCTCGTCGTCGAAGCGCGCGAGGTCGTGGACGAGGATGGGCCCGACGAAGACGACGACGCGGACGAGGACGGGCCCGACCTGCTGCGGGTGCAGCTGACGGCGCCGGCCGCGCGCGGATTCATCGCGCGCGCGGCCGAGGTCGTCGCGGCCGGCCGCCCGCCGTGTCCCCTGTGCGGCAATCCGCTGAACCCCGAGGGCCACATCTGTCCGCGCAAGAACGGCTACATGCACTGACGTGCGGTAACCCGAACGTGACAGCCTGACATGGCCGATCAGCCGACCCCCGATCCACTCGCGGAAGAGGACGCGGTACGGGCATGGGATCCGTCGGACGAGGCAGGCCGCCGTCAGATCGTCGATCTGCTCACGAACGGCGACCTGGAGATCGTCGGCCGGCTGGTGGACGCCTCGAACCTGAACCTCTACTGCACGTGACGCGCGCTGCCCGGACCCGGAACCCGACCTCGTCGCGGCCTGCGTCTACAAGCCGATCCGCGGCGAGCGCCCCCTCGACGACTTCCCCGACGGGACGCTCGGCTATCGCGAGGTGGCGGCCTACCGGGTATCGCAGGCGATCGGCTGGAACATCGTGCCGCCGACGATCCTCCGCGACGGACCGCTCGGCGCCGGGCATGGTGCAGTTCTGGATCGACATCGACGAATCGGTCGACGTCGTCGGCCTGCATCCGGCGGGGTGACCCGGCGCTGCGACGGATGGCGCTGTTCGACGCGGTGATCAACAACGCGGATCGGAAGGGCGGCCACATGCTGCCGGTGGCAGGCGGCCACGTGTACGGCGTCGACCACGGCGTCTGCTTCTCGCCCGACCCGAAGCTGCGCACGATCCTCTGGGGCTGGCGGGGCCGACCCCTCACGACCGAGGAGATCGCGATCCTGGAGACTCTCGGCGACGATCTGGCCGGCGAGCTCGGCGACGAGCTGTGCGAGCTCATTTCGTCGCAGGAAGTGGCGGCGACCGCACGGCGGATCCGCCGGCTCCTGTCCCGCCGCACGTTCCCGCAGCCGGACCCTGACCGTCCCGCGATCCCCTGGCCGCCGTTCTGACGCCGACCCCGTTCCCCGGAGTCCTGCCTACACTCCGGCCTGAGGGCAACCGCCGGATGCGGCCGCCGACCGCGACGAGTTGCCGGGGAGGATGCGTGGCGTTCTTCGACCTGCCGCTCGACGAGCTGCGCACGTATCGACCGGAGCGCGACGAACCGGCGGATTTCGACCAGTTCTGGGCCGACACCCTCGCCGAGACGCGCGCCAGCCCATCGACCTCGTCCTCGAACCGGTTGACGCGGGGTTGGCCTCGAACGAGACCTACGACGTCACCTTCAGCGGCTTCGGCGGGACGCGGGTCAAGGGCTGGTTCATCGTGCCGCGGCAGCGGTCGGGCCCGGTGCCGTGCGTGGTCGAGTACATCGGGTACGGCGGCGGGCCGCGGCCTGCTGGTGGAGCGGCTGCTCTGGTCGTCGGCTGGGTTCGCGCACTTCGTCATGGACAACCGCGGGCAGGGCAGTCGACGGGCCGCCCGGTGGCACGGCCGACCTCGGCGGCGGACACGCTGGATCCGCACTACCCGGGCTTCATGACCCTGGGCATCCACGAGCCGCGGCGCACTACTACCGGCGGCTGTTCACCGACGCCGTACGTGCGATGGATGCGGTGCGAACGCTGTCGCAGGTGGATCCGACACGGCTCGCCGCCTACGGCCGAAGCCAGGGCGGCGGCATCGCGCTCGCGGTCGCGGGCCTGGAGCCGGATCTGCCGATCGTGCTCTCGGACGTGCCGTTCCTGTGCCACTACCGGCGCGCGACCTCGCTCGTCGACACCCATCCGTACGTGGAGATCGCCGGCTACCTGAAGATACCACCGCGACCAGGTCGACGCAGGTCTTCCGGACGCTGTCCTACTTCGACGGCATGAACTTCGCGCCGCGCGGTCGGGCTCGGGCGTTGTTCTCGGCCGGCCTGATGGACGACGTCTGGCCGCCGTCGACGGTCTTCGCGGCGTACAACCACTACGCCGGTCCCGAAGGACGATCCGACGTCTGGGAGTTCAACGTCCACGAGGGTGGCGGCCCGTTCCAGCTGCAGACCCAGGTCCGCCTCCTCCACGACGCCTGGGGGTAGCGGCGTCTCGCCGGGGCGGCCCGGGGAGACCGCGCCCTCAGGTCACGGCCGGCGCCGGCGAGGATCGCCCGGCAGATCTCGGCCTGCTCGAGGGCGTCGTCGAGCGACCGGTGGGTGTGGGGCAGCGCCACCGGATAGCGCTCCAGCACACGGTCGCTGGTCGTGTCTGCCCAGCGGCGGACGTCGCCCAGGTGTCGGCCGAGGTAGAGCGCCTTCAGGTCGAGGCCCGACGGCCCGAACGGGTTGCGCCCGACGAACCGCTGCGCGTAGTCGGCCACGAACATCCAGTCGAACGTCGCGTTGAACCCGACGAACACCGCGCGCCGCCCGGCCGCACCGCGTCCACCCAGTCGACGAACGAGCGCATCGCGTCCTCGGGCGACGCGCCTTCCGTGGCGAGCCGCTCGCGCGACAGGCCATGGATCCGCTCGGCTGACGCGCTCCATGGCAGGCCCGGGATCGGCGCGATCGTCGCCTCGAACTGGACCTCGGGATGATCGACGAGACAGGCGCCGATCGCGATCAGGCTGCCCGTACCGGGCGTCGGGCCCGACGTTTCGATGTCCACGCTGATCCAGGCTTCGTCCACGCAGGCTCCTTCGTCCGGGTGGCGGATACTGTATCGACCAGCCCGCGTGCCCACGGCGCCCACCTGCCGCGGGCCGACGGCCGTCGGTCCACTCCCCGCCACGAGGCGCCCGATGACGCAGGAACTGGTCCCGGCCCGGAGGTCCCGCCGGCTGCGGCGGGCCGAGCAGAACGCGATGGCCGGCATCCTCGAGTCGGCGCGCCGGCTCGGCGTCGAGCTCGACGAGCACGAGGCCGCGAACTGGGTCGCCGCGATGGAGGCGGAGGCGGTCGGTGGCGACGTCGTCGTCGACGTCGGGTCGGGCGTCTACGGCCACCGCGTCACGATGCTCGACTTCTCGCCGGCGGAGCTCGCGCGATTCCGGGCGATCGGCAAGATCGTCGGCTTCGAGGACCGGCCGAGGCGTCGCGACCGCGCTCGCGCTGTCGGGCTCCGCGGCGCAGAGCAAGATCCAGACGCTATCCCGGCGACTGCGACTTCTTCGAGCGCGTCCACATCACCGCCGAGTCCCGCGACGCCGCCTGCCCGATCCTGCGCGACCTCATGCGCGAGAAGGCGCTCTCGACGATGGTCGGGCGGACCTACCGGCTGTGGGAGGTCAAATTCGGCGTCTACCCGTTCGACGCGGAGCGCGACGGCAAGCCGTGCACGCGGGCGGAACGATCTCGTGGTCGCCGGCGGAGGTCGTGGCCGGCGCGATCACCGTGACCCGCGACGGCGCCCGTGGACATCCGCTGGGACGACCTCGGCGTGCCCGACACCGGCTGGTGCAAGCTCGACTGGATCGTCGCCGATCCGACGCGTCGGGCGCTCGCCAACGCGAGCAACGTGCTCGACGTGACCTGGGAGGCGCCCGACGGCACGATCACGCCGCTCGACGGCTTCATCGACCCCTACTTCCAGGAGGTCTACCTCGAGGCGGAGTCGCTGCCGCTGTTCACGAAGCTCGTCTCGCGGATGTCGGCCGACGCCGTCGACGACTACGTGGCGCAGCTCGAGCACGAGGTCTGCAAGTACACGCGGCGCCGGCGACCAAGATCTCGTACGGCAAGGCCGCGCGCCGGATGTACAACGTGTTCCGGCTGACCGGCCGCTACGACGAGGCGGCGTACCTGCGCGAGCTGTTCGACGAGCCGACGACCGTGCTCTACCAGATCGCCGCGCTCATCCGCACGATCGACGAGGCCGACCGGCCGGGCGCCGAGTTCGACATGCGAGACGCTGATCGCCCAGGCCGACACGCTGATCATCTCGGCCGTCGCGGCGCTCGAGGGCAAGGCCGAGGCCGACATGGTCCGCCACCTGCTGCGCGTCCGCGACAGCCTCGGCGCCGCGCCGCGGCCGAGCGCGAGGACGTCGAAGGCGTGAAAGCGGCGCGATGCGTGGAGGGCAAGTCGGCTCGCGCAGCCGCAGCGGCCTGGTTCTCACGCTCGCGCGCGAGCCGGTAGCGATGCGAGGGGCCGCCCGGGCATGACGGCGTCCACCGGCGGCGCCGCGGACCGACGCAACCTTCGCTAGACGAAGGTCGCGCGCGCCTCCCCGAGACCCTCGACCTCGATCAGGACCTCGTCACCGGCCGCCACCCAGTTCGTGGCCACGAGGCTGCCGAGCGTCACGAACTCGCCCGCTTTCAGGGCCCGCCCTCGCGAAGCCATGTTGTCCGCGAGCCACGCGAGTGCATCCAGGGGGTGGCCGAGGATGTCGGCCCCAACACCGCGGCCCACCTCGACGCCGTTGATCAGCATCCGTCCGGCCAGCGCCGCGAGATCGAGCCGGCGCCAGTCGCGCACGGGGCTGCCGAGCACGACGCCCGCGTTGAAGAAGTCGTCGGCGATGAGGGTCGGCGTCCCGATCGTGCGCCAGTCGGCGTAGCGATCGTCGACCACCTCGATCGACGCCATCACGGCGCCGACGGCATCCCCGGCGCGATCGCGGCCGACGCCGGCGCTGCCGTCGAGGTCGGTCACCAGCTCGACGGCGATCTCGCACTCGACGCCGAGCCGCACGGCGTCCCCCGTCGCGAAGCGGCCCGCGCCCCGATGCACGGTCGGCCCGAGCACCTCGCCGGCGCAGGGATTCGGGATGCCCAGGTAGGCCTGCATCACCGGGGTCGTGCAGCCGATCTTGTGGCCGACGACGGCCCCGCGGCCGTCCGCCGCGAGAAGTCCGTTGAGCGCAGCCTGGATCCTGTAGGCGTCGGCCTCGTCGATCGGCCGGACGTCGGCCGGGAGCGGCTCGATGGGGGTGGCGGCCAGCCGCTGGTCGCGCAGCAGGGCCGCCGCCCGCGCGACGGCCTGATCGTCCACGGCCCAAGCCTAATCGGCGGCGCGAGTCGCGCCGATCGGCGATCCGCCGCGAGCCCGCGGGTCGGGACGGACGACTACTGCTCCTCCGTCCGTGTCGGCGTGAGCTCGGCCCGCTCCTCTTCGACGTCGGCGAGGATCGCCTCGCCTGCGAGCGCGCCGCCGCCGATCCCGCCGGTCATGCCGGTCCCGGTGACCACGTTCATCTCGGCGTCGGGCGGGGAGATCACGTCCTCGCCGTTGCCCGGCTCCATCTCGGGCGCCGTGTACGCGGGGTCGTCGCGATAGGCCTCGTGGCCGTCGGTCTTGTGGTCCATCCCGGGCTCCTTTCGGTGCACCCGCCTGTGCCCGGCTGTCGCTACGACCACGCAGCCGACCCTCGAAAACCGACAAAGCCCCCGCTCCCAGTGCATCATGCGGGGGCCCGTCGGTATTCGATTCAGGCCGACGGGCGATCAGTCAGCCTGCGGATAGGCTATGCACCGCGAGCGCAGGGACGAGAGTGCCGAACGGGCCGCGTTCCTTGCGTTCGAATGTCAGTCGAACGCCGGTCCCCGCGGCAATCACCGCCGATCGCGCGCCACACGGAGACCGATGTCCGCTTCCGACGCCCCCGAACCACGTTCCGAGCGGCCGGACGCGGGTCCGCCGCCCGACGCAGGCGCCGAGCTCGAGCTCGCACCACGGCCCGATGACGTTCCCGGTCGCCAGCGCGCCGGCTGGGGATCGGCGGGCGAGCCCGCCAGGACCGTCGCGCCGGGGACCGGCGTCAGGGCGAGCGTCGCCAGGGCGCCAGGCGGGCCGACGACCGGTGGCAGATCGCCAGCAGCCAGTACCCGGCCGCCCCGCCATCGGCCGTGCGCGGCGCCGGCGTCGGCCTTACCGGCGCGGGTGAAGAGGGAGCGACCGGCGCCGGCCGCCTCCTGGCCGTGCTGTTGCTGCTCATCGTCGCGTTCGCCGCAGGCGTCGGGGTCAACGAGGCATCCTCGTCGGCCCCGCCGCCGGTCGCCGTCGTCACCACGGCGCCTCCCGCGTCGGCCGCCATCCCGCCGCAATCGTCGCGTCCGTCGGCGGCTCCGTCAGGCCCGTCGGCGGCACCCTCGGGCCCGTCGGCCGCCTCGCCGTCCCCATCGGGCGCGACGGCCTCCCAGCCCGCGCCCGCGGCCACGCCAAAACCGACGCCGGGCCCGACGATCGGCCCCGGCGCAACCGTCCCGCCCGGCGCGCCGGCGAACATCGGCCTCCTGTGGGAAGCCCTCAAGGTGATCGACGAGCACTGGGTCCGCCGGGGCGACCTCAACCCCACCGATGAGACGTACGGCATGATCGACGGCCTCGTCGATTCGCTCGGGGACCCCGGCCACAGCGTCTTCCTGACGCCCGAGCAGGTGAAGAGCGAGAACGACGCGCTGAGCGGCAAGATCACGGGCATCGGCGTCTTCCTCGGCAACGACGGCGGCGCCCCGATCGTCCAGTCTGTCGTCAGCGGCTCGCCGGCCGCGCGCGCGGGCATCGTGCCGGGCGACCGGATCATCGCGATCGACGGCACCAACGTCGAGAATGCAAGCACCGAGGAGATCGCCCGGCTGGTCCGGGGACCCGCCGGAACGCCGGTCACGCTGACGGTGATCCATCCGGGCGAGGACGCGCCCGTCGATGTCACCATCACGCGCCAGACGATCACCGTTCCTGCCGTCTCCTGGGCGATGGTGCCCGGCACGTCCATCGCGGACATCCGGATCAGCCAGTTCTCGTCCGGGACCGGCGACCAGTTCGTCAGCGCGCTCCGCGGCGCACGCCAGGCGGGAGCCACCGGCGTCGTGCTCGACCTCCGGAACAACCCGGGCGGCTACGTCGACGAAGCCGTGAACGTCGCCAGCCAGTTCCTGAAGGAGGGCGACGTCTACGTCCGCCGGACGGCGGACGGCACCGAGATCCCGGTCGCGGTCAAGGAGGGTGGCATCGCGGCCGACCTCCCGATCTCTGTGCTGGTCGACTACGGCTCGGCGAGTTCCGCGGAGATCACGGCCGGCGCACTCCAGGACGCGAAGCGCGGCCAGCTGTTCGGAACGCGCACGTTCGGAACGGGTACCGTGTTGAATACGTTCGGGCTGTCGGACGGGTCGGCGATCCGCCTCGGCGTGGAGGAGTGGCTCACGCCATCGCGTCGGGCGATCTTCCCCAACGGCATCTTGCCGGACCAGGAGGTGAACCTGATGCTGGGTGCGCGACCGCTGGAGCCCGACGACATCCGATCGCTGACGCCCGAGGAGTTCCGCGCGTCGCAGGACCAGCAGCTGATCAGCGCCGTCGAGGCGCTCCCGAACCGATGACCGACGCCTCCTTGTCCGTCTCGCCCGTGGGGCCGGTGACCGCCGCCGACCGCGAACGCCGCGTCGCGCGGCTGCAGGCGGAGCTTGCGAAGGCGGGCCTCGACGGCGCCTTCTACACGGAGCGAGCCAATTTCGAGTACCTGAGCGGCGTCTCGCTGCCACCGCTCTGGTCGTCGTTCACGCGGCTCCTGGCCGTCGTCGTGCCGGCATCCGGGGTTCCGTCGCTGGTGATGCCGTCGTTCGTCGCCAACGAAGCCGAGTCGACCGGTTGGCGCATCGAGACCTACGACACGCTCGAGCGTGGGGCTGCCGACCTGCTGGCCGGGGCCCTGTCGTCGGTCGGCCTCGCAGACGGCAGGATCGGCTTCGAGCGCGGCCGGGAGAGCCGGCTGGCCGCGACGTTCGGCGAGCTGGCGAACCTCGCCGAGCGCCTGCCGGGTGCGACGCTCGACGACGGCATGGCCCCGATGTGGGCGACTCGGTCGGTCAAGGATGCGGCGGAGATCGCCCGCCTCCGGATCGCGTGTCGAGCCGCCGGTGCGGGGTTTGCGGCGGCGTTCGCATCGCCTCGCGAGGGCGTCTCGGAGCGCGACGTCGCCACGATCATCGAGACCGAGGGCGTGGCCGGCGTTGCGGGCTCGGGCGCGTGGGTGCAGCTCGGCTGGATCGGGATCACGAGTGGCGCGGGGTCGTACGACCGGTTCGTCGCGGGACCACGGGCGCGCCGCCTGGAGCGCGGCGACATGCTGTGGGCCGACCTCGGCTTCACGGCCGACGGCTACTGGTCCGACTTCTGCCGCGCCGGCATCGTCGGCGGTCCGACGCAGCAGCAAACCGACCGCCAGCAGCGCATCGCCGAGGCGACGGCCGTCGGGACCGAGATGGCGCGACCCGGCGTCGCCACGGCGGACATCGCGCGGGCCATGCGCGCCGCGCTGGCGCGCCTCGGGCCTGCCGAGCCTCGGATTCGGGCGGCTCGGCCACGGCATCGGCCTCACCGCCACCGAGCCGCCGAGCATCGTCGAGCACGATCCGACGATCCTCGAGGCCGGGCAGGTCATCACCTGCGAACCGGCGGCCGTGCTCGACGACGGTCTCTACTGCACGGAGCAGATCGTGGTCGTCGGCGAGACGCCGGACGTGCTGTCGGTCTACCCGACGGGGTTGGCCTCGATCTGACGGCCGCCCGGACCGTCGGCCCTTCAGAAGGCGAGGATCCGCCGCGGGTTGTCGACCAGGATCGTCCGGAGGTCCGCCTCGCCCACACCGGCCTCGCGGAGCAGCGGGACGAACGACGTGAGCAGGTGGTCGTAGCCGTGGCCGCCGTGCGCGTGCATCTGGGAGTTGGCGCAGATGTCCATCGAGACGGTGACCTGCCCCGCTCGGCCTGCGCGGACCAGCTCGGCGACGTTCCGAGCCCGCTGGCCGTCGGAGATCATGCCCGCCTCGAGGCGCCTGCCGACGTGGTCGATTTGGACGAACACCCCTGTATCGGCAACTGCGAGCACGTCCGCCGCGCCGCGACGCTCGCCGAGGTGGCCGACGACGATGCGCTCCACGGGCACGCCCTCTGACCGCAGGAGCGCAACCTGATCGAGGGCCAGCTCGCCGTAGTGGGTGGTATGGGTCGAGATCGAGAAACCGACCTCCCGCTGGGCCCGCGCCGCCGCCCGGAAGGCACGTTCCTCGCCGGCGCGGATCGCCCGCCGGCCGGTCCCGAGCTCGCCGAGGATGCCCGGCCTGACCCCTTCCTCCCCCACTCCACCCCTGAATTCGCGGACGATCATGTCCGCCAGCTGATCGGCGGAGCACGCGCGGATCTCCTCGGGGTGGTATTCGTGCCGGTACCAGCCGGCGCCCATCACGATGTGCACGCCCGACGCGCGCGCAAGTCGGGCCAGGCCGTCGGGGTTGCGCCCGATCGCCGGCACGGTCAGGTCCACCAGCCCCGACCCACCCGCGGCCGTGTATGCCCGGAGTTCGTCCGCGAGCATGGCCTCGTCGTCGACGATGGCGTCGTAGCCGCCGGGGCCGGTCTCGACGTCGAAGAAGGTGTGCTCGTGCATCATCGTCGGCCCGAGCGCCTCGGGCGCGATCGGGCCCAGGACGGTCTGGATCTGCACCGGCGCAGTCCTCAGGAAGCGACGGCCCGGGGCGCCGTTGCAGAGGCCGGCAACCCGAGGAGACGCTGGGCGGTGCCGCCCATGATCGCGTCGATCTGCGCCTTGTCGAGGAACGCTGGCGCGTACTTCTCGATGTAATCGCGGCTCTGGCGGTACGTGCAGAACCGGTTCTGGAAGGGCATGTCGGTGCCCCAGACGAGCCTGTCGGCCCCGATGTTGCTCACGAGCGCCTCGAGCATCGGCCAGCATTCGCGGTACGGGTAGTCGAAGACGTCGCCGATCCGGATCGGGAAGCTCACCTCGAGGTGGATCCGCGAGTCGCGGAACGGCTCCCACATCGCCGCCGGCATGTCGAGTCCGGTCCGGTCGGCGTTGATGAAGGCACGCCAGGGAAAGCCGTGCGTCACGCTGACCCGCGTGTCGGGATAGCGGGCAGACCAGCCGTTCAGCACGTTCAGCTCGTTGATGAACCCCTCGCGCTCGTCGGTGAAGCCCGGCGTCGCCCCGAGCGTGAAGAAGATCGGGATCCCGAGCTGCGTGACGCCATCCCAGAAGGGCCGCCACGACGGGTCGTCGAACGAGCGACCGCGCCAGATCCGGTAGCCGTACTCCGGGATGATCTTGAGTGCGTGCAGGCCCAGGCGCTCGACGGCGTCGGTCACCTCGCGGATCACGGCGTCGGGCTCGGTCGGGATCCGCCACTCGTCGACCTGGATCATCGAGCGGATGCGGTCGGGGTATGCGCGGACGGCCTCCGCGAAGAAGTCGTTGCCCTTGTCGAGCGCCATGTCGACGTGGTTCAGGGCCCAGTCGACGCCCGCGTAGTCCATCTCCGCGATCAGCATCCCGGGCGTGAACTCGAGGATGTTCGGCGGCAGGTAGACCTTCGTGTAGTCCTCGCCGTCGACAGTCCAGAGGAGCCGCTGCGTGGCGTGGTCGGCCCGGAAGTCGCGGTTCGTCGCGCGGCGGAACTCGTCGTCCGGCGTCGGATCGAGCAGTGCCCGATCGGGACCGAAGAGGTGCGCATGATCGCGCGTCCGGATCGCCGGCTGGTGGTGGAGCGCGTAGCCCCACTGCCAGTAGCCCAGGTGCTCGGCGGCCGTGGCGTGGCCGGCGGGCTGGTCCGGCGCGCGGAAGCAGTAGACGTGCGTGTCGACGATCATGCCGCCCTCCTCACCGGTGCCGTGCCTCGTCGAGGAGCATAGAGTCCGCGGACGGTCGCGGCTGGCCGGAGTGGGCGGCGCGCGCGCACAATTACTGCGACGTCGAAGTTCGTTGTCGCAGGATCAGCCTGATCGTTTCCGCCGCCGACAAGCCCTCGAGGAGTCCGATGACCACACCGACCGCTGTGTCGCGCCTCGCCATCGACGGCGGCGACCCAATCCGCACGTCGCCGATGCCGCCGCGCATCCAGGTGGACCAGCGCGAGCTCGACGCGGTCACGCGCCTGTTCCGCGACCGGATGACCGAAGGCGGCGCCTTCGATCGCTACGACGGCCCCGAGGTCGACACCTACGAGCGCGACCTGGCCGACTACTTCGGCGTCGACTGGGTCACGTGCGTCTCCGCGGGCACAGCGGCGATCCACTCGGCGATCGGGGCGCTCGACCTCGAGCCGGGCACGGAGGTGATCGTCAGCTCGTTCACCGATCCGGGCTCGGTGATGCCGCTGCTGTTCCAGCAGCTCGTGCCGGTCTTCGTCGAGCACGACTTCGACACGTTCCTCATGTCGCCGGACGCGATCCGAGCGGCGATCACGCCCCACACCGGCGCCATCATCGTCGCGCAGCTCCACGGCTACGTCGCCGACATGGCCGCGATCCGGGCCATCGCCGCCGACCACGGCGGCCTGCCGATCATCGGCGACGTCTCCCAGGCGCACGGGTCGACGGTCGATGGATCGCGGTCGGCGCCGTTCGGCGACATCGGCGCCATGAGCCTGATGAGCGGAAAGCACATGGTCGCCGGCGGACAGGGCGGCATGGTGGCCACGAACCAGGAGAACGTGTACTGGGCGGCGAAGCGGTTCGCCGATCGCGGCAAGCCCTTCGGGCTTCCGGCCGGCACCACGAACGTGACGATCGGGCTCAACTACCGCATGCACGAGCTGGAGGCGGCGATGGGTCGCGTGCAGCTCCAGAAGCTCGACGATCAGATCGCGCGGCGCCGCGCCGCCCTGGCCGGGGTGCACGACGGCATCGCCGACCTCGCGCCGTCACTGAGGCCCGTCCGCGCGCTGCCGGGTGTCGAGATCAACCCCTGGTCGGCGCTGTTCCTCGTCGAGGACGATGCGATCCGGGTCACGAACACCGAGTTCGCCGCGGCGATGGTCGCGGAGGGCATCCCGATGTCGGCCGGGTACCGCAACGCCATCAACTACGGGCTGCAGTACTGGCGGGAGCGCAAGACGTTCGGCCAGTCGCAGTTCCCATGGGGCCACGAACTCGGCGGCCGGCTGATCGAGTGGCGCGAGTACGACTTCCCGATCGTCGAGAAGCTCGCGCGGTCGCTGCTCCTCCTCGAGATCCACGAATGCTGGACGGATCGTGAAGCGGCCGACACGGCCGCAGCGTTCAGCAAGGTGCTCGGCGCCTATCGCCGGTAGCGTCGGGGCACCCAACCCTTCGGCCGCGCTGATCCGTGTGGCGCACCTCGCCGGCTCCCGGGGAGGCACGGCCGCCGGCACCCCCGTTTGACAGAACAGGCGTTCGCCGTCATCATTCCTTGTGTACACGCCGCGCAGCGGACGCAGGTCAGAGCGTCATCCGCCCAGCTCCCGCGCCGCGCCGGCACCAGCAATTACCCCGCTCCGGGACAGCGTGTTCCGTCGGAGCGGGACATCGGCCGTCAGCCCACGATCACGGGCACGGCCAGGGAATTTCAACAGATCATGATGTCCACGCGCTCGATGCGGACGGCGACCGCCATGTCCGCTCGTGCAAACTCCACGCGGCGCATTCGCCGCACCCAACACAACCACCTGTACTGCTCGACCAATGGCTGCGCGAGCTTCCTCCAGCTCGATCCGTCGACTGGAGTCGCAACGTGCCCCGTCTGCGGGCTCACCCGGCGCGTCCACTGACGCCTGCGTGAATCGGAACGGCGCCGGCCTGATGGCCGGCGCCGTTTGCGTTTCCGAGGATGAGCGGTCTACGCGACGGACCGTGCGACCTTCGCGACGATCGTCTCTGCGAACTTGTCGTGGAGGCCCTGCTTCGTAGGGCTCACGGCCGTGGTGTAGAGCAGCGCGATGAACCAGGCGAACGCCGCGAGCCCGATCAGGATGCCCAGGCCCGGCAGCGGGTTGAGCGCCTGCGCGATGCCGAACGGCGCGCCGAGGGCGATCCAGCGCTTGATGCCCTGCTCCGACGTGATCGTCGCGCCGTTGGCGGCGTTTCCGACCTGCAGGCCGAGCACCCGCTGGCCGAGCGTGGCGCGCATCGTCGTCCAGAGGTAGATGAAGTAGCCGGCGCTGATCGCCGTGTAGATCACTGCGAGGAGCAGGCCGACGAGCGGGTTGTATGTCACGAGGCCGCCGATCGTCGTGGCGTTGAGATCGACCGTCCACGGGTTGAGGCCGATCGCGCTCAGCACCGCCCCGATGATGACGTTGACGATCGCCAGGATGATGATGTCGATGATGTAGGCGATCGACCGGTTGGGAACGTCGCCATAGACGAGACCCGCGGGCCCGACGACCGGCGCCGCCGTCGGCGGAGGTGCCCAGCCGGACGGCGGCGGCGCTGCGGGCGGTGACGCTGCGGGCGGTGGCGTTGGCTGCTGAGGCTCCGGGCTCTGCGTCATACGTTCCCTCCACCGCCGGGCGGGCGCATCTGACGGCGATCTGCCCTCCGATCCGCCGGGGTGCCTAGTTCATAGCGGTGCCGTCGAACCATGTCAATAACTTCCTCTAGTTCACGCCGGTCGGCGCCCCTACCCGTGGTAGCCTTCCATCGGCGCGAGACGCCCTCCCGTCGACATTGCGTCGGCGTTCCATCCGGACCTGGACGATGACCGACATCACGACCCGACCGGCAGCCGACACGACGCTGCTTCCTTCCGATACCCGACCCGTGGCGAC
>CAVOSS010000006.1:0-159212 GCA_963698955.1 uncultured Actinomycetota bacterium | reverse complement strand
CGGGTTGCGGGAGCGCTCTTCCGCGATCGCCCCATGTGACGACTTGCCATGAACCGCATGCGGGGGGCGAGGTCGATCCCTGCTTTGCGGGATGCCGCATGAGTTCACGTCCGCTCGCCTTGTGCGGTCGCGTGTCCGCTGCGTCGCAGAGGGTAGGGTTGCACCGATGGCTGACGATCGCTCCTACATCGAGGCGAACACCCGCGAGCGCGAGCGCATGCGCGCGCTCGTCGAAGGTCTCGACGACGACGCCCTCAACGCTCCCGTGAACGAGTACTGGACCGTCGCCGGCGTGCTCGGTCACATCGCGTACTGGGACATCCGCGTCCTGGTTCTCGCCGAGAAGATCGATCGCGGCGAACCGTGGGCGCCGGGAGACGCCGAGCCCGACGGCGATTGGCTCAACGACTCGACTCGTCCGCTGATCCACGCGATCCGGCCGAGGGACGCCGCAGAGCTCGCGCTTCGGATCGCCGAGGAGACGGACGCGCGCGTGGCGGAACTGTCGCTTGACCGCCTGTATCCTCACGACCCCGACAGCCCGATCTACGCAGGTCGCGGCGAGCACCGCGGCGAGCATCTCGACGAGATCGAAGCTGCCCTGCGAGCCCACGGCTGACGCCACCTCGAGGAGGGGGAATGGCACCGCGAATCTGGGGACTCTCGAAGAAGGATGCGAACTACCGGCCCGGCGCCGAGGCCCGAGGCGTCGTGCCGGGTCTGTGAGTTCATGGGCCCACGCGGGTCGGTGGGCACCTGCAAGTACGTCCGGGGCGTGATTCAGGGCTCGGCGACCTGCGACGAGTTCAGCCCACACCGCAAAGGACCCCAGTCCAACTGAGGCCCGGGCCCCGTCGGTCAGGATTCGGGGCGGTGGTGGGGGAACAGGATGAGGTCGCGGAGCGAAGGCGCGTCGGTGAGCACCATCAGCAGCCGATCCATCCCCACACCCAGACCGCCGGCCGGAGGCATGCCCTGTTCCAGCGCCTCGATGAACTCCTCGTCGAAGGGGTGCGTCTCCTCGGCACCGGCTGAGCGCGCCTGCTGTTGCAGCTCGAACTTGGCGCGCTGCTCGATCGGATCGGTCAGCTCCGAGTAGGCGGTCCCGAGCTCGACGCCCCCGATCACGGGGTCCACGTGCTCGGTCAGGGCCGGGTCCTCCCGGTGCGGGCGGGCGAGCGGTGAGACCTCGCGCGGGAAGTCCATGACGAACGTCGGCTCGAACAGCGTTGGTTCGACCAGCTTCTCGTACATCTCGAGCGCGATCTTGCCCGGGCCCCAGGCCGGATCGACGTGGACGTCATGGGCGCGGGCCAGTGCGGCGAGGTCGGTACGGTCGAGGGTGACCTTCTCGCCCACCGCGTCCGACACGGACCCGAGCACCGTGATGCGCTTCCACTCGGCGCCCAGATCCAGCTCGCGGTCGCGGAACGGCACGACGGTCGTCCCGCGTACGGCCAACGCCGTCTCTCGAACGAGGTCGCGCGTCACGTCCATCATCGTGAAGTAGTCCGCCGTAGGCCTGGTAGACCTCGAGCATCGTGAACTCCGGGTTGTGCGTGCGGTCGATGCCCTCGTTGCGGAAGTTGCGGCCGATCTCGTAGACGCGCTCGAGCCCGCCGACCAGCAGGCGCTTGAGGTACAGCTCGAGCGAGATGCGCAGGAACAGGTCGACGTCCAGCACGCGGTGGTGCGTGACGAAGGGTTCCGCCAGGGCGCCGCCGGCGACCGACTGCAGGACCGGCGTCTCGACCTCGAGGAAGCCGCGCTCGTCCAGATACCTCCGGGTTGCGTGCAGCATCCTCGCCCGCGACTCGGCGTAGAAGCGCGGCAGCGGATCGGTGGCCAGGTGCAGGTGCCGCTTCCGCTGCTGCAGGTCCGGATCCTTCAACCCGTGCCACTTCTCGGGCAGCGGACGGAGCGCCTTCGTCAGCAGCGTCAGCCGCCCGACCCGCACCGACAGCTCGCCGCGCTTCGTCGTCATGACCGGACCCTCCGCGCCGACCAGGTCCCCGAGGTCCAGGTCCTCCACCAGCTCGTAGCCGTCGCCCATGCCGTCCCGCGTCATGAACAGTTGGAGATCCCCGGTCCGGTCGCGCAGCGTGGCGAACGAGAGCTTGCCCTGCTTGCGCAGCAACACGATCCGACCCGCAACCCGGACCGTCGTGTCCGTGTCGGTGCCGGCGGGGAGGTCGCCGAACCGTTCCCGCAGCTCGGCCAGCGCGTCGATCGGTCCGTCGAACCCGAGCGCGAACGGGTCCACCCCCCTGGCGCGCAGGCGGTCGAGCTTCTGCCGCCGGGCGACGAGCGCCTCCTCGAGCCGTCCGGCCGACTCCGCCTCGTCCTGGGGCGCGCGCGTCGCGTCGTCGTCAGTCATCGCGGCCCGCGTTTCGCTGATAGATGAGGCGGAGCCCCTCGAGCGTGAGCCAGGGCTCGTGATGCTGGACGGTCGCGCACTCGTCCACCACCAGCGGCGCCAGCCCGCCGGTGGCGACCACGGTCGGGGCGCCGACCTCCTTGGCGATGCGCTCGATCACGCCGTCCACCATCGCCGCCGTCCCGTAGACGAGGCCCGCCTGCACGCTCTCCACCGTGGTCCGGCCCACGACCGAGCGCGGCGGCACGATCTCGACGCGCGGCAGCCGGGCCGTGGCGCCGAAGAGCGCGCCGGCCGAGACCTTGATGCCGGGGACGATGACGCCGCCGAGGTACTCGGCGTTCGCGGAGACGACGTCGAACGTCGTGGCCGTCCCGAAGTCCACGACCACGGTCGGGCCGCCGAAGCGCTCGTGGGCCGCGGCGGCGTTCGCGATGCGGTCCGCCCCGACGTCCTTCGGATTGTCGTAGAGGATCGAGATGCCGGTCCGGGTGCCGGGCTCGACCACCACCGGGGCGAAGTCGAACGAGTTCCGGGCGACCTCCCGGAGCGCCTGCGTCTGCGCGGGTACGACGCTCGCCACGACGACGCCATCGACGTCCGAGCGCAGCGACAGTCCCTCGCGTTCCAGGAACCCGCTGAACAGCGACGTCAGCTCGTCGGCGGTTCGGTCCTCGCGCGTCGAGCTCCGCCAGTGCAGGGACAGCTCGTCGCCCGTGAACACCCCTACGACCGTCTCGGTGTTGCCGGTGTCGATGGCGAGCAGCACGGGGCTATTCTCCACGGTCGCCGGGGTCCGCCGGGGACCCGCCCGCACCCGCGAAGGCGGGTGGCACGGCGACGGTGTTGTCGATGAGACGCGTCGCGCCGAAGCGCGCGGACAGCAGCAGCCGGACCGGGCGCTCGATGCGTTCGACCTCCTCCCACGTCTCCACGTCCACCACGGCGGCGTCGTCGAGGCTGGCGAGGGGCTGCGAGGCAACGATGTCGGCGATCACCTCGCGGATCCGGTGCGGTTCGTGTACGCCCCAGCTCACCAGGGTCTGCCCCTGGGTCAGGGCCTGCCAGAGCACCGCGGCGGCGGCGCGCTCGTCCGGGGACAGCCGGACGTTGCGCGACGAGATCGCGAGCCCGTCGGCCTCGCGGACGGTCGGACAGGCGACGATCTCCACGGGCAGGTCGAGGTCGAGCACCATGCGACGGATCAGCGCGAGCTGCTGTGCGTCCTTCTCGCCGAAGAACGCGTGGCACGGGCCGGTCAGCCCGAACAGCTTGGCCACGACCGTCAGCACACCGCGGAAGTGACCGGGCCGAGCGGCTCCCTCGAGGCGGTCGCCCAGCGGTCCCGGGTCGACGCGCACCTGCGGTTCGCCTCCCGGATACATCTCGGCGACGGACGGATGGAAGACGATGTCGGCGCCGGCCCGCTCGGCCATCTCCAGGTCGGTGTCCAGGGTGCGCGGGTACGTCCGCAGGTCCTCGCCGGGTCCGAACTGCAGCGGGTTCACGAACAGCGTCATGGCGACGAAGCCGCACCGTTCGCGCGCGGCGGCCAGCAGAGAACGATGGCCTTCGTGCAGGGCGCCCATGGTCGGGCACCAGTCCCACGTCACGACCGACGGCGCGGGCCGACTCGCACGCCGCCCGGAACGCCACTCGCTCGGCGATCACCTCCACGGGTCGAGCGCCTTCCCGACGCGAGCGCGCTGCTCCTCGTCGATGCGCCCGGCGGCCAGCGCGAGCGCCGTGGCCGCGTCGGCCAGCGCCACGTACGGTGCCACGGCCCCCGGCACGGCCGAGGCGAGCGCCTCCAGGTTCCGTTCGATCGTGCCGGCGTCGCCGCGGACGGCCGGACCGGTCAGCGCGGCCTCGGGCCCCAGCGCGAAGGCGCGGTCGAATGCCGAGCGCGCCAGCGGCTCGAGGTAGGACGGCGCGCCGTCCACGCCGGCCGCGGAGAGGATCTGCTCGGCGAGGGCCTCGACGGCGACCAGGTAGTTGGACGCGAACACGGCTCCAGCATGGTAAAGCGGCTTTACCACATCCGGGAGGGCGAACGGACGGGCGCCCGCGTCGCGCGCCAGGCCCTGGCCGAACGCCTCGTCGGCGTCGGTCTCGGCGGTGACCGCGATCCCGCTGCCCGGCAGCCGTTCGATGCCGGTCGCCACGTCGGGGAACGACAGCAGCGGATGCAGGGACAGCGCCGACGCGCCGGCTTCCCGCGCCGCGGCGAGCGCGGACAGGGGCACCGACCCAGACAGATGAAGAACCCGCGCGCCCGGCCGCAACCCGCCGGCGACCTGGGCGCACATGGTCGAGATGAGGTCGTCCCGAACGCCCAGCACCACCGTGTCGGCGGACGCGGCCGTCAGCGCCGGATCGGGCTCGAATGCCGTGCCGGGCAGGTACGCGGCGACGCGTTCGCGCGAGGCGTCGCGCCCACTGGCCGCAACGACGCGGTGCCCGGCGCGCTGCCACAGCACGCCGAGCGCGGTCGCCACCCTGCCCGCCCCCACGAGGGCGACGGTGGTCGGGTGGGTCGTTCGCCTCGGTTGGGTGTCGATCGTTCCGGTTCCTTCGCGGTTCCCGGACGGGCCGAGTATAGGGCGCTCCCGGACCTCGCCCGGGACGGGGAGCGTCAGGTTGCAACGGTCAGAGGCGGTGCGGCCGGGCGAACGTCGGAGACGTCGTCGTCGACGCGCAGGTCCGCCACGCGCGCGTCCCCCGGGAGCACGGGGTCGGCGGTCAACTCGAGCAGCGGGACCAGCACGAAGGCCCGTTCGTGCATGCGCGGGTGCGGGACCGTCAGGTCGGCGTCGTCGATCCGTTCGTCGCCGTACGTCAGGACGTCGACGTCGATCACGCGCGGACCCCACCGTTCGGCGCGGACGCGACCCATCGTGTGCTCGACCGCCAGGCACGCCCGCAGCAGGTCGTGCGGCTCGAGCGTCGTCTCCACCTCGATCACCGCGTTCAGGTAGTCGGGCTGCGGCGGGCCGACCGGAGCCGTCTCGTACACCCGCGACGAACGCACCACGCGAACGCCCTCGGCCCGGTCGAGCAGGACGACGGCGCGCCGAAGGTTCTCCAGGCGGTCGTCGAGGTTCGAACCGAGCCCGAGAAACGCGCGAACCTGGCCCGGACCGTCCACGTCGGCAGTCAGGCGATGACCGCTTCGGCCGCCACGTCGTCCGCGCCCATGTGCGCGGCCGCGCCCGGCTTGTGGACGACGGCCACCACGCGGAAGACCCCCTCCAGCGAGTACACGGCGCGCGCCACCTCCTCGGCCAGCATCTCCAGGAGCTGGAACGAGGTGCCCTCGATCGCTCCCCTGGCCGCGTCGGCCATCGCGCGGTAGTCCGTCGTCGAGTCGAGGTCGTCGCCGTGGACCTCGACCGACAGATCCAGATCGACCACGAACTCCTGAGCCTCGAGCTGTTCGCCGGGGTTCGCGCCGTGCCGGCCGGACGCCCGGATCCCGGAGAGCATGATGCGCGCGGTCGCCATCTAGTCGTCCTCCTCGTCGGCCCCCAGCAGCGCGTCGTCGGAGGGACGCTGCAGAAACACGCGCACGGGACCGTCGTGCGCGTGCCGGTGCTCTTCCTTGAGGTACTGGCGACGGAGGAACTGGGAGACGAGCCCGACCACGGTGTCGGGGGCGTCCTCGATCACCAGATGCCCGCAGCCGGGGAGCAGCGCCACCATCGATCCGGGCAGCGCGTCGCCCAGCCGCTCGGCCAGGGACGCCGGCAGGAAGGGATCGTCCTCGCCCCACACGACGAACGTCGGTCCCGGCAGCGACGCCAACGCCGTCTCCGCGTCCTCGAGCCCGTGGCCGTCGAGCGCGGAGATCGCCCGGATGAGCGCTGCCGGGTCGCTTCGCCACGGCCGGACGTACGCTTCGACCTCGTCCTCGGTGAACGCGCGCTTCGCCACCGCGTCCCCGAGCCAGCCCCGCACGAGCGCCTCGATCGCTTCGGGCGTTGAGTCGGGCGGGATCGACCGCACCTCGCGGGCGCCCGGCGAGGGCCACTCGTCGAACGCGTACGAGTCGATCAGCACAAGAGCGTCCACGCCGCCATCGAACGCGAGACGCTGCGCCACTCCGCCTCCCATGCCGTGTCCCACGGCGGCGAACCGCTCGACGCCGAGGGCGCCCAGCAGCTCGCGGACGTATCCGGCGTGGGCGGTGAGCGAGAGGTCTGCGTCCACGGGCCGGGCGCTGTCGCCGCACCCCAGCAGATCCGGGGCGACAACACGCATCCCGACCGACAGGACCGGGAGGAGATCCCTCCAGAGGAAGGAGGAGGTCGGAAACCCGTGGATGAGCACGACCGCCGGCCCCTCTCCCGCGTCGAGGTACGCGAGCTCGCCGCCCGAGACCCGCACCCGCTTCTTCGCCAGGTTCACGCGCCGTCCCCGGCCGTGCGGATCGCGTCGACGACGCGGACGACACGCACCATCTCGCGCACGTCGTGGACGCGAACAACGTCCACGCCCTTCGAGGCACACCAGGCGACGGCCGCGGCGGTCCCCTCCAGTCGTTCGTCCACGTCGACGTCGAGCACATGGCCGATGAACGACTTCCGCGACGGCCCCACCAGCACTGGGCGGCGGAACGAGAAGAACGACTCGATCTCGCGCAGCAACAGAAGGCTCTGCTCGGGCGTCTTGGCGAACCCGATCCCCGGATCGATGCACAGGCGGCCGGGGTCGACGCCCGCGGCGACGGCGGCGTCCATCCGCTCATGGAGGTACGCCCGAACGTCGGTCACGACGTCGTCGTAGTCGGTCAGCTCGCGCATCGTGGAGGGGTCGCCCCGCATGTGCATCAGCACCATCCCGGCGGCCGCGCCGGCCGCCACCGCGAACATGCGCTCGTCGCGGCCGCCGGTCACGTCGTTCACGATGCAGGCGCCGGCGTCCAGCGCCGCGGCCGCCACCTCGGGCTTGCGCGTGTCGATGGAGATGGGAATCGTCAGCTCGGCCGCGAGCCGCTTGACCACCGCGACCACGCGGTCCCGTTCCTCTTCGACCGGAATCTCCTCGGCGCCCGGCCGCGTGGACTCGCCGCCCACGTCGATCAGGTCGGCCCCCTCCGCCGCCATCGCCAGACCGTGCTGGGCCGCCGCGTCGGCGTCCAGGAACCGGCCGCCGTCCGAGAACGAGTCGGGTGTCACGTTCAGGACGCCCATGACGTGCGTCCGCTCCCCGCACACGAGCTCCCGGTCGCCGCAGCGCCAGATTTGCCTCCCCACGGACGCCATCGTAGCCCCGGGCCGTGTCGCGATGGCGTGGAGTTCGGGTGCGTCCGCTTCGCATGGTTCGGCCGTCTGGAGTACGCTCCGGCCCGATGGACCGCGCCAGGGGCCCCGAAACGGGGTCACGGTTTGCCGCGTCTTCGGACCGGCACACCATGGGGGAGAACACCGCTCTGCTGCTGCCCACCGAGGCGGCCGCGGACGAGGCGCAGCCGGAGACGGCCCTCGTCCGGGAAGAGCCGGCCGCGGAAGCGGAACGGCCGCTGCACCTCGTCCCCGCCGACACCTTCGAGACCTTCTTCGAGCTCCAGTACACGAACCTGCTCAAGGCCATGTACCTGGTCACCGGGAACCGTCACGAGGCCGAGGAGATCACCCAGGACGCCTTCGTTCGCGCGCTGGAGCGATGGGACCGCGTCAGCCGCGCCGACAACCGCGCCGGCTACCTGTACCGGATCGCCGTGAACCTGTACCGGAGCAAGCTGCGCCGGCTGGCCCGCGGCGCGAGAAAGACCCCGAAGCCGACTCCCGAGAGCGACCCGTTCGAGGCGGCCGACGACCGGGACGCCGTCGGCCGGGCCCTCACCACCCTGTCCGAGGGCCAGCGCGAGGCATTGGTCATGGTCGAGTGGCTGGACATGACCGACGAGGAAGCCGCCGAGATCCTGGGCATCTCCCCCGTCACGGTTCGCGTCCGCCGCTTCCGCGCGCGCGAGAACCTGCGGCCGCTGCTCCAGCCACAGGACGAGGAGGAGGACGCATGAGCGACGTGCGTGACCCTCTCCTGCACGACCTGCTGGACGAGCGGACCTCCGCGCTCGAGCCGCGGCCCGACGCGCTCGAACGCGTGCGGGTGACCGCCCGGCGGCGCCACCGGCGCCGGCGCGTGACGGGCGGGGCAGCGGCCCTGGTCGCGACCACGGTCGCGATCTCGTTCGCGGGCGGTGTGCTGCGCGAGCCGGCGACGCGGGATCCCGGCGACCGCGCCGCCGCGAGTCGTTCGGCGTCGCGAGACGCTCTGGGCGGAGCGGAGACCCTCCGCGACAGCATCGGCATCTCCGGCCCGACGAAGGGAGCATCGAACATCGTGGTGGCGCCGTCCCCCGCCCCCGACTCGGGCGAGGCGGCCCTCGCCGCCTTCCGGGTCGACACCGGCGTGATGCAACGCGCCCTTCCGAAGAACGCCGAGTCGGCCTCGGTCTCGCCGCAGGAGACGACGGTGGCGCTGGTCACCAAGAACGACCGGGTGGTCGTCGAGTCGGCGGCGGGCGGCGACCGGCACCTGCTGGGACGTCAGCGGCCGGGCTCGACCATCTCCTGGGACCCGGGCGGCACGGCCCTGTTCGCGTTCGTCGACCGGCACTGGATCCTCGTCCCGGCCCCGGACGCCTCCGGAACGGTCTTCACGAAGACGCAGGCCCGCGTGCTGGGGGTCCCAAGGCTCCCCGGCGGACCCTCGTTCCTCTCGGTGTCACCGGGGAAGGACTACGTGGTCCTGTACGGCGTCTCCGGCGACGACCAGGCCCTGGGACGCCCCCACCTCTATCTGGGCCGGTACGACGGCCGGCGGGTCTCGAGCGTCCGCCCCCTCCGCGTCCCGGTGCATGCCCGGCAGGGACCGATGGGGTGGCTGGGAGACAACGCGTTCGTGATCGGGACGGGGGCGGGTTCGGCGTGGATCCTGCGCGTCACCGGATCGCACCTCGCCGTGGCCTCGGCGATCCCGGAGGCATGCGCGCTGGCGGGAGCGCCCCAGCCCTGCCGGGCCCGGGGCCCGCGACTGCTCGGCACCAACGCCACCGGGTCGCTCCTCTATTGGCGCGTGAGCGGCCACCCGGCGAGCGGGGCGGGCAACGCGGGCGCGGCAACGGGCGGGCATCGCCTGGTGGCGTTCTACAGCACCTGGCTGGACGGGAGCCACGCCAAGCGGTTGACCGGGCCGGCGGGAACGTACGGCCCCGCGCTCGCCGCCCGTTAGCGCGTCAGCGCCGAACAAGCTCCAGGGCTTCCGCCCGGGTGCGCGCGTCCGATCGGAAGATGCCGCGGATCGCCGAGGTGACGGTCTGCGACCCTGGCTTCTTCACGCCGCGCATCGTCATGCAGAGGTGCTCGGCCTCGATGAGCACCCACACGCCGCGCGGGTCCAACGCCTCCATCAGCGTGTCCGCGATCAGCGTGGTGAGGCGCTCCTGCACCTGCGGGCGCTTGGAGAGCACGTCGACCACTCGCGCGATCTTCGACAGTCCCGTGATGCGCCCGTCGCGCGCGGGGATGTAGGCGACGTTGGCCTTCCCGATGAAGGGCAGCAGGTGGTGCTCGCACGTCGAGTACAACGGGATGTCCCGGACCATGATCATCTCGTCGTGGTCGGCGCCCTTCACGACGGTGACGAGCTCGCGTGGGTCGCGGCCGATGCCCTCGAAGATCTCCTCGTACATCTCCGCCACGCGGCGCGGCGTGTCGACGACGCCGGGCCGGTCGGGGTCGTCTCCGATCCCGGCCAGGATCAGGCGCACGCCCTCCTCGATGCGTTCCCGGTCGAATGCCATGGCGGTCGGTCCCCGCGGTGGCGGCTATGAGGCCGCGTGGCTGTAGACCTCGGGCCGGAGCGTCCCCACGAAGGGGAGGTTGCGGTAGCGCTCGTCGTAGTCGAGGCCGTACCCGACGACGAACACGGCGGGGATGTCGAAGCCGCGGTACTTCGTGTCGATGGCGACGCGCTGCGCCTCGGGCTTCTGCAGCAGCGCGCACACCTCGAGCGTCGCGGGCTTGCGCGTCCGCAGGTTCTTCAGCAGGTAGTTGAGCGTGAGGCCCGAGTCGACGATGTCCTCGACCAGCAGGACGTCGCGGCCGGCGATCTCGTGATCGAGGTCCTTCAGGATGCGCACGACGCCGCTCGTCTGCGTCGCGGCCCCGTACGACGACACGGCCATGAAGTCGAACTCCAGCGGCAGCTGGATGTGCCGCGACAGGTCCGCCATGAGGACGAACGCACCTTTCAGGACGCCGATGAGCAACAGGTCGCGGTCGGCGTAATCGGCGGTGATCTGCTCCCCGAGTGCGCGGATCTTGTCCTGGATCTGTTCCTCGGTGATCAGGACGCGTTCGATGTCGGACTCGAAGACGCTCACTGGTTCCCTTCCCCGGTCGGCTGCGAGAGGCGAACATACTCCCTGTCGCGCCGGGCGATCAATCCGGCGGGAAGCGCTGCGCGGCGGCCGGGCCTTCCCGCCGCCAGGTCGAGGACGGCGTCGACGTGTCGCGACTCGGCCGCGAGCCCCGCCTCGGCGAGGGCGCGTCGGACGAGGCGCGTCCGCACCGGCCCGGGCAGCTCGCGCAATCGCCTGGCGGCCAGGCGGACCCCGGCCGCGTCCCGCGAGAGCACGCCCCGGCTCGACGCCGCGGCGAGGTCGTCGAGGAAGCGCGCGTCCTCGCGCAGCAGCCCGGCGGTGCGGGCCAGCGAGTCGGCGACGCCGCGACCCGTCGCGCGCTCGATCTGCGGAAGGACCCGGCGGCGCACCGCGACCCGCAGGAACGAGGGGTCCCGGTTCATGGGGTCGCGACGGGGACGCAGGTCCAGCGCCCGGCAGAACGCCTCGGTCTCGGCGCGACGCACCTCGAGCATGGGACGGATCAGGCCCGGGGCGCTCGGCTGGATGCCCGCGAGCGCATCGAGCCCGCCGCCCCGCAGGGCCGCCAACAGCACCGTCTCGGCCTGGTCGTCAAGGGTGTGACCGGTCGCGGCGAGCTGGGCGCCCGTCTCCCGGCGAGCCCGTTCGATGGCGTCGTAGCGGACCGAACGAGCCCACGCCTCCACCGACGCGCCGCGCCGGGGCCGCCCCGACGCGCGCGCGGTCCGGAACTCGACTCCCAGCTGCTCGGCCTGGCGGCGGACGAACGCCGTGTCCCGCTCGGACCCCGCCCGCAGCCCGTGGTCGAAGTGGAAGCAGGCCACCTGGATGCGCAGCAGCCTGCGCAGTCGAACCAGGGTGTGCAGGAGGCAGAGCGAGTCGGCGCCACCCGACACCGCGGCCAGGATCGTCGTCCCCGCCGGCGCCATGTCGCCGGCGCGCATCGTGGCCGTCACTCGGTGCAGGACGCGGGCGACCTCGGGGGGACGGCCGGCCGTCACGCTCCGACCCGGGCCACCCAGCCGTCGGGCCGCGACAGCTCGTCGATCGTGGGGAGGTTTTCCGGCCCGGCCCAGACGCGGTTGAAGCCCTCGACGCCGGCGAGCTCGACGGTGCGGACCACGAAACGCTCGCCGTGGTCGTACTGCCGCGTCTTCTGCTCGAATCCGATCGCACGCTGGAACGAACGCTCCAGCGCGTGCGAACGCCGGCGCTGGCGAAGCGTCTGGCGGAAGCGCGACCGCTCGCCCACCCAGTCCTCGCCGACGGCGTCCATCACCCAGTTGCCGTGGCCCTCGAGGAGCGTCATGACCGCCTGCATCCGAGAGAACATCGCCCGCTGCTCGGGGGTCATCACCAGCACCACCCACCCGGCGCCCCGCCAGTCCAGCCGGCCGGCCCGGACGTCGTCGGCGGCCCGGCGAACGACCTCGATCAATGCCTTGACGTCGAGGTCCATCGAGCGCAGATAGTCCTGGGCAAGACCGACGACGTACCCGCGCAGCCAGGGAACGCTGCCGAACTGGAGGCGGTGCGCCACTTCGTGCAGCGCCAGCCACAGCCGGAAGTCGCGTTCGGGGAACTGATGCACGCGTTCGATCCCCGAGATGTTGGGACCGACGAAGTAGATCGTGCCCTCGTCGTCGGGCGGAACGAACAGGTCGAACTGGCCGAGGACCTTTCGCGACACGTAGCCGAGGAGGGCCCCGACCTCCGCGCCCAGGACCTTCCTTCGGAGGGACGCCCCCGCGCCGTTCCCCCCCGACGAGGCCGCGCGCTCGGCGATCGGGTGCAGGACCGTCTGGAAGCTGCGCAGGTTCTGCCCCAGCCACTCGCTCCGGGACATGACCCACGGGCGCGCGGGGTGGCCGTTCGGGCGAAGGCCGGAGAAGTCGGCGACCAGCCGCTCTGCCTGCGGGACCAGCTCTCCGAAGTCCTCCCGGAGGCGGGCCCGCTCCACGGAGCCGAGCAGCGGACCCGGGCCGGCGACCCTGTCGGCCACCTGCTGGGCCACCGACCAGTCGGCCAGCGCATCGACGGGAAGGTTCACGGGATCATTGTCCCCCGTCGGGCGTCAGCGCGGAGAATGGGCGGATCAGCCCTGCTTGCGGCGAGTGGCTCGTGCCGCGGCGCCTCGTGCGCGACCCTCCGCCACCCGGCGGTCGGTGCCCTTGGCCAGCTCCTCCGCGAGGACGCGGTCGAACGTCTCCTGGTCCAGCTCGAGCGGCCCCTCCTGCTTGGGCGTCGGCGCGGCCCGTGGAGCGGGTGCGGCCGCCGCGGCGGCCGGCGTCTCGGCGGCGGCGGGAGCAGCGGGAGCTTCTGCGGGAGGCGCGTCCGCGGCGGGCGTCTCGGCGGCGGCAGGGGCCTCCGCGGGAGGCGCGGCGGCGGGCGGGGCAGAGGGAGCCGGACGCGGCAGCGGCGGAGCATCCGTCGCAACGGCGGCGGGCGCGGCACCGGGGCGTGCCTGGGGGCGAATCGGGGGCGCGGTGCCCGTGTCCTGCCCCACGTAGAAGCGAGGCGCGAGCTTCAGATAGGCCGAGATCAACAGCGCCGCGATCACGACCGTGAGGCTGATGGAGGCGATCGCCATCTTGAAGGTCCAGCCCCCGAAGTCCTCCGCCGGCGAGGCCGACGCGTTCGGTGTGATCACGACCTCGGCCGCCCTGGCGACGCCCTGCAGCCCCACGAACACGACGGGAACCAGCGCGAGTGATCGGGTGATTCGAGCCCGGAGGGAGCGCACGGCTGGCACGGCGCGGAATTCTATCAGCGACCTCGTGCCGGGAAGCACAAGCCCGCGCCCCAGGGGCCCTGAAAACGCAGTCGCGGGGGCGAGTTCGCCCCCGCGGCCACTCCGGACGAGCACACATGGGCGGCCCGGCTCGCGATCCCCCCGCGAACGGGCCACATCGATGGATGCAGAGTACGGGACCGGCGGGGGGCGCGAATACCGCCAAAAGTCTTAACCACGGGGTTGGCGGAGGCGGCCCGCCCGTATCCGTACCGGGAGCGCGCCCGGTATGATGCGGTCTCGGCCGATACGTCCTCTCACGCCGTGAGCGGGCGACGGCCGGAAGGGGGTCGGTCCGCGCCGGCGGGCCGCAGAAGAGAAGGGGGTGTTCCATGCGCAGAGGCGACGCCTCACGTTCCCGGACGCGACTGGCAGTACCACTCGCCGTCGCCCTGGTGACGGGGCTGCTCATCGCCACCGCACAGACGGCATCCACCGCCCCGAGATCACTCGGGAAGGTGGACGCGAAGGTGGTCAGCCAGATGAGAACCCAGGGATCGGCCAGCTTCTGGGTTCTGCTCCGACAGAAGGCCGACCTGTCGGCCGCGCCGTCGATCACGAAGTGGGGAGCACGGGGCGCGTTCGTCGTCCGGCAGTTGAAGTCGGTGGCGAGCTCCAGTCAGCGTTCCCTCCGCGCGTACCTGGACGCGCAGCACGTGTCGTACCAGTCGTACTGGATCATCAACGGTATCCGGGTGGTGGGGGCCACCGCACCGGTGCTGAGCTCCGTGGCCGCGCGCACCGAGGTGAGGCGCATCGTCGCGACCTGGTCGGTTCCCGTCGAGCGGGGCGTCCCCTCCGCCAAGCCGAACGCCACCTCGGCCGTGGAGTGGGGCATCAAGAACATCGGCGCCAACAAGGTGTGGAAGCAGTTCGGCGACCGCGGACGAGGGGACCGTGGTGGCGAACATCGACACGGGCGTCCAGTTCACGCACCCGGCGTTGGTGAAGCAGTACCGGGGCAACAACGGCGGCGGAAGCTTCACGCACAACTACAACTGGTGGGACCCGGCGCACATCTGCTCGGGAACGGGGGCCACGCCGTGCGACAACAACAGTCACGGTACCCACACCATGGGCACGATGGTCGGTAGGGACGGCGTCAACAAGATCGGCGTTGCGCCCAAGGCGAAGTGGATCGCCGCCAAGGGCTGCGAGTCGACCAGCTGCTCGGACGCCTCGCTGCTGTCATCCGGTCAGTTCATCCTGGCGCCGACGCGCACGGACGGTACCGGAGCCGACCCGTCGAAGCGACCCGACGTCGTGAACAACTCATGGGGTACGCCCACCGGAAGCGACACGTTCTACCAGGCCACCGTGAACGCCTGGGTCGCCTCGGGGATCTTCCCGCAGTTCTCGAACGGCAACAGCGGCCCGGGCTGCGGCACGGTCGGCGCGCCCGGCAGCTACCTCAACAGCTACGGGGCCGGCGCGTACGACATCAACAACAACATCGCGTCGTTCTCCAGCAGGGGCCCGTCGCCGTTCAGCAGCGAGATCAAGCCCAACATCGCCGCGCCGGGAGTGAACGTCCGCAGCAGCGTTCCGACGAACAGCTACGGGGTGTTCTCAGGAACGTCGATGGCGAGCCCGCACGTGGCCGGGACGGTGGCGCTGCTGATCAGCGCGAACCCGGCCCTCCGCGGCAACATCAACGGGGTGCGATCGCTCCTGGACAACACCGCCACCGACACGAGCGTCCTCACGTGTGGCGGGACGGCCGATGACAACAACGTGTTCGGCGAGGGACGGCTGAACGCGTTCGCTGCGGTCGGAGCGGCGAAGGCGGCTCGAGAGGGCTAGCCCGCGCCACGTACAGAACCGCAAACGACAGAGCCCCCCGGCCTCGTCGGGGGGCTCTGTTCGTGTCGCTCCTCCCGTCGCTACGACACCGAGACCGAGTAGGCCTTCCCGGTCGAGAACGTCAGCGTGTAGGTGCCGGGTGACGCGTTCCAGAACACCGAGTAGATGCCGTCGCCAGCCTGCAGGTCGGCCTTCCTGCCGTTGTCGGCGAGCGTCAGGTTCACGGCCCCCGGCTTGATCTTGACGGTGACCCCGCCGGCCGGGGCGTCGCAGTTGATGTTCAGCGCGGCGATGGTGAGCTTGCCGGCCGACTCGTTCTGCAGCGGACGGAGCATCCCGAACACCTTCGAGCCCGAGCACGACAGCGCGTCCCCGGCGTTGATCCGCTTGCCGGACAGCGTCTTCGTGGCCAGCGACGAGATGCTGTCGCCGCTCGACACGATCAGGTTGCGGATCTGGTAGATGTCCAGGCCCGCGTCGGATGCGTGGATCAGCGCGGCCAGGGCCGCCACGTGCGGCGTGGCCATGGACGTCCCGCTGAACGAGGCGTACCCGTTGTTCCGGACGGTGCTCAGCACGCTCGCCCCGGGTGCACCCACCAACACGGTCCGCGCTCCGAAGTCGGAGAACCCTGCCAGCCCGTCCGTGCTCGTGGTCGCCGCCACGGAGATCACGTTGGGCAGGAAGTAGTTCGCGGGGTAGACCGGCGTCAGGTCGTTGTCACTGCTGTTGTTGGCGGCCGCGACCGCGAAGAGGATCCCCGCGTCGTTCATCGCCGCGATGCCGTCCATGGTCGCCTGGTCGAAGCCGCAGGCCTCGGGGCAGCCGCCGTACGAGTTGTTGGTCGAGATGATGTCGGACCCGGCGGCCTTCTCGGTGACCATGTACTGGTAGCACTCGATGATGCTGGCGATGGAACCGTTGCCCGTCGAGTCGTGCGACTTGCACGGCAGGACCTTGACCTTCCAGTTGAGCCCCGTGACGCCGATGCCGTTGTTCCCCACGGCGCCGATCGTCCCGGCCGTGTGCGTCCCGTGGTTGTTGTCGTCCATCGGATTCGAGTCGCCGTTGATCGTGTCGATGCCGTGGCAGTCGTCCACGTAGCCGTTGTGGTCGTCGTCCACGCCTGCCGTGCCGTTGCACTCGGCCGTGTTCAGCCAGGCGTTCTTCTTCAGGTCCACGTGGTTGTAGTCGAGCCCGGTGTCGATGTCGCCGACCACGACATTCTTGTTCCCGGTGGTGAGGTCCCACGCGGCTGGCGCGTCGATCTTGGGCCAATCCCACTGGCTCGGGTAGCTGGGGTCGTCTGGAGTCCTGTCGGTGTGCGCGGGCGAGTCAGCGTCGATGTGCGACACCCAGTTGGGCTGGGCGTAGCGCACCTGCGAGAGCGTGGAGAAGGACGCGGCCGAGGCCGGGACGTTCGCGCCGGGCGACAGCTCGACGAGCTCCAGGCCCGGGACGAACGGGAAGACCTTCAGCGTCCGCGCGCCCAGCGCTGCGTTCAGACGCGAAGCGGTGGCCCGGTCCACACCGGATGCGAAGCGCACCAGCAACTGGTGGGCAACGTACGAGGACGGCGCCGGCTTCGCCGGGTGGGTGGCCGCGGTGGACGCCGGTGCCAGGGCGAGAGCCCCCACCAGCAGCACCGCCGGAACGATTGCGATCACTGCGGTCCTGGCTCGATGCGGACGGCCGGACGTGGACGTTCTCTTGATCATGCGTCGCCCCTTCGCACTCCGATGCCGGGAACGTGCCGGACGCCCGTTCCGTTGCGAGCAGCATCGGGACGGCCCGACCGTAGCGCGCGCCGACAGACCCCGCAAGTGGCCGTTGGTCGGCACCTTCGGCAGCACAACTGCCCGGGGAACGCACGCCGAACGTTCCGGTCATCGTTGCACTGGCGGCAACAGGCGACTTTGCTGCGGGCCGGGCTCCGCCAGGATCCACCCCGAAACCCTGAGGATTCAGCCCGCGAAGCCGGAAGGCATTGGGGGCGCAGCCACCGCACCAGGCACCGCACGGCGTCGGTGCGCGTCCTGGAGGCCCTGCTCCTGACCACCACGCTGTCATCGGCCGGAGTCCGAGCCGGGCTACCTGCGGGTGAGCGTGGTGGACGCGGCCGGCCACAAGGCCTGGACGAATCCACTGTAGCGCCGGGCGACCGGATTCAATAAACCATCATCGTGAGCGATACAATCGTGCACATGGAGTCCGACGACATCGAGATGGTGGCCCTGCTGGACGAGCCCGCCCGGCGCGCGCTCTACGACTTCGTCTGCTCACGGGACGAGTCCGTCGGTCGCGACCAGGCCGCCGCCACCACCGGGATGTCGCGCGGGCTCGCGGCGTTCCACCTGGATCGGCTCGCCGATGCGGGTCTGCTGGACGTGGAGTTCCGCCGGCTGACGGGCCGAACGGGCCCCGGCGCCGGAAGACCGTCGAAGCTGTACCGGCGCGCCGAGCGCAGGGTGTCGATCAGCCTGCCCGCCGCCCAGTCCGAACTGGCCGGCGATCTGCTCGCGACGGCCCTGGAGAAGCGGAGGCAGGACGAGACGGCCGAGCACGCCGTCCGACGGGTGGCGGGGGCGACCGGCCGCGCGCTCGCGCGGACGCGGAGCGCGGCATCGCTGACCCGGCTCCTGGACGACCTGGGCTACGAGCCCGAGGAGGCCGGCGGCGCGATGCGCCTTCGCAACTGCCCGTTCCACTCGCTGGCGGCGGGTCACCGCGAGCTCATCTGCTCGATGAACCAGGCGTTCCTCCAGGGCGTGCTCGCCGGCCTGCCGACCACGGAGCTCAAGGCGCGACTGCAGCCGGAGCCCGGCTCCTGCTGCGTCAGGATCACGCCGAAGCACTGACGCGGCTCGGCTACCGGTTCGAGAACAGCGGAATGTTCGCCCCGCTCGCCGCCGGGAGCAGGTCGTTCAGCACCGTGACGATCAGACGACCGACGTCCTCGGGGACGAGCCCCGGCTTCAGGTCCGGATTCGCCGCCCGGAGCATGTCGGTGTCCACGGCACCGGGGCTGACGCACGCGACGGCGATGCCGTGGACCCGTCCGTCCGCCGCCGCGCCCTCGGCCAGTCCCACCAGGCCGCTCTTCGACGCGTTGTAGGCGGTCAGGCCCGGGAACTTCTCGGTCGCGTAGACGCCGGAGAGCGAGGACAGGAGCACGATCCTTCCCCCGCCCTCCCGGCGCATCGGCGCGAACGCGCGCCGGATGCAGAAGAACGCGCCGCTGAGGTTGGCGCCCATCGTGGCGCACCAGTCCTCGTCGGTCAGCTCGTCCAGGGGCGCCTTGGCCAGGACGCCCGCCGCGCAGACGAGCGCGACCGGCGGGCCGAGGCGCTCGGCCGCCCCGAACAGCTCGTCCACCTCCTCGGGTCGCGACACGTCGCACGGGACGGCCGCGGCACGTCCGCCGTCCCGGCCGATGCGCTCGACGAGACGAGCCAGAGGCTCGGGCCGTCGCCCCGCGAGGACGGCCGTCGCTCCGGCCGCGGCCACCGCCCGGGCGGTCGCCGCGCCGATGCCGCTGCCGGCGCCCGTGATCACGGCGACCCGTCCGGTGAGCCATGACTCACCCATGCGCCACCCCGATGTCATGGACCGCCGTGCGATACAGCTCCTCGACTCCGCGCACCATCTGGTCGAGGTCCAGGTCTGCCCGCGCATGCCGGCGGCAGGCGGTGCGATCCAACAGGAGCGCCCTGCCCACGGCGGCGACCGCCCCGTCCACGTCGCCCTCGTCGACGATGTACCCCGTCTCGCCCTCGGCGATCACCTCGGGGAGGGCGCCGCGCCGATACGCGACGACGGGTGTCCCGGCCGCCTGGGCCTCGGCCGCGACCAGTCCGAAGGGCTCGTCCCAGCGCGACGGGCACAGGACCACGGCGGCAGCGGCCATCCAGAGCCAGAGGCGGGCCCGATCGAGCGCGCCGAGAATGGTCGAGTGCGACCCGGCCAGCGCCGGGTACAGCTCGCGCTCGGCGAACGCGGCGTCGTACGGCCACCCGGCCAGCGACAGCGGCAGCTGCGCGCGCTCGGCGATCCGGATCGCGTCGAGCACGCCCTTCTCGGACGTGAACCGGCCGGCGAACAGCGCGCCCCTTCCGCGCTGCTTCGACCAGGGGATCCGTCCGGTCGGCACGCCGTTGGGGATCGCGACGTTCGGGACCTCTGCGGCCGCGCCACGCGCGCTCCTGCGCGTGCGACACGGACACGACCCGGACCGCCCCGCGGTCCGGGCGCACCACGCGCTTGAGCGCCGCGGCCATCTCCGCGGTGGGAGGCAGGTGGACGGTGTGGAACACGGGCGCGGCCGAGCTCGCCAGCGCCCGTACGGCCGGGACGTCGAACGCGTGGTTGTGCACCACGTCGAACGATCTCGCCGCGATCGCACCCGCCACCCGCTCGAAGGCGGCGTCGGCCGCGGCGGAGTCCGGCGTTCGCGCCCCGGACCGGAAGAACGTGTCCGAGAGGTCGGCCGCGTCGACGACCTCGTGCACCTCGACCCCCGGGATACTCGAGCCGTTCGCGGCGAAGACCTCCACGTCGTGTCCGCGCTCGCCGAGCGCCGTCGCCAGATCGGCGACGACCGCCTGCGACCCTCCGAGCTGCGGCTCGGCGATCGGGGTCACCAGCGGCGCGACCAGGGCGACCCTCACGATGGGGTCCGCTTCCAGGAGAGGTCCTGCGGGCCGGGGCGACCGAGGACGTCGTACGGGACGGCCGGCACGCCGGCGGCCCGGATCGCGGACGACGGCGTCCGGGTAGAAGACGCGCGCCACCGCGACCGCCTCGTCGACCGACTCGAACACCACCTCGCGGCCGCCGTCGAACACCACGTGGTCGAAGCCCCTCTCCCGCAACCATTCCGGATCGTCCGGCCAGACGATGGCCACGATGCCTCCGGGGGCGCACACACGTTCCATCTCCGCGAGACCGGCGTCGCCGCCGTGCTCGGACTCGACGGTGAACGCGGAGCACGCCACGACCAGGCCGGCGGACGCGTTCGGGACCGGCAGCTCGTCGAAGAACCCATCTTCGACGCGCACGTTGTCGAGCGACTCGTCGCGCATCCGTGCTCGAAGTCGCTCGCGGAGTGGACCGGCCGGCTCGACGGCCACGACGTGTCCGGTCCGTCGCGCCAGATCGACCGTGAACCGGCCCGAGCCGGCACCCGCCTCGACGGCGCGTTCCACCGAGGGCATCCAGTCGAGGATCGACCGATGGATGTGCTCGCCGGCGACGAGTCGCTCGTACAGGTCGGGCTCGAGCCGGTACAGGAGCTCCCAGGCCAGCTCGGGGCCCACGCGGGGCCATTCCCGGATCGCGTCCTCGGGTACCGGCGATGCCGAGCGGCCGCAGGAAGCGGTCGCGCTCGCGTGGCGTGAAGACCTCGAGGTCTCCCGGCCCGTATCGCCGCACCAGGCTCTCGGGCGGAGGGGGCCGTCGGGACCGGACGGGACCGGCCGTCTCGTTCACGGATCCCGGCGGCGCGTTGCCCAGTTCTTCTCGGTCTCGCGGAGCACGACCTCCCACAGGAGGCCCGGGGGCAGGCGGCGGTCCAGCCGGTCCCAGATCGCGTCGGCCAGCACCTCGGTGGTGGGAATGCATCCCTCGAGCCAGGGCACCTCGATGTTCAGGTTCCGGTGGTCGACGTCGTCGAGGACCTCCTCGCCGGATCACCGTCCGACAGCTCGCCGAGGTCGAACAGGTAGCCGGTCGCCGCGTCGGGCTCCCCGCGCAGCGTGACCTCGATGACGTAGTTGTGCCCGTGGCCGTGCGGATTGCTGCACAGCCCGAACACGTGCCGGTTCTTCTCCTCGGAGAACGCGGGGTTGAAGAGCCGATGCGCGGCGCTGAACGTCTCCCTCCGCGTGACCATGATCACGACGACGAGGCCCCCTGGGTGTGAGCCAGCGAGAGGAACTCCTGGCGCGTCCGAGGATCGTTCCGGACCGACCCCAGCAGCGCCGACGTGACCGTCGTCGCCCCCGGCTGCTGCACGCCGCGGATGCTCATGCACAGGTGCTCCGGCCTCCAGCAGCACGCCGACCCCCTTCGGACTGAGGTGCTCCTGGAGCCACTCCGCGATCTGGGCGGTCAGTCGCTCCTGGAGCTGGAGCCCGTGGGCAAAGCTCTCCACGATACGAGCCAGCTTCGACAGCCCGAGGATGCGGTCCCGCGGGAGGTACGCGACGGAGGCGACACCCGTGAACGGCAACAGGTGGTGCGCGCAGAGGCTCGTGAAGCGGATCTGCCGCGCGATGATGAGCTGGTCGTAGCCCTCTTCGTTGGGGAACGTCGTGAGGTTGAACGGCTTGGGCGTCAGCAGCTCGCGGTACGCGGCGGCGACACGCCTGGGCGTGTCGCGCAGGTTGGCCTGGGCCGGATCCTGACCCAGCGCCGCCAGCAGCTCGGCCACCGCCCGCTCGGCCCGGGCGACGTCGATGCCGCCGTCGTCATCGTGCGGCACGTCCGGAAGCCACGTGCTCCCAGCCGTTCGCAGCGTGTCGTCCTGACCGGCCGTGATCGTGTGCACTGCGCCTCCTCTTACCCGCGGTGGATCGCCTTCACTCCGGCGAGTGTAAAACTAATCCGACTATATAGTACAGCCGACGGGTAACGAGAGACCACGCACCCCGACAAGGAGGCGACGATGGCCCGACTGTTCTCGACGAAGCCCGCCCTGACGTTCACCGGGAGAGCGTTCCTGGGGATCCGTGGCTGGAGCGGCAAGCCCACGCACCCGCCGCTGACCGACTTCCCGATCGCCGCCTACGTCCTGGCGGCGGTGTTCGACGTGATCTCGTTCGCCGCCAAGGGCTCCCACCCGGGCGCCGCGCGGGATGCGTTCGTGGCGGCCACCTACGTGATGATCGCGGGCGGCATCGTGTCGCTCGGCGCCGCCCTCACCGGATTCTGGGACTGGTGGAAGAGCATCGAGCGCCGGCCCGATACCGGTCCGATCGGGAAGAGCGGCGCACACGCAGGTCTGGCGGACCGCGAACTGGCACGCGACCGTCATGGTCACGGTCACCGTGATCGTGGCGGTGAACATCATCCTGCGACTGGCGCAGTTCGACGGAGGGCGTGGCCAGCCTCTCGGTCATGCTGCTGTCGGTGGTGGCCGCCGTCCTGGTGATCTACGGAGCAGCCTTCGGCGGCTCGCTGGTCTTCGACGACGCCTTCAACGTGGAATCGCAGGACGGGTCGTCGGTCTGGGACGAGACCGAACGCGACGAGTTCCCCGCGGACAGGCCGCCGACGGACAAGTCCTAACGGTCTGCGAGCGCCGCTCATCGTCCTGCGCCGCTTCTCGGGCACGCTGATCCACGACCCTCGAACGCGGATCGTGGAGAGCGTGGAGACGAGAACGTACGGGCGTCTCGAGAATTCGGGGCAGGGTCGGTCGATTTCGTGACGGTCTCTTCGTCACTCGGTTAAGGCGCGGAACCGCCGCGCGCGAGACGAGGAGGCACCCGCATGGCCAAGTACATGTTCCTGATCTACGGCGACGAGGCGGCCGCGTCCCACATGGACGACGTCCAGATGAAGGAAGTGGGCGACGCCTACGAGGTGTTCACGCAGTCGATCAAGGGCACGGGGAACTACCTGGACGGCGACCCGTTCCAGCCCACCGGGACCGCCACGACCGTGCAGGTCCGCGACGGCAAGACCCAGACGGGCAGCGGTCCGGCCGACGTCAGCAAGGAGCAGCTGACGGCGTACTACAAGGTCGAGGCCGACAGCCCCGACCAGGCGATCGAGATGGCCTCGCGCATCCCCGGCGCAAACTGGGGAACGATCGAGGTTCGCCCGGTCTGGCAGTTCGACTGAACCACGGAGGTCACCCGGCGAGGAGGGGCCGTGCGCACGCCGGCCCCTCCTTCGTCATGAGGGATGACGGCCGGCTTCTACTCAGACAGCGAGCCGGAGAACGTGTCGCAGGAACTCCTGCCGCCGCCCCGGTACCCGGCGGTGAACCAGTGCTGGCGCTCGGCCGAGGACCCGTGCGTCCAGGTCTCGGGGTCGACCTGGCCTTCCGTCATTCGCTGAATCCGGTCGTCCCCCACCGAGGCGGCGGCGTTCAGGGCGTCCGCGATGTCGGCGTCGGAGACGTTCGTCAGGAAGCCCGTCGCTACCGCGTGGCTGGCCCACACGCCCGCGAGGCAATCGGCCTGGAGCTCTGATCGGACCGCCTTGCTCTGCGGCCCCTCCGTGTCGCCCCCGATCCTCTTCAGGATGCCGAGCTGGTCCTGGACGTGGTGGCCGTACTCGTGCGCCAGGACGTACGCCTGCGCGAAGGGACCTCCCCGCGCGCCGAACCGGTCGCGAAGCTCCTGGAAGAACCCGAGGTCGATGTAGACCTTCCGGTCGGCCGGGCAATAGAACGGGCCGACGTCGGTCGTCGCCGTGCCGCATCCGCTGTCGGTGGAGCCGGTGAAGAACACCGTCGGGACCACGGTGTACCCGGGAAGCGCCCCGTTCCAATAGGTCTGGATGCTGTTCACGTAGCCCACGATCCGGCAGTCCTCCGTCCGCTCGGCGTCCGCGCCGGTCCGACACTGCGCCAGGTCGCCCGAGGCGCCGCCCGTCGTCTCGACCTGGTTGAGGCGGTTCAGCTGGTTCAGGACGTCGTCGACCGACCCGCCGCCCGATCCGGTTCCTCCGCCCGCGAGCTGCAGCACGAGCACGATGACGAGCCCGATCAGACCGAGCCCCCCGCCGCCGATGGCCGCGGTCCGGCCACGGCCGCGGCGGTCTTCGACATCATCGAGGGATCGAGACGGGCGTTCTGTCGAAACGACATCGGCTCCTAGCTATACCCACCCAGGGGTGACCTCTCTCCCGCCGGCCGCCGCGGAGCGGAGGAAATTCCAGGAATCCGCAACCAACCGAGTCCCGCCCTCGCGCGTCCTAGGGTCGAGAATGCGGAGACACCGTCCCCGAGATCCAGGAGCCAGCTGAATGGGTTCGGGGCACCACGAGACCGCGGGGCGGGCATGCAGACGATCCAGCACACGTCGTCGGAGGCCGAGACCCGAGTGCCCTCGCCCGCGAGAGTGACCGAGGCCGTGATCCGGGCGTTCGTCATCGACGACTACCCGCGCGTCGTCACCGGCCTGTCGGTGCTGTGCGGCAGCCGCCCCGCCGCCGAGGACGCCGTCCAGGACGCGCTCGCGAAGGCGTGGGAACGCTCCGAACGAGGCGAGCACATCGACGACCTCGCCGCGTGGGTGACGGTCGCCGCCAGGAACGACCTGCGGAGCTGGTATCCGCCGACGCGGGGCCGAGCGCCGCGCGCGGGAAGCCCTGGAGGAACGAGCGGCCCGCCCGGGAAGCGGGGTGGCGGACGATCGCGTGGACGTCCTGCGGGCGCTCGCGGGCTGACCGCGACCCAGCGCGAGACGACCGTCCTGCACTACTACCTGGGGATGACCGTCGCCGAAGATCGCGCGGACGCAAGGGGTCAGCGAGGGCACGGTGAAGTCCACGCTGCACCGCTCGCGACAGATCCTGGCGCCCAGCCTGGGCATCGAGGACGCGGGGGAAGGGGTGACGGACGATGCCCGACCTTGAGCGGCGAATCACGGAGGAGCTGGACCGCCTGGGCGAGCACCCGGACCCCGACCAGATCATGGACCGGGTCGGCGCGCGCAAGCGGCGCGCCCGGACGACGCGCCGGCTGCAGCAGGCGACGCTGGTCGTGCTGGTCCTGGCGGGGATCGGCGCCGGCCTGTACGGCCTGAGCACGCGTTCGACTCGGGTCCCACCCCGGGCCGGTCGTCGGCGTGGTGACAGACCCGAGCCCATCCCGCCCCCCACCACTCGTCGCTCCGGCGCACCCGACCACGACCGCCGAACCCCGCGCCCGAGACTCGCAGCCCACGGCCTCACCGGCGATCGCGATGTGCTCGCGCCAGACCTCGGCCGTGACGAGCGATCGCAACAGGGCGCGGCGGGGACCATCCGAACGGTCTGGAAGATGACGAACACGTCCTCGGCGCCCTGCCACTCGTTCGGCTACCCGGGCATGGACTTCCACGCGTCGAGCGGCTGGCTGAACGAGCAGGTGCACCGCGGCGGGTTCCCGGACATCGACGGGTCGCCGACGACAGTCGTGATCCAGCCGGGGCAGTCGCTCTTCTTCGTCAGCTACTGGAGCGACGTCACGACGGGTGGCGGCTCGTGCCGGTCGTTCGACCGCGTCAAGGTGACGCTGCCCGACAACACGGTCTCGTCACAGATCGCGGCCACCGGGTGCGTGACGCCGGGTTCGGTGAACGTCGGCCCCGTGAAATAAGCGCTCGCTTGCTCCGGGGGACTGTCGCTTCCGCGCAGCCCTCAATCTGAGGGGCCAGTGGTTCCGTACGCCAACCCGGATGCGTGGTTGCCCGTCTTCCCCGATGCGGAGAATGTACTGAGAGCGCTCGCTGTCCCTCTCCACGCCAGCGTCATCGAGTGAGGGCCACCGGACTCGGACCAGAACCATTCGCTCTGTCAGCGGAACGATCCCTTCGATCTCCGGCGTCGTTGTTATAAGCCCTCGTGAGCGATACCGCTCGATGACCCCGGCCTGCAGCTCATGACCGTCCGAGAACAGAACCACACCGTCGTCTGCAAGGACAAGTCCAGGGACATCCCAACAGGTGGAGACGCTCGCAACATCGCCGGCGCTCCACGCATCCGCATAGCGTTGGAGGCAATTGAGAATGTCGTTCTCGTTCACGAACCCCCTTCCGGGAGGTCACGCTACCACCTGTCCGTTCTCGGGAGTGCGACCATCCTCTTCCTACCTACGGTCCCTCTTGGACACTATGCGCTCGCTTGCTCCAGGGGACACACCCGCCACCGAAACCTCGACTTGGAGTGAAGCGACGAAGTCGAAATTCGAGCATCATTCAAGGAATGGCACCCAAGAGTGATTCCGGACGCGGTGGGACAAGGATCCGCATGGGTGTTCGAGGAGCGCCTTGCCCGGTCCCGCGAGGCGGCGCGTTCTCGTACCGCGGAGCTAGTCTCGCCCTCGCCATTCCGGGAACTCCGCCGCGGTCAGAAGGATTGTTCCAAAGGGTCATCGCGGATAACCCGAGTCCCTTGACGCGCCGTCGGCCTGGGAGCACTTGGGCGACTGCGCCGACGCCACGGGCGACCGAACGCCGCAGCGGACTGTTACAGGGAGGCGCTGCGGCTCGGCGCAGCCACGGTCGTCGTTCCAGCTCGCGGGGCTCTCGTTGGGGGAAGTCCTGATCGAATACGGCGACCAGCGCCGTTCAAACGAGGCTCTCGGGGTCTCCAGGACGAACTCCCTCGGATCAACGCGTCCCGTTTCCGAAGAACTCGCCATGGCGACGGTCTCGCAGCGGCTCGGCGAACGGGCGACCGCTGGTCCTCCGCCCGACACGCCCTCTCTCGCTTGGGGCCGGTCCGCCGTTCCCGTGGCCGGGACCTAGCCGTCACGAGGCCACCCCGAGAACGACGAGCTCCTGTCGCGCCTCGCTGCGCCGTGAGCGACGCCCTCGAGGACCACAGTGACGGATGCTGAGCCGGCCCGTCGACCTCGTCGAGGTCTTGTTGGCAGCGGATGAGATTCTGAAGCAGTCTAGGGTCCCCTCCACCTCCTGAGGACGGAGCGACATGACAACTCAGTCCAGTGCGAGTGTCCTGATCAACGGGTTTGGGGTGCTCTTCGTGATATTCAACTCGTTCGGGTTGGGCCTCAGGCTTTCGGTCGGCAAGCTGCTGGCGCAGGCCTTTGCCTATTGGAGGATTGCCGTGTGGGCGTTGGCGGTCAATTTCGTCGTCATCCCGCTCCTGTTCGTCGGGTACTTGCTGACGATAGCCTCGTCCATCCCTCAAGAGATCAAGGTCGGGTTCTGTGTCGCAGCCCTGTCTGCAGGTATGCCCTTCGCTCCCCTCCTCGCCCGGTTGGCCAAGGCGGATGTCAGCAGACCACCACGCTGTTCGTGATCTTGACTGGCGCGACCATTATCGCCCCCCGCTAGGGTTGCCCCTCGCCATCGATGCGGTTGACGCGCAACTCAAGGTCTCTGCCTGGGATGTTGCGTGGCCGCTGCTGCTCTTCTTGCTCCTGCCGGTGGTTCTCGGGTGCGGCTTCAGGCTCTGGTGGCCCGACATGACACCGCCATTGGCACGGTGGGTTGTCCGAGTCGCGATTCTGTGTCTGCTCTTCAATCTCAACTTCACGCTGGTTGCGTATTGGAATCAGTTCGTGCAGACCTGGGGCACCGAGAGCTACATCGCGGCCCTTGCCGGCCCATTCATCGGCCTCGGGTGTGGCTACCTTATCGTTTCCATTCTTCGAGAAAAGGACGTGGGAATCAGGCATGCGACCGAGGTGACCACGGCGGTACGCAACATCTCTCCGATGCTCCTGATGATGATTTTTCCCTTTGCAGCCGACCCGCTGGTCACGGTGTCGATCACGATCCTCAACTCTGTCGGCATCGTGACCGTTCTCCTCTTCGTCCTGATGTGGAGGCGCACTGTTTCACCATCGGACACCCACGCAACAACCAACCAGCCAGCAAGCGAAGGCCCGCCCCCGCTAACTTCGACGTGACGAGTGATCCACCACCGGCGAGTCGGGCCCGGCGCAAGCGACTCCGGGTCGATCCAGGGACCCACTTGGTCGAGAAGCCTTCGCTTGCTCCGGGGTACTGTCGCCTCCCGACGTTGGTGACAGTCGGCTTGGCGGTAGGTCACCCGCGAAGAGTCGACTCCACGAACGGGGGCGTGCCTGCCGCACCCTGGGGGACCTGCTGAGATCGGCCGGGGTGGGGCCTTCGGCGTACTCAGACTTCGTCCGGTGGCGATAGCCTTGCTAGGAGTGCCGGTGCCAGCCTGGTACTGCGTTCACCGCAGCGATGGCCATGGGAGGTAGAGCCTCCTCGATGGGCACCGACACGTCCCTGATGGCGAGCGCGGTTGCGATCGGCACATCAGCGCCGATTCCGATCCTCTCGCGGATGCGGTCCACTTTTCAACCAGCACGTTGACCATGTCGCTCAGCGTGTCTCCTGGGATGACACCCACGACCCGCCACATCCGCTTCTCCCCGCCGTTCGACGTCCAACTGTCGATGACGATGTTCGCCGGCATGAAGAGGCGGACGCTCTCTTCGAAGATGTCCTCCTGGCGCTCACTCAACTCCGCCGTGCTGGCAGTGATGTCGAACACGTAGTTCCTCATTCCGCCAGCCTATCCCGCCTCTCACCCCGGCAACAGAAGGGCCTCCGGAGGGCCGCTTCCCGTCGGAAACGGCAGTTCCCTCCACCCACGGACCCACATGGTCAAGAAGCGCTCCCTTGATTTGCGGGACCGTCGTTTCCCGTCGCGAGCGACAGTCCGCTTGGACTCTCCCCCGAGGCTTGGCAGACAAGTTGGCCCGGCGAATGTCGCCCGGCGCGGGTTAGCTGCGAACTGTCGAGCGGGCGTACTCGACGTCGATCGGATAGGGCGGGTACGGCACTACGCGCGTGCGGCCGGTGAGACCCCACCCGCGTTTCTCGTAGAAGGTGCGCGCCCGATGATTCTCGGTGAGTGTCCAGAGGCTCGCCTCCTCGATATTCGCTTCCCGAAGCCGATCCAGAGCGAGGTCGTGAAGCCGACTTCCGACGCCGCGGTTCCAGAACTCTGGCATTACATACAGGGTCTCAAGCACCCCCTGGCTCACGGAGACCACTCCGACCGCCTCGTCGTCCTCGAATGCAATGTAGGTCTCTGCGTCTGGATTGGTGAGGGCGGAGATCCAGTCCGCGCGAATCGCGTCAGCAGGGAACTCATAGAGGTCTGGTGGGAAGACGTTCTGGAAACCCGTGACCGCGGCGGCACGCGCGATCCCAAAACACAGCTCCGCGTCCTCCGCCGTCGCGCGCACAACTCGCACGGCCGAAGAAGCTACTGCCGTCAAGGAAGCGGCACAAGGTCTCGCCCACAAAAGGGAGATGGTTTCTCGGCGAAAGCGACAGTCCCCCAGGGACCCGTATGGTCAAGAAGCCCTCGCTTGCTCCGGGGGACCGTCGCTTCCCACCCGGAAACGAGATCAAGGCAGCTAGAGTGACGACGTGGCGTAGGGGAGCATCCACCGGATGCTCTGCACATCGAGCCCGGGGGAAACGCGAACGAGGGAGCATCAGATGACCAGCAACGGACCTGGAGATGGCCGCATCCTGGGCAGCCTGCGATCAGCTGATGGCAAGGGTGTCGTGCGCATGGAGGACCGCTTCCACACGGGTATCGACGACGTGTGGTCGGCGCTCACCGATCCCGGTCGCCTAGCCCGCTGGATTGGCGAGGTAGAGGGCGACCTGCGACTCGGCGGTGCATACCGGTTCCGCTTCTTTGCCAGCGGATCGGAAGGCACGGGCCGCGTGGAGGCGTGCGAGCCCCCACAGCGGCTGCTGGTTCTGATCAAGGACGCGGACGCGCCGTACGAGGAAGTCATCGAGGCCACGCTGGCTGCCGAGGGCGACCAGACGATCCTTGTTTTGGAGGAACGGGGCATGCCCCTGGACCTCCTCGCCGCCTACGGGGCCGGGGTGCAGATCCATGTCGAAGACCTCGGCGCCCACATCGGCGGGCGTGACCGCCGAGACGACGACTCGCGGTGGAACGAGCTCCTCCCTGCCTACCAAGCTTTGGCGGCCAACGTCGCCAGCTAGTACGGCGGCAACCTGCCGCCTCCGCAGCGGCTTAGACCGGCAGACGGCGACTCGATTCGTTCGAGCACCGCGCTCCAAGGAATCGCAGGCCCCAGGGACCCGCCTGGTCAATAACCCCTCGCTTGCTCCGGGTACCGTCCCTTCCCACCGAAAAACGACCTTCGAGGATCGGACACGACCGAGCCGATTGGCTGAGAATGAGAGTGATGAGGCAACCAACACTGTTCCTGACTGTGGGACTCCCATGCACCGGGAAGACCACTGCTGCTCGGCGCATCGAGATCGAGCAGAGAGCACTTCGTCTCACGAAGGACGAATGGGTGAAGGCTCTCTACGGGCACGAGAATCCGCCATCGGCTCAGGACGTGATCGAAGGACGGCTCATCCAGATCGGGCTGCGCGCCCTCGAACTCGGCAACAACGTCGTGATCGACTACGGCCTCTGGGGTCGAGACGAGCGCTCCGCTCTACGGCAGGCAGCAGCAGACCTCGGCGCGATGGTGGAGATGCGCTACTTCGAACTCACCCCAGCCGAGCAGCGGAGACGACTTGATCAGCGCCAAGCCGAAGCGCCACACACGACTTGGCCCATGTCCGACGAGGAACTCGCCGAGTGGGCTGCCAACATCGACATCCCAACGCCAGGCGAACTCGACGGCAGTGAACCCATTGATGACCCACCGGCCGGATTCGCGACCTGGGACGAGTGGCGCAGCCATCGCTGGCCGCCGTCGGTCTCCTGACGCCTGTTCCATTCCTCGGTCCGCATTCACGCCCGGCGAAGGCGCTGAAGCCAGCGATGACCTGGGCTCACGAGTCTGAGGGAGTCATTGAGCCAGACTCGCTCTCCTTGGCTTAGGTGCGGCCAGCAGCGATCGAAGTCGACGTCGTTCTTGGCGTCATATTTGGGATGAGGCTTCGACTTGTACAGAAGCTGTATGGCCGGACCGACAAAAGGAATCCCCTGAGTGGTTCGACCAAATTCGGCGAGCGGTCGCTTCACCGCAGGATCGCGACGGTAGGTCCACTGTCCATCCATCTGGTCCTCGATGAGGAGTTCAAAGAACGTTGGGTCCATGGAGAAGTCGACTACACCCGTTGGTCGAGGCCCTTTGTCGAAACGGGCCCACAGTTGGTGCTCCTGCGGAGCCAGGGGTTCTCCATTCCATCGGCGCATCTCCCCATGACTCACGACGCGGAGATCCCAATCGCCGAAGTGCGATCGGATCGCCGGGAGCTCCTGGCGAAACACAGAGACGTCAATATCGTCGTGTGCCCGGGTAACCACGCCGATCGCGAGGTCGATCGCCCAACCTCCAGCGACCCACCAAGAGCCTGCAACTCCCCGCCAGAGGTCCACCGTCCTCGACGTCAGATCATCGAATGAGGGAAGACGGTGGAGAGCCATAGCGAAATCATGCCAGCTTGGCGATCTGCGCCTGAGCATCAAGGTGCCTTCCTTCTCGACAGGTTCCGCCCTACGCTGTCCGCGAGACCGGTCCGAGGCCCTGGAATGGGTTCGTGAGTTCTGGGGGAAATGAGTTGGGGAAGAAGCGCAAGTCCATCACGACCCGAACGCCACCCGTGCCGTCCGACAGCCACGCCGAGATCGCGGACTGGATCACCCGGGGCGTGATGCCGGAAATGCATCCCATCGTCAAGCGGCTGGACGAATCGATCCGCGAGACGATCCCGGAGCTTCGATACGCCCTCAAGTGGAAGACCCCGTTCTACGGGGTGCCAGAGCTCGGGTGGATCATCCAAATGGCGGCCTACGCCGTCTCCGTGAACGTCATCTTCTTGGGCGGGGCGGACTTCGACTCTCCTCCACCGCTTGGAGCAACGGATCGGAGTCGCTACGTCAAGCTGACGACCCTCGAGGAAGCGCAAGGACCGGAGATGCAGAAGTGGATCGAGCAAGCCGGGCGCGTGCCGGGTTGGAAGTGAGAATCCACAAGCAGACACGAACGACCCACGGGGAACCGACGCCTACCGGTCTGCGCTCTTGGGCCGCCGCTCCGAAGCGTGCGCCACAGCGTCCCGCACGATGTGCGCCGCGTGCACGTCCGTGAGTTCGTACACCACCTCGCGCCCGCGACGGCTGGTCCGGACCAAGCCCGCGCCACGCAGGACGCGCAGATGCTGACTGACCAGCGGCTGCGGCGCCCCGATCGCATCGACGAGTTCGTGGACGCAGTACGCGTGGTCGGCCAGCAGGTCGATGACGGCGAGGCGGATGGGGGCGGTCAGCGCACGGAGCAGATCGCCCGCTGCGTCGTACCGCTCCAATTCCGGGTGCGGGACCGGAAGCGGAGTGCCGGTGTGCAGTTCCTCTTCCATCGGAGTGCTCCCATGCACGTATGCGTCTTAGACAATACGGCCGTTCGGGTGTTCGCTCGTCGGGATGAATCATCGAAGGACCATCGACACACGCTCCAGGGCCGGGTCAGGACGGCGGCTCCTTGTGGGGGTCGCGGTCATCCTCGTCGCCGTTGTGGGCATCTACCTCTTCTTCTGGAGCGGGCTGTTCACGTTCCAGCCCGAGAACGGAGAGACCTTCTGGCACCTGCTCCATCAGAAGGGTCACTGGTACCTGGAGATCTTCATCAGCGGCGTCGAAACGATCCTCTTCGACATCCTCATCGGTCTCATCGGCTGGCGCTACGTGTTGAAGCCGTACATCGCTCAGCGGCAGGCGCAGGCGGTCACTCAGGACCACGCGCTCCACGGCATCGATCCTCACGCCGACGACGTCGAGGACAGCGGTGAACAGCCGGTGACCGGGCGCCGAGGCACGTGAGTCACCGTCGAACGGCGCCAACTCGGCCTCCCCGATGATGGGCTCGCGTTCTGGGTAAGGACGGGGCAGCGGACAGGACCGTGCCGCGACCAATGAGATTCGGTTCGGTCCGGTTCGCCCGAACGACCGAACCAACGAGAGGGGGACCGCGACCATGAAGCTGACGACCACCACGAACGTCTCCGTCGACGGAGTGATGCAGGGGCTCGGCGGGCCGGACGAGGACCGCAGGGGCGGGTTCGAGCGCGGCGGATGGGCTCTGCCGCTCTTCGACAACGACAGAGGCCGCGACGTTCCTCGGCCAGGTCTACCAGCGCGCCGACGCCTTTCTGTTCGGCCGGCGGACCTACGAGATCTTCGCCGGCTCGTGGGGAGACGTGGCAGATCCGGGCGACAGCCCCATCTGCGACGGCGTTGAACACGCGGCCCAAGTACGTGGCATCGACCACACTCACCGACCCGCAATGGGCAGACACGACCGTCCTCTCCGGAGACGTCGCGGCCGCCGTCGGCGAGCTGAAAGCCAAGCCGGGAGGCGAGCTGCAGGTGCACGGCAGCGGCAACCTGGTCCGCTGGCTCCTCGACAACCACCTGGTCGACGAGATCAACCTGCTCACCTATCCCGTGATCGTCGGCCAGGGCACGCGGCTGTTCCCCGACACCGGCGCGGACACAGCACTTGAACTGGTCGACTCGCGGGCCACCCCGACGGGCGTAACGATCCAGGTCTACCGGCCCACCGGGCGCCCGCAGTACGCACCGGCCGCAACCGAGCAGGCTTGAGCTGCCCGGTGCCACGAGAAGACCCAAGCGAACCGCCCAGGTCCGCCGTTCGTAAGTCCCTCGCGGAGAACATCTCACAAGGGGGATCGACGATGCGGATGACCGCGCGCCGGCGCCGGAGTCTGTGGATCGCGCCACTGCTGATCGGTTCGTTCACGTTCGCCACGACCGCTCAAGCCGGGCAGCTCGCCGCCGCGCCGCACCTCCGGTTCGTGGACGGTCATCGCGTCGGGCTGGGCAAGGTGCTCTCGAGCAGCGACGGCGGACAGATCTTCGGGTGGGACATCAATGCGCACGGCACCGATGGGGTGCTCGCGACGTCGCAGAACGAGGGCGACGGGTACAAGGTGTCGGTGGAGACGTTCGACCAGACGACGGCAAAGGTCACGCACACGTTTGCCCGGCACTCGGGCACCCGCGACTCGTACGGCGTGGACGGCATCTTCGCCGGCGACGTGGCCCTGGTGACTCACTACGTCGTGCCACACGGCACCATCTACGCGAAGCGGTTCTACGATCTGATGAATCCGGTCACGGCACAGCGGTTCACCGATCCGTGGACCTCGCCGGTGAAGAACTTCGACGTCATCCAGGGCGCCGACAACCAGTCCACCAGCACGACCGTCCTGTACGGCATCCAGCTGAACCAGCACAGCGACCCGGCCCTGGTCGTGTCCGACCTGACGACGGGCACCGGCACACTCATTCCGCTCGACCGGGAGACGTACAAGGTCGGAAACGCGGTTGTCGCGCAGGACACGGCAATGAATCGCGCGGTCCTCGCGGCCTCGAACGGCACGGTCGGGGGCGACCCGCCGATCATGGCGCTGGTCAACCTCGCGACCGGGCACGTCTTCGAATGGTTCGGGCTCAACGAAGGCCCGTTCGGAGCCGGCTTCGTGAACGGGCTCGCGGTCGATTCCAGCACCCACGTCGCGTGCACGACGACGGAGTTGAACGCGATGGTGCAGTTCTACGACCTGAAGACGAAGTCGGCGATCGCCTCCGTCCAGCTTCCCGGGACCGGCCCCGCGGACCAGCTCAACAGCGGAGCCGCCATCGCGGCCGACCCGGAGCATCATCTGTTCCTGGTGTCCGACCCGGTCTACGCGCCGACCGGCGGCAGCGCGATCGTCGTCTACCGGGAGAACGGCGACTTCGTCGAGGCCATCACGGGCATCCACTTCGGTGGGTTCGCCCAGGGCCCGAGTCGCATCGCCGTCAACCCGAATCTGCGGATGGGCTGGATCGACGGCCCCGGCATCGATCAGATCCAGCAGTTCTTCTACTAGTCATGGAGCGCGACCACCGCATTTGAGGGCTTCGCCGGTCCGTGTTAGACCGGTCTCCGAATCGCCTGGTCAGCTGGCGAAAAGGGGGACGATCATGATCGCTCGTATCCGCTCGCAGGCGACGCTCTGGCTCGCGTCGGTGCTGCTGGTCATCGGCGTGCTCGCGTCCGCGGTCCCGGGACGCGCGTCGCAGCCGGCGACCCCACGGGGGCTCCACCCCACGTTCACCAAGGCCGCCGCGTTCGACGTGTCGCCGCCGATGCGCGTGCTTGCACGGCAGGCTCCGCAGCGGGTCGCGCCGTTCCGGCTCCCACCCGAGCGCGGACCCATCGTCCGTTCCCACGGCTTCGCCGGCGACGGCGCGGTCCAGTCCTCCGCGGGGCGCATCGACATGCCGGCGCCGACGGTGAACTTCGAGGGGCTGCAGAACAGTGACAACCCGTTCCCGGTCGCGCCGCCCGACCCGGACGGCGACGTCGGCCCGAACAACTACGTCGAGGAGATCAACGTGGTGTGGGCCGTCTACTCCAAGACGGGCACGTTGCAGCTCGGTCCCATGGACCTGGGTTCGATCTGGGCGGGGTTCGGCGTCCCCGATTGCACCGACCTCGGTGGGGACCCCGTCGTGCTCTATGACCAGCTCGCCGATCGCTGGATCCTCAGCCAGCTGACGTTCCGAGGGCCGTCCTTCTACGAGTGCGTGGCGGTCTCGACGACGCCCGACCCGACCGGCTCGTACTACCGGTACGCGTTCTCGACGGGGGCCAACTTCCCCGACTACCCGAAGCTCGGGGTCTGGCCGAACGCCTACTTCCTCGCGACGCGCGAGTTCGCGCCGAACGGCTCCTTCGCGGGCGACGGGCTGTACGCCCTCGAGCGGAACCGGATGCTCATGGGCGACCCGGGCGCACGCGCGGTCGGGTTCCTGCTCCCGCCTGGAACGAAGCCGTGGATCCCCGGCGACGGGCTGCTGCCGTCCGACCTCGACGGAAGCCGCCTGCCGCCCAAGGGAAGTCCCAACTACTTCGTCGGGACGCAGGACGACCAGGGCCCGTACGGCGCGCCGTTTGACGCGATCAACGTGTTCCAGTTCTGGGTGTCCTGGGGCCCGCATCCGACCGCCTCCTTCTTCCAGTCGGCGCAACTCCGCGTCGCTCCGTTCGACTCGGCGTTCCCGTGCGGACCGAAGAACCCGCGCTCGTGCATTCACCAGCCGGGCACCGGATGGAGGGTGGACATCCTCTCGTATCGGCAGCGACCGACGTGGAGGCTCGCCTACCGCAACTTCGGCTCGCACGAGGCGCTGGTGACCAACCAGTCGGTCGAGGCACGACCGGGCGTCGCCGGTGTCCGCTGGTACGAGATCCGGCGGCCGGGCGATCAGCCGTTCCTCTATCAGCAAGGTACGTACGCGCCCGACGACGGCACCAACCGCTGGATGGGCAGCATCGCCATGGACAAGCAGGGGAACGCGGCGCTCGGGTACAGCGTGTCCAGCAAGCAGGTCTACCCGGGGATCCGGTACACAGGGCGCCTTCGGGGCGATCCCGTCGGGACGATGCCGCAGGGCGAGGCCGTGCTGATCAACGGGGGCGGGGCCCAGACCGGGACGCACCGCTGGGGCGACTACACGTCCATGAACGTCGACCCCACCGACGACTGCACCTTCTGGTACGTGAACGAGTACTACCGGCACACGTCGCCCTTCCACTGGCGGACCCGGATCGGGAGCTTCCGCTTCCCGGGCTGCACGTAGGCGACGCGGCACAGCGTGGAGAGGGGCCTGCCCTCTCCACGCTCTCCTTTTCAGCCTCGGTAGGCTCCCCGGGCCACCGGGGGGACATAGTCCTCGAGCTCGGCGGAGGGGAGCTCGATCGTCAGGCCGGTTTCGGCCGATCGATACAGCGCCATCAACATCTCCATGACGGCCACACCGTCGTGAAACGTCTCCGTCGGCTGCGCGTCCGCCAGGAACGACCGAACCATGTGCCGGTTCTCCTCGACGTATCCGTATGTGGCGGCCTCGTCCTCCAGAACGGGCATGAGTCCCTGTTCGGCGTTCTGCTTCTCCACGAGATCCTCGCCCCGACTCCCCGTGACGGCCCGGGACAGGAACACCTTCAGGCTGGTGCTGAGCGTGTTGATCTCCATCGCGTACTCCGGCCCCAGCACCTCGATCTGGATCCGCAGTCCGGGGCCGACGTAGGCCCACGACGTGCTGCCCTCGATCACCACGTCCCGGTCGTCCTCGTCCTTCAGGACGACCGTCCCGCGGGCGAAGTCCTCGGACGGCTCCGTCAGGTAGTCCACCTCGGCGCCCATCGATTCCCGCAACCGACTCGCGTACTCCGGACGGGACCACTTCAACGAGGCGACGGTTCCGGACGCGCTCTTGAGTCGCAGGCTGTCGCGACCACCCGCGGGGTCGGTGAGCAGGAACCGGGCCGCCTCGAGCGAGTGGCACATCATGTCGAGCAGGACGCCGCCGCCCTGCCGGCGCCCCTGCCAGAACCACGGGGCGTGCGGGCCGCTGTGTTCCTCGGACGCTCTGGCCAGGTACGGCCGTCCGGCATTCGGGGCGGCGCGGCGCCAGACGATGTCGCGTCCCCGCGCCACCGCGGGGGCGAAGACCTGGTTCTCGAGATAGCCGTGGTTCAATCCGGCGTCCTCGGCGAGGGCGAGCATCTCTCGGGCTTCGAAGAGGTTGCGCCCCAGAGGCTTTTCGCAGGCCACGCCCCGCAGGGCCGCCCCGCGATGGGTCGCGACGTCATGGATGGCGCGCATGTGCTCCAGCCGCGTGTCGTTGGGACCCAGGATCCACACGGCGTCGATCTCCTCAGAGTCCACCAGTTCCTCGACCGACGAGAACGCCGTGCACGGGCCCAGGCCGGCCTCGTCGGCTCTGCGGGCGAAGTCTTCGCGGTGCTCGGGGGTCGGGCTGTATACGCCCGCTACGACGACGTCGCGCACCGCCACCAGGGCCTGCAGGTGAAATCCCGCGACGAACCCGCTCCCGAGGACGCCGATCCGAAGCGGTGATGTGGCGCTCATCAGCTGGAGAATAGCCCTGCCCCGGCGACTGCGATACTGCGGCCGTGGGCGACCAGAACCCGCCCGGCGTTCACCGAAACTCCTTCACGAAGCCGAATCGCCTGTTCTTCGCCGTCATGTCCACCAGGTGGCGGAGGCGCTTCTCGAACTCGCCGGGGCGGCGCCGGCCCGCCTCGACGTAGGCCACGCGCACGCGGCGGTAGGACTCGGGAAAAGCCTGGAAGTTCCGCCACGTGGCGGGGTCTTTCCGCAACGCCCGCTCCACGTCCTTCGCGAGCGTGAACGGCTCGACCTGCAGGGCGTCGCCGATCTTCGCGAGGCCCGCCGGCGTCATCCTGCCGTCGGCGACGAGGCGCCGAACCCGCTGCTTGTTCATCTCCGACAATCCGCCCGCCCGTCGCCGCGGCGTGTACCGCTGAGCCACGCGGTCCTCGTCGATACCCTTCTGAGTGCTGTCGATCCACCCGAAGCAGAGCGCTTCCTCGACCGCGTCGTTGTACGAGACGCGAGACCGGCCCGTGTGCGTCCGGTAGGAGACGAGCCAGACCTCGCGCTCGGTCTCGTGGTGTCGCTCGAGCCAGCGACGCCACTGCGCGCGCGTGGTGACGTGAAGTGTCTTCAACTCACGGCCCGTGCTGCCGGGTGCCATGGCCGGCAGCCTACTCGTAGGCGGCCGCCCCCAGGTCACTCCACGATGCGAACCCCGCGCTGAGCCGGATCGAACCCGGCGGGCCAGATCGTCCTCCTCAGCTTGGGCCCGCCGGGGGTCGTCATCTCGAGGTTGTCCGCCCGGGCATCCTGGAGCTCTGCACCCTCGAGATTTGCGCCCTCGAGGTTGGCACCCCGGAGATCGGCGCCTTCGAGGTTGGCCTCCCGGAGACTGGCTCCTTGGAGGTTCGCTCCCCGGAGGTCGGCTGGGGTCGGCCGATCCCCATAGGGCTCGAACCGGGCCCCGTCCAGATGGGCTTCCCTGAGGTTCGCAAACGAGAGAATGGCCCCGTGGAGGCGGGATCCCTCGAGGTGGGACTCCGCGAGGCCGGCGAACTCCAGGTGGGTTCTGTGAAGCCGGAGACCCTCGAGGTGCGCTCCGAAGAGGAAGGCGCCCCACAGGTCGAGATCGGACAGACTCGGGTAGAGGACCGCGGAGTCCCGGGCGGCTTCCCTGGGGTCGTGTCTCCGGTCCCGCCTGGAGATGACGGTCAGGGCGGCCTCCACGTCGGCCCGCGGACGCCGGTACTGGTCGCCGTTCGCATCGAACCCGGATGCCGGCGCAGCCTCGTGAAGAAACGCGCTGAGGACCGCCATGATGGGTCCGTAGTCACGTTCCGAGTCCCGGGCGATGCGCTCGAGCGCGTAGATTCCACCCACCCGCACATCGAGCTTCTCTTGATCACCCAACTGCGAGATCGCCTTCGTGAAGCGGTCCGTGATCTGCCCTTGCTTGTTCAGCGCATACGTCCTTGCCGTGAACACGGCTCCCAGGAGCAGCGCCACACCCGCGAGGGACTGCAGCAGGGTCGCTCGGATGTCGTTCTGGGCCTGCAGCCGATCGACGGTCACCGGAACGTCGGCAGCCGTGACCATCAGACTCGGAAGGATGAACACGACAAGGGCAAGAACGCCGACGATGACGACCAGACCAGCCACCGAAAGCACGAGTGTGCGTTGCGTGCTCACCATTGACCCCGACTCTTCCCTGCATCCGTCACGGGATCGTCACGGTCAGTCGGCCTCAGGGGATCGACCGTAGACGATGGGAATCCGAGCGCGGACCGCCGGGTTGTAGAGGACTTCGGTGAAAGAGAGTCGAAGGAGAGGGGGCCCACCTTGCAGACTCGGACAGGCAAGTCCGTATCCCAACTTCGGGCGCAGTTCGACGGACCGCTCATCTCGCCTGAAGACGCCGAGTACGACGCGGCGCGCAAGGTCTTCTACGGTGGCATCGACCGTCGACCCGCGCTGATCGTTCGCGCGGCCGGCGAAGACGACGTCGCTCGCGTCGTTTCGCTGGCAGGAGAGTCGGGATTGGAGCTGGCGGTCCGGAGCGGCGGCCACAGCCTGGTCGGACACGGCGTCTCGGACGGAGGCATCGTGCTCGACCTATCCCGGATGAAGGGCATGGACATCGACGTGGAGGGCCGCACCGCCTGGGCCCAGACGGGGTTGACCGCCCGCGACTACACCGACGCGGCGGGCGCGCACGGGCTCGCGACCGGGTTCGGTGACACCGGCTCGGTGGGCATCGGCGGGCTGACGCTCGGCGGCGGCGTGGGATTCCTTCTCCGCAAGCACGGCCTCACCATCGACGACCTCCTGGCCGCGGACATCGTGACCGCGGACGGTCGGCTGCTGCGGGCCGACGCGGACTCACACCCCGATCTGTACTGGGCGATCCGCGGCGGGGGTGGCAACTTCGGCGTCGCGACCAGGTTCCGTTTCCGGATGCACGAGCTGGAGCGGGTCGTTGGCGGGATCCTGATCCTGCCCGCGACTCCGGACGTCGTCCACTCGTTCGTCGAGGCGGCGGAGGCCGCTCCGGAGGAGCTCTCCACCATCGCGAACGTCTTCGCCGCGCCGCCGATGCCCTTCCTGCCACCCGAAGCCCACGGCAAGCTCGTCGTCATGGCCATGGTCTGCTACGCGGGCGAGATGGAGGCCGCCGATCGGGTCCTGGCACCGTTCCGCGGACTCGCCGAGCCGATCGCCGACATGGTTCGGCCGATGCCCTACCCGGAGATCTACCTACCGGACGAGGAGGGCTTCCCCCTGGTCGAGTCGATCCGGACGATGTTCGTCGAGACCATCGACCGCCCCGCCGCGGAGACGATCGTCGAACGGCTCCGTACGTCGAACGCATCCATGGCCGCCACACAGATCCGCGTGCTCGGCGGGGCCATGGCACGTGTCCCGGTGGAGGCGACCGCGTTCGCGCACCGAAAGAGCCGGATCATGGTGAACGTCGCGGCGCTGTACGAGCGCGTCGAGGACGCCGCCGTGTACGAGCCGTGGGTGCAGGAGTTCGCAGACGTGCTTCGCGGTGACGACGCCGGTGCGTACGTCAACTTCCTCACCAACGAGGGCGAGGACCGGATCCGGGCTGCGTATCCGGCCGGGACCTGGGACCGGCTCCGGAAGGTCAAGGCTCGCTACGACCCGACGAATCTGTTCAGGTTGAATCAGAACATCCGCTCGTGATCGTTTCGCTTGAGCCGGAGCGCGGAATCGAACCGCGGACCTACGCATTACGAGTGCGTCGCTCTGCCAACTGAGCTACTCCGGCCTGGCCCGCCATTGTATCGGCCGCCTCCGGGGGCACCTCGACCCCCGTGGCTAGGGCTTTCACGAAGCGGGAGCCGTCTCCACCAGACGCAGGAACATCCCCTCGAGAACCAGCCGGGCGTTCAGGTTGGTCTCGTCCGCGAGCAGGGCGCGCGCCTCCTCGACCGCCCCCATCGCCAGGGCCGCCCGCGCCGGATCCTCGTCGGCTGCCGCGGCCCGCAGGGGCAGGTCCAGGTTGATCAACGGAGCGTCCGGGACTCCCACCGCCTGGACGATCGCGTCGCGATAGCGGCTGGACAGCGCCGACAGCGCCCCGTCCAGGAACTCGCGCTCGGCGCGGCGCACGCGTCGCTCGTGCTGCTCCTCGATCCGTCGCACCACGGGCCGGAATGCCTCCTCGGGCTTTCCGTTCTCGTCCATGAACGGCCGCAACTCCTCCTCCAGCGCGGCGCCGAGGCCGCGTCCGGAAGTCCTTGGCCGCAGCCAGCAGTCCCTCGGCCGCGGCCAGCGCGCCCGACGGCCCCCGGGACGACTGTTCGCCCGCGGCGAATGCCGCGTCGCGGAACGCCAGCCCCGACTCGTCGCGGGCCATGCGCCGCGCCCGGCCGATGTTCCCGCCCGCCAGCCGCGACACCAGGCGCGCGCGCTGCTCGTCCACGCCCTCGCGCACGAGCGTCTCGACGACGAACGACTCGGTGAGCGGCGGGAAGACGATCTCCTGGCAGCGCGAGCGAATCGTGTCGGGGAGGTCGCGTCGGCCGCGCCGACAGGAGGATGATCACCGTGTCTCCCGGCGGCTCCTCGAGCACCTTCAGCAGGACGTCGGCCGCCTCGGTACGCAGCCGGTCCGCCTGGAGCACGACCATGACCTTGCGGCCCGGTTCCTGCGGCGTCAGATACGCCGCGCGCGCGAAGCCGCGCGCGGTGGCCGGGTCGGTCGCGTCCTTCCCCACCAGAATGTCGGGCCCGGTCGGCTCGAGCACCAGCATGTTGGGGTGCCGCTCGCCGAGCGCCAGCCGGCAGTCGCGGCACTCCCCGCATCCGCCGTCCGGACAGAGCAGCGCGGCGGCGAACGCGCGCAGCCCCAGCCGCTTCCCCGACCCCTCCGGGCCGGTGAACAGGTACGCGTGGTGCGGGCGCTCGAGCGCCCGGGCGAGGAACCGCGCGGCCTCGTCCTGCCCCGCCACGTCGCGCACGACGGGCGGCAGCTCCACGGTGTCGCCGCTCACGTCGGGCCGCTCCTTCCTTCCTGCACCTTGGCCAGCGCCGCCTCCAGCGCCTCACGCACCCGCTCGTGGACCTCTTCCTCCGTGCCCGAGGCGTCGATCACCTTGTACGTCTCGGGGTGGTCCTCGGCGATCCGCTGATACGCCTCGGCGACCTTCTCGTGGAACGCGCCGTCCTCCGACTCGATCCGGTCGGCCACGCCCTCCGAGCGCAGCAAACCATAGTCGGGATCGAGGACGAGCAGTAGCACCAGGTCGGGGAACAGCCCCTGTGTCCCCCAGGCGTTGAGCGTCAGGACGTCCACCTCGCCCAGCCCGCGGGCCACGCCCTGGTACGCGATCGACGAGTCCACGAACCGGTCGCAGATCACCACCTTCCCCTCGGCCAGCGCGGGGCGAAGGACCTCCGTCACCAGCTGAGCGCGGCTCGAGGCGAACGCCAGGGCCTCGGCCCGGGCATCGAGCCTGCCCGTCTTCGGGTCCAGAACGAGACTCCGAATGTGCTCGCCGAACTCGGTGCCGCCGGGCTCGCGGGTGACCAGCACCTCCAGGCCGCGTGACGCGATGAAGTCGCGGGCCAGCGCGATCTGGGTCCCCTTGCCGGCGCCCTCGACGCCCTCGAACACCAGGAAGAGCCCGCGCGCCGTCCGCGCGCCGGAACGTCGGCACCAGCGCCAGCGGCCGGGGACGGGCAACGCGGAACCGCCGCAGGCCCCTCCGCGTCATGGCCCCGGCCGCCAGGACGACGGCGCCTCCCAGCCACAACGCCACGCGGTAGCCGGCGCCGGCCATGTCGTAGCCGAGGACGGTGATGGTGGTGGCGGCGTACGGCGTGGCGAGGATGGGGAAGACGGCGAGCGAGAGGAACAGCGCGGTCCGCACCATGGTCGCGAGCACCGCAAAGGTCCGACCCCTGAACTCATCGGTCACATTCTCCTGCAACATGGTGTACCCGATGACCCAGGCCACTCCCGCGCCGGCGCCCATCGGGACGGTGAAGAACGCCGCCCAGCCGATAGCGGGCATCGCCGCGAGCACGAAGAGGCAGCAGGCGGACGCCTCCAGCGCCACGCCCATCCACAGGTCGCGGTCGTCGCGCTTCGACAGGTATCCGGCGAGGCCCATGCCGGCCCCCATCCCGATGCCGAGGGCGGTCATCAGGATGCCGAATCCGGCGGTGGCCGCGCCCAGCGAGTACTGGGCGAAGGCGGGCCCCACCGACATCACCGAGCCGGCCCCGGCGAAGGCGATGACGACGCCGACGGTCAGGGTCCTGACGAGCGCGTGCTCGCGGAGGAACCGGATGCCGTCGCGGATGTCGGCGAGGGCCGACCTGGCCGACAGCCCCTCGGCGTCGGCGGAGCGGGGGCGCCGGCCCCGGTTCAGGTCGAGCCCCCACACCATCCAGGCCGAGAACAGGAAGGTGAGCCCATCCAGCCACAGGGCCAGTGACCAGGGGTGACTCTCCAGGTAGGTCCCCCCGAACCCGGCGGCGATGCCGGCGAGCGCCGTGTACACCGTCGCCCCGAGCGGGAGCGTCCCGTACGTGGTGATCAGGCCGACCGAGTTGGCGTTCGAGAGCTGTCCCCGCGGCACCAGGTTGGGCACGCTCGCGTCCTTGGCCGGTGTCCAGAGCAGCGACAGGCACTCGATGAGGAACGAGAGCGCGTAGATCATCCACAGCCGGGGCAGGAACGGCATGGTCGCGTACAGGGCGCCGCGCGCGATGTCGGCGCCGACCATGACCCGCCGGCGGTCGAGCCGGTCCACCAGCACGCCGGCCAAGGGGCCGAACAGCACCGAGGGCAGCAGCCGGGCCAGCATGACGCCGGCCACCGCCAGGCCGCCCCCCGACGCGCCGCCCTTGGACGACACCAGCGTGGCGACGGCGACGAACCCGACCCAGTCGCCCAGCGACGAGACGAGCATGGCCCGCCAGAGACGGGAGAACGATGGGTGTAGCAGGAGGTCCTTCAGCCCGGCGGGCTTGGTGCCCCGAAGGGCCGCGATCTCCTCCGCTACCGTGGCCACGGGCTCGGTGTGCTACGCCGCAGTGCTCATGCGCTCGCCTCGGCCTGGTCGCCACCGGCCGCCTTGCCGCGCGACCGTGTCCCGCGGGTGGTCCGCGCCCCACGTCCCGACGAGCGTCCGCCCGTCCGTCCGCCGGCGCGCTTCGCCCGCGGCTTGGGCACCAGGGCCTTCGCCTCGTCCTCGGGGAGCTCGGCGCCGTCCTCGCCCCACGCCTTGCCACACGCGGTGCACCGTGTGGCCCCGCCGCGCGCCTTGACGACCAGGCCCTGACAGGACGGGCAGGGGTCGGGCAACGGCTCCTGGTTGAGGCTGAAATCGCAGTCGGGATACCGCTCGCAGGAGTAGAAGGGTCCGAACCGTCCGCGGCGCTCGACCAGCTCGCCCTCGCCGCACTTCGGGCACTTGACGCCGGTCTTCTTCGGCGGCTCCTTCTTCACGTACTTGCAGTCCGGGTACCCGGAGCAGCCCACGAACGGACCGAAGCGGCCGACCCGGCGCATGAGCTGCTTCCCGCATTCGGGGCAGGCCTCGTCGAGCAGCTCGGGCTCGGGCTGGCCGTTGCCCTCCATCGGACGGGTGAACTTGCACTCGGGGTAGTTCTCGCAGCCGACGAACTTCCCGTAGCGGCCGAGCTTGATGACCAGGCGTCCGGGCTCGCGACCCTCCTCGGGGCAGCGCGGGCACCGTTCGTCCAGGAAGACCTCGGGCGGCTTCACCTTGTCGGCGGCGTTCTCGACGTCGTGGTGGAACGGCTCGTAGAACTCGCGCAGGACCGTCGCCCAGCCGCGGTTGCCCTCGGCGATGTCGTCGAGCTCCTCCTCCATGCGCGCGGTGAAGCCCACGTCGACGATGTCGCCGAACAGGTCGACCAGGATGTCGGTGACCACCATCCCGACGTCCTCGGGGAACAGCCGCCGGTCCTCCATGCGGACGTAGCCGCGATCGACCAGCGTCGAGATCGTCGGCGCGTACGTCGACGGCCGCCCGATCCCGTTCTCCTCCAATGCTTTCACCAGGCTCGCCTCGGTGAAGCGCGGCGGCGGCTGGGTGAAGTGCTGCTCGGGGAGCAGCTCGATCAGGCGCAGGACCTGCTCGGCGGTCAACCGCGGCAGCATCGACTCGGCGTCCTCGTCCGACGGCGTCGTCCCGTCCCTCGAAGTAGACGCGGCGGAACCCGTCGAACGTCATCGTCTGGCCCGTCGCGCGCAGCAGGTACTCGGGGCCCGGGCGACGCCGGCGCCGCCAGGATGTCGACCGAGACCTGGTCGAAGCGCGCCTCGGCCATCTGCGAGGCCACCGCGCGCTGCCAGATCAGCCGGTACAGGCGCGCCTGGGACGGGTCGAGCACGCGCTCCATGTCCTCGGGGTTGCGCGCGGCGCTCGTCGGGCGGATGGCCTCGTGCGCCTCCTGCGCCCCGCGCTGCTTCTTCTTGTAGCGGCGCGGCTGCGGCAGCGCGTACTCGGTCGCCGTACGAGGCCCTTCACCACGTCGGAGATCTCCGTGAGCGCCTGCTCGGCGATGTTCACCGAGTCGGTCCGCATGTAGGTGATCAGGCCGACCTGCCCCTCGCCGGGGAGGTCGATGCCCTCGTACAGGCGCTGGGCCAGCTGCATCGTCCTGCGGGCCGAGAACCCGAGCTTGCGCGCCGCCTCCTGCTGCAGCGTCGACGTGGTGAACGGCGGCGCCGGCGTGCGCTTGACCTCCTTCTGGCGGACCTCGCCGACGCGGTACGCCGCTTCGCGCAGCCGCGTCACGTGGGCCTCGGCCTCCTCCTGCGTCGAGAGCACCAGGCCCTTCTTGTCCGGAGAGGCCGCGAGCTTGTCGTCGCCGACCTGGATCAGACGCGCCAGGAACGCCGACTCGTCCCCGTTCGGGGCCAGTCGGGCGTCCACGCTCCAGTACTCCTGTGGCCACGAACGCCTCGATCTCGCGCTCGCGGTCCACGATCAGGCGAAGCGCCACGCGACTGCACGCGGCCGGCCGACAGGTCCCAGCGCTTCAGCCCCTTCTGCAGCAGCGGCGACAGCTCGTAGCCCACCAGCCGGTCGAGGATGCGCCGTGCCTGCTGGGCGTTCACCAGGTCGAAGTCGATGCGCCGCGGCTCGGCGAAGGCCTGCTGGACGGCATCGCGCGTGATCTCGGTGAACGTCACGCGGTTCGCCGTCGCCGGGTCGGCGCCGATCGACTCGGCCACGTGCCACGCGATGGCCTCGCCCTCGCGGTCGAAGTCGGTCGCGAGCCAGAGGCCGTCGGCGCCCTTGAACGCCTTCCGCAGCTGCTCGACGGTGTCCGCCGAGTCGGGCTTCACCTGGTACTCGGGCGCGAAGTCGTGCTCGGGCTCGACGCCCATGCGGTCGGCGGGCAGGTCGCGGACGTGCCCCTTCGAGGCCGCCACGCGGTAGCCCTCGCCGAGATATCGCTCGAGCGTCTTCGCCTTGGTCGGCGATTCAACGATCACTAGATGCTTGGCCACGCTGTGCTTCCTATCCTCATTTGAGCTTGGGTCCTGGGTGTCGGGCGCCTCTATCTCTCACACGGTGGAGGGCGGCGCAAGGACCCCGGAGAGCCGTCCCACGATACGCCATCGTTTCGGCCCGGCTCCGCACCGGGGTGTTTCGCCGGGGTCCACAACCCCTCTGGCCTGCCACGATGCCACAGAATTCCGATGATTCCATGCCCGGAGAGGCCCGGACCTGCTGCTACGCTCCCTCCGCCCCGAACCCCTGTCTTCCTGAGGCCGGAGAGCGAAACCACCGTGGCAGACTTCGTTACACACGCCGTCGAACAGTACGGATACGCCGCCATATTCCTGCTGATGCTGCTGGACGCCGCGTGCATCCCGATCCCCAGTGAGGTCACGATGCTCTTCGGGGGGGCGTTCGCCACCACGCAGGTCGGCGGTGACGCGCACTTGAACTTCTGGCTCGTCGTGCTGATGGGAACGGCGGGGAATCTGGCCGGCTCGTGGCTCGCCTACGGGGTGGGGCGCGTCGGGGGCCGACCCCTTGCCGAGCGGTGGGGCCGCTGGATCCTGCTCCAGCCGCACGATATCGACCGCGCCGAGGTCTGGTTCGAGCGGCATGGCGACGCCGCCGTGTTCTTCTCCCGCATGATCCCGGTGGTCCGCACGTTCATCAGCCTGCCGGCAGGCGTGGCACAAATGCCGTTCGGGTCGTTCACCCTCTACACAATCCTGGGCTTGATCCCCTGGGTCTTCGGCCTGGCGGCCGCGGGCTACGCCCTGGGGAAGCAGTGGGACACGGTCGAGCACTACCTGTTGCCCGTCAGCATCACGGTGGCGGTGTTGCTGGCGACGGCGATCGTCTGGTGGGTGACCCGCCGGATCCGGCACCGGCGCGCCGAACGAGCGGCGGCCGCCGAGCGGTGACGAGAGGCCTCAGACCTTCTGCAGGGTGACGATGATCCCGCCGCGGAAGAGCATCTTGCTTCCGCCGGGAAGCGCCTCGCCGGGCGGCAGACCGCGAAACGTCATCGACATCCGGAACTGGACGTTGGCCGACGTCTTCACCAGCTCCCGCGTGCTCGGGTCGAACCAGCCTGTCGTCGTCCCGCTCACGTGCCCGCCGTAGGTCACCACGGGGTGCGATCCCGCCGGCAGACCGGGCGTGCTCGACCCCATCTCCTGCAACATCTTCGCGAGGTCGACCTTCATGTGCAGCGGCAGCGACATCTTCGACGCGATCACCGAGGTGGTGACGCCGTCCACGTCCTCGTTCTTGACGTAGGTGCTGTGGGTCACGAAGTGCACGTGGCCCATTCCGTAGGGCAGATCGGAGTCGAACGTCTTGTCCCACGAGTCGCCGGGGTTCACGTCATGGCCCGGCAGGAGCGGCGTGAGCTGGTCCGTTCCCGGGATCCCCCCGGCCGGGCTCGCGCCGCCGCCCGACAGCGCGCCGAGGCCTCCCCCGCCGGACAGGATGCTTCCGTCCGGGGCGAGGCGCATCGTGTAGTGCGACGACGACGCCGGGGAGCTCGCCCGCCGGCGTGTCCTGTCCGTTGACGCTCAGGTGCAGGTCGCTCAGCTGGACGTCGACCGTCGCGATGCCGTTCGCGTCGACCGACTGGACGTTCCACGCCATGGTGGCGCCGAGCGTCTCCTGGAGCGGCACGTTGCGTCCGGACACCGCCAGCTGGCCGTTCAGCGCCATCGTCATCCGGTAGTTGTAGGTCTGGCCCGCGGCGAAGTCGAGCGCGTAGGCGGGCTGGCCGGCGGCGCCGCCGCGGCCGAAGAACATGTACGCCAGCGCGGCCGCGACCAGCGCGACCACCACCAGGATGATCAGCATCGGCCGGCCGAACTTCCCGCCCGACGTCGAGGGCAGCCGCAGTGAGCGCTTCTTCTTCCCGGGGATCGGCTCGCGCCAGCCCTCGGGAGCGGCCGCCGGCGTGCCGAAGCCCGAGTCCGTGCCGAAGCCCGAATCCGTGCCGAAGCCCGAGTCCGTGCCGAAGCCCGCGTTCTGGTCAGCACCAGGCTGTGGGGCGGCCGGCGCGAAGCCCGGCGACGGGGGCGGCGGCGGGGCCACCGCGCCGAATCCTCCGTCCGCGGCGGGTGCGTCGGGAGCCACGGGCACCGGGGCCACGACGGGGAACCCGCCCTCAGGAGCGGGGTCCTCCACCTTCTTCTTCTTCCGTCCGAAGCGAATCTCCTTGCCGAAGGCGCGCTTGGTCTTGGCCGGTTCCTCGGCGGGGACCTCGACGGGGGCAACGGTCGCATCGGGAACGAGGGCCGCCGCCTCTTCGTGGGGGGCCTCTCCGACCACTTCGAGTCCGGCCGCGTTGCCGGAACGCTTGAGGCGCAGTCCTCTCGACCCCTTCTCCTTCGGCGCTTTGGCACTGCCGGATCCACGCCCGCGCCCGGCCACCCACAGGCCGTCGACGTTGATCGGGATCACGGGGGCCAGGGGCTCGGCGACCTCGAGCGTCGGCTCGGGCTCGGGCGTCGGGCTCGAGGGCCGCGGCGAACTCGGCGGCCGGGCTGTCCGGCACCGAGACGTCCGGCTCGACGGCCACGGCCTCGGCATCCGCGGACGGATCCGGCGCAGCCTCGGGTGCTCCGAAGGGCGCGACGGCGGGCGGCGGGACGGCCGCTTCGCCCTGCGCCTCGGGAGGCTCGGGCGCGAACGACGGAGGTTGTGCGACGCCCCATCCCTGATCGGGCGGGACGGCGGCAGCAGCGGCCGCCTGGCCCCGCGCGAACATCGGATCCACGACCGGGTCCACCGATTCTGGCGGTGCCTCGAACGCGACGGGGACCGAAGGAACCGGCGGAACCGGTGGTGCCTCGAACGCGACGGGAGCCTCGGGCGCTGCTTCCGCGGTCGCGGGGACCGGCGGGGCGGCAGGCGCAGACGGTGCTTCGAACGCCACCGGCGGCGCGGGCACGGGGGGAGCCTCGAACGCGACAGGAGTCTCGGCGACGGGAGCCTCGGGGGCCGCCTCAGCCGCAGCCGCGGGGGCCTCGACGACCGGTGCCGGCGGAGCCTCGAACGAGACGGGAGCCGGCGGGGCGGCTTCGACCACGGGAACCTCGGCGGGGGGCTCAGCACCTGCCGGCTCGGGGGCGTCCTCCACGGGGGCGGCCGCCTGCGCCGGCTGAATCTCCGTCACGGCCGCACTCTCCGCCCAGCGCGGAGTGTCCGGGGGCGGGGGCGGAGCAGAGAGCGCGGGAGGCGGAGCGGAATCAACTGCCTCGCCCTCAGCCCAGCGCGGGGTTTCGGGCGGGGGAGGTGGATCCAAGGACGGCGCGGGGACCGAATCGGCCTCAGACGCGGCCGGCGGGGCCTGCTCGACGGCGGGGGCAGGCGGTGCGGACTCCGCGGGTGCGGCGTCCTCCTGCCGGGCCTCCTCCGTTCCGGGCTCTTCCTCCGGAGCGGCTGGGGCGGACTCTGGTTCCATCATCGCGACTGCTCCTTGGCGTTCTGGGTGCGTGGGTGATCTCCCGAGCCTGGGGCACGGGCCGGAACACGCCTCACCAGAGAACTTCGGCCGTTTGACCTTCCGCCTTGACCTAGAGGCCGATCTCGGGAGCCACCTCTTGGAGACCCTCGATGCCGAGGCCGACGAACTCGTCGAGCCCGAGACCGAGGTTCTCCTCGGCGAGCGCGATCTCCTCGCGCTTCACGCCGGGGGCGAAGGCCTTCTCCTTCAGCTTCTTCTTGACGGACGAGACCTTCATGCCCGTCGCCTTCTCCGGCCGCACGAGCGCCGCCGCGACCAGCAGCCCCGCGACGGCGTCGGCCGCGACGATGCCGCGGGACATGCGGTCGGTCTGGAACTCGGGATGGGCGTGGGCCAGCACGCCGTTGACGACGACCTCGTCGACCCCGGCCTCCCGCAGCCACTCCGCGGCCAACCGGGCGTGCCGCTCCAGGTCGTCGCCCGTCTGGTCCTGGTCGAGGTCGTGAAAGAGCCCGGTCAACGCCCAGGTCTCCTCGTCCTCGCCGAAGTGCCTCCCCAGGCGCCGCATGACCCCCTCGACGCTGACCAGATGCCGGTAGGTGATGTCCTTGTCCACCTTGCCCCTGGCGAACGCCCGCGCCTCGACGATGTCCACGCCGCTCCCTCCTTTTAATGGATCTGGTACGGAACGCTCGACAGGATGACCCGCTCCTCGAACAGCAGCAGTCGCTTCACGTATAGGGCCCGCTGACCGTGGAGCAGATGCTGCCACCAGCCGGACACGACGATCTCGGGGATGACCACAGCGGCCACCGAGTCCTTCCGGCGCGGTCACCCTGTCGCACCTCCTCCACGATCGGCACCCCGAGCTCGCGGAACGGAGCATCGACGATGTCCAGCTGGACGGGGATGCGGTGCTCCTGCCACGCTCGCGTGATCGGCTCGACCTCGTCGGGGTCGAGGGCCACGAACAGGGCCCTGGTCTCGGCGCAGCGGAGCGACCGCGCGTAGTTGATCGCGCGGATCGTGCCATCGTGCACGGCCGACACCAGCACCAGCGCCTCGGTCCGCTGCGGGATCAGCGGGCGCAGCTCGTCGGGCGGGGTGTTGGGATTGCCGACCACCGGAACGCTGGCCACGACCAGCTGGGGCTCGGACAGCAGCCGGAGCTTCAGCAGGAAGTACGCCCGCCGCCGGCGGAGGGTCGCCAGCAAGCGACCGCTTGACCAGCATCTCCGGCAGCACGAGCGTCACGAAGTCGCCGCTCTTGGCGTGGAATCGCGCGGGCGAAGTCGACCAGGGCGGCGACGGGATTGCCCCTCCTCGGAATCACTTCGAGCGGGACGCTCTCACCACAGAAGCGGTGCCAGCCGGCGGCGATCGACGCCGAGTCCTCCGAGACCGTCACGGCGCGAAAGTCGTTGGAGCGAAATGAGCGCACGTAGCCGATCGCTTCGGCAGTAGCCGCGTCCAGCCCCTCCACGACCACGACGACCGTGTTGCGCACGGTGTCATCGACGGTCGACCTCGCCACGTCGAAGCTGCCGCGAGACATTCGAATAATGACGATGCACTGCGTAGAAGCCGGAGATCAGGATCGGAATGGCGGTGATCACGATCCACGCGCCCTCCGCGAACTTCGTGATAGACGACGATGACCAGGACGACCCCGGTGGCGACGGCCCCGCCGCCGTTGACCGTCAGCCGCCAGCGCCATCCCTGCGCCTGCGTCGTCCGCCCTCCCTCGAGGCCTTGTCACCAGTAGCGGACCATGCCGGTCTGGCTGAGCGTGAACGCCGTGAACACGCCGACCACGTACAGCTGGAGCAGCTTCGGTCACGTTGGCGTGGAAGACCCAGATCAGCAGGATGGCGAAGGCCGACAGCACCAGCATCCCGTTCGAGTAGACGAGGCGGTCGCCCAGGTTCTCGAACTGCCGGGGGATGAAGCGGTCGCGGGCCAGCAACGCCGACGAGCCGCGGGAACCCCTGGAACGACGTGTTCGCCGCGAGAATCAGGATGGCGAACGTGGAGATCTGGATGAGCCAGAACATGAACCCGCCGCCGAAGACCGCTTTCGCGATCTCCGAGACCACCGAGACGGTCTCGCTGGGCACGCGCGTGCGTTCTGCAGCGCCAGCAACGCCGTCCCCATGATCATCAGTGACGGCGATCACGCCGAGGATCGCGAGCGTCTGCGACGCGTTACGACCCTGCGGCCGCCGGAATGCGCTGACGCCGTTCGAGATCGCCTCGGTCCCGGTGAGCGCCGACGAGCCGGAGGCGAACGAGTGCAGGATCACGAAAAGGCCCGCCGTCGGCGGCGGTGCCCGACCGGGACGGGATCCGGGACGTCGGTCACCTGCGGACACGAGTCCGAGGCACCGGACGAAGCCCGACCGACGATCAGCGCGAACATCGAGAAGATGAACACGTATGTCGGCGTGGCGAACGCGATGCCCGACTCGCGCACCCCGCGGAGGTTCACCATCGTGATCAGGATGCACGCAGGCGATCGAGATGCCGACCAGGTCGGCGTTCAGGCCGCCGCCCATTGCCGACGAGATCGCGCAGGATGCCCGACGACACCGAGACGGCGACGGTCAGCACGTAGTCGGCGAGCAGCGCCGCCGCCGCGATGAGCCCGAAGATCGTCGCGAGGTTGTCCTTGCTGACCACGTACGAGCCCGGCCGAGGTCGGGTATGCGCGCACGACCTGCCGGTACGACGTCACGACGATCGCCATGACGGCAGCGACCGCGATGTTGATCGGCAGGATCAGGCCGCTGAACGTTGGCCGAGGCGGCCACCAGGATGACCAGGCTCGCCTCGACCGAGTACGCGACCGACGACAGGGCGTCGGACGCGAAGATCGGAAGGGCCAGCACCTTCGGGAGCAGGGTGTGCTCCATGCGCCCGCTCGTCATCGAGCGGCCGAGGAAGATCCGCTTGACGACGTGTGGGGAAGAGTCCCGCTGGACGGCCGACACCGGGACCTCCTATTGCAGCTGGTGGGGAACGCTCGAGAGCACGACGCCCGGCTCGAACAGCAGGAGCCGCTTCAGGAACAGCGCCCGCTGGTTGTGCAGCGCGTGGTGCCAGCGCTTCGAGACGACGAGCTCGGGCAGCACGACGGAGGCGACCGCGCCCTCGGTGCGAGGTGATGCGGCGGACCTCCTCGAGCACGGAGGTGGACAGATCCCGGAAGGGCGTCTCCACGATGTCGAGCTCGAGCGAGACGCGCTGCTCGAACCACTCCCGCTGGATCTCGTCGACGTTCTCGTGCTCGATCGCGAAGTACACGCCGCGGGTGTCGTGCGCACGAATGGAACGCGCGTACCGGAGCGCGCGCAGCGTGGCGCAGATGGACCCGCGACAGGAAGACGACGGTCTCGACCCGGTCCGGGATCAGCGGCCGGATGGCCCGGGTGGGCGCGTCGGGGGCCAGGACCGGGACGTCGGTGGTCACGACGCCGGGCTCGTTCATCAGGCGGAGCTTGAGCGAGAACGCGGTCCGGTGCCGCACGGCGGCGGTGAGCGACGCCTCGGAGAAGCGCTCGGGGATGGCCACCGTCAGGAACTCGGCGCCGTCGCGCGGAACGGACGCGGAGGTACTCGATCGTCGCGTCGACGGTGCGGTCGCCCTCTCCCAGACGGTCCAGGGGAACATCGCTCCGTGAGAATCCCGGCCAGCGGGCCTCGACCTCCCGCGCTTTGGCCGGGTCTCCCACGTACAGGGTCTGCACGTCGCGGCCCGCGAACGACCGCGCGTAGCCGAGCGCCGTCGCGGCGGCTTCGTCGAGCGCGTCCACCAGGAGCACGACCTTGGTCGTCGGCGTGGGCCCGGAGCCGTCGTCGGTCGGCGCGGCCGGGATCGCGGCAGCGTCGGCCGGCGGGAGGGCCTCGAGGGTCACGGGCCGGAGCTGCTCGGCGACCTGGTCGTAGTGCCGCCGGATGGCCCGGAACCCCATGATCATCACGGGAAGCATCGACCGCCACGACCCACACGCCCTGCCAGAAGCGCGTGGCCACCACGATGGCCACCACCAGGCCGGTCGCGGCGGCCCCCACGGCGTTGACGACCTGGCTGCGCCGCCAGTGCCCACCGGCCTTCCCCAGCCGCGCGCCGACGCGCCGCCAGTACACGACCATGCCGGCTTGCGAGAGGGTGAACGCCGTGAACACGCCGACCGCGTAGAGCGGGATCAGGCGTTCCACGTTGCCCTCGAACGCCCAGATGAGCAGGGCGGACAGCACCGCGAGCACGATCATGCCGTTGGACAGCACGAGGCGGTCGCCAACGTTCTCGAACTGCCGCGGGAGGAACCCGTCCTTGGCCATCATGGCGGCCAGCCGCGGGAATCCCTGGAACGACGTGTTCGCGGCCAGCACCAGGATGGCGAAGGTGAACGCCTGGAACAGATAGAAGAAGATGTTGCTCCCCCCCAGCGCGGCCGAGCCGATCTGGGACAGCAGCGAGGTGCCCTCGGTCGGCGTCGCCCCCGAACGGTAGGTCAGGAAGGCGATACCCAGGACGAGCACGACCGCGATCGCGCCGAGGACCCCCAGCGTGTACGCGGCGTTGCGGCCCTGAGGCCGCCGGAAGATCGTGACGGCGTTCGAGATCGCCTCCACCCCGGTCAGCGCGGACGAACCCACGGCGAACGCCGACAGCAGCACCAGCAGGTCGAGGCTCGCCTCCTGGTGCACGGTGGCTGCCCGGCCGGCGATGCTGCAGTCTCCGAGGCACCGGACCACGCCGATCGCGATCACGGCCAGCGCCGAGATGATGAACCCGTACGTCGGGAGCGCGAACAGGATGCCCGACTCGCGCAGGCCGCGCAGGTTCGCGAACGTGGTGAAGGCCACGAAGATGATCGCGAGCGGCACACGGTACGGGGCGAGGCTGTGCACCACCGACGTGATGGCGATGACCCCGGCCACCACGGACACCGCCACCGTCAGGACGTAACCGACCAGGAGCGAGCCGGCCGCCACCAGCGCGGGGGCGGTCCCGAGGTTCTCGCGAGCGACCACGTAGGCGCCACCGCTGCTCGAGTAGGCCCGCACCGTCTGCCGGTACGAGGTGACCACGATCGCCATGAGCCCGGCGACGCAGATGGTGATCGGCATGAGGAACTGGTGGATCGAGCCGCCCCCGGCCAGCAGGACCAGGACCGTCGCTTCGACCGTGTAAGCGACCGAGGACAAGGCGTCGGCCGAGAGCACCGCCATGGCAAGGGTCTTGGGCAGGAGCTGGTGGTGGGCGCGGTCGCTGGGCATGGCCCGGCCGACCATGAGGCGCTTGATCAGGTCCGAGTTGAAGACCCCTGGAGACTCGGCCATCGCCACCCGCGAATTGTAGCCGCAGGGTCCATACCGATCGAGCGGTCGTTGGGCGTGCACCCCCTCCCGGCGCGCTAGGCTTGCCGGCGTGCACGTGATCATCATGGGATGCGGACGGGTCGGCGCGGCCGTCACGGTAGCCCTGGCGAAGGGCGGCCACTCGGTCGCGATCATCGACAAGCGAGCCGAGGCCTTCGAGAAGCTCCCGCCCGGGTTCGAGGCCAGGACCATCGTGGGTCAGGGCTTCGACCGCACCGTCCTGGAGGAAGCCGGCATCCGCGAGGCGGAGGGGTTCGTCGCGGTGTCGAACGGCGACAACTCGAACATCGTCTCGGCCCGCATCGCCCGCGAGCACTACAAGGTGCCCAAGGTCATCGCCCGGATCTACGACCCCCGCCGGGCCGACATCTACGAGCGTCTGAGCATCCCCACCATCGCCTCGGTGCGCTGGGCCGCCGCGCAGATCCAGTTCCTGCTGTTCCACGGCAAGGAGGAGCAGCGGGAGTCGTTCGCCGGCGGCACGCTCCTGCACTACGCGATCGACGTGCCCGACCACCTCATCGGGCGCCCCGTCGGCGCGGTCGAGCTGGAGGGCGAGGTCTCGGTGATCGGCATCGAACGCGGAGGCACCGGATTCATCCCCGTCGCCGGGAGCACGTTCCAGCAGGCGGACGTGGCCCACTACCTGGTGACGGCCGGCGCGCTGGACCGGCTGCACACCCTGCTCGAACCGGTCTCGGAGGACGTGTGACCGGACGCGCACAGGACCCCCGTCCATGAAGGTCGTCATCTCCGGCGCGGGCAACGTCGGACGCCACCTTGCGTCCGACCTCCACGATCGCGGCCACGACGTCACGCTGATCGAGCAGGACCGGGCGATCGCCGAGCGCGTGCGCACCGAGCTGTCCTCGGGCGTCACCGTCATCCACGGCGACGCCTGCGAGCCGTACGTCCTGGACGAGGCCAAGCTCAACGAGGCGGACGTGCTGGTCGCGGCGACCGGCGACGACGAGGACAACCTGGTGAGCTCGCTGCTGGCGAAGCAGGAGTTCGCCGTTCCGCGCGTCGTCGCTCGCGTGAACCACCCGCGCAACGAGTGGATGTTCACCGAGCAGTGGGGCGTGGACGCCGCGGTGAGCCCGCCGCACCTGCTGACCGCGCTGGTGGAGGAAGCAGTGACGGTCGGCGACGTCGTCCGCCTGCTGAAGCTGGAGCGCGGGCAGGTCACGCTGGTCGAACTGACGCTGCGGGGAGACTCGGCGATGGTGGGCAGGGCGATGTACGAGCTCCGGCTGCCGGTCGACTCGAGCATCGTGGCCATCGTGCGCGAGGGTCACGTGGTGATCCCGCAGCCCGAGACCGTCCTCGCTCCGGGGGACGAGCTGATCGCGATCGCCACGCCCGACGCGGAGGAGGGTCTCCACAAGGCCCTCGAGTAGCGACCTTCCACCCTTCCGGCTTCCCGCTGCATAATGCCCTCGATGAGCGACCCCGCACCCGACGCGCTCCCGAGCACCGGCACGGAGTCCGTCGAGGCGCTGACCGGGACCCAGGTGGCTCAGCCCCTCCTGGAGACCTACTGGACGCCGGCGCTGGCGACAGAGGTCAAGCGAGCGCCACTGCGCGTCTACCTCGGCGCCGCACCCGGCGTGGGGAAGACCTTCGCGATGCTGTCGGAGGGGCAGCGCCGGCGGGGGCGGGGGACCGAAGTCGTCGTGGGGATCGTCGAGACCTACGGGCGGCCCAAGACGCGGGCGCTCCTGGAAGGGATGGAGATCGTCCCGCCGCAGCAACTGGAGTACCGCGGCACGACGTTCGAGGAGATGGACACCGAAGCGATCATCGCTCGGGCACCGGAGGTCGCGCTGGTGGACGAGCTGGCACACACGAACATCCCCGGAAGCGGCCGTGCGAAGCGCTGGGAGGACGTCGTCGATCTCCTCGCCCAGGGGATCTCGGTCATCACCACCGTGAACGTCCAGCACCTGGCGAGTCTCAACGACGTCGTCGCCGCGATCACCGGGATCCGCCAGCAGGAGACGGTGCCCGACTGGGTGCTCGACCTCGCCGATCAGGTCGAGCTGGTGGACATGTCGCCGCACGCGCTGCAGCGCAGGATGATGCATGGGAACGTCTACCCCGACTCGCGGAAGGCCGAGCTGGCCCTGCGGCGGTTCTTCACCTCAGAGAACCTGACGGCCCTTCGAGAGCTGGCGCTGATGCGGGTCGCGAACCTCGTCGACGACGAGCTCCTCAACCGATGGTCGAAGGGCCACGTCCCGGAGACCCGAGAGCGCGTGCTCGTCTGCGTCTCCTATCCCGGGTTCTCGGAGGACCTGGTCCGTCGCGGGGCTCGAATCGTGCAGCGTGCCGGCGGAGACCTGCTCGTGCTCCACGTGCGGACCGAGGACGAGCCCGGCAACCCCGAATGGCTTCGTGAGGTCGAACAGCTGACGCACGATCTCGGCGGCGAGTTCGCGGTGGTCGACGCCGACACGGCCGTGGACGGGGTCCTCTCGTTCGCGTACGAGCAGCACATCACGCAGATCGTCGCGGGTGAGCCCATGCGCACGCGCTGGCAGGAGCTGGTGCGAGGATCGTTCGTGCACAAGCTGATCCGCAGGGCGTCGGCGATCGACATCCACGTGATCGCCCGCCGGTAGTCGCGGCGGTCATGGCGGCGTGCGTCGACTCCGGAGGCCGAACGATCGGCAGCGCGCCGTATCGAGGGCGATCTGGCTCAGCGCCTTCACGGTGGGGTGGAATCTCCTGTTCGGCAGCATGGCCATCGTGGTTGCGACCGTCGGTGGGAAGCTCTCGCTGGTGGGCTTCGGGCTGGACGCCGTCGTCGACGCGATCGCCTCGGTCGTCCTCGTGTGGCGGTTCCGGGTGGAGCGCTCGGACGAGGAACGAGCCCAAAGAATCGAACGCATCGCGCTTGCGTGTGGTCGGGCTTCTCGCTCGTCTGCGCGGCCGCGTATGTCTCCTTCCGGTCGATCGACGCCCTGATGAGCCACTCCGGTCCCGATGCGTCGACGTTCGGACGAGTGCTGGCCGGTGCCTCCGCGGTCGTCCTCCCGTTCCTCGCTGTCGCGAAGTACCGGGTCGCGAGGCGGCTGGGAAGCCAGGCGCTGCGGGCAGACAGCATCCTGACGGCGGCCGCGGGCCTGCTGGCGATCATCTCCCTGGTGGCCGCGGGACTGAACGCTCTCGGATGGTGGTGGGGGGATGCCGTCGCGGCCCTGGTCATCGCCTTGTTTCTGTTCATCGAGGGTGGCCGGTCGATCATCCACCCGCCCGAGGGTCGCTAGCTCGAGGCCGCGCGTTCCAGGGCCAGGTTCAGCTCCAGGACGTTCACCCGGGGCTGTCCGAGAAAGCCGAGGGTCCGGCTCGACGTGTGATCGTGGATCAGCCTCATCACCGTGGACAGCGGGAGGCGGCGGACCGCGGCGATCCGGGGGGCCTGGAACGCCGCGGCCGCCGGGCTGATGTCGGGGTCGAGGCCGCTGGATGACGCCGTCAGCAGGTCGACGGGGATCTGCCCAGCGGTCAGCCCCGGGTGGTACCGGCCCTCGAGGTCGACGATGGGCTTGACGCGGTCCTTGATCGCGGCAGCAAGATCCTTCGACAGCGGCCCGAGGTTCGAGCCGCTGGACGTCGATGCGTCGTTGTCGATGGCCGACGGGCGTCCATAGAACCACTCGGCGCCCTCCCACTTCTGCCCGATCATCGAGCTCCCCACCGCGCGACCGTCCGCCTTCACGATGGAACCGTCCGCCTTGCCGGCGAACGCCACCTGGGCGATCCCCGTCATCACCAGCGGGTAGACGAGGCCGGTCAGGACACCCAGAACGACGACTGCGACGAACGCGCGAACGATGTTTCGAATCATGACGTCACCTCGGGAAGTTCAAGAGAGCCAGCAGGAGGTCGATCAGCTTGATGCCGATGAACGGCGCGATGATTCCACCGACGCCGTAGATCAGGAGGTTCCTGCGCAGCAGGGCCTCGGCGCCGACGGGCCGGTACCGGACGCCGCGCAGCGCCAGCGGGATCAGCGCAACGATGATGAGCGCGTTGAAGATGACCGCCGACAGGATGGCGGACTGCGGCGTGCGCAGATGCATGATGTTCAGCGTGTTGAGCGCGCCGTAGGTGCCCGCGAACATCGCCGGGATGATCGCGAAGTACTTCGCCACGTCGTTGGCAATGGAGAACGTCGTCAGCGAGCCGCGGGTGATCAGGAGCTGCTTGCCGATCTCGACGATGTCCATGAGCTTCGTCGGGTTCGAGTCGAGGTCGACCATGTTGCCGGCTTCCTTGGCCGCCGACGTGCCCGTGTTCATCGCCACGCCGACGTCGGCCTGGGCCAGCGCCGGGGCGTCGTTGGTGCCGTCCCCGGTCATCGCGACCAGGACGCCACCCTCCTGTTCCTTCTTGATCAGGGCCATCTTGGTCTCGGGCGTGGCCTCGGCCAGGAAGTCGTCGACACCCGACTCCTGTGCGATCGCCGCCGCCGTGAGCGGGTTGTCGCCGGTGATCATCACGGTGCGGATGCCCATCGTGCGGAGCTGGGCGAACCGCTCGACCAGACCATCCTTGACGATGTCCTTCAACTCGATCACACCGAGCGCCGACGCGATCCTTGGCCACGGCCAGCGGCGTGCCGCCCGCTCGGGCGATGCGCTGGATCTCGGTCGTCAGCTCCTCGGGCATGTCGTGTCCCGACCAGCCCTCGATCGCGTCGACCGCACCCTTGCGTATCTCGCTGCCCTCGAAGTCGATGCCGCTCATCCGCGTCTGGGCGGTGAAGGGAACGAACTCGGCGTGGGTCTCCATCAGCTCGCGCTCGCGCAGCCCGTAGCGCTCCTTGGCCAGCACCACGATCGAGCGGCCCTCGGGCGTCTCGTCGGCCATGGAGGCGATCTGGGCCACCTCGGCCAGCTCCTGCTCGGGGACGCCCGGCGCCGGGATGAACGCCACGGCGTGGCGGTTGCCGAGCGTGATCGTCCCGGTCTTGTCCAGGAGCAGGGCGGACACGTCGCCCGCCGCCTCGACCGCCCGCCCGCTCATGGCCAGCACGTTGCGCTGCACCAGTCGGTCCATCCCGGCGATCCCGATCGCGGAGAGCAGGCCGCCGATCGTCGTCGGGATCAGGCAGACGAACAACGCGATGAGCACCGCGTCGCTGACGCGGTCCCCGCCGTAGATGGCGAAGGGCTGCAGGGACACGCAGACGATCAGGAAGATGATCGTGAACTTGACCAGCAGGATCAGCAGGGCGATCTCGTTGGGGGTCTTCTGACGCTCGGCGCCCTCCACCAGGGAGATCATCCGGTCCAGGAACGACTGGCCGGGATCGGCGGTGATCCGCACCCGGATCCAGTCCGAAAGGACCTTCGTGCCGGCCGTCACCGCCGAGCGGTCACCGCCCGACTCGCGAATGACGGGAGCCGACTCGCCCGTGATGGCGGACTCGTCGACCGACGCGATGCCTTCCTCGATCTCGCCGTCGCCGGGGATCAGCTCGCCGGCGCTGACCATGACCAGGTCGCCGGCCCGCAGGCGCGGCGCCGGGACCGTCTCCTCGCGGCCGTCGAGCTGGAGGCGGCGGGCCACCAGGTCGGCCCGGGTCCTGCGGAGTGCCTCCGCCTGGGCCTTGCCTCTCCCCTCCGCCATGGCCTCGGCGAAGTTCGCGAAGATCACCGTGAACCACAGCCAGAAGGCGATGGCGCCGTCGAACGCGACCGGGCCGCCGCTCACGGCATCGCTCACCAGACGGACGGTGACGATGAGCGACACGATCTCGACCACGAACATGACCGGGTTCCGCCACAGCGTCCTGGGATCGAGCTTCAGAAAGGCGTCGAGCGACGCCCGCTTCACGATCGGCGGGTCGAACAGGGGCCTGGCCTTGACGGCCCCCTCGTGCTCGGACGTGTGGACGGGTGCGGGTGCCTGCGTTGCCACTTAGAACAACCTCCCGTGGATGAGGTGCTCGACGATCGGGCCCAGCGCCAGCCCGGGCAGGAACGTGAGCGCGCCGATGATCACGACCACACCGGTGAGCAAGCCCGCGAACAGCGGCGTGTCGGTGCGAAGCGTTCCCGGCGTGAACGGGACGGTGCCGGCCCGACCCAGGGACCCGGCCAGCGCCAGCGCCGCGAGCAGCGGGACGAAGCGGCTGACGAGCATCGCGATGGCTCCGGTGGTCGCGTAGAACGGACCGCTGGCGGTCAGGCCGGCGAACGCCGACCCGTTGTTGTTGCCCTGAGACAGGAACGCGTAGAGGATCTCGCTGAAGCCGTGCGGCCCGGTATTCGGCGCCGCGGCGACGGTGCTCTTCATGACGACCGCGATCGCGGTGAGGAACAGCACGACGACGAACGGCACCAGCACGGCGATGGCCGCGTACTTCACCTCGCGGGCCCCGATCTTCTTTCCCAGGTACTCGGGGGTTCGCCCGACCATCAGCCCGCCGATGAACACGGCGATGATGACGTAGAAGATCATGCCGTAGAGGCCGCTGCCCACGCCTCCCCAGATCACCTCGCCGACGCCGAGGTTGAACATGGGCGCGACCATCCCGAGGGACTGGTAGGAATCGTGCATCGAGTTCACGCTGCCGTTCGAGGCGTCGGTGGTCGTGACCGCCCAGAGCGATGAGGCGTCGACTCCGTACCGGACCTCCTTGCCCTCCAGGTTCGGGGCGGACGCGGAAATGCCGGCCGCCTGCATGGCCGGGGTCGCGGAGCGCTCGCCGGGGACGGTCATGACGAGGCCGGCCACCATGAGGACCCACATGACGGAGAAGATCGCCCAGCCCTGCTTCACGCTGCCCACCATGCGGCCGTACGTGTAGGTCAGCGCCGCCGGGATCAACAGGATGCAGATCTGCTCGATGTAGTTCCCGAAGGGCGTCCCGCCCTCGAAGGGGTGGGCGGAGTTGACGTTGAAGAAGCCGCCGCCGTTGGTCCCCAGTTGTTTGATCGCGATCTGGCTTGCGACCGGACCACGGGCCAGGACCTGCTTGAAGCCCTGGATGCCGCGGACGGTCTCGTTGGCGCCCAGGGTCTGCACGACGCCCTGGGTCATGAGCACGATGGCGACCAGAACGGACAGCGGAAGAAGGATGTAGAGCGTGGTGCGCACCAGGTCGACCCAGAAGTTCCCGACCCCACCGGACTTGGATCGAACGATGCCACGGATCAGGGCCACCAGCACCGCCATCCCGACGGCGGCCGACACGAAGTTCTGGAAGGTCAGCGACGCCATCTGGGTGAGGTAGGACATGGTCGTCTCGCCCCCGTAGGTCTGCCAGTTGGTGTTCGTGATGAAGCTGGCCGCCGTGTTGAACGAGACGTACTGGTTGACCGCCGGGACGCCGTTCGGGTCGAGCGGCAGGTGCGACTGGAGCCGCATCATCGCGTAGAGGAGGATCATGCTGACCCCGCTGAACCAGATGCAGGCCGACGCGTACCGGCGCCACGACTGGTCCGTCTTCGGGTCGACGTTGATCAGACGGTAGACGAGGCCCTCGGCCCAGCCGGTGCGCTCGCGCGTGTAGACGCGGTACATGTAGGCGCCGAGCGGCGGCGTGAGCAGGATGAGCAGGATGGCGTAGACGGCGATCGCGGTCATCAGAACCTCTCAGGGCGGATCAGGGCATAGAAGAGGTAGACGAGCATGGCCAGCGACAGGGCCAGCTCCAGGACGTCGGCGACGTTCATACGCGCTCCAGGAACCAGACGAACCCGAACGACGCGGCGAAGAACGCCACGGTCGTCGACGATCATCACGAGATCCAGCACTGCCCTTCCTCCTTTGTCTGCGTCCGCGCGACCCTAGGCTCGCGGTCGTGAGCGATCCGTGAGGAACGGGGGTTCGGACCTACGGGATTCGTGAGGAACGGGCCGTGCGAGGCTTTCCACGCGTGCCGGCCGGACCGGGAGTGGCACACTGTTCCGCATGGGTTCGCGACGTGCACGCCGTGGCGCGGACGCAGGCGGGTCCGGGAAGTGCCGAGCGGCGGCCGGCCTCACCCCTGTTCAACCTGGGAGCCAAGAGCAGGTCTCGCCGAATCGCCGGCTACGTGGTGGCCGTCGTCGGCGTCGCCGGGCTGACGCTCGCACTCCTCCCCTTCCGCGACGACCTCCAGCCGCTCTCCAAGGGTTTCGGCTTCATGGCCGTGGTCGTGGCGGCCGCCGCGGTGGGCGGCCTGGGTGCGGGGGTCGTCGCGTCCATCCTCGGGTTCATCGCCTTCAACTTCTTCTTCATTCCGCCCTACGGCACCTTCGCCGTCGGGCGGGCCGAGAACGTCGTGGTCCTCTTCGTGTTCCTGGCGCTGTCCGTGCTGATCTCGGCGCTGCTGGCGCGCGCGAACGACCGCGCCGAGGCGGCGGAGGCACGGGAGGCCGAACTCCGGACCCTGCAGGATCTGAGCTCCGACCTGGTGACCTCGCTGCCCGGCCGCGAGACCTACACGCACATGCTCGACCGGCTGATCCACTTGTTCGAGTTCCAGGCGGCGTCGCTGCACTTCCAGGAACGCCTCTTCGGAGAGGCCGCCGAGCCGGTGACCGTGGGCGCGGATGAGCCCATCGACTCCCACTGGGATCCCTCTTCAACGGGCCGGGCCCCCGAGCGACTGCCCCTCACCGTGGGCGGGCGCGCGCTCGGCCTGATCGTGTTGCAGGGAGACCGGCCCCCCCTCGACCCAGCCGAGAGTCGCGTCCTGCGCGCCTTCTGCGACCAGATGGCGCTGATCCTGGAGGACGAGCGGCTCCTGCGAGCGGCCACGCAGGCAGAGGTGTACCGGCAGACGGAGGAGGTCCGCCGATCGCTCCTGGCGGCCGTGTCCCACGACCTGCGAAGCCCCCTGGCGGCGATCAAGGCCTCGGCGACGGACCTGCTGGATCGAAGCGCCACCCGATCGCCGGAAGCCGAGCGCGAGGCGCTGCTGGCGATCAACGATCAGGCGGACCGGCTGAACGCCCTGGTGGCCAACCTCCTGGACATGTCGCGAATCGAGGCCGGCATGCTGCGCTCTCGAACGCAGACGGTGGACGTCGCCGAGACGCTCGCCACCTGCGTGGACCGGGTCTCCGTGCAGCATCCCGAGGTGACACGTCCGCATCACGGTGGCTCCCGAGGCGGCGCTCGTGAAGACGGATCCCGTGTTCCTGGAGCGGGTCGTGGCCAACCTGCTGGAGAACGCGATGGCGGCGACGGCCCAGGCCCACGGCCGCGCGGTCGAAGTCGAGGCGAGGCGAACCGGGGATGAGACCATCCTCCGCGTGATCGACCACGGTGCCGGCGTTCCCTCGAACATCCGGGAACTGCTCTTCTATCCCTTCTACAGTCTCGAGCGGCGAGGAGCCCGGCTGGGAACGGGCCTCGGTCTGGCCGATCTGCAAGGGACTCCTCACGGTGATGGGCGGGCAGATCTGGATCGAGGACACGCCCGGAGGCGGGGCGACCTTCGCCGTCTCGCTGCCGGTGTCCGAGCGGCATCTCCAGGGAGCCGGGACCACGAATGCCGGGACGACCGGCTGAGGGCGGCCGCGATCCTCGTCGTCGACGACGAGGAGCAGATCCGGCTCGCGCTCGCCCGCGCGCTCAGAGCGCGGGGCTTCGTGGTCGAGACCCGGCCCGAGGGCGAGTCCGCCCTGCACACGTTCGCATGGCTGCGTCCGGATCTGGTCGTCCTCGACCTGAACCTGCCGGGGATCGACGGGCTCACGGTCTGCCGCCGCATCCGTGAGCGCAGCGACGTGCCGATCCTCATCCTGTCGGTGCGCGAGGAGGAGTCCGACAAGGTCGAGGCGTTGAACCTGGGCGCCGACGACTATCTGACGAAGCCCTTCGGGATCGAGGAGTTCCTGGCGCGGGTCCGCGCCCTGCTCCGGCGAAGCGGGGGCGGTGCGGCCCGGCCCGTGTCCTTCCACCTGGACGGGCGTGGACATCGACCTCGAGAACCACTCGATCAACCGCGACGGACACTCGGTCCGGTTGACCAAGACCGAATGGGCGCTGCTGGAGGAGCTGTCCCGTCATCCCGGGAAGCTGCTGACGCACCGGTGGCTGCTCGAGCGCGTGTGGGGCCCCGGATACGAGGACGACCTGGAGGTCCTCCGCGTCTTCATCAGCCAGCTGCGCAAGAAGATCGAGCCCGATCCGTCGCGGCCGCGATTGATCGTCACCGACCCCGGTGTCGGCTACCGGTGGACGGCGCGCTCGGACCAGGACGAGGTCGTCCCCGGCTGAGGCGCGACCCGGCGCCCGGCTCCGTTCAGTCGGGCGCCGGGACGAACTCGAAGGACGGGTTCACCAACTGTCGCGCGCCGCCTTCCCGTCCCAGGACGCCCTCCACGACCAGACGGGAGCCCAGCGTCAATCCCGGGATGCTGCGGCGGCCGAGGAAGAGGACGGACACCTCGCCGCTCCCGTCGAACAGCAGCAGGCGCATGCCCTCGAAGCCCTTGACCGGGCGGATGGTAATGCGGCGGACGGCGCCGGCCAGCTTGACGCGCTGGCGTTCGGGGGCTTCCTGGATGCGGACCGAGCCGGGGATCGTGTTCGCCCACCCGCGGATCTTCCGCGGCCAGTCGATCCTCATCCGTCTCGGTGAGCCGGTCGACCATCCGGCGGCGGGTCATGCGCGGACGGCGCCCTCAGGTCGCCTCGCGCGCCGGAGCTTCGGCCATGCCGTCGGCCCGGCGCGACTTCGACTTCCAGATGACCCCGCCGAGCACCAGGATGGAGGCGCCCGCGACGATGAGACGCACCGCGATGTCCGCCGCCGAATTGGCCGAATGCGTGACGATCACCGGAACCACCAGTAGCGCAACGAGATTCATGACCTTGATCATCGGGTTGAGCGCGGGCCCGGCGGTGTCCTTGAACGGGTCGCCCACCGTGTCTCCGATGACGGTCGCCTTGTGCACCTCGGACCCCTTGCCGCCGTAGGCCCCGTCCTCCACCAGCTTCTTCGCGTTGTCCCAGGCGCCGCCGGCGTTGGACAGCGTGACGGCCATGAGCTGCCCGGTGAGGATCGCCCCGGCCAGGAACCCGCCGAGCGCCTCGGGGGTCAGCAGGAATCCCACGATGATCGGCGCAAGGACGGCGAGCGTCGCCGGCGTCGTCAGCTCGCGCAGCGAGGACTTCGTGACGATGTCCACGACGGCGCTGTAGTCGGGCTTCTCGGTGAAGTCCATGATCCCCGGATGCTCGCGGAACTGCTTGCGCACCTCCATGACCACCTGCGAGGCCGTCCGCCCGACGGCGCGAATGGCGAACGACGAGAACAGGAACGCCACCGATCCGCCCACCAACATCCCGACGAGCACCTGCGGGAGGTTCACCCGGATGCCATTGAGGTGGGCGGCTTCCTGGAAGACACCGAACAGCGACGTCGCCGCGAGCACGGCGGTCGCGATGGCGATGCCCTTGGTGATGGCCTTGGTCGAGTTCCCGACGGCGTCCAGGCTCGTCAGGATCTCCGCGCCGCGGCCGTCCACGTCGCCGGACATCTCGGCGATGCCCTGCGCGTTGTCCGAGACCGGACCGAACGTGTCCATGGAGACGATCACGCCGACGACCGACAACATCCCGATCCCCGCCAGCGACACGAAGAAGAGCTGCTGGATCAAGTCGTGGCCCAGGTAGAAGCACCCGACGATGGCAGCCCCGATCGCCAGGATCGACCACACGCTCGACTCGAGGCCTTCCGAGAACCCGGCCAGGACGTTGGTCGCCGGACCCGTCAGCGACGCCTCGACGATGTCCTTCACGGGGCGCCGTCGCGTCGACGTGTAGTGCTCGGTCAGGACCTGGATCACGGCGGCCAGGACCAACCCGATCACGATCGCGAGGAATGGGCGGAAGCTCTTCATGTAGGCGACGGACAGGAACAGCACCCCCGCGGCGGCGAGCACCGCAGACAGGAAGAACCCGCGGTTGATGGCGCGCATGCCCGGCTCGTTCTCGGACCGGGGGGCGACGCCCAGGATGCCGACGACGGCGACCACGACGCCGATCCCCATGACCATCAGCGGAAACAGCACTCCGCGTGCCGAGGCCCCGTACGTCGCGGCCCCCAGGATGATCGAGGCGGCGAGCGTCACCTGGTAGGACTCGAACAGGTCGGCGGCCATGCCCGCACAGTCGCCGACGTTGTCTCCCACGTTGTCGGCGATCACGGCTGCGTTGCGCGGGTCGTCCTCGGGGATGCCCTGCTCGACCTTCCCCACCAGGTCGGCGCCCACGTCCGCGGCCTTGGTGAAGATGCCACCGCCCACCCGCATGAACATGGCGAGCAGCGCGGCGCCGAAGGCGAGTCCTTCCAGGACCACCGGAGCGTCCTGCTTGTACAGCAGCACGAACAGCGTCGCGCCCAGCAGCCCCAGGCCCACGGTGAACATCCCGGCCACGCCGCCCGGTGCGAAACGCCAGCGTCATCGCCGATCTGAGCCCCGACTCGCGTGCCGCGTTCGCGACGCGCACGTTGCCGCGCACCGCGAGCCACATGCCCGAGAATCCGGTCGTGGCCGAGAAGAGCGCGCCGACCGCGAAGGCGATCGAGCGGCCCAACCGGATCATCGCCTCCGAGTGCACGTGTCCCTCCGGGACCGGCAGGATGAAGAAGATGAGGACCGCCAGGACGGCCACGAACGCCGCGACGGTGCGCAGCTGGCGGTTCAGGTAGGCGGCGCTCCCCTCCTGGATGGCCTTGGCGATCTCTTTCATCTTGTCCGTGCCCTCGGGCGCGGCGAGGACCTGCCGGCGCAGGAACGCGGCGAAGACCAGGGCCAGCAGGGCCAGGACGACGATGATCCACAGGGTCGTGTTCTCGAAGGTGTGGAAGGCGGCTCTGATCGCCTCGTTCTCGGCGGCGAGCAGGGTCATCGAAGGTTCCTCCTAGCGGCGTGTTGGGCGTCAACGGGCATGGCGAGAGGGAAATCCCAGGTCAAAGCGAGCGAGAGTATAGCCCACGACTTTCGGCCGCTCATCGGGCGAAGGGCCGAATCGGTACCGCCATCGGTCCCAATGATTCCTCGAAACTGCCGGGCCGGACCCATCGAGATTTCGTGTCATACCCATATTCGTTGGCGGACTCGTGGCACGGGCCCCGATCGATCGGTACTCTGTGGCCCCGTGAGCCCCGACGAAGGATCACGGACCGGGGACTCGGCCCTCCAGATGACATATCCATCTCCGGCCGAGTCCGAATCCGTCACATCCACCCGAGTAGGCCGGACGCGCAAGCGCAGGCCCTGGCTGATCGCCGTCGTGCTGCTGCTGGTCGCCGGCGCCGTGGCCGTTGCCGTGCTGGTGCTCACCGGCAACGAGTCCATCATCCCCATCATCCCGGGGCCACACCGCGCGGACTTCACGTTCGAGATGGGGAACGTCGGGACGACCTCGCTGGGAGGGAAGCACGCGGACACCGTCGGCGAACAGGTCGCCCCGGAGGTCCAGTCCACGCTCTCCGACCTGTACGGCGGCCTGTTCCTGGACCCGAAGGCATGGTCCTCGGGTCCTCCGGACGACGTCTACGACCACTTCACCGACCGGGCCGCCGAGCAGGCGAAAGCCGACGGCGCCGCGCTCGGGCTCGGTGACCTGACCGGCACCATCGACACACTGACGACGACGTCGTCCAGCCTGGAGGTACACGTGCTCACGGACAAATCCAACCACCCCGTCGCCGCGGTGGCCAAGGTGCAGTTCGTGGCGGACGCGGCCACCAAGGACGGCCAGCACATCCAGATCACGCGCGACGCCGAGTACCTGATGGAGGAGGTCGACGGAACGTGGCTGGTCAGCGGGTATCCGCAGAACCTCACCTCCGTCGAGGTCGTGAAGCCCAGCGCCGGCCCCAGCGGGGCGTCGGGGGCGAGCTCATGAGCAGCCGTCCCGGCGAGACCCGGGTCGTCCGCGCCGCGGCGGCCACGCTGGCGTTGCTGATCCTCGTCGTGGGCGTCTCGGTGCTGGTACGGGCGAGCGCGGGCACCGCGGCGTCGCCCACGCCCGGCGAGTCTCCGACCTCGGGCGCGCCGCCGCTCGAGTTGCACCAGGTGCCCGGGGCGACGTTCGTCCCCGCGCTCGAGGGCAAGCGGCCGCTATACGTGCTGGCCATCGGCAGCGACGCCCGCCCCGGCCAGGGGATCGACAAGGAGCGGGCCGACTCCATCCACATCATCAGCCTGAACCCCGCCGCGGGCCGGGCCACCATCCTCGGCATCCCGCGGGACTCGTGGGTGAGCATCCCCGGCCACGGGATGGACAAGATCAACGCGTCGCTCTCCTACGGCGGGCCCCAGCTCACGGTCAAGACCGTCTCCGCTCTGACCGGCATCCACTTCGACTTCTATGCGATCACCTCGTTCGGCGGGCTCGTTCGGATGGTGCAGAGCCTCGGCGGCGTGACGGTCCGGGTCCGCCAGCCGATGCACGACCAGTACTCACGCTCCAACTTCGAGCCCGGCACACACCACTTCACGGGGATCCAGGCGCTCGAGTACGCCCGCGACCGGCACAGCTTCCTCGGCGGCGACTTCACCCGCTCCCAGAACCAGGGGACGCTGATGCTGGCCGCACTGGCCCGGTTCAAGAAGTTGTTCAAGGAGAACCCGCTGCGACTGCTGCCGGTCCTGGACTCGGCGTGGAACAACGTGCGGACAGACGTTCCGGCCGCCCAGCTGTACCGCCTGGCCCTCACCGCCTCCCAGATCGACACGCACCACGTGTCGAACCTGGTGGTGCCGGCCAGCACGGGCATGCAGGGCTCCGCGAGCGTGGTCTTCATCTCGCCAGAGGCGAAGGCCCTCTACACGCAGCTCAGGAAGAAGGGCTACATCCCGCGGTAGCGCCGTTCCCGCGCCGCCCTAGAGGCGCGTGACCACGTACCCGACGTACCCCAGGTACAACACCGCCTGCAGCATCAGCAGCCAGGCGGGGAGCGTCCGCATCCACCGCACGGCCGCGTACAGCCAGACCCCCGCGGCCAGCGCCACCAGGGCCGCCACCAGGCCTTCGTGCGACAGCCTCCAGGGCGTCAGCAGCAGCCCCACGCTCACCGGGAAGGACGACTGGAACACCATCGCGCCGGTAACGTTCCCCATCGCCAGCGTGTCCTTGCGTCGCCCGATCCAGATCACGCCGTTGAACTGCTCGGGAAGCTCGGTGGCGATGGGCGCCACCAGCAGCGCGAACAGGAGGGTGGGCACGTTGAACGTCTTGGCCAGCTCGTCGATGCCGACCACGAACACCTTGGCCCCGCCCACGATGAGCCCCAGCGCCAGCACCGTCTGCGTGATCGCGGCCCACCTCGGCGGCCGCCGGGCGCGGCCCGCCGCCCTCCGCAGACGATCCCACCAGGCGAGCAGATAGAGGGGGCCGACCTCGCCGGCTGCCTGGCTCTGCAGCTCGGGCTCGCCTGGAGCCTTGAAGTGGCGCACCACGTAGACGCCGTACGCGACCAGCAGGACGGGCGCCAGCGCCCACCGCAGGGCTCGGGAGTCCAGGACTCCGGCCAGCACGGCCATGCCGTACATGACGACGAAGAACGCGAGGTCCTGGCGGACGACACTCGCCTCCGCCAGCAGCCGCCTCCCCCGGCGTCCGCCGCGTGAGAACGCGAGGAGCGAGGCCCCCAGCACGAACATGGCCAGCGTGGACAGCATGAAGGGAGCGCCCAGGATGGCTCCCACGCCGATCTCGTCGCCCGAGACCGTCCCACCGGCCAGGATCGCGATCAGCGGGAGCAGGGTCTCGGGCAGCGCCGTCCCGATGGCCGCCAGCACGCTCCCCACGGCCCCCTCGGAGAGCCCGAATCCCTCGCCGATCCACTCCACGCCGTTGGTGAAGAGCTGTGCGCCGAGCAGGATCACGGCCAGCGCCACGATGAGCTCGACCCAGTCCACGGTCCGGCATTGTGGCACCCTGCCGATACGATCGGCCCCATGGACGCGCGCGGGTTCCTCGATCGTCTCTCCGCCTCGCCGGGCGCAGAGGGCTCGCTCGCGCACGTGCGCACGATCCCGTCGCGTGAGCCCGTCCTCGAAGCGGTCGGCGACCTGCCGCAGACGCTTCGGGAGCGGCTGGCGCTGCTCGGCATCGACGGCCTGTACCCGCACCAGCGGCGCGGCCTCGATCTGCTGGGCGTCGGGCGCAACGTGATCCTGGCCACCGGGACCGCGTCGGGCAAGACGCTCGTCTACAACCTGGCCTTCGCCCAGACGGCGCTCCAGGACGAGAAGCGCACCGCGCTCTACCTGTTCCCCACCAAGGCGTTGGCGCGCGACCAGCTGCGGCAGGTGCGCGAGCTTCGACTGCCCCAGGTTCGGGCCGCCGTGTACGACGGCGACACGCCGAAGGCCGAGCGGCCGCTCGTGCGTCGCAACGCGAACCTGGTGATGACCAACCCCGACATGCTGCACGCGAGCATCCTTCCCGGGCCACGAGCGGTGGGCCGACTTCCTGCTGCGCCTCAGCCTGGTGGTGGTGGACGAGGCGCACGTGGCGCGCGGCGTCTTCGGGTCGCACGTGGCGATGGTCATCCGGCGCCTGCGCCGGCTGATCGCGCACTACGGAGGTTCGCCGCAGTTCGTGCTGGCCTCTGCGACCGTCGGCAACCCGACCGAGCTCGCCGCAGCGCCTCACCGGGCTTCCCGTTCGACGAGGTCGCCGACGACGCATCACCGCGGGGCGAGAAGCTGTTCGTCCTGTGGAATCCGCCGATGGTGGACGAGGAGCTCGGCGTCCGCCGGGGCGCCGTCTCGGAGACCGCCTGGCTCCTGAAGGAGCTGGTCGAGTCCGAGACGCGGGCCATCGCCTTCTGCCGCTCGCGCAGGGGCGCCGAGCTGGTGGCCGAGTTCTGCCGCCGCGAGCTCCCCGGATCGCTCCGCACGCGCGTGAAGGCGTACCGCGCCGGGTTCCTGCCCGAGGAGCGACGCGAGCTCGAGCGAGCGCTCGCGGGCGGCGAGCTGCTGGGTGTGGCCTCCACGACGGCCCTCGAGCTGGGCATCGACGTGGGTTCACTGGACGCCGCGCTGGTGGCCGGCTACCCCGGCACGCGGGCGTCACTGTGGCAGCAGGCCGGGCGGGCGGGACGGCGGTCCGAGTCGTCGCTCGCGATGCTCGTGGCCCAAGACGATCCGCTCGACCAATACCTGATGGCCCACCCGGCCGACCTGTTCGACCGTCCGGCCGAGGCGGTGGTCGTGGACCCCGACAATCCCTACGTGCTGGGGCCGCACCTGGCGTGCGCGGCCCGCGAGCGCCCTCTGGCCGAGGACGAGCTGGCGATCTTCGGTCCCGGCGCCGAGGCTGCGGCCGCGGTCCTGGAGGCCACGGGCGAGCTGGTGCAGCGGCGCGGGCTCCTGCACCACCGGGGACGCGAGTCGCCCCACTCCCGCGTGGACATCCGGTCCGCCTCCGGATCCCTCTTCGCCATCGTCGACGAGGAGACCGGCAGGGTTGCTGGGGACGGTCGACGAGGCACGCGCGTTCTACCACGTGCACCCCGGCGCGGTGTACCTCCACCAGGGCGAGCAGTTCGAGGTCAGCGAGCTCGACCTGGCCGGCAAGGTGGCGCTGGTCAAGCGGGCCGACCCCGACTACTACACGCAGGCGCGCGACCTCACCGACATCGAGGTGCTCGACGAGATCGAGGTGGACGAGAGCGGGCCGGCCGACGCCGTCTTCGGCGAGGTGCGGGTGACGCGCCGCGTCGTCGGGTTCGCGCGGAAGTCGGTCTACTCCAACGAGGTGGTGGACGAGGTCGACCTCTTCCTGCCCGACCAGACGCTCGAGACCAAGGCGGTGTGGTGGCTGATCCCGTCGGACCTGCTGGAGCGGGCCCGCGTCTCGCGGGCCGCCGTCCCGGGCTCGCTGCACGCCGCCGAGCACGCGGCCATCGGCATGCTCCCGCTGATCGCGACGTGCGACCGGTGGGACGTCGGCGGGGTCTCGACGGCGCTGCACGCCGACACGGGGATGGCAACGATCTTCATCTACGACGGGTACCCGGGCGGGGCGGGCATCGTCGAGAGCGGCTTTCGCTCGCGGGCGCGCCTGCTGGAGGCGACGTTCGAGGCGGTGCGCCAGTGTCCGTGCAGCCGGGGGTGCCCCTCCTGCGTGCAGTCGCCGAAGTGCGGCAACGGCAACGAGCCGCTGGACAAGCAGGGGGCCGTCGCGCTCCTGGCGGTCATGCTCGACCGCACGTGGGGCTAGCCGATGGGCGCGCGAACCCCCTACGTGGCCGTCTGCGGGCCCGATCCGGCGCCCGCAGACGTCGCGGCCCGCTGTGAATCCGTGGGACGCGCCCTGGCCCGCGCCGGGGCCATCCTGGTGTGTGGCGGCCTGGGCGGGGCGATGGAGGCCGCGGCGCGCGGCGCGGCGGCCGAGGGCGGCACGGTGCTCGGCATCCTCCCCGGCTCGGACCGCCTGGCCGCCAACGACTTCGTCACCGTGTCCGTTCCCACGGGCATGGGTGAGATGCGCAACGCCCTGGTCGTGCGCGCCGCCGACGCCGTGATCGCCGTGGGCGGCGAGTTCGGCACGCTCTCCGAGATCGCGCTTGCGCTCAAGTCGGGGACGCCGGTCATCGGGATCGGCACGTGGGAGCTCGCGAAGTCGGGGCTCCGGCGCGACGACGACATCCTCCGGGTCGCGACGCCGGACGAGGCGGTGGCCGCGGCGCTGCGCGCCGTCAGGTAGTCAGGCCGCCTGACCGTGTCGTAGGCGGCCGAGCACCCGGAAGGTCGACGCGCGCTCGCCGGGCGTCATCCCGGCGGCCAGCAGGAGCACGGCGTAGACGGCGGTGCCGGCGACCGCCGTCCCGACGAGATCCACCGGCCACGAGGCGTTCCGCAGGACGACGTGCGCCGCGAGCGCGGCCAGCGCCGCGACGACCCCGGGCAGGAGCAGCCGGAAGTACCGGCGATCGAAGGGCTGGATGCGCGCGAACCGCCAGACGAGCGCCAGGCGCGCCGCGTTCGACGCCGCGAGCGTCACCGCCTGGGCGATGGCCGCGCCGGGCAGTCCGAGGTGCGGCACCAGCACGATCGCCACCGTCAGGTCGAGCACGAACGACCCCAGGTACACGATCAGGTCCCAGCCCGTGCGCCCCACCATGATCAGGACGAACCCCGCCGCCCCGACCGCGACGTTCACCATCTGGCCGATCAGCAGGATGCGGAGCGCGGTGCTCCCTCCTCGCCGCCGTGCCCCCGAACACGTGCAGCACGGACTGGGACGCGACGGCGAGCACGATCAGGATCGGGATCGTCGCGGCCACCGTCCAGCGCGACAACTCCTTGTACAGCTCGTTCAGCCGGTCGCGCTCTCCGCGCGCGTGCAGATCGGCGACGAACGGGCTGAACATGTAGCTGACGGCGGTCAGGAACAGCACCAGCGCCTGTGACACGCGCACCGCGGCCGCGTACACGCCGAGGTCCGTGGCCCCGTGCACGTAGTGCGCGAGCACGAAGTAGTCGGTCCAGAACAGCAGCTGGGACAGCAGCGCGGCCGGGGCGCGCGGCAGGCCGTAGCGGATCAGCCGGCCGGTCTCGCCGGCCTCGGTGGGCAGCTCCGCGAAGCGAGCCGTCTCCCGCCGCCACAGGAACCACGCCGCAGCGGTGGCGAGCGCCCACGATCCCGCGTACGCGAGCACGGTGGACGCGATCGACTTGTCCACCGCCCAGAACGCCAGGGTCAGGGCGATCCACGCGACCGGCTGGCCCGTCCAGTAGACGTACAGCGTGTGCCGCATGATCTTCAGGCCGCGCGTTCCCCCCAGGTACACCTGGCAGAGCGCGACGAAGGGCAGCGCCAGTGCGCAGGCGCGAAAGGCACGCGCCGTGGCGTCCGCGTCGCCCCGCGCGAAGGCGTCGGCCAGCGGGCCCGCGAGCAGGAACAGCGCGGCCGCCACGACGACGCTCGCGACCGCGGCGATGGCCGACGCCCGCCGCAGGATGCCCCGCGAACGCCCCGTCTCACCGCGGCCGGCCTCGATGGCGACCCGGCGCACCGCGGCCATGTCCATCCCGAAGCGCGTCCCCGCCCCCGCCACGAACGCGAGCTGCGTCGCGAGCGTCACCAGGCCCAGCGCAGCGGCCCCGCCCGCGCCGAACCCGCGAAAGATGAGGACGTTGACCGCGAACGAGGCGAGGACGTAGACCGCGAGCCCGGCCACGTTCTGGCCGGTTCCCGACAGAAGCGTCAGGCGATCGTCATTCGAGGTAGCCAAGGCCGCGGAGGTGCTCCTCCACCTCCTCCGCCTCGGCCTCGTCGAGGCCCTCGGCGGTCGTCGACGGAGCCTCCGGGCGCTCGGGGTCGCCGGCGGCGGCCGCCGCGACCTCTCCGACGGCCTCGGTGAGCACCCGGCCCGAGTGCCGGACCGACGACGGAGTGCCGGACGCGGCGAGGATGGTGGGCGCCAGGTCCACCAGGTTCGCGGTGTCGGGGAACGCCTCCCGGTCCACGTTTGGACCCGCGGCGACGAGCACCCCCTCCATCCGATGGTCGCCCGAGATCCAGTCCGCGGCTTCGACCGCGTGTCGCGCGTGGGTGAGCGAATACAGCGGCGCCGGCTCGAGCAGGAGGTCGGGCGGCGTCCTGCGCGTAGCGGCCCTTGAACACTTCCTCGCGGCGCAGGACGCGCGCGACGGGGTGCTGCCCGGTCCTCGGATCCACGAACGCGGCCAGCCGCTCGGCCAGCTCGTCGCGCACCCGGTCGAAGTCGCCGGCGGCCACGACGCCGTCGCTCTCGCGACCCGCCAGGTTGACGTTCACGCCCTCGCCGGTCGAACGGATGCCCGTATAGGCGCGCGTCTTCGCCCAGTTCACCGACTGCGGGAGCGAGACCTTGCCGTGCAGCCCCAGCAGGTCGTAGACCTTCCGCGCCGCCGACCGGACCGGACCCCACTGCATGGGTCCGAAGATCGCGTTGGAGGCCGAGAACTCCAGGAAGCCCAGCTCGGCCAGCAGCCGGTCCATGTTCACGGTGCCCGTGCAGGACTGCATCCCGTGGTCGCTCATGAACAGGACCAGGTCGTCGGGGCCGGTCCGGTCGACCAGCGCGCCCAGCCCCTCGTCCAGGAGCCGGTAGACGTCCACCACCTTGGCCGCCAGCGCGTCCTTCGACCGCTCGGCGTACGCCGGGTGGTCCGGGGAGAGGTACTCGCTCATGCAGTGCTGGATCCGGTCGGTGGCCACGAACACGGCGACCGCCACGCGCCAGTCGGTCGTGTCCAGCAGCTGCTGGGTGGCGCGCTGCCGCGCGAGCGTCGCCTCCCTGGCCTCGTCCAGGAACGGCTCGGGCCGGTGCCGGAACGTCGTCCACGACATCCCGTTGATCGGGAACGGGGTCCCCGCGCGGGCCAGGTCGGCCGCCAGCGACTCGGGGTACGTGAACGGCCGGCCCTTGGGCAGCACGCCGCCGGCGACGAGCTTCCCCGACACCTCCGGGGGCGGGCCCGTCAGCGGCACGTTCACCATCACCGTCTCGGTACCCGCCGCGGTCAGGTCGTGCAGGAACGTGCGCTCGCGGATCGACCGGTAGGTCACCGGGAACTGCCTTCCCGCGCCCCGCGCGGGTCTCGAGGATGTCGTAGACGCCGTGGTCGGCCGGGTCCACCCCGGTGAGGAAGGACGGCCAGGCGGCCCACGAGTGGGTGGGGACGGTCGAGCGCAGGACGGCACGGGACCCCCGGTCGAGCAGCGCGCGCAGGTTCGGCAGCGCGCCGCGCTCCAGCAGGGGGTCCAGGATGCGCCAGTCGGCGCCATCCCAGCCGATGATCAGGACTCGAGACATGTGGTCGGCTCCGTAGACGGCGCCAGTCTACCGGCAGGTCCCCGCCGGACCCCTTGGGATCGAGCCCCCGGCCGCCGATGTTCACATGGAGATTGAACGTCGCGCTTCACGCGGCTGAACACGTGGCTGTATAGGATCGGTGCGCCGGGGGCTCGGCTCCGGAGGATCGGTGTCGTGGGCAAGGAGCAATCCGAAGAGACGTACACACTCCGCCGGAACATCCGTGAGATGCCCGGCACTGCCTGGTTCCTGACGGTCGGCGTATTCATCAACCGCTTCGGGAGCTTCGTCGTCCTCTTCCTCGCGCTCTACCTGACCCGGCAGCTCGGGTTCACGGCGGTGCAGGCGGGTACGGCCATCGCCGCGTACGGCGTCGGCGAGGTCCTGGCGGGGGGTCTGGGCGGCGACCTGGCCGACCGACTCGGACGGCGCATCACGATCATCAGCTCGATGCTCCTCAGCTCGGCGTCGCTCATCGCGCTCTCCCAGATGGAGCACTACGGGGCCATCGTCGCGACGGCGTTCGTCGTGGGCGTGTCCTCGGAGATGTACCGGCCGGCCAGCAGCGCGCTGGTGGCCGACCTGGTCCCCGAGGGCCAGCGGGTCACCACGTTCGCCGTGCTGCGGCTGGCCTCCAACCTGGGGTTCGCCGCGGGGAGCGCGGCGGCCGCGTTCCTGGCCGCGCACTCGTTCCAGCTGATCTTCGCGGCCGACGCCGCGTCGTCGGCGCTGTTCGCGCTCATCGCCGTCCTGACCATCCCCACCGACCGGCACCGCAAGGAGCAGGCGTGGCAGCCGGAAGGGCGGCTACCGCAGGATGTTCAAGGATCGCTCGTTCGTGCTCGTGGTCCTGCCCGCCGTCCTGATCTCCTTCGTCTACTACCAGGAGCTGCTCGGGATCCCGCTCCGGGTCCGTGAGGTGGGCCTGTCGGCGGCCGACTTCGGGCTCCTGCTGACGTTCAACGGCGCGCTGGTCGTCCTGCTCGAGCTCCCGATCTCCTCCCTCACGATGCGACGCGACCCTCGCTGGATGCTCGCGATCGGCTTCCTGCTGGTGGGGATCGGGTTCGCGCTCACCGGCTCGGCGACGACCATGCCCGCCCTCCTGGGAACGGTGGCCATCTGGTCGCTGGGCGAGATGATCGGCGCCCCGGTCTCCTACGCCTACGTGGCCGACATCGCGCCCCCGGACCTCCGCGGGCGCTACCAGGGGATCTTCGGGCTGGCCTGGGGGTCGGGCGCGGTCTCCGGTCCGGCCATCGCCGGCGCCCTGCTGCCCGAGGCGGCTGCCGTGTTCTGGCCCCTTCTCGGCGTGCTCGGCCTGGCCTCGGCCGGCATGGTCCTGGGCGCCCGGCCGCCGAAGCATCCGCCTCCCACCTCCTCTGGTTTCGAGCCGCAGGCTGCGGACATGCCTGCAGCGGAAGGTCTTCCGGGCGAGCCGTACCCCGCGGGAGACGTCTGGGGCACCCCGGGTGGTTGACGCTCGCCGCTCCGGGATATATCGTCTCGATATATTCGGCTGATATATCGAGGCGCCATATCGGCGTCGTCCCACCCACCTGAGAGACCAGAGAGAAGGTTCCCACACGATGCTCGAACTGGCCGTCCTGGGGCTCCTGAAGGAGCGCTCGATGCACGGCTACCAGCTCAAGAAGCACCTGGCCGACACGCTGGGGAGCTTCTGGCAGGTGTCCTACGGCTCGCTCTACCCGACCCTGCGCCGTCTCCAGCGCGAGGGCGCCGTGGAGATGATCTTCCCCAAGGAGGAGGTCGGCAGGCGCAAGAACGTCTACCGCATCACCGAGAAGGGCGAGGCGCTGTTCCGCGAGCTCCTCGAACGGGCCGGCCACGACGCGTCCGAGGACAACGGGTTCTCGGTGCGCCTCACGTTCTTCAAGTACCTGAAGCCCGAGACCCGCATCCGTCTGCTCGAGCGTCGGCGCGCCTACCTGGACAGCCGGCTCTCCGACCTGAAGCAGTCGGTGGCCAACTACCGGGAGCGGATCGACGACTACACGCTCTCGCTCATGAACCACCAGGTGGCCGCCACCGAGACCGACATCCGCTGGCTCGACGACCTGATCGCCGCCGAGCAGCGCCACACCGAAACGCCGGCCCCCGAGGGCCGGACCGACCAGGCCAAGACCGCCCGGCGCGCGCGACCCGCTCGGCCGCGCAGCACCCGAGGCCGTCGAGGCCTTCCCCAGAAAGAGAGTGCCTGATGTCAGATCGCAAGATCCGTCTCGCCATCGTGGGAGTGGGCAACTGCGCCTCCGCTCTGGCGCAGGGGCTCGAGTTCTACCGCGACGCCCCGCCGGAGGAGCGGGTTCCCGGGCTGATGCACGTCGCCTTCGGCCCGTACCACGTGTCCGACGTCGAGATCGTCGCGGCGTTCGACGTGGACGGCAAGAAGGTGGGCAAGGACGTCGCCGAGGCCATCGTGACCGAGCCGAACAACACGATCCAGTTCGCCGACGTCGCGCCCACCGGCGTGACCGTGCGGCGGGGGCCGACCCTGGACGGCTTGGGCCGGTACTACCGCGAGCAGATCGTGGAGAGCTCGGACCCCGAGGTCGACGTCGCCGCCGTGCTCCGCGAGGCCGAGGCCGACGTGGTCGTCAACTACCTCCCGGTGGGGAGCGAGCAGGCCGCGCTGCACTACGCACAGGCAGCGATCGACGCCGGCGCCGGGTTCGTGAACTGCATGCCGGTGTTCATCGCCTCGAACGGCGCGTGGGCCCGGAAGTTCGCCGACGCGGGGCTCCCGATCGTGGGGGACGACATCAAGAGCCAGGTCGGCGCCACGATCGTGCACCGCGTGCTGGCGAAGCTCTTCGAGGACCGCGGCGTCAAGCTCGAGCGCACGTACCAGCTGAACTTCGGCGGCAACATGGACTTCATGAACATGCTCGAGCGCGAGCGCCTGCAGTCCAAGAAGATCTCCAAGACGCGCTCGGTGCAGAGCCAGCTGCGTGAGAACCTCGACCGCGAGGACATCCACATCGGTCCCTCCGACCACGTCCCGTGGCTCCAGGACCGCAAGTGGGCGCAGATCCGGCTGGAGGGCAAGGCGTTCGGCGACGTTCCGATGTCCGTTGAGTTGAAGCTCGAGGTCTGGGACTCCCCGAACTCGGCCGGGGTCGCCATCGACGCCATCCGCTCGTGCCGGCTGGCCATGGACCGCGGCGTGGCGGGCCCGCTGATCGGACCCTCCGCCTATCTCATGAAGTCTCCGCCGGTGCAGTTCTCCGACGAGGCTGCGCGCGAGATGGTCGAGGAGTTCATCATCGGCAACGGCGCGTCGAAGGCCGCCGACTGGTCCGCGTTCTTCGACACCGAGGCGTCGGCCACCGAGGCCCGGGCCGCAGAGTCGGCCCGCTAGCCCCAACGAGCGGGCTCCTGCCATGAGCGGGAGCGTGGCGCGGGCTCGCGCCGCCCTTCGTTCCACGGACTTCGCCAGGCTTCTCCAGGCACGGCTCCTCAGCCAGTTCGCCGACGGGGTCTTCCAGGCATTCCTGATCGACCGCTCGTCTTCCTGTCTCCGGACGCACAGGGCACGGCCGCCGGCGTGGCCAAGGCCGTCGCCGTGCTCGTCATCCCCTTCTCGCTCGTCGGGCCGTTCGCCGGCGTGCTGATCGACCGGTGGTCTCGGCGGCGCATCCTGTTGTGGACGCCGCTGGTCCGGGCGGCGTTCGCGCTCGTCGCTGATCCCGCTGCACGGCGACGGGGTGGATCCTGCTACGTCGCCCACGCTGGTGGTCGTGTCGCTGAACCGCTTCTACCTGTCCACCGCGGGCGCGGTCATGCCGGCCCGTGGTCCCCGACGAGGACCTGCTGGTCGGGAACTCGCTGGCGAGCGCGGCGGGGACCGTGTGCACGTTCGCGGGGCTCGTGATCGCGCACGCAGGTCGCGGGCGCCGACGGGACCGGGGCGCTGCTGGTGGCGGTCGGCCGTCCTGTGGCCGGTCGCGGCGTGGCTCGCCACGCGCATCACGCACGACCTCCGGTCCACCTCGCCCGCCGGCGTGGCGGCACGACCGGCTGACGAAGGTTCCCGCGCGACCTGTGGCGGGGCGCGCGCCGGCTGCTGGCGACCCCGCCGCGCGCTCGGGGGAATCGCCTCGGCGTCGTACGACCAGGTGCTGTTCGGGCTCGTCGGCGTGCTGTCGGTCGTGGTCTTCAAGCAGGAGTTCCAGGAGGGCGTCGCGTCCTACGGGCGCATCATCGCCGCGGGCGGCGCGGGCGTCATCGCCGGGATGTTCACCGTCGGGTGGTTCGAGTCGCGGCTCACGAAGAGCCGCATCGTCGCGGTGGCCTTCGCGGCCGGCGGCGTCGCGTGCCTGGCGGTGGCGCCGGTCGTCAACGCGCTCACGATCCTGGTCCTCTCGTTCGCGCTGGGCATCTCGTATCCGTGGCGCAAGATCCCGATCGACACCATCGTGCAGGAGACGATCCCCGACCGGTTCCGGGGGCAGGGTCTTCTCGCTCTACGACCTGGCGTTCTCGACCGCGCGCGTCCTGGCCGCCGCCGCTGGCCGTCGTGCTGGTCCCGCGGCTCTCGACCGGGGGGATGCTCGCCCTGGTCGGTCTGGGGTACCTGGTCTGGACCCCCGTCCTCCCGCCTGGGCCGCCCGTCACAGCGGGTCGGCGTCCGCTTCCTCGCCGGCGGCCGGGCCGACGAGACGCCGCGCGCGGTCGTGATCGGCGGCGAGGTCGAGCCGGTCGAGGTGCTCGGCACCCGGCTCGAGGACCGGGGGCACTGGGCCGGCGCACCGGTTCCGCCTCCGGACGGCCGACGGCGTCATCGACGTCGCGCCGGACCCCGGATCGGACCGGTGGACGATCGAGCGCGCGTTCGCCGTCGACGATCGGGAGCGAACGGGGTAGCGACGTGACGGCACGTACAGTGGACGACGAGCGGGCGCTCGACCGGATCATCTTCTTCAGCGACGCGGTCTTCGCGATCGCCATGACGCTGCTGGTCCTGGATCTGCGCGTCCCGTTGGCCGGCGCGATCAGCGACCGCGCGCTCTGGCACGCGCTGGCGCGCCAGTTGCCTTCGTTCTGGAGCTTCGCGCTGAGCTTCTTCGTGATCGGGATCCTGTGGATGGCCCACCAGCGCAAGTTCTCGCCTGATCCGAAGGTACGACGACCGTATGCTCTGGTTGAACCTGGTGTTCCTCTTCTGCATCGCGTTCCTGCCGTATCCAACCGCCGTCCTGGGTCGGACCGGGGGCCGGGCGGCCACCATCCTCTACGCGTCGTCGATGGCCATGACCGGGATCGTGTCGTGGCTCCTGACCATCTACGCGTTCGGGAAGCACCGGCTGATCGACCCGGACGTCGAGCCGTCTCTCGTGTCCCACTGGTCGCGCCGGGCGGCCTCCCTGCCGCTGGTGTTCCTGATCAGCATCCCCGTCGCATTCGCATCACCGGTGGTGGCGCGGTACCTGTGGCTACTTGTCTTCGTGCTGACGGCCGTACTGGAGCGGGTGCAGCGGCGCCGTCACCCCGGCTATCTGCGCCCGCGTCAACCGTCAGGCGGCGATAAGTCCCTCGGGATGAGTGGCCAGTAGCGAAGCCGGACGACCCCTCGGATCGCGGTGCGCGACACGGGACCGAACGTCCGGCTGTCGGTGCTCCGTTCGGGCGCGTCGCCAAGGACCCAGTACTCGTCGGGGCCCAGCACCAGGCCGGCGGCGTCGCCCTGCTCGTGGTGATCGGCGACCTCCAGCCAGTCGCCGGGGAGGGCCACGACGCGCTTCACCAGCTCGAATCCGGGTGTCCGCGGATCCTCCACCACCACGATGTCTCCGCGGCGAACGCGGCGCGGCCGCACGGCGACGACCCAGTCGCCGGGCTGGAGGCCGGGGGCCATGCTCTCGCCCTCGACCGCCACCCGGAACGGGCGGAACGCGAGCCACGCACCGAGGGCGGCCGAGACGGCCACGGCCCAGCCTGCCGCCGGCCGTCGCTCGCGTGCCCCGTGATAGCGTTGGCTCATCTTGGAAATATCTATCGTCACCCAGAACGTCCGAAAGGAGGCCCGAATGGTAGCGAAGAAGCTCGCAAACCTGCTGCGGCCCAGCCGTGTGGCCCATGCCCACTGCGACCTGCCCTGCGGCGTCTACGACCCGGCCCAGGCCCGGATCGAGGCCGAGTCGGTCAAGGCCTGCCAGCAGAAGTTCCAGGACAGCGACGATCCGGTCTTCAAGGAGCGTGCCGTCTCCATCAAGGAAGAGCGGGCGGACCTGGTCAAGCATCACCTGTGGGTGCTGTGGACCGACTACTTCAAGCCGGACCACCTCGCCAAGTTCCCCCAGCTGCACGACACGTTCTGGAACGCGACCAAGCTGGCCGGCGAGGCCAAGAAGACCGAGGACCCGGCGCAGGGCCAGAAGCTCCTGGACGCCATCGCCGAGATCGACAAGATCTTCTGGGAGTCCAAGAAGTAGTCAGGTCGCCTGACCAGTTACTCTCATTCGCATCGAAGGAGCCCGGCACCTCCGGCTCCTTCGACGTTTTCGCCCAGGCTGAACTGCACGCGGCTCAGGACCCGAGGTCCTGCCCGGCCGCCCACTCGTCGAGCAGCTTGAGCGCGTCCTCGCGTTCGATGGGACCGCGGTCCAGACGGACCTCCAGCAGGTACTCGCGGGCCTTCCCCACCAGCGGGCCGGGGGACAACCCGAGGTGCTCCATGATCTCGTCGCCGTCGAGCGCCGGCCGCAGCTCGCGCAGGTTCTCCCGCTCCGCGAGCGCCGCCAGCCGGACCTCGAACTCGTCCTGGAGCGCGGCGAGATAGCTCGCCTTCTTCGGGTTCTGCGTCGTGCAGTCGGCGCGGACCAGCAGGTTCAGCCAGTCGAGCAGGGGGCCGGCGTCGCGCACGTAGCGCCGGAGCGCCGAATCGGTCCAGCCGCTCTTGTACGAGTGGAACCGCAGGTGCAGCTCGACGAGCGTGGCCACGTCGGAGATGACGTCGCCCGGATATCGGAGCGCGCGCAGCCGCTCGGCCGCCATCCGGGCCCCCTCCATCTCGTGGTTGTGAAACGTCACGCCATCGGGCGTGATCCGCCGCGTGCGCGGCTTGCCGACGTCGTGCAGCAGCGCCGCCAGCCGGAGGGTCAGCACCGGCTCGCAGCCGTCCACCACTGCGAGCGTGTGGTGCAACACGTCCTTGTGCCGGTGGACCGGGTCCTGTTCGACCCGGAGCGCCGGGAGCTCCGGGCAGGAACCGGTCGGCCAGCCCGGTCTCGACGAGGAGCGACAGGCCGACGGACGGCTTCGGCGCGATCAGCGTGCGGGACAGCTCGTCCCGGATGCGCTCGGCCGACACGATGTCCAGGCGCTCGGCCATCTCGCGCATCGCGCCGATCACCCGGGGCGCGGGCGTCAGCTCCAGCGCTGCCGCGAAGCGGGCCGCGCGCAGCATGCGCAGCGGGTCGTCGCCGAACGACACATGGGGGTCGAGCGGCGTGTCGAGCTCGCGCGCCGCCAGCGCGCGCACGCCCCCGAACGGATCGACCAGGGCGCGCCCCGGAACCTCCACGGCCATCGCGTTCACGGTGAAGTCGCGGCGCGACAGGTCGGTCTCGAGGTCGCTGCCGAACGTCACGCTCGGCTTGCGCTCGTCGTCCGGATACACCTCCTGGCGGAACGTGGTGATCTCGATGCGCCGGTCGCCCTTGCGCGCCCCGACCGTTCCGAAGCGAACTCCCTGGAGGTACCGCGCGTCCGCCCATCCCTGCAGCACGCGGATCGTGTCCTCGGGACGCGCGTCCGTCGCGAAGTCCAGGTCGGCGTCCTCGGTGACGCGCCCCACGACGAGGTCGCGGACGCTGCCGCCGACCAGGACCAGGCGGAAGCCGGCCTCGAAAAACCGTTCGCCCAGTTCGACGGCGAGGGGGTCGACGTCGAGGAGGGCGCCGGTGGGCTGACCTTCGTCTCCCGGCATCGCCGTGAGGATACCGCCCGGCCTCGGCCCCACCGCGAACGCGCCGGGCATCGTTCCGGAGTCCTCTGGGATACTGGGCCACGTGCGGACGAGCGTCGACGTCCACAACTTCCTGCTCGAACGAGACGTCCCCCACGAGGTGTTCCTGGCCAAGGGCCGGTTGCGCTCCGCCGATCGCATCGCGGCCGTGCTGGATCTCAGCCCGAGCGAGGTGGGGCGCGTCATCGTGTTCGAGACGGCGAAGGGCGCCGTGGCCGCGGTCGTCGCATCCGACCGCGAGCCCGTCGCGGCGTGGGTGGCGAGGGCCGCGCAGGTCCCCAAGGCCACGCTCGTGTCACCGGAGCGTGCCGCGCAGATCACCGACTATCTCGCTGCATCCATCCCGCCGACCGGCCTCCCCAAGGGCGTGCGCGTGCTGCTCGACCGTCAGCTCAACCAGGAGGACGTCCTGTACTTTCCCGCCGGCGAGCCGCGCGCCGTGCTGAAAATTCGAGGCGTGGACCTCCGCAAGGCGAACCGCGCCAAGGTGGCCCGCCTGGCGCCCGAGCCCGCCGCCGGCTGAGCCGCGCCGGGGCGGACTTGTCGCCGCCCAATGGTGAAACGAAGGAGGTTCGGTGATGGCCCTGAGCCGTCCCGCACCCTCTCCGGCCTACAATGCGGCCTGGGTCAGATGCGACGCCTCCTCCTGCTCATCCCCGTCCTGCTCGTCCTGTTCGGCGTGTGGCCGGCTTCGGCTGACACCGCCGCGCGAGCCTCGCTGACGCTGCTCCAGCAGTCCGCGTGGAACGGGCCGGGACGGCCCCTCGACATGCGTCTTCGGGTGACCAACACGAGCGACACGCCGCTCGCCGACCTCTCCTTGACGCTCACCGTCGAGACGCCGACGATCTCTCGCGGCGAGTACGCGACGGCCATGCGGTCGACGCAGCCGCGCACGGCCGTCGTCTCGTTCCCCTTTCCCGAGCCGGGCACCATCGCACCGGCCGCATCCGCCACGTTCCATCTGCGGCAGTCCCTGGACGCGCTCAGCATCACCGCCCTCTACCCGGTCCGCGTCGACCTTCTCTCCTCGCTCCAGCCGGTCGCCACGCTCCGCACGCCGATGGTGTTCCTCACGGAGGCGCCGAAGCTGCCGATCGCGCTCGGCACGACCTGGGTCCTGTGGGAGCCCCTTCAGCTGCTGCCCGACGGAACGATGCGGTCGGGCCCCATCGAGGACGACATCGCGCCGGACGGACGGCTCACCCGCACGGTGCAGGCGATCGCCGCCGGGCCCCCCGCCGTGGCGGTGGCGGTGTCCCCTGTGCTCACCGAGGAGCTGACCGCGATGGCCAACGGGTACCGCGTGCACGACGGCCAGAGGGTACGCGTCGTCCCGCCTGGTCAGGGCGGGGCCGCCGACGCGGCGCGGGTGCTCGACGACATCCGCCAGGTGGCGGCGCGCAAGGCGACCGAGGTCGTCGCGCTGCCGTACGGCGACCCCAGCCTGCCCGCGCTGGCCCACGCGGGCCTGGGTGATCAGATCGGGCCGCTGACGCAGCGGGGCCGGCGCGCGGTGGCCGAGGCCCTGCACGTCACACCCTCGACGACCGTGGTGCGTCCGCCGTTCTCGCAGATCGAGCCCGCCTCGGCCGCGAGGGTGGCACGCGGCGGTGGCCGGATCCTCCTGCTGGACGGCGGCAGGGTCCCTCCTCCGTCCGGCCTCAAGTTCAGCCCGCCTCCGCTGGCGACGGTCACCGCCGGATCGCGCACCATAGCCGCCGTCACCCCCGACCCGGAGCTCGCCGCGGACATCCAGACGTGGATCGGGGTGCCCACCAGGGCGTCTCCGGATCGATCGGCACTCGCGGCCCGCATCGCCGCGGGAGAGCTGGCCACCATCTACCTCGAGACGCCGGGCACACCCCACCGTGGGGCCGCCGTCCTGTTCCCGGAGCGCCTCTCGGCCGATCCCGGCTTCCTGCGGGACTTCGCCCGCCTGATCGCAGCTTCGCCGTGGCTCAGGCCGATGACCCCCACCGGCCTCGTCCACACCGTCCCCGAGGACGACGCCGCCACGCGCCTCTCCTCGCAGACCGACCCCGGCGTTCCCGGCCGGCTACGCGGAGAGGTTCGACACCGGACGCGACGCGCTCACGCGATTTCGCTCGGCGGTGCACGGGGCCGACGCGCTCGGCCAGCGGCTGGGCGACGACCTGTTGCTGTCCATCGGCGGCGCGGCCGTGCGCAGCGTGCCCACCGGCGAGGAGTTCCTCGCCTACGTGAACAACACCGTCCGGCTGGTGTTCCGAGGGGTGCGCCCGCCGCCGTCCGGGCAGCTGGTGACGCTCACGTCCCTGCGCGGGACGGTCCGGTTCACCGTGACGAACGACGCAGCGTACGCGATGAAGGTGGTCGTCAAGCTCATCCCGCACGGTCAGCTGACGTTGCCCGAGGGTGACCGCACGACGGTCGTCCTTCGGCCCGGCGAGTCCCGCCTGGTCCAGATGACGGTCCAGGCACAGACCACCGGCCGATTCCCGATGACCGTGCAGATCCTCGCCCCGGAGGGCGGCCTCATCGCCCAGTCGCAGATGATCGTGCGCTCGACGGCGTTCAACCGGGTGGCGCTGTTCGTGACCGCGGGCGCGCTCCTGTTCCTGCTCGCGTGGTGGGGCCGGAGGTTCCTTCCCCGAGGAGCCTCGTGAGCGACGAAACCGGGAAGCTCGTCCGCCGAACCGCAGTGATGTCGGTCGGCACGGGACTCTCCCGTGTCACCGGTCTCCTCCGAGTGTTCGCGATCGCCTACGCCCTGGGGATCACGAGCCTGTCCGACGCGTACAACGTCGCCAACACCACGCCGAACATCGTCTACGACCTCGTCCTCGGCGGCATTCTCTCGGCGGTGTTCGTGCCCGTGTTCGTCGAGTGGCTGGAGACGCGGAGCAGGGACGAAGCCTGGCACTCGGCGCGCGCCGTGATGACGTTCGCCGTGCTGATCCTGTCGGCGGCGTGCGTCCTGATCATGGCCTTCTCGAGCCTGGTGATCCGCGCCTACACCATCGGTCGGGGCGGCCCGGATCTGGCGCAGTACCGGACCCTCGCGACGTTCTTCCTGGTGATCTTCATGCCGCAGGTCGTCTTCTACGGGTGGGGAGCCGTTGCGACCGGACTCCTGAACGCGCAACGGCGGTTCGCGGTCCCCATGTTCGCCCCCATCCTCAACAACCTCACGGTGATCGCCACCATGCTGACGTACGCGGCGCTCGCGCACGGAACGCACCCCGACGTGGCCGACATCACCACTACCGAGCGATGGGTGCTCGCCGTCGGGACCACCCTCGGGGTCATCGCCATGACCGTCGCGCTCTGGCCGTCGTTGCGACGCACCGGATTCCGGTGGCACTTCGTCCTCGACATCCATGACGGAGCGCTGCGGCGCATCGTCCGGCTCTCGGGCTGGCTCTTCTTCTACGTCCTGGTGAACCAGCTCGGCTACATCGTCGTCATCATGCTGGCGAACCGGGCGCAGGGCGGCTATACCGCCTACTCGTACGCGTACATCTTCTTCCAGCTCCCCCACGCCATCTTCGCCGTGTCCGTCTTCACCGCGCTCCTGCCGTCCCTGTCGTCTCGGTGGGTCGCTCGCGACGTGCCCGGATACCGCTCGCTCCTCTCGCTGGGGCTCCGGATCACGGCGCTCGTCGCGCTCCCCGCCGCCGCCGGCTACATCGCGCTGGCCTCGCCGGTCATCCGCCTGCTGCTCCAACACGGGCGCACGACGGCGGCGGGGGCCGACCTCGTTTCGGGGACGCTGGTGTTCTTCGCGACCGGCTTGCTCTCTTTCTCCCTTTTTCAGCTCCTCCTGCGGGGCTTCTACGCCATGCAGGACACCCGGACTCCCGCCCTGATCAATTTGGGGGCGACGGCTCTTGGGACTGCAGTCAACTTCATTTACTTCCGATACCTGGGGGTGAAAGGACTTGCCTTGGGACAGACGACCGCGTACACGATCGCCACGATCGCGGCCCTGCTGGTGATCCGCAGCCGGCTCGGCAGCATCGATGGCCGACGCCTCGGCTCGTCCATGTCCCGGATCGCCGTGGCGGCGACGGGCACCGGGCTGGCCGCTGCGCTGGCCGCGGCGGGACTGGGCGCGATGCTCGGCACCGACACGCCGGGTGCCCAGCTCGTCCAGGTGCTGGGCGGGATGGCCGCCGGCCTGGTCGTCTTCATCCTCATCGCCCGGGCCCTGCACATCGAAGAGGTCTCCGCGGTCACGCAACTGCTCCGAAGGAGGAACCAATGATCCGCATTCGGACCGCGCTCCGCCGGCTGCACCGGGACGAGCGCGGATTCGTCACGAACTTCTTCCTCAAGACCACGATCGCGTTCGCCATCGTGGCGGTGGGCATCAACGAGGTCGGGCAGATCCTCATCACGAACGTGCACGCGCACGGCGCGGCGGGGGCGGCCGCACAGGCTGCCGCGGACTCGTACAAGCAAAAGCACAACCTGACGCTCGCGCACGACGCGGCCGTGCAGGCCGCGCTCCTGGAGGATCCCAAGGCCAAGGTGCTCAAGATCACCGTGGACACCAAGTCTGGGGCCGTCGTGGCGACGGTTCGCGAGACTGCGAGCACGCTGGTCGTGAGCCGCGTCTCCTTCTTGCAGAAGTACCAAGTGGTGCACGCGTCCGAGGAAGAGACCCCGGCCAGCATGTAGGCCCTCGGTAGACTCCGAGGCGATGGAGGCGGTCGCTCCCGACCGGCAGCTGGCCGGACGCTACACACTCGTCGAGCAGATCGGCGCCGGAGGCATGGCGACGGTCTGGCGCGCCGAGGACTCCGTGCTCGCCCGCACGGTCGCGGTCAAGGTGCTGCGCGATCACCTGGCCGCCGACGCGGCCCTCCTGGAGCGCTTCCGGAAAGAAGCGGTCGGCGCCGCCCGCCTGGCCCACCCGAACATCGTGCGCGTCTACGACGCCGGGACCGACGATGGGCACGCGTTCATCGTGATGGAGTACGTCCCCGGCCGGACGCTGCGGGACGTGATCGAACGGGAGGGCCCGCTGGACGTCTCCCCCTCTGCCGGCGTCACCAGCGGGGTGCTGTCGGCGCTGGCGTGTGCGCACGCGGCCGGCGTGATCCACCGGGACATCCGTCCGGGAAACATCCTGATCGCCCACAGCGGTCTGGTGAAGGTGACCGACTTCGGACTCGCCGCTGCGGGCGGCGGCGACCTCGAGACCACCGGCGAGATCCTCGGCACCGTCGGGTACGTCGCCCCCGAGCAGGTCCAGGGCGGCGACGTCACCCCCGCGACCGACCTCTACGCGACCGGGCTGGTCCTCTACGAGTTGCTCACCGGCAGGCCCGCCTTCCGCGGTCCGACCGACCTGGCCACCGCGATGGCCCGGCTGACCACCACCATCGCACCGCCATCCGCGATCCGTCCCGGGATTCCGCGGGGGATGGATCACGTCGTGGAACGGGCGACGGCCCTTCGGCCCGAGGACCGCTATCCCTCCGCGGACGGGATGCGCGCGGCGCTGGAGCGCTTCACGGGCGCGCCCGACCGGCCACCGCTGCCTCCCTCGCGCCCGACCGGTCCGCCCGACCCCGCTCCGCCGGCCGGGCGATCCACCCTCCGGGCCTGGATGCTCGTCCCCCTGGTCGTGATCCTGGTCACCGCGGCGGTGATCGCGGGCGGCCTGGCGCTCGGCCGGCTCAGCCTGGGCGGCCCCCTCGGAATTCAGGCGGCCTCTCCGGTCCCTTCCACCTCGGCGCGAGCAGCGACCCTTGCGCCGATCCCCCTCGCGGGGGCGCGGAGCGAGGATCCCCAGGGTCCCGATGGGAACGAGCACCCCGACCAGGTGGGCTTGGCGATCGACGGCAACCCCGGCACGGCGTGGACGACCGACCACTACGAGTCCGCCACCTTCGGGAACCTCAAGACGGGGCTCGGGCTGTGGGTCGAGTTCGGCTCGAGCGCCGAGGTGCACACGGTGACCATCACCTCGTCGCTGCCCGGGTGGACGTTCCAGTTGTTTGCCACGCCGGAAGCCTCGGGCACGCCGCTGGCCTCGGCGAATGGAGCCAACGCGTTCACCGCCACGGAGGGGACAACCGCGATCGCGCTTCGTCCCCGTCGCGCCCCCGGTGTGCTGGTCTGGATCACGGGCCTGGCCCCCGACCACGGGAAGTTCGCGGCCTCCATCGCGGACGTCGCCGTTCGGGGCACCGTGTGACGCCCGCGCCGGCGGCCGACCCGCCGGATGCCGAGCTGGTCGACGCGGCGCGACGTGGGGACCAGGCGGCGTTCGCCGTCCTCGTGCGCCGCCACGAGCGCCGAGTGTACGGGCTGGCCCTGCGCATGCTGGGCCGCGAGGAGGACGCCCGGGACGCCGCGCAGGACGCGTTCGTCTCCTGCTACCGCAACCTGCGGAACTTCAGGGGCGACGCCGCGTTCTCGACCTGGCTCCACCGCATCGCGGTCAACGCCTGTTACGACGCGCTGCGCAAGCGCCGCGAGGTCCTGGGCATCGAGGACGCGCCCGAACCCCCGCCGTCCCCGGATCACGGCGACGCCACGGCGGCGGCGGTCGACGTCAGGCGCGCGCTGCTGCTGGTGCCTCAGGAGTTTCGCGCGGTGGTGGTCATGCACGACCTCCAGGACATGGGCTACGACCAGATCGCCGAGGCGCTGGACGTCCCCGTCGGAACGGTCAAGTCCCGCCTGCACCGGGGCCGGATCGCCCTCGGCGAGGCGCTCTCCGGGGAACCGACCGGGCCCGCCCGACCGTCGAAGCTGGGATCCCAATGAGCGACCGACGACCTCCCCACGCCTCCGGCGACGACCATCCCGACGAGGCGCTCGCCGCGTTCGCCGATGGGACGGCCACTCAGGACGAGCGCGCCCAGGTCCTCGCCCACCTCCAGGGATGCGCGGCGTGCCGGCACGACGTGGAGATGGCGCGCCGGGCGATCGACGCACTGGCCACGCTCCCCGAGCCCCCGTCCCCAACCCTCGACCCCGAGTCGATCGTTCGCCGGGCAGGCAACGTGGTGGAGATGGAGCCGGCGGCGGCTCGCCGGCGCGGCCTGGCCCGGCTCGGCTCGGGCGTCGTCGCCGGCGGGGTGGCCGCCGGGCTGGTGGCGGCCGGCATCGTCTTGGTGCTCGCCACCGGCGTCATCAAGCTGGGCGGCGGAGCCACCTCGGCCGCCGGCGGCGCGTCCACGGGTGGCGGAGCCGAGGTCCCTGCGGAGTCCCGCGACTTCGCGCTCGGAAGGACCTCGACCGACTTTTCCCGCGACACCATCGATCGGCTCGCCGCCGAGGAGGCGAATCGAGCCGAGGACGGGGCTGCGCCGGGCTCGGGTCCCGTTCCCAGCGCCAGCCCCGAGGGCGCCCTCCTCGCGCTTCGATCGAAGGCGGAGTCCTGCACGGGTCCGCAGGTCGCGGATGGAGAGAGCCTCGTGTCGGTCGTGCTTGCCCGCTTCGATGGTCGACCGGCGTTCGTGGCCGTCACGCACAGCGGCCCGCCGACCCAGCGTGTCGTGCGGGTGATCGTGACCGACCGCGAGACGTGCTCGGTGCTGTACACGGCGCAGGCGAGCAACGCCGGGCCCTGACCGCGGGAACAAGGCGCCCCGGGCTCGGCGTTCCCGACCCATAGAATGAGCAACGTGGAAGAACGGGACGTCGTCATCCTGGGGTCGGGTCCGGCGGGCCTGACCGCCGCGCTGTACGCGGCCCGCGCCAACCTGAAACCCCTGGTCCTGAAAGGTGTCGACGCCGGCGGCCAGCTCATGCTGACCACCGAGGTCGAGAACTACCCGGGCTTTCCCGACGCGGTGCTGGGGCCCGAGCTGATGGAGCGGATGGAGAAGCAGGCCGCGCGGTTCGAGGCCGACCTGCTGCACCAGGCGGCAACGCGCGTGGACCTGTCGTCGCGGCCGTTCGGCGTCTGGTCCGGGGACGAGGAGTGGCGCGCCGGCACCCTGATCGTCGCGACCGGGGCCTCGGCACGCTGGCTCGACGTTCCCGGCGAGACGACGCTTCGCGGTCGCGGCGTCTCGAGCTGTGCCACCTGCGACGGCTTCTTCTTCCGGGGCCAGGAGCTCGCCGTGGTGGGCGGGGGCGACTCGGCGCGTCGAGGAGGCGCTGTTCCTGACTCGCTTCGCGACCAAGGTCACGATCGTGCACCGTCGTGCCGAGCTGCGCGCGTCGAAGATCATGCAGGACCGGGCCATGGCCAACGAGAAGATCGACTTCGCCTGGAACGCCGAGGTGCAGGAGGTGCTGGGCGAGGACAGCGTGACGGCCGTGAGGCTCCGCGACGTGGCGACCGGCGCGACGCGGGACCTGGCCGTGGGCGGCGTGTTCGTGGCGATCGGCCACACCCCCAACACGCAGCTCTTCCAGGACCAGCTCGAGCTCGACCACGGCTACATCCGCGTCGAGGAACCGACGACCCGCACGGGCGTCGAGGGCGTCTTCGCCGCGGGCGATGTCGTCGACCACGTGTACCGGCAGGCCATCACGGCCGCCGGCATGGGGTGCCAGGCCGCGATCGATGCCGAGCGCTTCCTGGAGGCGCACGCGGGCTGAACCGCGTTGGGACCGGGCCCGACCTGGGAATAGAGTACGCAGAGGTCGACGTTCCCAGAAATGTGCCGCAGGCGCGGCCCGTTGCCGCGCCCGGCCAAGGAGGCTGGAAGTGTCCGATTCAGTGAATGCACGTGAGCGACGACGATTTCGAGTCCGCGGTCTTGGGAGGCGAGCTCCCCGTACTCGTGGACTTCTGGGCCGAGTGGTGCGTGCCGTGTCACATCGTCTCCCCGATCGTCGAGGAGATCGCCCGCGACCATGCCGGCGCGTTGAAGGTCGTCAAGCTCAACGTGGACGAGAGCCCGGCCGTGGCGCAGAAGTACCAGGTCATGAGCATCCCGACGATCATGCTGTTCAAGGACGGTGAGGCTGTCGCCCGCGTGGTCGGGGCCCGCGGCAAGGACGCCATCCTCAAGGAGATCCAGGCGCACGTCGCGGCCTGACGCCGGCCACCACCTCGCCGGTCGAACCCCCCTCCCGCGCCGGACAATAGGTCTATGGAGACGATGGCGCGCGGCTCACGGGGCGAGGACGTCCACGACGTCCAGAGCCGGCTGAGCGCCCTGGGTTACCGAACCGACCCCGACCGGCCCGGCGAGTTCGGTCCCGCGACCGAAGCCGCGATCCGTGGATTCCAGCAGGCACGCCACGTCATCGTGGACGGCAACGTCGACACCGTGACGTGGGCCGAGCTGGTGGAGGCCGGGTACACGCTCGGCGATCGCGTCCTCTATCTCCGATACCCGTTCGCCCGCGGCGACGACGTCCGCCAGCTCCAGGGCAGGCTGAACCTGCTGGGATTCAACGCCGGGCGCGAAGACGGCATCCTCGGCCCCCGCGCCGACCACGCCATCCGCGAGTTCCAGCGAAACGTCGGCCTCCCCGTCGATGGGATCGTGGGGGCCACGACCCAGCAGGCGCTGATCCGTCTGCGGCCGGTCGGCCCCGGGCCGGGCCTGTCCACGGTGCTCGAGCGCGAGGCCATGCGCGGCGAGGCCAGCCTCCGGGGTGCCCGCGTCGCCGTGGACGCCGGGCACGGGCCGGGCGATCCCGGCCAGCGGGGGCCGTCGGGGCTGGACGAGGGTGCGGTCACGCCGGTGCTGGCCTCCGCCGTGGCGGCGATGCTGACCGAGCGCGGCGCGCATCCGGTGCTGCTTCCTGCTGCCGGAGAGAACCCGAGCGAGAGCGAGCGGGCGCGCACCGCCAACGGGGCGGGCGCCGACCTGCTGATCAGCCTGCACCTGAACGCGCACGGCGATCCGCTCGCCGAGGGGACGACCGTCTTCTACTGCGGGCGTGAGGGTTGGGTCTCCGAATCGGGCCGGCGCCTGGCGGAGCTGATCCAGGAGGAGCTCGTCGGCAGCGCCGGACTGAAGGACGGCAGGACCCATCCCAAGTGGCTGCCGCTGCTGCGGGAAACGCGCATGCCCGCCGTGCGCATCGAGCCGTGTTTCGTGACGAACCCGACGGAGGAGAAGCTCCTTCGCGCCGGGACGCTCACGCAGCCGATCGCCGCCGCCATCGTGCGCGGCATCGAGCGCTTCTTGCGCGCCGGCCGAGCGCACCGACGGCGGGGCGTAACGAGCGCCGGTACCTCTCTCTGCGCCGCGATGTATGAGTCTGTCATACGCGGCTCGCGCCGGACGCCCAGCGGGCGAGCAGCGAGCCCGAGCGCCAAACCGAGGGCGACCGCCTTGACCGCGCGCAGGCGCTCCGCGCGCCCAGAATCCTTCGAGGTTTCGTTCACTCGGGAGCGAGGCCCGGACCCGAGCCGACGATCTCGGAGACGATGCGATCCAGATCCTCGCGGGAGCCGAACTCCACGATGATCTTCCCCTTCCGGCGGCCCATCAGCACCTGGACGCGGGTGGCGAGCTGTTCGGAGAGGATCTCCTCCACCTCCGCCACCGCGGTCTCCGCCGATTTCGGGGCTGCCGGCGCCGGACGGGAACGCTCCGCGAGCGTGCTCGCGGGATGGTCCGCATAGCTCCTGACCAGGTCTTCCACCTGCCGCACCGAGAGACCCTCCGCCGCCACGCGAAGGGCGACCGCCGATCGCGCCTCGTCGTCGGGCAACCCGAGCAGCGCACGTGCGTGCCCCGCCTGCAGCCTGCCCTCCGCGAGCAGCTGCTGCACGTCGCCGGGCAGCGAGAGCAGCCGGATCGTGTTGGCGACCTGCGAGCGCGAGCAGCCCAGACGCTCGGCGACCTCCTCCTGCGTCGTTCCCAGCTCCTCCAGCAGCTCCTGGTATGCGGCGGCGAGCTCGAGCGGAGAGAGATCCTCCCGGTGGATGTTCTCGATCAGCGCCTCGCGGAGCGCGTCGGTGTCGTCCGTGTCGCGGACGATCGCGGGGACCGTCGCCAGGCCTGCCAGGCGCGCGGCGCGCAGCCGCCGCTCCCCCGCCACCAGCTCGTACCCGTCTTCGCGCACGCGCACGACGATCGGCTGCAGCACGCCGACCTCTCTGATCGAGCGCGCCAACGCGGCGAGCGCCTCCTCGGCGAACTCCATCCGCGGCTGACGCGGGTTCGGACTCACGGCCGCGACGGGGATCTCCAGCAAGCCGCCTTCCTGCGACGCGCCGGGGATCAGCGCCGAGAGACCGCGGCCCAGGCCGCCGCGTTTCACGAGTCATCGCCTCCTTGAGAAGGGTCGTCGGTGGCAGGTTCATCGTGCGTGAAGCCTTTCGCCGGGCTCACGGCTTCGGCGTCCAGGGGGACTCGTCCACCGGGCGCTCGACGACCTCCTCGGCGAGCCACCGATAGGCCATGGCGCCCTTCGACGACGGGTCGTAGAGGCTGATCGGCTTCCCGAAGCCGGGGGCCTCCGACAGGCGAACGGTCCTCGGTATGACGGTGTCATACACTCGCGTGCCGAAGTAGGCGCGCACCTCGTCGATGACCTGATCCGCGAGCTTGGTCCTGGCATCGAACATCGTCATCACGATGCCGGACAGGCGAAGCCCGGGGTTCACGTTCTGCTGCACCAGGCGAACGTTCTTGAGCAGCTGTCCCAGCCCCTCCAGGGCGTAGTACTCGCACTGGATCGGGACGATCAGCTCGTCGGCCGCGGTCAGCGCGTTGACGGTCAGCAGACCGAGCGACGGCGGACAGTCGAGGAGGACGAAGTCGTAGTCGTCCTGTATCGACTCGAGGGCCTTCCGCAGCCGGTTTTCACGTGAAAACTGGCTCACCAGTTCGATCTCGGCGCCGGCCAGGTCGATCGTCGAAGGGATCGCCGAGAGGCCCGGAACCTCTGTCTCCTGGATCGCCTCGCGGATCTCGGCGCCGGCCATGATGACGTTGTAGGTCGTGATCGTCCGAGCCGCGTGGTCGATGCCGAGGCCGGTCGAGGCGTTGCCCTGCGGATCGAGGTCCACGACCAGGACGGTCTGGCCCAGACCCGCAAGAGCCGCCCCGAGGTTGACCGCCGTGGTCGTCTTGCCGACGCCGCCCTTCTGGTTGGCGATGGCGATCATCCTGGCTCGCCCGGAGGACCGCGAGTCCGGCGGTCGCTCCTGAGACTCGGTCGCTAGCACGTCCAAGGCGTCGGTCCTTTCGGGGTCAGGATCGGGCGGGAGCGGTCATCGGACCACCAACGCGACCTCGGCCCCGGGCGGACGAGGAGTGAATGACGGGTGCGATGGGTGGGGAAAGCGATCATCAGCCGAACTGCATGATAACGAGGGATCCCGACCCGGGGAAGAGTGCGGTTGGACAAATATTCCACGTGACACCCTGGGCGGTGATCTCGTCACGCTCCGATTGTCCGAAAGACCTGCCCGCGAAGTAGACGAGCCTGCCTTCGCGACCGAGGAGTGGGTGGGCGATCCGCCAGCTGTCCAATGGGCCGGCCAGGGCCCGGGCCGTGCACACGTCGAAGCGCTCGGACAGGTCCTCCGCGCGGGCATGGACCACCCGGACGTTCCGGAGGGCCAGGTCCTGGGCCGCCTTCTCCAGAAAGGCCACGCGCCCTCCCCTGCTCTCGATGAGCGTGACGGAGACCTCCGGGCGCGCCACCGCGAGCGGGATCCCCGGCAGCCCCCCTCCCGAGCCGACGTCGGCGAGCGAACGATCCAAGGGCCGAAGGCAGGCGAGGACGCGGAGCGAGTCGAGCACGTGACGCTCCCACACGCGGCCTCGGTCGGCCGGCGACACCAATCCGAGGTCGGCTCCCTGGCCGGCCAGCATCGCGGCGAAGCTGCGCAGGCGATCGATGCGAACGTCGTCCAGCGAGGCGAGGACGGCCTCAGGGTCAAGTTTCACGTGAAACAGGGTACGCCGATCGGGCTGCTGGGAGCAGAGTCCTGGGAGAGCGCGGGGGCTTCAGCCCCGCCGGATCACGACCCGCCGCTCGGGATCCTCGCCCTCGCTGGCGGTTTGCAGGCCACCCATCTCGGCCACGGCGTCGTGCACGAGCTTGCGCTCGTATGCACTCATCGGCTCGAGGGCCTCCTGCCGGCCGCTCTTCTCCACCCGCCGTGCCGCGTCCCGGGCCCGCTGCAGGACGTGCGCCCTGCGTCGCTTGCGGTAGTCCTCCACGTCGACGAGCACCGAGCATCGCTCGCCGGTGACGCGATGGACCACGATGCGGACGAGTTCCTGAATCGACTCCAGGGTGTTCCCGCGCTTGCCGATGAGCAGCCCCAGTGCGTCCGGGTCGTCATCCGCCCAGACCTCCACGTAGGTCACGCCGTCCACGTCGCTCACGTCCACCTCGCCGGCGATTCCCATGGCCTCGACCAGGCCCTCCAGGAAGTCGGCGGCGATCTCCGCCTGCTCGTCCAGTGCCTCGTCGGTTGGGGGTCCACTGGCTCGTAGTCGAACTCGGACCATGGCCTCCTGGCCGGCGATCCCCAGGAAGCCGGAACGAGGCTCCTGGACGATCTCGACGTCCGCCTCCTGCTCGGTTACTCCGAGCTCGGAAAGGGCGGCCTCGAGAGCCTCCTCAACGGTTGGGGCGCTTTTTTCGACTTCCTGCATTGCCGGACCTCTTGGTGGATGAGCTCGGAGGCTTGCGCCGAGTCTGTGAGGCAGGCCGGCCCTCGAGCCGCCGAACCCGGCGCGCACCATCTCCGCTGGGGCCGGCCTTCGGCTTGGGAGGAGCCTCCGCCGGCTTCGCCGGAGGCAACTGGCCCTTGTTGCTTCTTCGGAGGAAGTGCTGGATCCCTATCTGGATCAGGTTCGTGGTCGTCCAATAGAGGACCAGCCCCGCGGGAAACGTGAAACCGAAGAAGCCGAACATGACAGGCATCAGGTAGGTCAGCGTCTGTTGCTGCTGGGTTGCGCCGCCCGGCGACGCTTTCAGCATCTGTCTTTGTTGGTAGTAGGTCGTGCCGATCATGAACGCGATCAGCACGTAGAACGTGACCTTGTCCGCGCCGCTGGCGCCGCAATCCAGCTCCTTGATTCCCGTGGTGCTTGGCGGAAGCTTCTCGGTCGTCCCCGCCTGACGGGCGGAGCACAGTAGGTTGGCGCCCCCCAGCTTCACGGCGTCCGTCTGCTGGACGATCGCGTGGTGGAGGGAGCTGTCGGCGGGGACGTGCTGGACCCCGCTCGGGACGCGGAGCACGGCGTAGAGGGCGAAGAGCACCGGGAGTTGGGCGATCAACGGGAAGCAGCCCCCGAAGGGGCTCACTCCGTGCTCCTTGTAGACCTTGTTGACCTCTTCGCTCATCTTCACGCGGTCGCTCTTGTACTTGCGCTGGATCTCCTTGATCTTGGGCTGGAGCGCCTGGGAGGCCTGCATCGACCTGACCTGCTTGATGTTCAGGGGGAGCAGCACCACCCTGATCGCGATCGTGAACACGACGATCGTCAGACCGTAGTTCGCGACCACGTCGAAGACGCGGGACAGGAGCCACCCGATCCCGTTCAGCAGCGCCTGGACGACGACGACGGCCTCGATGGAGTGGAGCATCAGGCCGTGGCCCCGTCGCGGTGGGGGACCGTCCGCCGGCCCAGCTGTATGACGGCATCATACTCGCCGTCGCGACCGCGCATGATGTGTGTGACGTCCTCATACTTGGGCGGGTAGTCCACCCCGCCGGATGCCCAGGGCCCGCACCGAAGGACCCGCCAGACGGCGAGCGCCCCGCCCCGCACGGCCCCGAGATCGGCGACGGCCTGCCACGCGTAGGCCGAGCAGGATGGATGGAAACGGCATCGGCCGCCTGTCAGCTGGCCGATCGAGACCCGGTAGAGGCCAATCAGTCCAAGCAGCGTCAGACGGACAGGCGTTCCCAGCGCCCAGAGCGGCCCTTTCCGACTCATGTCGTCGTCACTCCTACCGCCACCAAGGCGCGATCCATATCGGCTTCGACATCCGGCGTCTTCGCCCCGTGGATCTCCGGTCGCGCAACGAATACCACATCAAACGGGCCCTGTGCCCGGGTCTCGACGCGCCGCCACGCCTCTCGAAGGAGCCGCCGCCCCCGGTTGCGAACCACAGCCCCTCCAACGCGGCGACCGCACACGAACGCCGCGCGCGTCAGTCGGTCACCCGGGACGACGTACACTACCATCAGCTTCCCGGTGGCACGCCGGCCACTTCGAATGACGCCACGCACGTCGGATCCTCTCCGAAGCCGCCCTGGGCGCCCGCTCGGCGCCACCGGTCAGGCAGCCAGCCGTGCGCGGCCCTTGGCTCTGCGTCGGGCCAGCAGTCTGCGGCCGGCTCGCGTGCGCATCCGGAGACGAAAGCCATGGGTCTTCTTGCGCCTCCGGTTGTTGGGCTGAAACGTCTTCTTCATGATGCGTTCCTCGAATGTGGAGTAGCGGCGTCACGTGCGGGCCCGAGTATACGGGCTGGCTGCGGCCGGTGAGCGGCCGCGAATACCGGCCGCCGGTGGAAAAAGGTCGCCAAGACCCTCGTTGTGAGCAAGCCTCCGCTGAGCACCGGCGCTATAATCCGCCGCGCTCCGGACCCCATCCTCCCCGCGCCGGCGCCTTCCCCGAAAGGATTTTCCACAACTGTGGAAAGAGTCTGTGGACAATGACATTACCGCTTGCTGAGCAGTCCCCCGAGGCTCCCGGGAGCCCCACGGAAGTCTGGGAAGCCGTGCAGGACCTGGTCAAACCGGACCTGTCTGACGGCTCGTACCGGATGTGGTTCGCGGGCGTCGAGGCGAGGGCCATCGACGGCACGGTCCTGCAGCTGGAGGCGCCCAGCGACTACGTACGGAACTGGTTGGTGACGCACTACATGGACGTCCTCACCAGCTCGGCGCGGACCGTCATCGGCCCCCACGCCGCCGTGCACGTCCACGTCGCGCCCTCCGCGGACGCCGAGGGCGGTCCGGGGGCGACCACGCCACCCGCGGCCGGCACCGAACGTCGGCGGGGGCGGAGGACTCCCCGCGAGCCGGATCCTGCCCAGACCACGCTGGACGACGCACTCGAGCCGCCGACCGCGTTCCCCGATCGCTACACGTTCGACGCGTTCGTGCCGGGACCGAGCAACAAGTTCGCCCACGCGGCCGCGATGGCGATCGCCGAGGCACCGCCCTCGCGTGTGTACAACCCACTGTTCTTCTACGGCGGCGTCGGACTCGGCAAGACCCACCTGCTCTTCGCCATCGGGCAGCACATGACGCGGCTGAATCCACGCGTGCGCGTGCGCTACGTCACCAGCGAGAGCTTCATGACGGAGTTCATCCGCGCCGTTCGCGAGCGCCGCGGCTATCTCTTCCAGCGCCAGTACCGCGACATCGACGTCCTGCTGCTGGACGACGTCCAGTTCCTGGCCCGGGCCGAGGAGACGCAGACCGAGTTCTTCCACACGTTCAATCACCTGCACCAGCACGAACGACAGATCGTGATCGCGTCCGACCGCCCGCCGCAGGAGCTGGGGGGGATCGAGGAGCGGCTCCGCAGCCGCTTCCGCTCGGGGCTGGTCGTCGACATCCAGCCGCCGGACCTGGAGACGCGGGTGGCGATCCTCCAGCTCAAGGCCCTGCGCGACCGACTGGTCGTTCCCGAGGACGTGCAGCTCTACATCGCGACCCGGTTCGACTCCAACATCCGGGAGCTCGAGGGCGCCCTGCTCCGCGTGGCCGCGTTCGCGTCGCTGTCGCACCAGCCCGTGGACCTGCCGCTCGCCGAGCGCGCCCTCGAGGACCTGCTCCCGGACTCGGGACGGGAGATCACCGCGCCGCTCATCCTGGAGGAGACCGCATCGTACTTCGGCCTCGACCAGGAAGACCTGCTGTCGAAGAGCCGGTCGCGGCCCCTGACGACCGCGCGACACGTCTCGATGTACCTCCTTCGCGAGCTGACGGGACTGTCGCTCATCAAGATCGGGGAGTACTTCAACCGCGACCACACCACCGCGCTGCACGGCATCAAGAAGATCGAGGCCCTGATGCCGGCCCGCGGCAGCACGTACCGGCAGGTGCAGGAGCTGACGAAGAAGATCCGGGCCAGGAGCCGCGTGTGAATCACCGGCCGATTCCTGGGGATTACGGAGCGGGGATCCGGTGGGTTGTTCTGCGTTCCGGCCGCGGCGGCGTCTCCGGTGCACAACGAGCCCCACGCCGTCCCCAACGCACACGTGTCGTTCCTGCCGGTTACGCTGGGCAGACGTCGGGTTATCCACGTTTCCACACGCCCTACTACTACGGGTTAAGAAAGAGTCCAGACATCAGAGGCGCGGGAGGTGTCCTGTGAAGTTCAAGTGCGATCGAGACGAGCTCTCCGAGGCGCTCCAGGTTGTGCAGCGAGCCGTCTCCGCTCGCCCCGGGATCCCGGCCTTGTCGGGAGTCCTGATGAACGCCGCCGGGAGCGAGCTCATGCTGGCCGCCACGGACCTCGAGGTGTCCGTGCAACAGCGCCTGCCGGTCCAGGTGGTGGAGGAGGGCGTGGCGCTGGTGCCGGCGCGCCTCATCGCCGACATGGTGAAGAGCTTCGAGGCGGCGCCCGTCGAGTTCCAGGCCGACGGCGGCCAGGCCAAGGTGGTCTGCTCGAACTACGAGGGCACGATCCGGTGCCTGCCGGCCGAGGACTTCCCGATGCTGCAGGAGGCCGGCGGGACGAGGGTCACGGTCGAGGCGGGCGCGTTCGGCGAAGCGGTCGGCCAGGTGGCGCGCGCCGCCTCGCGCGACGAGGCCCGCCCGTTGCTGACCGGGGTCCTGCTCGAGGTCAGCCGCGAGGGTCTCACGATGGTGGCGACGGACTCGTACCGCCTGGCGGTCCGGGAGATGACCGCGACGGCCGAGGGCGAGGCCAAGGCCCTGGTTCCCGAGCGCGCGCTGACCGAGGCGGGCCGCGCGGCCAGCAGCGAGGAGAAGGGCGAGGTCGAGCTGTTCCTGGACGCGGGATCGGTCGCGTTCCGGGTCGGGTCGCTGACGATGACGTCCCGGCTGATCGAGGGCGAGTTCCCCCCGTATCGCTCGCTGCTGCCCGAGGACTACGAAAGCCGCTTGACGGTGTCGCGCCAGCAGCTGCAGGACGCGGTCCGGCGCGTCGGCCTGCTCGCCCGCGAGAACTCGCCGGTCAAGCTCGAGTTCAACGCGCTGGGCGTGCGCCTGTCGTCGTCCTCCCCGGATCTCGGAGGGGCGGTCGAGGTCGTCGAGGCGAAGTACGAGGGCGACGACCTCGTGGCCGCCTTCAACCCCGGGTACCTGAGCGACGGTCTGAGCGCGGCGACCGGCGAGCAGGTCGTGGTGGAGGTTCGCGACGGGCTGAAGCCGGCGTTGGTCCGCGGCGACGGCCAGCAGTTCATCTACCTCGTGATGCCGGTGAAGCTGCCGGCGCCCGTCGGCTAAGCGGCGCCCGGCAGGGAGGGGCCCGGCCGGCCCGGCTCGCCACGCGTCCGACTGGGGCCTGGAGGGTTCGTTGCGATTGCTCTGGATCGAGGTGCGCGACTTCCGCAACCACGCCGATACGTCACTGCACCTCCCCCCCGGGCTGACGGCGGTCGTGGGGCCGAACGCCCAGGGGAAGACGAACCTCCTCGAGGCCGTGTTCTACCTGTGCTCGCTCGAGTCGCCTCGCGTGCGCGCCGACCTGCCGCTCGTGCGCATGGGCGCCGAGTCGGCGTTCCTCCGCGGTGAGGTCGAGAGCGCGGGCGGCCGCGTGCTGATCGAGGTGGAGGTCCGTGCCACGGGGCAGAACCGCGTACAGGTGAACCGGTCGCCGGTGCGGCGCAAGCGCGACGTTCGGCGGCAGGCTCGCGCCGTCTTCTCGGGCCCGGACGACCTGAGCGTCGTCATCGGCGAGCCCGAGCACCGGCGCCGGTTCATGGACGAGGCGGTGCGGGGGCTCTGGCCCCTCAAGGAGTCGCTGATGACGGCCTACGAGCGGACGCTGCGCCAGCGGAACCGGTTGCTGAAGGACTGGGAAGGGGCGGGAGCTCCGCCGGAGCTCGACGCGTGGGACGCCGAGCTGGCCGCCGCCGGCGCAGCGCTCACGATCGCCCGCACGGACGCGGTGGCGCGGCTGGCCGGCCGGGCCGCCGACGAGTTCGCGACGCTCTGCGGCGACGCGTCCGACGAGGGGACGCTCGTCGTCGAGTACCGTCCGAGCGTGGAGGGCGAGCCGGTCGAGGAGGCGTTCATGGAACGGCTCCGCGAGCGGCGCCCCGACGAGATCGTGCGCCGCACGACCCTGGTGGGTCCGCACCGTGACGACCTCGGCCTGTCGGTGCAGGGGCTCGTCGCCCGCGGGTTCGCGTCGCACGGAGAGGGGTGGGGAGCCGCGCTGTGTCTTCGTCTGGCGCTCGCCGCCGCCGTCGGCGACGAGGCGGGCGAGCCGCCGCTCACGCTTCTCGATGACCCCTTCTCGGCGCTGGACCCCCGTCGGCGCGAGCGCCTCGCGGCCTCGCTGGACGGCAGGGGACAGCTCCTGATCGCGGTGCCCGACGAGGCCCAGATCCCTCCAGGGGCGACCGTGTGGCGAGTGGAGGGTGGCCGTGTCGACGCCGCCTGAGAGACGGGGCCGGAAGAAGCCGCCCCGCTCGTCCGATGCCGAGGGGCTGTCGTCGGTGCTCGATGCGCTGATGGGAGACACCACGCTCCGCGCGGGGCGCGCGATCGGCGTGCTGGGCCGGTCCTGGGCGTCGGTCGTGGGGGAGCGGCTCGCCGAGGAGTCCGCGCCGGCGGCGCTGGACGATCAGGGAGCGCTGCTCGTTCGGGCGTCGTCGGCGGCCTGGGCGGCGCAGGTTCGGTTCCTGGACCGGGAGATCGCGGCCGCCGCGAACCGCGTCCTGGGGGACGATCGGGTGGCCTCGGTTCGGGTCGTCGTGGCCCGTGAAACGGGGGCAAAAGGCCGGTCTTCGGGGCCTGGGAATTGGTAGAATATAGGACGGTTTTGGTGTCCTCGATTTCGAGTCCATTTCCCCTGTCCGGGCCCCGCGTGAGCGGGCCCGAAACCTCGTGCGCTCGCGCGCGCGAACGGAGGTAGCGTTGCCGAGGAAGTCAACGAAGTCCAGCTATACGTCCGCCGACATCACGATTCTGGAGGGCCTCGAGGCGGTCCGCCGCAGGCCCGGAATGTACATCGGAAGCACCGGCCCGCGGGGTCTGCACCACCTCGTCTACGAGGTCGTCGACAACTCGATCGACGAGGCACTGGCCGGGTACTGCTCGAAGATCCTTGTCCGGCTGCTGCCCGACGGGTCGTGTCAGGTCGTCGACGACGGTCGCGGCATCCCCGTGCAGCCCATCCCCGGAGCCAAGGATCGGCGCCCCGCCGTCGAGGTCGTGCTGACCACGCTGCACGCCGGTGGGAAGTTCGACGGCAAGTCCTACGCGGTGTCCGGCGGCCTTCATGGCGTGGGCGTTTCGGTCGTGAACGCGCTCTCCAGCAAGCTCACCGTCGAGGTCGCCCGCGACGGGTTCACGTGGTCACAGGAGTTCGCCAAGGGCAAGCCGGTGAGCAAGCTGCGCAAGGGCAAGGCAACGACCAAGACCGGGACCATCATCACGTTCTGGCCCGATCCCGACGTGTTCGCCGACACCACCGAGTTCAAGCGGGACACGCTCGCGGAGCGCCTGCAGGAGTCGTCGTTCCTCACCAAGGGCGTCGAGATCGCCCTGGTGGACGAGCGCGAGAAGCCCGCCGTGCGCGCCGTGTACAAGGCGTCGGGCGGCCTGTCGGACTTCGTGAAGCACCTGTCGCACGGCAAGACGGCGCTGCATCCACACATCATCGTGTTCGAGGGCAAGCGCGAGGACAGCGAGATCGACGTGGCGATGCAATGGAACGAGACCTACGCCGAATCGCTGCACACTTTTGCTAATACTATTAACACTCACGAAGGCGGCATGCACGAGGAGGGCTTCAAGAAGGCGTTGACGAACGTCGTCAACCGGTATGCGCGCAGCAAGGCCCTGCTCAAGGACAAGGAAGAGAACCTCATCGGCGAGGACATCCGCGAGGGCATGACCGCGATCGTCTCGGTGAAGCTGCGCGAACCTCAGTTCGAGGGCCAGACCAAGACGAAGCTCGGCAACACCGAGATGCGGTCCTTCGTCGAGACCACGGTCAACGACAAGCTGATGACCTGGTTCGAGGAGCACCCGGGCGAGGCCAAGAAGATCGTCACGAAATGCTCCCAGGCGGCCAAGGCGCGCATGGCGGCCCGCCAGGCCCGCGACCTCACCCGTCGCAAGGGCCTGCTCGAGTCGTCGTCCCTGCCAGGCAAGCTCGCCGACTGCCAGCTGACCGATCCCGCCCTCTGCGAGATCTTCATCGTCGAGGGCCCGTCGGCCGGTGGCAGCGCCAAGGAGGCCCGCGACCGCTCCTACCAGGCGATCCTGCCCATCCGGGGCAAGATCCTGAACGTCGAGAAGGCGCGGCTGCACAAGATCCTCGAGAACCAGGAGATCCAGGCGCTCATCAGCGCGATCGGGACGGGGATCGGCGACGAGTTCGACCTCAGCAAGGCGCGGTACCACAAGGTGGCGATCCTGGCCGACGCCGACGTGGACGGCGCCCACATCCGCACGCTGCTGCTGACCTTCTTCTTCCGGCACATGCGCGACCTCGTCGAGGCGGGCCACATCTACGTGGCGCAGCCCCCGCTGTACAGCGTGAAGCACGGCGGCAAGTACGTGTATCTGCTGGACGACGCGGCGCTCGAGGAGTTCCAGAAGGCCAACGGCAACGGATCCAAGAAGCTCGACGCCGGCCGCTTCAAGGGCCTCGGCGAGATGAACCCCGAGCAGCTGTGGGACACGACGATGAACCCCGAGACGCGGGTCTTCAAGCAGGTCACCGTCGAGGAGGGGGCCGCCGCCGACCGGATGTTCAGCGTCCTGATGGGCGAAGACGTCGAGGCGCGCCGAGAGTTCATCCAGGAGAACGCCAAGTACGCGTTCGTCGACACGTAGGAGCCCCCGGGACCGGGGTGGAACACAGGAGGGGTCGGTAGGTGGCCGTTCAAGACCAACGCATCGAACCAGTCGTCATCGAGGAGGAGATTCAGTCATCCTTCCTCGACTACGCGATGTCCGTCATCGTCGCGCGCGCCCTCCCGGACGTGCGCGACGGCCTGAAGCCGGTCCATCGCCGCATCCTGTACGCGATGCTCGAGGGCGGCCTCCGCGCCGACCAGCCCCGGCGGAAGTGCGCATCGGTCGTGGGCGACGTGATGAAGAAGTACCACCCGCACGGCGACGCGCCGATCTACGACGCGCTCGTCCGAATGGCGCAGGACTTCTCGATGCGGAACCCGCTCGTCGATCCGCAGGGAAACTTCGGCTCCGTCGACGGCGATCCGCCAGCGGCCATGCGCTACTGCATCAGCGGAGAATCGCTCGTTCGCCTCCCCGAGGGCATGGTTCGGATTCGCGACCTCGCACCCGGGGCAACCCCGAATTCCGACACCGACGTCGCTCTGAAGGTGCTCAACCACCGTGGCGACCCGGTTCTCGCGACCAAGCTCTTCCACTCGGGAGTCCACCCGACGCTGCGGGTCTCCACACGCGAGGGATACGAGATCACCGGAACACACAACCACCCCGTCCTCTGCCTCGAGGACGTCCTCGGTGTCCCGCTCTTGCTATGGAAGCGCCTCGACGAGGTGCGGCCGTCGGACCGGGTCGCGATGCTGCGCACGCCTCCCGCCGAGCTCGGCGAGCTGTCGGTCGACGAGGAGGCCCTCGCCCTCCTGACCGGAGCCTTCGTGGCAGAGGGATGGGCGTCCGGTTCGCGGGCGGGGTTCAACAACGTCGACGCCGACTTCTTCTCTCGGGTGCACTCCGCGTACGACCGAGTGGTCGGAGGCCCCCGGTATATCTCCTCGCGGGTCATTCGATCGGGAAGCGTCCTCCACGAGCTGGACGTTCAGGACCTGGCGACATTCGCGGCGAGCCCGCTCGGCGAGCTGATGGGCGTCCGGAGCGCGGGCAAGCGGGTGCCGTCGTTCGTGTGGACTGCGAATGCGGCCTTCAGGAAGCGGTTCCTGCAAGCCCTCTTTGAGGGTGATGGCTCTTCGTCCCTCTTGCCACGCGCCACGATCCAGATCTCGTACTCGACGTACAGCGAGGGACTCGCACGCGATGTGCAGCAGATGCTTCTGGAGTTCGGCATCGTCTCGCGTCTGTGCCGTTACGCGAAGGGCGAATGGAAGGTCGTCATCACCAATCGGCGCGACGCGCGCCTCTTCTCACGGAACGTCGGCTTCCTGGGGCGGAAGCAGCGCAAGCTCGAGGCTGAGCTCGCGGACGTTCCGGAACGGAGCTCAGCGCTCTCCTCCGATCACGTTCCCTTCGTCGCGGAGTACATCCGGGCGGAAGCCGGCGGCCGTTGGGCCGACCGCGACTGGCTGGGCCGCCACAACGTGGACCGCGTCGAGCGCTGGGAGCGCGACGGACAGGAGATCCTGTCCCGGATCGCGAGCGACGAGGTCCGAGCCGTCATCGAGCCCCTCGTCGATGGGATGTGCTACTTCGCCGAGGTCCGCGAGGTCGAGGACGCCGGGGAGCGTCCCGTCTACTCGCTGCGGGTGGACTCCGATGACCACTCCTTCATCACCAACGGTTTCGTCAGCCACAACACAGAAGCACGGCTCGCCCCGATTGCGATGGAGATGCTCCGCGACATCGCGAAGGAGACCGTCGACTTCATCCCCAACTTCGACGGCTACGAGAGCGAGCCCGTCGTCCTGCCGTCCCGCTTCCCGAACCTGCTGGTCAACGGCTCGTCGGGCATCGCAGTCGGGATGGCCACCAACATCCCGCCACACAACCTGGGCGAGGTCGTCGACGCGGTGATGGCCGTCGCCGACGACCCGGGCATCACGGTCGCCAAGCTGATGAAGATCGTCAAGGGACCTGACTTTCCCACCGCGGGCCTCATCATGGGACGCGACGGGATCAAGGAGGCGTATGAGACCGGGCGCGGCTCGATCCGCATGCGCTCCCGCGTGACGATCGAGGAGGCTCCGCAGAACCGGACCCGCCTGGTCGTCACCGAGCTGCCGTACATGGTCAACAAGGCGCGCCTGTCCGAGAAGATCGCGCAGCTCTACCGCGAGGGCCGCATCAAGGACATCGCCAACCTCAAGGACGAGTCGAGTGGCCGCGGCGGCATGCGGCTGGTGATCGACCTCCGCCGCGGTGCCAACCCGCACATCGTCCTCAACCAGCTGTACAAGCACACGCAGATGCAGGAGTCCTTCGGCGTGAACACGCTGGCGCTGGTCGACGGCGTCCCGCGGACGCTGAACCTGAAGGAGGCGCTCCAGCACTACCTGAACCACCAGGTCGACGTCGTCACCCGACGGACCCGGTTCGAGCTTCGTCAAGCCGAGGATCGCGACCACATCGTCCAGGGCCTGCTGATCGCCCTCGAGCACATCGACGAGGTCATCAAGATCATCCGGGCCTCCGCCGACACCGAGGCGGCCAGGACCAAGCTGATGGAGCGGTTCAAGCTCTCGGAGATCCAGGCGAACCACATCCTGGACATGCCGCTCAAGCGCCTGACCCGCCTGTCGCGGAAGGAGCTGGAGGACGAGCACAAGGAGTTGCTGGCCACCATCCGCCGGCTCAAGGCCCTGTTGAAGGACCCCAAGAAGCTCCTCGCCGTCGTCAAGGACGAGCTCGCCGAGATCCGCAAGAAGCACGCGAACCCGCGCAGGACCGAGATCCGCGACGACGCCGGCGGCGAGCTGGACGTCGAGGACCTGATCCAGGAGACCGACGTCATCCTCACCGTGACGCGCGACGGCTACGTGAAGCGTCTGCCGGTGGAGACGTACCGGAGCCAGGGCCGCGGCGGTCGCGGCGTGATCGGGGCCAACCTGAAGGTGGACGACATCATCAGCCAGGTCTTCACCACGACCACCCACCACTGGCTGCTGGTGTTCACCAACCGCGGCAAGGTCTACCGGACGAAGGTGCACGAGGTGCCCGAGGCCTCCCGGACGGGTCGCGGCGTCTACGTGGCGAACGTCCCCGGCATGGGCTTCGGCCCCGACGAGCACATCGCCTCGATCATCGACCTCAAGACCTACGGCGAGGCCAAGAACCTCGTCTTCGCGACCAGGAAGGGCCACATCAAGAAGACCGCGCTCGGCGAGTACGACTCCGCGCGCTCCGGCCTGGCCGCGATCAACCTCAAGCCCGGCGACGAGCTCATCGGCACGCTCCTCACCGACGGCAATGACGACATCATCCTGGTGTCGAAGCTCGGGCAGGCCATCCGCTTCGGCGAGGGGAGCGTCCGGCAGATGGGCCGCTCGACCGCCGGCGTGATCGGCATGCGGCTGCGGCCCAAGGACGAGGTCATCGCGATGGTGTCCACCGCGCACGGCGATGGCCTGCTGACCGTCACCAACAACGGCTTCGGCAAGAGGACCGACTTCGAGGAGTATCCGAAGAAGGGCCGCGGTGGCCTCGGCGTCAAGACGGCCATGCTCACCGAGCGCGTCGGCGTCCTGGCGGGCGCGTTTCCGATCGCCAAGGACCAGGACGTCCTGGTGATCGCCAACGACGGCGTCGTGATCCGCGTGCCGGCCACGCAGGTCCGCAAGGCGGGGCGGGCCACCCAGGGCGTTCGGGTCATGCGGTTGGAGAAGGGCCGGTCGGTCGCGGCCGTCGCGCCCGTGGTCACGCAGGCAGAGGAATGAGCGATTCGCCCCGAAACCGGTTCAGCCCACGAGGACTCTTGGTGCGGAAGAAGAGCGGCAATCCATCCCCTGAGGTGGTAGAAGACTCTCGAGCCCCCGCAGCGGGTGGCATGGGGGAAAAGGCGACCATGAGTGCCGTTGTCAGCGCACCACCGACGTCGAAGGTGGAGGGAGCCGCCGACGCCAGCGGCCGACGGGCGCAGGTGGTCCTGCACCGCATCAACGCATGGACGGTGCTCCGCGTCTCGCTCATGTTCTACTTCTGCGTGATGGTGATCCTGGTCTTCGCGCTGTCCATCGTCTACTGGGTCCTCGGCGTGATGGGCGTGCTGGCGTCGGTCTCGGACCTGCTCGCCAGCATCTTCCCCGACAACAAGTCGTACACGATCGACGGCGGCTGGCTGTTCATCCGCGCGCTGGTCGTCGGGGCGGGCTGGGTCGTCATCTGGTCGCTGGTGAACATGTTCCTCGCCCTGCTCTACAACCTGATCTCCGACGTCGTCGGCGGCATCAAGGTCACGCTCGCAGAGCCCAAGTGACGGCCTGAGTCCGGCACGTCGACCGCTCTTCACGGCCCGGGCAACACGAAAGACGCCTCCACGGACTCCGGCCGGGCCGAGGGTACGATGCCAGCACCCATGGATGCACAGGTCGGCGCCGCCGCCGAGGATCTCCTCCGCACCGTCGGGGACCGCCGATTCGGAACGATCCTGGCCGATCCGCCGTGGCGGTTCGTCAACCGGACGGGCAAGGTCGCGCCGGAGCATCGGCGGCTGTCGCGGTACGACACCATGGCGTGGAAGGAGATCGCGGCGCTACCGGTCGGCGACCTCGCGGCGCCGAACGCTCGCACTGCTACCTGTGGACGCCGAACGCCCTGGTCCCGGACGCGCTGCGCGTCCTGGAGGAGTGGGGCTTCGGGTACAAGACCATGCTGATCTGGCACAAGGTACGCAGGGACGGGGGAAGCGACGGGCGGGGCGTCGGCTTCTACTTCCGCAACGTCACCGAGCCCGTCCTGTTCGGCGTGCGTGGTCACCTGCGGACGCTCGCGCCCGGCCGGCGCCAGGTCAACCTGCTCGCGACGCGCAAGCGCGAGCACAGCCGAAAGCCCGACGAGCTCTACCCGATCATCGAAGCATGCAGTCCCGGACCTCGCATCGAGCTGTTCGCCCGGTACCCGCGTGAGGGCTGGTCCGCGTGGGGGGACGAGGTGTCCTGAGAAAGCAAGACGCCCGGCCCATTGGGCCGGGCGTCTTGGTGGGACGTTGTCGTCGTCTCGGTTAGGAGACCCTGATCTGAGCGATGGAGAAGTCGTCGCCTGCGTTATCGGTGATCACGAGCGACTTCACGTACTGCTTCGCCTCGGCGCCGGTCGCGCCCGCGAACAGCTTGGCTCCGGCGTTCCCGTCGACGTCGCTGCGATTGATCGTGCCGACGGTGTTGCCGTTGCCCTTGCGGAAGATCGCCGTGAACGACTCGACCTGGAACTGGTTCGGCTCGACCTCGACGCCGACCCGGCGGCCCTTGCTCGAGTACGTCAGCGTGACGGACGTAGCGCCGGCCGTGTACAGAATGTTCGGCGTGTTGCCCTCGGTGTCGGGCGGGCTACCCCACGTGGCCCACGAGTTGGGCACGGACCGCTTCTCCATAGGAGTGGAGAAAGACACGGTCACGCCACAGCCGGTGACCGAGTTCACGACCGTGAAGTCCGGGATCGCGGACAGGTCGATCGCGCACGTCTTGCTCACGTACTTCGCCGTCGGCGTTGCGAACTTCTTGAACGTGGCGATGGAGTGCGGCTTGACCGACGCGACGGCCTTGAGGCCGTGTACGGCCCGTCCGGTGTTGCTCTTTGCTGCCGTGCCGGCCTGAGCTGCCGGCGAGGCGATCAGGCCGAGCACCAAGCTCGCCCCAAGCGCCATAGAAAGCATGAGTCGACTACGCATACTTTTCCCCCTTCCCCTGCCTCCGAGTGGAGACACGTCCGCACACCTTAGGACCTCGGCGCGCAGGGGTCAACGCCCGAACGGCACCGACATCGAATGTCCGATCAACGATCGCACAATGAGACCAAAGCCCGTATCGGCGTCCGGCAGGCTTTGGTGGACCGTCCGTTGCGTGCCGACTGGACGGCGAGCGTTTAGGCTGATCGGCGCTCTTGCGGGCGTGTAGCTCAGGCGGTTAGAGCGCATCCCTGATAAGGATGAGGTCGTAGGTTCGAGTCCTACCACGCCCACCGGCACCCGCCAGTGTCCACGGCCCACACCGGCCGCTGACCTGCGGCGATCCACGCCGAGAGGCTCGTCCCTCGGTACCTATGACTCCCGTACTCGGGACCAAAGTACCTGCCGGTCGTCGTCCGATCTGACCGATCGTAGATGCATCAGGTTCGACGAAGGCACTGGCTAGGAGGGAACGGCGATCCTGAGGCCTGACAAGGGTCGTCCCCTCCGGTGAGGAGGAACACCGATGCGGCAGCGCAAGCGCTTGGGGGGAAGGGTTCTCCGGGCCCGGTTGGCCCTGGGGGCGATCGGAGTCGGCATGTTCGTAGCGCTGTCTGCTCCCATGGCCCACGCCGACACGTGCGCCCCTCTCGACCTGGAGTGCGTCGCCCAGCAGGGCGGAGATGGCGCTGGCGGGACCCTCGGCGGCGCGGTCGACAAGGGCAAGGCCGCCGACGGCGCTGCGGGCACCGTCGGCGGCGTCGTCCAGCAGGCCAAGGACACCGTGGGCGGCGTGTTGAACCCCGGTGGCGGCTCGGGTGGCGGCTCCGGTAGCGCCTCCGGTGGAGGTTCGGGCGGGGGCTCCAGTGGCGGTTCGGGTGGGTCACGGCATCACGCCGGACCGGTTGGCTCGACCACGGCCCGCGGCTTCACCTCGACGCTGAACACCACCCCGGCAACCACCGACGACGCGACGAAGGCCACGGTCGGGGCCCATCGGCGCTCCACCGTCCTTCGCTCGATCGGCGGCACGGTCGTGCGCACGGCCAAGCAGCTGAGCTTCCCGCTGATCCTCGCGGTGATCGTGGCCCTGTTCGTCGCGATCCAGAACCGCGTGGACCGCAACGACCCCAAGCTGGCGCTCGCGCCACTCACGCCGGATCGCATGAGGTTCGTCTGACATGAGCGCATCGGCCATTCGCGTCCCCCGCCGGCGGTCGGGCGCGCTGCAGCCCACGCGCGCCGAGCTCGCTTCGCTGGCGGAACGGCTGGGCTACCTGCGGGCGACCCGCGCCGGCATCGCGCTGATGGTGCCGCTGGCCGCGGCCCTGTTCCCCCGGCTGCGGCACGCCCCGATCGCGACCCTGGCCGTCGTGTCGCTCGCCTACCTGGCGGTCACGGCCCTGCCGAGCCTGCCGGGGCGCATGCGGCGGAACGTCGTCATCGCCATGGTGGGCGTGTCGCTGCTCCTGGACGGCGTCTTCCTGGCGTGGGCGACCTACGTGACGGGGGGAGCGGCCAGTCCGCTCCGGTTCCTGATCCTGGCCCACGTCATCGCGGTGACGCTCCTGGGCTCGTCCCGCACGGGCTTGAAGGTCGCCGTGTGGCACACGCTGCTGTACCTCGTGGTGTTGTATGCCGAAAGCGCCGCGCTGATCGCGGTGCTGGAGCCGATCGCCGCCCTTCCCGGGCGCGGGGCCGACTTCCAGCAGCTGGCGTTCTTCAATCTCGGTGCGCTCTGGGCGGTGACGCTCGGGACCGCGGCGTTCTCGGCGGCCAATGAACGCGAGCTCCGCTGGCAAAAGGTCGACCTCGAGCAGCTCTCCTCGATGGTCGAGGACATCGACCGTTCCACCAGCCCCGCGCAGATCCCGCACATCTTCCTGGACCGCCTCTGCGACGTCTTCGGGTTCGCCCGTGGCGCCGTGCTGGCCTCGCCGGACGGCGAGCTCCGCGTGCTGGCATATCGGGGCTCGGACCCCGCCCCCACGCTTGCGTCGGGGCTCGACCCCCTGATGCAGGATGCCTGGACCCGGGGACGCACGATCCTGGTGCGCCAGCTCGACACCGAGACCGACCCGCGGCTGGCGGGCCTGGTTCCCGGCGGGCACAACCTGGTGGTCGTACCCCTCATGGTGGACCGCGATCGCCGTCTGGGGATCGCGGTGCTGGAGCGCGGCGGCAAGAGCGACTCGATCAAGCGCTGGATGATCACGGTCGTCGAACAGTTCGCCTCGCACGCCGCGCTCGCCATGCAGGGCGCCTGGCTGTTGGAGGAGATCGATCGCCAGCTCCAGGAGAACCGCCAGCTCCAGGTCGAGCTGCAGTCGCAGAACGTCATCCTGGAGACGAAGGTCGAGGAGCGTACCTATCAGCTGCGCGACAGTCTCCAGGAACTCCGCCTGGTGAACGAGCAGCGGAAGCGGCTTCTCGCCAAGCTGGTCAACGCACAGGAGGACGAGCGCCGCCACGTCGCGGAGGACATCCACGACGGGCCGATCCAGGACATCATCGTCGCCGCGATGCTCCTGCAGGAGTTGCAGGAACACGTGCACGATCCGGAAGGCGTGGACACGTCGCAGGCCATCGGTGCCGCGGTCGACCGCGCCCTGGACGGCCTTCGGGGCCTCCTCACCCAGCTACGCCCGACGTCGCTCGAGCAGGAGGGTCTGGAGACGGCACTTCGGCGGCACCTCGACGGGCTGGGGAGTTCGCTCAACGTCCGCCTCGACAACCGCCTCCGGCAGGAGCCCCCCGGGGACCTCGGCCTGGCGCTGTTCCGGATCTCCCAGGAGGCCCTGGCCAACATCCGCAAGCACGCCAACGCCAACGTGGTCAGCGTCGTGCTCGAGGACCGCAACGGTGGGTTCCTCGTCCGGATCCAGGACGACGGCGTGGGCTTCAGCCCGCCGGAGGTCCTGCAATCGGGACCCGGACACCTCGGCCTGTCCTCGATGCGAGAGCGGGCGGAGATGTGGAGCGGGTGGTGCAAGGTGCTCAGCCTGCCGGAAGCGGGGACGACCGTTGAGGTCTGGCTTCCCCAGAACCCGCCGAAGGCCGATCCGCGGGACAGCCGCATCGGCGCGCCGAACGGCGGCGCGGGATCGGACGGCGGGGGCGTGATCGCACTGCCGGTGCCGGTGGAAGGTGACGGCGGCCGGTCGCGCGACGTCGGCTGATGGTCTGCCGGCATCGGCCGGCGGCGACCCTTGGTGTGCGCACACGCGCGCCGGTCAGCGCTTCGCGTTCCGTCCGTTCCGCCCGAACCTGTAGGATGCCCGGAACGAGCAAGTGGCGCTGCACCGAGTACGCAGCGCTCGCCTCACGGGCAGAAGGGGAGCGTCATGGCAGAGGAGAAACTGGAGCAAGAGGAGAAGAAGGGCGGCCACAAGGTCCGCAAGTTCTTCCTCTTCGCCGCCCTCGCCGGCCTGATCGCCGGGCTGATGAAGTTCTTCAAGGGCCGGAAGGCGGGGTTCGAGGAAGACGAGTGGCAGGAGCTTCCGCCTCCCGAGGGGCGCTAGAGCCCCTCAAGCCCGTCCGCGCGACCGCCGACACCTAGTCGAGAGTTGATTCCCCGCGCCCGCGGGGAGTCGAGAGGGTGTCGGACGCCATGCAGAGCTCGGACGCCGCTTCAGCGGCGAGCCTTCCGAACGGGGACAGATTCACGACCGAGGTCGGGGACCTCCTCTTCTCGCTGCAGGCGCTCCTGATCCGCGAAACGCAGGGTTCGGCGGCGTCCGCGTCCAGGGTGATCTCGAGCGGTCTCGAGGAGCCCCTTCCGTCGGTCGCCCCGGCTCCCCAGGAGGCCCCTCTGGTCGCGAGCGAGCCCGCCGTTGCAGTCGCGAGCGAGCCCGCCGTCGAGACCGCGAGCCCGCCGGCCACCACGGTGGACTCGGCCTTCGCTCCTCAGGTGACCGTGCTCCCGGAGGCGACTCCCGTCGTCATGCATCCAGCTGAGCCGGAGCCGGCGCTCTTCGACCCCTCCACCGGCGCGCCGAATCTGAACGGCCTGCGCAAGGACATCGAGCGGCAGGGGTCTCGCGTCAGCGCGGCGCTGGTGTCGCTCGACATCAATCCGCTCGCCGACATCCGGGCGACCGCCGGCGAGGCGTCGGCCGAGGCGGTCCTCCGGGCGATCGTCGAGGCCGTCCCGTTCGCGCTCCGCGCGCAGGACCAGGTGTATCGCACGGGTCTGGACGAGCTGACCCTGTGCGTCCCCGATGCGGGGCTGTCCGATGCCGCCGTCATGAGCCTCCGGCTCCAGATGGCGGTCAAGGACGTCCTGGTGCGCCGCGAGCTCCCCGCGGTCATCCTGTCCATCCGGCCGTATCAGCAAGTCGCCGCCTGACCTCTCGAGTTCTCTCTTCCCGAGCCGCCCCTCCGTACTTGTCGCACGCCCGATCCGGGTGGAATATGGGGCTACGGGAGAGAGGAGGTGGTCCGACTTGCAAATAGAGCATGCGACCCCCGAGGTGGCTGGCTGCTGAGCCGTCCCTCGGCGGGCTGGGGGAGTTGACCGCCCCCGCCCGCCCGTTCGCCGGGGACGACCCGGCGGAATCCAACCAGTCCACCGAGCTTGCGGGCCCCGGGCGGGTCGACCGGGCCGGGCCACATATGGCCCGGACAAGCGCGTGAGACGGAGTCGATGGAAGAAGGGGCCGGGACGCATTTCGCGTCCCGGCCCCTTCTCGTCGGGCGACGTCGACCGCTCAGCGGCGCCGCCCGATGAAGCCGCCGCGACGCCAGGCGTTCTCGAGATGCCGAGCGGGCGCGTCGGGGCGCGCGATGTAGTAGCCCGGGTGGCGTCTCCCGTCTCGCCACCCGGGGTCTTCGGCGTCCGCCGTCGTCCCGGCGGCACACGTCCTAGAGTGACCGGACCGATGGATGTGCGAGACGCGGCCGGCGCGAAGAGGAGCCACACGGATGCATGGGCGGCCGCCACGCGTGCCGCCGCCGCCGCGGACGTTCGGTTCGAGTCGCTGGCCGCGCTCGAGGACTGTGATCGCGTCAACCGGGTTATCGAGGCGGTGTGGGGAGCCCAGGAGCTGCAACCCGAGCTGGTGCGGGCCATGCAGCTCGCCGGGTGCGTGCTGATCGGCGCCACGCCCGTCTCCGGAGGCGATCTGGTGGGCTTCGTGTGGGGGTTCGCGGGATGGTCCGGCGGGCCCCACCTGCACTCGCACATGCTGGCGACCGTGCCGGCCCTGCAGTCCCGCGGGGTCGGCTTCGCGCTGAAGCTCGCCCAGCGGGCGGCCGCGCTGGACGCGGGTTTCGAGGAGATCCGCTGGACGTACGATCCACTCCTGGCACGCAACGCATGGTTCAACCTGATGAAGCTGGGGGCGACGGGCTCGGGATTCCTCCCGGAGTTCTACGGGGAGATGACGGATCTGTTGAACGCGGGAGATCGAAGCGACCGGTTCGAGGTGCACTGGTCCCTGCGGTCCACCCGTGCACGCACCGCCGCCGCCGGGTTGCCGGCCCCCGAACCGGTCGGCGGCGTCCCGCTCCTGGAGGCGGCGGGCGATCCCGCGACCCCCGACCCCATCGAGACCGGCCTGACGCCCGCCCCCGGCACGACGGTGTCGATTCCATCGGACTTCCTGCGCCTCCGGCGGACCGATCCTGCCCTGGGGTGCGCTGGCGCGACGCCACGGCGCGCGCCTTCCGGGCGTGCTTCGACGCGGGGCTCGCCGCCACGTCCGTGTCGCGTGCGGGCGTCTACCGGTTCGATATGGTCAAGGAGCCTGACGATCATGACTGAGGACGGCGCGATCACCATTCGCTCGGTCGAGCTCCGCGAGGTCGCCCTCCCTCTCGTGCGGCCGTTCCGCACCAGCTTCGGAGAGGAGTCGGAGAAGCGCTGCGTCCTCGTCCGCATCGAGACCGGCGACCAGACGGGGTGGGGTGAGTGCGTGGCGGACGTCGAGCCGCGCTACAGCGGCGAGTGGAACGCCTCGGCGTGGGAGTCGCTGGCGACGTTCCTGGTCCCGTCGGTCGTGGCGGGCGGTCCGGTGTCCGCGCCCGAGCAGGTGGCCGAGCGGACGGCCTGGGTGCGCGGCAACCAGATGGCGAAGGCCGCCCTCGAGATGGCGGTCCTGGACGCATGGCTCCGGGCCCGGGACACCAGCCTGGCCGCGCACCTGGGCGCGGTCGGCGACCGGGTCCCGTGCGGCGTCAGCGTCGGCATCGCGGCCTCGGCCGAGGCGATGCTCGAGGAGATCCGCGGGTACCTGGAGAAGGGGTACCAGCGCGTCAAGCTGAAGATCGAGCCGGGCCGCGACCTGGCGGTGGTGCGGTCCGTTCGGGACGCGCTGCCCGATGTGCCGCTCTCGGTCGACGCGAACGCCGCCTACACGCTCGCGGACACGCCGCTGTTCGAGGCGTTGGACGAGCTCGGCCTGGTGATGATCGAGCAGCCCCTTGGGCACGACGACCTGATCGACCACTGCCGGCTGCAGGCGCGGCTGCGCACCGACATCTGCCTGGACGAGTCGATCCGGCACGCGCACGATGCCGCGGCCGCGATCGAGATGGAGGCGTGCCGCGTCATCAACATCAAGCCCGGCCGGGTGGGCGGGCTGCTGGAGGCGCGCCGGGTGCACGACGTCGCCCGCGAGCGGGGCGTCCCCGTCTGGATCGGTGGCATGCTCGAGACGGGCATCGGCCGTGCGACCAACGTGGCCATGGCGGCGCTTCCGGGCGTCACGATGCCCGGGGACACGAGCGCCAGCGACCGGTATTTCCACCGGGACCTGACCTCGCCGTTCGTCCTTGAGGCGGGCGGGACGATGCGGGTGCCCGGCGGACCGGGGATCGGCGTCGTGCCTCTGCCCGACGTGCTCGACGAGTGCACCGTGCGGACGCGGGCGGTCGAGGTGGAGAACGTGTGAAGGCCGGATGACGGAGGGCCTTCCGCGCGGCGACGCTCGACGCCATTCGTGCTAGACAGGTGGGGATGGCTGGATTGATCGCGCGCTCGGCGAGGCTCCGCGGGGTGGCCGTCGTCGTGGCCGCGGCAGGGCTGGTCGCCGCCTCAGCCGCGCTCGCCGGCGTGGCGCGGTCGTCGCCGTCCCTTCCCGCCATGACGCCCGAGCGGCTCGTCGCGAACATGATCCGCGTCGCTGCCACGGATCCCTCCGTATCCGGAACGCTCTCCGCCCACCTCGGCCTCGGGCTGCCCGACCTCCCCGACGAGGGTCCCCGCGCCGTGAGCGGACCCGCCTCGATCCTCGACTCGCTGAGCGGCGACCACCGGCTTCGCGTCTGGCACTCCGACGACGGGGCCCGCCTGTCGGACCTCCTGCCCACCGGGGAGCGCTCCATCGTGGTGTCGCGCACGCAGGCCTGGCTGTGGGACTCGACGACCATGACCGCCGTCCGGCTGGGCGCCGGCGCGGATCCGGGTTCGGAGGCCGCGCGGACGGCCGCGTCGCTGATCGACCCCGTCTCCCTGGCCCGGCAGGCGCTCCGGGCGATCGATCCCTCGACCGTGGTGTCGGTGTCGGGCACGGCCGCGGTCGCCGGGCGCAGCGCGTACGTGCTGACCCTGACGCCGCGCACGGACGCCACGCTCGTGGGCCGCGTCGAGATCTCCGTGGACGCGACCAGATGGCTCCCGCTGAGCGGCGCGATCTTCGCGCGCGGAGCCTCCACGCCCGCGGTGAGCGCGGCGTTCACGTCGGTGAGCTTCGGCCCGGTCGACCCGGCCGTCTACCGGTTCACGCCGCCGCCGGGCGCGAAGGTGGTCGGGCCGCGGACGCCATCGCACGTCGCGCCGGAGCTCGGCTGCGCCGGAACGGGCTGTCCCGCGGCGCCCGAGGGCAGCGGTTCGTACGACATGCACACGGGGGCCGACCCCGGCGTCCGCGTGTTCGGCACCGGGTGGGCGACGGTCGTCGCGGTGCGGGCGCCATCGATCGCCCAGGTGCAGAAGCAGCTCGAGGGTGCGGAGTTCGACCCGACGTCGCTGCTGCCGTTCTCGGGAACGCTGTTCTCGATTCGGCTGGAGGGCAGCGGTGATCACGGGTGGCTGCTGTTCGGCGCCGTCCCTCAATCCGCGCTGCAGCGCGCGGCGACGGAACTGTCCTGAACGCGATCGTCGCCCGCGGGCTCACGAAGCGCTACGGGAGCGCCGCCGCGGTCGACGCCCTCGACCTGGAGGTCGAGCAGGGACTCCTCTACGGGTTCCTCGGCCCCAACGGCGCTGGGAAGACCACCACGATCCGGATGGCACTCGGCCTGATCTTTCCGACCGGCGGCGAGGTCGAGGTGCTCGGCGAGCCGACCTCGAAAGGCCAGGCTTCCCGCGACCGCGCGATGCGGCAGGTCGGGGCGATGATCGAGGAGCCGGGGTTCTGGCGGTACCTGTCGGGGCGGCGGAACCTCGAGTACTTCGCGCGGGCGGCCGGACCGGCCGCCGACCGGCGCGCCCGCCTCGATCGCGTGGACGAGGTGCTGCACACCGTCGGGCTGCACGAGGCGGCGGGCAAGAAGGTGAAGGCGTACAGCCAGGGGATGCGGCAGCGGCTGGGCATCGCGCAGGCGCTGCTGGGCGCGCCCAGGGTCCTGATGCTGGACGAGCCCACGAACGGCCTGGATCCACAGGGGATGCGCGAGGTGCGGACGCTCCTTCGCCGGCTGGCCGACGACGGGGTCACGGTCTTCGTCTCGAGCCACCTGCTGACGGAGGTCGAGGCGATGTGCGACCGCGTGGGTGTCCTCGCGCGGGGACGGCTGGTGGCCGAAGGCCCGCCCGGCGCGCTGCGAAAGGGGTCGGGGCGCCTCCGGATCGAGGTGAGCGACCGGCCGCGGGCCGAGGGCGTGCTGGCCGGACTGGCCGGGGTGACGCTCGACGGGGGCGGCACCGCCCAGCTGCGGGTGCAGCTGGCGGCCCCGGCGACGGCGGCCGCGGTGAACGCGGCGCTCGTCGCGGCCGGCGTCGAGGTCTCGGCGCTCGTGCCGGAGCACGAGAGCCTGGAGGACGTCTTCGTGTCACTGGTCGAGGGCGGCGAGACGCCCCGGTAGGAGGAAGACGTGTTCCGCATCGAGATCACCAAGGCGTTCCGCCGGCCCCGCACCTACGTGCTGGGGACGCTCCTGGCCGGCGTCGCGGTGCTGCCCACGGTCGTGCTCGCGACGACGCACGGCGATTCCGGCGGTCCGCCCTTCTTCGAGCAGCTCCGCACCAACGGGTTGTTCGGGGGTCTTGCCGGCGTCGGGCTGATCGTGCCCTTCTTCCTGCCGCTGGGCGCCGGGCTGCTGTCGGGAGAGTCCGTGGCGTCCGAGGCCTCTGGTGGAACGCTCCGCTACCTGCTGGTGCGGCCGGTCGGGCGCGTGCGCCTCGTGCTGTCCAAGTACTGGTCGGTCATGGCCCTGCTCGGGATATCCGTCCTGTGGGTGGCGGTCGTCGGGCTCGTGGCCGGGGGCATCGCGTTCGGGTACGGGCCGCTGCCGACGCTGTCGGGCGGCGAGATCAGCGCGCTCGCGGCCCTGGCGCGCATCGCGGCCGCCGCGGTCTACGTGGCCGCCGGCGTAGCCGGCCTGGCCGCGATCGGGGTGTTCCTCTCCACGATGACCGAGTCGGGGGTCGGCGCCGCGGTGGCCACGGTCTCGCTCTCGATCATCAGCCAGATCCTGGACGGCCTGTCGTCGCTTCACGCCATCCATCCCTATCTGTTCACGCACGACTGGCTGGCGTTCACCGACCTGTTCCGGTCTCCGGTCGCGTGGGACGCCATTCGCCACGGGCTGGTGTTGCAGCTGTGCTACACGGCGATCTTCCTGCTGGGGGCCGTGGCCGTGTTCACCCGCAAGGACGTGACGTCCTAGGACTCGTCCTCGTCGCTGGGAGCCCCCGCCCCGTTCCCGGTGTGGCCGTGCGAGCCTGCCGGAGCGAAGGCCGCGACCTCCTGCTCCGGGGGCCGCAGCTCGGGCAGGGGCACGGCGACGGCCGCGTGGTGGCGGTGTGCCTTGACCGCCTGCGCGTGATACGCCTCGGCTTCCTCGAGGAAGCGGGGGTCGTGGTACGGCCTCCCGTCGAGCAGCGCGCCCCGCCTGCCCTCGATGATCGCCTCGATGTCCTCGCCGGTCACCGTCTTGTTCGTCTCCAGCGCGTGCGACACCGCGAGGATCTCGTTCCGGTTCTCCACCAACAGCTCGCGCGCGCGGGCGAGCAGCTCGTCGAGGCGCACCTCGATCCGCTGGCCGAGGCTGCCCTCGAGGATCTCCTGTTCGCGCTCCTTCTTGTCCTTCCCGGCGCCGGGCTTGCCACCGCCCCCCACGCCCACCTCGTGCGTCACGCCGTGGCGAGGCGACGGTCGAGCCCATGCCCCAGAACCCCTCCATGTACGTCGCGAGCAGCGTGGCGCTCTCGAGGTCCCCGGAGACGCCGGACGAGCTGTCGTCGTCGAAGAACAGGCGCTCGCCGGCCAGCGAGGCCAGCGACACCATGATGTCGGACTCGTACTCGCGACCGCCAGCGCGTGAACTGGTCCTCCAGCGGGATCGAGGCGACCATGCCGAGATACGTGCCGCCCTTCTCGATGGTGGCGATGTCGATCGTGAGGTGCCGCCGCACGCGGTAGGCGGCGACGGCGTGACAGGCCTCGTGCACGGCGACCGCGTGGCGCTCGCGCTCGATGTACTCCACGTCCTCCGGCGGCCCGAGCTCCTTCAGCTGCTTCGCCTTGATCGACGTCCCGCCAGGTGATGACCTCCCGGCCGTCACGGATGGCGTTGATCAGCGACTCGTTCACCAGGTCCTTGATCGTGGCGCCGGTCGCGTACGGGGTGATCGTCGCCAGACTTGTCGACGTCGTCCTCGGACAGATCGTGCTTCACCTTTTCGAAGTAGCCCTTGTAGGTGAGGATGCGGCCCGCCTTCGACGGGTAGCCGACCTTGTAGATCCGGTCGATGCGGCCCGGGCCGAAGCAGCGCCTCGTCCAGCGCCTGCGGGCAGGTTCGTCGCCAGGATCACCAGGATTCGGTACTTGGGCGGGGGCTTCGGGCGCATGCCGAGCGCGCGGCGGACCACCCGGTTGAAGAACCCGCGGGGCTTCTTCAGGCCGGAGAGCTCGGTCAGCAGGGCCTGGAGCATCCCACCGCCGCCGCCGCCCCCCATGCCACCGAAGAAGAAGCCGTCCCTCCAGCTTCGGGGACGGTCGTCCGCGCCGGACGTGCAGCGCCGATCGCATGACCAAGCTGGCGGACTCGGGGTCCACGAACGACAGGCCGTTGCAGGAGGGGTTCGCCGACCACGCGCTGCTCCGCGGGGGAGCCCCGACGCCGCCCTGCGCGAGCTGGCCGCGGTTGCCGAGCGAGTCGGCCTCGTCGAAGAAGACGATCACCCCGCCGTACCGGACGGCGAGCTTGCGCAGCTTGCGGAAGACGCCCTTGACCGCCAGCGCGCCGAACCCGAACGCGGTCAGGCCGCCCGGGTCGACGAACACGAAGGGCTTGCCCGTCTCGCCGGCGACGGCCTCGGCCATGAGGGTCTTCCCGGTTCCCGGCGGCCCCCACAGCAGGATGCCGTTCGGGACGTAGCCGCCCCGTTCCTCGATCGACTTCGGGTTCTCCAGGAACAGGACGTTCTCCTGCACCTTGCGCAGGACCTGATCCTGGCCCCAGACGTCGGTGAACCGGGTCTTGATGTCGTCGGGGAAGTAGACGTCGATTCCCTGCCGCGCGGCGTACCAGGCCATGCCGACGAACTGGATGATGATCACGAAGAACAGCAGCGCGAACTGGAACACCAGCGGCAGCGCGCTCACCAGCTTGAACGGGGCGGACAGCAGCGCGAGCAGCGGTGGCTTGTGGAAGATCATGCCGAGGATGATTGCCAGGACCACCAGGATGAGGGTCCACTTGAACACCCGGGCGAGGCGGAACCTCGTCCACTCGTTCATCCCCTGCACGTGGTCGTCCAGCTTGCCGAAGGCCCGCTTCCAGAACTGGTAGTAGCCCGTGACGTGCTCGCACACGAAGAAGTGGATCTGCCGGATGACCTCGAGCCCCATCAGCGCGAGCAGCCACCAGTAGGAGTCGACGGCGCGAGCGAACGCGTCCCCGGCCGTCATCAGCGGCTCGTACTGGTAGTAGATCGTCAGCACGATCAGCCCGAACAGGAACCCGATCAGGACGAGGAACTTGGCGCGGTCCCACCACCCGAGCGGCTTGCGGGTGAGCAGGTCCTCCTCGCGGGGACGGCTCGTGTATTCGGTCGGGACCGACAGGGGTCCGATGCCGGCGTCCGGCCGGGGTGGCGGGGGACCGTTCGAGCTCATGTCACGACTCCTTCAATGTCCACGAGTCCAGGACGTCGTCGATCGCGTGTTGGTTCTCGTCGTAGCAGCTCGCTGCGCAGCCGATCACCAGCAGGTACAGATTCTGTACGTTCGAATCGACCGCCGCGATTTGCGTGAAGCGCGTGAACGGGTCGGCGGCCGCGCTCCGGAGCCCGAACGACACCTCCAGCGTCCGGTACCCGCCCGGGAAGTGCAGGATCCTGCTGGAGTCCATCTGGACGAGGTCGGGCGTCTGCGCCTTCTGCTTGTCGAGGCCGAAGATGAGGTTCCGGAGGCCGGCGTACGTGGCCAGGGTCTCCTGCTCGGATGCCTGCACGGGGCGGACCTTCACGAACCCGCTCGGCTGGGACGAGTCCAGGGTGAGAAGGTTCCCGACGGCGGGCTTCGCGGCGCCGTCGAAGCCGATCGTCCACTGTCCGGCCGTCGCGGTCTCGGCGACCTGGAACGACGTGTCGGGGTGCTGGTCCCGGTACAGCTGCGTCTGGTCGAAGACCGTCCACTGGGAGGGCAGCTTCAGGAGCAGGGTCCCCGATGGGTCCTTCACGTAGTCGGTCGAGGGAGCGCCGCACGCCACGACCGCGGCCGAAATCGCGGCAAGCGCCAGGAGGCGCACGCGGACGCCCCAGAGGCCCCGTCCTCGCGACATGCGGGCCATTATCAACTTTCGGCGCTGTTTCGAATAGGCTCTTTCGCCCCAAGTCGATCGGCCTATTGCCATTCCCCACACGCCCGCGTACCTTCGGATGAGCACGACCGATCCGGCCACATCCCAGGGGGGCACGCAGGAGGACCATGTTCATGCCCGCACGCCACCGTCCAGGCAATGCATCGGCCCATCGCGGGCGCCTGCGCGGAATCCTGCTGGCCGCCTGCGCCGTCGCGCTGGTCGGCGCCGTGGCCTCTCCAACGGGGGCCCGCCCCCTGACGTCCGCCGGTGATGGGGGGAAGCCGGCCGTCGCCACGCAGCCCAACCTGATCCTGATCCTCGCCGACGACGAGCGCTGGGACGAGATGGTCAACATGCCCACCGTCCAGAGCGACCTGGTCGCACACGGCATCGACTTCACCAACGCCTTCGTGGTCAATCCCTCGTGCTGTCCCAGCCGCACCACGATCCTGACGGGCAAGTACTCGCACGGTACGGACGTGTACACCAACAAGCCGCCGCACGGCGGCTTCCCTACGTTCGAGCCCGAGGAGGGGTCCACGCTCGCCACCTGGCTGCACGACGGCGGCTACCACACCGGCCTCTTCGGCAAGTACCTCAACGAGTACACCGTCTCGGACGTCGCGCACGTGCCGCCGGGGTGGGACGACTGGGCGGCGCTCACGTTCGGCGCCGACGAGACCGGCCCCGAGGGCTACTACAACTACACCCTGTCGGTCGGGAGCTCGGCCGACGGCGGGTCACCCGAGTTCCACGGCACTGGGTTCAAGCAGTACTCCACGGACGTGCTGGGGCAGAAGGCCACCGACTTCATCGACGATGCTCCGGCCGGTCAGCCGCTGTTCCTCTACTACGCGCCGTACGCGCCGCACTCGCCGACCAAGGTGCCGAAGCGGTACAAGAACGCCTGCCCGGACCTCACGTGGACCAATCCGCCCAGCTTCAACGAGAGTGCGGCCACGCTGAACACCAAGCCCAAGTACGCGAAGCGCCGCTCGCTGCTGTCGCCGAACGACATCGCCAAGATCAACGAACACCGCCTCAAGGACTGCCAGTCGCTGCTCGCGGTGGACGACTGGGTGGGGCACATCACCGACGCGCTGCAGGCGACCGGCCGGTTGGACAACTCGCTGATCGTGTTCATGTCCGACAACGGCTACCTGTTCGGCGAGCACCGGCGCACCGGCAAGATCGTTCCCTACGACGAGTCGATCCGCGTGCCGATGGTGATCCGCTACGACCCGGTGACCGCGCCGCTCGAGGGCACGACCAACCCCGACCTGGTGCTGAACCTGGACATCGCGCCGACGTTCGCGGACGCGGGCGGCGTAGCGGCGCCGGGGCCGTCGGCGACAGCATGCTGCCGCTGCTCGCGAGCCCGAGCGCGCCGTGGCGCGACCACTTCCTCGTCGAGCACTGGGGCGAGGGGGAGTGCCGGCGTACTGCGCCATCCGCACGGCGGAGCTGGAAGTACGTGCTGTACGCCACGGGCGAGGAGGAGCTGTACTACCTCGCGGGGAACATGGCCAACGGAGACGGTCCGTACGAGCTGCAGAACCAGGCCTCGAACCCGGCCCCTCCGTACCACTCCGAGCTGCTCGCGCTGCGCTCGGTCGAACAGTCGATGTGTGTGCCCGAGCCGCCCGGCGGACTGCCGAATCCGTAACCGCGTCCCGACGAAAGGCCTATTGCCCGAGTTGGGACGCCACAACTAGGGTGGGAGCTCGCCTGCATCCCGTCCGTGGAGGGAATCGTTTCGAATGAGAACGCCCGCTCGCCGTCGCCGTTCGCTCCTGCTGGTCTCGGTCCTCGCCCTGACCGGTTCCCTGCTGTTGCCCGGCCTGGCGGCTCCGTCCGGCGCGCTCCCGGCGGCCTCTCGTGTCGCGCCGGCGACGACCGCTCCGAACATCGTCATGATCCTGGCCGACGACCAGCGCTACGACGAGCTGTCGTATCTGCCGAACGTGCAGAACCTCCTGATGGCGAACGGGGTCACGTTCACCAACGCGTTCGTCTCGAATCCCGACTGCTGCCCCAGCCGTGCCTCGACGCTGACGGGTGAGTACTCGCACCTGACCGACATCTACCGCAACGACTCGCCGCACGGCGGCTACAGGACGTTCCGGAAGGCGGGCGACGACAACTCCACGATCGCCACCTGGCTCCAGGGCGCCGGGTACCGTACGGCGCTCGTCGGAAAGTATCTGAACGGATACAAGTTCCAGAACGCGGCGGCCGTGCCGCCCGGATGGAGCCGGTGGGTCGGATGGCTCGACTCCGGGACCCGCGGGCCAAGCCAGGCGGGTACTACAAGTACGCCCTGTCGGTGGACGGCACCCGGCGTTCTACGGCGCCGCAGAGACGGACTACTCCACCGACGTCCTCGTCCCAGTACGCCACGGACTTCATCGCCACGACGCCGGCCGATCAGCCGCTGTTCCTGTACTACACGCCGCGCGCCCCGCACCTGCCCGACATCCCTCCGCCCCGGTACGCGACCGCGTGCGCGGACCAGACGATGCCCGAGGGCCCGTCGTTCAACGAGGCCGACGTGTCCGACAAGCCCGCGTACGGGCAGGCGATGCCGCCGCTGACCGACGAGCAGATCGCCGAGATGCAGGTGCAGTGGAAGGACGACTGCCGCTCGCTGCTGGCGGTGGACGACTCGGTGGGCGCGATCGTGAACGCGCTGGACGCGGCCGGCCGCCTGTCGAACACCATGATCGTCTACGCGTCGGACAACGGGCAGTTCTTCGGCGAGCACCGCCGAGACGGCAAGATCGCGCCCTACGAGGAAGCGATCCGTGTGCCGATCGTCGTGCGCTACGACCCCCTGACGGGGCTGCACGCAGCGACCAGCGACCGCATGGTGGTCAACATCGACTACGCCCCGACCTGGGCGGCCCTGGCCGGCGTCGCGGCGCCGGGCGCCGAAGGGACGAGCTTCCTGCCGTTGCTGACCGATCCCGAGGGAACGTGGCGGACGTCCTTCCTCCAGGAGTACTGGGGCAAGAGCGCGATCCCGTCCGTACTGCGGCGTCCGGACGACGACGTGGAAGTACATCAAGTACGCGACCGGCGAGGAGGAGCTGTACGACCTCGCGGCCGACCCCAACGAGCTGCAGAACCAGGCCTCGAACCCGGCGTACGCGGCCCAGAAGGCGACGATGTACTCGCAGCTCGAAGAAGTTGTGCAGGCCCCATCCGCCGGGCTTCAGGCCCTAGGCGGGGTCGTCCCGCCAGAGCCCTATCGGTGGCGCGGTCCTGTCAGGTTCCCGCGCAGCCGGGGTGTCCGCATTCGCACGCGTGGTCGGAGGTCCCGTGCTCGGCGTGCTCCCGGCAATGGGCGCTGCAGAACTGCTCCCCCTCGGCGACCTGGCACGTGCATCCCTGGTGCTGACATCCATCCATCGGGCTCACCTCCCTCCCTCTCGCACCGTCTGTTTCCACCCGGGTCCCTGCCCAAACGGGACTCGGTGCATGGGCGATCCGGGAGCACTACCCTTGAGGGTGCGGGGACGTAGCTCAGCTGGTAGAGCACCTGCTTTGCAAGCAGGGGGTCGGCGGTTCGAGTCCGCTCGTCTCCACGATCACCGGGGATGCACGCGCAGAACGACGCGCGGCCGGGCAGAGGCTGACGCGGCGAATCGAGCCGGTGGTAGGGTCCGAACAAGGAAGCGACAGGGAACGCGCACGTGCCCACATCGATCTTGGTCTTGCTGATCGCGGGTTCGGTCCTGAAGTCGCTCGCGCTGGGGTGGCTCTTCGTCGTTGTGCTGAAAGCGCCGCCGGACCGGGGGGACGAGCGGGGAGGCGGGGGGCCGCCCATGCCGGAAGGACCACGGCCGGGCCCTTCCGGATTCTCGACGGTGGTCCCGCCGCCATCCTGTCTCGTACCACTGCCAGTCGGGCCGAGGGATTCCGCGACCACCAACCCGATGCCTTCCTCCCCCGGCAACACATCACGGAGCTTCCGCCACGCCGGGCCAACTCGAGATCAGTCACAGGTTCACACCCTCCCTCAGGGACATAGCCTCGGAACTCAAAGAAGGAGAGGCCCCGAGCAGCCTCGGGGCCCCTCCTTCTCGCTTGCAATCTTCAGACTCCAGTACCTGCCTGACGGGTCTTGTGTCTTGGCCAATGTCCAGGGGGTCTCACTCGTCCTGAGCGGAACGCCCCCTGGTGTCGGCCGGCTCTGGGATCGTCACGACCCGGTCATCATCTCCGTGGGCTGCTGCTGCCTGCGCTCGGAGACGCGGGGCTTCCTCTTCGACCCGACTGAGTGCCCGTTCCCATACTCGGCGCATGGGGCCGATGCCGCTTCCACCGATGGCGACGATCGCTGAACCGGCGATGATGGCGAGCAATGCGTAGAAGAGCCCGTTCACGATTGGCGTGGCGATCTGCAGCTCACTCAGGGCGGCAAAGATTCCAATGGCAATGATCGCAACCGAAGCCAGCGTCGCGAGCATGCGGCCATAGCTGAGTCCACCCATTGCGGCGCTCAAGAGATCCTTCACGCCCGCGGCGATCGCAGATGCCACCACGATGATCAGAATGGCGACGAACAAGCGGGGCAGGAATCCGATCACCGCCTGAATGATGTCTGAGATCGGATTCGGACCAAACACCCCGAACGCCAGTTGCAGCACGAACAGCATCGCCGCATAGAAAACGATCTTCGCCAGGAGGCTGCTGGCATCATAGCGAGATCGCTCAAGGGCTACCCTCACCCCGCCGCGCTCCACCCATCGGTCGAAGCCCACGCGCTCCAAAACGCGGTCGAGGATCCGCGCAATAACCTTCGCAATGAAATAGCCGATCACCAGGATGATCAGGAAGCCGACGAGCTTCGGGACCCAGGCCGCGATGTCATTCCAAGCGTTCTGAATGCCATCCGACCAGCTGATCGTTGCAGAAATTGGCATCGTTCCACTCCTTCAGTTGTTGTTTCGGGCAACCATTCCTAGCCGCGAAACTGGGGACCATTCGCTCCCTGGCTCGAGGGCCTGATCAGGATGAGAGTCCCCGCGCGCGTCCCTGGCCCGCTCCGGGCTAGCGCAACGGTCCATTCCTTGACGACGACACGGGGTGGATGCTCCTTCGAGGGGCCGCTTCACTCGGCTCACCTGGCTGCCGGCCATCAGCCATCGATCCACACGCCTCGCGTTCCCCCGTGGGGCTCGCGGATAGGACGAGGATGGTCCCAGCCGACCAGCACACGGGCACCGCCTGTCGTTCCTCCTTTCCTTTGCCTTGACGCACTGCGAGCGACGAGTGGATTCCCCGGGATGACGGTGCCCAATCGCGCGGGACGAATTCTTTTCGACACGAGGCAGAAATCGTTCCCGCGCGGCGGATCCGGAGTCGCCTCGCCGTTTGTCCGCAAGGGATTCGGGTACATGTCGGCCGTCATCGAGTCTTGTCTTCGCCCGTGAGTAGCCGCCGTTCGACTCGGGCGGCCACAACAAAGTCATTGATCCCTCGTAATCAGGGCCACGCGACCATGCTTTCGAAGCCGGATGACGGACATCTCCCGAGCGACGGCTTGGCCCGTGGATTGGGTCGGCTCTTGAAGGTCCATGGCCTGCGCATCGCTACGGCCGAGTCCTGTACCGGGGGGCGCATAGCCACATGCCTCACGGCGTTGCCGGACGCCGCTGACTTCTTTGCCGGTGGTGTGATTACGTATTCGATGGGGGCAACGACGAGCCTTCTCGACGTCTCACCTGCTCTCCTTCAACACGAGGGATCCGTGAGTGCCCATACGGCAAGCGAAATGGCTCGGAGGGTGCGCCACCGCCTCGGAGCGGAAGTTGGACTGGGCGTTACGGGTGTCGTCGGCGAGCCGTTCGAGGGGAAGCAACCCGGTCTCGTGTTTGCGGCAGTCTCCCTTGATGACTTCTTGGAAGTGAGCCAACGACATGGACACAAAGGGCTGGAGGGGAACCTCGCGGCCGCCGTCCGTCTCGGACTTCGTGGCTCAATAGAGACCCTCGTTCGGTGGGCGCTGACTCGCGGCTAGTACTCGCGTCGGACAGGGCGCACTCAGCCCGAGTCCCGCCGACCGGTCGGGCATCTCCACGAAGCTTGATCGTCAGTAACGTATCGCGGTCGCTCAGCCCACGCGGTCGAGGAACGCGAGGGAGCGTTCGATCACGAGCGTCGTCGACGCCTCGTCGTACTCCTCCCAGGAGCTGTCGGTGAACAGGTGTCCGGAGCCCGGGTAAAGGAACAGCTCACCGTCGGCCTGGGACACGAGTTGCTCGCCGCCCTCGCGGTTGAACCACTTGTCGCCTTCGCTGACGTGGACCTGCAACCCGGTGGCGGCCGGCCACGTTTCGTCCTCATCCAGCGGCTGGTCGCCCCCGTGGTACAGGAGGGCGCCGAGCGCCCCCTTGCGCGTCTGCGTGAGTCGTTGCGCGTATACGGCTCCGAGCGAGAAGCCGCCGATCACGACCTCCGGAGGCAGTGGCGCGATCAACGCCTCGCTCCGCGCGACCATCTCGTCCCAGTCCAGCTCCTCTTCGTACGCCACCCCGCTCTCGATGTCATCGAAGGTCTTCCCCTGGAACAGGTCACCCACCGTCACCTGGTGGCCGCCGGCCCGCAGCCGATCGGCGAACGCCCGCACGCCGTCGGTCACGCCCAGCGCGTGGTTGAACAGGATCACATCGGTCATCGTTCATCTCCTTCCGCTCGCCTCACCCAGTCGCGTCGCCTGAGGGTGGCTTCCACCGTCGATACATGGGCAACTCCTCGTCCGAGTACTCCGTCGCCACCGCCTCCTCGATCGAGCACGCGTAGTGGACGAGCGCGTACGGCGGCTGGCCGGGTCGCTCCGTCACCGCCGGATGGGACGCAGGGATCTGTTCGAGCCGTCCACGCGCCATGAACTCCCCGTGGTCGCCGGCGTGGTCCTCCCACGGCTGTGCGGTGTGCAACGCGTAGCGCGGGTCGCGCGCCACCTCGCGCATCTTCGGGCTCGTGTCGCGGAACGAGACGCACAGCAGCCCGGCTCCGATCCAGGGAGAGACCGGGTGCACCCGCGGTCCGCCGTCGAGCCGAAGCGTCGCCTGGTACACGATCCGGCCCTTCATCCGTTCCCGGGCGAAGGCGGCCAGATCCGGCTCGGCGTTCGCGAACTCAGCCCAGGTGGCCACGATCAGCCCAGCCTAATCACTCGTCCGGCAGCCACGCGGATGAGGCCGCCAGCCTCGTCAGGCGCCGACGTAGGCCGCGAGGTGTTCGCCGGTGAGGGTGGAGCGGGCGGCGACGAGATCGGCGGGCGTGCCCTCGAAGACGATCCGGCCGCCGTCGTGGCCGGCGCCGGGGCCGAGGTCGATGATCCAGTCGGCGTGTGCCATGACCGCCTGGTGGTGCGAGATGACGATGACCGACTTCCCGGAGTCGACGAGCCGGTCGAGCAGGCCGAGCAGCTGGTCGACGTCGGCGAGGTGGAGGCCGGTGGTCGGCTCGTCGAGGACGTAGACGTCGCCCTTCTCGGCCATGTGGGTGGCGAGCTTGAGCCGCTGGCGCTCGCCGCCGGACAGCGTGGTGAGCGGCTGGCCGAGGCTGAGGTAGCCGAGCCCGACGTCGGCGAGCCGCTCGAGGATCGTGTGCGCGGCCGGCGTGGCCGCCCTCGCCGGCGCCGAAGAACTCCTCGGCCTCGATGACCGACATCGCGAGCACCTCGCTGATGTCCTTCCCGCCGAAGTGTGTAGTCCAGCACCGAGGCCTCGAACCGCTTCCCGTCGCACACCTCGCAGGTGGTGGCGACGCCGGCCATCATCGCCAGGTCGGTGTAGATCACGCCGGCGCCGTTGCAGTTGGGGCAGGCACCTTCCGAGTTGGCGCTGAACAGCGCCGGCTTCACGCCGTTGGCCTTCGCGAACGCCTTGCGGATGGGTTCGAGCAGCCCGGTGTACGTCGCCGGGTTGCTCCGCCGCGAGCCGCGGATCGGGGTCTGGTCGACCGACACCACGCCGTCCCGCCCCGACACCGAGCCGTGGATCAGCGAGCTCTTTCCCGACCCCGCGACGCCGGTGACGACGACGAGCACCCCGAGCGGGATGTCGACGTCGACGTCGCGCAGGTTGTGCGTCGTCGCGCCGCGGACCTCCAACGCTCCCGACGGTGTCCGCACCGCCTCCTTGAGGCCGGCCCGGTCGTCGAGATGCCGGCCGGTGACGGTGGCGCTGGCCCGCAGCCCGTCGACGGTGCCCTCGAACACCACCTCGCCACCCGCAGTGCCGGCGCCGGGGCCGAGATCGACGACGTGGTCGGCGATCGCGATCGTCTCCGGCTTGTGCTCGACGACCAGCACGGTGTTGCCCTTGTCCCGCAGCTGCAGCAGCAGGTCGTTCATCCGCTGGATGTCGTGCGGGTGCAGGCCGATGGTGGGCTCGTCGAACACGTAGGTGACGTCGGTGAGCGAGGAGCCGAGGTGGCGGATCATCTTCGTGCGCTGTGACTCGCCGCCGGACAGCGTGCCCGACGGCCGGTCGAGGCTGAGGTAGCCCAGTCCGATCTCCACGAACGAGTCGAGGGTGTGCCGCAGCGCGGCGAGCAGCGGCGCGACGGACGGCTCGTCCAGACCGCGAACCCACTCGGCCAGGTCGCTGATCTGCATCGCGCACGCGTCGGCGATGTTGATCTTCTTGATCTTGGAGGAACGAGCCGCCTCGGCTGAGCCGGGTGCCTCCGCAGTCGGGACAGGTGGTGAACGTCACCACGCGCTCCACGAACGCGCGGATGTGCGGCTGCATCGCCTCCTTGTCCTTGGACAGCATCGACTTCTGGATCTGCGGGATCAGCCCCTCGTAGGTGAGGTTGATGCCGTCGACCTTGATCTTGGTCGGCTCCTTGTAGAGCAGGTCGTGCGAGCTCCTTCTTGGTGAACTTCTTGATCGGCTTGTCCGGGTCGAAGAAGCCGCAGCCGCGTGAAGATGCGGCCGTACCAGCCGTCCATGCTGTAGCCGGGGATCGTCAGCGCGCCTTCGTTGAGCGACTTGCTGTCGTCGTACAGCTGCGACAGGTCGAAGTCGGTGACCGAACCCCGGCCCTCGCAGCGTGGGCACATGCCGCCGAGGATGCTGAAGCTTCGCCGCTCCTTCGTCGTGCGGCCGCCGCGCTCGATGGTGACCGCGCCGGCGCCACTGATCGAGGCGACGTTGAACGAGAACGCCTGGGGCGAGCCGATGTGCGGCTTGCCGAGCCGGCTGAAGAGGATGCGCAGCATCGCGTTGGCGTCGGTGGCGGTGCCGACCGTGGAGCGGACGTCGGCGCCCATCCGCTCCTGGTCGACGAGGATCGCGGTCGTCAGTCCTTCGAGCACGTCGACCTCGGGCCGCGCCAGCGTCGGCATGAAGCCCTGCACGAAGGCGCTGTAGGTCTCGTTGATCAGCCGCTGCGACTCCGCGGCGATCGTGCCGAACACCAGCGAGCTCTTGCCCGAGCCGGAGACGCCGGTGAACACCGTCAGCCGGCGCTTCGGGATCTCGATGCTGATGTCCTTGAGGTTGTTCACGCGCGCGCCGTGCACGCGGATCAGATCGTGGCTGTCGGCATCGTGCAGCGCAGGCGACTGCTTCTTCGTCCTCGTGGCCTTGCTCACGCGTCGTGCCCGGTCCTCAGCGCGCCGCCTTCTTCACGAGCGCGCTGAGCTTCTTCTCGTCGGCGGCGGTCAGCTCCTTCAGCGCGTAGGAGGTCGGCCACATGGCGCCGGCGTCGAGGTTCGCCGCCTCTTCGAAGCCGAACGTGGCGTACCTCGACTTGAACTTTCCCGCGCTCTTGAAGAAGCAGACGACCTTGCCGTCCTTGGTGTACGCGGGCATCCCATACCAGGTCTTCGCCCACAGGTCCGGCGCGCTGTCCTGGACGATCGCATGGACCCGCTTGGCCATGGCCCGATCCGGTTCCTTCATCGCGGCGATCGCCGCAAGGAGGTCGCGTTCGCCCATCGCCCGGTCCTTGCTCGCGCGCTCCTCCGCTTTCAGCTCCTGGGCACGAGCCTTCATTGCCGCTCGTTCCTCGGCCGTGAATTTCGAGGAAGACTTGCTCGCCGTCGTGCTCTTGGTGGACTTCTGCGTGCTCTTCTTTGCGGGTTTTCTCTCAGCCATTTCGAAGCACCTCCGCGCGCCGAATCGTCCCAGCCGCTCGACCTCTCGGGATGATAACGGACGGACCGTCGCGAGAAACCGGCGCCGGTCGGAGCTGCGGGTATCCTGTCGCGACCCCGAGCGAGGTGCTTCCCCATGGTCGAGATGCGGCTTCTCCAGAACACCGAATCCGACCTGGAACAGGCGGATCGCCTGCTGATGGCCGCCTACCGACCGCCCTCGTGGCGTCGGGAGCTCGAGGCCGATCCAGGGCTCAGCCGGATGGTTGGTTCGTCGTGACCGACGGCGGGGAGAGCGTGGCGATGGCAGGGGCGCTTGCGTACGGCTCGTTCTGCTGGATCGGACTGGTCGCGACCCGCCCCGACCACCAGCGCCAGGGTCTGGCCAACCGGCTGTCTGCGCACCTGGTCGACTGGGCCAGGGATCATGGGTGCTCGACGGTTGCGCTGGACGCCAACGACGCGGGCCGGCCCGTGTACGAACACATCGGCTTCCAGGCCGTCGGCGACACGCTGGCGCTGATCGCTCCCGGGTCATTGCCGCCGCCGCGACGGTGCGGAGCCACGTGTCGAACTGGTCGACGACGTCGACGAGGTCGTGGCCTTCGATCGGTTCGTCTGGGGTGGCGATCGGTCGGCGCTCCTCCGGGCGATCCGGGACATCGAGTCGCCCGAGATCCACGTGATTCGGGAACGCGGCGAAACAGCGGGGTACCTGTTCGCACGGGACGGCCTGCTGGGGCCGGGATGCGCGCGGACGCCCGAGATCGCCGGGCACCTCGTCCGTGCCGCGATGGGCGGCCGAGCCGGTCGATCGGACGACGAGACCCGGATCCTCGTGCCGATGGAAAGCGAATCGGTGAGCACCTTGACCAACATGGGATTTCGGGAGAGCCGGCGGCTGACTCACATGCGGCTCGGCGACCCCGTGATTCCCGGCGAGCGCCGCCAGCTGTTCGCCCAGGTGAGCTACGCGGCCGGCTGACCGCGTGGGAACTATCTCTGTGAGCAGGCGACGACCCTGAAGGTCGTCCCGGGTGGTGCGCTGAACGTTCTGGTGGTCGTGACCGTGGCGTTCCCCCAACGGTCGCCCCGATTCGGTAGCTCTTGTTGTCGCGATCGGCGAGGGTGGTGGTGATCCGGCTCGACGACGACGTGAGGTTGCTCATCCGGACCGTCACCGCGTAGTTGTACGAGCGCAAACCCACGACCTTGTAGCGCACGAGCGAACAGCTGGCTCCGGACGCGGCCGAAGCGCTCGGCACGACGTTGGTCGCCACGCCCAGGAACATCACCCCGGCTGCCAACAGCCCGATCACCTTCGTCCGCACTCCAACCTCCGTCCCGGGCGAGTTGCCCGACCCTTGAGGTATCGGCCGAATGGGGAGGTCTACTTGACCCCCGAACGGGGAATATGGCCCAGTCGTCCGTCACAAAAAGGGTCCCTGACAGAATGGCCGCGTGGATCTCGACTCCGGTGCCGGCCTGCTGCACCGGCTGACCTCGTATTCACCGAAACGCGAGTGGGACGAGCCACCGGACGACCCGCGCGTCCGCCACGACCTGGTCCCGAACGATCCCGCGACGCATCCTCCGCAGCTGAAGGGCTACCCGGAGAGCCTTCCGGTGCTCGAGCTGCCGCGGGAGCTTCCCGATCCCGTCGTCTCCGCGACGGCGGTCCTCGCCGGGGCCCCGGTCCTGGTGCGGCCGCTGGACGCGGCGCAGCTCGGCCGCATCCTCTTCCTGGGTGCCGGCGTCGTCCGCACCAGGGAGCATCTGGGGCGGCCCTTCTTCTTCCGGGCCTCGGGTTCCGCGGGGGCCCGCTTCCCGCTCGAGGTGTACGCCAGCACTCGTGGCGTCGCGGGTGTTCCGGACGGGTGCGCACTGGTACGACGCCGCGCGGCACGCGCTCGTCGATGTCGGCCCCGCGGCCACCGGGGCGGTGACCACGCTCGTGGTGACCGGCGTGCCGTGGCGGACCGGGTGGCGCTACGCCGAGCGTGGCTGGCGCCACATGTACTGGGACGCCGGAACGCTGCTGTCACAGCTCACGGCCGCAGCCGCGAGCGCCGGCATCGAGCCCCGCCTGCGCTCGATGTTCCCGGATGCCGCACTGCGGGAGCTCGTCGGCGCGGACGGCGTGCACGAGCACCCGGTGGCGATGGTGTCGTTCGGCGACGGCGAGCCGGCGATCACAGCCACCGGACCGGCGGCGGCCGGCGACCTGCCGCCGGTCGAAAAACCCGCCAGGTGACCGCGGCACCAGGCAGGGCGGGACGACGGGGACGCCTTCCTCGCCACGGCCGCTTCGAGACCCTGGGGCCAGTCGCTGACGTGCGCGAGGGGGGATTTGAACGGGGCGCGACCCACGCTCGTCCCGCCTGAATTAACCAGCTTGAGCGTGAAATGAGCTCCCGTTGACTCCCGTCTCATCCAGTTGGAGCGCGGCACGTGCCACACGTTGTGGCACCGTCTCGATCATGACTTCATGTCCAACGAATCGAAACATTGGACGCCTGTCAGCCTACACATGGTCGATGCTTGTCGGTCCATCCTTGAGCGCTGGGCGGAGCCCGCTGACCTCCTCGTTGCGAAGGCTCCTCCGGCAGTCTCAGCAGTTCGTCCGCTCACTTCCAGGTGCCATTGAGGACGATCTCATTGTGAAGGTTCCGCCTGGGGCGAGGACTGCTCCCGGGGGGCATGTGCGACGGTACAGCCGACGCATCGTGGTCACTTGAAGCGCGGACCGGGACGAATAGAGGGCGAACGCTTCTCTTGCCGGACGCCCTGAACGATCCGTCCAACACCTTGCTCTGCAGACCCCACCGGTATGAGCTGGGTTTGGGTCGGCGTCTCAGGGCAGCTGGACGAGACTTGAGTCAATCCAGGTACCAGCAAGGTGACCCAGTGCCGGACTGGCGGGCTCCGCCCTCCGCGACCATGCGCATAGACGTGCGCAGGAGTTCGCGCAGTCCTGGTCCTCCGTCAATGGCGCGTTGACGTAAAGCACGGGAGAAGGGGAATATCTGAAAGGCGCCGTTCATACACGGCTTGAAGCCGACGCCACCTGCCGCGGCACGAAGTCTATCCCCGGATAGCAGTGGCTTTCCGTTGTACTCAACCAAGAGCATTGCCCTCACCGTGGCTGTAACGGGCTCGTCTATGTTCTCTGCGTATTCATTCAGAGCCGCCATCGGCACGCTAAGGCTATTTAACGTCTCCCCATCATGTTCCGAGATAACCATATGCTCCGCTTCGAGAATCGATCTAGATGCATAAAGCACGCTAAACAGTGTCTTTTCGGGGTCCAATCGCTGGACTGTGAGGTTGCAGGTCATATGATTAGCTGCGTACTCGACTAACTCGACACCGTTCTCCTCCATAATCATCGTGAGAAACTGCTGGAGGTCTGGCTCAAAAGGTCCTAAACCAGAAACCTCGTGATCTTCATATCCTTGCTGAGCCAGAAAACCGTCGATCACAAGCTGGACAGCACTGACCGATTCGATAATGGCGAATGCGTCGTCCAGAAACCTCGATATTGGTACCCGTTGCTGGAATGTGCGGAGTCTGAACACGATCGTCTCATCTTCAAGCGCAAAGGTGTGGCCGTGGCTGGCGGCATTTCTATAGCCGTTAACTGCGCCCACGGTGAATCGCTGAAGTTCAGGCGCCGCGCTTACTCGCCGGAGTAGTTGCATGCTCCTTGGACAGTAGCGCTTCATAGGACTTGGCGGATCGCTGGGCCAATTTGAGCAGCGCGGCCCGACAATGGCGCTGCCGCATCCTCAAATAAGTTCGCGTAGAGTGCAAGCAACTCCTTAAGCAACGCGAGGCGGTCAACTGGGTGCCGAAGAATTGCAAGGTACTTCGCGTAAGCATTCATAGTCCACGTCTTGCTGTTGCGAAGGACGCCGCGGAATTGTGGGTCAGCACTGAGCTTCAGTGCAATCTCGGGCTCTGTGTCGATCAACTGCTGGGACAGCCTTCAGGGACTCGCGCCAGTTGACTGAGTCCATATGGATATCGACGATGACCTTCAGGGCGAGGTACGTGAAGCCGGAGATCAGCGGCATCTGAGCCTCCGCCTAAGGTTGCGCGAGCTTCGGCCTTTCCGAGCGCATCCAGCGCGACAATCGACTCGGCGTCATACAGCACTTTGACTTCACGAAGTATTGTCAGCATCAGATCCGCTGTATCCTCGACGTCGGCTATCTTGAGCGCCGCACCGAGAACCCGATTAACGTTAGCGAGGTAATCGGTTATCCGATCCAGGTGCTCCTGTGCGCGCGCCGCTGCATCCTGAGCAGAGAGGAGTGTCTCGGCAGACAGAGCGTCAAGCAGGTGGGCGGCGTATTGCATCAGTTGATCGGCAACATCGACAAGCATCCGCCGGCGGCTTACATGTGGGCGGAGTGTTGGTAACCCGCGTGCACGACTTCGGAGATTAGCGACGGACTCTAAGACATGACCCAATTCTTTTTCGGCGTTCTTGCGCTCATCACATACTGCGACAACGGCGCGAATGATCGCATTCGGACAAGCCGCGAGTCCATCGAGGATTTCGGACGGCAGGCTTTCGAAGTCTCCTGGCATCGATCCGGCGACGGTCGCGGTCTGCAGGCGGGGTCGAGCACTTGCGACAATGGCCTGCCTGCGCCACACAGGATAATTAACCTCTGAAGGGCCGGGCTTTCGTCCGCACGTTGCACAGGAAACACCGTAGATCCGCTCAGGGTCGCCACAACGATCGCATCTGACTTTGGTGAAGCTCAGAGTGATTCTCACGTGGCCCTCTCTTGCCTGCTCGACTCGAGTGGCAGTGCAGAGCGTAGGTCCTGCCGACATCCAGAGCCTTACCCGTCCGTGACCGCAGTCCCATCGTCATAGGATCACGCGGCCGCTGACTTGTACTCGATGCCCATCTCGGCCAGTGTCACCTCTTTGGGTGAAATCCCGGTACGAGGCGACCCCATCCAACGACGAAAGCGAGCGCCACCAGGCAAACCGCCACGCACTGACGCCGGGCCGGGATTTCGTTCGTTGGGGCAGCGGCGGAAATTCTCGCGGGTGACGCTCGGTTGGTGCACAGGCTCGGGGGGCGGTACGGCCCGACCCGGTAGCTCCCGGCGGACCTATCGGGCGAAGTTGACCCGGCATGCGACTTGCTGCTTCCCATGCCCTGCGGCTCGACTCCTGGATGTAGTGTTCCTCAGCTGCCCGGCGCCGGTGCTCAGCTCCCAGGCCGCCCCTTTGCCGGGCGTGCATGTCCGGTTCGTACTGGGACATGCCCAGAGCGTGAAAATACTCCTGGGCAGCGGACTCGTTGGGGATGCCCGGGGGATAATGTTCCGGACCCCATCCCATGCTGAACATTTTCATCACTTCCTTAGTGTCGGACGACGCGAGGAGTCCAAAAGCTCAGTCAGTAGGAGAGGCAGCATCTAGTGCGCGGCCACAGCACAATCATGATCACCGACCCATCAACGACAATCGAGTTGATCTTGCAGATTGGTTAGCTGTACTAAGCCTCGCTAGTCGCTGCCAAGCCACGCGCTTATATTCAAGCCGTGGCCTTGCGCCAGCGGCCTGCGCCCTGCAATCCTGAGCGATCTCATGAATGGAGGTCCTGTGCCGACGGAGCCAACAGAGACTTACGTGGTCGTCGACGCCGAGGATGTTGACGACGTAATAAATTGCGCGCGTCAATCGGCAGAAAGCGGAGAGCCAGTTGATGTCCATCGAGTACCGACGGTCGGAGTTGAGGTAGTCAGCACCGTGACCCTGCTGTTGGTCGGTGGGAGCGACCGCAGTTGCGGCATTGTTGCATTTTATTGAGGTGCATAAGGGTGGACAAGTCATCGATTTGCGTCCAAACGCTCCTAGAAACATATATCGTTCTAAGGATGTAACTTTCGGGCTAGTGGTTATTTTGACATCTGACGGCGCAGTTAGAGTGAAAGTCAATGAACCGAAAGGAGCATTTAGTGGAGTGACGGACACTCTTGTTGGGGTACTCGGAAAGATGAGCGGGGCAAGCGCCAAGGAGGCTGTGTCGGCGATTCCATCCTCAATCGAGTCTCAGGTTCAAGTAACCCTGGAAAGTTAGCGCAAGCTGGAGAACCAAAAATGGATGACAGAGCGCGGCGCACTTTCGCACTCATCGCCGAACTTCAACGTAAGTGGCCTTCATTTCAGCGTCACTACACACCAGACGTGCGGGCCGCAACGATCGATCAAATTCTTGCTGACCGATTCCCTGAGCTAAGCGTTGAAGAACGGCTCAAGATGAGAGAGCAGTACATCGCCAATTTTCCTCCAAGGATGCCTCCAAAACTTACTCCTGACGAGGATCCGATTTTTTACCAGATCGTGCAGGACCTTATTCCAGAGGTGGAAGAAGCCGCGCTTGACGCTGGTTTCATTAAATCGCGTCTTTTTCTTGACGGTTCGCGTCCATACTTCGCCACCCTCAACACCGGGGTTGTCAACGCGGTGACTGCAAGAGTGCCAAAAACGCCAGATTACGTCGTCTTTTTTGAGCCTCAGCTTATTTCGTTTGCATACAGAATTAGTGCCGCCGTATGCATGGGCACTCCGGATGGATATGCACTTCTGCGAACGCGAAACACTACACGAGCGATCGAGGAGCATCTACAGAAGAATGACGAAGCATATGAGCGATTTGGAGAATGTGTGCTCGCATACGCCCTCACAGGGCAATGTACGAACGTGCCGGCTCGCCGCTTCGTGGTGACACTTACATTAATGCCAATAATCTAAGAGATTCTATGCTGGCCTTTGTCACGGCGCATGAATACGGCCATATTCTATGTGGACACCCACAGAATCAGCCTGAGCCGCATCAGAAGCTCCGCTTGCAGAAAGCAACGTACCATATTCATGGGCTGAGGAGGCAATCGCTGACACATTGGCGGTGCGACTGCTCTACCCAAATCTTGATCAAGTTAACGATATCGAGGCAATTATACGCTATTCGGGCGCTGAGGCGTTTCTACGAATTCTCGATATTATGGACCAGGCAGTATCAATCCTCGCCACCGGCTCTGAGGCGCCACTGACGGTCGGATCGCATCCGCCAGTGGCTTATCGGATTCCGATTATCCGACAATGTGTGATTGATATCTTCGAGAAGCGCTACTAGGTACAAACCAATGTGTATTGTGCCATCATGCACGAGGTCATTGACTTTCTGTGGCGAGAGACTCGGTCCGTACTGCTGAAGCTCCATGGACAGGGAACTCGACCGTGGGGAGGATGGGTAAAGCGGCCGAGTAGAACGTCAGGGTGACAGCCGGCGCCTGCCTAGCTTCTTAGGCCGGGCGTCTCGGAGGCAACAACAACGGCGGCTCGGTCGGTCGGACGTTCGCAGAGTTGATTAAGGAGTCCGACGGCATCGAGTCCAGCTGCGCCAAGCTGGCATCGCACCTGAGGACATCCCGGCGGCGGCTCGAATATATCCTCGTTAGGGCTGGTCGCTTCCGCGTTTAGGCGCAAAGTGCGGCGTTGACTTCACTACGATGTGGCGCACGTTGCGGGCCGCAAACGGCGAGATGCGATCCCAGTTCGGTTAAGTTGCCACACGAGCCGGACACATGCCGGGTTTTTACCTCGGGCTTATGCTTGGATTGGTCGGTGAACTTCGGCTGGACTGTAATCGCTGTCGCAGCAGCAACGGTTGTCGCCATCCTCGTCAACTATTTGACCCGTAAAGGGGATGATCAGCAACCACGCCCCGTCGTAGGTCTCTTGATGGGTATTTCAGTGTTTGTTCTTATCCAGGCTTTTGCGCTTACGAAAAGCAATGTCCCTATAGTCGCAGCGCCAGGTTCATCGGGATCGACAAGCACAAGCAGCGCCGAAAACCAATCAGCCTCCGAGAAATCGTCGAAACCAAGAAATACTAAAACCACAAAACCGTCGCCGGAACCAACAAAGATTCATGAACCTATTCCGCGCCGGCAGTACCACCACTCCTAAGCAACTGATCGGGTATTGGCGCGGCACGATGAGGCAGGGGGAAGGAGCTAGCCTTCAAATTTATCCCATGACTCTTCGACTCAGAGGTACTCCCAATGATGTGGGCGTCACAGGCAGGCAGCCAGTACCCAACGCTTAATTGTTCTGGAGATATACTATTGACGAAAGTGAGCAGTGAAACTGTTCAGGCTTACCGAAAAGATAACGGAAGGATCTGGATGCATCCTTACGGTATATTTTAAAGTGCATCTTTCGAGTCAAAACCGGATCAAATTCACTTTCTCCTCCCAATATGACGGCGATATCGAGGGAAGTGCCACCTTGACGCGATAATTAGATCACCAGGACTGGACTAAAAGTCTTTATTGTCGCCTCGTCTCTTCATTCATCCCATGTCGTACCCCCTGCTCCCACCCGGCCCATGATGCACTTAGGCGGCGCAATCGTAATGAATTTATTGAAGAGCCGAGGCCAAGTCCAGTCAGACCCGCAAGCGCCTTTGGATTCGCTGGGGATGGAGGAGTGGTTCCATGATCATGTTCCTTTCCTGCCTGGTCCGGTTCCTCCGCAGGCGCGGATCAGGATTTCCATTTCGGCTTCTGTCGCGTAGCAAGGTTGTGCCCGGGTGCACGTTCTGCGCCAGCAGACGCTGCCGCGTTCTGCTCGGTGGTGGGAGGTGGTCTCACCGGCGTGGTCCTTTTGGCGCTGGATTTTGTGGGCGGGTGATCTGAAGGGACTCGAATGAGCGTCCGCGGTTCGTTGCTCGATCGGATCTCGTCGATCGCGTGAGGTTGCTGGGGTCGACTTGGGCGGCCGCGGCGACAGCCCGGTTTGTGGTGGCGATGACCTCGTCGGCGAGGTTGATCAGTCCGCGTCTGGCCGGCTCTGGCAACGGGATCAGTCGATTGGCAGCGATCTGGCGGCGCGTGGTCCAGGTGACGCCTTCGTAGCGCGTCTCACCCTGCTCGATCGCGATCTCGGCCTCGCCTTGGGATCTCATTCCGATGATGCGTGCGGGTCCGGTAAGGCCGGGGTGGTCGGCGGCAGTGTCGCGGACGACGTAGGCGATGTCGATCGATGCCACCATGCTGAGATGAAGGCTCCTGACCGCGGCAGGAAGGTTGACGCGAGTGGCCAGCTGGTCGGGTGTGGCCCAGCCGCCTTGGTTGCTGGCAGCCGCGGCGATCGCGGAGCGGAGCTCGCTGGCTGCGCCGACCAACGCCGGGTCGGTGCGGCTGGCTGGATTGGTGAGTTCACCCCAGCGTTTCGCCGACCTGCTCCAGGCAACCTGGCTTGCCTCGAGCGCCGGCCCCAGCCGCTGCATCACATCGTCGTCGATATGGCCCCTTGTGGCGGCGGCTTCGGTGATGACGCTTGTGGTGCTGGTGATGAGTGCCTGCACGCGGGCGATCCGCACCAAGTCGGCTGGATCCGGGTTGGCGGCCAGGGTGCGGTGCGCTTGAACCTCCCAGGCAGCCAAGGCTGTTTCCAGCCGCGTGGCCTGTGCCGCCGCTCTCCGCTGGCCAGGGTCCGCGGAAGGGAGTGGCTGCCCGAACATGTATGCCGCGGCGAGCTGTTCGAACCCGCTAAAGCGGGCGATCATGCCCTGCGCCTCGGTGATCTCCAGGGTGGTTGGCCGCTCAGCCATCGGTTGTCGTCGGCGGGTGCCGACCTCCAGTCGGTGCTGCAGCTCCGTTACATACCCACCGAGTGCGACAGCCGTTCCGTGTGCGGCGACATACAACGTGTGCATCACCTGGCCGTGAATATCTGGGGTGACGCCCTGTCTGTTCGCGGTCGCCGGCCCGGAAGGGCGGCCGTCGCGCTCGATCAGATGCCGCGCCCGTGAAAGGTTGTCGGCAATCTCGGTCAGGTGATCGTCGGTCGGTCCATGCCCGGGCCAGTGCCCGGCGCGAACGCTGCGAGCGATCGCCTCCCCGACAAGCCGCAGGCCTTCCATCGGGTCCGATTGCCGACATATCGTCCGGCGGCGACAGCGCTGCCCATAGGTGGGCCGCCGACGCGACCAGCTGATTCCAGCTTCGTACCATCGCCGGAGCGATTTCGGGCGTTGCGTCGAGGAGCGTCTCGCGGGCCAGTGCGTCACTATCGGCCAGTAGCTCGCCGATCGTGCGGCGGTCAGGCGCCGGCACCGGTATTCGCCTCCCAGACCAGCTCGGCAACCAGCGACCTCAGACCGAACAGCCGCGATGGTGCACCCACCACACAGATCCGGCGCAACAACTGCTCAGCCGACGCCAGAAGATCAGCTGGGTTGTCCCCAAATGGTGTGGGCCCATCCAGCCGGGCGCGGCGAGGCAACAGGCCTGATGCCTCGTCCGCTGCAGAATCAATCCCCAACGCGAGTAGCTGATGCGATGACCGGGGACCGGCTGCGTCGGCCTGCGTCCATACCAGCTCAGCTGCGCGTCGAAGTAAGCGCGCGACGCCGGCCACCGTTTCAACGACTTCGGTATCCAACTGCTCCATGCCCACTCCGGTTCCTTTTGCTCAGATGGCCGTCCAATGAAGCCACAGTTGTCTACCGTGAGGTCGGATAGGCCATGACCTGTGGATACAAGGACGCTTTGCGGGCCCTAAGCGCTGGCGGAAGCTCCAGGCGGTCAGGGTGATTGCATCCATGAAGGCAATCACCGTCGACTAGCTCAGCTCTTCGAAGTTCGGGTCAGCTCGGCTGACGTCGCAAACCGCGCTGATCACAGCGGAAAATGATCATGGTGTGGACTATCGAAGTTTGACCGACTCGCCCGCTGATCTAGCCGGGAAATGTGTTTGACGTCGGCGACTACCTGCAAGCAGGCCCCAACCCGACGGCACTGCACTTGGGTCTTCAGCGTCATGAACCACCTGAACGCAACTACACCCCAAGACGAGTCACCCCGGCTGTTGTGGGCCTGCGGTTAGATGGCGAAGCCGGGTCGCTTCCCGATGACTGATAGCTCCGGCGCACCACTGCACAGCCTCGGACACCGTCAAGGATTCGTCGGTGATCATCGCCTGCAACGCGGCGCCCGCGCGTTGCTCGGTGGCGGCGATGGTGGCCTCTCGCTCTCCGGTAGCGGTCAGCACCTCGATGGCAAGCTTCTCCAGCCGCCGGTCACGCTGGGCCCGCTCACGACGACGAGCCATCCAGCCGTGCGCCGCGGGGCAGCAGGCTCGCGGCCTCGTCCGCCGCCAAGTCGATTCTTAAAGCGAACAGCTGACAGATCGGGCCGCCTGCGGATCAGAGCTTGCTGAACTCCAGGCGTATGTATTGCAGTGTCACGGTTAGCTCGTTGTTCGCGCAGACCACGCCAGCCGCCGCGTCAGAAGCGAGTACATCGCCGAACTGTGACATTGGTAGCGATTTCTTCAGCCGGCCGAAGGTGAGCGTGGCCGTGCCGCTGCTCTCCGAAACCGTAAAGGTTGCTCTGTCGCCTTGCACTTGATAATTGCCGCTGATAGTCCCGTCCACCAGCAGACCAGCCGTCGGACCGGGCAAGCTGAGTGTGATGGGTTCCTTGCCTTCACCACTGAGCAGATAAGACCCGTTGTTGAACGTGACAGTGACGTCGCCACCCTCGCCAGTGCCGTAGCCACCGCGCTCCCCTACCCCAGCGAACCGGACAAGCCGGTAGCGCCCGCTTAAACACTCATTTACCGGGACTGCCGGAATCGGTGAAGTGCTCGGGCCGACGGTGGCAGGAGCTGCCGCGGCAGGTGGCTCGCTGCTCGGTATCGGGGTTGGGCCGGATGCTGAGTCGCCAGAACAGCCCGCCAGCGCGACCAGCAGCGTTGTCAGTACGGCGATGAAGAGCCGATTCATGATTCTCTCCCCCGAGTTGAGCAACCGGGTCAGCATAAGCGCCCAATCCGGCGCACGAGCAGCGCGGCCAGCGCCACTAGATGAGTGGGGTTGCGGTCGCAGTGGATGAGTGCGGAAATACACCTGTCTGCTTTGAAGGTCTTGTTCTACGCCGGGATGCTCACCATCGCTATGATCATCGATCGCGGTCACGGTCTTGATCTTGACAAGTTGATCGTCGGGTTGCAGAACGAGTCTGAGTTGATCACGCGTCATACAGACGCCTGTTGCGATCCTGCATGGTTGCTCCCTGACTCAGTGTGATCAACAACGCTGCCGCGTCCCGAAGCCAACGCTCGTGCCCGACCGACCTCCTTCTACGAGCGGACCGCTGTTTGGTCGGACATAGAAACTCGCCGCTGTCACCGCCGACTCGTTTACATGACGCCAGCCAGCTTTGCCGGCGCCCTTCGCGGCTGACCTTCGCGCGAAACGCATGCATTCGATCTTGATGTCGAACATCGCGATCTTCGCGGTCCTGCTGCCCGCACGGTACTTCCCGCTTTGGGGGATGCGCTACTCGCCCGGCCGTTTGCGGCTGCCCTACACCTGAACTCCAGCTCGCCACGAGCCGATGGCGTCAATGGAACTCACCTTCCCTGTCGTGTCGCCGAGCGTCGGCAGTCAGGGTGCTGTGATTCACCGGCCTGTTCTCAGCCGGACCGGCTAATTGGCGAAGCCGGGCTGCTTCGCGATGGCTGATTGCTCCGGCACACCACTGCGCCGCCTCGGACACCGTCAGGTGTTCGTCGATGATCATCGCTTGAAGAGCAGCACCTGCACGTTGTTCGGTCGCGGCGATCATCGCGTCTCGTTCTCCTAACGCGGTCAGCACCTCGACCGCCAATCTCTCCAGCCGCCGGTCACGTTCGACTCGCTCACGCCGATACCTTGCCTGCACCTGGGACGCCGCCCGCCTCGCTGCCTGCCTCACAGCCTGCTTGCCCACAACCACCACTTCCTCTATCGACGAAGACTCGCACTCCCCTACGTCATGTCGCGCCGGTCGAGCGGTCATGACCTCCAAGACATCTCACGAGACGTACCTCCCTCAGCTCTCGCAATGTCATGTCCAACACACCTCTTTCATTCCGGGTCTGGCGGCCGTGGAGGGTGACCGCTAACGAGGGCTGGCCGTCTTCTGGCTGGCGTGACGATGAGCATCCACAAGCTGACCGCCGGGTCGGGGTACGACTACCTAACTCGGCAGGTCGCGGCCTTGGATGCCACCGAGAAAGGCCACGTTCCGCTCGCCAGCTACTACACCGAGCGTGGCGAAACACCCGGGGTGTGGATCGGCTCCGGGCTGGCCGGGATCGACGGCTTAAATGCTGGCGATCCGGTGACCGCGGAGCAGATGCAGGCGCTGTTCGGCGTCGGCCTGCATCCCCTCGCGGCGCAGCGGCAGCAGCAGCTGGAAGGGCCGGACCTGACCAGCCGGGACTACCAACTTGTCACCCGGTTGGGTGCGCCGTTCAAGATCTACAACAACGACATCCCGCCGTTTCGGGTCGAAGTTGCTAAGCGGATCGCCGACCTCAATGCGGCCGCCGGCCTGCCCCGCGACTGGCCGATTCCACGCAGCGAACGGGCGCGTGTGCGCACCGAGGTGGCGACGCGAGTTGTTCGCCGCCGAGCACGGCAGGCCACCGCAGGATGCGCGGGAACTCGCCGCCGCGATCGCCAAACACTCCCGCCCCCAAACGACCGCGGTCGCCGGCTACGACCTCACCTTCTCCCCGGTCAAAAGCGTCTCGACGCTGTGGGCGCTCGCCGAACCGACCGTTGCGGCACAGATCGAAAAGGCCCACCGGGCTGCCATCGCCGACGCGCTGGCCTTCATCGAACAGCACGCCCTGTTCAGCCGCACCGGCGCCAACGGTGTCCGGCAGGTCAACGTGCAGGGACTGGTCGCGGCTGCGTTCACGCACCGCGACAGCCGCGCCGGAGACCCCGACCTGCACACCCACGTCGCGGTTGCCAACAAGGTGCAAACCCTCGACGGACGCTGGCTCAGCATCGACGGCCGGATCCTGTTCAAAGCCACCGTCGCCGCATCGGAAACCTACAACACCGCCTTAGAGCACCACCTCCGCGACAGTCTCGGCGTCCGGTTCGCCGAACGTCCCAACCAGGATGTGCGGAAGCGGCCGGTACGAGAAATCGTCGGCGTCCACCCCGCTCTGATCACCCGCTGGTCGACCCGTCGAGCCGCCATCGAGGCCCGGCGGAGCGTCCTTGCCGCAGACTTTCAAAGAGCCCACGGCCGGCCACCCACGCCGGTGGAAGCGCTGCAGCTGGCCCAGCAGGCCACCCTGGAAACCCGGGAAGCCAAACACCAACCACGCAGCCTCGCCGAGCAACGAGAAGCCTGGTTCGCGCCAAGCCGCCGAGGTGCTGGGCGGGCCAGACGCCGTACAAGCCATGGTGCGGGAGGCGCTCAGCCCTTCGGCATCGACGGCATGGGAGCTGAATGCCGGCTGGCTCGACGCAGCAGCGGATCGGGTGCTGTCGGCGATGGAGGAACGCCGCTCCACCTGGCAGATCTGGCATGTACGCGCCGAGGCGCAACGCTACATCCGAGCCGCCGACGTGCCGACAACGCAAGCTAACCGGCTCGTCGACCTGCTCGTCGACGAAGTGCTGAACAGTAGGTCGATCTCCCTTGCCCGACCTGACACCGTCGTCGAACCGAAAGCGCTGCAGCGGTCCGACGGCGCCTCGGTCTACACCGTTGCCGGTGCCGAGCTGTTCACCTCACGGCGGATCCTGGACGCCGAGCAGCGGCTGATCGCCACCGCAGGGCGTCGCGACGGACACACCATCACCACAGCGGCGGTCGATGTGGCGTTGCTGGAAGCCACCGCCAACGGGCTCACCCTGAACGCCGGACAGGCGGCGCTGGTTCGCGGCATGGCAACCTCAGGCGCCCGGCTGCAGCTCGCGATCGCGCCCGCCGGCGCCGGCAAAACAACCGCGCTGCGGGCCCTCGCCACCGCCTGGCGGCACGACGGCGGCACCGTCATCGGGCTCGCCCCCTCCGCCGCCGCAGCCGCGGTGCTGCGCGATCAGATCAACACCCACACCGAAACACTCGCCAAACTCACCACCTCGCTACAACACCGCCAGCTACCAGAATGGGTCGCCAGCATCGGAACCTCCACCCTGGTGGTGATCGACGAAGCCGGCATGGCCGACACCCTCTCCCTCGACGCGGCCGTTAGACTATGTCGTTGATCGCGGCGGCAGTGTCCGGCTCATCGGTGACGACCAGCAGCTCTCCGCGATCGGTGCCGGCGGGGTGCTCCGCGACATCCAAGCCACCTATGGCGCGGTCCGGCTCACCGAGCTGCTGCGGTTCACCGACCCGGCCGAAGCCGCCGCCACCCTCGCCCTCCGCGACGGCAAACCCGAAGCCATCGGGTTCTACCTGGACAACCAACGAGTGCATGTCGGCGACCTCTCCACCATCACCGAGCAGGTGTTCACCGCCTGGCAGCACGACCGCTCCCAAGGCCTGGATTCGATCATGCTCGCGCCCACCCGCGACCTCGTCGCCGAACTCAACCGGAAAGCCCGCAGCCACCGACTCGCCGACACCCCGCCCGACACCGACGTGAACTAACCCTGGCCGATGGGAACCGGGCCAGCGTCGGTGAGCTGATCATTACCCGCAGCAACGACCGCCAGCTACGGCTGACATCGACCGACTGGGTCAAAAACGGTGACCGCTGGACCGTAGTCGCCGTCAGCGCCAGTGGTGATCTTGACGTCCAACATCTGCGCAACCGACACCGGGTGCGACTGCCAGCCGCCTACGTACAGTCCTCTGCGGAGCTCGGCTACGCCACCACCGTGCACGCCGCGCAGGGAGTGTCGGTGGACACCATGCACGGCCTCGCCACCGGTGACGAGTCCCGGCAACAGCTCTACACCATGCTGACCCGCGGCAAGATCACAAACCACCTCTATCTGCAGATCGTTGGGGACGGCGACCCGCACAGCATCATCTGGCCGGAAACCGTTCGACAGTCCACGCCGACCGACATTCTCGAACAGATTCTGGCCCGCGACGACGCGGCACGGTCGGCGACCACACTGCAGCATGATCAGCACGACCCAGCCGCGCGGCTCGGTGAAGCCACTCGGCGATACGTCGACGCACTCCATGTCGCCGCCGAGGATCTCGCCGGAGCACAGGGTGTCGCGGCCTTGGAAAACGCGGCCGAGGAGGCCGTGCCGGGTCTGACCGATGAGCCCGCCTGGCCCAGCCTGCGGGGCCGTCTGCTGCTGCTCGCCGCCTCCGGCACCGACCCGATTCCACAGCTGCGGAAGGCGGTTGGCACTCGCGAACTAGACAGTGCCGATGATCAAGCCGCCGTGTTGGGCTGGCGACTCGACGACACCGGCAACCAAAACGGATTCGAGCCACTGCCCTGGCTACCCGCCATTCCCCAACGCCTCCACGACCACCAGACGTGGGGTCCCTACCTAGCCGCTCGGGCACGGATCGTCGCAGAGCTGGCCAACCGGGTACGGGACAGCGTAGGCGCTGATCGGCTACCTCTATGGGTTGGCGATGGTCTAGGCCACCCGCCGTCCCGCCTCGTCGAAGACATCGAGGTATGGCGGGCCGCGATGGGCGTCAGTCCAGACGATCAGCGCCCCACCGGTCCCGTGCAGCGACACAAGACGGCCAGGATGTGGCAGCGCCAGCTCGACCAGGCCCTGGGCGGCAGCCTGTCCCCCGCGTGGCAGGAGTGGGCACCGCTGATCGGGCAAATCGCGCCAACGGTAAGAAACGACAGCTTCGCACCCATTCTGGCCAGCCGATTGGCCGCAATCTCACGAGCCGGAGTGAACGCCACACAGCTCCTGCGCACCGCAGTAACTCGGCAAGCCGTTGCCTGACGACCATGCCGCAGCGGCGCTGTGGTGGCGGATCTGCCGCCACCTCCCACCGTCCCTATCCGCCCAGGTCAACCGCGAACGCCACTTTCACCAACCCTTGGGAATCGAAGCTTGCCGAGCTCGTCGGTGCTGAGCGTGCCGAAGCCCTTCAGGCCAGCCCCTGGTGGCCGGCGCTGATCACAGCAGTTGATCAAGGACTGCAACGCGGCTGGCGGCTCGAAGACCTCCTCCGCGCAACCAACAGCGGCCCTCACGCGGCGGCTGTGGACCAGTGCCAGGCCATGGTGTGGCGCATCTCGGTGGCACTGGACCCCTTACCTGACGACGAACCGCATGAACCGCACCAGCTCCACATCAGACGACCTGTTCCACGCCAATGCGCCGGCAGGCGACGAACGCGCTGAGAGCTGCCGCGTTCGAGGAAGAACCAGCCGTCGCGTCGTCCACCGAAGTCACTGTCGCTGCGGGCGAGGTGGACGAACGCTGGCTCGAACCGGACCTGGCGGTGGCGGCGATGCTCCGCGACGTCGCCGGGCCTCCCGAGCAGACCGATGCCGACGTCAGCCGCATGTTCACCCGGGCCATGGCCTGGCGGGAATGCCCGGTCAGCCGGGAACGCATGCTCGAGATCAACCAGCTGAGCCTCGCCTATTTCCGCCGCCACCTTCCGTCGTCGTGGGGGCAGCACTATCTGGCCGACCGGTTCGGCGAGGACATCACCAACGACCCCCGATTCCAGCCCGGTCAAGCACCCGCCGGCTGGACCAACCTCGTCGACCACCTCCGGCAACATGGGGTCAGCGACGACGAAATGATCATCACCGGTGTCGCCACCATGGCAAGCACCGGCCGGCTCATCGACCGCTTCCGGAACCGGGTCGTCTTCCCGATCATCCACGACGGTGAGGTGCTTGGATTCATTGGTCGACGGCATCCCGACCTCAGCGATATCGACCGAGCAGGACCGAAATACCTCAACACCGGCGAAACACCGCTATTCCACAAAGGCGCGCAGCTGTACGGAGTTGTTCAAGACCAGCTCTCCGCTGGGGCGATCCCGGTAATCGTGGAAGGCCCGATGGATGCCATCGCCGTCACCCTGGCCAGCCGCGGACGCTACATCGGGGTCGCTCCGCTCGGCACCTCCCTGACCGACGAGCAGGCAGCCCAGCTCGCCCGCATCGCTGTGCATCCCAGTTGTCGCAACCGACGCCGACCCCGCCGGCCGCATCGCAGCCGAACGTGACTATTGGATGCTCAGCTGCTACCGGCTCGACCCCCTCCACGCACGGCTTCCCGACGGCACCGACCCAGCCGACCTGCTCGCACTCAAAGGCCCAACCGCACTTACCGAAGCGCTGGCAGCCGCGCAACCACTCGCCGAACGACTGCTAGATGAGCGGCTAGACCAACCTGCCACCCGCTCAAGCTCTCCTCGAAGCGGCTCGGGTGGTCGCCGCCCGACCCTCCCGCCACTGGGACCAGGACAGCAGCGCCATCAGCACACGATCTCGGTGTTCCGATGGCGCAGGTCCGCCACACCCTGCTCACACTCGTCAAAGACTGGAACACCGACCCGCGCCGAGCCGCGCAACAACCCCTACAGACCATCGGCGAGGTCAAACACCGAATATCAACCGCCGCCGAGAGCCCGGCTGAGCAGCGGAGGACTCCCCTCGCGCGCGAGGCGAGGCCGAGCACTTCCGTCGAACCGGGCCAGATCGACGCCAACCCCAACAAGATGATCAACTCGGCTGTTCGCGGTCGACGCTAATTACCATTACAGCGCCGTGCCAGCCCTCGCGTGATGTTCACGCAAGGGGAATTACAAGAAAGCGTCTCCGGGCATCTCGGTGGCGGCTCGAGAAGCGAGATGTGGCATCAGGTAGGGGTTGGCCCACACATGTTCCGTGACCGGGTGTCGCAGCATCGTCCGGCCCCGAACGCATTCACGCGAATGTCGCCGTCGCAGGTGGAACGCCGTGCCCACTCAGCACACCACCATCGACTAAGAAACAGATTGTGCAAGCGTGACGGCAGATCCGCCCGCTGCCGACTGGTTGGTTCTGCAAAGGTATGGCTGTGAGAGCGCACGAGGTGACATTCCTGGACCTCGTCCAGGGTGAGAAGCAGTTTCAGGTGCCGCTGTACCAGCGCACATACAGCTGGTCGGAGATTCAGCTCGCCCAGTTGTGGCGTGACATCCTGGCCCAGTGCGAGGCGTTGGCGGCGGGCACAACGCGCAGCGGTCACTTCTTGGGGTCCGTTGTCATCGCTCCCAGCCCCACATTGCAGGCCGCTGGTGTTCAGCGCTGGCTCGTAGTCGACGGGCAGCAGCGCCTGACCACCCTGATGCTTGCGCTTACCGCGATCCGCGACCATACGCACGCGGTGGGACTTGAGGCCGATGCTGACCGCATCCACCGGCAGTATCTGGTCAACGAGTTCCGGGGCGGCGATGATCACCTACGACTGCTACCAACGCAAGCCGACCGGGACGGCTACCGCGCCTTGGTGCTCCGCACGATGGGCGCCCAACCCAGTGGCAACATCGCGGATGCCTACCGCTTCTTCTGCACCGCGCTTGTCGCTGCGGACGACCCGGACGACCCGGACGATGTCGCGCGCATCGAGCAGGCCATCCGCGCCGGGTTGTCGATTGTCGAGATAACTTCTGAGCGTGGCGACAACGTGTACCGGATCTTCGAGTCGCTGAACAACACCGGGCTGCAGCTCAGCCAAGCTGACTTATTGCGCAACTACGTCTTCATGAGGCTCCCAAAGCGGGGCGAGGATGTTTACGCCAACGTGTGGCTGCCGATGCAGGATCGGTTGTCCAGCAGGGAGTTGGAGCTGCTGGTCTGGCTCGACCTCGTCATTCGCGGTGACGAGCGGGTGAAGCAGACCGAAATTTATCGGGCCCAGCAGGAACGCCTCGAGCAACTCGATGACGAGGCTGATATCGAGGCCGAGGTGGCCGAGCTTGCGCGTCGTTCACGCCACCTTGAACGGATTCTGCATCCCTCTCGTGAGCCAGATTCTGAGCTGCGCGCTGCACTGCGTCGCCTTAAGGCGTGGGGGGCCGCGACGGCCTACCCGCTGGTGATGCATCTGCTCGATCTCGAAGAGCGGCAGCTGACGACGAATGCGCAGCTTGTCGAGGCACTGCGCTATGTGGAAAGTTTCCTTGTGCGTCGGATGGTGTGCCAGGTTCCGACCAACAACCTCAACCGGGTCTTCAACGCCGCCCCGCAGGCCGTGGGTGAGACGGCTGATGTCGCATTGGCGGTTAGGCGCTACCTGTCCGGGCGACGCCGCTACTGGCCTTCCGACGCCGAACTTCGCCGCAGTGTGGCCTCTCGCCCTTTCTACTGGACCGGGCGTGGGCCGCAGCGGATGTTCGTTCTTCGGCGGCTCGAGGAGAGTTATGACGCGCCTGAGCCGGTCGACTTCGAGCGCGCCAAACTAACGATTGAACACGTCCTCCCGCAGACACCGACTGCTGATTGGCTGGACCTCCTCGAGGCTGATGTCACCGATGAGGCCGGACCGCAGGAGCTCCATGAATTGCTTGTGCACACGCTCGGCAACCTCACGTTGACCGCCGAGAACGCGAGACTGTCCAACAATCCCTTCCAGCGCAAACAGGACATCTACCAAGCAAGCGCGCTGCAGATGAACCGCGAGATTGCCGACGCACCGGCATGGGGCAAACAGCAGATCCTGGCTCGCGCCGACCAGCTCGCTGATCGGGCCGTAAGTTTGTGGCCCAGCCCGCTCGACGCGGCGAGCGACGACAGCGCAGGCCGTGACTGGTCCCTGCTTCGCACGAGCGTGCGCGTCGCTCCCGACCGGAACCTGGACCACTTACGGTGACCTCGCCGAGCTCATCGGCAGCCACCCCGTACCCGTCGGTGTGCACCTGGCCACCCAATCCGTGCCGAATGCATGGCGAGTGTTGATGGCCGACGGCACGGTCTCACCCGGATTCCGCTGGCCCGACGGCCGCAACGATGACCCACTCGAGCTGCTGACCTCCGAAGGCGTCACCTTCCACGACAACCGTGCAAACCCTGAGCAGCACATCAGCGCCGCGGAACTTGCGGGGCTGCTAGGGATGGAGACCGTCGAACTCCCAGAATTAGGCGACAGCGACATCAGCCTCGATTCTGATCGAGGTCTGCAGTTCGTCACCCAACTCCGTACGAGCCATCAGGCAGCGGTAGACGCGGTGCTGGAACTGCTTGGCACTTGGCAGCAGCTCGGTGGCCGGCTCTCATTCGGACGAGCGAGTGAAACGTCCTGTTTTCTCATCCTCGACGCTGACCGACACTACGACGCCACAATCTGGCCGTTTGCGATCTACCCGAAGACTGGAACTGTCGAGGTGGTTTTCCAGCATATGCGTCGTCGCCCCGTCTTCGATGACATCGCCCTGCGAGACGAATTTCGCCAGCGGTTGGATGCCGCCGGCATTCGCATCCCGGAGGCCAAGCTCAACCTCAGACCGTCGTTCCGCCTCGATCTGCTCCGCGAGCCTGACACTCGTCGCGCCGTCCAGGGCGCTCTCGAATGGTTCGTGCTGACCTTCCGCACGCGGCTTGCACAGGTCTCCCAAGCACAGGCCGTCGACGCTGCCGAGGTCTTTGGTGTCGCATGAACGAACAGGAGGTTGGGTGAGACAGCAGCTGACGCGAGACGACATCGGCGGTTGGCTGTTCAAGTGCAACCCGCGCGAGTGGGACATCGAAGCAGCCCTCCGCGACGGTCAGCGCATCGACAGCTGGCGCGTCCGGGAGAGCTACCGCTTGTCTCTCATTAGACCCGGCGATCCTGCTGTGGTCTGGGTCACCGGATCAGCTGGCGCTAATCCCGAGGCTGGCATCTGGGCAGTGGGCTACACCACCGGCGAGCTGTTCGACGGCCACGGTGGTGACTATTGGGTCAACAAGGAGCGCGGCCAACAACTGGCCGTCTACGCTGGCCTACTGATGTGGCCCATCGCGGTCGTCCCGCGCGAGCGCATCGCCGCACACCCGGCCACGAGCGACCTGGAAATTCTTCGCCAGGCCCAGATGTCAAACCCGTCCTATCTGAAGCCTGAGCACCGTGAAGCAATCGCGTCCATGGTCGAACGATGGCCTTCCTTTAGCTGACTTCCGATGGAGTCGCCGGCCGGCAAGTCGACTCGTCCCGGGCGACGTGTAAGGGCGCCGCCATGTCGACGCTCGCGCGGGCAGCCGAAGGCCTGTCAAACTGAGGGGCTTGGTCGATGAAGCACACCACCAGCGGAACGGCTTGTGGCAAAGCCGCTGCAGCCGACCAATGCAGTAGTTGTCGACGCTAGACAATCGCTGTATGGACTTGCGGCTGGACCGAGACTTCGGTCAGGAAATCCGTTCGTACAGGTCGTCCTCTCCCGCCGCATCTCGCGCTCCACCGACTCCGCGAGACTGGGGCTGTCGATCTTGATGCCAAACTCGACGTTGTGGAACTCGGCGCTGTGAGAGAAGTTGGCGCTGGTCACAAGCAGGAACCGGTGGTCGATGACCAGGAACTTGGCATGGTTGCGGACGAGGTGGCCATCGAACTCGATCGTTCGGAAGACCGCGGCCGGGCGGAGCCACTCGGCGATTTCCTCAGTGCTGGGCGGCCGCCAGTTCTCCATGGCTCTCGCCGCGCGGGTGTCCACATAGACCCGAACATCACCGGCTGCGGCCGTCGTACGACCTCATGCAATGCGTCCCAGAGTCCGGAGGTCTGCTGGAAGTTGTACGTCGAGCAAGTCACCGATGTAGTTGCGGCCCGGACCAGAGAGGGCACTGAGCTGGTCAACGGGCTGCTCTGGGCGAGGTGTCCCGGCATGGTCCACAGCGGTTCAAGGCGCGTGGTGGACGCGAGACGCGCACCCTGGATCGCCCGCAGGATCCCGGCGAGCGCGGTCGGCTCCGCGCCTAACCCGGCGCTTCTCAGCAGTGTTCCGACGGCCTGCTTCGGAGCTGTGGCGAGGGCCCCGAGCGCACCAGTCAGGAACTCGCCGGCCTCCAGGCGGTCGGCCATGTCGCCGGCTTCGGTTGCAGTGAGCAGACCGCCAAGCTGCCGTAGTGCTTCAGTGCGTTCCAAGCGGCTATTGGAAGAAGCCAAGGTGGCTCCCGGGCAGGTCTATCACAAACCGCGGT
>CAVOSS010000005.1:0-132396 GCA_963698955.1 uncultured Actinomycetota bacterium | reverse complement strand
GGGGTTTCCGCTGCTGTCAGGGTCGGGAAAGTTCGGCACCCCCTGGGAGCGCATGCAGGCCGAGTACGCAAGTGCCGACGGGGAACTCGACGATCCTCCCGCATTCTGTGAGCCGCCGGAGCCGGCGGATGATCCGCTGCCGCCGCAGGCCGCCGTCAGCAGGGCCAGGACGGCAGTGGCGATGATCGCGGCCGCGGATCGCGCTGTAGGTGGCCATCGCCACCATGGCCGGCGTTTGACGCGGGTGTTGCCGTTCATTATGCCCTCCTCGGGTTGCACGGGCTCCGAGCTTCGTTCCGATTCATGGGCTGCTCCTTCGAGGCCGTCCACCCAGCCGCATGGCGGTTCTAGCGCGAAGCCCATGACACGAGCCGAACAGCGCTTGTTAGGCGGATGTCATCTGCGCCGGTGCACAATGTGCAGGTGCGAGTCTTGGTCGTGGAGGACCACGTCGCGCTGGCCGACCGGATCGGCGAGGGTCTGCGCGATGCCGGTTTCGCCGTCGACGTGGTCTACGACGGCGCGGCCGCCCTGGAGAGCACGACGAGCACCGACTACGACGTGGTCGTGCTCGACCGCGACCTGCCGAGCGTGCACGGCGACCGGGTCTGCCGCCAGCTGGTGCGAGACGGCTCGCCCAGTCCGCATCCTGATGCTGACCGCGGCCACCGACGTCGAGGATCGGGTCGACGGGCTGGAGCTGGGCGCGGACGACTACCTCGGCAAGCCGTTCGCGTTCCAGCGAGCTGATCGCGCGCATCCGCGCCCTCGGGCGACGCGGACCCGGCTCGCCCGCGATCGTGCAGCGCGGCGACCTGGTGGTCGATCGCGCACGGCACCGCGCCAGCCGCGCCGGCATCCCGCTGACCCTGACCCGTAAGGAGTTCGGCGTGCTGGAGTGCCTGGCCGGCGCGGACGGCGCACCGGTCAGCGCCGAGGAGCTGCTCGAACACGTGTGGGACGCACACGCCGACCCGTTCAGCAACACGGTCGCGGTCACCATCGGGCGGTTGCGCCGCAAACTCGGCGACCCGCCGCTGATCGAGACCGTCGTCGGCGTCGGCTACCGGCTGTGAGACTCCACCTCAGCGCCCGGTCGCGGCTCACGCTGCTCTACACCTCACTGTTCGCGGTGGGCGGGGCCGCGCTGGTCTTGGTCACCTACCTGCTCGTCGCGCACACCTTGCACAGCACGACGGCCACCACGATCCCGCCGGCGAGTCCAACCAGCGCTCGCGCGGTGCGTCGCGCGGCATCGCAGCGTAGAGGCGTCGCCCGAGCGTCATGCGAGAAGTGCGGCGCGGTGTATGCCAACGGTGTCCAGGCCGGCGCCGCTGCACAGCGCAGCACGACGCTCACGCCACCTGCTGACCTACTCGCTGTGTCGCCCTGGCCGGCGTCACCCTGCTCGCCGCGGTCGCGGGCTGGATCGTCGCCGGACGCATCCTGCGGCCCGTGCACCGGCTCACCGCAGCTGCCCGCGCGGCAAGTGAGCAGAACCTGTCCCAGCGCATCGCGCTGCAGGGTCCGCGCGACGAGCTGCGTGAGCTCGCCGACACCTTCGACACCATGCTCGAACGACTCGACCGCGCGTTCACCAGCCAGCGGCAGTTCATCGCCAACGCAAGCCATGAGCTTCGCACGCCGCTGACCGTCATGCGCACCGCGATCGACGTCGTCCTTGCCAAGCCGGACCCGACACCTGACGAGCTTGATGTCGATGAGCGCCGAGGTTCGCCAAGCCGTCGATCACGCGGAGCGGCTCATCGAGGCGCTGCTGGTTCTCGCGCGCAACGATCAGCGCTCGTGTCCTCACCGATCCGCTGGATCTCGCCGTCGTCGCCGAAGACGCGCTCGAAGGACGTACGGCCAGCGGCATCACGACGATCACCGCACTCGACGAAGCCCCGGTGACCGGCGACGCAGTGCTGCTCGAACGGCTCGTCGACAACCTTCTCGACAACGCCGAGCGCTACAACATCGCCGGCGGCACCGTCACGATCTCGACCACCACCCACGACGCGAGCTCCGTCCTGCGCGTGGTCAACACCGGAGCGGTCGTCCCTGCCGACGTGGTCGAACGCCTGTTCCTGCCCTTCACCCGGCTCGACGACCGCACCCGCCACGACGGCTTCGGCCTCGGCCTCACCCTCGTCTCGTCGATCGCCACCCTGCACGGCGGCACAGTGCATGCAGCCGCCGTGCCCACCGGCGGGCTGGACATCAGCGTCCGCCTCCCGCGACGCGATAACGCCGTCACCCCTGCGTCGCCTGCCACCTGAACATCCACTGGACCACCTACTGGAGCGGAAGGAGGCCTTGGTTCCGTTCAAAGACCTGCCGGAAGGGAAGTGCCAACCAGGCCTTGAGTGTGAGCCAGACTCGGACGCGTCCTGACCTCGCCGCAGGGCACTGCCGGGCATGTCCCTTCGCCGTCCGCACTCGGTCCGCACTTTGTGAGGCAAGACCCAGGTCAGATGAGTTGACCAAATCCCCGTCCCTCCGCAATGCATGTCAACATGCATGTCCGCGCGCTGGGGTGCGTCTTCCTCGGAGGTCACCGGACGCCGGTCAATCGGGGAGGAGCGGGACCCGCAGGCCCTCGGCTCGACCAAGGAGCACCCCGCGGGTGACCACGGATGATCCGAAGCGGGCGCGGAGCCGGTCGAGGGTCGCGTCGATCGCCGACAGATCCCGGCCGTCGAATGGGAGCGCCAGCTGCACGGCGTCGTCGTTGGAGAGGCTACCGAAGGAGAGCCCGATCAGCGTGATCCCTCGCTCACGGATCATGGGCATTGCCTCGCCCAGCAGCGTTCGCGCGACGTCCAGGAGCGTCGACGTTTCGCCGGTGGCTTCCGGCAGTGAGTGCGAGCGGGTCGCTCGCGAGAAGTCGTCGAAGCGTAGCCGGAGGGTCACGGTCCGGGCGACGCGATGTGCCGCCCGCAGGCGCCGCGCCAGGCGGTCGACGAGTGCGAGCAGGTCGGTCTCCAGCATCTCGGGCGAGCGCCGCCGCCGCCCCAGCGCGCGCTGTGTGCCGATCGAATGTCGACGCCTGCCCATCACCACCGGCCGGGGATCGCGGTTGTGAGCGAGGGCGTGGATGTGCCGTCCGGCCGCACGGCCCAGGATCCCCTCCAGCGCCGCTTGGTCGAGCCGCGCAACATCCGCCACCGTGGCGAGGGATCGCTCGCGGAGCTTTCGGGCCGTGACGACGCCGACGCCCCAGAGCCGCTCGACCGGAAGCGCGTGCAGGAACGAGAGCTCGGCGTCCACCGGTACGACCAGGAGGCCATCGGGCTTTGCCACGCCGCTCGCGACCTTCGCCAGGAACTTGGTACGCGCCACGCCGACCGTGACGGCGATCCCGACGCGCTCGCGGACGTCGACGCGAAGGCGCTCGGCGATGTCCGCCGGCGCGCCTGCGATCCGCCGCAGGCCGCCGACGTCCAGGAATGCCTCGTCGATGGACAGCCCTTCGACGAGCGGCGTGGTGTCGCGGAAGACCTCGAACATCGCCGCGCTGGCTTCGGAGTACGCCTTCATCCGCGGAGGTACCACGACCGCCTGCGGGCACAGGCGCCGCGCCTGCCTCTCGCCCATCGGGGTGTAGACGCCGAAGGCTTTCGCCTCGTAGCTGGCGGCCAGCACCACACCGCCACCAACGATCACCGGGCGACCGCGGAGCCCCGGATCGTCGCGCTGCTCGACAGACGCGTAGAAGGAGTCGGCGTCTGCGTGCAGAATCGTCGCCTCGTCGGCCACCGCCGGATTCTCGCACCGGGCGCCGACACCCCTCCCGTGGGAGCCCAGGTCAGGGGCCGGACCGGATGCCGCCTCGCGCGCGCAACCGTCTTCACATAGGATGCCGCCGCAGGCAAAGGAGGGGTTTCCGTGGCGACGGTTGAGGCTCCCAGAGGGGGATTCGTTCGGCAAGACGGCAAGGAGAAGGTGACCGGGAGCGGCCGCTACACCGCCGACCTCACGTTCACCGGGATGGCATACGCCAAGTTCCGCTACGCCGACCACTCGCACGCCAAGATCGTGCGAATCGACACGACGAAGGCTCGCGCACTCCCGGGAGTCGTCGCCGTCGTCACTCAATCGGATCTGCCCGACGTTCGTTTCGGAGCATTTGTCCGGGACCGATACCTGTTCGCAAAGGACGTTGTGAGGTTCGAAGGGGAGATCGTCGCCGGCGTCGCGGCGCTCACCGAGGAGATCGCGACCGAGGCCGCCCGTCTGATCGAGGTCGAGTACGAGCCGTTGCCGGTCGTGACGGACTTCGTCGCGGCGATGGAGCCCGGCGCGACGCTGATCCACCCCGACCTCGAGGCGTACGCCAAGGACGAGAACATCGTGTCGAACGGCAACACGATGGCCTACCACACGATCGTGAAGGGAGACGCCGACGCCGCGATGGGGACTGCCGACGTGGTGGTCAAGGGGCGGTACGTCTCCGATGCATCCCAGGGCGTGCCGATCGAGCCGCGCGCCGTCGTGGCGCAGTGGCAGGGCGACAAGGTCACCATCTGGTCGTCGACGCAAGTGCCGTACGCCGCCCGCGCCGGCGTTGCGCAAACGCTCGCGATCCCCGAATCGAACGTGCGCGTCGTCGTGCCGTTGCTGGGCGGGGGCTTCGGGGCGAAGTGCGACCTGCACTTCGAGGCGCAGGTTGCGGCACTCGCGCGAGCCGCAAGGCGACCGGTTCGCCTCGTGTTCTCCCGCGAGGAGGAGTTCAAAGTGATCGCCCAGCGCCGCGAGGGCATCGTGATGGAGTTCGAGACCGGCGTGAACCGCGACGGACACCTCGTCGCGCGACGGGCGAACCTCGTGCTCGACAAGGGCGCGTATTCAGGCGAGGGTGGGTTCCTGGGGCAGATGGCCGCGATGCACGCGTGCGGTCCGTACCAAATCGACAACATCGCGGTCGAGGCGCATCTGAACTACACCAACAACCAGCCGTCGGGATCGGTGCGCGCGCCGACCGCGCCCCAGACGTGCTGGGGCCTCGAGCAGCACATGGACGAGGTCGCCGCCGCCATCGACATGGACCCCGTCGAGCTTCGTCGCCGCACGCTGATCGAGGAGGGCTCGGAAGGCCCGACGCGTCAGGTCTTCGAGAAGGTCGGCGTTCGCGACACGCTCGAACGGGCGGTGGAGATGATCGGGTACGGTGGCGATCTGCCCGACGACGAGGCGATCGGCGTGGCCGTGGGATGGTGGCCGTGCATGGCCGCACCGAGTGGTGCGTACGTTCAGATGAACGGCGACGGCAGCGCCACGATCCTGACGGGTGCGCAGGAGAACGGCAGCGGTGCCGTCATGGCGATGCCGGTATTCGTCGCCCAGGAATTGGGGATCGACCCGAAGGACATCTCGATGCTGTATCAGGACACCGACGTCGCCCCCTGGGACATGGGCTCGTGCGGTTCGCAGACCACGTTCAACAGCGGCCGAGCGATCCTGGCGGCCGCCCAGGAAGTGCGCGACCAACTGCTCGACGCCGCCGCTGAGCAGCTGGAGGCCGACCGGGAGGACCTGGAGCTCATCGACGGAGTCGCCCGGGTGAAGGGCTCGCCCGAGCGCTCCGTCGCCGTCGCCGATCTGGTCGGCGAGATCGGCACCGTTCACGGGAAGGGCTCGGGTGAGGTGCCCACGGCGCCGACCGGGGATACCGGCGGGTGCGTCGGACGGCTCGGCAACGAGACGTTCCTCGCCCCGCAGCTGATCACCCAGGCGGCGCACGTCAAGGTGGACCGCGAGACCGGGGTCGTGCGCGTGCTCCGCGTCGCCGCCGCCCACGATTCGGGGAGGATCCTGAATCGGCTCGGCGCCGACGGCCAGGTTCTCGGCGGCGTGATGATGGGCATCGGGCTGGCGCTTTCTGAAGGCACGATGCTCGACGATCACGGCCGCCAGCGGAATCCTCACCTGCTCGATTACAAGCTCATGACCTGCTCGGACGCGCCGGCGATCGACATCGATTGGATCCAGTACGACTCCGTCGGGCCGCGCGGCTCGAAGGGTGTCGGAGAGCCGCCGCAGGTCCCGACCGCCGGCGCGATCGCGAACGCGATCACGAAGGTGGTCGGGCGGCAGGTCCGCATGCTCCCGATGACCCCCGAGCGCGTGTGGGCGGCGGCGCGGGGGTCAGAGGCATGACGCGGTCGTTCACCTCGGCGACGACGCTGGACGACGCGCTGTCGGCGATGGCAGGCGGCGCCCGTCCGGTCGCGGGCGGGACCGATCTGGTCGTCGGGGCCCGGCAGGGGAAGGCGCCGCTTCCCCAGGCGATCGTCGCCATCGACCGCATCAATGGGCTTCGGGCCCTCGAGGTATCGGATGCTGGTCTGCGCCTCGGCACGCTCGTGACGCATCGCGACATCGTGGCGAGTGAGGAGATCCGCTTGCGATACACGGCGCTCGCGGACGCCTCGGCGATCGTGGGGTCGCACGCCACCCGCGCTCAAGGCACGATCGGCGGGAACGTGATGAACGCCTCGCCGGCGATGGACACGGGCGGCCCCCTGCTGTGCTTCGGCGCGACGGCGACCCTTCGGTCTCCGTCGGGCGAGCGATCGATCGGACTCGAGGAGCTCTGGACCGGACCCGGTGTGACATCGGCCGCGGCCGACGAACTGCTGGTGGCGCTCGACGTTCCTTCGCCGGCTTCCGGCACAGGGTCCTGCTACGTCCGGCTCGAATATCGACGGCAGATGGAGATCGCGGTGGTCGGGGCGACCTGTGTCGTGACGGTCGACGGTGGCCGAGTGAGTGATGCGCGCATCGCGATCACCGCGCTGGCACCGACGATCCGGCGCGTGCCCGACGCGGAAACGGCGTTGAAGGGGAGCGACGGTGGCGCCGCCGCCGCGGCCGCCGCCGCCGCCGCGGCCGCCGCCGCCGCGGCCCCGATCAGCGACGTGCGCGGGTCGGCCGAGTACCGGCGCGCGATGGCCGAGGTCATCGCCCGCCGGGCGATCGCGGCCTCCTTGACGCGAGCTCGGGGCGGATCCGTTCCGATCCCCGCGAGTCCCGCCCTGCACGGGGCGACCTGAGGAGCAGTGATGAAGGTAACCGCGACCCTGACCGTCAATGGGCTCGACCTATCCGGTCGAGCTTGACCCGCACGTGAGCCTGCTCGTGGCCGTCCGCGACGAGCTCGGCCTGACCGGCTCCAAGGAGGGTTGTGACGATTCGGAGTGCGGCGCGTGCATGATGCTGCTCGACGGCGCCCCCGTGAACTCCTGCTCGTACCTCGCGCTGCAGGCGGAGGGTCGGGAGGTCACGACCGTAGAAGGCCTCGCCGGCGACGACGAGTTGGCGCCGCTGCAGCGCGCGTTCCTTCAACAGGGCGGCGTGCAGTGCGGGTTCTGTACCCCCGGCATGCTCGTGTCCGCAACCGCACTGCTCCGTGAGAACCCGGACGCAACCGAGGAGGAGATCCGGATCGGCTTGTCCGGCAACCTGTGCCGGTGCACCGGGTACGAGGGGATCGTCCGCGCCGTGCGGCAGGCAGCCGGCGGTGACGTTCCGCCCCTGGGCGACGCGCCGATCCACGCCGATGCGACTCCGCCGCACCACGCCGGCTGACCGCCTGGGGCGCTGTTCCCTCGAGGCCGCTCACAGGACATCGGAGGGACTTCGTCGCCCTCGTCGTCTTCGCCCCGGCCGAGACGCATTGAGGAAGGGCAGGCCCCCACACGTTCCCTACAATGATGGGCCGCGGCGCGGATGCCGCCCAACCCACACCTGGACATGACCAGCACCCTTCTCCCATCGCCACCCGCCGAGCGCCCCGACGACCTCGTCGCCGAGATCCTCGGCTCCCGCTACCGCATCGAGCGCTCGATCGCGGCCGGCGGCATGGGCGAAGTGTTCCTCGCGACGGACTCGGTTCTCGAGCGGCCGGTGGCGGTCAAGATTCTGCACCGCAACCTCTCCACGGATCCGGGCTTCGTCGAGCGGTTTCGCCACGAGGCTCGCGCGGCTGCCGGCCTCAACCACCCCAACGTCGTGGCCGTCCATGACTGGGGTGAGTCCGGCCGCACCTACTACATGGTGATGGAGTACGTCCCGGGGGCGAGTCTCCGGGAGGTTCTGCGTGCCACCGGTCGTCTCGAGGCAGGCCAGGCGACCGACATCCTCGCTCAGGTTCTTCAGGCGCTCGATCACGCGCACCGCCGCGGGATCGTTCATCGCGACCTCAAGCCCGAGAACATCGTCCTCACGCCCGACGGCCGGGCGAAGGTGGCCGACTTCGGGCTCGCCCGGGCGTACCTGAACCCCACAACCACACGAACGCTGACCGTCATCGGGACGCCCGAGTATCTCGCACCCGAGCAGGTGAGCGGCGAGCCGGCTGACCCTCGCAGCGATCTCTACTCGCTCGGCATCGTGGCGTTTGAGCTGCTGGTCGGGGATCCGCCGTTCACGGGCCCCACCCCGTTCGCCGTGGCGAACATGCAGTTGCAGGACCCCGTTCCGCTGCCGTCTGCGTTCCCCGGAGTCGGCGACGGGCTCGACGCATGGATCCAGGCGACGAGCCAGAAGGATCGCGCTCACCGTCCGGCATCGGCCGCGGACGCGCTGAAGTTGTTGGAGCGAACCGGTCCACATGTCGCGTCCGGCACGCCCCTCGGTGCGCTCGTGGCGCGGGTGAACGAGAGGGGGGCGGACGTTCGCGCGCGGGTGGCCACCGTGCCGAACGGCCGGCATGCCGACGCGAGCGCGACGCTGCCCGACCGGACGGGTCCCGTCCCGGGCCGCGCCACGCGCACGGGACGCCGGCGCCGCGGCGTGGCGTGGTTGGTGGTCGCCGTGCTGATCCTGACGGCGACCGGCGCATGGGCGGGGTGGACGATGTTCGGGCCGCACGACGTCCGGATCCCCGTCCTCGTGGGTCGGTCGATCGCAAGTGCCCGCGAACGGCTGCTGGACGCAGGTCTGAGGGTCCACGTCGCCAAGGGGCAGTACTCGTCGCGTCTCGAAAAGGGGGTCGTCCAGGAGGTAACGCCGATTCCCGGTACGGAGGTCGCCCCCGGTTCCCTGGTGACACTCGCGTACTCGCTCGGGCCCCAGCCGGTCCGGGTCCCGAGCGTGCTGGGGCTCAACCCGGACGCCGCCCGCACGATCCTGGGACGGCACCACCTGCGGCTGGGCCGCGTGAGGTCGGGCTACAGCTCCGAGTACGGCCGGGGAGTGATCTCCGCCCAGAGCGTGCCGATGTCCGACACCACCCTCCCCAACACGGCCATCGACGTGACGGTGAGCCTGGGTCCCAGGCCGTTCGCCATGCCGAACGTGAAGGGAATGGACGTCGGCACAGCCATCGCCCTCTTGGAGAGCAAGGGGCTGAAGGTGGAAACGGACGACACAACGTTCCTCGGGCTCTTCGGGACGACGGTCTTCAAGCAGGACCCGCTCCCAGGCGCTGAGGTGGTTCGCGGCGACGTCGTGAAGCTCTACATCTACTGAGGCGCGGTCGCTCCAAGCGTCTGCGAGTCACCTCGGCGGGCGAACCGGAACTGCTCCCAGGAGCGTTGTTCCCTGACCCGGGGCTGAACGGACGTCGAGCGTCCCGTCGAGCGCCTCCAAGCGATCCGCCATCCCTTGCAGCCCCGTCCCGTAGGTCGCGGCGTCCGCGTCGAAGCCCGTGCCGTCATCCGATACCTCGAACCACAGCCTGCCGTCCGAGTGACCAAGACGGACGACCGCTCGGGAGGCCTCGGCGTACTTCGCGACGTTCTGCAGTCCCTCCAGGACGCTGAAGTACACGGCCGCCTCCGCCTCCGCCTGGTAGCGGCCGATTCCATCGGTCTCCAGGTCGACCGGGATCGAGGACCTGCGGGCGTAGGGCTGCAGGGCGGCGGCGAGACCCTGATCCGCCAGCAAGGGCGGGTAGATTCCCCTGGCCAGGTCTCGGAGGTCCTCCAGGGCTTCGGTCGCCTCGGTCTTCAGTTGGTCCATCAGGGCGCGCTCCCGCTCGGCGTCCCTGCCGACGAGCGACCCGGCCAGGCTCGCCTTCACCGCGATGGCCACCAACTGCTGCTGCGCCCCGTCGTGGATGTTGCGCTCCAGCCGGCGTCGCTCCTGGTCCTGGGCCGTGACCAGGCGCTGCCGAGATGCCCGAAGGTCTTCGATCAGACGGACGTTGCGAAGGACCAGTCCCGCCTGGGCGGCCAGGTCATCGACGAGCTTGCCTTCAGCCGCGGTGAGCGGCTCGTTCGGCGGTTTGGTCACCGCGAGCGCACCAAGGAGGTCGTCGCGGTGGCGAACCGCGACGACCTTCGACGCGTCCGCGATCTCCGGCAACTGACCGTCGGTGGATGGCAGCGGCTCGGGGGCGGCCCCCGACTCGCCCCACGAGGCCGCCGGACGCAACTCGTGTCCAACTCGAAGCCACACACGAGCCTGACGCGCCCCGGTTCCCTCCCCGAGGATCGCGGCCATGCGCGGGAGGACCTCCTGCAGGGCATACGAGCCGGCCATCTCGTCGGAGAACTGAGACAGCACCTGGTACGCGGACGCGCTGCCGACACGATCCGTTGGCTCAGTCGGGTGGCCCTGGTCCGAACCGTTGCGTTCCCGGCAGAGCAGGTCGGACTGGTTGTGCGACGGAGATCGCGTCCCGATCCCCACGACGATCCGAGCAGGCCCAGTGCGCCCACTCCAACTCCGTTGCCGAACCCGACCTGCCCCGGCCGTACCCGCATCAAGGGCGCCAAGTATGAGCGCGACTGACAGCCCGACGGACCAGGCCAGCCTGGAAGCGTCGCTCGGCTTCATCTTCACCTCGATCCCCGGCCTGCGCAGGAGATGAAGTCGACCGCGACCCGACGAAGGGGGCAGGCCTCCGATGGGATGAGAGCTAGCACCCGCCCGGCGCTCAGGTAGTTCAGGTACTGCCGTTCGATGGAATGTGGCCCCGTTGCCACCGAATCGGCATGCCCCGCCCGCCGGATACGCGCCGGGTTCGGCTCACTTCAACAGCGCCTCGGCCATCGCGTCGCCGACCCACCGGCGATACCGCGCGTCGCTCCACGAACGTTGCTGCGTGAGGTAGTCAAACGTCTCTGGGTTCCCGAGAGACCAGATGACCGCGGCGGCGGTTTCCGTCGACAGCCCGCGACGGAGCCCGCCCTTGGCGTGCAGTTCCTTGGCCGCCTGCGTGTAGCCCCACATGCGAAGGTCGCGATTCGTCCGCCAGTAGGCGTCGATCTCCGGATCGACGGCGACGGCCGTCCAGATGATCCTGTTCACGATGTGCATCCGCCGGTGCACGGACGTCAGGTGCGCCGCCAGGAGGTCCACGATTCGGCGTGGATCCTGCTCGTCGTGGATGTCCTTCCCGATCCGCTCCGCGAGCGGCACGTCGCGTTCGTCGCCCGCGATCGTGATGTCGAAGAGGCGCGTGAGGACTCCGAACTTGGAGCCGAATGCGTTGTAGATCGTCTGCACGACGACGCCCGCCTCTTCTGCGAGCGTCTCCAACGAGGTCCCCACGTAGCCTCGATCTGCGAACAGCCGCGCGGCGGCCTCCAGGATCACGCGCTTGGTCGCCTCGGCCTGCGTCCGCCGCCGCGTGCCGCGGGGACGGCCGCCCTTGACTGGTCCTGCCACATGTGTAGTATAGGCCTCCACTCACTGGAATGATGATTCCAGTCAATCGCACGAAGGAGGAGGCCATGGCTGCAGAAACCACGACTGAAGCGGGATCGGTTCCCGTGTACCGATCCGAGGGGGACGGCGACGGATTGTGGGCGATGGGGGCGCTCATGGAGTTGAAGCTCACTGCCGCTGAGACGGGAGGCGAGGTCGGCGCCATCCTCGTGACGCAGCCGCCGGGCATCGCGACGCCCTTGCACGTTCACCATCGCGAGGCCGAGGTGGCCTACATCCTCCAGGGGACGATGACCTACCGCGCGGGCGAAGATATCTTCACCTGGAGCCGGGCGGCATGCTCTTTCTCCCGAAGGCGACGCCCCACGCGTTTCGTATCACCGGCACCTCGGCGTGCCGGTGGCTGGGGCTCGTGCTCCCGGGCGGACTCGAAGGCCTCTACGCGGAGGTCGGCCGGCCGGCCGTGCAGCGAACGATGCCGGAGTTCACGGGAGTTCCCGACCCCGAGGAGATCGCGCGCTGGAACGAGGTCGGGCCGGGATACGGCGTACAGGTCGTGGGGCCGCCGCTGGCCCCCGATGCCTGAGACGACCGGGGCGACGGCGTCACCGCCGCGATGCGCCGGTGGCCTGACTTGCTTTCGTGGCCTCACGGTGCTCCCCGGCGCCGTCCGCTTCGGCCGACTGCCGTTTGGCGGCAGCGCCAAAGGTGAGGAGCCGGCCGCCGACCGCGATGGCACAGAGCGCGAACCAGGCCCACCCCACGGCGAGTCCGGCGATGACGTCGGTGAGCCAGTGCACTCCCAGCAACATGCGCGACATTCCCACGGCGACCGCAATTCCCGCGGCGATGCCGGCGAGCATCGCCCGGGTCCGCGGAGCGCGGCCGCGGGACATGACCAGCGCGACGGCCGAGTAACAAGCGGCGGCGGCCGCCGCATGCCCGCTGGGGAAGGAGGACCCGGAGAAGGACGTCAACGGGTCGATCGCGGGCCGTGCCCGGGCCACCCCGGCCTTGATCAGATTGACGACGAGAATGTCTCCTCCGATTGCCAAGGGTCAGGAAGAGCCAGAGCGACCGGCTGGGGATCCGCCGGTATTCGAATACCCCCACGACGAGGCCGACCCCGATGACCACAGGGGTGGACCCCAACAGCGTGAAGGCGCGCAAGAGTGTCGTTGAGGCGCTCGACGCATGTGTCGCCGCCCACTCGGCGACCGCCGTGTCCGCATCGAGCCCCCCACCCTCGAGCGCACCAGGTAGAACAGGATGCCCGCGACGACACCGCCGACGATCACGCAGATCGAGGCGACCGTGAGGGCGAGCCCCGTCACGGTGGTCGGATCCAATCTGGCACGGAAGAATCTCGGTCCGCGATCCCGCTGAAGCTTCCGGCCCACGTTCCCGCTCACCTCGGCGGCAGGGTCCGCGGAGGGCCAACGCCGAACGGCGACCCCGACGACGATGGCGGTCAACGCGCTTCCGAGCAACGTTACGAGGATGACCATCGAGTTCGAGCGACCTCCGAATCGCGGCAACGCCCATGCGCGTTCACGAAATGTTTACCCGTCTGACGGGAAGGGAAACGGGGATGCATGGATCGCTCGACGGAGACCGTTTCGCGGGACGGATTGGCGGGTGGGATCGCTGCGCGCATGAGGTCTCACCATCCGGTCACGGTCGCGGTGGTGATCGCGATCCTCGGCTGGGTGCTCTTGAGCGCCGTGACGGTGGGACTCGGCCTGCTCCTGACCCACGTCCTGCTGCACGGAGGCGTGGGTCGGTGGGACGAGAGCGTCAACGACTGGTTCGTCACGCAGCGGACGACGATCGCTGAACGCGATCACCGCCGTCGGAACGACGATCGGATCCACGATGACCGTGGTTGCCGTTGCGCTGCGGTCGCCGTGGTGGTCCTCGCCTTCCGCAGGCTGTGGCGGGAGGTCGGGCTGATCGTGATCGCGCTGACGGTGGAGGTCGCCGTGTTCCTCACGACCACGGTCATCGTGAACCGCCCACGCCCCACCGTTCCGCGCCTGGACCCCTCGCCGCCGACCTCGAGCTTCCCGTCCGGCCACACGGCTGCAGCCATCGCGCTGTGGTTCTCCCTCGCCATCGTGATCTCGAGGCACGTGAAGAACGCGGTCGTGCGGGCGCTCGTGTGGGTCGTGGCGGTTGCCCTGCCGATCTTCGTCGGCCTCTCCCGCCTGTACCGGGGCATGCATCACCCCACCGACGTCCTCGCGAGCATGTCTGGTCGGGATCGGAGCGATCCTGATCGCCGGGCTGGCCGTCGGGACTGCATCGGCGGTCGCGCGATACGGCGGCCCTGAAGTGGTCGAGGCCGCGCCGGCGCCGTCGTCTGTTCCAGCTGGCCTCATGACCTCCGTCGCGGTGGTCGCGCACTCGGCCAAGCGCCTCGGCGGCGGGCTCGGGCAGCTTCGAACGGTCTTGGCACGAGAGGGCGTCACCGATCCGCTCTGGTGCCGAGATACCGAAGAGCCGGTTCGCCCCGGGGCGCGTCAAGGAGATGCTGAAGCAGGGCGCGGACCTGGTCTTCGTGTGGGGCGGGCGACGGCACCGTGCAGCGGTGCATCGATGAGCTCGCGCATTCCGACGCCACGCATGGCGATTCTGCCCGCGGGTACCGCCAACCTTTTCGCGACGAACCTCGGGCATCCCCAAGGATCTCGAGGCCGCGGTCGAGATCGGCCTGCACGGACCGCGACGGATGCTCGACGTCGGCTCCGTGAACGGCGAGCGGTTCGGCGTCATGGCGGGGACCGGGCTTCGACGCGCACATGATCCGCGAGGCCGGCTCGCGGGGTCAAGAAGGCGATGGGCCGGATGGCTTACCTGTGGACCGGCGCGAAGAACGTCCGTCGCGAGCCCGTCAAGACGAAGATCCGCGTGGACGGCCGCCCGTGGTTCAAGGGCAAGGCCACGTGCGTCCTCGTCGGCAACGTCGGGAAGGTGATCGGCGGCATCTCTGCCTTCGAGCACGCCCGCCCCGACGACGGCCGGCTGGACGTGGGCGTCGTCACGGCGGACGGCGTCTGGCAGTGGGCGCGCACATTGGCGCGCACGGGGTTCGGCGACGCCTCGGCCTCGCCGTTCGTGCGATACCACGACGGCCCAGTCCATCGAGGTGCGGCTCGGCCGCAAGACTCCCTACGAGATGGATGGCGGGGATCGTCCGAAGGCGAAGAGGCTCACCATCGAGGTGGAGCCGCGCGCGATCACGCGTGTGCGCTCCCGAGGAGGAGACACCATGAGCACCGCGAACGTCATCCCCGAAACCTGGAACCTCAACGGTGACGATGCCCGGGAGACCCTGGTGAGGACGGGACGGCTCCGCCTTCTCCGTGACGCCTTCAAGCGTCTGCGGCTGGCCGATGGTTTCAGCCATGCGCGATCCATCGCGTTCCTGCTGTCCCTGCTCTTCATCGAGGGCGTCATCGCCCTGGTGGGCCTCGCCAGCGTCCTCGGGTCCGGTGGACTGAGCGACGCGATCGTCCGGGGGCTCCAGACCGCCGTACCGGGTCCCGCGGGGAGGATCCTGACCGACGCCGTGGCCCAGGCGCACCGCGTCGGCTCAGGCGCCCGGTACGTCGCGCTCTGGGCTGCCTTGGGGGCGGCTATCGTCACCGGAACGACGCTCCTCGGCCAGCTCGAGCGCGGCATGAACCGGATCTACGGAGTCGAGCAGGACAGGCCGACGCTTCGGAAGTACGGGAACGCGTTCCTGCTGCTGTGCTCCGCCGGGGTGCTCGGCGCGCTCGGCTTTCTCTGCCTCGCGCTCGGCGACGTCATCGGCAGCGCGTTCAACAACGACGCCGCGGGAACCGTATGGAACGTCGTGCGTTGGCCGGCGGGGCTGCTGTTCATCACGGCCGCCATGGTGCTGATTCTTCGAAGGGCCCCGAATCGGCGTCAGCCGGGTTGGTCGTGGCTTGCGATGGGCGCCGTCCTCGCCGTTGGGCTGTGGGTCGTCGTGACCGTGGCCGTCGAGGCTCTTCTTCAGCGTCAGCTCGACGTTCGGCCGAACCTACGGTCCCGCTCGCCGGGATCGTGGCTCTCCTGCTGTGGACCTATGCCTCGTCGGCGGCCGTGTTGTACGGGGTGTCCGTTGCCGCCCAGTTGGAGGCCGTGCGAGCCGGCGTGCCGGCGCCGCAAAGCGTGGAGAAGGCGGCCGTACAGCCGGCTCCCGAGCTCGCCTCGGTCGGTGGACTCGAGCGATGAGCTCGCCCAGTCTTGTCGCGACCGCCCCGACCATCGACGAAAGGATCGAGCGGATCCGCCGCACGCTGGAGGGCGTGATCGGCGTCCCGGCAACCGAGGACAATCGCCTCGAGGTGCTCCGCAACGGGGACGAGATCTTTCCCTCCATGTTGGCTGCCATCGACGGAGGCCGAGCACACCATCGACCTCCTGACGTTCGTGTATTGGCGTGGGGAGATCGGGACCCGCTTCGCCGAGGCCCTTGCGCGAACGCGCGCGGGAGGGTGTCCGGGTCCGGGTCCTGCTGGATGCCTGGGGCGCCCATCCCATCGATCGCTCCCTCATCGAGCTCATGGAGGGGGCCGGCGTGCGCGTGCGCTGGTTCCGACCGATGCATCGGCTGCAGCCGAGCAAGATGGATCACCGGACCCACCGCAAGGTGATGATCGTGGATGAGGCGGTCGCCTTCACGGGTGGCGTCGGGATCGCCGATGAGTGGATGGGAGACGCTCGCGACGAATCGGAGTGGCGGGACACGCACTTCCGCGTCACCGGTCCGGCCGTGGACGGGCTGCGAGCCGCGTTTCTCGGCAACTGGGCCGAGACCGAGCCGGTCTTGTTCGAGGAAGGCATCGACCGCTTTCCGCAGCAGCCGAAACCGGGCCGCTCGGTGGTGCAGTGCGTACGCGGCGCGTCCGAGGCCGGATGGACCGATCTCTCCACGCTGTTCCTCACGCTGATGCAGCTCGCCGAACACCGCTTGCGAATCACGACGGCCTACTTCGTGCCGGACGACGACATGTGCGAGCGCCTCTGCGATGCGGCGGCCCGCGGTGTCCAGGTGCAGATCCTGCTGCCCGGCCCCCACGCGGACAAGCGGTTCGTGCAGTTGGGGGGCGAGTCATCGTACGGCCCGCTCCTGGAGCGCGGGTGTCGAGATATGGAACTTCCAGCCTTCCATGCTCCACGCGAAGGTCATGACCGTCGACGGTCTCGTCGCCAATGTCGGCTCCGCCAACCTCAACTCCCGTTCGACCGAGCTGGACGAAGAGGTCAACCTGGTGGCGCTCGATCCCGATCTGGTTCGGACCCTCGATCGCCAGTTCGAGGAGGACCTCGAGCGAAGCGTGCGAATCGACCCGGAACGGTGGCACGATCGGTCCGTCGGGCAGCGCGTCCTCGAGAAGCTCGTCACGCCATTTCGTGGCCAAATCTGAACCGAAGTCGGACGTCGACCAGTGGTTCCTCACCGTCGAGGAACGAGGCAACCCCGTGTCCGGCATCGACCGGCGGGGCGGGGACGGCCGAGCGTGGACCGATGGGAACGCGATCACGGTCCTCGTGCACGGGGCCGCGTACTTTCGGCGGCTCCACGAGGAGCTGTCGACCGTGGGCTCCGGCGATCGAGCCTGGTTCTTCGATTGGCGGGGCGACAGCGATGAGCGGCTCGCCGGTCCGGGGACAGAGCTGGGGTCCGTCCTCGCGGAGGCCGTCCGGCGGGGTGCCGATGTGCGCGGGCTCGTGTGGCGGTCGCATCCGGATCAAGAGGGCTACTCCGAGCAGGAGAACGCCCACCTCAGCGAAGTCGTGAACGAAGCGGGCGGTGAGGTGCTGCCCGACGAACGCGTTCGGCGGTTCGGCTCGCACCATCAGAAGCTCGCCCTGATCCGCAGGAGCGCGCGCCCCGAAGAGGATGTCGCCTTCGTGGGTGGGATCGACCTGTGCCACGGGCGGGGCGACGACGAGCGGCACGCGGGGGACCCTCAGCGGGTGGTCCTGGATCGCCGGTACGGGCGACGGGCCGCCTGGCACGACCTGCAGCTGCAGGTGCGGGGGCCGGCGATCGGGGCTCTGGAGGTGACGTTCCGTGAGCGCTGGGAGGACTCGACGCCGCTCGATCACCGGAACCCGTGGCGTGCACGCGTGCAGCGCCTCATCCGGCAACCACGGCGGGCCACTCCGCTGCCGCCCCCGCTGCCCGATCCTCCTCCCGCCGGCGAGATGTTCGTGCAGGTGCTGCGGACCTATCCGGCGAAGCGTCCGCCGTATCCGTTCGCGCCGCGCGGTGAGCGGAGCATCGCACGCACGTACCAGAAGGTGCTCCCCCGCGCGCGATCGCTGATCTACGTCGAGGATCAGTACCTGTGGTCGACGGACGTCGCGCGGTTCTTCGCGGACGCGCTCCGTCACACGCCTGAGCTGCGGCTGATCGCCGTGGTGCCCCGATACCCCGATCGCGACGGGACATTGACGGGTCCGCTGAATCGCATCGGCCAGCAGGAAGCCTTGGCGTTGGTCCGGAGAGCCGGCGGCGATCGGGTGGCCGTCTACGACCTCGAGAACGAAGCCGGCCGGCCGATCTACGCGCACGGAAAGCTGTGTGTGATCGACGACGTGTGGATGGCGGTCGGGTCCGACAACCTGAACCGCCGTTCCTGGACGCACGACTCCGAGGTCGCGTGCGCGGTCCTGGATCCCGAGCGCGATCCGCGTGAGCCGACGGACCCGGCCGGACGCGGAGACGGGGCGCGGGTGCTGCCTCGGGAGCTTCGTTGCAGGCTGTGGCGCGAGCACCTCGGTCCGGACGTGTCGGAGAACGACCTGCTGGATCCGCTCGCCGGCTTTGAGGCGTGGCGACGGGCGTCTCGGGCGCTGGACGCATGGCACGCGGGCGGCCGCACCGGACCACGCCCCGCCGGACGGGTCCGACAGCACGTGCCTGCGTCGGTTCCGGCGTGGGCGCTCTGGTGGGCACGGCCCCTGTACCGGCTGGCCGTCGACCCCGACGGGAGGCCGGGAGACCTGAAGCGATCCGGACGTTTCTGATCGGGTGCCCGGCACTCGCGCAGTCCGGCCGGTTCCGATACCGAGTACTGTGGCCATTACTGGGTCGGAACGATCCGATCACAGTATCGAATGGGAGGAACCATGTCGGTGATCATGACGTTGCGCGTGAATGGTGACGCGTCGAAGGTCGAGGAGCAAGCGGCCGAGAACCCGGAGGTCATGAAGACGATCATCGAGCGGGCCAAGGAGCACGGGGTCATCTCGCATACCTTCTACGGGAACGACAAGGAGGTTCTCGTCGTCGACGAGTGGCCGAACGAGGAGTCGTTCCACGCGTTCTTCAAGGCAAGCCCAGACATCGCTCCGATGATGCAGCGTGCGGGCGCGACCAGTCAGCCTGAGATCACGTTCTATCGGAAGCTCGAGACGAACGACCAGGTCTAGGGAAGAGAACTCCAACGGCGTCGGGGTCTTCTCCGATGAGGAGAGGGCCCCACGCGTCGTCGGCAGCACGCGCATTTTCGCTGCGAGACAACACATCTATCGCGCGCGGTTGGCAAGGCGTATAGTCAATTCACGCGACCCCCGTTCCTGACGGGAGGTAGAACGCAACGGGGATCGGTTTCTGCGATCTCGCCCAACCGTCCGTTCGATTCATCCGTGCGTCTTATGCCGGAGCAGCCTTCGCTCTCGATCTCGCCAGGTTGACCGTCAGCCGGTCTGGGCACCCGAACCAAACGAAGGGAAACCTTATGGATGAGGTTCGAGTTGCAACTGACGAGACAACCAAGCCGCGGGAGATAGGCAAGCAGGCTTCTGGCGGCATGACCGAACGTCACTCGCTGAGCGGAAAAGACCTTCTCTTGTGGGCCGCGACCCTGGTCGCGTTCCCGATCGCTGGACTGGCAGGGCGGGCCGTCGCAGGTCCGGTTGACGCGGTGTGGACGGCAGTCCTGGCCGGCGTGATCGCGGGCCTGGTGATCGGAGCGGCGCAGTGGCTGGCCCTTCGCCGGATCGGCGTCGACGCGCGATGGATCGCGGCCACGTCCGGCGGTCTCGGCCTCGGCCTGGGCCTCGCGTTCGCGGTCTTCGGCTACGGAGATTCGATCGGTGATCTCGCGGTCGTCGGCGCGGTGACCGGGCTCGGCATCGGGATCGCGCAGTGGTGGATCCTCCGCGATTTCTTTGACGGCAGCTTCGTGTGGATACCGGCGTCGGCCGCCTTCTGGGCGCTTGGATGGACCGTGACAACGGCGATCGGCGTGGACCCGGATGACCGGTGGGCGGTGCCGGGGCTCTCTGGAGCGCTCACAGTGACCGTGCTCTTGGGTGCAGTCCTGTGGATGCTCGGCCGGACCGGCGTTCGGGACCGCACCACCGGGTGAGCGTCGAGGTTGGAGCCGGGGTCGTCCTGATCGTCGCGCCGATCTGGTTCAATACGACGTTCACCTTGCTCGCCAAGCGGTTCGACTATCCCGACATCCTGCGCAGGCCCACCGGGGAGATCCTCGAGCGATTCCAGGAGGGCGGATCGTCGTTGATCCTCCTCTGGTGGGCCTTCATGCTCTCGGGGCTGCTGCTGATCGCCGGAGCCGTGCTGCTCGGACAGGTGCTGGGCTTCACAGGCGTCGTCCCGCTGGCGGTGACGATCGGCGTGCTCGCCGGACTGGTACAGATGCTCGGGTTGCTGCGCTGGGTCTATGCGGTGCCGGCGCTCGCACGTGCCCACGCCGACCCGGCCCTCGATCCCTCGGAGCGGAGCGCCAACGCCGTGGTGTTTCGTGCGCTGCACCAGTACCTGGGCGTCGGCGTCGGCGAGCACCTCGGCTACCTCTTCACCGGGCTCTGGTCCGTGCTCGTCGGCGTCGGCGTCATCCAGGGAGAAGCCCTTGCCACGTGGCTGGGATGGCCGGGGATCGTGATCGGTGCGGGCCTGATCATCGCGTCCGCGGAGTTCCTGGGTCCCAACGAGCAACAGGGATGGCGCCTCGCCGGGGCGGTCATCCCGATCCTGTACGTCGCCTGGTCGATCTGGCTGTTCGCGCTGGGTGTAGCGTTGGTCGCATGACCTTCCCCGAAGGGGGTCCTCGCATGGACGAGAGTGAGAACGTCTTCCCGATGGACATCACCGACGAACTTGCATCTCGTCCGTGGAAGTTCAAGCCGAAGGGCTACCTGGTGGTGGTCCTTGCGGATACCGAAGAGGCGCAACGGGCGGAGACGGCGATCGTTGAAGCCGGGTTCGCTCCTCGGGACATCAAGCTCTACTCCGGGGAACAGATCCTGGCCGACTACGAGGAGTACCAACGGCGGCGGACCGTCACGGGAAAGGTCGTGGGCTCCGTCGTCGACGACGCGGAGGGCCGGGAGATTCTACGTGGGATACGCGCGTGAAGATCGCTGTGCGATGTGGGTGCGCATCCCGAACGAGACTGATGTGCCCAAGGCTCTTCGAGTTCTCGCCGATTTCGACTATCAACACACGCGCTACTACGGCCCTCTGCAACCGACCGACTACAAGGTCTCCTGACCGCATAGAGCCATGAGTGGCATGGCTCTCGGGCTCGCCCGCGTCTTCAGGGTTCGGCCCGGCGAGGGTCGGACGGCTGGGCTCGGGGTCGCCCTCATGCTTTCCGTGGCAGCGGGCGCCGCGTTCGGTCAGAGCGGCACCGACGCGCTCTTCTTCGCGCACTCGGGGGTCAAGCGACTGCCGATCATGCTCGTGATCTCCGGTGTGTTGATGTTCGCGGTGTCACTCGCCCTCATGGGACTCCTGGGGCGCGTGGCCCGCAGACGCCTCTTCCTCGCGCTGCCGATCGTCATGGCTGCCGTGCTGCTCACCGAGCGCGCAGTGGTGGCGGCGAACCCCATCTGGATCTACCCGGTCCTGTGGCTTTCGGCCGGGGTGGCGCAGATGGTGCAGGCCTTCTTCACGTGGGGGCTGTTCGGCATCGTCGTCGACACACGACAGGCGAAGCGGCTGTTCCCTCTCTTCGGGGCCGGCGTCATCTTCGGCACCGTCGTTGGCGGTTCGCTGACACGGCCGCTTGCGAACTGGATCGGGGCCGAGAACCTGCTGTTCGTGTGGGCAGCTGGACTGGTCGCGGCGTTCGCGTTCGGCGGGGCCCTCGTCGGCCGGCCGCGAACCTCGGAGGGGGTACGAAGGCGGTCGCGTCAGCCAAAGGCGAAGTTGCTCGAGGGGATGCAGGAGGGATTCCGCTTCGTGCGGGGATCCTCGGTGATGAAGTGGATGTCCCTGGCCGCCATGCTGTTTTCGGTCCTGTTCTTCACTCTCTACCTGCCATTCTCCCGGGCGGCGACCGAACAGTTTTCTGACCCCGACGCCCTGGCCGGATTCTTCGGACTCTTCTCCGCCGTCACAGCCGCGGCTGGATTCCTGGTGTCGATCTTTCTCACCAGTCGGCTCATCGGGCGGTTCGGCGCGACGACCGTGATCCTGTTGCTCGCGGTCATCTACTTTGCCGGATTCGGCATTCTGGCCGTGGACGCCACGTTCGTGACGCTGGTGGCGATCCGGTTCGCCGTGATGCTGTGGAGCACGGCGGTCGCAAATCCGGCATGGGAATCCGTGATCAACGTGGTCCCGCCCAGCCGCCGCGACCAGACTCGCGCGTTCATGAACGGCGGACCGGTCCAGGCCGGCACGGTCGTCGCCGGGCTCATCCAGTTGATAGGAACGCAAGCTCTGAAACCGACGCAGCTCTACGTCGTCGGGTTGGGCATCGCCGCTCTGGCGACGTTTGCAAGCTGGCGAGCCAGCCACTCATACGCGGCCGCCCTCATCGACGCCCTGCGGACCGGTCGACCTCAGGTCTTCCCAACCGTTGCCGACGAGGAGTCCTTCAGCGGCCGCCAGGTCGATGCCGCGGCGGTGGCCGCTGCAGTGGCCGGGGCCGGAGACGGGGACGTTCGCGTTCGGCGTGCCGCGGTCGAGATACTGGGAGACCTTCCGAGCGACAAGGCGGCGACGGCGCTTCAGGGTGCGCTTCTCGACGTCGATCCCACCGTCCGGGCGACGGCCCTCCGATCGTTGGCGCGAGCTGGGTACCGTTCGGCCTTGCCGGGCGTTGCTGAAGCCATGTCCGATCCGGAGGCGGGAGTCCGCCTGGCTGCCGTTCGGGCAGCTGACGCCCTTGCCGGTGAGTCCTCCGTTTCGGCCGAGGGGATCCGCGGGCTGCTCGGAGACGAAGATGTGGAGGTTCGGTCCGCCGCCGCCTCCGCAGTCCTGCGGAGACCGTCGCACGAGGATGCGCTCGCGGTGGTGAGGACCATGCTGGTGAGCGAGGATCCCCGGATCCGAAGGCTGGCGCTGGAGGCCCTTGCCGGATCCGGTTCGCAGGAGACGTTCGACCTGAGCGCCGGCGGCCTCGCAGATTCGAGCCCTGTCGTCCGGAGCGCCGCGACCCGGACCATCGGCTCCGCGGATCCGATGCGAGCCATCCCGCTCCTCGTCCCAGCCCTGGGAGATCGCGACAACGGTGTGCGCGAAGCTGCCGCTGGAGCCCTCGGTGCGCATCGGCCCGCCGGCGAGCGAGCCCGTCCTCACCGCGCTGTCCGATCCGGAACTGGCAGAGGGGGCGGTACTCGCGCTCGAGCTTCTGCCAGGGGATCCGAAGCGCGAGGTGATCGTGAGCTACGCGAGCGAGCAGGTCGCTCGAGCCGTCGCCGACTTCGACGTGTCGCGAGGGATCAACCCCAACGGCGACGATCGCTTGGATCTGCTCCGAGACTCGCTCATCGATCGGGCACGGCACCGGGCCCTGAACGCCCTTCGGGCCGCCGCGCTCATCGGAGAAGGCGAGTCGATGCGGTTCGCCATCGACAACCTCTCCAGCCGGGATTCGACGCAGGTCGCGAATGCCCTCGAGGCGCTTGAATCCCTCGGCGACGCCGTCATCGTCCGGCCACTCCTCCACCTGTGGGAGCCCGCGGTTCCGGTCGACCCGGTCGGCGACCGATGGCTGGTCCCCCTGTTGAACGACTCCGATCCCTGGATCCGCGCGTGCGCCGCCCTTCTCAATGGTGCAACGACCGAAGGAGCTCCGATGACTGACGCCCTGCGAACACTCTCCGACATGGAACGAGTGCTCTTCCTCCGGAAGGCCCCCCTGCTTGTCGATCTCCCTCCTCAAGACCTCTTGCGCATCGCGACGATCGCCGACGAGCGCACCTTCGTCGACGGTGAGGTCATCGCCGGAGAGGGTGAGATGGGAGACGAGCTGCACGTGGTGGTCGAGGGGAACGTACGGGTCCTCCGAGATGGACCGGACAACGCGGAAGCGGCCCAGCTTGCCCTGCGTGTCCCCGGCGACGTCGTCGGTGAGATGGCCCTCATCACGCATGAACCACGAATGGCCTCCTTGGTGGCATCAGGAGACGTCCGCACCCTGAGGGTCGGCCGGAAGGAGTTCGAAGGGATCCTGCGCGAGCGCCCCGATACGGCGATCGCAGTGATCCGCGTCCTCAGCCTGCGGCTGGTGGAAAGCGCGGGCATCCGGCCCTGACTGCCTCGACGCGGAGGGGACGGCCTATCGTTGCGCCCATGGTCTGCCTACGCTGCGGCACAGCGAACCCGGACGAAGCACGGTTCTGCCTGAGCTGCGGGACACCGTTGGAGCAGCGCACCCCTGAAGCGGTGCGGGTGGGCCGGGCGATGCAGGGAGAGCGCCGGACGGTGACCATGCTCTTCTGCGACGTGAAGGGCTCCACCGCGATGGCCGAGGGCCTCGATCCTGAGGACTGGGCCGAGATCATGAATGGGGCGTTCGAGCACCTCATCGCCCCGGTCTATCGATACGAAGGCACCCTCGCCCGATTGATGGGCGACGCGGTGTTCGCTCTGTTCGGGGCGCCGGTTGCGCACGAGGACGATCCGCAGCGCGCCGTTTCGGCCGGACTTGAGATCATCGAGGGCATCCAGCCGTATCGGGCAAAAGTGGAGACCGAGCGCGGACTGGACCTGAACGTTCGCGTGGGCATCAACACCGGTCCGGTCATGGTCGGCGAGGTCGGCTCCGAGCTTCGCGTCGAGTACACCGCAATGGGCGACGCGGTCAACGTGGCCGCTCGTATGGAGCAAACGGCGGAACCGGGGACCGTGCAGATCACGGAGGACACCCATCGGTGGGTGGCTCCGCTCTTCGACGTCGAGTCGCGCGGCGCCATCGAGGTCAAGGGCAAGGCCGACCCGTGCCCGCCTTCACGGTGCTGCGGGAGGAAGGCGCGCCCCGGCCCGGTGCGCGGATCGCGCATCGGCGGCCGCGAATCGCCCCTCGTGGGGCGGGAGCGCGAGATGGCCATCATCCGCCGGGCCGTGGCGGAGACATTCGCGGGGCGCGGGCGGATCGTTTCGCTCGTCGGAGACGCCGGCCTGGGGAAGAGTCGGCTGATCGAGGAGACGCAACGGGACTGGGCCCTGCATCAACCCGACGACGCGCGGAGCAGCCAGGACGCCCGTCGTGTCTGGGAGGTCTGGCGGTGCGTCTCGTACGACACCACCCGCCCCTATGCGCAATACCGCCGGATACTGGCAACGATCGCCGGAATCAGGGACACGGATCCGCCGGGCGTCGTCCGGGAGAAGCTGGCTGGGACCATCGACCTCCCCGAGGAATGGGTGGAACCGCACATGCGCGTCTGGCGACCGCTCTTCGGCGTGCAGGAGCCCGAAGAGGAGCCGCTGGAAGGCGAGGCATTCAGGCACGCGATCACGGAGCTGGTCATTGGGTCTACCCGACAGGCGGGCTCCGATCCTCGGCTGCTGGTGTTCGATGACATGCATTGGTGCGACGAGGCGTCGATGGATCTGCTGATCGAGACCCTCAAGGTCGTCGAAGACCTGCCGTGTCTCATCCTCATCGCGTTCCGCCCGGAACGGCACGCGGCCTCGTGGCGGCTCAAGCAGGTGCTGGAGGCCGAGTACCCGCACCGTTCGAGTGAGGTCGTGCTGTCTCCTCTGTCCGATGCGGAGAGCGACGCCTTGATCGACGAGCTGCTGCCGGAAGAGGTCAGGACCAACCCTCTTCGCGCGCAGATCCTCGAGCGGACCGATGGGAACCCGCTCTTCGTCGAGGAGGTTGCTGCCGCAGTCCTCGAGCAGGAACAGGAAGAGCAGGATGAGATCGCCATCCCGAGCACCCTTCAGGCCTTGTTCACGGCGCGGCTCGACCGACTGGATGGAGAGACCCGGCGCGCCATTCAGCTGGCCTCCGTCATCGGGCGATCCTTCGCAGGGCCGGTTCTTCAAGCCATCGCGGGGGACGGCTTCGACACCCGGAGCCAGTTGGGTACGTTGGAGCGTGTCGGACTGATCGATGAGATCGCGCGGGTGCCTGAGCTCGAATATGCGTTCCACCACAGCCTGACCCAGGAAGCCATCTACGGCACCATCCTGTTGAGGCGAAGGCGTGAGCTGCATCTGCGGGTGGGGGAAGTCCTCGAGGAACGATACGCGAGCCGGCTGGCCGAATACGCGCCGTTGCTGGTCCATCACTTCCGCGAAGCCGGGGACGATCACCGGACGGTGAAGTACGCAACCCTTGCGGGAGAGAGTGCGGCACGACTCGACGCCAACGCCGATGCGGTCACTCACTACACGAGCGCGATCGAGGCGGCGCGTCGGCTCGAGGAGACCGGCGAGAGGCTCAGCAACCTGTACCTGGCTCGGGGCAGAGCCCTTAGGCTCCTCGGTCGCTTCGACGACGCGCGGGAGAACGACGACCAAATGCAGTCGGTCGCCCAAACCTCTGGCAGCGCCGACGCATAGCCGGGACATGGCCGAACCATCGTCGGGAAGCCGCGTGCTCGAGCCCCGTGCGTTGAACCGCGCGCTCCTCGAACGTCACCTGTTGCTCCGGCGCCGCCGGATCACGGTGCTGGACGCCCTCGAGCGCCTCGTCGGCTTGCAGGCGCAGGTGCCTCGAGATCCATACGCGGCGCTCTGGTCGCGGCTCGACCGGTTCCGCCCGGAGGCACTCGCCCAGCCGATCGCCGACCGCGGGGCGGTTCGGATGGGACTGCTGCGATCGACGCTCCACCTCGTGACCGCCAGGGATGCGTTGACACTGCGGCCCGTCCTCGAGCCCGTCGTGCAGCGCACGCTGTACAGCCAGAGCCCGTTCGGCAGGCGGCTCGCGGGAATCGACACCGCCGAGCTCGCCGCGGTGGCCACGCAGCTGCTCGAGGAGCAGCCGCGCACGCGCGCCCAGCTGGGGCCGCTGCTCGCCGAGCGCTGGCCACGGCACGACGCCGCCTCGCTCAGCTACGCGGTCACGTACCTCCTGCCGTTGGTGCAGGTCACGCCCCGCGGCATCTGGGGGAGGACCGGACCCTCCGCCTTCACCACCGTCGAGCACTGGCTCGGCCGGCCCCTCGAGACGGCCGTCGCGCCGGACGACCTGGTCCTGCGGTATCTGGCGGCCTTCGGCCCGGCGACGCCCGCCGACGTCCAGAGCTGGTCGGGGCTCACCGGGATCGGCGAGGTGCTCGAGCGGCTCCGCCCGGGCCTGCGCACCTTCCGGGACGATCGCGGCCGCGAGCTCTTCGACGTGCCGGGCGCGCCGCTCCCCAGCGCCGAGACTCCGGCGCCGGTGCGTTTCCTTCCCGAGTACGACAACGTGCTCCTCGGCCACGCCGACCGGAGCCGGATCGTCTCGCCCGATCTGAAGGGATGGACCGACATCGGATGGGGCTGCGTGCTCGTGGACGGCTTCACGGCGGCGAGGTGGAAGCTCGAGCGCGGGAAGGACACGGCCACGCTGCTGATCGAGCCCTTCCGCGCGATGACGCGCCCCGAGCGGACCGAGGTCTCCGAGGAGGGCGCGCGCCTTGCCGCCTTCCTCGCGGAGGACGCAGGCGTCCGCGACGTCAGGTTCGCCCGCGTGCGCAGCTGAGCGGCAGGAGATCCTCAGGGTGATGCGGGAGCGACGGCGTACAGATGCCACTCGCCGTCGACTCCCTTCAGCACGTGCGTGCCGAAGTCGCTGAACGACAGACCCGACCCCGCGACCAGGTCCTTCACGGTGCTCGACACGAGCACCTCGCCCGGACCCGCCAGCGCGGCGACGCGGGCGCCGATGTGCACGGCCACGCCGCGGACGCCGTCCTCGCCGAGCTCGACCTCGCCCGTGTGACAGCCGGCGCGGATCTCGAGGCCCAGCGGGCGGACCGCGGCGCCGATCGCCTGCGCGCAACGGACGGCACGGGCCGGGCCGTCGAACCGTCGCGACAAGCCCGTCGCCGGTCGAGTCCGACGTACGTGCCCTGGTGGCGTTCGATCTCGGCCTTCGACCGTTCGTCGTGCGCGGACAGCGTCTCCCTCCAGCTCGGCGTCCCCGAGGCTCGGACACCTTCTGGGTCGAACCGACGATGTCGGTGAACAGGATCGTCGCGAGCACGCGGTCCGCTGCGTGCCGGGGCCGTGCTCCGGTGAGGAACTGCTCGATCTCGCCCAGAACCGCGTCGGCGTCGCCGACCCACGGAAGGTGATCGTCCCCGGGCAGCTCGACGAACGTCGCGTCCGGGGATCTCCTCGGCGAGATACCGGGCGGCCTCGACGTGGAACGCCCGGTCGCCCGTGCGGTGGAGCACCAGCGTCGGGACGTGCACGTTGGGCAGGACCGAGCGGACGTCGATCTCCGCGTTCATCTGCACGAGGGTCGAGCACCGCGGACGGGCTCGCTCCGAGGCGGAGGTAGCGGGCCCACGCGTCGCGGAAGCGAGGGTCGTGGGCCCGGCTCGGCGCACGAGCGTCCAGCCCGACGGGCCCGCCCCAGTCCCGCGCGATCTCCTCCAGGAACGCCGCGTGCGCCTCCGGCGACGTACCCCACGGGTAGTCGGGTGCCTCCAGCCGTCGCGCGTACCCTCCGAACAGGATGACGGCGGTCGTCCGCTGCGGGTACGTCGCCGCGAACAGGACGCACAGCGGCGCTCCCTCCGAGACGCCCATCAGAGCGGCGCTCGCTCCGAGCCGACCGCGTCGCACACCGTCCGCAGGTCATCCATGCGGGTCTCGAGCGTCGGGAGCCGGTTCTCGGGGACGCGGTCCGACAGCCCGGTGCCGCGCTTGTCGAACAGGATCAACCGGGAGAACGACGGCCAGGCGCTCGTAGAAGTGCGCGAGCGTCGGTTCTTCCCACGCCGCCTCGAGGTGCGAGACCCAGCCCGGAACCGCGACCAGATCCCGCGGCCCGTCGCCGACCACCGCGTACGCGATCGAGACGCCGTCGGCGGTTAGCGCGTACCGCGTCTCGGGCATCACCATCACCGGAGAGTCTGCACCAGGAAGTCGCGCTGCGCCGCGCTGGCCCGGTCGAACACGTCGCTGGGGTGATGGAGCAGGCCGAAGTGCCCGCCCTCGATCTCGAGCAGCTGCTTCGTCGCCGGTACCGCGTCGTACGCGGCCCGCGACACGTCCGGGACGGCCCGCGGCATCTCGTCGTGCGGCGCGATCAGCATGAGGAGCGGCACACGCAGGTGCGGGGCGGCGATGCCGGGGTGGAACGGAGCGGTCGTCCTCGGCACGACCCTGGTGGCCACGTTCAGCCATCCGGTGCCGTGGCGCCCGCCGTACTCGACGAACCAGCGGAACGCCTGGATCGGCGGGAGGAGCGAGGGCGTGGTGAGCTGGTCCGCGGAGACCACGGGCATGGGCCCTTCCGTGTCGGCGGGTCCGCCGGCGACGTCGCCGTCGGACAGGGTCTCTCGCAGCGCCCCGAACAGCGAGCCGTCGGGGTCCGGAGGGGCGAACGTCGGACCGCACGCCGGAACCAGGGCGACGACGGCCGCGATCCGCTCGTCGACCGCTCCCACGATCAGGACCTCTGGCGCGCTGTTGCTGACGCCCCATAGAGCGATCCTGCCGGGGTCGACGCCGTCGAGCGATTCGACGAACGTCACGGCGTCGCGGTACCCGCGCGCCTGCACCCAGGGGTTGATCTCCTGCCGCGGCTCGCCGCCGCTGTCCCCGAAGTTGCGATGGTCGTACAGAAGCACGGTCAGCCCGGCGTCCTGGAACACGTCGGCGTAGCGGTCGGTCGCCATCGCGATGGTGGCCGAGGTGCCGTTCGTCATGACCACGACCGGAGCGGACCGCATGTCGGGCGACTGGTAGAGACGGCCCCGCAACAGCGCTCCCTGGGAAGGAAACTCGACGACCTCGAACATGCTCAGCTGAACCAGCGAGCCCGACGGTCGATGACGAACGCCCGTTTCTCCTCGGCGGTCTCTGCGGACGGAGACGCGAACGTGCCGATGGGGTGTCCGGGTATCGAGAAGAAGTCGACGTCGACGCGGGCGACGCGGCGATCGCCGAACTCGATGTAGCACGAGCCGGTGCCGTCGTAGCCGGGCGGCTCGGGCTGGCCGCGGAGCCGGGCGATCAACTGATCGGCCACCACCCGCGCGGCGCCCTCCGCGAACACACCGGCCCGAGCCGTGCCCACGCTGGTGACGTCGCCGACCGCGTAGACGTTCGGGAAGCTGGTGGCGAGCGTCCCGGGATCGACGGGGATCCATCCGTCGACCGCCAGCCCGGACTCGGCGACGACCGTCGGCGCCCGATGCACCGGGACGCCCAGGAACAGGTCGAACGGAAGACGGCTGTCGTCGTCCAGGACGGCCTCGCGGGCAGCGGGATCCAGGGACGCGACCCGGCGCCCAGGCAGGAACTCGATGCCCCGCTCGGCGAACCGTTCCAGGATCGCCCGCGACGTCTCGGGCGACGGCGGCACGGGCGCTCCGAACGGGACGACCACCTGGATCGTGACGTCGTCGCGCGCGCCCCGGGCGCGCAGGAACTCGTCGAGCAGGATGGCGGCCTCGCTCGGCGCCGGGGGGCACTTGAACTGGGTGCCGCAGACGCCGACGACCGCCCTCCCCGACGTGAATTCGCGGAGGACCTCGCGGGCGGCTTCGGCGCCCTCCACCGAGTAGAACTCGTGGCCGGCCTCGGCCAGCCCCGGGGTGGCCGCCACGTCGTAGTCGGCGCCCAGCGCCACCACAACGACGTCGGCCTCATACGTGTCGAATTCGGTGACGACGCGCCGCGCTCGTGGGTCGATCGCGGCGATAGTCTCCTGCCGGAACCGAACCCGCGGGGTGGTGATCTCCTCGTACGGGAGCCGCACCGCCGCGAGGTCCTTCTCACCGAACAGCACGTCCAGCTTGGAGAACCCGAACACGAACGCGTCGGCGCGATCGATGAGGGTCACGTCGACGTCGTCGCCGAGCTCGTGCGCGAGCCGGCTCGAGAGTTCGAGCCCCCCGAAGCCGGCGCCCAGGACGAGGACGGAAGTCGCCACCGGAGCAGAATACGGCCGCCGGAGCAGGACGGTACGATGCCAGGCCGTGGAGCCCCTCTCCAGAGACGACGTTGCGGCGAGAGCAGGTGTGGATCCGGCCTACCTCGACACGCTGGTCGATCTGGGGATCCTGGCGGCGCGCGAGGACGGATCCTTCTCCGCCGGTTCCGCCCGATCCGCCCGGGTCATCCGCGACCTCCAGCGCTCCGGGTTGCTGCTGGAGGACATCGCGGAAGCCGTGCAAGGGGGCTTTCTCTCGTTCGATCTGTTCGACCTGGACAACTACGACCGCATCTCGGCGTTGACCGCCGAGACCTTCCGCCGGACGGCCGAACGCACCGGCATCGCGCTCCCCCTGCTCCTGCTCGTCCGCGAGGCGATCGGCTTCGCCGTCGCCGATCCCGACGACCGGATGCGAGAGGACGAAGTCGAGGTGATCCCGCTCATCCAGTCGGCCCTGGAGGGTGGCCTTCCCGAGGCCGCTATCGAGCGTCTCCTCCGGGTCTATGGCGAGAGCCTGCGGCGGATGGTCGAGACCGAGAGCGAGGCGTGGATGACCCATCTGGTCCGGCCCCTCATCGAGTCGGGGATGCCCGTCCAGCAGGTGTTCGAGATGGCGTCGAGGTTCGGCGAGTCGAGCATGGGATTGCTGGACCAGGCGATCCTGGCGATCCATCGCGGCCAACAGGACCACGTGTGGATGATCGGAACCTACGCGTGGGTGGAGGACGCGCTCGACCGTGCGGGCCTCCGCAGCCGGGTCACGCGACCACCCGCGATGTGCTTCCTGGACCTCTCCGGGTACACGCGCCTGACCGAGGAGCTCGGCGACCATGCCGCCGCCGAGATGGCCCTGACGTTCTCCCGCCTGGTGCAGCGCTCGGCGCACGAGCACAGCGGCCGCGTGGTGAAGTGGCTGGGCGATGGGGTGATGCTGTACTTCGAGGAGCCGGCCGAGGCCGTGGCGGGTGCGCTCGAGATGGCGGAACGGGTGCCCGCGGCCGGCCTCCCCGAGGCGCACGTGGGCGTGGACGCGGGACCCGTGATCATCCAGGACGGCGACTTCTTCGGCAGCACGGTGAACGTGGCCGCGCGGATCGCGACCTACGCCCGCGCCGGAGAGGTGCTCGCGAGCGAACGCGCCGTCGCGGCGGCGGGGACGCTTCCGGGCGGCATCCAGTCCTCCGAGATCGGTCCGGTCGAGCTCAAGGGGTTGACCCGCCCCGTGGGTCTCCGAAGGATCGAACGCGCACCCTGAGGGGTGACTTGACGCGGAGCGCAGGATCCCAGGGATACTCCTGGGGACACAGACCCTTGAAGGGAGGCACGTCATGGCCACGTTTCCACCGATCACCCACGTCGCCCTCACGGTGCGCGACCTGTCGGTCAGCGTTCCCTGGTACGAGGCGCTCCTCGACGCCAAGCCCGCGCTCGACGAGGACACCGACCCCGACTTCCATCACACCGTCTACCTCATCGGGGGCGGCATGCTCTTCGGGCTGCACCAGCACCAGAAGCCTGCGGGACCCGGACCGTTCAGCGAGCACAACGTCGGCCTCGACCACGTCTCGTTCGCCTGCGCAGACCGGGCGGAGCTGGAGCGGTGGGCCGGCCGGCTCGACGAGCTCGGCATCGAGCACGGCCCGATCAAGGACGCCTCGTACGGCTCCGGCGTGAGCTTCCGCGACCCGGACGGCATCGCGCTCGAGTTCTTCGCTCCGCCATCCTGATGCCGGCTTCGGTTGGGTTCATCGTCATCGATACGACGGATCCGGACGGCCTCGTGCCCTTCTGGAGCCGTGCTGCTCGGCGTCGAGGTCGACTCGACCGTCGGGGACGGCCAGTACGTCGTCCTCACGGCCACGAAGGGTGGGTACACGATCGCGTTCCAGCGTGTCCCCGACGCGAAGGCCGGAAAGAACCGGCTGCACCTCGACCTGATGGTCGAGGACCTGGACGCTGCGACCGCCGAGATCGAGTCGCTGGGGGGCCGCTGGCTGGAACCGGGTACCACCCGCGAGCTCGACAGCTATCGCTGGCGGGTGATGGCCGACCCGGAGGGCAACGAATTCGACATCGCCCCGGCGTGAGCTTCGCCAATTCGCGATTGTCGGCGCCCGGTGGGAGGATGGCCCGGACCGTCTCCCAAAGGAGGGCACGATGCCGGATCGACCTTCGCATTTCGAGATTCCCGTCGACGACGCCGACCGTGCGGAGAAGTTCTACGGGTCGGTGTTCGGGTGGACGTTCGATCGCTACCCGGGGGCCCCGAACTACTACGGCATGGCCACGACCGGGGACGCCAACCCGGGGATCAACGGAGCGCTCTTCCAGCGCAGCGAGGGCTCCGGGGTCACCCTCACGATGTCGGTGGACTCCATCGAGGACGCGGAGGCCAAGATCACGGCCGGGGGTGGCACCGTCGTCCAGTCGAAGGCCGCGATCCCCAACATGGGCTGGTTCGCGACCTACAAGGACACCGAGGGCAACACGTTCGGCCTGTTCACCAACGACCCGAACGCCCAGTAAGCGCTCACCTGAGGATGTTCACCGCTCGGGCGATCACCAGCAGGCCGACCACGAGCGAGAGGGCGGACTCGACCATCATCAGCAGCTTCGCCCAGGGTTTGATCGCGGAGACGTCCGTCGGGCTGAACGCCATCGCGGTGCTGAACGACAGCTGCAGGTAGTCGAGGAACGTCGGGTACCACCCCTCGCGGACGTGCTCGGGGTTCGCCATCTCGGGAAACACGAATGCCGGGGCCACGTTCGACCCCTGCGCCCGTGCTGCCGCGCCGCCCCGATCCAGATCCCAGTACCAGAGCCCGAACGCGATCACGTTGGTCAACCAGATGATGGCGCCGCTGATCATCAGGACGCGCGGGTTCTGCGTGAACGGGGCGGTGTTGAAGATGGCGATCACCAGGCGGACCGCCGACGCCCCGTTGACGAAGCTGATCACCCCGATGAGCGTGCCGGTCACGACCCGCAGCCACGTCTTCTGCCGGTCGATCCGCCCTGGGTCGCCCACCATGAGCGCGACCACCAGCACGGCCAGGAGGAGGATGAGCACCGGGCGCGCATCCCTGGTCCTGAGCTCCTGCGGCAGGAAGAGGCGCAGGACCCCGGCCAGAAGGACCGCGGAGGCCATCGGCCAGCGTCGCTCGCCCTTGGCCTGCTCGCTCGTGGACACGCCAGCACGATACCGTGGGCGGCATGAGCAGCGGCGACGCGCCGGATCGGGCCCGCGAGTCCTTCGAGCGCCGGGCCTGGGGCGCCGTATACGAGCAACTGTCTGCCGCGGATCGCGAGGGACCGCTCTCCGTCGTGGAGCTCGAGCGCCTCGCCGTCTGCGCCTTCCTAGTGGGCCACCCGGAGGAGTGCACGGAGGTCTGGACGCGCGTCCATCGCGCGCGCTTGCAGTCGGGCGACACGCTCGGCGCCGCCCAGAGCGCCTTCTGGCTGTCCTTTATGCACGGAATGCGGGGCGAGATGGCTCCGGCGATCGGCTGGGTCGGGCGTGGACGCAGGCTCCTGGAGGAGAACGGGCTCCGGGAGTCCCCGCAGTGGGGATACCTGCTGATGCCGGAGGGAATCGCGCTCATGGAGGGTGGCGACGTCGCCACGGCCCTGCCGCTCTTCGAGCAGGCGATCACCCTCGCGGGCGGCGACCAGAACCTGCTCGTCCTCGCGCGCATGGCGCTCGGCCACAGTCTCATGTTGTTGGGTGACACGGCACGGGGGGCGGCGCTGCTCGACGAGATCATGGTTGCCATCACCGCCGACGAGATCTCCCCGATCGTTGCCGGCCTCGCCTACTGCGCGGTCATCGACGCGTGCGCCATGGCCTTCGATCTGCGCCGCGCGCGCGAGTGGACGGCCGCGCTCTCCCGATGGTCCGAGGGGCAGGACGATCTGGTTGCCTTCCGCGGCCAGTGCCTGGTGCACCGGGCCGAGATCATGCGACTCCGCGGGGCCTGGCCCGACGCGCTGCACGAGGCCGAACGCGCCCGTGAACGGCTCTCGGATCCGCCCGGTCAGTTTGCCGTGGGAGCCGCCTTCTACGAGATGGGGGAGCTGTACCGCCTGCGAGGCGACATCGCGGCGGCGGAGAACGCCTACCGGGAGGCGGGGCGCGCGGGTCGCTCTCCGCAGCCGGGCCTCGCCCTGATGCGGCTGACGCAGGGACAGCTGGACGCGGCCGAGGCGGCGATCCGGCTTGCCGTCGACGGAGCGAACGATCCGGCTGCCCGCGCCCGGTGCCTTGCGGCACACGTCGAGATCGCGCTGGCGTGCGGAGACGTCGAGGCGGCGCGGTCGGCGGCGGCCGAGTTGGCGCAGCTCGCGGCCGCCCGCGACGTCCCCTTCCTCCGAGCCGTTGCCGGGGATGCGACCGGCGCGGTTCGACTGATGGAAGGCGATGCGGCCGGTGCCCTCGGCGATCTTCGCACCGCGCGGGAGGTCTGGCGCGAGCTGGACGCGCCGTACGAGGCCGCGCGGACCCGCGTTCTCCTGGCAGCCGCCGCTCGAGAGCTCGGCGACGAAGAGACCGCCGAGTCGGAGTTGGACGCCGCCCGGGCGTCCTTCCAGCAGCTCGGCGCCGCTCCCGACCTCGCCCGCCTCGAAGGCCTGATGGCGAAGGAGGTGGCGGGCCTCCGGGGCGGACTCACCGGGCGTGAGGTGCAGGTTCTGTCCCTGGTGGCGACCGGGATGACCAACCGGGCGATCGCCACCCAGCTGGTCATCAGCGAAAAGACCGTGGCTCGCCACGTGAGCAACATCTTCGCGAAGCTGGGCGTGTCGTCCCGCTCCGCCGCCACGGCGTTCGCCTACGAGCACGGCCTCGTCTGACGCACTACACAGAATCACCCACGTCCGCCCTCCGGTGAATTGGATGCTTCATCCGATGCGGCGCACCACGCCCCTCGCCTAGCGTCGTGAGCGACACCGGACGAAAGGGAGGCACGGGATGGACGACAGGGATCGCTACGACGTCATCGTCATCGGTGGCGGCCAGGCGGGGCTCGCGACTGGGTACGAGCTGAAGAAGCGGGGCATGTCATTCGTGATCCTGGATGGAAGCGAGCGGATCGGTGATGCCTGGCGCACGCGGTGGGACTCGCTCCGCCTCTTCACGCCCGCCCGCTACTGCGGTCTGCCCGGGTGGCGGTTTCCCGCGCCGGCCTGGTCCTATCCCACCAAGGACGAGACGGCCGACTACATGGAGGCCTACGCCGCCCGATTCGACCTGCCGGTGAGGACGCGCAGCCTGGTCGACGGCGTCAGCCGGGCGGGGGAGGGGTACGCGGTCACCGCCGGCGGGCGCCGGTTCGAGGCCGACCGGGTCGTCGTCGCCACGGGAGGGAACCGCATTCCCAAGACTCCCGCATACGCGTCGCAGCTCGAACCCGGCATCCTGCAGATCCACTCCAGCGAGTACCGAAGCCCGTCACAGCTGCGCGGCGGCAACGTCCTCGTGGTCGGAGCGGGCAACTCGGGTGCCGAGATCGCCCGCGAGGTCGTCCGCACGCACGCGACGTCGCTCGCGGGAACGCCATCCGGCCAGATCCCCGTGCCCCACGGGACCCTGCGATTCCGGCTGGCCATGCCCGTCGTTCGATTCCTCGGCCACCACGTCCTGACGTTGCGCACGCCCGTCGGCCGCCGAATCGTGGGCAAGCTCCGCCATCAGGCCGCTCCGCTCATCAGGGTCAAGATGAAGCATCTCGTGGAGGCGGGGGTCGATCTGGTGCCGCGGGTGACCGGCGAGCGGGACGGCCGGCCGCAGCTGGAGGACGGGCGCGTGGTGGACGTGGCGAACGTGATCTGGTGCACGGGGTACCGTCTCGACTTCTCCTGGATCGATCTGCCGGTCTTCGGCGGGGACGGCGCCCCGATGCACCGCCGCGGCGTGGTGGAGTCTGAGCCAGGCCTGTACTTCGTCGGTCTTCCGTTCCAGTTCGCCGAGTCCTCCGAAGTGCTCCCGGGGGTCGGCAGGGACGCGCGGTACGTGGTGAAGCAGATCGCCTCCAGGCGGACGACCGGACGACGCGAAGCGTCCCGCCTGATTCCAGCGTGATCGTGGCCCTCGGGGGGTAGGCTCGAAGGCATGGTCACCCCCCGACGGCCTCCCTCGTCATGCACGCGGTCGCACTGATTTTCGCCCTCCTCGCCGGCGCGGCCGTCCTGTCGCTGATGGTATGGACCGCCCTCGACTGGGCCCGGTCGGATCGCGCACGGGCCGAGCGGCGTCAGCGGGAACAGGACGGCGACCAGTCGCCGCCGGCCTAGGGGACCGTCCAGCCGGGGCACACCGGCGGGTTCACCGGCCCGGGCACGTCGACGTCTCCCTCCAGCGCCGCCCGCACGTCGTCGAACGTCTTCCAGTCGACGAACGGGACGCCTTCGGCGCGGCAGTGCTCGGCCAGAAACCGCTTCGCGAACACCACGTCGGCGAAGAGCGCGCCGAACGTGTCGCTGTGCCCGTCTCCGATGAACGCGGTCGGGCCCGCGCGGGCGCGGGCCGCGAGCGTTGCGTTCATCTTGCACGCGCCGCAGTACACGCACTCGGGGTGGGCGCCCGGAAACTCCATGCGCCAGACGCCGCCCGGGACGGCCACGTTGGTGACGATCGGGAGGCCGTCGATGCCGGCCGCCGCGAGCATCGGCGCGAGATGGAGGCCGAGGCCGTCACTCGCGATCGACACCTCGATCCCCGCGCCCCGCGCCCATTCGACGAACGGCGCGAACGTGGGGTCGATCGGGAAGTGCTCGACCGCGTAGCCGACCAGTTCGTCCGCGGTGGCCCGCAACAGCGCGGCCTGCCCCTCGATGCACTCCCGTGAGCCGATCTCCCCGCGCTCGAACTCGGCGTTGAACCTCGTCCACCCCGGATCGGCGAAGACCCCGAGCAGACCCTCGGAGACGTCGTCGACCGAGATCGTGCCGTCGAAGTCGACCACGATCGATCGGACGGAGAGCGGGCGGCCGGAGCTCACGGCGCACAGGGTGGCCGACCGGAGCGCTCCGTGGCAACCTTCGGCCGTGGAGGTTCGAGGGGCGGTCGTCCTGGTGACCGGCGGGTCGAGCGGCATCGGCCGCAGCGCGGCGCTCGCCTTCGCCCGCCGCGGCGCCCTGGTGAAGGCCACCGGCCGCGACGAAGCCGCTCTCGAGGCGCTGGCCGAATCGGCTCCCGGCCTGACGTGGCTGCCCGCGGATTTGACCGCGGCAGGGGAGCCCGAGCGCGTCGCCGCGTGGGCCGGCGACGTGCACGTGCTGGTGAACAACGCCGGCGCTGGGGTTCGAGGGCTCGTTCGACGCGATGCCGGCGGAGCGCATCGACGAGCTGGTCGCGATCAACCTGGTCGCGCCGATGCGGCTGACCCGCGCGGTCCTGCCATCGATGGTCGAGCGCGGTCGCGGGCGGATCGTCAACGTGGGGTCGATCGCCTCCCATGTGCCGGTGCGGGGCGAAGCTGCCTACGCCGCAACCAAGTCGGGGCTCGCCGCCTTCGGTGAGAGCCTTCGATCCGAGCTGGCGGGCACGGGCGTCGGCGTCACGCTGGTCGCACCCGGCGTCGTGCGGACCGCGTTCTTCGATCGGCGCGGCGCCCCGTACCGGCGATCGTCACCACGGCCCATGCCGCCGGCAAGGGTTGCTTCGGCGATCGTGCGCGCCGTCGAACGCGAGCAGGACGACGTCTTCGTTCCCGGATGGCTCGGATTCCCCGCACGCCTCCACGGCGCGTGGCCGTGGATGTACCGCCGTCTGGCGTCCCGCTTCGAGTAGCTGGCGTGTTCAGGTGGGGACGGGCGTCGCCTCGGCGGTCGGCTGCGGCTTCCGCCAGCTGAGCTTCCGCTGCCAGACGACCCACGTGATGGCGCCGATGGGGATCTGCAGCAGGTACGTGAAGAACCGAAAGAGCAGGTCGCCGGCGACGGCCGCTTCATGCGACGCCCCCGCGCCGGCCATGACACCGATGTACACCGCGTCGGCGGTGCCGAGCCCGCCGGGCGTCACGGGGATGCTGCCGACGAGCATCCCGAAGCAGAACGCGGCGAAGATCTCCACCAGGTTCACCTGGCCCGACGTGATGCCCACGAACCGCATCGACAGGGTGAACACCGCGAACGCGGCCAGCTGGCTCGACACCGACGACCACGTCAGGAACCACCACCGCGTCCGGGCCACGTGGATCGTCTGGGTACGGAAGTCGATCAGCATGCGCTCGATTGCGTCGCCGGTGCTCTTGTGGAAGAAGTGGATGACCCAGGTGACGGCGTGGTCCGCCCAGCGGCCGATCGCCCGCGCGATGCCCTCCCTCCACAGCGAGAGCCCGATGACGACGCCCGCGACGACGCAGACGGCCAGCCCGATCAAGGCCGCCACGACCAGGCCTTCGGTCGATTCGCCGCTCGCCAGCAGCAGGAGCACGGCGAGCACCGGCATCAGGAGCTTGCACCCGAAGTTCCAGAATCCCGAGACGCCGATCAGCTCGGTCGTCTCTCCGGGTGTGAACCCCCACGAGCCCAGGAACCGGTAGGTGATGCCGATTGCGAACGCGCCACCGGCCGGGAGCACCGACGCGATGGAGCTGTTGGTCTGCACCGAGACGCAAGCCTGCCAGAACGTGAGGCCGGGCAAGGACGCCACGTACACGAGCCAGTACGTGGCCAGATTGAGGAACTGCGCGACCGCCAGCCAGAACCACTGCGCGGCGCTCAGGTCGCGGAGGAGCGGCCAGACGTCGTCGTAGTCGGCGAACTGGGGGATCCAGAAGCCGAAGATCGCGACGATGACCACCAGCGCGATGACCGACTGGATGATCTTCCCCCAGGGGGCCTTCTTCTTGGGCTTCGCCGGGGCCGACTGCCCGCTCTGGTCGGTCACGGCCTGAGGATAGCCGAGGGAGGGCACGGAATCGCTCGGATGCACCCGGGAAGCTCACTCGGATAGGGTGATCCGATTGGACGGGGGACCCTTCACGATGCTCCCGACCCCGGAATGGAGGGGGACATGAGGCGCAGATCGCCGACCGCCGGATTCGACGGGCGGACGCAGCAGGCAGGCACGGCCGTGGCGGCCACGATGATGCCGCTCACGTTCCAGCGGACCCTGATGCCCAAGAGCGGGATCGACCAGGCCGTGATCACAGGCATCTCCGGGGCCCTCAACTACGGATTCGCCGCGCTCATCCAGGACACGATCGAGGCGGTCGCCCTTCGACTGAGCGGGGGGACGTCGCCCGACGAGGTCAGCCTGAAGACATGGCGGCGCGCCAGCGTCGCTGTCGACATTGCCGCCATGGGCCTGGGCATGCGCCATCCAGACCTACTTCCGGGAGCAACCAGGCGAGCGGCTTCCGCGAGGGGCGGCACGCACCGCGGGTTGGTGGATCAGCGCCACCGGCCTGGCGGGTGGGATCGTCGGGCTCACCCAGGAGGTCGTCGGCCGCGGCAAGGACCGCGAGGACCGGTCGCTCCCGGTCGCCCTTCCAATCGGCATCGCGCTCGCCGCCGCGAACGAGTTCCGGCGTCGGCGCTGGGAGGCGGACGACCGCGAGGGCGATCTCGGACGAGGACTCGACCACCTCGGCCGCCAAGTCCCTCGCGCATGGGCCTCGGCGTCACGGTCGCGCTGAATGCCGCCGCGGCCTCGGGCGAGCGAGTGTTCGCCGCGGGCGTCGAGCCGCGTCCTCGCGAAGATCGTCGGGCAGCTCCGAGCGGCTGTTCCGGCCCGTCGGGCACGTCGCGGCGCTGTCGGTGATCGGCATGGGCATCTTCGAGATGCTCCGGCGCGTCGAGCGCAAGATCGAGCACGGCGCCGAGACGCTCGAGGAGGCGTTCACCACTCCGCCCACGACCTCGGCCGTCAGCGGCGGCCCGGGAAGCGCCGTCGCCTGGGACTCGCTGAGCCGCCAGGGTCGGCGCAACGTCTCGACGGCCCTGCGTCCCGAGCTGATCGAGCAGGTCATGGGCGAACCGGCCGTCGCCGAGCCCATCCGCGTGTTCGTCGGCCTGGAGAGCGCGCCGACCGAGCGGGATCGGCTCGCGCTGACGATGCAGGAGCTCGAGCGCACCGGGGCGTTCGACCGCGGGCTGTTGATGGTGATCTCGCCCACCGGGACCGGGTACGTGAACTACGTCGCGGTCGAGGCGGCCGAGTACATGACGCGGGGCGACATGGCGTCGGTGACGATGCAGTACTCGCTCCGTCCCTCGCCGCTCTCGCTCGACCGCGTGGACGAGGGCCGCCATCAGTACCGCATGCTGGTGGACGCCATCCACAATCAGGTGTCCGAGCGACCCGCCGACCAGCGTCCCAGGATCGTGCTGTTCGGCGAGAGCCTCGGCGCGTGGACGAGTCAGGACGCGTTCGAGCACCGCGGCACACAGGGACTGTTGAACTCGGGGGTCGACCGGGCGCTCTGGATCGGTTCGCCCTACATGAGCAAGTGGAAGCAGCAGGTCCTGAAGAGCGACCGGTACGACGTGGACCCGGCGTTGCTGGGGCGATTCAACGACTTCGGCGAGCTGGAGGCGCTCGGCGCCGAGGCACGGTCGAAGCTCCGCTACGTGATGATCACGCACCACGACGATGGCGTGGCGCACTTCGGTCTGGACCTGCTCGCGCGCGCCCCCGACTGGCTGGGGCCGCGGGACACGCGGGCCGCCACGGTCCCGAAGGGCGAGCAGTGGCGCAGTCCCATCTCGTTCGTCCAGACCCTGGTGGACATGAAGAACTCGGCGAACGTCATCCCGGGGCAGTTCGAGGCCAAGGGCCACGACTACCGCGCCGACCTGGCGGTCTTCGTGCGCGAGGTGTACGGCCTGAAGGCGACGGACGAGCAGCTCGCGTCCATCGAGAAGGCCCTGCGCGCCAACGAGTTGGAACGCAAGGCCATGCTCGACGCCGAGGCACCCAAGAAGAAGCCGACACGCCGCCGGGCCGCCAAGACCGCCCCCGCTGAGGACGGCAGCACGAGTTGACCGCCGGGCGGCCCGGCTCCGTTTCGTGAGCGCCCCCGACCCGGGGCTCGAGGCGTCGGACGACCTCTGGCGGCGCGCCCGGTGGCACCGCCCGCCGCCGGAGCGCCCCAGCCCGGCCGGCCCCGAGATCGGCGCCGGGCTCTCCCTCGTGTACAGCTACGTCGTGAACCGGGTCGTTCCGTCCGCCTGGTACGTTCCCGCCAACCTGACGGCCGCCGCCGCGTTCGTGCTCGGCGCCCGGGCGCTGGACGCGACGTGGACCGACATGGGTCTCCGGCGGGAGCGCCTGGGCCGGGGCGCACGCGTCGGGCTGGTCGCGGCGATCCCGATCGTCGTCGTCGTCGCCGCGGGCGTCGCCATCCCGGCCACGCGCCGGTACTTCGCCGACGAGCGCGTCATCGGGGTCGGCGCCGCCGCCACGGTGTTCGACGTCCTGGTCCGCATCCCGATCGGCACCGCGCTCTGCGAGGAGGTCATCTTCCGGGGGGCGATGATGGGCGTGCTGCTCCGCCATCGCACACCGGTCACGGCCGTGGTGCTGAGCTCGGTGATGTTCGGGCTGTGGCACGTGTTCCCGACGCTCGACACGCTGCACCTGAACCCGGCGGGGTCGCTGGTGGAGGGAAGCGCCGTGCGGACGGCCGGGGCCGTGGCGGGCGTCGTGGCGGTCACGGCCGCGACGGGGGCCGGGCTCGCGTGGCTGCGGCTGCGCGCCAACTCGGTGGTGGCGCCGATCATCGCCCATGGCGTCCTGAATACGGCCGCCTTCCTGGGTGGGCGGCTCGTGGCCTCGGCCCTGCGGTAGCCGAGCCCGCTCCGCACCCAATCCCGTACTCCCTGAGAGCATGAGTGATCCATGAGGCGTCATGTGCTCCTGCTCGTGACGGCCGCCGTGCTGCTGGTCCCGGCCTGCACGGGGGGCGGCTCCGCGGCCGCCCCTCCGTCGAGCCCTCCCGCGGGGAGCCCGCCGGAGTCTCCGTCGTCCTCCGCGGCACCCCCGCCCTCCGGGCACCCGCAGGCGCTCCCGCTCTCTTCGATCCACCTTCGGCTCCAGAAGGTGACATCGATGGAAACGCCGATCGCGATGGCCGTTCGCCCGGGCGACCCGGCGCTGTACGTCGCGGAGAAGACCGGGAAGGTGTTCGCGGTGCTCGACGGCCAGGTCGCGCCGACGCCCGCCCTGGACATCTCCGACCGGCTGTCGCTCGGCGGCGAGCAGGGACTTCTGGGGATCGCGTTCGACCCGGAGGGCACGCACCTCTACGCCGACTACACGGACGCCGGCGGCAACACGCACGTGACGCAGTGGACGTTCGCAGGGGGCCGGGCGCAGCCGCAGAGCGAGCGCGGCATCCTGTTCGTGCGTCAGCCGTACAGCAACCACAACGGCGGGCAGATCGTGTTCGGGCCGGACGGCGACCTGTACATCGCGCTGGGCGACGGCGGCAGCGGGGGTGATCCGCAGGGCAACGGTCAGAACCTCGGCACCTTGCTCGGCAAGATCCTTCGCATCCGCCCCACACCGGGAGGCCCGAGGCCGTACGAGGTCCCCGGCGACAATCCGTTCGTCGGCCGTGCGGGGGCCCGCCCCGAGATTCTGGGCCTACGGGCTGCGCAACCCGTGGCGGTTCACGTTCGACCGGCTCACGGGCGACCTGTGGATCGGCGACGTCGGCCAGAGCCTCTGGGAGGAGATCGACGTGCAGCCCGCAGGGGCGGCGGGTGGCCGCAACTACGGGTGGAACCCGACCGAGGGCGATCACCCATACGAGGGCGGGACGCCCCCCGCGAACTGGACCCGGCCGGTCTTCGAGTACTCCCATGCGGACGGCGGCTGCGCCATCATCGGCGGCTACGTCTACCGCGGCACGGCGGTCCGCGGCCTGTGGGGCGCGTACCTCTTCAGCGACAACTGCCTGGGCGGCATCGCCGCGCTCCGGATGCGCGACGGGCGCGTCGTCTCGGAGCGCGGCATGGGTGTGGACGCTGCGTCACCGTCGTCGTTCGGCGAGGACGCGAACGGCGAGCTCTACGTGCTGTCCCTCTCGGGCGGCGTCTACCGGATCAGCGGCTAGCGCCGCTCAGTGCGCCAGCAGTCCCGGCAGCCAGCCCGGGAACTGCAGCAGCACGCCGGCCGAGAGCACCAGCAGGGCGACGCCGATGATGGGCGTTGCCCGTTTGCCGTGGGCGCCGACCTTCTCGTACACCATGATCGCGGTCAGCACCGCCATCCACCACAGGTGGGCGACGCCGACGGCGAACATCAGCAGCATCATGGCCCAGCAGCAGCCCAGGCAGAACAGCCCGTGCGCCCACCCGATCCGGTACGCGGCCGCGGTGCCGCGCTGGTAGCGGGGGATCAGGAACGCGGCCGGGTGCCGGCACTCCGTCAGACAGCGCTCCTTCAGGTCCGTGAACTGGAACAGGCCGGCGAGCGCCAGCACGCCGCCCCCGATGACCTGGGGATGCGCGAGCAGCCACGGCGTCCGGTCGGCCAGGTTGTGCAGCGCGGTGTCCCCGAGGAAGGCCACCGCGGCGAACAGCGTCCACACCACGGCGTAGCCACCGAGGAACGCGGCCATCACCTCGCCCTTGCGGCGCTGCTGTGCGGCCATGGCGCCGAACATGCGGACCATCGGGATCGACGACGGCAGCATCATCGCCACGATCATGCTCTGCCACGCCACCAGGAACACCACGATGGCGAGCCAGAAAGGCAGGATGCCGCCCTCGATCAGCGTGTCGTGGTGCAGCAGCGACGACCAGCCGGTCAGCTGGGCCGCCAGCGCGATGCCCCACGAGACCGCGATGGCGATCGGGATGGCCACCGGCAGGCGTGGGCGGCGAGGGGCCGCGGCGACTGCCGCGGCCCGCTCTCGCCGTGCCCGTGTGGCGGGTGTGCCGATCACCGGTCTCCCTCGAACGTGATGCGGTAGTCGGACTGGATCGCGTTTCGACCCTCGAACGACCACACCAGCCCGTACTGCGGGAGATTGACCGTGTTCTTCGACGCCTTCGAGACATACGCCGGAGACCCGGGGACCGTGGAGAACACCGTGTCCCGGAGCGTCGTCGTGCTGCCGTCGCCCGCGGTGTACGGGGCCATCTCGGCGGACACGAAGTCGCCGACCGCCAGCGTCCCTGCGCCGTCGCGGATCTGGTGACGGATCGGCGCCCGCCGGACGTCCAGGATCTCGCCGACCAGGCCGGCCAGGTCGGCCAGAGGTCCGCCCAGCTTCCCGCCGTACGCGGCCACCAGGCCGTCGAACTGCTCGTCGGTGGCGCTCTCGTCGATGAACATGGCCACCTTCCACGACGCCGGCGTCAGCACGTTCCCGGGGATGTGCACGACGTTGACCAGCGACAGCCCGCCGATGTCGACGCCCCTCACGCTGCCGGCGTCGAAGTGGTACGCGATGAAGGCGTCGCACGCGCCACCGTCGGGGTCCTCCCCGATCCAGCACGGGCAGAGCACGCCGCACGAACAGGCCTCCAGCAGGGTTCCCTGCAGGTCGTAGACGACCCCGGTGGTCGCCGACCTCTCTTCGGTGATCGCCATGCTCACCACCCCTTTCCAGGTTTCCGGGCGATCGGATGCGGCCATCCTGTCGGCCCCGGTTGCAGCCCTGTTGCAACCCGGCTGCAACATGGGGTCTGATGCTGGGGCCACCAGCGGCCGGCGGCCACAGGGGGGTCCACCCATGAGAGCCAGATATCCGGACACCGACGGCTACATCGAGCGCGACGGGGTCAAGGTCTTCTACGAGGTCTACGGCGAGGGCGAGCACGACGATCCTGTTGATGCCGACCTGGCCGATCGTCCACTCGCGCTTCTGGAAGGGGCAGATTCCGTATCTCGCGCGCCACTTTCGGGTCGTGACCTTCGACGCGCGAGGCAACGGACGCAGCGACCGTCCGGGCACCGCCGATGCCTACAGCGACGACGAGAACGTGGCCGATGCCCTGGCGGTGCTCGACGTCACCGGCACCTCCACCGCCGTGGTCGTGGGACTGTGCAGCGCCTCCCGATGGTCGCTCGAGCTCGCGTCGGCGCACCCGGATCGCGTCCTGGGCGTGGTCGCGCTCTCGCCGGGAGTCCCGTTCCTGACGCCGCCTTTGCCCTGGAGGCAACAGGCATCGAAGACCTGGGACGAGGAGCTCGAGTCCTACGAGGGATGGGACGAAGGAGAACCGGCACTATTGGAAGCGCGACTGGCCCGACTTCGCCGAGTTCTTCCTGGGCGAGCTCCTGCCCGAGCCCCACTCCACGAAGGCACTCGAGGACGCCGTGTCGTGGGCGTGCGAGACGGATGCCGAGACGATGCTTTTGTCCGAAGATGCGCCGGGCGGCGCGCTGTTTCCGGACGACCTGGAAGCGGCGGAGGCGCTCTGCCGCAGCGTGTCGTGCCCCGTCCTCGTGGTGACCTCCGAGCTGGACGCGTGCCAGCCGCCCGACCGGGGGGCACGGGTGGCCGAGCTGACGGGTGGACGCCTGGTGGAGCTGAAGGGCGCGGGCCACATCCCCAACGCCCGGCACCCCGTCCTGGTGAACCTGCTGATCAAGGAGTTCGTCGACGGCATCCATCCGCCGGCGTCCGTCAGGCGGATGGTCTCGGTCGGGCCCTCATCCGGAAAGCGGGTCCTGTTTCTCTCGTCCCCGATCGGGCTGGGCCACGCCCGTCGGGACCTCGCGGTCGCGGACGCCCTTCGCGAGCTCCGGCCGGAGGTCACGGTCGACTGGATGACGCAGCACCCCGTCACCGCGGCGCTCGAGGCGCGCGGCGAGCGGGTCCATCCGGCCTGCGACTGGCTGGCGAACGAGTCTCAGCACGTCGAGAGCGAGGCCGGCGAGCACGACGTGCACGTCTTCCAGGCGCTGCGCGTCGATGGACGAGATCCTCGTCGCGAACTTCATGGTGTTCCGCGACGTGCTCGAGTCCGAGCAGTACGACCTGGTCGTCGGCGACGAGGCGTGGGACGTCGACCACTTCCTGCACGAGCATCCGCAGCTGAAGCGCGCTCCGTTCGTGTGGATGACCGACTTCGTCGGCTTCCTGCCGATGCCCGACGGGGGCGAGCGCGAGGCGTTCCTGACGGCCGACTACAACGCGGAGATGATCGAGCACGTCGAGGGACATCCGCGCGTGCGCGACCGTTCGATCTTCGTCGGCGATCCGGACGACATCGTCCCGGACGGCTTCGGTTCGGGCCTCCCGATCGATCCGCGAGTGGACCGAAGCCCACTACGACTTCGCGGGCTACGTCACCGGCTACGACCCGGCCGAGACGGCCGACCGGGAGGCGCTCCGCGCCGAGCTCGGCTACGGGCCCGACGAACGCGTCTGCGTCGTGACGGTTGGTGGCTCGGCGGTCGGCGGACATCTGCTCCGCAAGGTCATCGAGGCGTACCCCGAGGCGAGCGACCGGGTCCCGGGGTTGCGCATGGTCGTGGTCACCGGCCCCCGGCTCGACCCCGACTCGTTCAACGGGCGCCGACGGCCTGGAGGTCGTCGGCTACATCCCCGGGCTGCACCGGCACCTGGCCGCGAGCGACGTGGCGGTCGTCCACGGCGGACTCACCACGACGATGGAGCTGGTGGCGAACAAGCGGCCGTTCCTGTACTTCCCGATCGGCCACCACTTCGAGGAGAACTTCCACGTCCGGCACCGACTCGAGCGCTACGGCGCGGGACGCCGCATGGACTACGCGACGACGGAGCCGTCGGCCATCGCCGAGGCGATCGCGCAGGAGGCCGGCCGCGAGGTCCGGTACCGCGACGTGGAGACCGGGGGAGCGGCGCGCGCCGCCGCCCTCATCGCCGAGGTGGTCTGAGCCGCCGCCGCACCGCCGCGACGAACCGCGCCCGGAGCTCCTCGTCGTCGATCGGATCTGCGAGCGACCGCGCGATCGATCGCGCCGCCGCGCGGTGCTCGGCCGCGCGATCGTTCGCACCGATCGCCGCATTCGCGTCCGCCAGCAGCGCATGCGTCTCCCACGCCACGCGAGGCAGATCGGGGTCGTGCGCGTCGTCGAGCGCCCGGTCGAGCAGGCGCATCGCACCGTCGAGGTCTCCCCTGGCGAGCCGTGCCCGGCCGGTGAGCATGCCGGACTCGGCCGCGGCTTCTCGCCACCCGACCGGCCCGGCGGTCGAGACCACCGGGGCCAGGAGGTGCTCGGCACGCTCGGGCTGTCCCTGCTCCAAGAGCGCCCGGGCGGTCGCGGCGTATGCATGGGCGCCGTGCAGGAACGCCGGGCCGTCTCCCGATCGCACCTCACCGAGCATCTCGGCCGCCCGGTCGGTCAGGTCGCTGGACCGTTCCGCGTCGCCGCGCAGCCGCGTCGCCAGCGCGAGGTGGCTCAGGCACCGGACGACCCAGCTCTCCGCTCCGTCGCGCTCCGCCGCCTCGAGGCCGCGCTCGAGGTGGGGGATGGCCTCCTCCAGCTCGCCGACCTCGGTGAGCGTCCACCCGTACATCGCCAGCGCGAACGACGTCCACCACGGGTGGTCCGTCTCGTAGGGGAGCTCGACCGCCTCGCGTCCCACCGACAGCGCACGGCCGTAGTCGCCCCGTGAGCGGTGGACCCACCCGATGTGGGCCAGGAACAGCGGGCGGTACCGCAGGTAGCCCGAGCGGAGGTTGAGCGCGAGCGCGTCCTCGATGCGCGCGACCGCCGCATCCCAGCGTCCGTGAGCCAGCGGAACGAACGAGGACTCGAACACGTTCCACTCGAGGAAGAAGCGCTCGAATCCCCGGCGGAGGATGGGCTCCAGCTCGCGGGTCACCGACTCGAGCGTCGTCAGGTCGCCGCCGTAGGCCGCGACGGTCTTCAGACCGTCGAGAGCGAGCGCGTGCGCTCGCTCGCCGCCCAGCGCGCGTGCGATCGTCAGCGCGCGGCGCGCGTGGTGGGCGCCGTCCTCGAACCGCAGCCGATTGGCGTCGATGATGGCCAGCCGGCTGAGGATCGAGGCCGCCGCCTCGCCGTCGTCGCGCTCCTCCGCGATGACGAGCGCCGCCTCCAGGTAGGGGATGCAGGCGAGCGCCCTGCGGCCCATCCCGATCAGCACGTCGCCGCCGATCTCGCGAAGGAACTCCATCTCCAGGGCCCGGTCGCCGGTGTCCCGCGCCAGCTCGAGCCCGCGGGAATGGTCGTCGAAAGCGCCCTCGTAGTCGCCGAGTGCCTCGCGGACGCGGCCGCGCTCGAGCAGTCCGCGCATCTCCGTCGACGGATCGTCGAGCTCGCGGGCGGCGTCGATGGCGCGTCCCAGCAGGAGCTCCGCGTCCCGGTTGGCGAACCCGGCGGACCGCTCCGCCGCCAGCAGCCACGCTTCCATCGCCGTGCGCCAGTCGCCGGCGGCGCTGGCGTGGGCACCGACGGCCTCGGGCTGGTCCTTCAGGAGGGCAGCGGCCCGGGCGTGCCTGGCCGTCAGGACGGGCTGGGGGGTCGTGCGATACAGGATCTCGCGAATGAGGTCGTTGGCGAACTCGAACGTCGTGCCTGCCTCGCTCAACAGGCGGGCGCGCACGGCTCGCTCCGACCGCCGGGCGCTCTCCTCCAGCGGGACCTCCAGCAGATCGGACACCGTAGCCAGGTCGAACGCCGACCCCAGGACCGCCCCGACCCGCAGCAGCTCCTCGACGTCGGGCCCGGCCCGGCCGATCCTGGCGCAGCACCGCGTCCCGGAGCGAGGCCGGCACCGGCACCTCGCCCTTTGTCTCGGACCCCTCCGCGATTGCGCGCAGGGTCTCCAGCACGAACAACGTGTGACCGCCCGTGCGGGCCAGGATCGACTCGGAGAGCTCGGGTGAACCCATCCGACGTGCCAGCTCGGAGACTGCGTCGCCCGAGAGAGGGCCCACCTCGAGCAACTCGGCGATGTCGCCCAGGTGTCCGAGCGCTGGGTCGCCCTCGTCGAGTCGAAGCGTCGCCATGATCAGCAGCCGGGCGCCGGTGGCCCGGCGGAGCAGGAAGTGCAGCAGCTCGAGCGTGGAGGAGCCCGCGTTGTGGAGGTCGTCCAGGAACAGCAGGACGGGCCGGCGCGCACAGAGGCCTCGCACGAACGCGGCGATGGCGTCGAAGGCGCGGCGGCGCTCGATCTCGGGGCTCGCCCGCTCGGTGGGGAGCGGGCGCAGGATGCTGCGCACCTCGGGGACGAGCTCGCCCAGCGTCGCCGCCGAGTCGCCCGCGAGCGTCCGCACCACATCGGGAGGCGTGGACACCACCACCGCGCGGAGGGCGTCCACGACCGGCTCCAGGAACAGGGACCGCTCGGCCTCGAAGCAGCGCGCCTGCAGCACGGCCCCGCCGGTGCTGCTCCGCCAGCCGCATGGCCTCCGCCGCGAGACGCGTCTTGCCGATCCCGGCCTCGCCGGCCACCAGCACCAGCGACGGCCGGCCCGCCACCGCCTCGCCCCAGAGCCGCGACAGCTCGGCCAGCTCGGTGTCCCGGCCGACGAAACCCGGGTCGAGTGGGCCCCGCGCCACCGCGGGGCCCGACTGGAGCGGAGGAAGCGGCTCCTCGCGCAGCATCGCCACGTGCAGTCGCGCGGTCTCCGGCGCGGGGTCGGCGCCGAGGCCTTCGCTGAGGGCTTCCCTCAGCCGGTCGTACGCGGCCAGCGCCCGGCCCCGTTCGCCGCCAAGGAACAGCGCCTGCATCGACGCGCGGGCGGCCTCCTCGTCGATCGGGTCGACCCGGACCGCGGACTCGGCGATTGCCGCCGCGGCCTCGTAGTCCGAGAGCGCCATGGCCGCCCGCCACGCGGCGCGCTGGGCGCGCCGCAGCAGCGCGCCCGCCCCGGCACGGGCATCCTCGGCCCAGTCCGCGTACGGCTCGTCCTCCAGCAGCGGCCCGCGACCGAGCAGCTCGAGCGCCCGGTCGGCGGCCGCGCGCGCGAGCGACGGCTCGCGCGCGGCGATGCGAGCCTCGGACTCGTCCGTCAGCCGCTCGGCCTCGTCCAGGTCGATGGACATGCGTTCGGACGGAACGAACCGGTAGCCCTCGCGGCCGCCCTCGATCGACTCGGCGCCGAACACACCGCGGAGTCTGCTGACCAGGACGGCGAGGGCGCGCTCCCACTTCGTCGGCGGTTGTTCGCCCCACAGCACCTCGGCGATGCGGTCGGTCGCCACCAGGTGCCCCCGCTGGACCAGCAGCAGCTTGAGGAGGGTGCGCCCCTGGTGGCTCCCGATCTCGCGGGGGACGAGCGGCGTCTCGCCGCGCGCCACTGAGAAGGCGCCCAGCACGTGCACCGCGAAGCGATCGTCCGCAGGGAGCGTGGCGGTCGGCCGCCGCCCCTCTGCGTTACGGGGCGTGCTCACCGCGCCGAGCATGGCACAGGCTCGGGACCATGCGCCAGATCGTCCGATTCGTCAGGTCGTGACCATCGCCCGCACGGACTGCTCGCAGCGAGCCCATCGTCGCCAGGACGGCCGTGGGCTCGTAACCGCAGTGCGCCATGCAGTTCGCGCACTGCGTGTTGCCGCTTCGGCGTCCGTACTTCGACCAGTCCGTGGTGTCCACCAGTTCCCGGTACGTCGTGCAGTAGCCGTCGGCCTGCAGGTAACAGGGGCGCTGCCATCCGAAGATGGAGTACGAGGGAATGCCCCATGGGGTGCACTCCAGGTCGACCTTTCCTTCCAGGAAGTCGAGGAACACGGGTGTGTGGTTCAGTCGCCAGCGCTTCCGGCCGCCGTCGGCGAACGCCTCGCGGAACAGCGCGCGGGTCTGCTCGACGCCGAGGAAGTGCTCCTGGTCGGGCGCCTTCCAGTACGCGTAGGCCGGCGAGATCATCATCGCGTCGACCTCGACCTCGTCGTTCAGGAAGTCGAGCACGGCCTGCACGTTCTTCGGCGTGTCGTGTGTGAAGAACGTCGTGTTGGTCGTGACGCGGAACCCGGCCGCCTTCGCCTCCTTCATCGCGGCGACCGCCACGTCGAAGACCCCCTCCTGGCACACGGACTCGTCGTGGCGCTCGCGCAGGCCGTCCACGTGCACGGCCCAGGCGAAGTAGGGCGATGGTTCGAACAGCGGCAGCTTCTTCTGCATCAGCAGCGCGTTCGTGCACAGGTAGACGAATTTCCTGCGCTTGACCAGCTCGGCGGCGATCAGGTGGATCTCGGGATGGATCAGCGGCTCGCCGCCGGCGATCGACACCATCGGCGCGCCGCTCTCCTCGATGGCGTCCACGGCGCGCTCGACCGACATCCGCTGCTTCAGCATGTGCGCGGGGTACTGGATCTTCCCGCAGCCGGCACACGCGAGGTTGCACGCGAACAGCGGCTCCAGCTCGACGATCAGCGGAAAGCGCTTGCGGCCCTTGAGCTTCTGGCGCACCAGGTACGCGCCCACTCGGGCCTGCTGCCGGAGGGAGACCGTCATCTCAGCTCCAGGGGCAGGGTGAACCGCATCGACTCGTCGATCACCGTCCGCTCCTCGACCTGCACCGGGCCCAGGCTGGCCAGCGCGCCCACGACGCGCTCGACCAGCACCTCGGGGGCCGACGCGCCGGCTGTGACGGCCACGATGTCGGCATCGATCAGCCAGGCCGGATCGATCTCGTTCTCGTCGTCCAGCAGCTCGGCGTGGCACCCTTCGCGCTGAGCCACCTCGACGAGCCGAATCGAGTTCGACGAGTTCTGCGACCCGATGACCAGCAGCAGGTCGCACTCCTTGGCCAGCGACTTGACGGCGTCCTGGCGGTTGGTCGTGGCGTAGCAGATGTCGTCCGAGCCCGGTCCCGTCAGCGTCGGGAACCGGTCCCGGAGCGCCTCGACCACGTCCTCCACCTCGTCCACGGCCAGCGTCGTCTGCGTGAGGTACGCCACGCGCTCGTCCTCGCCGGCCTCGATCCGGCCGATCTCGTCCACCGTGCCGATCGTCTGGATCGAGTCCGGGGCCTCGCCGGTGGTCCCCTCCACCTCCTCGTGGCCCTCGTGCCCCACCAGCACGATCCGGAAGCCCGCGTTGGCGAAGCGGCGCGCCTCGGCGTGCACCTTGGTCACGAGCGGACACGTGGCGTCGATGACCTTCAGCTCGCGCGCGGCGGACTGGTCGCGGACCTGCGGGGAGACACCGTGCGCCGAGAACACGGTCACCGCGCCCTTGGGAATGTCGTCGATCTGGTCCACGAACACGGCCCCACGCCGCTCCAGGTCCTGAACGACGTGCACGTTGTGCACGATCTGCTTTCGCACGTAGACCGGCGGCCCGTACCGGTCGAGCGCGCGCTCGACGATCTCGATGGCCCGGTCCACGCCGGCGCAGAACGAACGCGGACCGGCCAGCAACACAGTGCGCGGCCCGGCGGCACGGGCCCACTCTTCCAGGCCCCCGGCGCCGCGCCGGAGCGAACGGTACGCCGTCAGCCCGCCGGTCACCGTGTCCAGGTTGGCGCCCAGCTCGCGCTCGGGGGTGTCCACGGCGATCCGCAGCACCGCCCGCGGGCGGTCGCCGGCGTGCTCGAGCAGCCAGAACGACTCCATGTCCGCTGCGATCGCACCTGCCTCCGCGAGCTCCGCCCGCTCGTCACCGCGCACGGCCCGTTCGGTGGTGACCATCGGACCGTGGTGCAGGCGCCCCACGTCCAGGCGTCGAAGCGCCGCCACCAGCGGCCCCGCCGAGCAGGCGATGGACCGCCCGTCAGGCCCGCGGATCTCGGTGGCCACCACGACGTCGCCCGGCTCGATCCCGGGAGCGAGGGCTCCGCAGAAGCCGGCCACCGCCACCGGCGAGTCGCCCGGCGGCAGAAGGTCAGCGGACGACCGGGCGCGGTCGGCACCCATGCCGGTGCGGATGACGTTCGCCGACGGGAGCGCGCGTCGCAGCGCCGCCTGCTCGATCGCGAGCGGTACGAACACCGTGAGCGTTCCGTCGGACGTCACGGTCGCTCAGCCGGCTTCCATCCGTACACGAACCTGCCGAGCGCCTGCAGCGGATAGACCAGCCGGTACAGGTGATAGTTGATGTAGAAGTGGCCGGGGAAGCCGGTCCCCGTGTACTCGGGCTCGTTCCACGTTCCGGATGGGAGCTGGGTTCGCGCCAGCCACTCGACGCCGCGGGCCGCGGCGTCGCCGTCGCGCTCGCCGGCCGCCAGGAGGGCCAGGAGCGCCCACGACGTCTGGGACGCCGTGCTCGTGCCGCGCCCCACCCAGCCCGGGTCCCGGTACGAGCGCATGTCCTCGCCCCACCCGCCGTCCGGGTTCTGCTGCGCGAGGAGCCAGCCAACCGCGCGGCGGATCCGGCCGTCCTCGGGAGACACACCGCCGGCGACCGCCGCGGGCACGACCGCGCCCGTCCCGTAGACGTGGTTGGCGCCCCACCGCCCGAACCACGAGCCGTCCGGGCTCCTGGTTCCGCCCCAGCCACCCGAGCCCGCGCCGCGCCCCGGCCACGCCGGCCAGTCCCTCGCCCGCGAGCATCTCGACCACGTGCGCGGTGACGTCGGCGGAGGGCGGGTCGATGACCTCGCCGAAATCGCAGAAGGGGATGCGCCGGCAGAGGTCGCGCGTGTTGTCGGCGTCGAATGCGCCCCAGCCGCCGTCCGAGGACTGCATGCCGAGCGTCCACCGCACGCCCCGCTGGACCGCGGCGTCGAGCCGGTCGCGATCCGGGTGGTCCACGCGCCGCAGCGCCAGGATCACCTCCGCGGTGTCGTCGATGTCCGGGTACGTGTCGTTGGCGAACTCGAAGGCCCAGCCGCCCGGCTCGAGATGCGGACGCCGCACCCCCCAGTCCCCCGGGACGCGGATCTCCTCGCCCAGCATCCAGTCGGCCGCGCGAAGCAGCGCCGGGTGGTCGCGCGGCAGGCCTGCGTCGGCCAGGCCGGTGACCGCCAGGCACGTGTCCCACACGGGTGACTGGCACGCCTCGAGCCGCCGCAGGTCGCGGTCGGGCTCGACGATCGTGAACCGGTCGAGCCCGGCCAGCGCCGCCCGCAGCACCGGGTGATCGGCTCCGAATCCCATCAAGTCGAGCGCGATCATCGAGTACACCCAGGGCGGCTGGATGCCGCCCCACGACCCGTCGGCTTCCTGCCGCCGCAGGATCCACTCCGTGGCGCGGCGCAGGGCGGCCCGCCGCAACCCGCGATGCGGGTGGCGCTCGTACGCGCGGAGCGCGGCGTCGAACCGTTCGAACCGCCCTTCCCAGCTCCGAAGGTCGTGCCGGGGGACCGCGGGCGCTCCCGAACGCAGCTCGGCCAGGTCGAACGGGAGCCGTCGCACCGGCTTCCAGGCCGACACGACCGTGAGCGGAACGATCGTCTGCCGAGCCCAGCAGCCGAAGTCGTACGGGTTGAGCGGGAACCAGTGCGGGAAGAACACCATCTCGGGTGGGAGCGCGGGCAGCTCGTCCCAGGGCCAGATGCCGAACAGCGCCATCCACATCCGCGTGAACACACGCGTGCGCTCGAGGCCGCCCTGGTCGAGGATCCATTCGCGGGCGCGGCGCATGTGCTCCGCGTCGGCCGGGTCGCCGGCCAGCCGCAGCGCCGCGTACGCCTCCACACCGGTGGACAGGTCGCCGGGGCCCTGCCAGAAGTTCGCCCACGTCCCGTCGTCTCGCTGCTGCGAGCGAATCCAGTTGGCGGACGGCCGCAGCACCTCGGGATCCAGCATCCCCAGGAACGCGCGCAGCAACAGATCCTCGGCGTCCATGGTGACGTTCGTCTCCAGCTCGCCCTTCCACCAGCCCTCGGGCGACTGCAGCGACAGGAGGTGCCGCGTCGCGCGCGACATCGTCTCCTGGGCAACGCCATCGACCCTCGGCGTCGTACTGATCGCCATGTCAGAAATCCCTTCCCACGACGAACAGGGCCATGTCCCGGAGCTCGGCGACGGGTGCCGCGGCGAGCCCCGACGCTTCCAACGCGTTCAGAGCCAGATCGAGATGCTCCTCCGCGACCGCGAGCGACCACGCGCGCGCGCCCGACGCGTCCAGGATCTCGAGCGCGCGCTCGATGCCGTCCGCCGACAGCTCGCCGTCGGAGAGCAGCCGGGCCAGCTCGGTGCCGCCCGTTCCGGGCGCGGCGAGCGCGTGGACGACGGGCATCGTCTTCTTGTGCTGTCGCAGGTCGCCCGCCGTCGGCTTTCCGGTCACGTCCGGCTCGCCCCAGATGCCCAGGACGTCATCGACGGCCTGGAAGGCGATCCCGACGTGGCGGCCGTAGGCACGCAGGCCGTCCACCTGCGGAGAGGTTCCGCGGCCGAGGATGGCGCCCAGCGCGCAGGCGCACGAGATCAGCGCGCCCGTCTTGTGCGCGCTCATGTCGACGACCTCCTGCTCGGTCACGTCCAGCCGGGACTCGAAGGTCAGATCCTCGGACTGGCCCCGGATCATCTCGAGCGTGGCCCGCGTCAGCTCCCGTCCGGCGCGCTGTCCCGGCTCGCCGTCGACGTCCAGCAGGACCGCGTATGCAAGCGCCGCGAGGGCGTCCCCCGCGATGATGGCTTCACCGGCGCCGAACAGCGCCCACACGGTGGGGCGATGGCGCCGCTCGCGATCGCCGTCCATCAGGTCGTCGTGGATCAGCGAGAAGTTGTGGACGAGCTCGAGCGCGACGGCGCCGGGGACCGCCGCCGAGGCGGGTGCGCCGACGGCCTCGGCCGCCAGGAGCGTCAGCGTCGGGCGAACCGCCTTCCCGCCCGGATGCTCGACCTCGTGGCCGTCTTGGTCCCGCCATCCCAAGTGGTAGGCGGCGACGCGTTGCAGCGAGGGCGCCAGGCGGCCGACGGCCTCCTGCAGGCCCGCCTGGATGAGCGCGCGCGATCGCGTCAGCGATCCGGGGACGGCGGTGGCTGGGTGCGAGGTCATGCCGCGATCTCCGCCGGAAGGCGATCCGTTCGGCCGAGCGCCATCAGCGCGGCCCTGGCCGCCGTCCGTCCGCTGCGCACCGCGCCCTCCATCGTGGCCGGCCATCCCGTGTCGGTCCATGCTCCCGCAAGGTACAGCCTGGGGATGGAAGTGATGGCCTGCGGGCGAAGCCGCAGCGTACCGGGGCTCTGGCGGAACGTGGCTTGGCGCTCCCGCGTCACCAGGAAGCGGTCGACGTTGGCCCCGCGGGCCCGGGGTAGCAGCGCCTCGATGGCCGGCAGGAACTCGGCCTGCAGGTCGTCCACGGTGCGGTCGACGAACGCGTCGGCGCCGGACAGCGAGACCGCAACGTACTGGCCGTGCTCGAGGCCGGAGGCCCCCGAGCGGTCGAACATCCACTGCACCGGCGAGTCGACGGCCGCCACGAACCGGCGGGACAGCACCGGGCGGTCGTACACGACATGGATGTTGACGATGGGCGACGAGCCGAGCCGGGCGAACGCGGCGGGGTCGGGCACGGCGCCGTCCGGGAGCACATCGCCCACACGATCGTTGGGCACGGCGATGATCGCCGCGTCGGCCGCGACCGTGCCGGCGTCCGTCTCGACGCCGGTGACGCCGTCGGCCGTGACGGCCAGCCCGCGAACCCGTTCGCCGAGCCGCACGGTCGCTCCCGCCGCGCGCAGCGCCCGCAGCCCCGCGTCGCCGTGCAGCTCCTGCAGCGGGACGATCGGCACTCCAATGTCCGCGGCGCCCGACGCGTCCAGCAGTCCGGTACGAAACACCTTGGCGGCCAGCGCCAGGCTGGCCCCGTCGGCCTCGACGTTCAGCGTCGGGAGGCCGATGAGGTCCCACAGCGCGCGGATCGCTCGCGGCGACTCACCGCGCGCGCGGAGCCAGGTGCCGAACGACTGCTCGTCGACAGCCGGGTCTCGGGGGTCGAGCCGGCGGATCGCCAGGCCCGTGATTGCGGCATGCACGCGCTCGGAACGGGACAGAAACCGGTAGGAGAGGAGAGCCCTGCCCAGGTGTAGCGGCGCCGGCAGGGACGTCCGACGGATTCCGCTCGTCCGGCCCCCCGGTGCGACGATCGGGATGTCCAGGCGGCTCTGCAGGTCCGTCCGGCCCTCCATCCCGACGCGGCGAAGGAACTCGCGATAGGCGACGCAACAACGCAGGAACACGTGCTGGCCGGTGTCGATCGTCAGGCCGTCTCGGTCGAACGATGACGTGGCACCGCCGAGCCACTTCTTCGCCTCCCACAGCGTGACCTCCGCGCCCGCGTCGGTGCACGCGAGCGCGGCGGCGATGCCGGCAAGGCCCCCGCCCACGACGGTCACGCGAACGGTCGCCGGCTCCTGCCGGCTCACGGTGTCACCCCCGCCAGGGCCCGGGACGCGACCCACGCCTTCTCCCACGCGGGAAGGGAGAGTCTGCGCTCCAGCACCGTCAGCGGGGCCGCGTCGATGCGCCGGAGCAGGTGCCGGTAGATGCCGGCCATGGCGCCGGCGCATGCCGCGCTCCTCCGATCCAGGTGCCCGAGGAGCCGCAGGCCGCGCTCGAACCAGTCGCGCGCCCGGCGGACCTCGAAGCGGACCAGTGCCTCGGTGCGCGTCGCGGCCGGCCCCGGCCCCGGACCCGACAGGTCCTCGCGCGTCACGCCGAACCGGGTCAGGTCCTCGTCGGGGAGGTACAGGCGGCCCCGCTCCAGATCCTCGCGAACGTCGCGCAGGACGTTCGTCAGCTGCATCGCGACACCCAGGTCGTCGGCCAGCCGCGCGTCGCCATCGGGGTCCCGCGCCCCGAAGACTCCAAGCGAGAGCCGTCCGATCGATCCCGCGACCCGCCGGCAGTACCGCTCGAGGTCGCTCCACGTCGCGTACCGGTGCTCGTCCAGGTCCATCCGCACACCGTCCACCAGGTCCCGAAACGCGTCCATGGGCACGGGAAAGCGAATGGCGGTCAGGGCGACCGCGGCCACGACCGGGTCGTCGGCGGACGGGGATGCGTCGACGAGTGACGCCTCGATGCGATCGAGCTCCGCCCGCTTGTGCTCCACCGGGTCGGTGCCGTCGCCCACGTCGTCGATGCGGCGCGCCATCGCGTAGATCGACGCGAGCGCCTGACGCTTCGCCTCGGGCAGCAGACGGATGCCGTACCAGAAGTTGCGCGCCTGCGAGCGCGTTACATCCTCGCAGTAGCGGACCGCGGTGGCCGCGTTCAAGTTTGTCTCCGTCGATGCGGCGACTCCGTCGCCGCATCCGACGCCAGGGGGTCCGCAACAGCGTCGCGGGCGCTCCTCGTTGCTACCCCCCTGGACCCCCCGTTTCCTGCCGCCCTGGACCCCCCGTTTCCTGCCGCCCTGGACCCCCCGCTCCGATGAACGAGTTCGCGGGCGGCGAACGCGACGCGGCGGGTTCGGGAGGCGTGGGCGTTGCCGCTCAGTGTGTCGAACTCCCTGCGGGACAGGTCATCAAGGGCGGCAAACCCACCGGCCGTGAACATGCGTACGGCCAGCCCCATCCGGCCGGGGATCGTTCGCCCCAGCGGCCGGCCGGCCTCGAGCAGCCCGCGCGTGCGTTCGGCCTCGAACGACAGCAGGGCGCGGAAGTCGTCATCGGCCTCGCCGCGCAGCAGGCGTTCCTCGTCGTACCCGAAGCGCGCGAGGTCCTCACCGGGCAGGTAGACGCGGCCGCGCGCGGCGTCCTCGCCCAGGTCCTGCCAGAACTCGACCAGCTGCAGGGCGGTGCACGTGGCGTCGGACAGCGCGATGCGCTCGGGCGTCGCGGCGCGGCACAGGTACAGCACCAGCTCACCGACGGGATTGGCGGACAGGTCGCAGTACGCGAGCAGGTCCTGGAACGTCGCATACCGCGTGACGGTCTGCTCCTGGCGGTTCGCGCCGACCAGGCGATCGAAGGGCGGTCGCGGGATCTCGAAGCGCTCGATCGTCCACGCCAGCCGGCGCAGGAGAGGGTGCGAGGGCGCTGCGCCGCGGTACACGGTGTCCAGCTCGTCGTTCACCCAGTCGAGCAGGCGAAGGCGCTCGGCAGGGGATTCGCCGGCCTCGTCGCCCACCTGGTCCACGAGCCGGGCGAAGCCGTACACGCTCATCAGGTGCGGGCGGAGCTCGCGGGGGAACAGGATGGAGGCCACGGGAAAGTTCTCCCCCCGGCTCGGGCCAGAACCTCGGCCGCTGAGGGGGCCTCGGCCATCCGGGACATCACTCTCCCAGTACTTGAATGAACACCTTGCGGTCGCGGGCGCGATCGAGCTCGATGAAGAACACGCGCTGCCACTGGCCGAGCTGGAGCTCGCCGTCGATGATCGGAATGGTCTGGGACGCAGAGCCGATCAGCGCGTGCTTGCAGTGGGCGTGGCCGTTGGGGAACTCGTGGTCCTCGTCGGTGAGGTTCTCCGTGCGGACGGACATGTCGTCGTGCCGGTAGTCGCGGCTGGCCGGGACGAGGTCGTGGATCAGCTCCTCGAAGTCGCTGATGAAACCCGCCTCGCGCTCGTTGATGATCACGGCGCACGTCGTGTGCGGCGAGTACACGAGTGCCATTCCGTTGCGCACGTCGCTCTTCTCCACGGTCTGGGCCACGTCGTCGGTGAGGTCGATGAACTCGGCGCATCTCGTGGTGGCGAAGCTGTGGTTCTCGAACACCATCTTCATGCGCGCGTTCCCCTCCCGCCGCCTGGTGCCGGCCGGACTCCCGTCCGTGCCGACGCCACGACTCGTCTATGGAAAGTGACTACCCGGTCGCCCCAGTTGCATGCGATTCTCCGACTGCCCGCCGAGGGTGTCAAAGACGGCCCCCGGGGTAAGGAGCAGCCTCGTCACGGCGTGCCCCAGGATCGAGAGGCCGCTCCGGCCCGCGCCGATGCCGTCCGGCTCGACGGTTTCGCCCAGGTCGGTCGTCAGTCCCTGCAGCAGCCGCGTGAGCGTGGCCGTGTATCCCGGCTTCCCCTGGAGCCCCCGCGAGAACAGGTCCAGGAAGATGGGAAGACGGGGAGCAAGGACCCGCGCCAGCGTCTCGGCGGGTTCCTCCGACGCGCGGCGCTCGCTGCGAAATGCGATTGCCACCTCATCAGCCGTCAGCTCGGCGACGCGCAGGAACAGCTCCTCCTTGGACCGGTAGTGGCGGTAGAAGGAGCCCTTCGCGATCCCGGCGGCCCGGCACAGCTCGTCGACGTTCACCTCGCCGAAGCCTCGCCGCGCGAACGCCTCGCGGGCGGCCGCCAGCAGCCGGGAGGCGGGGTCGCGGGCGCGGTCCCTGCCGCGCGGGGCCAGGGCCCGATCCCACATCTCCGGTAGTAACGCCTCGGTTGGCTCCAGCGCGAGCAGCTCGGGGAGGACGCGCTTGATCGTCGCCAGGGGCACGTGACGACGTTCCCGAAGCGTGCGGATGAGCCGCAGCGCGCGCACGTGACGCTCGTCGTAGCCGAACCGCGCGCCGGTGACCCGGAGCGGCCTCGGCAGCAGCCCCTGACGCAGGTAGGAGTGGATCGTCGCGGGAGGGACGCCGGTCCGCTCGACGAGGTCCGCGATGGAGAGCGCCGACGGGGACCCGGCGTCGGGCGGGTGCGGCACGGGGCGGAGGCGCGCGGTCACTGGCTCCTATACTCTCGCGCCCAAGGGGTTCTCGCGACCGGAGGGGCGGAGGGCGTGTCCGGACCCATCACGCTACACCGGGGGCCCCGGCGTGGTCGGCGCGGCGTGGCTGCGGCAGCCGACGGACGATCCGAGCGACCAGATCGAGCGGTCAGCCGGGACCTGACCCGACGCGCAGGCTCGAGAGCGACTGCAGCGCACGGGCCCGTGTCTCGGCCGACGCGGCCGGCCCGAAGGCGATGCCGGCCTCGAATGCGCGCCCATGATCTCGGAACCGGATGCGGTACGAGGGCCGGTTCGCCGAGCACTCATACCGGTGCGGACGGAGGCCGCGGAGTGTGAATCGGTCGGGACGGAGCGGGAACGTTCCCGGCGCGAAGCCGGCGGTGCCCGTTTCGGAGACCCACAGGAGGGCGCCCTTCCCAGGGAGGAACCGGAGCGCGGCCCGGGGTCCGCATGCGCCCCCGCGAGGGAACGACCAGGTGCCCATCGCGAACCAGATCTTCGGGCCGACCAGCTGGGGGACCGGATTCCCGGCGAACGTCCATCCAGGGGGCGTCCGGATCGTCAACGAGCCGGCGTCGTGGGTGGCCCAGGCGGACGGAGGTGTGGGGCCGTCCGCGCTGTCGCCCGCCGGCGAGGCCCCGGACGGGAAGCGTGGGGGTACGGCTATGGACGGGACACGTGGGGGCGCGGCTCCGGACCGGCCGAACAGCCACAGTGAGGCCCAGACGACCGCGACGACGACCCCGACGATCGCGGTCCGGGGGCTCGGCCGCCGGGCGGTTCGGGCGGAGGGTTCGGTGTTCACGTTCGCATCGGACTCACGTTACGCGCGAGACGACCCGGCGCCCGTAGGATTTCCGTCGAACGGGCCTGTCGGGAGACCGGCGTATACTCGCCGACGGTGGCCGTGCTAGGCGGGGAGCTAGCGGTGCCCTGCACCCGCAATCCGCTCAAGCGGGGCTGAATCCCCGCCCGCGGCCCGTGTGGTCCGGGAACGCCCCGGACGCGAAGCGTTGAAGGTCGGGTCCCGCGCGACGCCAACTCGCGAACCCCGTCAGGTCCGGAAGGAAGCAGCGGTAAGCGGGCGAATGGCGGGTGCCGCGGGGTTATCTGGCCGGAGCTCACGCGTCCGGTGTGCGGCCGAGTCGCACGCGGTCAACGGCGGGTGCACGGCCACCGTACTTTGTGAGTGACGCTCCCGGACGGCGGGGGCGCTGTGGCGGCGTCACCGGCCGAGGCCGGCGGGTCCGCCGGGGGAGAGACAGGCGTGGCCGAGGAGATTCCGTACCGGTCGCTGTACCGCAAGTACCGGCCGCAGGCGCCCGACGAGGTCGTCGGGCAGGATCACGTCGTGCGGGCGCTGACGGGCTCGATCCGCGAGGACCGGCTCGCGCACGCGTTCCTGTTCTGCGGTCCCCGGGGGACGGGAAAGACCTCCACCGCCCGCATCCTGGCCAAGATGATCAACTGCGAGCATGGCCCGACGGCCGAGCCGTGCGGCGTCTGCGAACAGTGCGTGCGCATCCGCGACGGCCAGCACCTCGACGTGGTGGAGATCGACGCGGCGTCGCACGGTGGCGTGGACGATGCGCGCGAGCTGCGCGAACGTGCGCCCACCGCCCCGGCCATGGGGCGCGAGAAGATCTACATCCTCGACGAGGCCCAGCGGCTGTCGCGGGAGGCGTTCGACGCGCTCCTCAAGCTGTTCGAGGAGCCGCCTCCGGCCGTCCGGTTCGTCCTCGCGACGACCGAACCGCACAAGATGCCGCCGACGATCGTCGGGCGGTGCCAGCGGTTCGACTTCCGCCGGATCGGCACGGACGAGCTGGCCGGGCTGCTCGAGCGGGTCGCCGACAACGAGGGCTGGAAGCTCGACCGATCGGCCGCCGAATCACTTGCGCGGCAGGCGGAGGGGTCGGCCCGCGACGCCGAGTCGCTGCTGGACCAGAGCGCCGTGCTGTCGGGGGGCGCCATCACGGACGACACCGTGGCGACGCTGATCGGGGCCGTGCAGTCCGACGTCCAGTACGAGCTCGCCGACGCCGTCGCCGTCGGGGACTCGCGGAGCGTCTTCCAGATCGTCGACCGCCTCGTGCAGAACGGCCAGGATCTGCGCCACCTCACCTCCGAGGTCCTGTCCCACTTCCGGGACCTGATCATCGTGCAGGCGGCGCCCGACGAGCCCGCCGCCCTCGATGTCGCCCCGGACGAGCACGCACATCTGGCGGCACAGGCGGCCAAGTTCACGACGGCCGAGCTGTCCCGCGTGGTCTCGCTGCTCCTGGCGGCGCAGGCCGACATGCGGTGGACGACCTCGCCGCGGCTGTCGCTCGAGCTTGCGCTCGTGCGGTCCACCATCCCCGAGGCCGATGCCACGCCCGCCGGCCTGGCCGCGCGCCTCGAGCGGCTGGAGCGACTCGCCGGCGTCTCCGCGTCCTCCCCCGCGAGCTCCACCGCCACGGCCGGTCCGGTCGCGGACGAGCGGACATCGGAGGTTCGGGCGGTTCCGGAGGGCGTCCCGGCGAAAAGGCCGCGGAAGCGTTCGAGCGCCAGCGAGGATGCTTCAGCGGCCCCCGGGTCGAGCGAGTCGGCAGCTGGGGAGCCTCCGAGCGCGAGCGAGGATGCTTCAGCGGCCGCCGGGCCGGTCGACTCGGCATCTGAGTCGGCCCCTGAACCGGCAGCGCCGGAGGCCGCGCCGCACGCGCCGTCGACGGGCTCACTCGACCTCGCCTCGATCCGTCGGTCATGGGCGCAGCTGCTCGAGCGGCTTCGGGACCAGCGGCAGATGATCCTCATGGCAAACCTCGAGTCGGCGGTCGCCACGGACTGGGACGGTCAGACGCTCGAGATCGTCTTCCCCCCGGGCCGCAAGTTCGGCATCGAGAAGGTGGAGTCGCGCGAGGCGGAGTTCCAGGCGGCATTCGTCGAGGTCTTCGGCGTGTCGCCCCGCATCCGGTGCGTCGCCCGCGACCCGGGCCCGGACCCCGTCGTCCTGGACGACGACGAGGCGCCGGTCACCGCCGAGGACGCCATCGCCCGGCTCAAGGCCGAGCTGGGCGCGGAGCCGGAGGCCTAGCGTGTACGAGGGTCCGATCCAGGACCTGATCGACGAGCTGGCCCGCCTTCCCGGCATCGGTCCGAAGTCGGCGCAGCGCCTCGCCTTCTACATGGTGAAAGCCTCGGCCGAGGACGCCCGCCGCCTCGCCGAGGCGATCGTCGCCGCCAAGGAAAAGGTCCGATTCTGCCGCGAGTGCTTCAGCGTCGCGGAGGGCGACCTGTGCCGCGTCTGCCGTGATCCGGGACGGGACCCCACCGTCATCTGCGTGGTCGAGGAGCCCAAGGACCAGGCCGCGGTCGAGAAGGCCGGCGTGATCAAGGGCCGGTACCACGTCCTGGGCGGTGCGATCTCGCCGCTCGACGGCATCGGGCCCGACGACCTTCGCGTCCAGGAGCTGCTGGACCGCGTGGCGCGGGACGACGTCCAGGAGGTCATCCTGGCGACCAACCCGAACCTGGAGGGCAACGCCACGGCGATGTACGTCGCCGCCCTCCTCAAGCCGAGCGGTGTGAAGGTCACGCGGCTCGCCAGCGGGCTGCCGGTCGGCGGCGACCTCGAGTACGCGGACGAGGTGACGTTGGGCCAGGCCCTCGAGGGACGCCGGGACATGTAGCGATTTCGTCAGGCTACTTTACTGTCCCGCCCGCTCCACGCGGACGCGCGCATCGCGCCCGTGGCTGCGAAGGCGCCCAGGATGATCAGGCTCCCCCCCACGATCAGTCCGACCTGATTGCCGTCCAATCGGATCACGCCCAGGTCGAGCGAATCGACGCTGTGGGCGATGGCGCCCATCCCCAGGGCGCCGGCGCCGAGGCCGAGCCGGAAGAGCATCTGCACGCCGCCCATGATCCGCCCGCGGACCTCGTCCTCCGTCTCCCGCTGGACGAGCGTCAGCGCGATCACGATCGCGACCGAGAAGGCCGCCCCGAACACCACCGCGAGCGATGAAGGACAGCCACAGGTAGGGGAGGACGGCCATCACGATCAGGATCCCGCCACACGCGGCCACGGCCACCACGAAGACCGTGGATTCCCCTCGCCTGACCAACAGGCGCACGACGGCCAGGCCGATGCCCATCCCCACCCCCCAGAGCGCCGCCAGCCAGCCGAACTGCGCGTCCGACCCGTGCAGCGTCTGGTGGATGAACGCGATGCCGATCGCGAAGAGCACCCCGCCGCCGAACATCGACACCACGAGCCCGTAGGCGAGCGAGCGGAGCCCGCGGTGCTGAAGGACGTAGCGTGAATCCCTCGCCGGACGCCCTCCAGCAGCGCGATGTGCTCGGGCCGCTCCCGGGGCATCAGGGGCAGCCGCGCGATCATCGAGGCGGAGAAGACGAAGGACGCGGCGTCGAAGAAGAACGCGAACGTCGTGGGGTGGTCGGCGTAGAAGTCCGACAGCGGAAGCGCCTGGGGGATGTGGCCCGCCGCGACGGTCAGGCCGCTGAACGCGACCGCCGCCAGCGGGAGCGTCCCGTAGGACGTCGCCAGGACCAGGCCGTTGGCCTCTCCCGAGGTTGTCCCGGCGCACCAGCAACGGGACGCTCGCGTCGCGCGCCGGCAGGAAGAACAGCGAGATGCATTCGTGCACGAACGCGATCGCGTACAGCAGGCCGATCCCCACGAACGGCACGAGCACGATGAGCGCGGCGCGGGACAGATCGCACGTCACCATGATCACGCGGCGATCGAACCGGTCGGCGAAGACGCCCCCGATGGGCGCGGCGAAGATCGGCGGGACGAGGCGCAGGATCAGCACGACCGCGACCGCGGTCTGGTTCGAGGTCAGCGCGAACGCGGCTGCGATGAACGCCAGGGTCGCCACCCAGTCGCCGAGGCTGGACACCGATCTGCCCCAGGAGCAGACGGCGAAAGCCGGTGGACCGCATCACGCCGCCGAACCCCAGCTTGGTCGGGGCGCGCCGGCGGTCCGCGTGGGCCGGATCGCTCACGGACACAACGTTACCCTCCCCCCGGGCGGCGTCGGGTACCGTTCCCGAGTGATCGCAGTCGTCGCCGACAGCGCAGCGAACCTGCCGCCCGACGTGGCCGGCGCAGCTGGGCATCGCGATCGTGCCCATGTACGTGCACCTGGGCGATCGTTCGTTCCGCGACGGCGTGGACCTCTCTCCTCGTCAACTGTACGAACGCCTGTCCGCCGGCGCGGCCCCGGCCACGACATCGGCACCTGCGCCGGCCGACTTCCTCGCGGCGTTTCGCGGCTCGGAGGCGAACGGAGATCCTGTGCGTGACCGTCGCGGCGTCGATGAGCTCGCCCACCACCAGGCGATCGCGGCCGCGCGACGAGTTCGCGGGCACGGTCGAGGTCGTCGACTCGCTGCTCGGCATCGATGGCGGAGGGGTTCGTCGCGATGGCGGCGGCGCGGGCCGCGGCCGCGGGTGCGCCGCTGGCCGAGGTCGCGCGCCGGGCCCGCGCCGCCGCCGGCGCCACGTGCCTGTTTGCCACCGTGGACACGTTCGACCACCTGCAGCGGTCCGGCCGGGTGACCCGCCTCCAGGCGTACGCGGCCACCGCGCTGGACATCAAGCCGGTCTTCGCGCTTTCGCGACGGCGGCCGTCGGCGCGTGGCGCGCCCCCGGACACGCCGCCGCGCGCTGGACCGCGTCGTCGACGAGACCATCGAGGCCGCCGCGGGTCGGGCCGTGCGCCTGGCCGTCATCCACGCGATGGCCGAGGACGACGCCCGCCAGGTGGCCGACCGGCGTCGAGTCCGCCGTCTCCGTGTTGGAGCGGTTCGTCGTCGAGGTCACCCCCGTCGTGGGCGTCCACGTCGGTCCCGGCCTGGTGGGCACCGCCATTCACCCCGACCCCGGCTAGGCTGCGCACCCGCATGGTCTCCCACCTCGCTCTGGCTCGGGGGCGCGTACCTGGCGGGGACGCTCCCCTCGACCCTGATCGTGGCCAAGATCCGGGCGGCCCCGGCGGTGCGGCCCTGGTGGCGGAGGCCCGCCGCGAAGCCGGGGAGACCGACCCACCGTCCTGATGTCCGGCGTACCTCGGCCCGGCTGGGCCGTCGCCGCGATGACGGTGGACGTGGTGAAGGGGTTCGTGTACCTGCTCGTCGAACGCCGGCGTCGGCGGCGTCTCGCGCCGGCTGGCTGGCCGCTGAGCGGCGTCGCGGTGGTGCTCGGCCACGCGTTCCCGTTCTACGCGGCGCGACATGGCCGGGCGGGGGATGGCCGCCGCCTCGGGCGTCTACCTCGCGCTGCTCCCCTGGGAGATGGTCGTGGCCGGCCTGGTGATCGTGGTCGGGCGTCGCCGTGAAGAACTCCGGCATCGCCACGACCGTTGGGATGGCCAGCGTCCCGGTGTCGGCCGCCTGGCGGGGACAGCCGGACGAGTTCGTCGCGATGGCCGTCGTCATCCTCGGCCTGCTCGTGGTCCTGCGCCGGCTCGAGGGCGTCGGCGAGGTCGATCCGCGCGGGCGTCCCGGCGTCCCGTGCCGTGTTGTACCGGTGTCTGTTCGACGCGAGCGCCTCGCCGTGCCCGGGCGAGGTCCCCGCGAGGGCCGCCTCGGGCCGCCCTCCGCCTCCTGACGCCCCGGAGGGTAGGCTCGGCCCATGACCATCGTGGTCCAGAAGTACGGCGGCACGTCCGTCGCCGACAGCAAGCGCATCCTCGCGGTGGCCGACCGCGTCCTCGGAATCCCGTCGCGCCGGCAACGACGTCGTCGTCGGTCGTGTCGGCGATGGGCGACACCACCGACGAGCTGCTGGCGATGGCCCACGGCATCACGCCGGCCCCGAACCCGCGCGAGCTGGACCTCCTGCTGACGGCCGGCGAGCGCATCGCGATGTCGCTGCTGGCCATCGCCATCAACGACGCCGGGTGCCGGCCGCGTCGTACACGGGATCGCAGGCGGGAATCATCACCGACACCGTCCACGGGCAGGCGAAGATCATCGACATCCGGCCCGGTCGGATCGAGGAGGCGCTCGGACGCGGGCAACGTCGTCATCGTGGCCGGGTTCCAGGGGGTCTCCGAGCGCCGACCAGGACGTGACCACGCTCGGCCGGGGCGGATCCGACACGACCGCGGTGGCGCTGGCCGGCCGCGCTGGGAGCCCGAGTTCTGCGAGATCTACACCGACGTCGACGGCGTGTACACGGCCGATCCGCGCGTGGTGACCGGGGCGCGACAAGCTGCCTCGCGGTCTCGTACGAGGAGATGCTCGAGCTGGCGGCGGGCGGCGCCAAGGTCCTCCAGCTACGATCGGTCGAGTACGCGCGGCGGCACGGCGTCCGGTTGCACGTCCGGTCCTCGTTCTCCGACGAGCCCGGCACGTGGATCGTCGAGGAGGACGTACGGATGGAGCAGGCGCTGATCTCGGGTGTCGCGTGTCGACGCCGACGAGGCGAAGATCACGATCCGAGCGGTCCCCGACCGGCCCGGCGTGGCGGCGGCGATCTTCCGCGCGGTCGCCGACGGCGGCATCCTCGTCGACATGATCGTGCAGAACTCGTCGCGAGAGGGCGAGGGCCGCACCGACATGTCGTTCACGGTGCCGAAGGCCGACCTCGGACGGGCGGCGGTCCTCGTCGAGCAGCTCGCGGAAACCGTGGGCGCCGCCGGCCACGCCGTGGACGACGGCATCGCGAAGGTGTCGCTGGTGGGCGCCGGCATGAAGAGCAATCCGTCCGTCGTCGCCGACATGTTCGAGGCGCTCGCCGCCGAGGGGATCAACATCGAGATGATCTCCACGTCCACGATCCGCATCTCCTGTGTCGTGCGTGCCGGGGACGCCGACCGGGCGGTCCGGGCCGTGCACGCGAAGTTCGACCTGGGGAACGATGCGGCGCGGCGCCGGGGAAGGCACGTGACGTGAGCGGTCCTCGGGTGGCGGTGGTGGGCGCGACCGGCGCCGTCGGCAGCGAGATGACGCGCATCCTCGAGGAGCGCGCGTTCCCGCTGGACGAGCTGGTCCTGTTCGCGACGGCGCGGTCCGCCGGGTCGCGCGTCTCGTTCCGTGGGGCAGACCTCGAGGTCCGCGCCACCGGCGACGCCTGGTTCGACGGCATCGACATCGCGCTGGTGTCCTGCGGCGGCGCCGCCTCGCGCGAGCTGCTTCCCGCGGCGGCCGAGGCGGGGACGGTGTGCATCGACAACTCGTCGGCGTTTCGCATGGATCCCGCAGTGCCGCTGGTGATCCCGGAGGTGAACCCGGCAGCGGCGCGCGAGCACCGGGGGATCATCGCCAACCCGAACTGCACCGCGATCACCGCCCTCGTGCCGCTGGCGCCGCTGCACCGCGCGTTCGGCCTGCGTTTCCTGCTCACGTCCTCGTACCAGTCCGTGTCGGGCACGGGCCGGAAGGCGATCCGCGAGCTGGCCGAGCAGGTGGAGAAGCTGCACGGACAGGAGGAGGAGCTCCGCCATCCCGATCCCGCGGTGCTGCCGGTGCCGGAGGTGTACGCCCGGCCCATCGCGTACAACGTCATCCCGCTGTGCGAAGTGCCCGACCCCTCCGGTTCCGGGTTCACCACCGAGGAGACCAAGATGGCCGCCGAGGCCCGCAAGATCCTCGGGCTGCCCGACCTGTATGCCGCGGCCACCGCCGTGCGCGTGCCGGTGGTCGCCGGACACGGCGTGTCGGTCTACGCGCGAGTTCGACCGCGACGCCACCGTGGACGCCGCGCGAGCGGCTCTGGCCGAGGCTCCCGGCGTGCGGCTGATGGACGCGCTGGAGGACGGTGCGTTCCCCACGCCGCTCGACGCGGCCGGGATCGACGACGTCCTGGTCGGGCGGATCCGCCGGCCCGAGGTCGACCGCACGGCGCTGCTGTACTTCGCGTGCGCCGACAACCTCCGCAAGGGCGCGGCCCTCAACGCCGTGCAGATCGCCGAGCTGCTGACGGCCTGACGCCGCTCAGCCCATCGGGCAGGCGCACGGACGCTCGCCGCACCGGGGGCATCCCTGCGCATAGCGCGCGACGGCCTCCTGCAGGTCGACGCCCGCGAGGTTGGCCACCGACGTGAGCCAGGCCAGGACGTCGCCCACCTCGTGCGTGCGATCGGCGTCGCTGCCGTCGCGCAGCGCGCGCGCCAGCTCGCCGACCTCCTCGACCATCCAGCGGAACGTGCCGTCGACGCCCCGCACGCGATCGCGCTCCAGGTACGTCTCGCCCATGACGCGTTGCAGTTCACTGATCTCCATAGGAACGGCAGTGTAGGGACCTCAGTCGAGCGTGTGGGAACGGGGTCCAGGGGGGTGGCAACGGGGGTCCAGGGGGGTAGCAACGAGGAGCGCCAGCGACGCTGTTGCGTACCCCTATGCAGGAGAAACTAGGACATCAGCTCGACGATCAGGCGCTCGTCGACCGTGACGGTCAGGGGAATCTCCGACCGCTCGGGCAGCCGCACCAGCCGACCGCTGACCGCGTCCTTGTCCCGTTCGAGGTAGGGAGGCGGGTCGGGCATGACCTCCATGGCCTCGCGAACCGAGACGAAGTTCTTCGCCGAGGCCGAGGCCGAGACGGTCTGGCCGGCCCGAACGGCCGCGCTGGGGACGTTCAGTCGCTTCCCGTCGACCTGCACGTGGCCGTGGGAGACCAGCTGGCGGGCCTGGCGCACCGTCTGGGCGAACCCCAGCCGGAGCACGATCGCGTCGAGCCGGGTCTCGAGCGACTTGAGCAACTCTTCGCCGGTCACGCCCTTCTTGCGGGTGGCGGCGGCGAAGTACTTCCGGAACTGCCGTTCCTGGACCCCGTACATGGCCCGGAGCTTCTGCTTCTCCAGCAGGCGGATGTGGAACTCGGAGAGGCGGCGCCGGCCCTGGCCGTGCTGGCCGGGGGGGTAGGGCCGCTTGCCCACTGGGCAGTTGGGCCGTCCACAGACGGCCTCGCCCACGCGGCGGCACATGCGGTGCTTCGGTCCAAGCTTCTGCATCGGTACTCCGATTATTCCAGGCCGGTCGCCCTGACGGCACATACCGGCTCCGTGCGCCCTCACGGGCACCCTTTCTGGTCGGGACGGCGGGATTTGAACCCGCGACCTCAGCGTCCCGAACGCTGCGCGCTACCAAGCTGCGCCACGTCCCGATTGCCGGCTCGCGCCGGCGGCCACTCAGTGTAGCGGAGGGCCGCGCCGGCCGGTTGCTAGGCTGCCGGGATGCGCATCGCCCAGGTGGCCCCCCCGTGGCTGGCCGTCCCCCCCAAGGGCTACGGGGGGATCGAGTGGGTGGTGGCCCTGCTGGCCGACGGCCTCGCGGAAGCCGGCCACGACGTCACCCTGTTCGCGACCGGAGACTCCACGACCAAGGCGACGCTCGACTTCGTGTTCGAGACGGCCCCGGGGTCCAAGCTGATCAACGATCCGGCGCTCGACACGATCCACACCCTGCACGCCTACCGCGACCCCGAGCGGTTCGACGTGTTCCACGTCCACTCGCCGTTCTCGGCGCTGGCGGCGGCCGTCGAGCTGCCCCGCCCGGTCGTCCACACGCTGCACGGCGCGTTCGTGCCCGAGATGCGCCGCCTGTATTCGGAGGTCGCGAACCGCGTGTCGTACGTGGCCATCAGCGAGAATCAGCGCAGTCACATGCCCGAGCTGAACTACGCGGGCGTCGTCTACAACGGCGTCAACATGCCGGACTATCCGTTCCGCACCGAGAAGGACGACTTCGTGCTGTTCCTGGGCCGCGCCTCGCCCGACAAGGGGGCGCTGCGGGCGGTCCTGGCCGCGAAGGAGGCCGGCGAGCGGATCGTCGTCGCGGTCAAGGTGGCGCACGAAGAGGAGGAGCGCCACTGGAACGACGAGGTGCTCCCGGCCATGCCCGACGACGCCACCGTCCTGGGCGAGATCACGCTCGCCGAGAAGGTGGACCTGCTGTCGCGGGCCAAGGCCGTCCTGTTCCCGATCGGCTGGGACGAGCCGTTCGGTCTGGTCATGACCGAGGCGATGGCGTGCGGGACGCCGGTGATCGCCACGCCGCGCGGAAGCGTCCCGGAGGTGATCGTCGACGGAGAGACCGGCTTCATCGTCTCCGTGGAGGACTACCCGGCGCAGGCCGCCGCGGCGCTCGGCCGGCTCGGCGAGATCGACCCGGAGCACTGTCGCGCGCACGTGCAGGAGAGGTTCTCGAAGGAGGCCATGGTGGCCGGCTACGAGGACGTCTTCCGACGCGTCAGCGGGTAGGCCGCGGCACCAGCTCGAGGATCGTCGCCTCGGGCCGGCACAGGAACCGGAACGGCGCGAACTTGCTGGTGCCGAGCCCCGGCGAGACGTGCATCACCGCCGGCGGCAGCATCGACAGCCCCATCGCGAGCTTCGTGGGCAGCTGGCTGTTCGTGACCAGTGCCCCGACGAACGGCATCCGCACCTGGCCCCCGTGCGTGTGGCCGGTGAGGATCAGGTCCCAGCCGAACGCCGCCAGCTCGGGCGCCGGATCCGGTGAATGGACGACGGCCAGACCGACGTGGTCCGGCTCGGTGCGGGTCAGCAGGCGGAGGTCGGCCAGCTGGATGTGGGGATCGTGCATGCCCACGACCTCGAGCCGCGTGCCGTCCACCGGAAGCGAGGCGCGCCGGTTGTCCAGGTCCAGCCAGCCGTCGGCCTCGAGCATCGTCACGAGCTCGGGCCCGCGGCCCCGGACGGCCTTCCGCTTCGGCTTGGTGCGCTTGAAGTACCACGCGTAGTTGAGCGGCTTGGGCGCGTAGAGGTCGTTGGAGCCCAGGACGAAGTACGAGGCCAGGCGGCCCCGCAGCGGCCGCAGGACCTCGACGGCCCGCTCCACGGCCTCGGGCTCGCCCAGGAAGTCGCCGGTCACGACCGTGACATCCGCCGCGGGGAGCGACGCGAGGAAGCGCGCCTTGGCCCGGTCGCCGCGCACCATGTGGAGGTCGGACAGATGGAGCACCGTCAGCGTCGTCGAGGCGTCGGCAGGGAGCACGGCGAGCCGGTACGTGCGCCGCCGGAACCAGCGCCGTTCCACGAGCGTGCCGTACAGCGCGCACGCGAGCCCGACCGTCAGCACGACGGCGATCGCGCGACCGAGACCGGCTAGGCTTGCGGCGATGGGGACTCGCATGGGAACAGGATCCTAATGTCTCTCAAGGATCGGCTGTCGGAAGAGACCACCGCCGCGCTCAGAGCCGGCGAGAAGATCCGCCTCAGCACGCTTCGGCTGCTGTCCGCTGCAGTGAAGAACCGTGAGGTCGAGCTGCGCCACCCGCTCGACGATGACGAATTCGTGGAGGTCGCCACCCGCGAGGCGAAGCGGCGCCGCGAGGCCATCGAGGCCTACGAGAACGCGGGCCGCGAGGACCGCGCGGCGACCGAGCGGGAGGAGCTCGGGGTGCTCGAGGAGTACCTGCCCGCCGGGCTGACCGACCAGGAGGTCGACGCGCTCATCGACGAGGCGATCGCGCGGACGGGCGCCGCCGGGCCGGGCGACATGGGCAAGGTCATGAGCTCGGTGATGGCCGAGGCGAAGGGCCGCGCGGACGGGCGCGCCGTGCAGGCGCGGGTGAAGAGCCGGCTCGGCTAGGGAGGACTCGGCGAGCCCGTGAACTTGCCGACGATGATCGTGACGGTCGATCCCGGTTTGACCTTGGCGCCGCCGCTGGGCGACTGGCCGATCACCACCCCGTCCTGAGCCGGATCGCTGACGTCCGCGTGCGAGATGACGACGTGGAATCCCTGCCCGGCCAGGATCGCCCGGGCGCCGTCCTGCGACTTGCCGACCACGTTGGGCACCGTCACCTTGTCGGGCGGCGGTTTCTGCCCGTTGCTGACGTAGACCGTGACCGCGCTCCCGAGCGGGGCGCTCGAGCCGCCCGAGGGCGACTGCTTGAAGATGATCCCCTTCTTCTGGGTCGAGGGCGCTTCCTTCACGATCATGCCGAGCTTGGCGCCGGTCAGGATGGACTCGGCGGCCTGCGGCGTCTTGCCGACGACGTTCGGGACCTTGGTCGTCTTCACCTTCGGCGGGGGCGCGTACGGGAAGCCCTTGATCGGGACGCCCTTGAGCGCCGCGAGCATGAATCGCTGCCAGATGGGCGCGGACATCGTGCCGCCGAACCCGTTGGGACCCAGTGACTTGTTGTCGCTCGACGCCCAGCCGGTCCACACCGCCGTCGACAGCTGGCGCACGTAGCCCACGAACCACGCGTCCTGGAAGTTCTCGCCGGTGCCGGTCTTGCCGGCCGCCGGGCGGCTCCCCAGGCCCCGGCCGGCCGCCGTGCCCGAGGTCAGGACGCCCTGCAGGATGCTCGTCTCGAGCGAGGCCACCCCGGCGGGGATGGCCTGGCGGCAGCGCGGCTTCTGCCGGAAGATCGTGTTCCCGCTGGGCCCCACGATCCTGCCGATCGAGTAGGGAACGCAGTGCACGCCGCTGTTCGCGAGCGTCGCGTAGCCCGACGCCATCTCCAGAGGATTGATGCCCTTGCCGGCGGCCCCGAGCGTCAGCGGACAGTAGGGATCCATCGTGCTCGTGATCCCCATGCGGCGCGGCCACGTCCGCGACGTTCTGCGGGCCGACCTGGTTGATCACCTGCGCGAAGACGGCGTTCACCGATGCCCACGTCGCCGACCGCAGCGTGTACGTGCCGCCGCCCGGCTCCGCGTTGTTCACGGTCCACGTCGCGCCGGTGCCGCCGCAGTCGGGGATCGTCTTGGGCGAGCTCCCGTTGTAGGTCGCGTCCGGCGAGATGCCCTGCATCAGCGCGGTCGCCAGGGTGAAGGCCTTGAACGCGCTGCCCGCGGAGCGGCCGCCGCCGGGGTCGGTCGCGAGGTTGTACTTGTGCTCGGGCCACTTCCAGTTTCCGACCTGCATCGCGCGGATGGCGCCCGTCTGCGGGACGACGCTCACCAGCGCCTGCTGCGGGCTCCCGGGGCCGAACATGTGGTTGCCGGCGATGGCCCGCGCGGCGTCGGCCTGCCAATCGGTGCGGATCGTCGTGTAGATCTTCAGGCCGCCGCGGAACAGCAGGTTCTTGCGGTCGATGTAGGAGTGTCCGAACCGCGGGTCGTTCAGGAACTCGGCCGCGACGTAGCTGACCCACAGCGGCTCCCGCAACACGCTCTTGCGCTTCTTCTTCGAGAGCTTGAGGGGAGACTGGACCGCCTGGTCGTACTGCTCCTGCGTGATCATGCCGTACTGGAGCATGTCCCCCAGCACCACGTTGCGTCGTTGCAGGGCCCTCGCCGGGGCGCCGATCGGGTCGTACAGCGCCGGTCCCTTGATCATCCCGGCCAGCAGCGCGGACTCGGGCAGCGTGAGCTTGTCGACCCTCTTGCCGAAGTACCACTCGGCCGCCGTTCCGATGCCGTAGACGCCGTGCCCCAGGTAGATCTGGTTGAGGTAGGCCTGGAGGATGGCGTCCTTCGAGTTGGTCCGCTCGAGCCGCATGGCGTCCCGGGCCTCCTGGATCTTCCGCTGGAGCGTCTCGGCGTTGCCCACCTCGGTGTTCTTCACGAGCTGCTGCGCGATGGTCGACGCGCCCTGCACGATCTCGCCGGCGCGCACGTTGGCGATGACGGCGCGGACGATGGACGGCACGTCGATCGGACCGTGCTCGTAGTACTTGTGGTCCTCGATTGCCAGCACGGCGTCCTTGGTTACCGGCGCGACGTTGTCGAGCGTGACGACCCGTCGGTTGTAGACCCAGGACAGGTGCGCCAGGATCTTGCCGTCCGCCGAGTAGATGGTCGAGCGTTGCTGGAGCTTGGGGAGGGGCAGCGGCACGTTCACGTTGCCAAGCAGGCGCTGCTGGACCGTCTTCTCGGCCAGGCCCACACCGCCGATCAGGGGGACCAGGCCGGCGGCGACGAGCACCGACGTCGAACCGATGACCAGGGCGAGCAGCACCGGCCAGAGGACGACGCGAAGAGCGATGGGCATGCCCGCGCCGGAGCCGCCTGTCAGGATCGTCGATGCTTTGGTTGTGGGGTTTCGAATCATGGGCTGGGAGACCGGCTCCGCCGGCCAGCTTACCTAGATCGCCCAAGGACGGCTCCGGTTTCGTTCGTACAATCCCCGCTGTGCACCATCCGCGCGCTGCCCACCTGCGACGATCCGCTCGGCACCGGCCCGTGGCCGCGTGGGCCCTGCTGGTCGCCGCGGCCGCCGCGTTCCTGGCGGCGGCGCCTGCGTCCGCCTCGGCGGCGCCGGCGGCGAGCGTCGACATCGTCAAGGTCCAGGGCGTGATCGACCGCGCTCTGGCCGGATACGTGCGCGGGACGATCGAACGACGCCGAGCAGACGGGGGCCACCGTGATCCTCCAGCTCGACTCGGGCGGGTCGTACGGAAGCCGAGGGGCTCGATCTCGGACGATTCGTCCGCGGGGCGACCGTTCCCGTCATCGCGTGGGCCGGCCCCGCGGGCGCGCGCGTCCAGGGGGCAGCCCTGTTCCTGTACTACTCCACCGATCTCGTCGCGATGGCGCCCGGCGCCGGTCTCGGGCCGGCGCGGCCCTTCGACCTGGGGGTCCGAGTCGGACCGGCGAATCGACCGCCGAGGTGCGGGCGAACGCCGTCGCCCTCCAGTCGCTGGCGATCGGATCGGGTGCGACGCCGTCGCGGCGTCGCACGGCTGGTCGACGGGGCCGAGCTGGCCGCCGCGCCCGCCCTGGCGGCCGGCGCCGTCGCGATGGTCGCTCCCGACGTCCCGACGCTCCTCCAACAGCTCGACGGGCGCAGCGTGCGGGTGCAGGGAAGCACGGTCACGCTCAGCACGCTCAACCGGCCCGATCGCCCCGTCCAGGTCCGGTTCCACGAGATCGGACTGGTCGCCCGGACGCTGCACGCGGTCGGCACGCCGGTGGCGGTCTACGTGCTGCTCGTGCTCGGTCTATGGGGGGTGGCGTTCGAGCTGACTCAGCCGGGACTCGGGCTGGCCGGCATCGGCGGGGCGGTCTTCCTCGCCTTCGCCGTCTACGGGCTGACCGTCATCCCGGTGCACTGGATCGGCATCGGGCTCCTGCTGATGCGGGATGGGCATGCAGGGCCTGGACGTCCTGATCAAGCGGCTGGCGTGGTCCTGACCTTCGCCGGGACGGCACTGTTCGCGGCCGGTTCGGCCTGGGCATGGTGGGGCGTCGCGCCCAACATCGACGTGCCGTGGTGGCTGATCGGGCTGTTCACGGTCGGCGGATTCCTCCTGTTCGGCTTCGGGTTCACCGTCGCGTTGCAGGCGCGCGAGCGCGTCCGCTCGGCGCAGGTGGGGCTGGTGGGGCTGGTGGGGGAGGCGCGGAGCGACATCAACCCCGAGGGCGGCGTCGAGGTGAAGGGAGCGCTCTGGCGGGCCCGCTCGGGCAACGGGTCGATCCCCAGAGGGACGAGGGTGCGTGTGCGGGGCATCGACGGGCTCATCCTGCGAGTCGAGCCGGAGCCCGAGTCGGACGAATAGCCCGCCTCGGGCGTGTGCTTCACTCCGGCTCGCCCGGCGCCGATACCTGGGGGATCCGATGAAGCTCCATGCATGCACCCTGGGGATGATCGCGTGACGGAATCGCAATCCGGTCGCGCGCGCGTGCTCGCCGTGGACGACGATCCCGACCTGCTGCTGCTGCTCCGCTCCACAGTCGAGGGAGACGGCCACGAGGCGATCCTCGCATCCGACGGGCGGATGGCCCTTCAGCGGATCGCGGAGGAGACGCCCGACGTCGTCTGCCTCGACCTGATGATGCCCGTGATGGACGGCTGGGCGGTGCTCGGCGAGCTGAGCGGCCGGCCCGACGCGCCACCGGTGATCGTCGTGTCGGCCAAGACGGCCGAGGAGGATCTCGATCCGCGCGTTCGAGCTCGGCGCCGACGCGTACGTGTTCAAGCCGTTCGAGCCCGGGCGACTGATGGACACGATTCGTTCGATCCTCGACGCCACGCCGGAGGAGCTCCGCCGGCGCCGGGACCTGGCGCTCGCCGACCTGCATCGCCGCGAGCGTCGCGTCCTGAACCTGTGTCGATTCTGTGAACACCCGGGACGGCCGGGAACCCTCCTCAATCCGCTTCGTGTCTCCCACCGAAGAACTGGACGAGGAGGCGATTCGTGGCCGCGGAACGATGGGAGTACGGGTGGCAGTGGCGCGGAGCCTGCCGTGGACGGGACGCGAACCTCTTCTTCCCCCCTCGCATCTCGAACGAGCCGAGGTCAAACGCGAACGCGAGCGCACAGCCAAGGCGATCTGCTCGGGGTGCCCCGTCCAGGTGGAGTGTCTCGACTACTCGCTCCGCACGCGCGAGCCCTACGGGGTGTGGGGCGGACTGAACGAACTCGAACGGCGACGCCTGCTGCGCGATAGCGACGCCGGCCTCCCCCGAGAGTCCTGACCTAGCCGCGCGCGACCCTGACGTCGCCGGCGCGCCGGGTCATTCCCTGCGCGTCGAGGTACTCCAGCAGTGGCACCGCGTACTTCCGGCTGGTGCCGAGCGCGGCCCGCACGTCCGACACCGTCATCCCGCCCGATCCCGCGGCCCGGATCAGTGTCAGCGCCCGCTCGACCGTCGCCGGCGTCATGACCAGGTCGCGCGGACACGCGCACGAGCCTTCCCTCCGCGCACACCGCGCCGATCAGCTCGAGGTCGAAGCCCGAGCCCGTGAGCTCGCGCACCGTCGGCGGTGATGGGCCCGCGGCCTCGACGGTCTTGACCAGACGGTCCGCGTCCTCGCTTCCCACCGTCACGACGGCGTGCGTCGGCAGGCGGACGCGCGTGGCGTCGCGGGTCACCGCGCCCGACGCAGCGAGATGACCCACGAACGCGTCGGCCAGCGCGGGATCCGCGAACGCGGTGTGATGGCCGGCCAGCGCCGCCCGAACCTCGTCGATCTCCATGCCCCCGCGCAGCGGATGCTCCGCGTGGTGCGCGGCCAGGGCCCGGACGACGGCGTCCGCGGCCTCGTCGGCCGCGTCTTCCGACACGAGCCAGGCACCGACGCGCACCGCGCCGCGCGTCCGGCAGGGCTCCGGCATCGAGTCGCAGCTCCTCCGCGAGGACGTACCGGCGCCACTCGAGCAGGACACGGGGAAAGTCCGCGGCCGCGGCGGTGTCCAGCGCGCCGAGCCGGGCGCTCGTGTCCGCGCCCGCCCGCGAGAATGGATGGGGATCGACCACGCGCCCACCGGCCACCGTCTCGCGCCGTCCCGCCTCACGCAGCACGAACCGGTCGTGGTGGTCGAGCACCAGCGGGCGGCGCACCGTGATGCGCGCGAAGGCGCCGTCGCCCCCCGCGTCCAGCGACTTCGACTCGCTCAAGAAGCGCACACGTGCGTCGCGCTCGGCCGAACCCGCGTACAGCTTGAAGGCGCCCCGGGACGTGACCGGATGGGTCGAGGCCGCGGACGGGTTCCACGAAGGCGTCGAACGCCGTCGTGGGTCGCCACTGGCCGGGGAGCACCAGCACGTCGCCCCGGCCGAGCTCCTCCTTCGCCGTCCCCGCAAGGTTCACCGCGACGCGGGACACGGGACGCGCGACGTCGATCGTGCGCCGGTGCGTCTGCAGGCCGCGGATGCGGGCGCGGTGCCCGCCGGGGAGGACCTCCGCCTCCCGTCCCCGCTCCAGGTCGCCCCCCGTCAGCGTGCCGGTCACCACGGTGCCGCTGCCGCGGATCGTGAAGACGCGGTCGATGAACTGTCGCGGGCGCTCGCCGGTGGCCGGTGCGGGCGCGGCCGAGACCATCGCGTCCAGCGCCGCGCGGAGATCCTCCACGCCCTCGCCCGTCTGCGACGAACAGGCGACGATCGGCGCGCCCGCCAGCCGCGTGCCGTCGAGCCGGTGGCGAACGTCCTCCGGTCCGCGCGTCCAGGGTCTGCGCGTCGACGAGGTCCCGCTTGGTGAGCGCCACCACCGCGCCCTCGGTGCCGAGCACGTCGAGGATCTGCAGGTGCTCTTCGGACTGCGGCTTCCACCCCTCGTCGGCGGCCACGACGAACAGGACCAGCCGCACCGGGCCGACCCCCGCCAGCATGTTGCGGATGAAGCGCTCGTGCCCCGGCACGTCGACGAAGCCGACCTCGTGGCCCGAGGGCAACGTGGTCCACGCGAACCCGAGATCGATGGTCAGCCCGCGGCGCTTCTCCTCGGAGAGGCGATCCGGATCCATCCCGGTCAGACGAAGGATCAGCGCGGACTTTCCGTGGTCGACGTGTCCGGCCGTCGCCACGACGTGCGGCTGCACGTCGGCGGACGTCATCCCTGTTCCAGCGCGTAGCGGATGGCCCGCGTCAGCCGCTCGTCGTCCTCCGGCGGAACCGTTCGCAGGTCGAAGGCGAGGTGTCCCTCCTGGATCTGGCAGAACACGGGAGGGCGCCCCCGCCGAAGGCGCGCGGCGACCTCCTCCGGTTCGGACACGGGGATGCGGACGCCGGCCGACGCGACCGCGTGACCGGGAACCGAGCCGCCCCCGAAGGCGGCCTCGCTGCCACCGGCCGACGCGCCGTCGAAGTGCGCGGCGACGGCGCGGGCCCGCTCGAGGAGCCGCCGGCGCGGCTGCGCGAGCATCCGCCAGATCGGGATGTCGCCGCGCCGGCCGACGGCGTACAGGCGGAGCGTGGCCTCCAGCGCGGCCACGTTCATCTTGTCCATCCGCACGGCACGCGCGACCGGGTTGCGGCGCAGCCGGGCCACCACGTCCGCGCGACCGACGATGAGCCCGGCCTGCGGCCCTCCGAGCAGCTTGTCGCCGGAGAATGCGACCAGGTCCGCGCCGGCACGCAGCGACTCGAGGACGGACGGCTCGTCCTTGGGCACGCCCGGATAGCGGTCGAGGAGCCCGCTCCCGACGTCGTGCGCGAGGGCGATCCCGGCCGAGGCCGCCAGCGTCGCCAGGTCGGACACCGGTGCGGCGTCGGTGAACCCCAGAACGCGGTAGTTGCTGGGGTGCACCTTCAGGATCAGCGCGGTCCGCGGTGTGATCGCACGCCGGTAGTCGGCGAGCCTGGTGCGATTCGTCGTGCCGACCTCGACGAGCTTCGCGCCGGAGGCCGCCATGATGTCCGGGAGGCGGAACTCGCCGCCGATCTCGATCAGCTCGCCGCGGGACACGAGCACCTCCTTCCGGCGCGCGAGCGCCGACAGCAGCAACAGCAGCGCGGCCGGCGTTGTTGTTCACGGCCATCGCGTCCTCGCCACCGGTCAATGCGCAGAGCAGGCGTTCCGCCCGCGCCGTCCGCCGCCCGCGCCGTCCGGTCTCGCGATCGATCTCCAGGTCCGCGTAGCCCGTGCTGGCGCGGCGACGCGGCCCGCGCCGCGTCGTGCGCCAGTGGCGCCCGGCCGAGTCCGGTGTGCAGGATCACGCCCGACGCGTTGATGACCTCGTCCAGCCCGTGCAGGTCGCGCGAGGCGAGCTCGACGGCCCGGGCGAGGATGCGGTCGGCGTCCGGAACGGGGTCCGGGCCGTCGGCTCGCCGGCGGCCACGGCTCGCCGCGGCGCGAACCTCGGCGATCGTCTCGTTCAGCGTCCGTTTCAGGACCGCGCGGCCGAACTCCGCGGCCGCCTTCGCCCCCGCGGGGGAGCGCAGCAGCGCGTCCACGGAGGGGATGGTGCGCCGGGGATCCGGGCTCGCGGCCGGGCGGGCACTGCGCCCACGCGACGGTGCGGCGCGCCGGTGCGTCGAGGACGGCATCGTTCGGGAGCATACCGCCGGGCCTCTGTTACGCTTCAGCCGGCATGGACACGGCCGACACCGAACAGCGTCCCTCCTTCAGCTCCGGCAGCGAAGCCTGGCTCGTCCGCGGGGGCGGCATCGACATCATCGTCGACCAGCCGCTGCAGACCGAGGAGATGATCCTCAACATCGGCCCGCAGCATCCGTCCACGCACGGCGTGCTCCGGGTGGTGCTCGAGCTCGACGGCGAGCGCATCGTCCGCGCCGAACCGGTGATCGGCTACATGCACCGCGCCGCGGAGAAGCTGGCCGAGTACCGCGACACCAAGCAGGTCCTGGTGCTCATGAACCGGCACGACTGGCTGTCGGCGTTCAACAACGAGCTCGGGTGGGTGATCGCGATGGAGCGGATGCTGGGCATCGAGGTGCCCGAGCGCGCGCAGTGGATCCGCACGATGCTCGCGGAGTGGAACCGCATCCTGAATCACCTGATGTTCTGCGGCTCGTTCCCGCTCGAGCTCGGGGCGATGACGCCGATGTTCTACGCGTTCCGCGAGCGCGAGATGATCCAGAACCTGATGGAGTCCGCCACCGGGGCGCGGATGCACCACTCGTTCGTGCGCATCGGCGGACTGAAGGACGACCTGCCGTTGGGGTTCATCCGGCAGTCGGGCGACGTCCTGGCCTGGGTCCGGGCCAAGCTACGCGACTTCGAGCACCTGGTGATGGGCAACGAGATCATCTTCGCGCGCACCAAGGGCATCGGCGTGCTCTCGGCCGATCGCGCCGTGTCCTACGGCACGTCCGGGCCGGTGCTGCAGGCGAGCGGCGTCGCGATGGACCCGCGCAAGGACGAACCGTACGAGAAGTACGGCGAGGTCGACTTCGACGTGCCGATCGGCGCGACCGGCGACTCGTACGACCGGCTGTGGGTGCTGGTCCAGCGGATGTGGGAGTCGTGCAAGATCATCGAGCAGTGCATGGAGAAGCTCCCCGCCGGCGACTTCATCGCGCCGAAGCTCCCCAAGCGGATCAAGGTGCCCGAGGGCGAGATCTACGTGCGCACCGAGAACCCGCTGGGGCTCATGGGCTACTACGTCGTCGGCGACGAGCAGGAGCAGCCCTACCGGCTCAAGATGCGGACCGCGTCGTTCTCGAACGTCTCCGTGATCCCGGCACTGCTGCCCGGCGCGCTCATGCCCGACCTGATCGCGGTCCTCGGGAGCATCTTCTTCGTCGTCGGCGACGTCGACCGGTAGTCAGGCCGCTTTCTCTTCCCGTTCCTTCTGGCGCCGCTTCGATCCCTTCTTCGACTTGCCGCCCAGAACGGCGGCGATCACGATCGGGATGCCGATGATCAGCCCGATGAAGACGATCGATTGCCAGACCATGCGCGCCTCGTTTCGCTCGTTCGAGGGCGCCATCCTATCCCTGGTCGACCTCCTGCGTGGTGACCCAGGGACCGGGCGGCTCGGTCCACGTCCTTCCCCAGGCACAGCGCGCGGAAGGCGCCCAGCCCGGCGCGGTCGACCAGGAGGGTCGCCCGGCTGCGCTCTGAGAACAGGCGCGTGGCCTCGGCGCCGCGGCCGGCGTTCAGCAGGTCCGCCTGCCGGTCGCGGAGCCGGTCCAGCTCGGCCCCGTACCCGAGCGCCAGGAGCAGGTCGCGCTGTGCCACGGTTCCCCACGAACGGAGTCCGAGCGACTCGGCCAGCGCCCCGACCCGCTCGAAGTCGACGCCCGCCGTGACGTCGGTGGACCCGGGCCGCTCGAGGACGTCGGACACGACCCCGTGGTCGCGATACCCGTGGACCTCGGCGTTCTCCGCCTCGGCCGCGTAGTCCACCAGCACCAGGTAGCCGCGGTCGAGGGCCTCTTCGGCGGCGCCGAGGAACGCCCCCGCGCCCGACGGAACCACCGCCTGCGCGCCGGGCGGGAGGTCCTCCGCGGCGGCTGCCACCTGGGGAGACGAGGGAGGCCCGTCGATCAGCATCAGGTCGGTCCCCTCGATCCCCACGTAGACCTCCCGAGGACCGGCCGGCCCGCGGCGCACCAGGTGGAACGGAAGGTTGTCGAGCAACTCGTTGGCCAGGAGGAGCCCCACCGCCGACCCGGGGTCCAGCTCGGCCGTCGACTCCGCGAGCCGGGCGCGGCAGGGAAGATCGGCGATCGAGGCCGCGAGTCGCGCACGGTGCGTGGCGGTTCGCTCGACGAGGACGAGCTCGGTGCGCTCGGGGTGCGCGAGGCCCGCGGCCAGCGCCCGTGCCAGCGTGCCGTCTCCGGCGCCCACCTCCACGACGGTGAGGATGGGTGGGTCGCCGAGCAGCGCACGGATGTCCTCGACCAGCCGCGCGAGCAGCGTCCCGAAGAGCGGACTCACGTGTGGGCTCGTGACGAAGTCGCCGTCGGCACCCACGGTGGACCCGGCACGTCCCCGGCCGCCGCCTTCGAAGAAGCCCCCGTCCGGGTCGTACAGCGCGGCGTCCATGAAGTCGGCGAACGTGATCGGGCCGGAGTCCTCGATGCGCCGGCGCAGTCGCGCGGCCAGATCGCCGTCCATGCCGATCATCATGGCTCGATCGGCCCGGGGGAGCCCGCTCGCCGGGTCTGGCAAGATGCCGGGCATGAGCGCCGTCCGCAGGGTCCTGGCGCCGAACCCCGGGCCCATGACGCTGGAGGGGACCAACACGTGGATCGTCGGGGACGATCCGGCGGTCGTCATCGACCCCGGTCCCGATGACGCCGGGCACCTCCGGGCCGTCCGGGCGGAGGCGGGAACGATCGGCGCGATCGTGCTGACCCACCGTCACCCCGACCACGCCCCGGGCGCGGGCGCGCTGGCGCGTGCGAGCGGCGCTCCCATTCACGCGTGGCGTCCCGATCCGGGCGAGTCGCCGCTGCGCGCGGGGCAGGAGCTCGTGGCCGGCGGAGGTCTCACGGTGGTGGCGGTGCACACGCCGGGACACACGCCCGACCACGTGGTCTTCTTCGTTCCCACGCTCGGAGCGTTGTTCACGGGCGACGCGGTGCTCGGGCGCGGCACGAGCGTGATCGACCCGCCCGAGGGAGACCTCGCCGCCTACCTGCGCTCGCTGGACGCGATGGCGGCCCTGGCGCCCCGCACGATCTACCCGGGGCACGGCCCCGCCGTGTGGGCGGCCGCCGAGAAGCTCGCCGAGTACCGCGCGCACCGCGAGGAGCGCGAGCGGCAGGTGCTGGACGCGCTGGCCGAGGGGGCGTGCACGCCCGAGGACATCGTCGCGACCGTGTATGCGGACTACCCACCCGAGGTGCACGCGCTCGCGGCGCGATCGGTCCTCGCCCACCTGCTGAAGTTGGAGCGGGAGGGACGCGCCGCCCACGTGGGGCCGCCCCGGGACAATCGCTTCGAGCCGGCGACGCCGGCCGCGTGCAGGCGGTGCGGCCGGCCGGCCATCCCGCGGTCGACGCTGTGCGACCGCTGCAGCACCGAGCTGCTTCAGGAGGGTCCCTCGCCGGGCGAGAATCCCGGCGCCAGGACGTAACGGCCTGCGGTTCGGGACACGGCGCCGCCGGCCATCAGCGAACGCATCGCCCGGTTGGCGCTCTCCCGGGTCGTGCCGGCCAGCCAGGCCAGCCGTTCCTGGCTGATGCGGAGCCCCAGGCGGACGCTCCCGTCCGCGAGTCGCGTCGAGCGCGCACGGGCGACCTCCGCGAGCGCTGCCCGCAGGCGATCCTCGACGGACTGCGCGACCGCGGCGGCGAGTCGCCGTTCGGAGGCGAGGGCGCGGCGCAGGTGGCGATCGGCCAGCCAGGTCGCGGCGGCCGCGTCGGTGGCGAGGACCGTGGCCAGCGCGTCGCGCTCGACGAGGGCGACCGACGACGGGCACAATGCGTCGACGTGGAGCGACGGCGAGTCACCGCCGCTCCACACCTCTCCCGGCCCGAGCAGGCTCAGCGTGATCACCCGGCCCGACGGCATGCCCGTCGAGACCGACAGGAGGCCGTGGCCGACCAGCAACAGCGCGCCGCGCGGGTCGAACGCGGTCGCCGGGAGCCGTCCGCGGCCGGTCCACGCGTCTCCCGCGCGCGCCAGCGCGCGAACGCGGGCGGGAACACCGGCGAGGCTCTGGAGGGGGAGAGAGGTTGTGGGCACGACCACGGGCTGTACCTCCCTCGACCCCAAGATAGCGGTGCGCTCCGACGCGCGAGGGCCGGACCGGGCCTCTGACCTATGATCGGCCCGACATGCGAGCCGACTTCCATCGCGACGACGAGCCGGACACGATCGTCGGAAGCGCCCGCTGGAACGGTGGGGACGTCGACGTCGACGCGGAGGATCCGAAGGTGCGGCGCGCGCTCGGCCGCGTCTACCGGGAGACGGCAGTGCTGGTGGACGACCCCTCGCTCCGATCCTTCGGGACGTCGGGCCCCGAGCTGCTGTCGCCCGGAAGCCTCCGCTGGTTCGTCGCCTGCACACAGGCCCGTTCGCCTGCAGAGCGGCTCGCCTTTCGCCTCACGCCCGACCCTTCACCGCGGATGGGCTGGGACCCCGCCGGCGCATACCAGCGGTTCCCCGACCAGGTCGAGGGCGCCGAGCGGCTCGCGTCGACCGACGAGCCCTAGGCGTACCGGGCCGGATCGAGCACGGCGTCCAGCTCCTCGGGCGTCGCCACGCCCTCCTCCTCCGCCACCTGCCGAATGGTCGTGCCCTCGCGAAACGCGCGCATGGCGATGTCGGCCGATCGCTCGTAGCCCACCAGCGGCCGAAGCGCCGTGGCCAGGCCCATCGACGCCCAGGCGTACTCGCGGCAGCGCTCGGCGTTGGCGGTGATTCCCGTCACGCACCGGTCGGTGAGTGTCGCGCAGGCGCGCTCGAGCAGCTCCTCGGCCTCCAGCAGCTCGTCCGCGATGAGCGGCGTCATCACCGTCATGTCGAGCTGCCCGGCCTCCACGGCGAGTGCGACCGCGTGCTCGGCGCCGGAGACGCGCATGCACACCATGTTCGCCATCTCGACGATCGATGGGTTCACCTTGCCGGGCATGATCGACGACCCGGGCTGCACCTCCGGCAGGTCGATCTCGGCGAGCCCGGTGCGCGGCCCCATGGCCAGCATCCGCAGGTCGTTGCAGATCTGCGCGAGAGCAACCGCGCACGCCTTGAGCGCGCCGGCGAACTCTCCGAGGTCGCCGTGGTTGCGGACCGCCTCGACCAGGTCGTCCGCGCCGAAGACCGGCAGGTCCGACTCCTCGGCGAGGAGCGGGAGGACCGCGTCGCGGTAGCCCGGGGCGGCGCCGAAGCCGGTTCCGTGAGCGGTGCCGCCGATCGGCAGCCGCGCCACCCGCTCGTTCGCGGTCTGCTGCAGGCGCTCCAGGGCACGCCGCAGCATCTCGCCGTACGCGCGGAACTCCTTGCCCAGGGTGATCGGCACGGCGTCCTGCAGGTGGGTGCGGCCGGACTTCACGACGCCGGCGAACTCGTCGCCCTTCGCGTCGAACGCCGCGACCAGCCGGTCGACCTCGGCCACCATCGGCCGTGCGCGGGACAGTACGGCGAGCCTCGTCGCGGTGGGGAAGACGTCGTTGCTCGACTGGCTGGCGTTCACGTGGTCGTTGGGATGGATCCTCGTGTGCTCGCCGCGGGCGTCCGGCGGCACGCCCAGGAGCTCCTCGGCGCGCGCGGCGATCACCTCGTTCACGTTCATGTGCGTCGACGTGCCCGCCCCCGCCTGGTACGGGTCCACCAGGAACTGGTCCGCGAGGCCGCCGTCGGCGATCTCCCGGCCCGCCCGCGCGATCGCGTCGGCGATCTCGGGATCGAGTGCGCCGACGGCGGCGTTGGCGCGCGCCGCGGCCACCTTCACCCACGCGATGGCCCGGACGATCTCGGGCCGCGGCGCGCGCCCGGTGATCCGGAAGTTCTCCGCCGCGCGCACGGTCTCGGCGCCGTAGTAGGCGGTTGCGGGTACCCGCACCTCACCCAGCGCGTCGCGTTCGATCCTGAATCCCTCGCTCATGTCGCACCTCTTTCTTCTGGTCGCGGAGAGCGTACGCCGGGTCCGCGGACGGAGGCGGCGGCCGGTTTGTCGGACCCTCGGAGTACCATGCGCGCATGCGCACGGCCCCTCCCGCGCTCGACGCCGCCCAGCGGCGCGTGGTCGACCACGCCGACGGCCCGCTGCTCGTGACGGGCGGACCCGGCACCGGCAAGACCACGGTGCTGCTGGAGCGCTTCGTCCACCTGGTCGAACGTGGCGCCGACCCCGAGCGGGTCGCGCTCGTCGTCCTCACGCGCCGCGCCGCCCGCGCGGCGCGCGCGTTCCTGCTCGATCGGCTCGACCGGTCGCTGCCGGGCCTGCGCGTGCTGACGACGCACGGGCTCGCGTTCGACGTCGTCAACCGCGGGTTCGCGGCGCTCGGCTACGATGCCGCGCCCCGACTGCTCACCGCCACCGAGCAGCACGACCGCGTCCGCGAGCTGCTCCTGGGCGAGGACCCCGCCGAGTGGCCGGCGTACGGCTCCATGCTCCGGCTCGACGGGTTCGCGGACCAGGTCCGGCAGCTGCTGATCCGCGCGCAGGAGGCCCGCCGGGCGCCTGAGGATCTGCTGGAGACGGCGCGCGAGCGCGACGCCGGCGGGTGGACCGAGCTGACCGCTTTCTACCGGCGATACCTGGACGTGCTATATGCCCGGGGCGAGGTGGACTACGCGGGGCTGCTGGTGCAGGCGGGCAACGCCGCGGCCGCCGGCGAGCCGGCGTTCGACCACGTGCATGGTCGACGACTACCAGGACAGCACCGCCGCCGCCGAACGGCTCCTGGTCGAGCTGCGGCCGGCGAGCCTTGTCGTCGCGGGCGACGCGGGCTCGCACGTCTTCTCGTTCCAGGGCTTCACCGACCGGCCGCTGCTGGCGTTCGACGAGGACTTCCCCGGCGCCGCGATCCAGGAGCTGACCGTCCGACACCGCGACGGCGACGGTCCGGCGCTGGACGCCTGGGCGGGGCTCCACAGCTCCGAGGAGCACGCCGCCGTCGCCCGCGAGCTCCGCCGCGTGCATGTGGAGGACGGCGTGGCGTGGCGCGACCTGGCCGTGATCGTGCGGCGCGGCGGCGCCGAGGTCGCGGGGTTGCTGCGGGCGCTCGACGACGCCGGCGTCCCCAACGTGGTCCCCGAGACGCGTCTTGCGCTGCAGACGCAGCCGGCCACGTTCCCGTACGTGCTGGCGCTGCGGTGGCTGGCCGATCCCGGCCGGCGCGACGCGCTGATCGAGGCCGTCCTCACCTCTGATCTGGCCGGGTTGTCCCCGGCGGCGGCGCGGGGCCTGCTGCGGGCGGCCGGTGGCGCGGGGAGCCCGGCCGCCGCCGCGATCGAGTTCGACGACGGACTCTCGCCGGACGAGGCCGCCTCGCTCGCCGAGCTTCGCGGCGTCCTCGCCCGCGCCGAGGCGTGCGGCTCGATCCTGGACGCGTTCTCGCTGCTGTGGCGCGAGCTTCCGTGCTCGCGCCGGCTCGTCGAGGGGCGCGGTCCGGCGGGCGGACGCACGGGCCTCGACTCGGTCCTGGCGCTCGCGGCCGCCGTCGAGCGCGCGAACGAGCGCGAGCAGCCGACCGTCGCCGCCTTCCTGGAACAGCTGGAGCGGGTGGAGGACGGTCCGGGACAGGGCCCCGCCGGTGCCGAGGACGTGGACGCGGTCCGGGTGCTCACGGCACACGGGGCCACCGGTCGCGAGTTCGACAGCGTGGTGGTCGTTGGGGTGCTGGAGGGCAACTTCCCCAGCCTGTCGCGCCCCGAGCCGATGTTCGACCTCGGCGCGCTCGACCTGCGGAGCACGCAGGCCGAGCGCAATCGCGCCCGCCTGCAGGACGAGCGGCGCCTGTTCGGCGTCGCGGTCACCCGCGCGCGGCGCCGGGTCCTGCTCACGGCGAGCCATGCGGGAAGCGGAGAGACGGGGCCGTCCGCGCGCTCCCGCTTCGCCGCCGAGCTTGGGGTCGCGTGGGGGTCGTTCCCGGCGGCTCCGCCTGGCGAGCCGCTCTCTGTCGACGAGGCGACGGCGGCCTGGCGACGAGACCTCGCGAGCCCCGCTGCCCCTCCGGCGATACGGCTGGCCGCGCTGCGCGGCCTCGAGGCGCTGGGAGCCGACCCAGCGGCGTGGTGGTTCCAACGCGAGTGGACCGACACCGGGCGGCCGCTGCACGAGGACGTGCGCGTCTCGTACTCCCGGCTGGAGAAGCTGGAGAACTGCTCGCTGCAGTACGTCCTGGGCGAGGAGCTGGGGCTGGAGGATCGTGCCGGCTACCACGCGTGGGTGGGGAGTCTGGTGCACACCCTGATCGAGGAGTGCGAGGACGGTCGCATCGACCGCAGCCTCGAGGCGCTGGTTGCGGCCGCCGACGAACGCTGGCGCCCGCAGGAGTTCCCGTCGATGGCGGTGTCCGAGGCGTTCCGCCGCGCGGTGACCGAGCGGATGCTCCCCGCATGGGTCGAGGAGTACGGTGCCGCCGCTTCGCTCGCCAAGGAGCTCCGGTTCGAGTTCGAGGTGGACGGCGCCACCGTGACCGGGTACATCGACCGGGTCGGCAGGGTCACGACCGGCGGCACCATCATCACCGACTACAAGACGGGGAAGAAGTCCAACACGGCGTCGCCCGAACAGAACCTGCAGCTCGGCATCTACTACCTCGCCCTGAACGCGGTGCCCGAGTTGGCGCCGTACCTGCCGGTGAAGGCGGTCGAGCTGGCGTTCCTGAAGGAGCGGGATTGGAGGAAGGGCGGGATCGCGCGCGCCCAGCTGCCCCTGACGCCGACGGCGGCGGGGGAGTACCGCACGGCGATGCGGGAGCGGCTCGAGGGACTGATCGCGCGCGTGCGCGAACATCTGGCGGACGAGGTCTACCGGCCGAACCCCGCGGCCGACTGCTTCCACTGCCGGTTCAAGCCGCTCTGCCCCCTGTACTCCGAGGGCCGTCCGGTGCTGCCCGTGGAGGCCGTCTCGTGAGCGCCGCCTTCCCGGACGAGATCGTCGAGGCGATGGGCGCCGCGCCTGCGCCCGAGCAGTGGCGCGCGATCTCGATGCCGCTGGAGCCCGGCGTGGTCGTCGCGGGGGCGGGCTCGGGCAAGACGTCGGTGATGGCCGCGCGGATCGCCTACCTGGCGCTGGTGGCCCTGGGCAGGGTCGAGGCCGATCACCCCGGTGTGCTCCCCGGGAACGTCCTGTGCCTCACGTTCACGAACAAGGCGACCGAGAACCTCGTGCTCCGGGTCCGGCGCGCGCTCGCCGCCCTCGACCTCGAGGAGGGCGAGGAGCCGACGATCCTCAACTACCACGGGTTCGCCGCCGAGATCATCGAGCGACACGGTCTGCTGGTGGGGATCGAGCCGGGTCAGCGCGTGCTGTCCGCCGCGCAGCGCGCGGAGCTGTGCGCTCGAGTGCTCGACGAGATGACGTTCCGCCACGTCTCCGCCGAGTGGCAGCCGTCGCTCGTGGCGAAGATCCTCGAGCTCGCCGAGCAGGCCGCCAACCACCGGGTCGAGCCCGAGCGGATGATCGAGTTCGTCACCGGCCGTCTCGAGGAGCTCCGCACGATCTCCCGGAGCGATCGCGCGTACGACGCCGCGCGCGAGCGCCTCGAGCTGGCGCAGGCCGTGGTCGTGTTCCAGCGGCTGAAGCGGGACCTGGGCGTCGTCGACTTCGGCGACCAGATCACGCTGGCCCTCCGGATCGTCGAGGAGCATCCCGAGGTCGTGCGCGACTACCGGACGCGGTTCGCGGCGGCGCTGCTGGACGAGTTCCAGGACACGAACGTGGCGCAGGCGGACCTGATCGCGTCGGTGTTCGGCGATGGCTTCCCCGTCACGGCTGTGGGCGACCCCGACCAGAACATCTACGCGTGGCGTGGCGCGAGCCTGTTCAACCTGATGCGCTTCCCCGAGATGTTCCCGCGGGCCGACGGAACGCCGGCCGGTCGGCTGCCGCTGAACACGAACTTCCGGTCGGGATCGCGCATTCTTCGGGCGGCCGACGAGGTGATCCGGCCGCTCCCCGACGAGCAGCGCCCCGACCCGTCGAAGCAGCTGCGGCCGTGGGAGCCCAACGGCGAGGGCGAGGTCGAGCTCGCCAGACTGCCCGATCAGTGGGCTGAGGCGACGTGGGTCGCCTCCCGGATCGTCGCCGTGCACGCGGATGACCCACAGAGGCGGCCGTGGTCGAGCTTCGCGGTGCTCTGCCGGAAGAGCCGGCTGTTCGAGCTGCTGCAGGACGCGCTTCGCGAGGCCGGGGTGCCGGCCGAGTTCGTCGGGCTGGCGGGGCTGGTGAAGCTGCCCGAGGTCGCCGAGGTCCTGGCGTATGCGCGCGCGGTCGCCGACCCGAACGCCGGCGTGGCGCTCGCGCGGATCCTGCTGGGGCCCAGGTACCGCGTCGGGTTCAAGGACCTGGCGCGCGTGGCGTCCTGGGCCAAGGGAGGGAACCGGCGCCTGCGCGAGGAGGACGACCCCGAGGCGGCGCCGTACCTGTTCGCCGAGGCGCTCGAGCACCTGGACGAGATCGAGGGAATCTCCGAGGACGGTCGTCGCCGGCTGGACGAGTTCCGGGACGAGCTCGCGTCGATGCGCGACGAGGCGCGGCTCCCGGTGCCCGACTTCCTGGCGCACGTGATCCGCCGGGTGGGGCTGCTGGCCGAGCTGGACGCCGACCTCGACCGCGGTCGTGCCGAGACCGTCAAGCGCAATCTGGCCGCGTTCCTGGACGAGGTCGACGCGTTCTCGCCGCTGGAGGGCGAGACGACGCTCCGCGCGTTCCTGGAGTACATCGCGCAGGTCGAGGCCAGCGACAAGCCCGAGTGGTCGCCGGTGCAGCCGAGCGCCGACGACTCCGTCAAGGTCATGACGATCCACCAGGCGAAGGGACTGGAGTTCGACACGGTGTTCGTGCCCGGCATGGCGACGGGCATCCTGCCCGACCTGATGATCCAGCACAACCCGGCCGAACGCGGGAAGTCGATGGACTTCGAGCTCCGGGGCGACGCCGCGATCCTGCCGAGCTTCGACGGCAACCTGAAGAAGTTCCGCGAGGAGCTGAAGGCGCAGGAGATGATCGAGGAACGGCGCCTGTGCTACGTCGCGCTGACCCGCGCGCGTCGGCGGCTGTTCGTGACGGCCGCGCACTGGTATGCCGAGCTGGACAAGCCCAAGGCGCCCGGCGCGTTCTTCGAGGAGCTGGCCGACTGGGGAGAGGCAACCGACCTGGCGGCCGTCGACCGGGGCGACGAGCCGGGCGAGGCGAACCCGATCGTCGGCTTCCGCGAGCGGTTCGTGCGAGATTGGCCGGGGCCGGCCAGGCCCGACGACGCGGACGACGTGTTCCCCCAAGGTTGGCGGCGCGCGGCGCTCGAGGGCGGGCCGATCGCCGCCGAGGCGTCGCTGGAGGGCGAAGAGGCGACGCTGTTCACGCGCGAGGCCGAGCGGCGCCGGACGCTCGCGATCCACCTGCGCGAGCGGGACCTGGCCACGCGCGCGGCGCCCGGCGCCGCCGGGACGCCCACCACCGTCTCGGTGTCCGGGCTCATGGACTACGCGGGCTGCCCGAAGCGGTTCTACTGGTCGGCGATTCGCCCCCTGCCGCGGTTCAGCGGCCCCGCGGCCCGCCGCGGCACACGCGTGCACGCGTGGATCGAGCGCCGCTCGATCGGCCAGGAGACCCTGTTCGAGCTGGACGAGCCGCCCGACATGGCGCCCGAGGAGCTGACCGGCGAGCCCGGGAAGGAGGAGCGCCTGCGCGAGGTGTTCATGGCGAGCCGATTCAACCGCGAGCTCCCGCTGTTCACCGAGCGGCCGTTCCTGCTCTCGATCGACGGACACGTGGTGAACGGCCGCATCGACGCGATCTTCGCGGCGCCGGGCGGCGGGTGGGAGGTCGTGGACTACAAGACGGGCAGGCAGCCGGAGGACGACGACCCGATGTCCGCCATCCAGCTGGACGTGTACGCGTTGGCGTGCATGTCGGTGTGGCGCAAGCGCCGCGAGGACCTGACCCTCACGTACTTCTACCTCTCGTCCGGTCAGGAAGTGAGCCATCCGGCCGGCGAGCCGGACGAGGTGCGGGCGCGCATCGCCGAATGGCTGCAGGGGATCGCCGCCGGCGAGTTCGCGCCCTCACCGTCCGATCAGTGCCGCTGGTGCGACTTCCTGTCGTTCTGCGACGCGGGGCGGGCGTTCGTCGAGCCCTCGGACGGCAGCTAGACGCGCTCGCGCAGGAACCGGTTCACGTCCCGCGCCTCGATGACGCCGACCAGTTGGCCAGCGTCCATCACCAGGACCGCGGCGACGTGGTCCTGCTGGAGCCGCTCCACGACCGTGTCCATCGAGTCGCCGCGGCCGACCGTGGCGACCGACGTGGGCGGGACCGCCGCGGTCACGACGGGCTGATCGGGCGGAACGCCCTGCACGGTCGTGAGCGACACGAACCCCACGATCGCGCCGTCGGTGACCACCGGGAAGGCCTCGCCTTCATGGCCGTCCAGGAATCGGGCCCGGGCCTCGCCGACCGACAGCTGGGACGGAACGACCGGCGGCGGCGGGCTCATGACCTGCCCGGCCGTCGCGGTGTCGAGCGCCCGGCGGCGGCGCGAGTCCGTGAGCGCCCCGGTCGCCGTACGGAAGAGCATCACGCCGATGAACCCCATCCACAGCCATCCGAAGTCCTGCTCGCGGAGCGTCCGGGCGACCGCGTACGCAATCAGGACGGCGCTCAGGGCCTGGCTGGTGCGCGCCGCGATGACCGTCGCTTCGTAGCGGTTCTTGGTGAGCCCCCAGATCGCGGAGCGCAGGAGCCGTCCGCCGTCCAGCGGGAAGATCGGCACGGCGTTGAAGATCGCCAACAGCAGGTTCCACCGGCCGAGGTTCAGCACCACGAAGTCGAGCCCCGGGTCGAGGTTGCCCACCTGGTGGAGCCAGATGAACACGCCGCCCAGCGCGGCGCTCGTGGCTGGCCCCACGACCGTCGTCAGGAATTCGTCGGACGCTCCGCGCTCCTCCGCGTACGTGGCGCCGCCGAACATGTACAGGACGATGCCGTGCACTGGGATGCCCCTCGCGCGGGACACGCCCGCGTGCGCGAGCTCGTGAGCCAGGATCGAGAGGAAGAACAGAAAGGCCGACAGGACGGCCAGCGAGTTCAGTGCGGTTCGCGACAGGACCGGGAAGCGGAACGGGTCCTGGAGCCCCACATAGATGTTGGTGGCCAGCAGGAACACGATGATCAGGAACGACGGGTCGACGCGCACGTCGACACCGCCGATGCGGGCAATCCGCCAGCCGCTCATTCGGCCAGCGTACCGCGCTCCCTGTTCTGGACGAACTGAAAGCCGAACCGGCCCTTGATGCACAGGTGGCCGTTCGTGACGGAGTGGTCCATGGGCGAGGTGACCTTGACGATGTCGTTGTCTTGCACGTGGAGCTCCAGGTTGCAGCCCACGCCGCAGTACGGGCAGATCGTCTGTGTGACGGTCTGCTGCGACTCGTCCCAGGTCCCCTCCTCGCGCATCTCGTGTTCGGAACGGAACATCAGCGCCCCGGTCGGGCACACGCCGATGCAGTTGCCGCAGTAGACGCACGCCGAATCGGGGAGCGGCACCGCGTACTCGGTGGAGATTCGGGCGTCGAACCCACGGCCGGCCACCGCGATGGCGAACGTGTTCTGCGCGTCCACGCCGCACGCCTCGACGCACTTGTAGCAGAGGATGCAGCGCGAGTAGTCGCGGACGTACAGGTCGTTGTCGACCTTGACGGGCTGGGCGACGGTCTCGGCCGCCTCGCCGTCGGGCTCGTGGTGGTGGCCGGGGTGCCGCTCGTCGCGCTCGCCGGCCTCCGCCGGTTGGGTCCGCGGCCCGTAGCGGTCGGGCGCGGCACCGTACTCCTCCACCCACCGCATGACCTCCGGCGACGTGAGCTCGAGGTCCACCGACGAGCCCAGGAACTCGAGCACCATTCGTCGCGATAGACGCACGCGATCGCTGTCGGTCTTCACCGCCATCCCGTTCTCGACCTTCCGCGAGCATGCGGGGACGAGCACGCGCGAGTTCTCGACCTCGACCACGCAGACGCGGCAGACGTTCACCGGCGTCAGGTTCTCGAGGTAGCAGAGGGTCGGCGTGTCGATGTCCCGGCCGCGGCAGGCCTCGAGGATCGTCGTGCCCTCGGGCACCCGGACGGTCTCTCCGTCGATCGTCATCTCGACGATGCGCCGGGGCGGGTCCACCATCACACCGGTCACGTCGTCACCGCCCCGCCGAAGGCGCCGAGGCGGGCGACGGCCGACTGCACGGCGCTGGCCGCGGTCTGGCCCAGGCCGCAGATCGAGGCGTCGCGCATGACCTGCGCGATCTCGCCCAACAGAGCGATCTCCTGCTCCCGCGAGCCGCGGGGGCGCTCGGACGCCAGACGACGGATGGCCTCCTCCTGGCGGACGGTCCCGACGCGGCACGGCACGCACTGCCCGCACGACTCGTCGCGGAAGAAGGAGGCGATGCGCAGCAGGATGTCGACCAGGTCCACGGTGTCGTCGAACACCATGACGACTCCCGAGCCGAGCGACACGCCGGCGGCCCGGGCGTCCTCGAACGTGAGCTTCAGGTCCAGGTCGTCCTGGGTGACGAACATCCCGGCCGCGCCGCCCAGCAGGATGGTCTGGAGCGGCCGCCCGTCGCGGACGCCGCCGGCCATCTCCAGCAGCTCGCGAAGCGTCGTTCCCATCTCGACCTCGTACAGGCCGGGCTTCTCGACGCACCCGCTCAGGCAGAACAGGCGCGTGCCGGTGGAGTCGGGCGTGCCGGTCTGCGCGTACGCCGGCCCACCGATGCGGAGGATCTCCAGGACGTTCAGCAGGGTCTCAACGTTGTTGATCCCGGTCGGCTTGTCGAACACGCCGCGCTCGACCGGGAACGGCGGCTTGTTGCGCGGCTCGCCGCGCTTGCCCTCGATGGAGTTGAACAGCGCCGTCTCCTCGCCGCAGATGTAGGCCCCGGCGCCGCGCCGCAGGTCGATGTCGAATCGGAAGCCCTCGCCCATGACGTCGTCGCCCAGGAGTCCGCGCGTGCGGCATTCGTCGATGGCTCCGCGCAGCCGCTCGTGCGCCAGCGGGTACTCGCCGCGGATGTACAGGTAGCCGAGTTCGCTCGCCGTCGCGTAGCCGGCGATGGTCAGTGCCTCGATGAGTGCGAACGGGTCGCTCTCCATCATCACGCGGTCCTTGAACGTTCCCGGCTCGGATTCGTCCGCGTTGCACACGAAGTAGTGGGGTCGGACGGTCTGCTTCGCGACCGCCTCCCACTTGACGCCGGTCGGGAACGCCGCGCCGCCCCGACCGAGCAGCTTGGCGTCCTTGAGTTCGCGGACGACGCCGTCCGGTCCGAGCTGCACGGCTCGCCGCAGCGACTCGTATCCGCCGTGGGCGCGATAGCCATCCAGCGATGCGGGGTCGTACTCGCCGAGCCGGCGAAGCAGCCTGGGTGTGACGCCCAGGCCGGGATCGCTCCCGGGTGCCTGCTGCATCTCGCGAGGAGTCGCGACCGGGCGGTACGACGTGCTCGATTCATGGCGGAGAATGCCGAGCAGGGCGTCCGGCGCCGCGTGGGCGCAGGCCCAGTCACCGCGTTGGGCGCCGGCGTTCTGGATCAGCGCGACCGGAGGGAGTTCGCACACGCCCAGACAGGGGCTGCGAAGCCACGTGGCGCCTTCCCGCGATACTCCGGCCGGGCCGAACTCGCGCTCGAGTGTTCCGCACAGCTCCTCGGCGCCGTTGGCCCGGCACGCGATGTCGTCGCACACGTGCACGACCGTCGGCGCGCGCTGCTCGGTCGAGAACATCGCGTAGAAGCTCGCGACGCCGTACGCCTCGGCGGGGGGCACCTCCAGGCGGCGGCAGACGTAGTTGAGGCCGCCCTCGCTGATCCATCCGACGCGCGACTGGAGTGCGTGCAGCGCCGGCAGCAGCATCGTCCGGCGGTCGCGCGCCGCGTGACCTCCACGGGCCATGTGGCCGTCGACGTCGCGGCGCGCGCCGCCCTCCCAGCCGCTCTCGGGCGGGCCGAGCAGGGCGTCGACGGCATCGCGCTCGTCGTCGGTCGGGGGTGCGGGCAGCAGGTGGAGGTCCAAGAGCGGTTTCCTCAGCCGGTCCCTGGGGCCACGGACTCGTCCGCCCGGGAACGGCGCCCGTTGCCACGCGCGCCGTTGCCGCCGCCGTTCCCGGCTGCTATCGCCGCCAGGTGGGCCTCCAGCTCGCTCGCGGACAGCATGTCGATGCGGATCGCGGTGGCCTTGAACTCGGCCGTGCCCGACTTCGGATCGGTCGCGTCGATCGTCAGCAGGTTGACGGCCACGTCGTCCGGGAAGTGCAGCGTCATGAACGCGAGCCCCGGCCGCAGCCCCGGGTCGATCCGCACCGGCGCGATGACCGTGCCGCGCCGCGACGTCACGCGGACGTGCTCGCCCTCCTCGAGCCCGTACGACGCGGCGTCCTCCGGTGCCAGGTCCAGCGTCTCGCCGCGCCGCAGCGGCGACGAGTACCCGCCGGTCTGCACGCCCGTGTTGAAGGAGTCCAGGCGCCGGCCGGTCGTCAGGCGGATCGGGTACTCCTCGTTCAGCTCGTCCACCGGCGGGTCGTGATGGACGACGCTGATCGGCGCCTTCTCGCCCTGCCTCGCCGGACAGCCACAGCCGGCCGTGCAGGAACTGCGCGCCGGGGTCGTTCTCGTCCCGGCACGGCCACTGGATGCCGCCCAGCTCCTCCAGCCGCGCGTAGCTCATGCCCGCGTGCATCGGCGACAGCGACCGCAGCTCGTTCCACGCCTGCTCGGCGGTCGGATCGCCCCAGTCGTGGCCGAGCCGCCTCGCGATCTCGCAGATGATCCAGATGTCGTCGCGCGCGTTCCCCGGCGGATCGAGCGCCTTGCGCACGCGCTGGACGCGCCGCTCGCTGGACGTCACCGTCCCCTCGGCCTCGCACCACGTCGCGCCCGCCGGCAGCACCACGTCGGCCATCTGCGCCGTCTTCGTCAGGAAGATGTCCTGCACGACCAAGTGCTCGAGCCCCTCCAGCAGCTTCACGGCGCGGTGCTGGTCGGCCTCGGACTGCGCGGGGTTCTCGCCGACGACGTACACGGTCGTGAGCTTCCCTTCCTCCATCGCCTCGAACATCTGCGTCAGCGTGTAGCCGTACGTCGGGACGATCGGCGTTCCCCACGCGGCCTCGAAGCGCGCCCGGGCATCCGCGTCCTTCTCGATGTCCTGGAATCCCGGCAGCTTGTTCGGGATGGCGCCCATGTCGCCGCCACCCTGCACGTTGTTCTGGCCGCGCAGCGGGTTCAGGCCGCTGCCGTAGCGCCCACGTGGCCGGTCAGCAGCGCGAGGTTGATCAGCGCCAGCACGTTGTCCACTGCGTTGTGGTGCTCCGTGATCCCGAGCGTCCAGCAGATCTGTGCCCGGTCGGCCTTCGCGTAGGCGTGCGCGAGCTCGCGGATGGCCTCGGCCGGGACGCCGGTCGTCCGCTCGGCGTACTCCAGCGTGTACGGCTCGACGGCCGCGCGGTACTCCTCGAAGCCGGTCGTGGCGTGGTCGACGAACGCGTGATTCACGAGGCCGGCCGCGATGATCTCCCGGCCGACCGCGTTCGCCAGCGCGACGTCGGTGCCGACGTCGAGGCCGAGCCACACGTCGGCCCATTCGGCCGACGTGGTGCGGCGCGGATCGAGCGTGTAGAGGCGCGCCCCGTTCCGGATCCCCTTCAGGACGTGATGGAAGAAGATCGGGTGCGTCTCCCGCGCGTTCGAGCCCCACAGGACGATGACGTCCGTGTTCTCGATCTCCTCATATGAGCTGGTACCGCCACCGGCACCGAAGACCGTCGCCAGACCGACGACGCTCGGAGCGTGTCAGGTGCGGTTGCAGCTGTCGATGTTGTTGCTGCCGATGACCGAGCGGGTGAACTTCTGTGCGACGAAGTTCATCTCGTTCGTGGCCTTCGAGCAGGAGAACATCCCGAACGTCCGCGGTCCCTGCTTCTCGACCGCCGTCCGGAACCCTGCCGCGGCCCGATCGAGCGCCACGTCCCAGCTGGCGACGCGCAGGGCGCCGTCCTCCCGGACGAGCGGCTCGGTCAGCCGGGTGTAGCGCTGCGGCATGCTGCGCGACCTCCCTTTGGCTACGACCGTTACCGGGGGAAAGTCTAAACCGCCGTTCAAGCCGTTCGCCTCGGTAGATCGGTGGGCTCGATTCTCCCTCTCAGCGGACCCACAGCTGGTCGAGCAGGAGCCCCCACTCCATGCTGTGCTGGTTGTTCCCGACGCGCTCCGATAGGAAGTCGATCCCAGCCTGATTGAGGAAGTCCACATGCGGACTGAGCCGGACCACGAGGTGGTCGGCGTACGCCCACAGCTCACTCGCGTGTTCGGGCTGGGAAATCTGAGCCTCGGTCGCGCGCCCGATCGCCCTGTTCGACTCGTCGAGTCGCATATCCGCGTCGCGTTGGCGGGCGAGCCACACTTGAACGGCTTGCAGGAAGTCCCCCGCGGCGAGGTAGTCCGTAGCCCCAATCGTCCACGAACGCCTTGAGGCCGGGCCGGAGAGGGAAACGCCGTACGGATAGCTCTCGCGGCGTCCAATATTCAGGACGGGTCGGTACCCGAGCGACCGGAGTAAGCGAACGACGTAGTCAGCGAAGTCATCTGCGTTCGGCGAGTTCGGGTTGAAGGACACCACGACCTCGTCCCCCCGTGTCCCGGAGCGACTCCACGAGGCGCCGCGCCCGTGCCATATCCGGTCCGGCTCCATGCGTCGGTCGACGGGTCGGGATCCACGGTGAACGGGCAGTACGGCTTGTATCCGGGGAAGTTGGGCGGCAGAAGCTGGCAGGTGATCCGGCCCGCCGTCTGGCCGACCGCGAGCCGCAACGTAGCGGCTCGATCGAACGCGTAGTTCACCGCCTGCCGGGCCAGAACGTTGTCGAAGGGAGGCACGGCCGTGTTGAGGTCGAGAAAGCGTGCTCCAGATCGAGAGGTACGGGTGGACCCGGCCCGCGAACCTGGTGGTGAGGGTGGGCAGGGTCGTCGTTGGGCGGAACGTCCATCATCCAGTCCGCGCGGCCGCTCTCGACGTCCTCCACCTGCTGCCCGCGTGAGACACCGGAGGTGAACTGGATGCGGTCGGGGAACCCGTCCGGCTGCGCGGCCTGCGACCACACGTGAAACGCATCGTTGCGCACGAGCGTCATGCCCACCTTCGGGTCCCACGACTCGATCCGGTACGGGCCGGTGGCCGGGACGGGCTCGGTCACGGGGCTCCGACATCGGCACGCCCGCCGGCACCGGGAACGCGAACGGAACGGCGAGCTTCTGGAGAAAGTCGGGGTCCGGCTGCGTCAGGTGGAAGACGATCGTCCCCGCATCGTCGTCGGTGTCTATCCCCTCCGAGAGATCGCACCTGGATACCGGGGGGCGTGCGGCGTCTTGGGATGCATGCAGCCGCCCCGACGATGAAGTCGTAGAAGCCCGGACTCGCTGCTGCGCTTGGGGAAGTACAGGTTGGGGACCTGATAGCCGCGCTCGAGCGCACGCCGGACGTCGCCCGCGAGGACCTGGGCGCCGGTCGAGTAGCGGAGCCCGGCCCGGAGTTGGAAGGTGTAGACCGTGCCGCCCGCGGTGATGATGGGCAGCGCCGTCGCCAGATCGGGCACGATCTTCGTCCCTCCTCCGCCTGCCCCCCGTTTGAACGCCGTGAGCCCATCGTTGGTCATCGTCAGGACCTGCCACGTGTGGAGTTCCCAGAACGTGGGCTCGATGCCGGGGAAGAACTTGCTGCCGCTGACGACCCGGAGCGTGCCGCCCCGGTGGCTCGTCAGGGAGCCCCGAACCGCCACCCACAGGTCGTCGTCGACAACGACGGACCCCACGGGGGCACTTCGGGTACGGATCGGCTCCGCCTGGCCCGTCGCCGACGCGTCGATCCGACTCACGGTCCCGTCGAACTGATTCGTGACCCAGACCGTCTGCCCGGAGATGGCGATCGACGATGGGCCTGCACCGACCGCAAGTGTCTGCCCGACGCTTGCAGTCGCCGGCACGACGCGTGACACCGTCCCGTCCTGCGCGTTCGCGACCCACACGCCGCCGGCCCCGACGGCGATCGCCTCCGGATCGCTCCCGACGCGCACCGACTGCACGACCTCGTCCGTCTTGGGGAGATTTCCAGGACCCTGTCACTTCCGGAGTCGGCGACCCACACGCCGCCGGCCCCGACGGCGACCGCCGTCGGGGACTCGCCCACCGGGATCCGCTTCAGCTGTGTGCCGGTGCTCTCGTCGAGTTGCGTCACGCTTCCATCCAGGCGGTTCGCGACCCAAACGGACCCGAACCCCAGCGCGACGCCCGCAGGCCCGGTTCCCACTCGGTATCGGCCCACGACGTCGTTGGTCTCCGGGCTGATCAGGTCCACGATCGGCCCCGTCTCGTCGGTCACCCAGACGCCTCCGTCGCCGACCGCGACCGCCGACGGCTCACCGCCCACCGGGATCGTGTCGGTGATCGAGCCGGTCCGCGGGTCGACCCGGGTGACACGCCCGTCGTCGGGGTGAGCGATCCACAGGGCGCCGTGGCCCTCTGCCATCGCGCCGGGAGCCAGGTGCAGCGCGAGGGCCTCGACGATCCGCCCGCTTGCGGGGTCGATCCTGCCGATGGAGTTCGTCGGAACGCCCGCCAGCGAAGGCCCCCGCGTGAGCAGCACCGGCACCGCGATGAGTGCGGCGATGAGCGCCAGTGCGACCGCTATGGCAACGACTCGGCGCCGCGTGGGCCGTCGACGGCGAGGCGCGACGGCCTGCTGGGGCGCGGAGAATGTCTCCGTCGGAACTGCCTCCAACACCGTCGTATCAGGACGTTCATCCGTCCAGGCGACCGAAGGATCCTGACGCAGAATCGCCCGTTCCATCTCCTGCAACTCCGGCGCCGGATCGATCCCGAGATCCTCGGCCAGCGCCTCGCGCGCGTCCCGGTACGCCTGGAGTGCTTCTGCCTGGCGGCCATCGCGATAGAGCGCGAGCATCTGTTGGAGACGGAAGCGCTCCCGGAGTGGGTTCTCGCGGACAAGCGAGTTCAGCTCACCGGCGAGCTCAGAGTGCCGGCCGAGTGCGAGATCTGCGGTGATGCGGTCCTCGACCGCAGCCAGCCGAAGGTCGTTGAGTCGGCCAACCTCGCCCTGAGCGAAGCTCTCGTAGGTGAACTCAGCAAGGGGCGGGCCGCGCCAGAGTGCGAGTGCCTCACGGAACAATTTGGCTGCGGTCTCGGCCTCGCCGGCCGCGAGCTCCTCACGGCCCCTGGTCGCGAGTTCCAGGAAATCATGGACGTCGGTCTGTTCCGGGGAGACGTCGAGGAGGTAGCCGGGCGACCGCGTGGTCAGCAGGGGAGACCCGTTGGTGGCGCCCAATTGCTTTCGAATCCTCGAGACGTACACCTGAATCAGGTGTGCCGCGGTCGCAGGCGGTTCCTCAGCCCAGAGATCATCGATCAGGCGATCCGCCGACACGACCACACCCGCGTGGATCAGCAGGTCCGCCAGGAGCGCATGTTGCCGTCCTGGAGTCAGTGGTATCCGTTGCCCCTGCGTGTGGACCTCGAGGGGCCCAAGCATCAAATAACCGCACGGCGATCACGCCTTCTGTGAACTATGACGCTAGCACGGGGGGTGACCGGAATAGACAGGATCCGGCGCCCTCGTGACCGCCGCGTTGACCGGGAATGCGAGGGCGGATAGAGGGGGGCCATCATCTCTCACGTCACGAGGGCGGCGACACGGACGCCGCCCGGTGCAGAGGAGGCGCACATGAACGGTGCAGGTCGGCGTATCGCAGTCGTGGCGGCCGGCACTGGGAGCATGGCTTCTCGCCACGGAGCGGGCCGAGGCCGCCCTGGCGATGGTTCGGGTTCCTGCCGCAGGTGGGTCCCGCCCAGATCCGTTGACCAGCTCTCTGCGGTCGTGCTTTCGATGTGGCAGGCCGGCGTCCTTGCGGTCGTGGTCGTCGGGCTCGTCGCGGCCCTGGCTGCTGACGACTCGCACGAGCACGCCGCGCGGAACACCAACTCGCTGGATGAATGTCTCGTCAGCCGCCCTCGTTCCCAACAACGGATCGAGGGCGGCGTCGAGGCCTGTTGTCCCCGAGTAGCGCCCGGTCCCGCCCTCAGAGCTCGATCGCGCTCGGGGTGGGCGTACACGTTGAATCGGTCGCCGCGAACGAACCCGATCAGCGTCATGCCCATCCGCTTGGCCGACGCCACCGCCAGGCTCGACGGGGCCGACACCGCGGACACGATCGGGATGCCGGCCATCGCGGCCTTCTGCACGATCTCGAAGCTCGTTCGCCCCGAGACCTGGAGCACCTGCTCGGAGAGGGGGAGCGAGCCCTGCAGCATCGCCTCGCCCACGACCTTGTCCAGTGCGTTGTGGCGCCCACGTCCTCGCGAAGGGACAGCAGCTTCCCGTCGGTGTCGAACAGGCCGCTCGCGTGCAGGCCGCCGGTCTGCTCGAACACGCGCTGCGCGGCGCGCAGGGCGTCGGGCAGCCCGATGATCACCGAGCGTGCCACCGTCGGACCTGGCGGGATCGGGGCGCACTCGAGCTGGATGTGGTCGATCGAGGCCTTGCCGCACACGCCGCAGCTGGACGTCGCGTAGAAGTTCCGCTGGAACGTCCCCGCGTCGAACGGCCGGGTCAGGCGAACGGTCACGACGTTGTAGCGCTGCTCGGGGAGCTCGGTCTCGCAGTAGCGGACCGAGTCGACGTCGTCGCGGGAGTGGATCAACCCCTCCGTGAACAGGAACCCGACCGCCAGCTCGAAGTCGTTGCCGGGGGTCCGCATGGTGACGGCCACCCGCTCGACCTCCTGGCCGGCGCCGCGCACCTGGATCTCCATGGGCTCCTCGGTGGCGAGGCGGTCGGCGCGTTCCAGCTGCTGGTCGCCGCGCACGGCGAGGATCCGTTCGGACGTGGTGTTGCTGCGGAGGGGTTCGTCCTGCTGTGCCACGGAGCCATTATCGGCCGGTTCGCCCTCCGCGGGCAGGCATATGCTCGGAGCTCATGGAGCCGAACCCGGCCGCTCCCGGCGGCCCTTCCCTGGAGTCGGTCGACGCCGTGCTCGCGCGCGTCCTGGAGGACGTGCGGCCGCTGCCTCCCGAGTCGGTGCCCCTGGCGGACGCGGCCGGGTTGGTGTTGGCCGATGACGTCCTTGCGGCCGAGCCGCTGCCTCGATTCGACAACGCCGCGATGGACGGCTTCGCGCTGCGCGCATCGGATCTGTCCGGCGCCGCGGCGGACCAACCCGTGACGCTCCCGGTGGTCGGCGCGTCGATGGCCGGAGCCGTCTGCGGGATCGCCCTGGCGGCCGGGTCGGCGGTGCGGATCGCAACGGGTGCGCCACTGCCGGTGGGGGCCGATGCGGTCGTCCGCCTCGAAGAGGCGACGGATGCGGGTGACTCGGTTCGGTTCTCCGCCTCCGCGGACACGGGCACGAACGTCCGTCGCGCCGGCGAGGACGTCTCGAAGGGAGACGTCCTGCTGCGGGCCGAAACGCCGGTGGGTCCGGGGCAGGTGGCGGTGGCGGCCGCGGAGGGACTCGAGCGGGTCCTCGTGCACCGCCGCCCACGCGTGTCGGTCATCGTCACCGGCGACGAGGTCGCGGTGGCGGGCCAGACCCTCGGCGAGGCGCAGGTGCGCGACGCGATCGGGCCGACGCTCGTCGCGCTGCTCGGGGCCATGGGCTGCCGGCCGTTTCTGCGCGGGCCGGTCGAAGACGACCCCGCCGCGCTGACCCGATCGCTGCGGGAGGAGGCGCGATCTGCCGACGCGGTCCTCACGGTGGGCGGCGTCTCCGTGGGGCCCCGCGACCACATGCGCACGATCCTGGAGGAAGCCGGTGGCCGGGTGCTCCAGGTTGCCGTCCGTCCCGGCAAGCCGTTCGGGCTCGGCCGGATCGACGACGCGCTCGTGTGCTCACTGCCGGGGAACCCCGTGTCCGCGCTGGTCGCCTTCGAGCTGTTCGTGCGGCCCGCGCTGGCGACGATGCTCGGACGGTCTGCCGTCCGCGAGTCGGTGTCGGCGACGCTGACCGAGGCCTTCAAGCAGCGGACGGGTCGCCTCCATCTGGTTCGCGCGTGGCTGCGGCGGGAGCGGCGCCCACGCGACGGTTCGCCCGCTCGGTCCGCACAGCGCGGGGTCGCTCGGCTCGATGGCCGGCGCGAACGCGTGGATGGTGGTCGGCCCGGACGTCGAGCGGCTGGAGCCCGGAACGGTGGTCGAGACGTGGCCGATGCTCCCCTCCTGAGCGGCCTCCTGCTGGCGGGTGGCGGCAGCACCCGCATGGGCCGGGACAAGACGGCGCCGGACTTCCTGTTCGAAGGGGAGCCGCTGGCCGCGCGCGTCGCGCGGCTGCTCCGAGAGGCGTGCGACGAGGTGATCGTGGCCTCGGGCGACGGGGAGCGGCTGGCGTGGCTCGGCCTGCCGCAGGTCGCCGACGCCATCCCCGGCAGCGGCCCGCTCCGCGGTCTGGTGGCCGGCCTCGAGGCCGCGAGGCATCAGCTGGTGGCGGTGGCGGCCGCGGACATGCCGTTCGCGTCGCCGGCGGTCCTTCGGCTGCTGGCGTCGCTGATCGGACCCCATGACGCGGCGGTGCCCGTCTCACCCCGCGGCGTCGAGCCGCTGCACGCGGTCTACTCGAGAACGACCCTGCCCTCGTTCGAGGCCGCGCTCCAAGAGGGCAGGTTGGCGGTCCGCGTCGCGCTCGAGGGGCTCGATGTCCGGGTCGTCGAGGAATCCGAGTGGCGCACCGCCGATCCATCCGGCCGGTTCGTCGAAAACCTCAACCGCCCTGAGGACGCCGCGTACCTTTGTGGAACGGCCGCCGCCTAACTAGCCTAGGGGGCGGATGGGCTCACAGGCGTCGACTCCGGTCGTCACGGCTCCCCATGCCGCCCCCGGACGGCAGCGACCTCCGCTACTCATCGTCGGAATCTTCATCTTCCTCGGCTCCGAGCTCATGTTCTTCGCGTCGCTGTTCGGCGACGTACTTCACGCTGCGCGCGGACGCCATCGTCTGGCCGCCCCCGGACATCGAGCTCGTCCCGCTGTGGCGCCCGGCGATCTTCACGGCCGTCCTGGTCGCGTCGAGCTTCACCATGCAGACGGCCGATCGCCGCATCAAGCAGGGGAACGTCGCCTCGATGAAGCGGTGGATCTGGCTGACCATCGTCATGGGCGTCGTGTTCCTGTGCGGGCAGTTCTGGGACTACTTCACCGCGAACTTCGGCATCGAGACGAACGCGTACGGGTCGGCGTTCTACACGCTCACCGGCTTCCACGCCATGCACGTGGTCGCCGGACTGCTCGTCATGTTGGTGGTCCTCGGCCGCGCGGCCACCGGCGCGTACGACGCGAAGGAGCACGCCGCCGTCGAGGCGGCGACGTACTACTGGCACTTCGTGGACGTCGTGTGGATCGCCCTGTTCGCCGTCCTCTTCCTCCTCAAATGAGCGGCGAACCCGACCCGGGCACCGGCCGGCGACGCCGGGTCGCCGCGTTCCTGATCCTGTTCGCCGTGTTCATGATTCCCGCGACCCTCGCCATTCTGGGGGGCGGTGCTGCCGGCGCCGGCACGCCGCCCGTCACGCTCTCGGTCGCCCGATCCGACCTGGAGGCGGCGGGGCAGCTTCTGTACGAGGAACACTGCTCGAGCTGCCACGGCGCCGACGCGACGGGCACCGCGCAGGGGCCGGACATCGTCGGGCTCGGCCCGGCGTCGTACGACTTCATGATGTCCACAGGCCGCATGCCGCTGGCGCAGCCCGGCGCCCAGGCGGTGCGCAAGGAGCCGACGTTGAGCCCGGCCGAGATCGCGGCCATCACGGCGTACCTGGTGGCGCGCGCACCGGGAGAGGGGACTCCGATCCCGAACGTGCGCCCCGCCGCCGGGAGCCTCTCCGAGGGCCAGCGCATCTACGAGCTGAACTGCGCGCCGTGCCACGGGGCGACGGGCAACGGTGGGGCGGTCGGCCCCGAGGCGGCGCCGAGCCTGAAGCACGCCACGCCGACGCAGATCGGTGAGGCCGTTCGCATCGGCCCGGGGACCATGCCGGTGTTCGACCAGACGGTGATCTCGGACCAGCAGCTCAACTCGCTGGCGCGCTACGTGCTGTACCTGCGGGCGCCCGACAATCGCGGCGGCCTGTCGCTCAACCTGGGCGGCCCGGTCGTGGAGGGGTTCGTCGGGCTGGCCATCGGGCTCGGCGCCGTGATGCTCGTGATGCGGTTCATCGGGGAGCGCTCGTGAGCGCACGGCGCGCCCGCGCCGACCGCCGATCCGCCGCGGCCCGACGAGCGGCGCGTGTCGCGGCTCATGGTGCTGCTGCTGCTGGTGTCGATCGCGGCCGGCGTGGGCCTGCTGATCCTGTACGCGCTGGGCGGGCAGGTGCAGCTCGAGGGCGCGCTCCTGTTCGTCGCCCTGTCCGGCGTCGGCTTCTCGCTGATCCTGTGGGGCAAGTACCTGTTCCCGCCGGAGATCGTGACCGAGCCCCGCGGCGAGCACGAGTCGTCCGAGGCCGAGCAGCTCGAGGCCGAGCGCACCTACCTGGAGGGCGAACGGGAGATCAGCCGGCGGTCGATGCTCGTGCGCCTGCTGGTGGGGGCGTTCGGCGCCCTGGGGCTCGCCGCCATCTTCCCGATCCGCTCGCTGGGGCCGAGTCCCGGCCGGACGCTGTTCCAGACGGCCTGGACGAGCGGGACGCGGCTGGTGGACGCGAACGGGGTGCCGATCCGGCTGGACGACCTGGACCTGGACGGCGTGGTGACGGTGTTCCCCGAGGGGGTCACGCGACGCGCCGACTCGACGGCCATCCTGGTGCGCGTCGACCCGGCGCAGCTCGCCCTGCCCGAGGGCCGCAACCAGGACGCCCCCGACGGCAACGTCTGCTACTCGAAGCTGTGCACGCACGCGGGCTGTCCGGTCGGCCTCTACCTGGCGCAGACGCACGAGCTGCAGTGCCCCTGCCACTTCTCCGCGTTCGACGTGCTGGACGGCGCCCAGCCGACGTTTGGCCCCGCGGCGCGGCCGCTCCCGCAGCTGCCCCTGGAGGTGGACGACGAGGGCTACCTGGTGGCCAAGAGCGATTTCACCGCGCCCGTCGGGCCGGGATTCTGGAACCGGGGTGACGGACCGTGATCATCCCCAAGGTGCTGCGGTGGTTCGACGAGCGTCTGGGGGCGGCCAGCTTCGCGAAGAAGTCGCTGCGCAAGGTCTTCCCCGACCACTGGTCCTTCATGCTGGGCGAGGTCGCGATGTACAGCTTCCTCATCCTCGTCGTGACCGGCGTGTTCCTGACCTTCTTCTACGTGCCCGACGTCAAGGAGGTCATCTACCGCGGGCCGTACAAGCCCCTCGAAGGGCAGACGATGTCGCGCGCGTACGAGTCCGTCATGCGCATCTCGTTCGAGGTGCGCGCCGGGCTGGTGTTCCGGCAGATCCACCACTGGGCCGCGCTGGTGATGACCGGGGCGGTGGTGTTCCACGCGACGCGCGTCTTCTTCACCGGCGCGTTCCGCCGCCCGCGCGAGCTGAACTGGGTGCTGGGCGTGACGTTGCTGCTGCTCACGCTCGGAATCGGGTTCGCGGGTTACTCGCTCCCCGACGACCTGCTGTCGGGGACGGGACTGCGGATCGCCTATTCCATCGCGCTCTCCGTCCCGCTGGTCGGGACGTGGCTGGCATTCCTGCTCTTCGGCGGCGAGTACCCGGCACCCGACATCCTCAACCGGCTGTTCATCCTGCACGTGATGATCCTGCCGGCCGCCATCGCGATCGTGATGGGCGCGCACCTCGCGATCCTGTGGCGCCAGAAGCACACGAACTTCCCCGGGCGCGGGCTGCAGGAGGACCAGATCCGCGGCCCCCGCGTCTGGCCGCGGTACGCGTTCGCGTCGGGCGGGCTCTTCTTCGTGCTGTTCGGCGTCCTGTCGTTGATGGGCGGGAATGCGCAGATCAACCCGATCTGGCTCTACGGACCCTACGACCCCATCACGGCGAGCGGCGCGTCCCAGCCCGACTGGTACCTGGGCTTCACGGAGGGATTGATCCGGCTCTTCCCGGGCTGGGAGATCCGGATGTTCGGCCACGAGCTGGCGGAGCCGTTCTTTCCGGGCGTCGTCGTGCCGGGGATCGTATTCGGCGCTATGTTCCTGTGGCCGTGGATCGAACGGATCTTCACGCGCGACAAGGCCGAGCACAACCTGCTGCAGTATCCGCGCGACGTGCCGTGGCGCACCGCGGTAGGGGCCGCGACGATCACGTTCCTCGCGGTGCTGACGCTCGCCGGAGGAAGCGACGTCCTGGCGTCGCTCCTCGACCTGTCGGTCGAACGCGTGACCGGCATCCTCCGAGGCGTGGTGATCGCGTTGCCCATCGTCGTGCTATTCGTGACGTACTACGTCTGCCGGGAGCTCCGTGCGGGCGACGTGCATCCGCTGCGCGAGTCGAAGATCACCACGGTGCGGCGGCGCGCCGACGGCGGGTTCGACACGACCGAGGAGGAGGGCGGTGGCTTCGAGAGCGCGGAGGAGCGCCTCGGGCTCTGAGGGTGCGGATGCCGGAATCGCGTCCCCGGTCGGAACGCCCGAGGAGGTACTCAGGGCACTCGCCGATCCGACGCGGTTGGCGGTCGCCGGCCTGCTCGCACGGGGGCCCGGGACCGCGGCCGTCGTTGCGAAGGAACTGGGTCTCCGAACGGACGCCGTCCAGCGGCACCTGACGCGGCTGGCCCGCGTCGGGATCGTCGCGGTGGAGGCCGATCGGCGCACGTATCGGTTGCAGGCGAGGGGGCTGCGCGCCGCGGCCGCGGCGGCCGGACCGGCACGCGACCCGGGCCTGGCGCTCGGCGCCGCCGACGACGAAGAGGAGTCGGTGCTGCGCCAGTACTTCCGCGCCGGACGGCTCGTCGAGGTTCCCGTGAAGCGCTCGAAGCGGCTGGTGGTTCTCCAGCGCCTGGCGCTGGAGTTCGAGGTCGGCGTCCACTACCCCGAGCGGCAGGTGAACCAGGTGTTGAAGCGCTTTCACCCTGACGTCGCGACGCTCCGCCGCTACCTGGTGGACGAGGAGTTCCTGTCGCGCGACCACGGCGACTACTGGCGGACGGGCGGCCGCGTCGACGTCTGACGTCCGCAACGTGATGCAGATCACATTGCTAACATGCATAGTGCATGTTAGGCTCAGACCAGGATGAACAAGAGCGTGCAGATTCGTGACGTCCCAGAGGAGGTCCACCGAGAGCTGAAGAGCCGGGCTGCCGCTGCCGGTCAATCGCTCTCTGAGTACCTGCTCGCGGAGATCACGCGAGTGGCCGATCGCCCGCCGATCGCCGACGTCCTTCGCAGGGCGGACTCGCGCCGCGAAGGCGTGGGCATCCGCGAGATCGTGGCTGCGGCTCAGGAGCGGACGAGACCGGCCATGATCGTCGTCGACACGTCCGCCCTGTTGCGCGGCCGTCGTTGGCCGCCCGCACAGCGAGCCGCTCCGGGAGCGAATCCTGTCGCGACGAGCTGCATGCGCCACATCTGTTGGACATCGAGTTCCTTCACGCCCTGCGGGGGCTCGTCGCGAGGAAGGAACTCTCGTTGAGCCGCGCGGAGGAAGCCCGGGAGGACATGAACGACTTCGGCATCCTCCGGTATCCCCATGCGCCCTTGGCAGACAGGGTCTGGGAGCTATCGCGATGCGTTGACCGCATACGACGCGGCATTCGTGGCCCTGGCGGAGGCGCTCGGAGCCCCTCGTCCGTGCGACGGGTCGCGACGCCGGCTCGCGACGTCGGCTTCGGTCCGAGGGGCGGCAGGGCGCTGACGAGGCTCCGCAGACGACGTCGAACGGTCTTCTCGACGGCCGAAGGAGACGCTAGCCGCGGCTCTCCTGCATCAGGCCGATCGTTGCCCAGGCGAAGACCAGCAGGCCCGAGAACAGCAGCCAGACGCCGTAGATGAACCCCTGCAACGCGAGCAGGACGCCGCCCGCCATCACGAACGGCCACAGGCTACCGGCGGAGAAGTGCCCCAGCTGGTCGCCGGCGTCGTCCGCGTACGAGGCGTTGTCGTCGTCCTCGGGGAACCGCTTCCCCTCGGTGCGCCGCCACACGACGTAGGCCATGATCATCGGCGCGACGCCCATCAGGATCAGCAGCGTCGTTCCGGCGGGCTCCTGCGCCACGAACCAGTAGACGATCCCGATCACGATCCCGAACAGGCCGGCCAGCACCAGGAAGCGGACCGACGTCTTCACGAGCCCAGTCCGTCCGGCGCGCGAGCGTGCGCCTGTTCCGTGGGCGGGTCGTTCCGGTGGCGCCAGTCGAACGCCGGCCGCTCGGACCGGATCGGCGGCAACCAATTGAAGTTGTGCTCGGGCGGCGGCGACGTCGTGACCCACTCCAGGGTGTAGCCGCCCCACGGGTCGTCCCCGGCCGGCTCCTTCTTGCGAATCGACACCACCAGGTTCACCAGGAACAGCAGGACGCCGATCGTCAGCACGCCGAAACCGATGCTGGACAGCAGGTTCGGGTCGGTCCAGCCCGCGCTGGCCGGGTACGTCTGGATGCGCCGCGGCATCCCGCGCAGCCCGACGACGAACAGGGGCCAGAACGTCATGTTGAACCCGACGAACGTGAACCAGAACCCGAGCTTGCCGATGCGTTCCGACAGCCGGATGCCGGTCATCTTGGGGAACCAGTAGTAGACGCCGGCGAAGATGGCGAACAGGCTGCCGCCGCCCAGGACGTAGTGCATGTGCGCGACCACGAAGTACGTGTTGTTCACGTCGAAGTCGACCGGCGCCGAGGCGAGCATCACGCCGGTGATCCCGCCGATGAGGAAGTTCAACAGGAAGCCGATGCACCACAGCATGGGAGTCTCGAACGTGAGCTTGCCCCGCCACATCGTGCCGATCCAGTTGAAGAACTTGATGCCGGTGGGCACGGCGATCAGGAACGACATCCCCGAGAAGAAGGGGTTGTCCACGACGCCCGTCGTGAACATGTGGTGGGCCCACACCGCCATCGACAGGCCCGCGATCGCCATGGAAGCCAGCACGAATCCCGCGTAGCCGAAGATCGGCTTGCGCGAGAACACCGGGATGATGTCGGTGACGATCCCGAAGAACGGCAGCGCCATGATGTAGACCTCGGGATGGCCGAAGAACCAGAACAGGTGCTGGTACAGCACCGCCGAGCCGCCCGCCGACGGATCGTAGAAGTGCCCGCCGAAATGCCGGTCGATGAACAGCAACGCCAGCGCGCCGGTGAGCGGCGGGAAGGCCACCAGGATCAGCAGCGACGTGATCAGCATGTTCCAGGTGAACAGCGGCAGCCGCCACATGGTCATCCCGGGCGCGCGCAGCATGAACACGGTCGCCATCAGGTTGATCCCCGTGAGGATCGACGACGTGCTGACGGCGAGGATCCCCATGATCCACATGTCGGTCCCGGGCCGGGGCTGTACTGGCCATTGCGACAGCGGCGCGTAGAACGTCCAGCCGGCCGCCGCGGCACCGTGCGCCGTCAGGAACGACAGGTAGATGGTCAGGCCACCGCCCAGGAACAGCCAGACCGACAGCGCGTTCAGCCGAGGGAACGCCATGTCGGGCGCGCCGATCTGGAGCGGCACGAAGTAGTTGGCCAGGCCGAGCCCGATGGGCGCGATGACCAGGAAGACCATCGTCGTTCCGTGGATGGTGAAGATCTCGTTGTAGGCCTGGCGGGACAGGAACGACATCTCCGGCTGGGCGAGCTGGATGCGGATCAGCAGCGCGAGGAGGCCGCCGGCCAGGAAGAACACGAACGTCCCGCCCAGGTACAGCCACCCGATCTGCTTGTGGTTGGTCGTGGTGATCCAGCCGAGCACCCCCAGGCGGCGGTCGTGGGACTCGGCGTGCGGGGTGGTCGTCGTCGTGCTCATGCCTCCCCTCCCGCGTGGTCGGCGAGCCACTGGTCGAACGCCGCGGGGCTCAGGGCCTGCACCGCGAACGTCATGGACGTGTGGTCCAGGCCGCAGTAGAGCGAGCAGGCGCCCGGCCACCTGCCGGCGTTGGGGATGGTGAGGTCGAAGACGTTCGTCACGCCCGGGATGGCCTGTCGCTGGAACAGGAAATCGGAGACGTAGAACGCGTGGACCACGTCCGCCGACCTCAGCACGATGCGCGTCGTCTCTCCCGCGGGCAGGACGAGCGTCGGTGGCCGTCCCGGGGTGCCGACGACCGTGACCCCGGCGTCGGGATACGTGAAGCGCCATTGCCACTGGAAGGCGTCCACGTTCACGACCACGGCGGGGTGCGGGTCGATGCGGTCGACCTTCTGCTCCGCGTGATACGTGAATCCGAACAGCGCGGCGACCAGCACGACGGGGATGAGCGTGTAGGTGATCTCCAGTCCCACGGCGTAGCGCGTCTGCTTCGGGAGCGAGCCGTCGTCGCGCGGCCGCCGGCGGTAGCGGAACACCGACCAGAGAATCAGCCCGTACACGATGACACCGACCGGGATGGCGAAGTACCAGAGCACGCGCCACAACTGCGCGATCGACTTCCCCTGTTCGGACGCACCGGCGGGCGCGCCGAAGTCGCAGGCGGAGAGCACGAGCAGTGAGGCGACGGCGGCCGCCAGGCGCGCCCGCCGCGGCTGGGGCCGCCGCGGTGCGAGCCGTGCCGGTCCGGCGGGCGCGAACGCTCCTCGAGACGCTCACGGGTCGAACCCTAGTCTGTGCGGCGGTCCCGGGCTCGGCAACCCGGCGGGTAGGGTGGGGCGGGGAGGCGACACGGAACTCGACGTCATCGTCACGGTGGAGCTGGGGGACACCAGCTACCTGCTGGTCTCCGAGGGGGAGGCGGTGCTCGTCGATCCCCAGCGCGATGCCTGGCGATTCGTGGCGACGGCGGAGGCCCGGGGGGCGACGATCCGGCACGTCGCGGAGACGCACGTCCACAACGACTACGTCTCGGGCGCGCTGGAGGCCGAGACCGCGACCGGGGCGGAGATCGCGGCCCCCGCAGGCGGCGGCTACGCGTTCCCGCATCGCGCGATGGCCGAGGGCGACGAGATCCGAGTCGGCGACGTCACGCTCACCGCCTGGCACACCCCGGGCCACACGCCCGAGCACCTCTCGTATGTGGTGCGGGCCGGCGGCGCCGACGATCCCGTGGCGGTCTTCACCGGCGGCAGCCTGATCGTCGGTGCCGCCGGCCGATCCGACCTACTGGGTCCCGACCGCACCGAGGAGCTGACCCGTGCGCAGTTTCGTTCGCTGCGACGCCTGGCTGGCGCTCCCCGACGCGCGTCCGCGTGCTCCCAACGCACGGCGCCGGCAGCTTCTGCTCAGCGGGCTCCGGGGGAGGGGCGCGCACCTCGACCATCGGGGCCGAGCGCCTCGCCAACCAGTCGCTCGTCGTCGCCGAGGAGGACGACTTCGTCCGGTTGCGCACCCACGAGCTGCCGCGGCACCCCTCGTACTACCGGTTCATGGCCCCGATCAATCGCGCCAGGTCCCGCCGTGGTCGGCGACGATCTCTCGGTTCGACCGCTCCCACCGCGGGAGGTCGAGCGTCTGGTCTCGGGAGGCGCGCGCTCGTCGACACCCGCGACCGCGCGGCGTTCGCCGAGGCCCACGTGGTCGGGTCGGTGAACGTCGAGCTCGGCGGGTCGCTGTCGGCGTACGTCGGGTGGCTGTTCACCCCGGACCAGCCGCTGGTGCTGCGTCGTTGCCGATCCCGCCGAGGCGTCGGCGGAGCGCGCCGTCACGCAGCTCTTCCGGATCGGCTTCGACCGGGTGCTCGGCTTCCTGGCTGGCGGGGTGGACGCCTGGAAGTCGGAGGACCGCCCCATCTCCTCGTATCCGGTCGCCAGCGTGGAGGAGCTCTGTCGGACGCTCCGTGACGGTACGAGCCCGTTCATCCTGGACGTGCGCCAGCCCGTCGAGCACCGCGAGGGCATGTATCCGGGCAGCCACGGCCGTTCGTGGCCGACGTGCCCGAGCGCCTGAACGAGGTTCCGGGCGATCGCGAGTCGTGGGTCATCTGCGCGAGCGGCCTCAGGGCCGCCGTCGCGGCGAGCATGCTCGACGCTGCCGGCAGGCCGGTCCGCCTGGTCGCCGAGCGCGGCGTGACGGACCTGCTGGCCGAGTGCGGCCCGCCGGACCCGTAACGGCAGCCCGTGCGATAGCCTTGTCCCGCCGTGGCATCCACGACCCCAAACGCGCTGCTCACCGTCCGGAATCCGTCGCCGGAGGCCCTGTCGCAATCTGCCGTTTCGCTCTCGGGAATCACCAGGGTCTTCGGCGTGACGCCCGCCCTCGTCCGCGTCGACCTGGACGTCCCGCGCGGCGAGATGCTCGTCGTTGCGCGGTCCCGAACGGCGCGGGGAAGAGCACGCTGCTGCGGGTGATCGCGACCGTGCTCTCGCCGACCTACGGCCGTGGCTCGGTCCTGGATTCGGACCTGGTCCGCGGCCGCGACGAGATCCGCAGCGCGGATGGAGCTGATCGGCCACCGGACGCGCCTCTACGAGGACCTCACCGGCCGGGAGAACCTCCGGTTCTGGTGCCGCCTGTACGGGCTCCCCATCGAAGGGGTGGACGAGGCGCTCGAGAAGGTCGGGTCTTCGCCGCGACGCCGGGACCGCGTCGCCGGCTACTCGCAGGGCATGCGCCAGCGCGTCGCCGTGGCCCGGGCGTCGCTCCGCCGGCGCCGAGCTGCTGCTGCTGGACGAGCCGTACGCGGGCCTCGACGAGGAGGCCAAGGCGATCGTCGACGACCTCGCCGCCGACACGACGGCCCGAGGCGAGACGGTGATCCTGGCGACGCACGACCGCACCCGGGGTGGCGCCGCCGCGAGGACCATCTACGTGGACGGCGGCCGGATCGTCCCCGACCCCTCCGATCCGGCGCACGCCGGCCCCCGGGAGGCACCGTGACGTTCGCCCGCCAAACGCTCGCCGTCGCGGGGAAGGACGTCCGCATCGAGGTGCGGGGCCGGTACGGGGCGGGACGGCGCTGCCGTTCGCTGCGACGGTCCTGATCGCGTTCGGCCTGGCGCTCGGGCCCGGGAGGACGCTGCTCCAGCAGGCCGCGCCCGGGCTGTTGTGGATCGCCATGCTGTTCGCGGCGGTCCTGTCGTTTCGGCGCGCGTTCGAGGCCGAGGGCGAGGACGGAGCACTCGAGGGGCTGCTGCTGGCGCCCGTCGACAAGGCGGCGGTCTTCCTGGGGAAGGCCGCGGCCGTGGCTCTCCAGCTGCTGGTGCTCGAGGTGGCGATCGTGCTGATGGTCTCGGCGCTGTTCGGCCTGTCGTTCGCCGGCGACGTCTGGGTGCTGATCGCCGCGCTCGTGCTGGGGACGATCGGTCTGTCCGCCGTCGGCAGCATGTTCGGCGTCCTCGCCGAGTCGCCGCGTGCCCGCGAGGCCGTGTTCCCGCTGCTGGTCCTGCCGCTCGTGACACCGGTGCTGCTGGCCGGGGTGCGGTCGACGTCTCTGGCGGTCTCGGGCCTTGGGTCGCAGGCCGGCTCGTGGCTCGGATTGATGGTCGCGTTCGACGTGGTGTTCGTGGCCGCCGGCACCCTGGTGTTCGAATACCTGATGGAGGACTGACGTGGCCGTCACCGCCGGCGAGCGCATCATGGGGAAGGCCACCGGCAGGTCGGGCGAGCGCATCCTGGGCTTGGCCTCATTGGTCGCGCTCTGCGCCAGCGTGGTCATGTCGCTCGCGGTCGCGCCGCCCGACGCCGAGCAGGGGAACGTCCAGCGGCTCATGTACGTCCACGTCCCGTCCGCGTGGCTCGCCTATCTGTCGTTCTTCATCGTGTTCGTCGCGTCGATCGCCTACCTGACGCACCGGCAGGATCCGGTGGGACCGGCTGGCTGCGGCCTCGGCCGAGGTCGGGGTGGTCTTCACCGCGCTCACGATCGTCCTGGGCATGCTGTGGGGCAAGCCGGTCTGGGGCGCCTGGTGGACCTGGGATCCGCGCATCACCACGACCACCATCCTGCTGTTGATCTACCTCGGCTACCTGGCCGTGCGACGCCTCCCCGAGTCTCCCGTACGGCGCGCGCGCTGGTGTGCCGTCATCGGCATCATCGGATTCCTGGACGTGCCGATCGTGCAGATGTCCGTCACCTGGTGGGCGTCGCTGCACCAGGGGCCCTCGGTCCGGCTGCTGGGCGAGACCACGATGGCCCCGATCATGCTGACCACCCTGCTGGTGGCGGTGGTCGCGTTCACGATCCTGTACGCCTACCTGGTCACGCTGCGCCTGCGCGTGGGGCGCCTGGAGGACCGGGCGCTCGGCGAGGCGCTGTCGCCGCGCCTCGGGCCTCCGCCGGCCGGTCCCCGCGTGTCCGAGCCGGGCGAGGAGGTCGTTCCCAGTGCATAGCGCCGGCTACGTCCTGGCGGGATACCTGATCACCGGCGCGGCGCTGGGCGGCTACGTGCTGCTCCTGTTCGGGCGGGCGCGGCGCGCCCGGCAGCTGGCGGAGGCGGTCGCCGCCCGGCGCGACGACCGGTCCTGAAGCGAGCGCGGTGAAGCGCGGCCGCATCGTCGTGGCGCTCGCCCTCATCGTGGGCAGCCTTGCCTGGGTCGGGTTCAATGGGCTCCGGAACAGCCTCGTGTACTACCGCACGCCCACTGAGGTCCTGGCCACGCCCGACGTGGACCAGCGGGCGCGGCTGGGCGGCTACGTCGTGCCCGGCTCGGTTCAGCACGTGGGGTCGACCATTCGCTTCGTCGTGACGGACGGGACGACGCGCATGACGGTCGTGGACACCGGCGGCGTTCCCGCGCTGTTCCGGGACGGCCAGGGGCGTCGTCGTGGAGGGCGCGTACGGCCGCGACGGTGCCTTCCACGCCGACACCGTCCTGGTGAAGCACAACGGCGTGTATCAACCGCCGAAGCCCGGCCAGACGCCGACCGCGGCGAACCTGGCAGGGGGCGGCTGAGCGTGGACCGCCTGGGGACGTTCGCGCTCGCGTTGTCGCTGTCGGTCGCGGCGTACGGCGTCGCCGCGTCGGTGATCGGCGCGCGCCGCGACCGCACGCTGCTGGTCGAGAGCGCCCGCACCAGCGCCTACTCGCTGTTCGTGCTGGTGCTCGCCGCGAACGTCGTCATGGTGGCGGCCATCCTGGCCAACGACTTCTCGATCGCGCTACGTCTTCGAGAACTCCAGTCGCGAGACGCCGGTGTTCTTCAAGGTCCTGTCCCTGTGGTCGGCCGACGAGGGATCGCTGCTGCTGTGGAACCTGATCCTGTCGGGCTACATCGCCGCGGTCGCCTTCCGGTTCCGGCGCCGCCGTCCCGAGACGCTGCCGTGGGTGCTCATGGTGCTGTACGTCGTGCAGATCTTCTACCTGATCCTGGTGCTGGGCCCGACGCGGCCGTTCGCCGCGTTCGCGGTCGCGCCGCCCGATGGACGGGGGCCGCTGCCGCTGCTGCAGAACCACCCGCTGATGGCCGTGCACCCGCCGTTCCTGTACCTGGGGTTCATCGGCTTCACCGTGCCGTTCGCGTTCGCGATGGCGGCGCTGATCACCGGCCGCCTGTCGCGACGCGTGGATCCGGATCACGCGCCGGTGGACGCTGGCGTCGTGGATCTTCCTGACGGTCGGGCTGCATGCTCGGCGCGCTGTGGTCGTACGGCGTGCTGGGGTGGGGCGGCTACTGGGCGTGGGACCCCGTCGAGAACGTCGCGCTGCTGCCGTGGCTGATGGCGACCGCCTTGCTGCACTCGGTGATGCTGCAGGAACGGCGGGGCATGCTGAAGGTGTGGAACCTCTCGCTGGTCGTGGGCGGGTTCGCGCTGACCACGTTCGGCACGTTCCTCACGCGCGGCAGCATCCTGTCGTCCGTCCACGCGTTCGCCCAGTCCGCGGTCGGCCCGACTGTACCTGGGGTTCCTGGTGCTCGTGCTCGCGAGTGGATTCGGCCTGATCGCGCTGCGCGCCTGGCGCCTTCGGACCGAGGGGCGCTTCGACGCCGTCGCTGTCGCGCGAGTCCGCGTTCCTGGGCAACAACCTCGGCCTGCTGGTGCTCATGCTCGTCGTCCTGGTCGGGACGATCTTCCCGCTGTTCGTCGAAGCGACCGACCAACCGGCAGGTCACGGTGGGCGGTCCCTACTTCGTCGAGACGCACCGCGCCGGTCTTCCTGCTGCTGCTGTTCCTGATGGGCGTGGGGCCGCTGCTGTCGTGGCGTCGGACGAGCGGCGAACGGCTGCGCAGCCGCGTCGCGGTGCCGGCGCTGGCGGGGGCCGTCGTCATGCTGGCCCTTGCCGTGGCCGGGCTGTGGAACGCGGCGGTGCTGCTGACGCTGGGGCTCGCCGTGTTCGTGCTGGTGGCGAACGTCCAGGAGGTCGTGCGCAGCGTCCGCGCGTACGGTCGCGCGACCAAGCGCGGGGTGCTCGCGTCCGTGGCGCCGGCCGCGGCGCGCGACCGGCGCCGCTTCGGCGGCTACGTCGTGCACGTGGGCGTCGCGATCGCGGCGATGGCCATCGCGGTCTCGTCGTCGTTCGCGCACCGGACCGACGTGACGCTGTCGCGGGGTCAGGCCACGGCGTTCGCCGGCTACTCGCTGCGGTACCAGGGCGAGCGCGTCGTCCGGCAGCCCCAGCGCGTCGTCCTGATCGCCGACGTGAAGGTCACGCGCGGCGGCCGCGACGCCGGGACGGTCAACCCGTCGCTCAACCTGTACCCGGCCGCGTCCGAGCCGATCGGGACGCCCTCCATTCAGTACGGCGTGCTGAAGGACCTGTACACCTCCGTGGTCTCCTTCGAGGGCGACGGCCGGACGGCGACGTTCCGGCTGTTCCTGAACCCGGGCGTCATGTGGCTGTGGATCGGGCTGGGGATCATGGCGCTCGGCGGCCTGCTGGCGTTCTGGCCGGGGCGGCGCGGTGGCGCCCTGCCGCTGCCGCCGGTGCACGAGCGGGCGCTCGCGGGGGTGGGCTGATGGGTGGCCCGGTGAACGAGACTCCCGCCCGTCACCCGACCCAGCTCGGGACGGAGTCCTCCCGCCGGCGGTGGGTCCCCGCGGCGGTCGTCCTCGTGTCGGTGGCGCTCATCGCGGGACTGTTCGCGTTCGGGCTGCGCCGCGACCCGTCGGTGGTGCAGCCGGTGCTCGAGGGCAAGGCCGCGCCGGCGTTCGACCTGCACTCGATCGACGGCGGGAGCGGGTTCTCGCTGCGAGCCCTCCGCGGCCAGGTCGTGGTCCTGAACTTCTGGGCGTCGTGGTGCGCGGACTGCCGGGTCGAGCACACCGCGCTCCAGATGGCGTTCGACCGTTACCGCGACCAGAAGGTCGTGTTCCTGGGCGTGAGCTTCGAGGATCAGGAGGGCGCCGCGCGGTCGTACGCGCGGCAGATGGGGGTGGGGTGGCCGCTGCTGACCGACCCCGGCTCGGCGACGGCGATCGACTACGGCGTGACCGGCGTGCCGGAGACGTTCGTGATCGGACCGGACGGCCGGATCGTCGCCAAGACCATCGGCCCGGTGGCCTACACGCCGCTCTCACGCGCGATCGCCCGCGCTGCCCGGGAGCCGTGATGGGCGATACGGCGCACGACCGCACACGCCGGCCGCTGGCCGGTCTGGCGCTGGCCGTGGCGCTGGTCGCCGCCGCGGGGGCGCTGACGATCGTCATCGTGCGTCGGACTCGCCGCCGTCCTCGTCGCTCCAGGACCGCGTCCGGGCCGTCGCCTCGCAGCTGCGATGCCCCGTGTGCCAGGACCTGTCGGTGGCGGACTCGCCCGTCGGCCCTGGCCCGGGAGATGCGGACCGAGATCGGGACCGAGCTGCGCGAAGGGACGCCGCCGGCCGCGATCCGTGCCCAGTTCGTGGCCGCATACGGCGACTGGATCCTGATGAGCCCGCCCCGGCACGGGGTCTCGCTCGTGATCGTGGATCCTGCCCGCGCTCCTGCTGGGCGCCGGGATCGTCGTCGCCGTGGTGTCGGTGTCCGCTGGACGCGCGGCGGCAGGGCAGCGCCGGCGGGCGCGACCGGCGAGCGCGACGCTCGGCGACGAGCTGGGACCCGCGGACCGCAGGCTGCTCGAGCGCGCGCTGGCCGCGCACGGCGAGGAGGACGAGTGACCGCCGTTCTGCTGCTCGTGTCCGGGGCTGATGGCAGCCGTCGCCGCCGCCGGGATCCTCCGGCCGTTCGGCCGCGGGCGCGGCCCGGCGATCGAGCCCCTGGCCGATCCGCTGGAGGACGAACGGGACCTGCTGCTCTCGTCCCTCCGCGAGCTGGAGGACGAACACACCACCGGGGCGCTGGGCGACGACGAGTACCGGTCGCTCCGGCGCGACACCGAACGGCGGGCGGTGGCGGTCCTGCGTGCGATCGACGCACGCGAGGGCGGAGAGGACGGCCTGTCGGCCTTTCGCGAGGCCGTCTCGCCCAACGGCCATCATCCCGCGCCCCGCGCGGCGCGCGGGCGCGCCCGGGTCGTGGTGGTGAGCGTCGCCGTGGCCGTCGCCGTCGCGGTCCTGCTGGCGGGATCGGTCCGCAATCGTGATGCGGCGCAGCCGATCACGGGCGACTCCACCTCGGACACGCTCGCGTTCTTCCAGCAGCGCGTGCAGCAGCACCCGCACGACGTCGCGGCTCGGCTCGATCTGGCGGAGCGCTACCGTGACGCCGGCATGGCCGGGCTCGCCACCCTGCAGTACAGCGAGGCGCTTGCAGCTGGACCCCTCCAACGCGGAAGCGCTCACGGGGATGGCGTACTCGCTGTTCGCGCAAGGGCGGACCAGGCAGGCGCTCGCCGAGGTGAGCCAGGCACTCGTCGTGGACCCGACGTATCCGGAGGCGCTGTACCAGGAGGGGGTCATCCTGCTGCGGGGGCTGCATCGTCCCGCCGCGGCCGAGGCCCCGCTGCGCGCGTACCTGACGGCGGCGCCCGACGGCGCCCACCGCGCGGCCGTGGAGGGCATGCTCGCCGAGATCGCCGCCACGCCGAACGCCACCGAAAACGACCCCCTCGCCGGGGGCCTAGCCCCGTCCGGCGAGGGCGGCCGGGCGGAGCTCGGCGTCGAGCTTCGCGCCGATCTCCTCCGCCACCTCGAGCACCGCGTCCATGTCCGCGGCCTCGGTGCGGAAGTTGACGACGCACGCCCGCAGCACGAACCGGTCGCCGAGCACCGCGTTCGAGATGTAGACGCGGCCGTCCAGCTGGAGGTCGGTCATGATCCGCTCGTTGAGGTCGCTCAGGTACTGCTCGGCGGCGTCCGAGGACGGGAGGTCCGGCGGGACGTACTGGAAGCAGCAGATCGAGAGCGTGACCGGGGCCGTGAGCCGGAACGCCGGATGGCGCCTCGACGCGTGCGGCCAGGTACTCGGCCAGCGCGACGTCGTGCGCGATCCGCTCTGAGTACGCGCGGCGGCCGTGCGCCAGCAGCGACACCCAGATCTTCAGCGCCTGGAAGCCGCGGCTGAACTGCGGGCCCAGGCGGGCGAAGTCCACCTCGTGCTCGACCCGCTCGTGGTCCTCGTGCACGTAGCTGGCCTCCGCGTCGAACGCCGCCTGCAGGAGCCGCTCGTCGCGGACCAGGACGCACCCCCCCGAATGCGGCGTGTACATCCACTTGTGCGGGTCGAACGCGATCGAGTCTGCCCGTCCGATGCCGCGCATGAGCGGGCGCAACGCGTCGGAGATGACGGCAGGCCCGCCGTAGGCGGCGTCGACGTGCATCCACATGCCCTCCTGGGCGCACAGCTCGGCGATCTCGGGCAGCGGGTCGATGGCGCCCGTCGCCACCGTCCCGGCCGTGGCGACCACGATGGCCGGGCGGACGCCCTCCTCCTTGTCCACCCGCACCGCCTCGCGCAGCGCGTCCATGCGGAGCCGGAATCCATCGTCGACCGGGAGACGCCGGAGCGAGTCGGTGCCGAGGCCGAGCATGTCCACCGCCCGGTCGGTGGTGACGTGGACCTCGCTGCTGGCGTACACGGCGACCGGACCCGCGCTCCCGACGCCGGCGCTGCGCACCTTCAGACCCAGCTGGTGGTCCCGCGCGGCTTTCAGCGCGGTGAAGTTCGCCATCGCGCCGCCGGACACCAGTAGCCCTCCCGCGGCGGGCGGCAGCCCGAAGGTGGACACGAGCCAGCGGATGAGCGAGCGTTCGATCTCGGTGGCGCCGGGGGACAGCCGCCAGCCACCGAGGTTCATGTTCAGGCCGGAGGCCAGCAGATCGGCGGCCACGCCGGGGACGGTGCCGGCCCCCGTGATGTAGGCCATGAACCGCGGGTGGCCGCAGTACGCCGCCCAGTCGAAGGCCAGCGCCCGGAGGTGATCGAAGAGGGCGTCGTCGGCCATGGGCTCCTCGGGAACGGCGACGGCGAGCGCGGCGCGTGCGCCCGTTCCTCCGTTCTCCGGGACGATGCGGCGCTCGGCAAGGGTGGAGAGCAGCTCGGTCCACAGCGACGTCATGCGGTGCGTGAAGTCCTCGGCGCGCCCCGCATCCCAGGCGAGGTCGGGAACCGGGGGAGGAGCCGACGCGTCGTTGGGACCGGCCGTCATTCGCCTCAGACCGACGCGATGAGCGCGGCCAGCAGTGCCACCCGCGGCGGGATGCTCGCGAGGTCGAGCCACTCGGTCGGCGAGTGGTCGTCGCCGCCGATGGGCCCGAGGCCGTCCAGGACCGGCATGCCCATGCCCGCGATGGGGTTCGCGTCGGACGCGCCGCCCGTCGAGGCGTCGTTCAGCGCGATGCCCAGCTCGCCCGCCAGCTCCTTCGCCCGCTCGGCGAGCCGTCCGATGGCATCGGTCTTCTCCATCGGGGGGAAGCCCGCCTTCAGCACGAACTCGGCCGTCACGTCGGGAATCACGATCGTCTCGGCGACGCGCTGGAGCTCGGCCACCGCCTCGTCGAACGACGCCTGCGTCACGGCGCGCATGTCCACCTCGAGCCGGCAGCGTGGGGGCGACCACGTTCGGGCGCGTGCCTCCCTCGACGACGCCGACGTTGACCGTGACCCCGGGCCAGCGGCCGTTCAGCTCGTGCAGAGCGATCGTCGAGTGCGCGGCCTGGAGCGTCGCCGAACGCCCGCGCTCCGGCTCGACGCCCGCGTGCGCGGCGCGGCCGTGGTACGTGACCCGGACGTCGGCCACGCCCTTGCGCGCCGACACGATGTCACCGTTCTCCCGCGCGCCCTCCAGGACGAAGCAGGCGTCCGCGTCCTTCGCCAGCTCGCGGATGTGCGGGCCTGAGAACGGCGACCCGATCTCCTCGTCCGGGTTGCAGACGTAGATGATCTCGGCGAAGTCGTCGAACCCCGCGCGCTGGAGGCAGGTCACCGCGTACCGGCCGGTGAGCAGCCCGCCCTTCATGTCCGAGACGCCGGGGCCGGTGGCGCGGCCGTCGCGAACGGCGAACGGCCGCTCGGCCGCGGTGCCGTCGTCGAACACCGTGTCCATGTGGCCGACCAGCAGGACGCGCCTGCCATCGGGGTTGGCTCCGGCCAGGCGCCCCACGAGCAGGTCGCCGAGCTGCGACGGTCCGTCGCCCGGCTCGTGCGGCCGCCGTTCGGTGGTCCAGCCCAGCTCGCCGAAGCGCGCCTGCATCATGTCGGCGACGTGTTGACGCCGTCGGGCGTGTACGTGCCGCAGTCGACGTTGACCATCGACTCGAGCTCGGCGAGGAACTCGTCGAGAGCGCTTCGGCGTGCTTCAGGAGCGTCGGAGGCGGCGGGAGCCGCGGGGCCGGTGGAGGCTCCGGCGGTCACTCGGCGTTGGACGCGGCGGCCTCGGCGTCCAGGTTGGTCTGGGATTCCTCCGGTTCGGTCGCGACCTGGGTCGCGGGCTCCTGCTCGCCGCCCAGATCGATGCTCGGGCCGTCGGAGCCCTCGGCGCCGAGCGCCATGGCCGCGTCGTCCTCCTCCTGCTGCCCGCTGCCGCCGGGCGTCTTCAGGATCCTCAGCAGGGCCTCCATCTCGTTGTCGGACGGCGCGGCGGTCGCGCCCCGGCCGCGGGCGGCGGCCAGGACGGTCCGCAGGTTGGCCTCGGCCATCTCGAGCTTGTGCTCGAGCTCCTTCACGCGTTCGTGCAGGCGCCGCGCCCGCTGCTCGGCCTCGATCCGGGCCGCTCGGTTCTCCTTGGCCTCGCGGCGGAGGTTGTCGGAGGAGGCCACCGCCTCGCCCGACTCGCGCCCCAGCTCGATGATGCGGTCGACGACCGCCCGGCCGAGGTCGGCGTACGTGGGGCGCCGATCGCCCTGCGGTGCGTCTCCGCGCGCGGGGCGCTTGCGGCTCTTGCGCTTGCGGGGCGTCCGGGGCACCGACTCGGGCTCGCCCGGCTCGAGCGGCTTGGCGTCGAGCAGCCGGTACCGGCCGTCCACCACCTCCAGCCGGCGCCGGGCGGCCAGCGCGCGGACTGCGCGCGCCACGGCGAGCGGGTTCGGAAGGCCGGCATCCTTGCCAATGTCGGTTGGTGCCCGGTCAAGGAATTCACCGGGCTGAATGGTTGCCGACGCGACCCGAGGAAAGTCGTTGGCTGCATCGAGGCTCTGTTCGTTCATTGGACGGACTTCCTTGTCGGAACGCCGCGATACTGACAGTTTCCAGTGGCACTGACAACGTGCGATTGGCCGGGTCCAATTGGGTCGAATGGGACGCGCCTCGCAGCTCAGCGCCTTTCGAATTCCGACTGATCCGCTCGTAGTCCTCCGGCGTGTCGACGTCCACCGGCGGGTCGCCCCCGACCTCGACCAGGACCCTGCGCGGGGATGTTCGCGGAGCCACGTCCGGGCGCCGTGATCTCCCGCCTCGACGACCTCGGCCCAGACGGGGCGGACGAACAGCGTGGGGTGCGCCGGCACGCCGCCGTACGAGGCCTGGACGGCCGCCGCCTCCTGGGGGAGCGGTCCGGCAGCGGTCTCGATGACCGCCCGCATCGCCGCCGGCGAGATCCCCGGCTGGTCAGCCAGGAGGACCACCGCCGCGGTCGCCGACGGGTCGGCGGCCGCCAGGCCGGCCCGCAGCGACGTGGACTGCCCTTCGAGCGAGCGTTCGTTGACGGTGAAGTGCACCCGGGGGTCGCCGCGCAGGGCGGTCCGTACGGCATCCGGCTCGGGGCCGACGACGACGAGCACCTCATCCGCCGGCGTGTCCAGCGCGGCGTCGACGACGTGTTGGACGATGGGCCGTCCCGCCAGGGGGAGGAGGAGCTTGGGCCGGCCCATCCGGGTCGAGGCGCCGGCGGCCAGGACGAGGACGGCGATCACGCGGTGGGCGCGACGGCGGGCGTTTCCTCGGCGGCGTGCGGCCGGTCGTGGATCTGGCCCCCGCCGGTCGCGCAGGAAGCCGGCGCCGCGCCCGTTGCGCACGGCGAGGATCTCGCGCCACGATCGCCCACGCGATCTCCTCGGGCCCCTCGCCGCCCAGGTCGAGCCCGGCCGGAGAGTGGACGGCCCGCAGGTCGTTCGGGTCGGGTTCGTATCCCTCGCGGCGAAGTTCGTCAAGCAGCTTGACCAACCGCGTGTTCGGTCCCAGCATCCCGATGTACGGGACGGCCGTTCCCAGGAACGCGCGCAGGTAGTCCTTGTCGCGCATGAAGTTGTGGGTCATGACGACCGGGAACGTCCGGCGGTCGGGCTTCGTGACGTCTGCCACCGCGGCCGGCTCGTCCAAGGGGACGAACCCGGTGGCCTCGGGGAACCGGTCGCTCGTCAGGAACGCTCTCCGGTCGTCCACGACCTCGACGCGCCAGCCGAGGCCGGCCGCGAAGCGGACCAGGGGGATGGCGTCGTGGCCGGCGCCGCACACCAGCAGCCGGATCGGCGGGACCAGCGCCTCGACGAACGCGTCCACGCCCTGACCCAGCGGCACGACCCGCGAGCGATCCTCGGCGATGGCCCGCGCAGCCGCGTCCTCGGCCGCGGCGTCGAGCGAGGGGTCGCCCAGCGACCCCTCGATGGTGCCGTCCGGCTCGACCAGCATTCGGGTTCCGGGGGACGCCGGTGCGCCCTCCGCCGCCTCGATGACGGTGACGGCGACCAGCTCCCGCTGCTCGTCGATCGCCCGGCGGATGGCGCCGGCCATCTGGACCGCCTGCTCGGCCGGCTCGACGAACACGTCGATGACCCCGTTGCAGCCGAGTCCCCAGCCCCAGACCGCCTCGTCGTCGGCCGTCAGGTCGTAGCGGAGGAGCCGCGTGGTTCCCTCGCGCATGACGTCGCCGGCGATCTGGCACACCTCGCCCTCCAGGCAGCCGCCGCTGATCGTGCCGACCGGGTCGCCCTCGGCCGGGATCGCCAGGCCGCGCGCCCTCGCGCCGGTAGGTCGAACCGCGGATCGCGACGACGGTCGCCAGCGCCATGCTCTCGCCGCGCGCGGCGGCGTCCTCGATCGCGCGCAGCACGTCCTGGAGCTCGCTCACGTTCGTAAGCGTAGCGCGGGATGCCCCTTTCGAGGGTCCCCGCGCTGCCCCCGGCCAGGGCTTTCGCTTGCGGGGACCCTGCCGGTATCCTCCGCGAATGCCGCAAGGGAGCGGGGGAGCGAGGCCGGCGGCGTCGGTCGCCGAGCTGCGGGTGCTGGACGGGCCGAACCTGTTCTTCCCGCGCCCCGCGGTCCAGCTCACGCTCGACGTCCCCTGGTATCTCGACGCGGCGGAGGAACGCGTGCTTGCCCTGGCCGAACGCCTGGGGGTCCCGGGAGCGCCGGACCGCGCCCGCCCCGGGCCGCCGGGGTCGGATCGCCGCGGGCGGTTCACCGCGCGCATCGCCGCCCACGTCGCCCGCCGGCTGGCCGACCGGACGCGGACCCACCTCGCGGTCCGCGCGCGATCCGGCCCGGAGCCCGGCCAGATCGTGGTGGCCTTCCCGTGGCGGCACCGCGGCGCCGCGGAGGCCTTCGCGGACGAGGTGGCCGGCCTGCTGGTGGCGGCGCCGCGGTCGCGGCGTGGTCTCGACGCGCTGATGGCGGAACCCGTGCGCCGCCTGGACGCCGCCCCGCCCGGCGACGCGCCGTCCGTTCCCGATCCCACGATCCCGGTGATCGCGGTGACGGGGACCAACGGCAAGACGACCACGGTGCGCCTGCTCGCGCACATCGCGCGGGTCGCCGGGCTCGCGGAGGCGCACTCGTGCACCGACGGTGTGTACCGCGACGAGGTCCTGGTCGAGGAAGGCGACTACTCGGGTTTCGCCGGCGCGGGGAAGGCGCTCGAGCAGCCCGGCGTCCAGCTCGCGATCCTGGAGACGGCTCGCGGCGGGATCCTCCTTCGCGGGATCGGCGCGATGCACAACGACGTCGCCCTGGTCACCAACGTCTCGGCCGACCATCTGGGGCTGCGAGGCATCCGCACGCTCGAGCAGCTGGCGGAGGTGAAGTCGACCATCCTTCGCATCACGCGGCCCGAGGGGTGGGACGTCCTGAACGCCGACGACCCCCGCGTCCTCGACATGCGACGGGTGGCCACCGGCCGGCCATGGCTGTTCTCGATGGAACCCGATCATCCGGCGCTGCGGTGGGCGATCGAGCAGAGCGGCCGCGCCACGACCGTGATCGACGGGCGGATCGCCAACCTCGCGCGCGGACACGACCCGCGCCTGCTGGTGGCACTGGAGGACGTGCCGCTCACCATCGCCGGCATCTCGACGCACAACACCCTGAACGCCATGGGCGCGGTGGCCGCCGCCCTCGCGGCCGGGATCCCCGAGCGCGCGGTCGTGAAGGGCCTGCGAACGTTCGTGCTGGATCCCGTTGGCAACCCCGGACGAACGAACCTGTTCGAGCTGGACGGGCGCATCGTGGTCGTGGACTACGCCCACAACGAGGCGGGGATGCGCGGCCTGGTGGAGGTCGTCGAGGGCCTGCGACGGCCGGGGGCCGAGACGTGGCTCACGTTCGGCACCGCCGGGGACCGTACCCAGGACATCCTGCACGGACTCGGCTACCTGGCCGCGCGCGGTGCCGACCACGTGGCGATCGCCGAGCTGCTCCGCTACCTGCGCGGCAGCGACCGCGAGGACCTGGTCCGGCGGCTCCAGGCGGGCGTCGTGGACGGCGGCGCCGGCGAGGCACCCGTCCACGAGGACGAGGTGACGGCGCTGCGGTCGATGCTGGCGCAGGCCCGTCCCGGCGACGTCGTGGCGATCACCGCGCTGGGGCAGCGCCCGGAGATATTCGAGATGCTCGAGCATGCCGGCGCGACGCAGCCGTCGCCCGCGCGCGTTCGTCAGCTGGTGCGGCGGGCGCGGGGAGCGGGCGAGCGCGGAACGCGGCGGTCGAACAGCCCGAGGGCTACGGCCCGGCGTCGAGCTGGATGAGGTCGGGGTCCCCGCCGGTCGCCTCGACCTGTCCGTTGCCCTCGGCCCCGAGCATGATGCGGGGCTGGGCCAGCGACTTGCGGCGCTCCAGCTCCTTCCACACGTCGGTCGCGTAGTCCACGCAGAGCACGACCACGTCGCCGGGCCGGCTTCGATCGAGGGCACGTCGGGTCGCGGCCTTCTCGTCCAGGACGATCTCGGCGTGACCCACGCGGGCGCCCGTGTGGATGGCTTCCCGGATGCCCTCCATGATCTGCTCGGCTGCATCGCCCGGCTGCCGGCCCCGCAGGTTGGCGTCTTCCCGGACGATGATCTCGTCGAAGTAGCGCGCTGCGACGTGGCCGAGCTCGTGCATGTCCTCGTCCCGCCGGTCGCCCGGGGTGGCGATGACGGCCACGCGGAGGTTGGCCGACCAGGTGGGGGCCCCCGGCTGGGACGCCGGCGGCGAGGACGTCATGCGCTCGACGAAGTCGCCGACCGTCCGGAGTCCCGCCGCGTTGTGCGCGTAGTCGATCAGCACCTTGATCCCGTCCAGCTCGAACAGGTTGAGGCGCCCGGGCGCCTGGTAGATCGACGTGCTGAACGAACGGAGGCCCTGCCGGATGTCGTGCAGGTGGGCGCCAGCGGCGTGCGCCGCCGCGGCGGCCGCCAGCGAGTTCTGCACCATCATGCGGGCGCGGCCCTCGAACGTGGCGGGCAGCTGGTGCACCCACGCGATCGGCATGGTGCGCCGCCCCTCGCGGATCACCATCATCTCGCCGAGGTCGCCCTTCTGGAGCGTCACGGCTTTCCGGCCGCGGTGCACCCAGCGCTCGACCAGCTCGTTGTCCTGTTGCATGGAGAACAGCACGACCGTGCCCGAGCAGTGGCTGCGCATCTCGGCGACCAGGTCGTCGTCGGCGTTCAGCACCGCCGTGCCGGTGCGCGGCACGGCCTCGACCACGACGCGCTTCACCGCCGCGAGCTGCTTCATCGAATGGACGTCCTTGAGCCCCAGGTGGTCGCCAGTGACGTTCAGGACGACCGCCACGTCGTTGCGTCCGTAGCCGAGGCCCTCACGCAGGATGCCGCCGCGCGCCACCTCGAACACCGCGAAGTCCACGCGCGGGTTCTGCAGGACCATCTGCGCCGACTTCGGTCCGCTGGCGTCGGCGCGCAGCACCAGGCGCTCGTCGATGTAGATGCCGTCGGTGGACGTCATTCCCACCTGGCGTCCCATGCGCGTGAAGATGTGCGAGATCATCCGGGTGGTGGTGGTCTTCCCGTTGGATCCGGTGACGGCGACGATGGGGATGCGGGACGGCGTGCCCTCCGGGAACAGCAGGTCGATCACGGGCTTGGCCACGTACTGCGGCTCGCCCTCGGTGGGGTGCGTGTGCATGCGGAATCCCGGCGCGGCGTTGACCTCGACCATCGCCCCGCCGCTCTCGCGAACCGGCTTGGAGATGTCCGGCGTGATGAAGTCGATGCCGGCCACGTCCAGTCCGACGACCTGCGCGGCCTCCTCGGCGATCTCGACGTTCTCCTCGTGGGCCTCGAACGTCCGATCGATGGAGATGCCGCCGGTCGACATGTTCCCGGTCTCGGCCAGCTTCACCATGGTGTCCTTGGGCGGCACGTCGTCGAGCTCGAAGCCCTGCGTCCGCACGATCGCCGTCGCGTGGTCGTCCACCTTGATGCGCGTCAGCACCTTCTCGTGGCTGATGCCTCGGCGGGGGTCGGCGTTCGCCTTCTCGACCAGCTCGGTCACCGTGTGCTTCCCGTCGCCGATCACGTGCGCCGGGACGCGCTCGGCGATGGCGACCATGTGTCCGCCCACCACCAGCACCCGGTAATCGTTGCCCGTCACGTACGACTCGACCACGACCACCCCGCGCCGGGTCTCGGCCTGGGCGCGCACGAAGCCCTTGCGGACGGCCTCCTCGTCCCTGAGGTCGAGGCCGACGCCCCGTCCGTGGTTGCCGTCCAGGGGCTTCGTGACGACGGGGTAGCCGATACGCCGTGCCCATTCCACGGCCTCGTCCTCGGACCGCACGACCTGGCCGCGCGGCACCGGCAGGCCCGCCGAGGCGAGCAG
>CAVOSS010000004.1:0-104285 GCA_963698955.1 uncultured Actinomycetota bacterium | reverse complement strand
CGCAGAATGGTGAAATGCACGAGTCGCGGTCCAGCAGGTACGGATGGACGTCGAACATGAGGCGGCGAAGGCTCGTGATGGAGACGCGTGCAGGCTTCGATGGCCTTCTGGAAGGTCGGGTCCGCGTCCAGCCCGGGATCATCCCGCGCCAGCATGTACAGGCGGACGGACAGTGCCGATCTTCTGCACGGGGTCGTCGTGGATGTCGGCCGCGATCGTACGCCTTCCTCCTCCGCCGTGGTGAGGAGTCGCGCGAGCAGCCGCTGGCGGTCGGCGTAAAGCTCGCGCATGCGCAGCTCATCGTTCCGTCTCGCCGTGACGTCCCGCGTGATCTTGCAGAAGCCGCGCACCGAGCCGTCCTCGTTCCACGCGGGTGACGACGACGTTCGCCCAGAACGTGGTCCCGTCCTTTCGGACGCGCCACCCCCTCCCGCTCAGCGTGCCCCTGCGTGATCGCCGTTCCAGCGGCTGCGCGGAACGTCGCGCTCGCGCTGTTCCTCCGTGTAGAAGCAGGAGAAGTGCCGGCCGAGATCTCGTCCTCGGTGTAGCCCTTGATCCGCCGCGCGCCGTCGTTCCAGCTCACGACGTGGCCGTCCGAGTCGAGCATGAAGATCGCGTCGTCCTGCACGCCCTGCGCCGGCAGGTCGAGGTGCTCCTGGCTGACGCGCGTCCGCCGCTCGGCCGACCGCGCCCGTTCGACCAGCAGCGCAACCAGCACGCCGATCGCGACGAACGACGGCCCCGGACGGTCATCACGCCCGCGGTCTGCGTCGAGCGCGTGTTGGCGGCGGAGGCAGGAACGGCCCGGAGAGGACGGCCAGACCACGCCCGTCGAGCGAGCCGCCGAGCACTCCGAAACGCGCCCCCGCCCACACGACCGGGATGGACAAGACGACGCAGAAGAGTGTGCGACCCGAAGTGCAGAGCGAGAGCCACAGGCCGACGGTGGTCACGCCGATGCCGACCAGCGAACAAGGGCGGGAAACCGAGGGGCCCGCCCTTGGGGCCGCCTCGGCGACGGGACCGGGTCCTTCCATGGCTATCGGAGGTTGCGCGCGGGCGGCTTGACCTGCGGGAGACCGCTCGCCGCTCCGGCCCGTCGGCCGTCAGCCCACCAGGGCCTCGGCCTCGATCTCGACCTTCCAGCGGGGGTCGATCAGGCCGGCCACGAGGACCATCGTCGATGCTCGAACGTCCGTGAAGATCGCCCCGTGCGCCCGGCTCACGGCGTCCACGTCGGCCCGGTCCGTGAGGAACATCCGGGTACGGACGACCTGCCGGAGGTCGGCGCCGGCCTCCTTGAGCGCCGCCCCGATGATCTCCAGGCAGCGCGCGGCCTGCACCTCGGGGTCCGGATCGCACGACCCGTCCGGCCATACCGGCGCGGTTCCCGACGCCAGGACCCGGTCGCCGACCCGCACGGCACGGCTGAACCCGATGGTCGGCTCGAAGGGCGAGCCCGACGAGATGCGCCGTCGCTCCGTCATCGGCAGGATCGTATCCGGCGGGGGTTGACACGGTCAGGCGGTAAGGCGTAACTTACCGTGCGTCATGACTTACGGAGCAGTGCTCGAAGCGCTCGCGGACCCCACCCGGCGGTCCGTGTTCGAGCGGCTTCGGACGGGGCCCCTCGCGGTGGTGGACATCGCCCGCGACCTCCCGGTCAGCAGACCCGCCGTCTCACAGCACCTTCGCGTGCTGAAGGACGCCGGCCTGGTGTCTGACCACGCCGAGGGGAACCGGCGGGTGTACCGGGTGGAGACGCCGGCGCTGGCCGACCTCCGCCGCTACCTGGAGGGGTTCTGGGACGAGGCGCTGGAGTCGTTTCGGCGCGCCGCGGAGGCGCCCGAGGACGACCCCCGCACGGAGAGAGGAGAAGGGACATGACGGCAGAGGCGCAGACGGCAATCGCCCCGATCGTCCGCAGCGTGGTCGTGGCCTGTTCGCAGGAGCGGGCCTTCCGGGTCTTCACGGAGGACATCGCGACCTGGTGGCCGCTCGACCAGTACTCGATCGGCGACGACAAGGCCGAGACCGTGATGATCGAGCCGCGGGTCGGCGGCCGCATCCTCGAGACCATCCGGGGAAGCGATCCGGCCGAGTGGGGAAGCGTGCTGGTCTGGGAACCCTTCGACCGCGTGGTGGTCGAGTGGCGGGTGCGGGCGGAGAATCCGCCGACCGAGGTCGAGGTCCGTTTCACGCCCGAGGGCACCGGGACCAGGGTCGAGCTCGAGCACCGGCGCTGGGAGCGGTTCGGCGAGCGCGCGGCGGAGGCTCGGTCGGGGTACGAGTCGGGCTGGCAGGGGCTGCTGGCCCTGTACGCGGAGAAGGCCGCCACCTGAGGGAGGCCGTCATTCCCCACTCGGGGATCATCTTCGGCGGCGACCGCTCAAGAACGGTCGCCGCCGGGGCCGATACCCCGAGACATCATGGTCTTCCCCGGTCGCGGCGCACTCCTTCGCAACGTGCTTCCGGGAATCGTCCTGCCCGGGTTGATCTACCTGCTGGCGTCCCGGGTGCTTCCCACGGTCGCCGCCCTGGGCTGCGCCTCGTCCGTGCCGGTCCTGGACGCCGCGTGGCGCCTGGTGCGCGGCCGCCCGCTGAGCCTGGTGGGGATCACGGTCGTGGGTCTGACCGCCCTCTCGGTCGGTCTGGCGGTGTGGCTGCGGTCGCCGCTGCTCATCCTGGCCAAGGGTGCCGTGGTGAGCGCCGTGATCGGCGGCGCGTTCGCCGTCTCGGCCCTGATTCGCCGTCCGTTGACGCGGACGTTCGCGCTGCACCTGTCCACCGACGGGCACGAGGATCGCCGCCGGCTGGCCGAGCGCTGGCATCATCCGAAGGCGCTCGACGTGTTCTGCACGCTCTCCATCGCGTGGGGCGCGTGGCTGCTGCTGACGGCGTGCCAGCAGGTGACGCTGATCCTGACGATGTCTCCGGGGCTCGTGATGACGGTTGAGCCTCTGGTGCATGCCGTGGCAATCGGGGTCGGCGTCGTCGCGAGCGTCGCCTACGTTCGCCGCCGGCAGCGTGTGTTCCCCGATTGGCCCTGCTGCCCGCCCGCGCCCGCTAGCGATCTCCCTACGGAGACGGCGTCCCGAAGCTCCCCGACGGGGACGGGACACCGAACGTCCCCGACGGCGTTGGAGGCGGCGGGGTGAGCACCAGGCGTCCCTCTCCCTCCGTCACCAGATGGCGCGTGACCGTGAGGCTCCCCGTCTCGGGCGACTGCTGGATGTCGTCGTAGGCGATCAGCCGGGGCGGCGACCCGGGGACGAACGAGAGGATCTGGGCCTGGAGCGGGATGCCGCCGGCCTCGGTGAACACGTTCGCGCCCGCGCCGCCGGTGGACCCCACCTGCAGGTACTGGGTTCCGCGCACGATGTAGGCGTGCGTGACGTGGAAGTGTCCGCTGATCACCAGTGGCACCTCGCCCGCCAGCCCCTGCGTCATCCGATCGTCGTGCACCGCGACGATGTCGGGCACGCGCGGCAGCGCCGCAACCTCCTGGTCCACCTGCGGTCCCTCCGCGCGAACGATCGCGGCGACTTCCTGATCGTCCAGCGCGCTGAGCCTGTTCGGTGTGAACGCCGGGTCGCCCCGCCCGTAGATCTCCAAGCCGTCGAGCGTGATCGACGTGCCGTCGAGCACGCGCACGTTCTTGATCCTGGAGATGGCCTCCTGCAGGCCGAACGAGTCGTGGTTCCCGCGCACGAACACATACGGGAACGTCGAACGACGGGATCGATGACGTGATCAGGTTCTCGGCCGGCGTTCCGAACGACGTGATGTCGCCCGTGTCGATCACGAAGTCCACGTCGAACGCCCTCGCCAGCTCGCGCGCGAAGTCCATGCCCAGCGGGGAGAGGTGGATGTCGGAGATGTGCAGAACGCGGATCTCGCCGGTCGTGGGCCGGGGAGCTCGCCGATCGAGCCGTACACGCGCGCGGCCCCGCCGACGATGCGCGACAGCTCGTCCGTGAAGTCCTGGAGGCGGCCGGTGGCCCGCTCGACCGGCCCGAGCAGCTGATGGGCGAGGACCAGCGACCCGGAGAACTGCGGCTGCGTGAACGCGCTCGGCTGGAAGGTGGCGTAGGCCAGGAGCTCGGAGCCCCCGGCAAGCACGAAGGCGGCGGCGAGGGCGACGGCGACCTGTCGCCAACGGGTGCGGAACACGACCAGCGCCGAGATGAGCGCGCCGAGCATCGCCACCACGAACAGGCGCATCGCGAACGGTGCGATCGCGTTCAGCGCCGATCGCTGGTGTCGCATCCACCAATGCGGTGACGCCCTGCTGCGACACGGTGTTCGTCAGCTTCTCGATGTCGACGTCCTGCAGCGTGGCCGTGACGTGCAGCGGCGCGCGGTGCGTGTCGGCGATCAGCGTGCCGAACGGCGGCAGGCGATGACGGTGTCGCCGCGCCCGACGTTCGCCGCGAGCTGCACGTCGAACGGCCCGAACACGATGGTCTGGCCGGCCGGCCACCATCATCCCGATCCACGCGCCGCCCAGGCCGATCAGGACGGGCATCGACGATGGTCCGCGCGATCCAGGCTGCGCGCCGCGTGGCGACGGTGGCGGGACCGGCCGCGGGCGCGGCGTGCGTGGTCTCGGACGAGGCCTCGGACGCCGATGGCTCGGACGCGTCCGCGGCGTGGTCCTGCTCGTCGGGATCGGGAGGGGAAGTGCGGGACACCGATTCCACCCTAGCAACGCGAGGCCCCGAAGTCGGGCGATCCCGTGCCGGATCAGCCTCCGGCTTTGGTCGGGAACGGGAGCGCCACCGAGTCGGGCGCCATCCGGCTGCGGCCGCGGGCGTCGAAGCGGTCCAGGCCGAGGTCGGCGGTGTCCACGACGCCGGTCGTGCCCTCCAGCGCCAGGTCGGCGGCGGCCCGGGCCAGCGCCGGTCCCCACATCATCCCGTGACCGCCCGCGGTCGCGACGGTGAGCCCGGCGACCGTCTCCCCGTCGGGCCGGAGCGCCGGGCCGAGGATGGGGAGGTGGTCCGGCGTGTACTCGATGGTGGCCGCCCATGCCTTGCGCAGGCCGAGGCCCTTCGTCACCGGGACCAGGCGCGCCAGCCGCCGCTGCATCTTCCGCAGGTAGGCGGTGTCGATCTGGCCGGCGGGGCCGGGGCGCTCGTCCGGATTGCTCATCCCGAACAGCAGCCCGCCGTCCTCGAGGCGCCAGTACAGGCCGGCGCGGAGGTCGAAGGCCATCGCCTGCCGCTCGACCTGAAAGAGGCGGTGGGGCTGCGTCACCGCGACCTGGTGGCGGGCGGCACCGACGGGGATGCGGAGGCCGCACCGCTTGCCCAGCGCGCGCAGTTCGGGGCCGCCGGTGAGCAGCACGCGACCGGCCGTGATGGCGCCCCGCGTCGTCTGCACCCCGGTCACCCGGTATCCGCCGCCGATGCGGGCCGCGGTGATCCCGAGGACCTCGACCCCCTCGCGCAGCTCGACGCCGGCCTGCTGCATCGCGAGCGAGTAGGCGCGGACGTTCCGCGGCGGGTCGACGTACCCGTCGGTGGGCCGGTAGGCGCCCCCGCGATGGCCGTCGGCGGCGAGCGTGCGGTTCAGCGTTCGTGCCTCCCGGGCGCTCACCCACCGCACGTCGTCCAGCCCTGCCGCCTGCTGCAGCGCGATGCGGGCCCGGCCCTCGCGTTCGTCCTGCTCGCTGGTCGCCAGCAACAGGTAGCCCAGCTCGCGGAAGCCCGAGTCGGTTCCCAGCAGCGACTGCTGCCGGTGGTAGAAGTCGATCGACCACTTCCCGAGCGCGATGGTCGGCGGCGAGCCACCCTGTGCGCGGACGACGCCGGCCGCGCGGCTGCTCGCGCCCATGCCGGCCAGGCCCTTGTCCACCACGACGACGCGGCCGGCGCCGCTCGTTCGCGCGAAGTACGACGCCCAGCCGCCGATGGCGCCGGCGCCGACGATCACGAGATCAGCGGTGTCGCGTGGCACGGTCCGCGGAGTCTAGCGGCGCAACGCCGCCGTCCCCCGGGGAACGGAGGATGGGGGCGGCGGCGGCCGGACGAGCGGCGAGTGAGCTTCTAGAGACGCGCGTACAGGGCCGAATCCACGGGGGGTGCCGCCGGCGCCGGGGAGGATCCACTCGCGCCGGCGGCAGTCCCCGGGATGACGAGGAGCGCCACGACAGTCGCCACAGCCGTCGCAGCGCCGCGTGGGGGTCGGAGGGAGCGGACGCGGGTTCGGGCGGCGGACGGTCTGTGGCGCTCCATGGCCCGGAACCTACGGGGTCCAGTTTGCGAGGGTCGGTCCCAAAGGTGAACGCTCGGAGAAGAAACGCCTGCTCAGCGATGTGTCGTATGGATAAGCGGGCCTAGAATCGACAGCCGATGGCATCACGCGTGTGGACCATTCCGCTGCGGCTCGCGACGGGGGCCTACATCCTCAACTCCGGGGTGGGCAAGCGGACGCCCGACGAGGCGCGGGCGAAGCGACTCAAGGCCCAGGCCGAACTCGCGTTCCCGCAGTTCGCCGACGTGGAGCCCCTGGCGTTCCTCCGGTTCCTGTCCACGAGCGAGATCGCCCTGGGCGCGGCCCTGCTCGCCCCGTTCGTTCCCTCGTGGCTGGCCGGGGCCGGCCTGGGCGTGTTCTCGGGGAACCTGCTGCGCATGTACTGGAAGAACCCCGAGATGCACCCTCCCGGCGACCCGCGTCCGAGCCCGGCGGGGATCGCCGTGTCGAAGGACGTGTGGATGTTCGCGATCGCGCTGGCGCTGATCCTCGGTTCGGCCGGCCGCCGTTCGCGTCAATCCGACTGACCGCCAATCCGATCGGCGACACGCCGGCGAGAGGGGAGCGTTCCGCATGCAGAAGCGCCTGGTGACCCGGTACGCGATGAAGTCCGCGGAGGACGCGGACGAGAACCAGCGGCGAGTGGAGGCCGTCTTCGCCGAGCTGGCGGACACCAAGCCCGACAACGTGAGCTACATCGTTCTGCGGCTCGCGGACGACTCGTTCGTGCACCTGTCCTTCCACGACCACGGCGACGACGAGGTGAACCCGATCGCCTCGACCGCGGCCTTCGCGCACTTCCAGGACGGCCACGAGACGCGCCGCGAGGGCGGCGTCGACCAGCAGACCGCGTCCCTGGTGGGCGCCTACATCACGGTCATCGAGTAGCGGGACGGGTTTGGAAGCAGCCAACCAGCTGGATGAGGTCGTCGTCAGGGAGATGACCGCGTCCGACTGGCCGGCCGTCGCGCATCTACGCATCCGGCATCTCCACCGGCGACGCCACGTTCGAGACCGAGCCACCGAACTGGGATCGGTTCGAGGCCGCGCACCCGCCCGACCTCCGCCTGTTGCGGTCGGCGATGAGGATGCCGTGATCGGCTGGGTCGCGGCCGGCCCGGTGAGCGATCGGCACGTCTATCGCGGCGTTGTCGAGCACAGCGTCTACGTCCATCCAGCGTGGGCGCCGCGGCGTCGGGCGGCTTCTCCTGACGGCTCTGATCGAGCTCACCGAACGACTCGGCATCTGGAGCATCCGGTCGGGCATCTTCCCGGAGAACGAGGCCAGCCGCGCCCTCCACCTCGCATGCGGCTTCCGTGTCGTCGGCACCCTCGAACGCGTCGGCGAACACGGCGGCCGATGGCGTGACGTGGTGCTCCTCGAGCGTCGCAGCACGGTCGTCGGCACCGGCTGAGGCGGTCCCGCCAGGGAGTATTGACAAGAGTCGATCCAGGGCGTAGTCTCTGCATCGAGAATCCTCGATACAGGAGACGCCCGAATGGCACGGACACTGATCGCGGAACCCAAGGACCAGGCGCCGGCGGCGTGCTGCACGCCGGTGGCGGCCCGAGATCACGGACGAGCAGGCGGAGACGCTGGCGGGCGTGTTCAAGGCGCTGGCCGACCCGACGCGCGTTCGCATCCTCAACATGCTGGTCAACGCCGATGAGGCCGTCTGCGTCTGTGAGCTCACTCCACACCTCGACTTGTCGCAGCCGACCGTCAGCTTCCACCTGGCGAAGCTGCTCAAGGCCGGCCTGCTCGACCGCGAGCAGCGCGGCACGTGGGCCTACTACTCGCTGAACCGCTCCGCGCTCGGGCGCGTCGCCCGGGTGCTCGACCTCGAAGGAGGTAGACCATGAACGGCGCTCGGCACAACGAGGAGCTTCGCGACGAGGTTCGCGAGCGCTACGCGGCGTCCGCACGGGCCGTGATCAGCGGCACGGGCGTGGCCTGCGACTGCTCCCACCCCGGGACGACGTGTGAAGAGGAGGGCCACGTCTTCGGGGCGGCGCTGTACGACGAAGCCGTCTACGAGACCCTTCCTCCCGATGCCCTGCTCGCCAGCTTGGGATGTGGGAACCCCACCGCCGTCGCCGAGCTGCGTGAAGGCGACACCGTCCTCGACCTCGGCTCGGGGGCGGCATCGACGTGCTGCTCTCGGCCCGCCGGGTCGGTCCGACCGGCAAGGTGTACGGCCTGGACATGACCGAGGAGATGCTCGCGCTCGCCCTGGAGAACAAGGCGGAGGCCGGCGTCACCAACGTCGAGTTCCTGAAGGGCTACATCGAGGACATCCCGCTGCCGGCGAACACGATCGACGTCGTGATCTCGAACTGCGTGGTCAACCTGTCCATCGACAAGCCCAAGGTGTTCGCCGAGATCGCGCGCGTGCTGAAGCCCGGCGGCCGGATCGGGATCAGCGACGTCGTCGCCGAGGACGCCCTGACTCCGGACGAGCGGGCGGAGCGCGGCTCGTATGTCGGCTGCATCGCCGGCGCGCTCAGCTTCGGCGAGTACGAGCAGGGTTTGCGCGATGCCGGTTTCACGGACATCTCGATCACGTCGACCGACACGCCCTTGGAGGGGATCCACAACGCGATCGTGAAGGCCACCCGGAGCGAGACGCCGGCGGCTCAGCGCACTCCTCTGCCGGTGGTCCAGGCGGGCTGCTGCTGATGCCCGATCCGCCGGACGCGCCGGGGGTCCTGTTCGTCTGCGTCCACAACGCGGGCCGCTCCCAGATGGCGGCCGCGTTGCTGGAGCGCTACGCGGAGGGCGCCGTCGTCGTCCGGTCCGCTGGAAGCGAGCCGGCCGACCGGCTGAACCCTTCCGTGGTCGAGGCCATGCGCGAGGTGGGCATCGACCTGACCGGCGAGGTTCCCAAGTCACTCAGCGACGATCTGGCGAAAGACGCCGACGTCGTCGTCACGATGGGCTGCGGCGACACCTGTCCGGTCTATCCCGGGAAACGCTACGTCGACTGGGAGCTGGACGACCCCGCCGGCAAGACCGTCGAGGAGATGCGTCCCATCCGCGACGAGATCGACCGCCGCGTCCGCGCGCTGCTGGCCGACCTTACCGGCGGAGACTGAACCCCGACCGAGGTGGGCGGAGCGGCCGCGGGATCCCCTGCGATGCTCCCGCGGCCGCCCCCTCGGCGAACGTCCCGAGCTCTTCCAGCCCGAGCGCCCTCGCCATCGTGTGGTACCGGTCCGTCGGCGGGCGGTCCCGCCTCGGCGCAAGACCATCAGTCGCGCGTGACGATCGGATGACGAGCGTCGGTCGAGCGCTCGAACGTTGCGTTGCCGCGTCGCGAACGTAGGGCCGCCGTTTCACGATGTGGTGCGGTGACGTTCGCCTGCCGACCGGCGAGCTGCTCGGGACGAGGCGTGGTTTCGTCGACCGCATGGCGAGACGCTCCAGTTGACGAATCACATGGGCCGCCGGTAGGAAGGACAGGATGGAACTGCCCGTCTCGCCTCCGACCGCGCCGATGCTCGCGAAGCTCCAGCCCGACATCCCGAGGGGCGACGGCTGGCGGTACGAGCCCAAGCTCGACGGCTTTCGCGCGATCGTCTACCGGGACGGCGCCGAGGTGTACATCGAGAGCCGCGACGGCCGGCCGCTCCTGCGGTACTTCCCCGAGCTGGAGCCGGCGCTGAAGAAGGTCCTGCCGCGGCGCTGCGTGGTGGACGGCGAGATCGTCCTGTCGCACGAGGGCCGGTTGGAGTTCGACATGCTGCAGCTGCGCCTGCACCCGGCCAAGTCGCGCGTGGACCGCCTGGCGGAGGAGACGCCCGTGTCCTTCATCGCCTTCGACCTCCTGTCGCTGGGCGAGTCGAGCCTGCTGACCGCGCCGCTGTCCGAGCGCCGCAAGAAGCTCGAGAAGGGTCTCGCCAAGGCCGAGTCGCTGGAGGGCGTCCCGGAGGGCGGCAGCACGCACATCCTGGTCGCGCCCCAGACCGACGACCCCGACGAGGCGGCGAACTGGTTCACCGAGCTGGAGCGCGTCGGCCACGACGGCATCATCGCGAAGCGCGCCGACTCGCCGTACTCGCCGGGCAAGCGCACGATGGTCAAGGTCAAGCACCGCCGCACGGCCGACTGCGTCGTGGGCGGCTACCGGTTGGGCAAGGATGGGAAGGGCATCGGGTCGCTGCTGCTCGGCGTGTACGACGACGAGGGAAACTTCCACTACCTGGGCCACACGTCGTCGTTCAGCGCCGCCGAACGCCGCGCGTTGCTCGAGCAGCTGCAGCCCATGCGGGTCGACCAGACCTTCGAGGGCGGCCGGACGCCCGGCGGTCAAAGCCGGTGGTCGCAGGGCAAGGAAGGCGAATGGGTGTCCGTCCGGCCCGAGCTGGTGTGCGAGGTCGCGTACGACTACCTGCAGGGCAACCGCTTCCGACACGCGTCGACGTTCCTGCGCTGGCGCGACGACAAGAAGCCCGAGGACTGCCGGTTCGACCAACTCGGGATCTGAGTCGAGACCACACGCGCCTACGGCGTCAGGATTCCCACCTTGCCCGCGCCGACCTCGGCGAACCACACCCGGCCGTCCGGCCCGACGGCGATGCCGTCGGGCTGGGCGTTCTTCGTGGGGATGGGAAACTCGCGGATCGTGCCCGTCTGCGGGGTCGATGCGTGCCGATCGCGTTGCCCTTCAGTTCCGTGAACCACACCGTTCCGTCGCGCGCGACCGCGATGCCCGCCGGACCGGCGCCGGCGGTCGGGATCGTGATCTCACTCAGCTTGCCCGACGGAGTCGAGCTTGCCGATGCGGTTCCCGCCGGCCTCCGTGAACCACACGATGCCATCCGGCCCGACGGCGACGTCGTACGGGTCGCTGCCGGCGTGGGGAAGCTGGACCCCTACGATCTGCCCGTCCGGGGTGAGCCTTCCCACCGCGTTCGAGGCCGGGTCGGTGAACCACACGGTCCCGTCGGGGCCCGTTGCGAGCCGGTAGGGCGCCGCCTTCTTCCCGCCGGGCACCGGCACCGTCCCGATGCTCGCGGGGGGCACGATCCGTCCCAGCGCGTGCCCTTTCACCTCGGCGAACCAGACCGTGCCGGCGCTGATCGTGATGCCGATCGGCCAGACCGGCTTGTCGCCCAGCCCGATCGCCCGGATGCTCTTGCCGGGGACGATCGACCCGATCGCGTTGCCCAGGTACTCGCGTGAACCACACCGTGCCGTCCTCCGCGATCGCGATGCAGAACGGGTTCGGCTCCTTGCCGCGCACCGGCAGCTCGGCCACCGTGCCGGACGGGTCGATCCGTGCGATGCGGTTGGCGCTCTGCTCGGTGACCCAGGCCGTGCCGTCGGCCCCGACCGCCACGTCGCGGGGAGATGCCTTCGGATTCGACAGGGCGATCTCGCGAATCGCGACCTGTCCCTGCGGCGGGTTCGCCTCGCTCGACGTGCAGGCGGCGCCCAGCGCGGCGACGGCGAGCAGGGCCGTCAGCGCACGGCGACGCGATGGGGCGAAGCGACGGACGGGAACAGACGTCATTCCACGCCGGACGCGAGCGGGATCTCGATCGTGAACGTCGAGCCCGCGCCCAGGACGCTGCGGACGCCCGCCGTACCGCCGTGGGACTCGGCCACGTGACGCACGATCGACAACCCTAGGCCGGTGCCGCCGGTTTCGCGCGACCGGGCCTCGTCCACGCGGTAGAAGCGCTCGAAGATGCGGTCGAGGTCGCGCGACGGGATCCCGATCCCAGTGTCGTCCACGCGCAGGACCGCCGAGCCGTTCTGCGGGGCGAGCGTCACGTGGACCTGCCCCCCCGACGGCGTATAGCGGATCGCGTTGTCCAGCAGGTTGTGCACCAGCAACCCCAGGTCCGACTCGGCGCCCGCCACTACCATCTCGGACGGAGGGTCGATCACCAGCCGGACGCCCAGCTCGTCCGCGCGCGGACGCAGGCGGTCGGCTTCGCCGGCCACCACCAGATCCATGCGAACGGGGGTGCGTTCCAGCGGGCTGCCCTCCAGACGCGACAGGGCCAGCAGGTCGCGGACCAGGTTGGCCAGCCGCGTGGCCTCCTGCTGCAACCGTCCCAGGAAGTTGTTCAGCGCCTCCGCGTCGCTGGCCGCCGAGACGAGCGTCTCGGACAGCGCCACCATGGACGCGACCGGCGTCTTCAGCTCGTGCGAGGCGTTGGCCACGAAGTCCCGCCGCAGCTGCTCGACGCGGCGGGCATGTGTCACGTCGCGGACCAGCAGAACGACCGAACCCGGCGGGGATGAGGGGAGAGCGACCGCCTGCACGATCCGGTCGGCGACGCTCAGCTCGCGCGCCACCGGCTGGCCACCGGTCGACGCCTCGCGGACGGCCGCCCGCAGCGACGAGGGAACCAGCTCGGTGATGGTCTCGAAGCGCCGCCCCAGCAGCTCCTTCACGGCCGGGTTGGCGTGGCCGACGCGGCCGTCGGGCGTGAACAGGACGACGCCGTCCCCGAGCGAGGCCAGGATCGCCTCGCGCGCCGCCACGGCGTCGCGAAGCTCGTCGGTCTCCTTCGCGGACTCCCGGCGCGCCCGCCGGTCCTCGTCGCCGGTCTCGCGGTCGGCACGCTCGCGCGCCGCCCACGCGGCCAGCGCCACGCCGATGGAGGCCAGGGCCACCAGCAGTCCCATCGCCCGGATGGGCCCGCGGTGGGAGGCCCCCGCCAGCAGCGCACCTCCGGCTGCGGTGACGAGTGCGACGGGAGTGGCGATACGGGTCCACGCGCTCCGGTCCCGAACCGGCTCTCCTCCCGCGCTCGTGCTCACCGTGGCACCCCCTCGTGCGCCCCGAGTCTACGGAATGTCCGAGGAGCCGAGTCCGGAACCGCCGCCACACGAGCCGGTGACCTGGTTGTTCATCTTCTGTTTGCCGACTCGACGCCATAGGTTCAGGAACGATCCCTAGCCTGCCCCGCAGTGGATTCCCCGGATCACACCCCGGCCCCTCGCCCGATCGGCGCGGAGCACCCGTTCCAGACCCACGAGGAGGAGTCATGAGGAAGCTTTCCGCGCGCCCGGTCCTGGCCGTGGCACTGGTCCTCGCCGTCGGGCTCGTCGCCGGCGCCTGCAGCAACAGCGACGACAACGGATCCGGTGGCGGTGGCAACGGGGCGGCGCTGACCGGCGCCGGCTCGACCTTCGCCCAGCCCGTGTACGCCGCCTGGGCCCAGGAGTTCCAGAAGGTGCAGTCGGGCGCGAAGGTGAACTACCAGCCGATCGGCTCCGGCGGCGGCGTGGAGGCGTTCGCCAACCAGACCGTCGACTTCGGGGCCACGGACGTGCCCCTCACGCCCGACGACGTCGCGACGCTCAAGGGTGGGGACTACATCGAGTTCCCGACCGCGGTCGGGGCGGTCGCCCTGCTGTACAACGTGGAGGGCGTCGAGAACGGCCTGAAGCTCGACGGCAAGACGGTGGCCGACATCTTCCTGGGCAATGTGAAGACGTGGGACGACCCCGCGATCAAGGCGCTCAACAGCGGCGTCTCGCTTCCCTCGACCGCCATCACGATCGTGCACCGCTCGGACGAGTCGGGGACCACCTCGGTGTTCACGACGTGGCTGTCCGACGCGAGCCCCGAATGGTCGGACAAGGTCGGTGCCGACAAGGCCGTGGAGTGGCCGGTCGGGCAGGGCGCCAACGGCAGCTCGGGCGTCGCCGCGGCCGTGAAGCAGACCGACGGCGCGATCGGCTACGCGTCGCAGGACTACGCGATCACCAGCGGACTCTCCAGCGCGACGGTCGAGGCGAAGGACGGCTCGTTCGTCGCGCCGACGACCGACGCCATTACCAAGGCGGCCGGCGGCCTCCAGTTCCCGATCACGGAGGACACGAACATCCTGAACTCCTCCGCGCCCGGGGCGTATCCGATCGCATCCACCACCTACGCTCTCATCTACACGGACCAGACGGACGAGGCGAAGGCGCAGACGCTCGTGGACTTCTGGCACTGGGGTCTCACCAAGGGCCAGGCGGTGCTGACGTCGCTGAACTACGCGCCGCTGGCGTCGGACGTGGCCCAGGGCGCGCTGCAGGAGCTGTCGAAGATCACGGTGAACGGCACGGCGATCACACCGTCCGCGGGGGCCTAGCCTTAGCCCATGGCCCAGGTTGCCGGAACGCCAGCGATCACCCCGCCCGCGCGCGCGGCGACGCGTCGCCGCGCGCGCATCGGGGACCGGCTCTTCAGGGGCAGCTCCCTCGCGATCGGTGCGGGGCTGATCCTCCTGCTGTTCCTGATCCTGGGCGTGCTGCTGGCCGGCGGCGCCGATGCCTTCCGGACCTTCGGGTGGGACCTGGTGACGGGGCGGAGCTGGAACCCGGTCGCCGGCCGCCAGTCGTTCGGCGCGCTCCCGTTCATCGCCGGCACGCTGATCACCTCGACGGTCGCGGTCGTGCTGGCCGTGCCGATCTCGGTCGGTCTGGCTCTGCTGCTGAACGAGATGCCGTCCAGCTGGCTGCGGAACCCACTGGCCGTGTTCGTCGACCTGCTGGCCGCGATCCCCAGCGTGGTGTACGGGTTGTGGGGCTTCTATTTCCTGGTGCCGGTCTTCGACCGGCACATCGAGCCGTTCCTGTCGAGCACGCTCGGGAACATCCCCCTGATCGGAGGGCTGTTCGAGAACCAGGCCGGGTCGGGCGGCAACATCTTCGTGGCCGGGGTGATCCTCGCCATCATGATCGTGCCGATCGTGACGGCGGTGACCCGTGAGGTCGTGTCGATCGTGCCGCGTGAGCTGCGCGAGGGCGCGATGGCCCTGGGCGCCACGCGCTACGAGGTGATCCGCATGTCGGTGCTCCCCTACGCGCGCAGCGGCATCGTCGGCGCGTCGATGCTGGGCCTGGGGCGGGCGCTCGGCGAGACGATCGCCGTGGCGATGGTCATCGGGAACTCCACCAAGATGGGCCTGTCGCTCTTTCGGCCCGGCTACACGATCCCGGCGGTGATTGCGAACGAGTTCCGCGAGGCCTCGACCGGCGTGCACAAGTCGGCGCTGCTCGCGCTCGCGCTGATGCTCGTCGTCATCGCGCTGATCCTGTCCGCGCTCTCCCGGCTGCTGGTGCGGCGCACGGCCAGCTCGTTCGAGGACGCCGGCATCGACCCCGAGGCCGAGGTCGCGGCCCTCGAGACGCAGGGGCTGGCATGAGCGCGGCCGTAGCTTCCATGACCCCGGCGCGGGCTCTCAGCCGGCGTCGCCGCGTGACGGATCGCGCGTTCACCATCGCGCTGTACGTGTGCGCGGTCCTGGCCCTCCTCCCGCTGGCCTTCATCGTCGGCTACGTCGTGCTTCGGGGCCTCAAGGCGTTGAACTGGGCGTTCTTCACCGAGACGCCGACCGTCCCCGGCCTGCCGGGCGGCGGGATCTCGCAGGCGTTCATCGGCACCGGGATCATCATCGGGATCGCGGTCATCATCTCGGTGCCGCTCGGCATCCTCGCGGCCATCTATCTGGCCGAGTACGGCCGCGGAAAGCTCGCTGCGGTGATCCGCTTCACGGCCGAGATCCTGCTGTCCACGCCCTCCATCGTCGCCGGCGCCGTGATCTGGTCGCTGGTCGTGCTGACGCTGGGGAGCTTCTCGGGATTCGCCGCGTCGCTCGCGCTGTCCGTCCTGATGTGGCCGATCATCACCCGGGCCACCGAGGAGGTGCTGCGACTCGTCGACGAAGACTTGCGAGAGGGCGCGCTGGCGCTGGGGCTGCCGCGGTGGAAGGTGGTCCTCCGGATCGTGGTCCCGACCGCCCTTGCGGGCATCTTCACCGCGGTCCTGCTGGCCGTGGCCCGCGGGCTGGGCGAGACCGCGCCGGTGCTGCTCACCGCGCTCGGCAACGACTTCGTGAACGTCAACCCGCTGCAGCCCATGGACGCGGTGCCGCTCCGCGTGTACAACTACGCGCAGAGTGCCGTGCTCACCCAGCCGCCCATGGCCTTCGCGGGGGCGATCTGCCTCCTGGTGACAGTGCTCGCCCTGTCGATCAGCGCGAGGATCATCTCGTCGCGCCAGCAGAGAAGGGTCAGGTGAACGGCGTGGAAGTCTCCGGCCTGAACGCGTGGTTCGGCTCCCACCACGTCCTGATGGACGTGGACATGGAGGCGCGCGAACGAACCGTGACCGCGATCATCGGACCGTCGGGCTGCGGCAAGTCGACGCTGATCCGCTGCCTGAACCGCATGCACGAAGAGGTTCGCGCCGCCCGCGTGACGGGGAAGGTCATGTGGAACGGCCAGGACATCTACGCTCCGGACGCCGATCCGGTCGAGGTGCGGCGCCGCATCGGCATGGTGTTCCAGCGCGCCAACCCGTTCCCGACGATGAGCGTGATCGAGAACGCGGTCTCCGGTCTGAAGCTCGGGAGCAGGCTCTCGAAGAGCGAGCTCCGCGAGCGCGGCGAGCGCGCGCTCCAGCGGGCCGGCCTGTGGGCCGAGGTCAAGGACCGCCTGAACCAGCCGGGCGGCCGTCTGTCCGGTGGTCAGCAGCAGCGCCTGTGCATCGCGCGCGCACTGGCCGTCGAGCCCGAGGTGCTGCTGATGGACGAGCCGGCGTCGGCCCTTGACCCCGCGTCGACGCTGCGCATCGAAGAGCTGGTGGAGGAGCTGAAGCAGTCGGTGACGGTCATCATCGTCACGCACAACATGCAGCAGGCCGGGCGCATCGCCGACTGGACGCAGTTCATGCTGAACGGCGAGGTGGTGGAAGCCGGTCCCACCGAGCGCATCTTCACGACCCCGGTGGACCAGCGAACGGAGGACTACGTCACGGGGAGGTTCGGATGAAGCCCGAGACGCGGAGTCGCTTCCACGCCGAGCTGTTCGATCTGGAGGGTTCGGTCGTCGAGCTGGGCGGTCTCGCCGCCGACTCCGTCAAGCGCGCGGTCGATGCGCTCGTGCGCCGCGACCGGGAGGGCGCGCAGGAGGTCATCGACGGCGACGACGAGCTGGACAACACGTACCTCAGCATCGAGCGGCGGATCCTGGACCTGTTCGCGCTCCAGACGCCGGTGGCGTCCGACCTCCGGCTGGTCTCGGTGATCCAGCACACGAACCTGCACCTGGAGCGCGTCGGCGACCAGGCAGTGAACGTCGCGAAGATCAGCCTCGCCACGCTGGAGCTGCCGACGAGCCAGGTGATCCTCTCGCACCTCGCGGAGATGGGCGACATCGTGTCCCGGATGACCCGGACCGCGATCGAGGCCTTCGAGCGGCGGGACCTCGAGCTGTGCCTGAAGCTGCCGGAGATGGATGACCCGGTCGATCTGCTGAATCGCGGGATGTATCTCGAAGTGGTAAAGCTGGCTGACGATCCGTCGCTGCTGGAGTGGGGCATCCAGATGAACGTGGTGGCGCGGCAACTCGAGCGGGTTGGGGACAACGCCGTCGACATCGGTGAGCAGGTCAGCTTCCTGCTCACGGGGGAGTTCCGTGAGTTCACCGACGCCTCACACGAGGACTGAGCCCGTTCCAACCGTGCTGCTGGTCGAAGACGAGCCGTCGCTCGCCGACAGCATCCAGTACTCGCTCGAGCGGGAGGGGTTCCAGGTCCAGCTCGCCGCGGACGGCGAGCGCGCGGTCGCCCGGTTCCGCGAGGGCCGGCCGTCGCTCGTCCTCCTGGACCTGATGCTGCCCAAGCTGTCCGGTCTCGACGTCTGCCGCATCATCCGCCAGGAGTCGACCATCCCGATCGTGATCCTCACCGCGAAGGACGGCGAAGCGGACAAGGTCGCGGGCCTCGAGCTCGGCGCGGACGACTACGTCACCAAGCCGTTCTCCATGCGCGAGCTGATCTCCCGGGTGCGGGCGCACCTGCGCCGGGCGGGCATGTCCGCGGAGGTGGCCCCGGTCGAGCTCCTGCGGGGCGGCCCCGTCGAGCTGGACCTGGCCCGCCACGAGGCGCGCGTGGGAGGCGAGGAGGTGCGGCTCACCCCAAAGGAGTTCGAGCTCCTTGAGGTGTTCCTGGAACGGAAAGGCCGGCTCCTCACCCGCGACTTCCTCATCACCGAGGTCTGGGGGCCGAACTATTTCGGCGACACCAAGACGCTCGACGTCCACGTGAAGCGCCTGCGGCAGAAGATGGAGGAGAATCCCCACAGTCCGGTCCATCTCCTCACCGTGCGGGGCCTCGGCTACCGCTTCGTCGACGAGTCGTCCTGACGTCGCCCTTCCGCCCGGGCCCCCCGGCGTGTACGCTCGTTGCGAACGCAAAGGCGCTCCCCGTCCCTACGCTTGACCAGCGAACATGTCCAGCTCTACCAGCGACCTCCCCTCCATCCATCTCCCGGCCAGACCGGTCATTCCGGCGGTTCCCGAACCAAAGGAGCCGGTGGACCTCCTGCGGGCGCTCCCGTCCGAGCCGCCGTTCTTCAACCGCGAGCTCTCCTGGCTCGACTTCAACGCCCGGGTCCTCTCCGTCGCCGAGAACCCGGCGACCCTGCTGCTGGACCGTCTGAAGTTCCTGGCCATCTTCAGTCAGAACCTGGACGAGTTCTTCGAGGTGCGCGTCGCCGGACTGAAGGAGCAGATCGCGGCCGGGGTCCAGGTGCGTTCCCAGGACGGACTGACGGCGACCGAGGCCATCGAGGAGATCGGCAAACGGGTCCAGTCGCTCGATGACCGGATGGCCGATCTGTTCCTGGACGAGCTGGTGCCGGCGCTCCGCCGGGAGGACGTGACGATCTGCGGCTGGGACGACCTGTCCCAGGCCGACCGGGACACCCTGGCCGAGGTCTTCGACGATGAGATCCTTCCGGTCCTCACGCCGCTGTCGGTGGATCCGGCGCATCCGTTCCCCTACATCTCCAACCTGTCGCTGAACCTGGCCGTCGTGGTGCGCGATCCGGGCACGGCCGCCACGCGCTTCGCGCGTGTGAAGGTCCCTGCGCTGCTCCCGCGGTTCCTCCAGGTGGGCGAGCGCCAGACGTTCGTCCCCATCGAGCAGGTGATCGCGGCACACCTGCACGAGCTCTTCCCCGGGAATGGAGGTGGCTCAGCACCACACGTTCCGCATCACGCGCAACGCCGACCTCGAGCTGGAGGAGGACGAGGCCGAGGACCTGCTGAAGGCGGTCGAGGAGAACATCCGGCAGCGCCGCCTGTCGCGCATGGTCGTTCGGCTGGAGGTCGACGAGTCGATCGACGAGGACTCGCTGTCGCTCCTCTGTCGCGAGCTGGCTCTGCATCCCAACGACGTGTACAAGGTGTCGCGTCCCCTCGGCCTGGAGGGCCTGTGGGGGCTCTACGAACTGGACCGGCCCGACCTGAAGGAGGCTCCGTGGTCCCCGACCACGCAGGCGCGTCTGATCGCGCCGGACGGCGGGAAGCTCGACCTGTTCGCCGAGGTGCGGGCCGGCGACCTGCTGGTGCACCATCCCTATGACTCGTTCCACACGTCGGTCGCGGCATTCGTCGACCACGCCGCCCGTGACCCCCAGGTCCTGGCGATCAAGCAGACCCTGTACCGGACGTCGGGCAGGGAGAGCCCCATCGTGCGGTCCCTCATCCGAGCCGCCAACGCGGGCAAGCAGGTGGTGGCGCTCGTCGAGCTCAAGGCGCGCTTCGACGAGGAGGCAAACATCAACTGGGCCCGCGTGCTCGAGGAGGCGGGCGTCCACGTCGTGTACGGGCTGGTGGGCCTGAAGACGCACGCCAAGGTGATCCTCGTCGTTCGCCGGGAAGCAGAGGGCATCCGCCGGTACGTGCACGTCGGCACGGGGAACTACAACCCGACGACGGCGACGATCTACGAGGACGTGGGGCTCCTGTCGGCCGACCGTGACCTGGGACTCGACGTGTCGGACCTGTTCAACTTCCTCACCGGCTACAGCCACCAGGCCGAGTACCGGAAGCTGCTCGTGGCGCCGCTCGTGTTGCGCGGCAGGCTGATCGAGCTGATCGCGGCGCAGGCGCGCCCCGGGGGGCGCATCGTCCTCAAGATGAACAGCCTGGTGGACGAGACGATGATCGCCGCGCTCTATGCGGCGTCCACCGCCGGGGCCGAGATCGACCTGATCGTGCGCGGCGTCTGCTGTCTGCAGCCGGGCGTGCCGGGCCTGTCCGAGCACATCCGCGTGCGTGCGCTGATCGGTCACTTCCTGGAGCACTCCCGCATCTTCCGGTTCGGCGCGGACGACGAGGGGCCCGAGTTCTACATCGGCTCGGCCGACCTCATGCCGCGCAACCTCGACAGTCGAGTCGAGGCCGTCGTCCCGATCCTCGACCCCGATCTGCGCGCGGGTGTCCAGGAGATCCTGGACGTCGAGCTGGCCGACGACGAGCTCGCGTGGGAGCTGCAGTCCGACGGCCGCTGGACCAAGGTGGAGACGATCCGTGGCGTGAACACGCACCGGCGGCTGGAGGAATATGCCCTCGAGCGTGCCGAGCCCACGCCCGGGAGCCATGCCTGAGCGCGAGATCAAGTTCCTGGCAGACGAGGACTTCTCGCTGGATCAGGTCGACGTCGGAGAGAAGCGCCGGCTGACACTCGCCGGCGAGACGCGCTACGAGACCGTCTACGTCGACACGACCGACCTGCGGCTGGCCGGCTGGGGGTGCAGCCTGCGTCATCGCAGCGGCCAGGGCTGGACGCTCAAGCTCCCCCCGTCCGGGTCGGGTGACCTGCTGGAGCGCGAGGAGATCCTGATCGACGGGTCCGGCGCGATCGCCCCGCCGCCCGAGGCGCTGCATCTGGTGACGGCCTTCGTCAGGACCTCCGACGTGGCACCCGTCGTCCGGCTGCGGACCCTTCGCCACACGCGCCGCCTCGAGGACGACGACGGACGGCCCGTCGCGGAGGTCGTGGTGGACGAGGTTCGGGTCATGGGAACCCGGCCGTGGTCGTTCCGGGAGGTCGAGGTCGAGCTCGCGCCCGACACGCCGGCATCGCTCGCGGGGCACATGCGGAAGCGGTTCCGGGCAGCCGGGGCCCAGCCGGAGAGCACGCCGAAGTACCTCCGCGCCCTCGGCGATCGTGCCCCCTCCGGCCCGGAGGTCGCTCCCGTGAGCGTGGGGAAGGAAGCGTCGCCGGGCGAGCTGGTCCGCGCCGCGTTCGGGCGGTCCGTCGCGCGCCTGCTGCTGCACGACCCGGTCATCCGGCTTGGCGGCGACGTGGAGGGCGTGCACCAGGCCCGCGTCTCCGCGCGGCGACTGCGCTCCAACCTCCGGGCGTTCGGTCCCTACCTCGACCGCGACTGGGTGGTCGAGCTCCGATCCGAGCTGAAGTGGCTGGGCGGGCTCCTGGGAGGCCTGCGCGACGCCGAGGTGATGCAGGAGCGCCTGGGCGACCGGATCGAGGCGATGCCGGGCGGCGCCGAGCGGGCCGCCGACGTCCTGGCCGCGCTCGAGAACCGGCGCAAGCGCACGCGCCGGGAGCTGATCGCCGCGCTCGACGACCCCCGCTACGTCGGCCTCCTCGACCGACTCGTCGCCGCGGCGCACGAGCCGGCGCTGTCCTCTGCCGAGGCGCCCCACGGTGCCGCGCTCGTCCAGGCGGTGCTCGTGCCGCCCGCCGGGCGTCTTCGTACCTCCGTGGGGAAGCTGGGCGAGGAACCACCCGACGAGGCGCTGCACCGCGTGCGCATCGACGCCAAGGGCCTCCGCTACGCCGCCGAGGCCGTGGGTCCGGTCGCGGGCAAGCCGGTCGCGCGCCTCGAACGGGCGTCCCGGCTCGTCCAGGACGTGCTGGGCGAGCATCAGGACGCCGTCGTTGCGGGGACGTGGCTGCGGGCGCGAGCCGCGCGCGCGACCCCGCCGGCGCCGTGGAGGGCGTTGGAGCGCATGGAGCTCGACGCCGCCGAGTCGGCGCGGGCGGCCTGGCCGGCCGCGTGGGCCGAGCTCGAGCACGCGATGACCGAGGCGGGCCTTTGACGGAGCTCGCCGGACGAGCCCGTCGCGGAGGGTGTCGTGCGAGCCGCGGGGGGCGTCGTGGTCGGCGACGACGGCCGCGTGGCCGTGGTCCACCGGCCCCGCTACGACGACTGGAGCCTTCCGAAGGGCAAGCTCGATCCCGGCGAGCGTGCGCAGGACGGTGCGGTGCGGGAGACCGAGGAGGAGACCGGCCTCAGGTGCCTCGTGCGCGACTATCTGGGCCGGGAGGAGTACACGGACCACCATGGCCGTCCGAAAGTGGTCGACTACTGGCTGATGGAGCCGGTCACCGGCGCGTTCCACCCCAACGACGAGGTGGACGAGCTTCGGTGGCTCGAGATCCAACCGGCGCGCGACCTGCTCACTTACGATCGTGACCGGGAGACCCTTCGGAAGGGAGTGGAGGCGTGGAAGGAGTCGCGTACCTGATCCGGCACGCGAAGGCCGGCGACCGGTCGGCCTGGGAGCAGCCGGATGAGTTGCGTCCGCTCTCGCCGGCCGGCAAGCGCCAAGCCGATGGGATCGTGGAGCGGTTCGCGTCCGAGGCGATCGGCCGCGTGGTATCCAGCCCCGCCGTCCGCTGCGTCCAGACCATCCAGCCCCTCGCCGACCGGTTGGGCATCGAACTGCGCGAGGACCGCTCGCTCGTGGAGGGCGCCGGCCCGGAGGGGGCCAGCCGGCTTATTCTCTCCGCCTCGGACGGGGCGGCCGTCGCCCTCTGCACGCACGGCGACGTCATCTGGGAGCTGCTGGCCCGGTGGGAAGCCGCCGGCGTGCCGCTGACCGACGGGCTCCCGGCCAAGAAGGGCTCGACCTGGGTGCTCCAGGTATCGAACGGAGCCGTCGTCGCCGGAACGTACGTTCCTCCACCCCCCAGCTGACGAGCGCACGCTTCTCGTTCCACGCGTCCCACACCGTCGCTCACCTGCGTGTTCTCCTACTGTTCACGTCCGCATCAGCCAAGGCTCACCGACCCCTGGGTACCGTGGAGAATGACATGCGTGTCGCGGTCATCGACCTCGGGAGCAGTTCGTTCCGGCTGGTCGTCGCCGAAGCCACCGCCCGCGGCCGCATCCGCCACGTCACCCGCAAGCGCGAGGACATCTCACTGGGCCTGGAGGTCGGTCGCGAGGGCCGGATCTCCCCGAAGGCGGCCCGCCGCACCCTGGAAGCCGTCCGGCGACTCGAGCAGCGGGCCACGCGCGAGGACGCGGATCACCTGATCGTCGTCGCGACGAGTGCGCTGCGGGACGCCGAGAACGCCGACGAGATGCACGAACGGCTGGAGGACGAGGTGGGCCGGGCCGTGCGCTTCCTGAGCGGACACGAGGAAGCGGCGCTCACCTACGCGGCGATCGCGGCCGGCATGGACCTGGGAGACGAGCCGACCCTCGGCATCGACCTCGGCGGCGGCAGCCTCGAGCTGGCGACCGGACGGGGCGCCCAGCTCGACCGGACCTGGTCGCTGCCGCTGGGCGCCGCCCGGCTCACCGGACACTTCGTCCGGCACGACCCCATGACGGCGGAGGAACGCGACCGCATGGGCCTCGACATCCGGACCGCGCTGCGTCCGGTCCTCACCCACGGCGCCAACGTGCCACACGTGGTCGCGGCCGGCGGCGGGGTCAAGGCCCTCGCTCGCCTGCTGTCGGAGGGGCACGGGCTCGGTGGGAGGTACGGTGCTGACGACCGAGGCCCTGTGGTGGCTGCGCGACCGCCTGGTCGTGTCCTCGCTCGAGGAGCGGCTGGCGCTTCCGGGCATGGCGCCCCGCCGTGCCGCTGTCGTCACCGCGGCGGCCGTCGTGGTGACGACGCTCCTGTCGATGCTCCGGGTTCCCACCGTGATCGTCAGCGACCGGGGCGTGCGCGAGGGCATCATCCTGCAGGCCGTGGGCCTGGTGCCCCAGATGGTCTCCGCGGCGTAGCCGCGCACCCTCGATCCGCTAGCGCGTCCCGGGCTCACCGGAGAGGGCCCGCTCCCGCGCCTCACGCGTCAGGGCCTCCAGCCGCTCGGAGGTGGAGGGCGTCCGCGGGACCGGGTCGTTGATCCGGATGGCCTCCGGCGCGATGCCTTCGCGATCGAGCCCGAAGCGTGCCTTCGCGGCGGCGACGGCGTCGGGCGGCGCCGGCGCCGTTGCCGTCCGGGCACCGCCGACCATCACCGGCTCGAGCAGGGGTTCGCCGCCGGCGGGGGGCGTCTCGTCGCGCAGCGTGACCACGTCGTGCTCGGCGAACCGGTGCACCTGCTTCGCGCCGGGGACGGAGATCTTCCCCGGCGACAGCTTCAACACCGGCCGGCCGCCGACCTCCGCCAGCTTGTACGCCGTGTCGAGGAACGGGGCATCCGCGGACACGCCCATGCGCGTGCCGACGCCGAAGGCGTCGATGGGCGCCCCGCCGCGAACGAGCCCGTCGATGTCGACCTCGTCCAGGCCTCCGCTCGCGAAGATGCGCACGTGCGACAGGCCGGCGCCGTCGAGCACCTCCCGTGCCTGTCCCGACAGCGCCGCGAGATCCCCGCTGTCCAGGCGTATGCCCAGGGCGTCCGTGAGGCCGAGCTCCCGGATGACGCCGGCGGCGGTCCGCACTCCCTGCAGCGTGTCGTACGTGTCCACCAGGAAGGTGGTGCGCGTGGGGAAGTCCGAGGCGAAGGCCCGGAACGCGTCCGCCTCGGTCGGGAAGGCCTCCACATACGAGTGGGCCATGGTGCCGGCGGCGGGCAGCCCGTACCGCCTCGCCGCGGCCACGTTGCTCGTCGCGGCGAAGCCCGCGATGGCCGAGTCGCGCGCAACCGCGTCCGCCGCGTCGGCTCCCTGCGTGCGGCGAAACGCGAAGTCGACGACGTCGCGTCCGTCTGCGGCGAGGACGCACCGTGCGGCCTTCGACGCCAGCATCGTGTGGAACGTCATCTGGTTGAGCAGAAAGGTCTCGACCACCTGGCCCTCGGGCAGCGGGGCCGTCACCTCGAGCAGCGGCTCGCCCGCGTAGACGACGCGGCCCTCGGGGACGGCCCAGACGTCGCCGGTGAAGCGGAGGGCGGCGAAGGCCTCCACGTCCCGGGCCGTGAAACCGAGCTCGGTCAGCAGGTAGTCGAGCTCGTCGTCCGCGAAGTGGAAGTCCTCCAGGAACGCCAGGCATGGCTCGAGGCCTGCGGCCACCAGGAATCCCCGCCCCCGCGGCAGGCGGCGGACGAAGAGGCTGAACGTGGCGGTGTCGGTCATCCCGCGGCGGAGGTAGCTCGCCGCCATGTTCAGTTCGTAGAGGTCGGTCGCCAGCGCGCCGGTCACCGTTTCCCCCCGGTCGAGGGATGCAGGCTAGCAGCAGCGGTGGCCGAGAGGTCGCTCGCGCCCGCGCGGGTATCCTCGGTCGATGGCGCTCGACTCTCCCCCGCAGCCGAAGGCGCCGGAGTCGTTGCGCGACAGCCTCACCGTCGACGCCGCGTTGCTGGTCGTGGTGGTCATGTGGGCGGCGACGTTCTCCACGTTCAAGGTGGCCTGGCGCGAGGTCGACCCGGTCGCCTTCACGGGCATCCGGTTCCTGGTCATCACCGGGGTCGCGCTCGCCGTGCTGGCCGTGGCGAAGGACCGCCGGCGCCCGACCCGCGCCGACATCCCCACGCTGGCGTTGTCGGGGCTCACCGGCTACTTCCTCTATCAGATGGGGTTCGTGCTGGGGCTCGACCGGACCTCGGCCGTCGCGAGCGCGATCCTCATCTCGACCCATCCGATGTGGGCGCTGCTGTTCTCCTGGCTGGGCGGCCGCGAACACCCGACGCGCACGGGGGTCGTCGGGCTGCTGGTCGGCTTCGGGGGCGTGGTCGTCTTCCTGGGCGGGTGGAACGGCCTGGGTGGTGCCAGGGTGGGGGACCTGTTGTCCCTGGGCGCCGCCGCCTGCTTCGGCGCCTACGGCGCGATCAACCAGGGGCTGTCGGGTCGCTACTCGGGCCGCGAGCTGATGGCCTACACCCTGGCCGTCGGCGGCACGCTCACCGTCCTGGTCTCGATTCCCGCGATGGCGTCCCAGGACTGGGGCGCGGTCGGCGGGACGACCTGGCTGATCATCGTGTTCGCGATCTTCGGCCCCGTCTACCTGGCGTACGCGCTGTGGAACTGGGCCATCGGGAAACGCGGCATCGCGCGGACCGTGGTGTTCGCGTTCCTCGTCCCCGTGGTCGGGGGCGTGATGGCGGTGGTGGGTCTGAACGAACGGGTCAGCTCGGAGGAGATCATGGGCTCCGTCCTGGTGGTCGCCGGGCTGGTCATCTCGCGGCTGGGCCCGCGCGTCCGGGTGGTGCGCTCCGGGCGCCGCGTCTAGGATCGGTGCGCCCGACCGACAGGAGGACCGGAGCATGTCCGAGACGACCGGCCACGCGATCGACGCGCTGTTCGTCGAGGAGCGGCGGTATCCGCCGCCGGAGGACTTCGCTGCGCAGGCCAACGCCCAGGCCGACATCTTCGAGCGCGACCCGGACGAGTTCTGGGAGACCGAGGCGCGCGAGAGAGTCTCGTGGTTCACGCCGTTCGACACCCTGTACGAGTGGAACCTCCCGTACGCGAAGTGGTTCATCGGCGGCACGCTGAACGCCTGCTACAACTGCGTCGACCGCCACGTCGAGAACGGCCAGGGCGACAAGGTCGCATACCACTGGGAGGGCGAGCCCGAGGGCGAGACCCGCACGATCCCGTTCGCGGACCTTCAGAAGCTGGTGGTGAAGGCGGCGAACGCGTTCAAGAGCCTGGGCATCACGCGCGGGACGCCGGTCGGCGTGTACATGGGCATGGTTCCCGAGCTCCCGATCGCGATGCTGGCGCTGGCCCGCCTGGGCGCGCCGTTCACGGTGGTCTTCGGGGGCTTCAGCGCCGACGCGCTGTCCGACCGGCTGAACGACATGGAGTGCGAGTTCCTCGTGACGCAGGACGGCGGCTATCGGCGTGGGGCCGTCGTCCCCCTGAAGGTGAACGCCGACGACGCGGTGCTGCGGTCCCCGACGGTCCGGGGCGTGGTGGTGCTGCGACGCACCGGCAACGACGTGACCATGGAAGCCGGCCGCGACGTCTGGTGGCACGAGCTGGTGGACGCCCAGAGCGACGATCCCGCGACGTGCCCGTGCGAGGAGATGGACTCCGAGGACCTGCTGTACCTCCTGTACACCAGCGGAACGACGGCGAAGCCCAAGGGGATCGTGCACACGACGGGCGGGTACCTGGTCGGCACCGCCACCACGCACCACTACATCTTCGACGTGAAGCCCGACTCGGTGTACTGGTGTGCGGCCGACATCGGGTGGGTGACCGGCCACTCGTACATCGTGTTCGGGCCGCTCACCAATGCCACGACCGGCGTCCTGTACGAGGGCACGCCGGACTTCCCCGACAAGGACCGCTGGTGGGACATCGTCGAGCGCTACAAGGTCGACATCCTCTACACCGCGCCCACGGCGATCCGCGCGCACATGAAGTGGGGAACCGAGTACGCCGAACGCCATGACCTGTCCTCGCTGCGGCTGCTGGGATCGGTGGGCGAGCCCATCAACCCCCAGGCGTGGATGTGGTACCGCGAGCACATCGGGGGCGGCCGGACGCCGGTCGTCGACACGTGGTGGCAGACCGAGACCGGCATGATCCTCATCACGCCGCTGCCCGGTGTGACCACGCTGAAGCCGGGCTCGGCGACGCGCCCGTTCCCGGGGATCGAGGCGGCGGTCGTCGACCAGAACGGCAACGAGGTCAAGGCCGGCGAGGGCGGGGGCTACCTCGTCCTGAAGCGGCCGTGGCCCTCGATGCTGCGCGGCATCTACCGGGACCCCGACCGCTACGAGCAGACGTACTGGAGCCGGTTCCCCGGCGTCTACTTCGTGGGCGACGGCGCGCGGCAGGATGCCGACGGCGACTTCTGGCTGCTGGGCCGCGTCGACGACGTCATGAACGTCGCCGGGCACCGCATCTCGACCATCGAGGTCGAGAGCGCGCTGGTCGATCACCCGTCGGTGGCGGAGGCGGCGGTGTGCGGCCGGGGCGACGCCCTCACCGGCCAGGCCATCGTGGCGTTCGTGACGCTGAAGGGCGGCCAGGAGGGGACGCCCGAGATGCTGGCCGAGCTCCGCGAGCACGTGGGCAAGAAGATCGGCCCGATCGCCAAGCCGGCCAACATCGTGTTCACGCCCGAGCTTCCCAAGACCCGGTCGGGAAAGATCATGCGGCGGCTGCTGCGCGACGTGGCCGAGAAGCGGCCGCTGGGCGACACCACGACCCTGGCCGACCCCACCGTGGTCGAGGAGATCAAGGAACGCGCCGCCGAAGACGCCGCCAAGGAGGAGTAGGCAACGGCCGCGCGCCCGCCCACCACGCACGAGCTGCTCCGCTGGGCCGAGACGCTCGCGGGGATCGCCCGCACCGGCCTCGCCTTCACCGACAACCTGTACGAGCGGGAGCGCTTCGAGGAGGTGCTCCGCGTCGCCGCCGACATCCGGGCGGCGTCGATCGAGGAGGCCGATGCCGAGGCGCAGTTCCACGAGTGGGCCGGCGACGTCGGGCAGGGGGTCCGGGGCTACGTCACGCCGAAGGTGGCCGTGGGCGCGGTCGTCGGAAACGAGCGCGGCGAGATCCTGCTGGGGCAGCGCGCCGACACGAGCGAGTGGTTCTACCCGGTGGGGTGGGCCGACACGGGTTACTCGCCGTCCGAGGTCGCCGTGAAGGAGGTGCTCGAGGAGACGGGCATCGAGGCCGAGCCGGTCCGTCTGATCGCGGTCGTCGACGCGATGCGACTGGGATTCTCGGCCATCCCCTTCTACAGCCTGGTCTTCCACTGTCGGCCCACGGGCGGCGAGCTGAAGGGGCATCCGCTCGAGACGCTCGACGTGGGGTGGTTCGGGCGGGAGGCGCTGCCGACGCCCCTCCGGCGGGCGGGCGACTGGGTCGACCTGGCGTTCGCCGCGATCGACGGCGAGGACGTTCCGGTCCGGTTCGACCCGCCCCGGATGCCTCCGTGGCGACCGGAGCCCGATTCGTGAGCCAATTCGGCCGCGCCTGTTGACCCCAGCCGGGTCGATGGGAGAGACTGCGGCCCAGCCGGTTCCCCAGGGCGCTCATCGCTCTCCGGTGTGGGAGGAGTGTGCATGTCTGCTCGGATCTCCGCGGCGAGATCCTCCGTCGCGGCTCTGGTTGCGTCCCTGCTCGCCGCGAGCGTGTTCACCATCGGCGCCACGGCGTCGGCGCAGGCTGCCTGCCATTGGAGCGTGGTCCCCAACCACAGCCCGCCCGGCATCACCGGCACGCTCGAGGGCGTGGCCGCCCTGTCGGAGCGGGATGCGTGGGCCGTCGGGTCGGTCCAGACCGATCGGCGGGCACTGCCGCTCGCGGAGCACTGGAACGGCACCGCCTGGTCGGTCGTGCCGACGCCCGTGGACGGACGCCACATCCGGGTGCTGCACGACGTGTCGGCCCTCGCCGCGGACGACGTCTGGGCCGTGGGGACACAGATCGTCCTGGGCACCGGCGCCGTGCACCCGCTCATCGAGCACTGGGACGGCAGCACGTGGAGCGTCCTGAAGGATCCACGCACGCGGGGCGCCCGCGCAGAGCTGTTCGCGGTCTCGGCGGGGTCCCCGTCCAACGTGTGGGTGGTCGGCTACCGCGAGCCCATGTTCACCCCGGGACCCTTCGTGGCGCACTGGAACGGCACCCGGTGGCACGTGTTCAGGGCCCCGATGGGGACGATGCTGTTCGACGTCGTGTCCCGCCACTCGGGCGCCGTGTGGACCGTCGGCACCAATCCGTTCGGCGTCGAGCACGCGCTGTTGGCGCGCCGGGTCGGCGCCGCGTGGCAGGCGACCGACGTGCCCCCGCGGGCGCTCAGCGCGCTCAGCTGGCGGCGGCCGTTCGACGCCTGGGCGGTGGGCTACAGGCCCGGCGGGGGGCCCGGGTTCCTCCAGCCGCTGGCGTTGCACTGGAACGGGCACTCGTGGGGTGCGACGCCGACACCCGAGCTGCACCAGTCGGCCGAGCTGCGCGGCGTGGCCGGCATCTCGCCCACCCGAGCCTGGGCGGTTGGGGTGCGCAACTTCAAGCACCCGCTGCTGATGCACTGGAACGGGAGCGGCTGGAAGGTCGTGTACGGCCCGGCGATCAACGGTTTCCTGGACGACGTGCGTCCGGGTTCCGGGGAGCCACGCGCTGTGGGCCGTTGGCCACGGCACGCCGAACCCGCTGATCATGCGGTACTGCTGACCCAGCCCGGCTGAGTCGATCACCGGTCGGTATGCTGGCCACATGATCGCTCTCATCACGGACAGCAAGGTCATCCTGTACATCACCCTCGGCATCCCGGTGCTCCTCGGCCTGATCGCCGTGGGCGCCGCCCTGACCCGCCCCAAGCAGTAAGGGCTCGGCGATGGGCGCCACGCGGGAAGCCGTGATCGTCGGGGCCGTTCGCACCCCGATCGGCAAACGGAACGGCTCCCTGTCCGGCGTGCATCCGGTCGACCTCTTGGCCGGAATCCTCGACGAGCTGATGGAACGCACCGGCGCAGACCCGGGCCGCGTCGAGGACCACATCACCGGGTGCGTCAGCCAGGTCGGCGAGCAGTCCATCAACATCGGACGCAACGCCTGGCTGGCGGCGGGGTTCCCCGAAGACATCCCCGGCACGACGATCGATCGACAGTGCGGGTCGTCGCAGCAGGCCGTGCACTTCGCGGCCCAGGGCGTGATCGCCGGCGCGTACGACCTGGTCGTCGCCTCGGGTGTGGAGAGCATGACGCGGGTCCCGATGGGTTCGTCCATGGCGGGGCAGGTTCCCTGGGGCGAGCGGCTCATCGCGCGGTACGAGGGCAAGCTGGTGCCGCAGGGCATCTCGGCCGACCTGATCGCGACCAAGTGGGGTCTGACGCGCGACGAGTGCGACGACTTCGGGTTCCGGTCGCACGTGCGCGCGGGCGCGGCCACCCGCGAGGGACGCTTCCGCCGCGAGATGGCGCCGCTCAAGGTCACGGTGGACGGCGAGGAGCGCCTGCTGGACGTGGACGAGGGCATCCGCATGGAACCCGACCGCGACCGCATGCGCGACCTGGCGCCGGCGTTCGAGGCCCCGGTGTGGGAGGAGATGTTCCCGAGTGAGCTCCACTGGACGGTGACCGCGGGGAACTCGTCGCAGATTCTCCGACGGCGCGTCGGCCGTGCTGATCGCCGATCGCAGGGTCGCCGAGTCGCTCGGCCTGCCGGTGCGGGCGCGGTTCGTGTCGTTCGCGCTGGCCGGCGACTCGCCGATCCTGATGCTGACGGCGCCGATCCCGGCCACCCGGCGCGTCCTCGATCGCGCCGGCCTGTCGCTGGACGACATCGACGTGGTCGAGATCAACGAGGCGTTCGCCTCCGTGGTGCTGGCCTGGAAGAAGGAGCTGGGCGTCGAGGACGCGTGGTTCGAGGAGCACGTGAACCCCAACGGCGGGGCCATCGCGGTCGGGCACCCGCTGGGCGCGACCGGCACGAAGCTGCTGACAACCATGCTCCACGAGCTGGACCGCCGGGACGGCCGCTACGGCCTCCAGACGATGTGCGAGGGCGGCGGCATGGCCAACGCGACCATCATCGAGCGCCTGCCCTGACCAGCCTCCTACGGGCGGGCAGAGACCGGAGCCGATCGGTAGTAGATCCAGAGCGCGGTGACGGTCGCGCCGAGCATGTTCGAGATCAGGTCGAACCCCGTGTTGCGGTACCCGCCGATGCTCGTGCTGGACGAGAGCCGCGTGATCAGGAACTCGGCCGTCTCGTTGAGCGCCCCGAGGCCCAACCCGGCCAGCGCCGCGATCACGACCAGACCCACGGTGGGAACGGGCGTCTGCGGATAGCGGCGGACCGCCTGCCAGCACGCGACGGTGGCGGTGCCGAACCCGAAGGCGTGGACCACGCGGTCGAAGTGCACGCCGGGAATCCCCAGCGTCTCGTTGTACAGGACACGGTGCGGCCCGGTGGCGATCAGGCCGCCGGCCATGTGCAACGTCGCCCAGGCCACCAGGCACCACAGCAGCGGCGAGGTGAACCCCACCCACCGGTCGGCGGTCGCCACGACGGCGAAGAGCAGGATCATGATGGCCGCGTAGGCGAGCCCGCTGACGTCGCCGCGGACGGCGGCGATCGTCTCGAAGACCACGAAGGCGGCCGCGCCGGCCACCGCCATCGGGGCGTGGACGCGCAGGACCTCCTTCAGGGAGGCGTGTGCGGGCGCGGGGGCCCCGGGGGTCATCGCGCCAGGGTACGCCCGCGATCGGACACCACCTCGTAGGCTGGCATCGTGCTTGCCGTCGCGGGGTGGCTCATGTGGTCGGTGGCCGTGTTGATCTTCCTGGCCATCATGTTCATGGGGGTGTCGTTCCTGCGCGGCCTGTCGGGCACGCGGCCGGTCGAGCACCTCGAGCCCGAGGACGTCGCCAACCTGGACGTGTTCTTCGTGTGCGCCGAGTGCGGCACCGAGTATCAGGTCACGCGGATCGGCGAGGTCCAGGTTCCGCGCCACTGCGGCGAGCCCATGACCCTGGTGCGGCGCCCCCGGCTGGACCCCAGCAACAACTAGCGCGTCAGTGCCACTGGGTCGCCAGGATGAACCCGATGGCGATCCCGCCCAGCCCTCCGAACAGGAACCAGTTGGACGGGTCCAGCGTGGTGAACGGCACGAGCGACAGGTAGTTGAGGACGATCAGCAGCACGCCCACGCCGAAGAAGGCGAGGATCGTCGCGCCGAACCACTTGGGGCTCGGCTTGTGCTTCTTCTTGGGCGGCGGCTGATAGTGGCGCCGTCTCCCTTTCGACTTGGGCATGGCCGAAGCATGCTATCAGCGGGGCATCAGCCGGAGCGTGGCCTGGGCGGCGGCGTCGACCGCCGCCCGTGTGAACGGCATCGGGTGGTGCTCGCCCGCCATCCACAGCGGAAACAGGTCCCGGAAGTGGGGGCTGGCAGGGTGTCCTGACTGGCCGAGCGTGTGGACGCCGAGGCAGCGGTCCAGGTCGGACAGGTCCGCGATCATCCGCCACGACGGGACGACCGAGACCCCGTAGCCCTCGCCGATCGAGTACATGCCCTGGAGGACGGTTTGCTCGTCGCCGCCCATCGGGCCCTCGCCACCGACGAACAGTTCCTCCATGCCCGGGATGCGCGCCAGCGGCCCGACGAAGTGGACCCGGTGCAGGTCGCCCCACCGCCACGAGTCCGGGTCGTCCCCGAGCGTGGCCGTCAGCTCGTCGAGGGCGGCATCGAGCGCCGTTCGGAGTGTGTGGTCGCGGGCCTCGGTCCCGTCCTCGCCGAACCACCGCGCGGTCGGCGTCCGCAGCAGGTTGGGCAGTGTCTGGAACTGGAACGCGTTCGTCCACTGCCGCAGCGAGTGGTAGTGGCGGTACAGGTCCTCGCCCAGCCGCGGCACCAGGACGGCTTCGGCGATCTTCACGTTCCACACCTGGTACAGCGCGGCCGCCGCCGAGCCGGCCGCCAGATCGCCGTCCCAGGCGGCGAGCGTCGACAGCGCCCGGCGCTGGCGGTCGGTCTCGGGCCGGGTTCGCAGCAGCAGCGGGAGCAGGTCCACGGCAGGGAGTGACACCGTGTCCATCTGGATGGCGGCGAAGCTCTTCGCGTCGTGCGTGGGCTGCTCGGCGATGCGCTGCGCGATGCGGCGGGCGCGGTAGGCCGGCAGGAAGTCCTTGCCCAGGAGCCATGGATACGAGTCCTCGTGGGGCCGGTTGTTCGCGGTGACCAGGAACCCGTCGGCCGGGTCCAGGGACCACGGAAGCTCGTCGTACGGGACCCAGCCGTCCCACTCGTGGTCGCTCGTCCAGCCCGGCACGGGCACCGTGCCGTCGTCGGCGCGGCGGATGGGATGCAGGCCAGTGCACTGGTACCCGATGTGGCCGTCGACGTCGGCGTAGACGGCGTTCTGGCCGGGGCAGTGCCAGCCCCGCAGCGCTTCGCGGAACTCGTCCCACGAGCCGGCCGTGTTGAGGGCCCACGTCGTGGACGGGGCGATGCCCTCCTCGAACCCGGCGAAGCGGAGCGCGTACGTCTCGGTGATCCCGCCCTCGACCACGTACGCCTCGGTCGTCCCGAGCAGGTACGAATCCATGATCGGACCGTGCCGCGTCTCCCGCGCGTGGACGACCTCGGGCGTGTCGCGGCCGCGAACGGCGATCTCCTCCTCGATGGCCGTGACCGGTTCCCACGTGCCGTCGAACAGCGCCGCGGTCCCGTCGTCGCTCAGACGCTCGAGGTAGAGGTCCTGCGTGTCGCCGCCGACGTTGGTGAATCCCCACGCGATGCGCTCGTTGTGGCCGATGGTGATGCCGGGCGTGAACGGGAGCGACACGCCCGCGACGTCGATGCCCGGCGCCGTCAGATGCATCTCGATCCAGATCGAGGGCAGCTGCGCCAGCAGGTGCGGGTCGTTGGCCAGCAGCGGCTTTCCGGTATCGGTCCGGGCGCCGCTCACCACCCAGTTGTTCGATCCCTGGCCCTTCGGCAGGTCGGGGGCCCGCTGCAGGAGCGCGAGCGCCCCGGCCCGGTTGGGGCCGCCGCGCGTTCCCGCGATCACCGGCCCCGCCTGGGCGTCCAGGTCGGGGAACAGGTCGAGCAGGCCCTCCCAGCCCAGCCGGTCCGCGATCTCGACGCGCAGCAGCTCGGTGTCCCAGTTCCCCGACAACGACCAGGCCATGAACACGATGGAGGCGGCCACCACGTCGTGCTCGTCCGGGGCGGGCAGCCACGGCTGCACGCCGCCGAGTAGGCCGTACTCGACGGGTGCGGCGGGCATCGTCTCCAGCCAGGCGTTCGCCCCCGACAGGAACGCGGTCACGATCTCCCGCGAGAGGTCGTCGTTCTTGGCCGCGATCCGCCGGCCCGCCCGGTTCCAGCCGACCGTCCGGACGAACCGGTCCATCGGCAGGCTCAGCTCGCCGAACAGCTCCGCCAGCCGCCCGGTCGCCAGCCGATAGATCAGCTCCAGCTGGAAGAGGCGCTCGGAGGCCTGCACGAAGCCCTGCGCGAAGAACAGGTCGTGGCGGCTCCCGGCGCGGATGTGCGGGACGCCCCAGCGGTCGCGCGCGACCTCGACCGGGCCTTCCAGACCGGCGACCGCGACCTCGCCCTCGACCTGCGGGAGCGCCTCGCCCGCGATTCGCCGCACCTCGTCCGTGAAGTCACTCATGCCGGGCCCGAGGCTATGGGGGGGCGGCGGGGGCCGCAACCCGCGATCGCGGGGGCCGGCGACCTGGGTGTCCGAACGTTCCCGATCCGCACGCCCGCGGGGCCTACCCTGGACGCATGGCCAGCGATCGTCCGAACCTCCCACGTCGCCTGAGGGACACCGCCCGGCGCATAATGGCCCGGAGCCCGGAATCGCTCCGGGAGGGGGGATTGCCCGTGTTCGAGCGGCCGTGGCTGGGGAGCTATCCGGAGGGCGTTCCGGCATCGCTCGCTCCCTATCCCGACCGGTCGCTGTTCTCGCTCCTCGACGAGGCAGCGAGTCGTCACCCGAAGGGGATCGCCACGGTCTTCTTCGGCAAGAAGACCACGTACGCCGAACTGGTCAAGCAGGTTGACCAGTTCAGCCGGGTCCTCGTCTCGCTGGGCGTCACGAAGGGCGACCGCGTGGCGCTCGTGCTCCCCAACTGCCCGCAGTACGTGATCGCGGCCTACGCCGCCGCGCGGATCGGCGCCCTGTTCGTCGGCACGAACCCGCTGTACACCGAGCGGGAGATGATCCACCAGCTGAACGACTGCGGCGCCGAGGTCTGCGTCGTGCTCGACACGCTGTATCACGCGGTCGGGCCCGTGCGCGACCAGACCCCGCTCCGGAAGATCGTCGTCGCCAAGCTCACCGGTGCGATGCCGTTCCCGCTGTCGCGCCTCGCGCCCTTCGAGCTGCGGAAGGAGGCGAAGAAGCACGGCGAACCCTGGCCGCCCGTTCCGGCCGACGCCGACGTCGAGCGGTGGGAATCGCTGATGGCGGCCGAGCTGCCCGAGGCGCCGGCCGCCGAGATCGACGCCGCGAACGACCTGGCCGCACTGGTGTACACGGGCGGCACCACCGGCCTGGCCAAGGGCGCCATGCTCACGCACGGCAACCTGGTCTGGAACACCATGCAGTCGGCCGCGTGGTTCCCGGAGCTCCGTGACCGCGCCGAGTCGGTCATGTGCGTGCTGCCCTTCTTCCATTCCTACGGCATGACCGTGTGCATGAACCTCGGAATCCTGAAGGCGTCGAAGCTGGTCCTGATGCCGCGGTTCGACTTGAAGCGCACGCTGAAGGCCGTCCAGAAGGAGAAGGCGACCCTGTTCCCCGGCGTCCCCCGGCTGTACGTCTCGATCAACGAGTCGCCGCTGACGCCCAAGTACGACCTGCGCTCGATCACCGCGTGCCTTTCGGGGGCCGCCCCGCTGCCCGCCCCGGTCGCGGAGAAGTTCGAGCGCATCACCGGCGGCAACCTGGTCGAGGGGTACGGGCTCACCGAGACGTCCCCGGTGACCCACGCCAATCCCGTGCTCGGGCGGCGCCGGGCGGGGACGATCGGGCTGCCGATCACGGACACGGACTGCCGCGTGGTCGAGCTGGGCGACTGGACCCAGGACGTGGCGCCGGGCGAGCCCGGGCAGCTGATCATCGCCGGCCCGCAGGTGATGCGCGGCTACTGGAACCGGCCCGACGAGACCGAGCTGATGCTGCGGCACGACGCCGACGGCCGTGCGTGGCTCCTCAGCGGCGACGTGGCCGTGATGGACGAGGACGGCTACTTCTCGATCGTGGACCGGATGAAGGACATGATCATCGTGTCGGGGTTCAACGTGTATCCGACGGAGGTCGAGGCCATCCTGCACCGCCACCCGAAAGTCCTGCAGGTCTCGGTCATCGGCGTGCCCGACGAGCGGACGGGCGAGGCCGTCAAGGCCTTCATCGTGCTGCGCGAGGGCGAGAAGGCGGGCGTGACGGTCACCGAGAAGGACATCATCGACTTCGCCGGTGACCCCGAGCACGGGCTGTCGAGGTACCGGGTCCCGAAGCAGATCGAGTTCAGGAACTCGCTCCCCGAGACCATGATCGGGAAGGTCCTGCGCCGCGTGCTGGTCGCCGAGGAGCGCGAGAAGGCCGGCGCGGCGGCGGGCGACCCGGCGGTCTAGCTCGTTTCCGAGGTTCCCGCCGGCTCCTCGACCGCGTCGGTCTTCGGTGTGGTCCGCTGCGCGCGGGACTCGCGACGCAGGAGAACCCAGGCGCCGACGGACACGACGATGCCGGCCCCGACCAGGGTCCAGAACGCGAGGATGATGACGGATTGCCGGTCGGCGGCGAGGAGCTCGATCACGCGCGTTCGCCGGCCACGGCGGCGCCGGTGTCGATCCGGGCCAGCGCGTAGTCCAGGCGCAGCCGCATCTGTCGGATCTGCTCGTCCATCACCATGGAGCCGTGCCCGGCCTCGAAGCGGTACAGCTCGAACTCGCGGCCCAGCTCGGTCAGACGATTGCAGTAGTTGAGGATCTGCCGGATCGGGCAGCGCGAGTCGTTGTCGCCGGCCAGGATCAGGACCGGCGCGCGGACGTTCTCGATGTAGGTCATCGGCGACCGCTCGGCGTACAGCTCGGGCAGGTCCTCGAGGCCGCCACCGCCGAACAGGGTCCGGTCGTACGCGCGGAGCAGCTCCGCCTCGTCCTCGTAGGCCGCGGGGTAGTCCGCGACCGGCACCCCCGCCAGGCCAAGCGCATAGCGGTCGGGGTGCAGACCCAGTGACATCAGCGTGATGTAGCCCCCCCAGGAGTTCCCCGCGACCACGGCCCGCGCCGGATCGGCGATGCCTTTCTCGATCAGGTCGTCCAGGCCCGCGAGCACGTCCTCGGTCTCGGGGAAGCCGGGGTTGCCCGTCAGCGCGTCCCGGAAGACCCCCCCGTAGCCCGTCGAGCCGCGGTAGTTGACCATCCCCACGGCGAACCCCTGGTCGACCCAGGCCTGCACGCTCGGCCGGAAGTCGTCCGCGTACGCCCACGTCGGTCCGCCGTGGACGTCCATGATCACGGGGAACGGCCCCTCGCCCGGCGGGGTCGCGTAGAAGCCATGCACGCGGTCGCCGTTCGGGTTCCGGAACGACCACGACACGTAGGGGCGGCCCGGCGGAGCGGCTTCGCCTTCCAGCGACAGCAGCGCGCCGCCGCCCCCGGTCGAGCGGAGCTCGGGTGCGCGGTCGCCGGCCGCGTGCCGGTACCAGACGTTGCCGTCCGGGCGAACGCTCGCTCCCGAGATCGTGCCGGTGGGGTGCTCGAGGCGCGACAGCTCGTGTCCCGGCACCGTCAGCCGGTACAGCTCGGAGCGCCCGTCGAATTCGTGCACCAGGAGCAGGGCCGAGGCGTCCGGCCACCAGTCGAACACGCTGACGTCGCCGGGGAGATCGAGGTCGATGTCCGTGCGCTCGCCGGTGTCCAGGTCCCAGATGCCGGGACGGTGCCGCCCACCGCGTTCGTGGACGATCGCCAGGCGCTGGTCGCCGGCCACGGGTGACCACGCGGCGGCGTGCAACCCGAGTTCGGGGCCGTCCCACAGGTCCGCCACGGTCTCCCCGGTCGCCGGACGCACCACCCGGAGCGCGAAGTGCATGCTGTCGCCGTTCTCCGCGTGCTCGAGTGCCAGCAGCGCCTCGTCGCGGGAGAGATCGGCCACGGCCACGATCTCGGCGTGGTGGTGGATGCTCTGTGCCGGGGCACCGTCGACCGAGACGTAGACGTCGAAGCCCTCGTCCCGGCCCGTCCCGACCGCGACCACCGAGTCGCCGATCACGATGCCCGTGGTCCACGCGTCCGGCACGCCGGGGAGGAACGGCTCGGGCGCGGCCTCCTCCAGCGTGGCGTCGAACGGCTGGACCACCCACCGCGCGGTCTCGTCGCCGGTCGGATCCTGGAACCAGACGATGCGCTCGCCGTCCGGGGTCGGCAGGTACACGACGTCCTCGTCCCCGGCCAGGATCCCGATCGGGTTGTCGGTCACCAGCCGGCGGGTCCCGGCGGCGCGGTCCCAGGCGTAGACCTGCCACGCGCCGCTCTCGTTGGTGGCGACCGTCAGCCGGTCGGGCGCGTGCCGAGCCCACGACGGCAGGTCGAGGTCGGGCGCGCGGAAGCGCAGCTCCCAATCGGTGGAATCGCGTCGGCCGGACACGGCGGCGATTGTCCCAGACCCAAGTGGGGATCGGGTGACCGCCGGGCAATCAAAGGTGGAGGTTTGGCCTCACATCCCAGCGGGTGGGATGGGTCGAGGGAGCCTCAGGCGGGGGTGGAGGCCGAGTCCGGCGAAGCCGGCGTCGTCGCCGAGGGAGGAACCTGGATGGGGTCGTCGGGGAGAATGATCATGACCCCGTCGTCCTCCGCGCCCATCAGGTCCAGGACCAGGGCCACGCGGTTGCTGGGGTGCTCGACCCGCAGCATGCCCTTGCCCGCGAGACGGCCGGCCACGTCCTGAATGGCCCGGCTCCCCGAGCTGTCCAGCATCTCCAGGTCCGAGACCTTCAGGACCACGTCGCCGACCTCCTCGGCGGCCGGGCCGATGATCTCGTTGAAGAGGGTGACGTTCGCGCCGGCCAGGTCGCCCAGGAGCCGGTAGGACCGGTGCCCGGCGAACTCGATGATGAACGCGCCGCCCACGGCTTCCACGCCTCTGATGGACATGGGCACAGGATCGCCGAAGCGGCAGCGTGACCGCATCGGTCGAAGGGCTACATTCGAGCCGCGTCCGACGCTGGTCGTTCGGCGGATCGGTTGGCCGTGCGGCGGGCCTCGCTCCGGCGTTCGGCCTCCAGTCGCTCGAGGTCGACGTCGCTGCGATCGACGAACGTCATGGCGTCCGCGATGGCCCGGTGGCCCGCCGTGTCCCGGATCAGGTCCTGCATGCGCCAGGCCACCCGGCGGTAGGCCGGATGGCCCTGCGGCGAGCTGCGCAGCTCGATCAGGTGCAGCGCCTCTCTCGCGTTCATCTCCATCGCGAAGCGGACGCGAAACGCCATCGCCACGGCGTACTGGGCGACGTCGGGGCCGCAGGCCGAGCGCAGCGTCTCCCACAGTCCCCGCGATGCGTCCAGCGCCTCCGCCCAGTCGGCCGCGGCGCCCACGGCCTCGATCTGGTCCGGCGTGTCCGCGCCGTGGAGCGGCGTGAGCCGCTGCCAGTCGACGGTGAGCAGCCGGTGCCGCTGAAGGTCGCGGAAGGCGCCGTAGTCGCACAGCACGTCGAACCGGTACGACGTCGACTCGAAGGCCCGCCCGGGACGGTGACGCCGGTTCGTCCGGTCGCCGACGGCGGCGCGCAGGATGGCCGACCGCTCGTCGGCCGACATGGCGCGGGCGGCTTCGAGCAGGCTCGCCTGCGAGCGGTCGGCGTGCGGATACATCGCCGCCGCCACGACCTTCGTCTCGCCCTCGGGATCGAACCAGACCAGCGACACCTCGTCGTGCTCGGACGCCGGATCCCCGGCGACGTCCTCGAGCCGCGACCACGTCGCCTCGCCCGTTCGCTCGCGCGTCTCGGCCAGGTACTCGCTCCACGCGCCGCCTCGGTCGGGCTTGTCCACGCGGGTGAGGAATGCCGGGATCACCTTCCGCAGCTCGACGAGCATCGCGTCGCCGTACGCGCGGACCTCGGCCAGGGGGTGGGACCGCATGCGGAGCAGCAGGCTCTCGTAGGACTGCGCCGTCGCGTACATGCCGACGTGCGTGCGGGCCGCGGCCGGCAACAGGCCGCGCAGCGTGTCGCACGCCTTGGCGCGGATCGTCGCCCGGTAGACGCCGTCCGAGTCGGACGGGTCCTGCGGGAACCGTTCGCGGTAGTACGCCTGCAGCGGGCTCGAGCCACCGGGCGTACGTGTCGAAGGCCAGGTCGCAGGCCTCGCGGAACCGGCCGCCGAGCCCGGCCTCGTCGGCCTCTGCCGGGACGTGGTAGCGGTAGCGCCCGCCGGGCTTGTCGTCGTAGGGAACGTAGCGCGTCGACTGCTCGAGGTAGGCGGCCAGGCGTCCCCGCTCGAGCACCTTGGTCAGGATCTGCGAGGCCTGCTCGGCGGCCAGGTGCACGCCGCCGAGCTGGGCCACCGAGTCGTCGCCGTACTCGGAGAAGACCCGCTCGTAGAGCTTCTCGGCCCGCTCGACCCCCACGTTCGCCGTCGACAGCTCGGCCGTGGCGCGGCCCAGATCGCCGGCCCCCTGGTCCAGGAACTCGTCCAGGAAGAGCCGCCGCAGCGTCTTCGCCGTCCGCGAGTACCGGGCGAACAGCGCGCCCTTGACCACCTCGGGAAGGTTGATCACACAGAAGACGGGACCGTCCAGGTCGGTGAAGAACGGGGCCAGCGCCTCGCGTTCGGACGAGGTGAACTCCTCGTGGACGGCGTCGAGCATCGCGAGCGACCGTATCACGGCCCGCCGACGGCGCTTTCGGGCGAGGTCAGGCGCCGGGGAAGAGCGAGCGGATCGTGTCCTGGATCGCCTCGGCCGCGGCGCGGGGATCGTCGGCGTCACGGATGGGCCGGCCCACCACGATGTGGTCGGCGCCGGCGCGGAACGCGGCCTCGGGCGTGACGACCCGCTTCTGGTCGTCGTCGCGTTCCACCGGACGGATCCCCGGCGACACGATCAGGAACCGGTCGCCGTGGACCTCGCGCAGCGCGCGCGCCTCCCGCCCCGACGCGATCACCCCGTCGCATCCGAGCCGCAGTGCGTGGCCGGCCCGCTCCACGACCAGGGATTCGACCTCGACGTCCGGGCCGTAGCCCAGCTCGATCAGATCCTTCTTGTCCAGGCTCGTGAGGACCGTGACGGCCAGGATGCGCAGGTCGCCGCCGGCCTCGTCGCGGACGCGACAGGCGGCCTCCAGGAGCGGGCCCGTGCCGTGGACGGTCGTGTAGGCCGCGCCGGCCTGCGCGAGCTGCCGCACGGCCGCCTCGACCGTCTGGGGCACGTCGTACAGCTTGCCGTCGACGAACGTCCGCTTGCCGCGCTCGTGCAGCAGGTCGGTCACGCGGACGAAGTCGCGGGACAGGATGAGCTCGAGCCCGACCTTGTAGAACGAGACGGCGTCGCCCAGCGTGTCGATGAGTGCCGTGGCGCGATCGGCGTCGGGGACGTCGAGGGCGAAGATCAGACGGTCGTGCGGCGGGATGTCTCTGGCGCTCAACCGGCCCATCCGTTCCACGGTCTCCATGACGCTCCGAGCCTATCGCGCCCTCATGTGGGTGACGGGGACGGCGACTCCGTTTCCGTCGGTGACGGTGACGGTGACGGGGTCGTCGGGGACGGTGTCGGCGTCGGCTCCGGCACCGTGAACAGGCGAACCACCGATCCCTCCGCCGCCTTCGTCTGGCCGTCCGGGCTCGCCGGGTCCTGCCGGGCCACCATGCCGGGCGTCGGGCAGTCCTTGTTGGTGTCCGAGCCCGCCCGGATCACGGTGAAGCCGGCCGCCTCCAGCTCGGTGCGCGCCTCGGCGAACGACAGACACACCACGTTGGGGACGAACTTCTGCGGCTTGCCGCTCGAGACGACCAGCTCGATCGTCGTCCCCTCGGGCACGCTCCCCGTCGGGCTGTAGGAGATCACGTTGCCCTTCGGGACGGCCGGGTCCGTCTGCTTGGTGCTCCGGTCACACTTCAGGTGCAGCTGCTCGAGCTGGTCGCAGGCGGCCGACGCCAGCTTGCCCGTCACGTTGGGGACCGCGACCAGCGGCTCCTCGGGCTGGAGGGCGCGCACCAGGAAGAACGCCAGCAGCGCGACCACCAGGACGATGGCCGCCACGATCAGCGCGATCTTCCACGGCTGACGATCATTCGCCGCGGCCGCCGACCTCGTCGGGGGGAGCGCCTCGGTGCCCCCGGCGCGCGGGACGACCTGGGTCGCTGCCACCGCACCCATGACGGGCGTGGCGCGTCACGGGCTGCCCGTTGCGGAAGCGCTCCAGGTCGGCCGCCATCTCGTTCGCGGTCTGGTAGCGGTTCGCCGGGTTCTTCGCCATCGCCTTCAGCGTGATCGCGTCGAGCGGCGGCGGGACGTCGGGGTTGACCGACGACGGCGGGGCGGGCTCGTCGCGCACGTGCTTCATCGCGACCGTCACCGCGGTGTCGCCCGTGAACGGCGGCCGCCCGCCCAGCATCTCCCAGAGGACGCACCCGAGCGCGTAGATGTCCGAGCGAGCGTCCACGCTCTCGCCCTTCGCCTGCTCGGGCGAGAAGTACGTGGCCGTGCCCAGCACCGACTCGGTCCTCGTGAGCGAGTCGCCCGACTGCGCTCGCGCGATGCCGAAGTCCATCACCTTGACGTCGCCGGAGGGCGTGATCATCACGTTGGCCGGCTTGACGTCGCGGTGCACCAGTCCGGCGCGGTGCGCGAAGGCCAGCGCGGACGCGACCCCTTCGGCGACCTCGGCGGCGCGCTGCGGGTGGAGCGGCCCCTCGTCGCGGATGACGTCGGCGAGCGTCCGGCCCTGCACGTACTCCATGACGATGTAGTGGATGTCGCCGTCCGACCCCGTGTCGAAGACGCTCACCAGGTTGGGGTGGTTCAGCCCCGCGGCCGCCTGTGCCTCGCGGCGGAAGCGCTCGACGAAGCTGGCGTCTCCCGCGAACTGTCGGGCAAGCACCTTGACGGCGACCGGCCGGTCCAGCACGCGGTCGGTCCCCAGGTAGACCGAGGCCATGCCGCCGGTCCCCAGCAGCGATCGGATCTCGTACCGGTTGCCCAACACCCGGGTCTCTGCCATCAGGTCCTCACCGGTGCACGGGAATCAGTCGCCCTCTCCGTCCCCGCCGTGACCGGCTTCTCATGCCCGTTCCCGTTCTCGTCGCCGTGTCCGTGCTTTTTCCCGGGGTCCGTGCCCGTGGGAGTCTGACACGAAGAGCGTGACTCCGGGCGTCCGGGCCCAGCGTGGTCCCCGGCCCAGGATCCGTCCTCACGACCACGTTCTCCGGCGTGTCGGGCGGGGTGTCGACGCGGACGACCGAGGACACCGTGATCCCCAGGGCGTTCAAAGCGCTCGTGGCGTCCTTCACGCTCATGCCGATGACGGATGCGGGAACGGCCACGGGCGCCGCGACGGAAGGGGACGGCGACGCGCGGCCCGACGACTGCGCGGCGGGCGGAGTCGGAGTCCCTCCGCCAGCCAGGGCCGCGATCAGCGCCCACGCCAGGAGCGCCGCGATCGCGGCGCCGATCAGGATGGCGCGGCTCGGGCGGCGACGGGGCGGTCGTGCCGTGCGCGGCGCGGTCTGCGGCCCGGCGCGTGGCTCCGTCGGCGGCAGCGTCGGAGGCATGGTGAGCCGGTCCGTGGGATGCACCCGGAGCTGCTGCGTGGGCGCCGCCGCAGACGACGCACCGTCGGCGGTCGCCACGCCGGAACGGAGCAGGGCGGCGAACGCTGCCGCCGACGCGGGGCGGGCGGCAGGGTCCTTCTCCAACGCGCGCTCGACCGCAGCGGCCAGCGGGGCCGGCACGTCGCGGGCGAGCGTCCGGACGGGCACCGGCGCCGTGTGCACGTGTGCGGCGGCCGTCGCCACCGGTGTCTCCAGGTCGAATGGTGGCGTCCCGGTCAGCGCCTCGTACACGACGACGGAAAGCGAGTAGACGTCGGAGGCCGGGCGTCGCCGCCTCGCCGGACACGCGCTCCGGCGACATGTAGGCGGCGGTTCCGAGCATCGAGCCGGTCGCGGTCAGCGAGCTCCCATAGGCGGCCGCGGCGATGCCGAAGTCCATGACCTTCACGCCGCCGTCGGTGGCGAGCATGATGTTGCCGGGCTTCACGTCCCGGTGGACGATCCCGGCGCGGTGGGCGGCCTCCAGGGCGTCCGCGGCCTGGGCGCCGATGCGCGCCGCCTCGTCGGGGGCCAGGCGTCCCTCGCGTCGGAGGCGCGCGGCGAGCGTCTCGCCGTCCACCAGCTCCATGACGATGAACCGCGTGGGCCCGTCCTCGCCGTAGTCGAAGACCTGGGCGACGTTCGCGTGGCTGAGCCCGGCCGCCGCCCGGGCCTCCCGGCGGAACCGCTCCACGAACCGCTGGTCGCGCGGCAAGGGCCGGAGAGAGCGCCTTGACGGCGACCGACCGTCCGAGCACGTCGTCGGTTGCTTCCCACACGACGCCCATCCCGCCGTGGGCGATCTGGCGACGCAGCACGTACCGGCCGCTCAGCGTGGCAACGGAATCCGATGCATGGGGCATGGTCATTTCCTTACCCGCCGGAGCGTCATCCCTGCAGTCCCGCCTCGAGGACGGCCTTGGCGATGGGGGCGGCCACGGCACCGCCGGTCGCCTCGCTTCCCAGGCTGCCGCCGTCCAGCACCAGCACCGCGACCGCCAGCTTGGGCCGCTCGGCCGGGGCGAAACAGACGAACCAGGCATCGGGGTTCGCGCCCGGGTGCTGCGCGGTGCCGGTCTTGCCCGCCACCTCGATGCCGGGGATCTGTGCCGCCGTCCCCGTTCCCGACTGCACGACGCTCACCATCATCTGCGTCATCTCCGTGGCGGTCTGCGGCGAGATGGGCTGCCCGTACTCCTCGGGCGCGATCCGCTGCACGATCCGCCCCGAGGAGTCGCGGATCTCGCGGACCAGGTGCGGCACCATCTCGACGCCGTGGTTGGCGATGGCCGAGGCCACCAGCGCCATCTGCAGCGGGTTCGCGCCCACGCTCGCCTGTCCGATGGCCGAGAACGCCACCAGCGGCTGGTTGTCGGTGAACGACGAGGCCTCGGGGATGGTTCCCTCCGCGAACGGGATCTCGAACGGGATGTCCCCGTTGAACCCGTACGCCTTGGCCTGGTCCACGAGCTTCTTCGCGCCGAGCCGCAGACCGAGCTCGCCGAACACGACGTTGCACGAGACGGTCAGCGCCTGCTCGAGCGTGATCGTGGCCGCTCCACCCAGGCAGTGCTCGCCGCCGAAGTTCTGCAGCGTGTTCGTCGTCTGCGGCAGGTCGAGCACCGGCGGGTTGGGGAAGCGGGTGTCCGGCGTCATCCCGTTCTCCAGCGCCGCCGACGCCGTGATCAGCTTGAACGTCGACCCCGGCGGAGACAGCTCCTGCGCCGCGCGTGAGATCAACGGCTTGCCGGGGGCGTGCAGCAGGCGTTTCCAGGCGCGCCGCTGTGTCTTCGACGTCGTGCGAGGCGAGCGGCGTCGGGTCGTACGACGGGTTGCTGACCATGGCGAGCACCTCGCCGTTCCGCGGGTTCATCGCCACGACCGCGCCGGGAAGCGACCCCAGGGCGTTCTGCGCCGTTTCCTGGAGCTTCGGGTCGATGGTCGTCACGACGGTCGCGCCGCGCCGGGGACGGCCCAGCAGCTCGTCGATGAACGTCTGGGGGATGAGCTGCGACGAGGTCCCCGCCAGCCAATCGTTCTGGCTCGCCTCGAGGGCGCTGCGGCCGAACGTGAACGAGTAGAAGCCCGTGATCTGTCCGTACAGCGAGCCGTGCGGGTACACGCGCAGGTACTTGAGGTTGTCGTTCGTCGCGACGCTTCGGGCCAGGACCGTCCGCTCGTCGCGGGCCAGGATCGCGCCGCGCTGGTTGCGGTACTCGGCCAGGATGATCCGCGAGTTCGCCGGGTTGTTCTTCAGGCGGTTCGCCGCGAACACCTGGAGGTAGTTGACCTGCGCGAACAGGATCACGAACAGCGCCAGGAAGGCGATGCCGAGCCGGCGAATCTGCCGGTCCATCATGGGACCGCTCCCGAGCTCGCGGCAGCCATCCGCGCGGCCGGTGACGGGGCCGACACGCGCACGAGCAGGGCCAGCAGCACGAAGTTCGTGACCAGGCTCGAGCCGCCGTAGGAGACGAACGGGAGCGTGACGCCGGTCAGCGGGATCACGCGGATCACGCCGCCCACGATGACGAACGTCTGCAGCGCGATCACGGTCGTCAGGCCGGCCGCGAGCAGCTTGCCGAAGCCGTCGGTGCGCTGGACGGCGGTGCGGAGCCCCCGGGCGCAGAGCGCCACGTACAGCAGCAGCACGGCGGTCACGCCGAAGAGGCCGAGCTCCTCGCCGATCGCCGCGAAGATGAAGTCCGTCCAGCTGTAGGGGACGATGTACGGGAAGCCGCGGCCGAGCCCCGACCCGAGCATGCCGCCCGTGGCGAGTGAGAACTGCCCCTGCGCCAACTGGTACGCGTCGCCGTTGATGTGCCCGGGCTGCAGGGCGTGCAGCCAGATCAGCACGCGGTCCTGGACGTGGGGGATCAGGAGATAGCCCAGGACGGCCGCGGCCGCGAACAGCACGACGCCGGCCGCGAGGTACGTTCCGCGGCCCGTGGCGACCCAGAGCATGACCACGAAGATGCCGAAGAACAGCAGCGAGGATCCGAGGTCGTTCTCGACGAACAGGATGCCAGTGCCGCCACCCACGCCAGCAGCAGCGGGCCGAAGTAGCGGGGCTCGGGCAGACGGATGGGCCCGATGCGGCGGGTGGCCACCGCGAGCAGCTCCTTGCGCTGGTTCAGGTAGCTCGCCAGGAAGATCGTCAGCAGCACCTTGCTGATCTCCGAGGGCTGGAACGAGAAGGTTCCCGACGCGCACCCACAGACGCGCGCCGTTGATCGTGGCGCCCAGGTGGGGAACGGCCGGCAGCACCAGCAGACCGATGCCGACCAGCCCGATGGTGTACGTGTACTGCTCGAGGATGCGGTCGTCGCGGACGACGATCAGCGTCAGACAGAACAGCCCGATCCCGATGAGCATCCACGTGAACTGCTCGTCGGCCAGATCGGGCTTGATCCGGTAGATCATCGCGTAGCCGAGGCCGGCCAGCATGGCCGCGACGGGCAGGAACGTCGGGTCGGCGCCGGGCGCGACGCGGCGCACCACCAGGTGCGCGCCCAGGTACGCGGCGGCCAGCGTGATCACCAGGCCGGCCACCCCGGCCGGTGTCTTGCCCGTCGTGCCCAGGACGACCATGACGTAGGCGCCGACGGACAGGAAGACCGCCAGCACCAGCAGTGCCAGCTGGGTCTGGCTGCGGGAGCGGACCTCGGCGTCGGCCGCGGACGCCATCAGGTCGCGGCTCCCGAGACGCTCTGCAGTCGCACGACGTCGCTGCGAATCTGCTCGACCAGCGCCTCCGCGTCGTCGCGCGTATTGGCGGTGATGCCGTCCTCGAGCTCACGCCAGGGCTGCAGCCGGACGGCGACCGGCGCGGGGATGTCGGTGACGTCCACGGGGTGCGAGAGCGTCAGCCCCAGCGGATTCGAGGGGATCCCCTGGAACACGGCGACCTTGCCGTCCTGGATGCTCACGTACCACTGACGGTTCACGTACACGCGCACCGCGACGATCGCGACGACCACCACGACGACGAGGGCCCCGAGCCACACGGCCAGCCGGCGCCAGGGGAACGGCTTCCGCCCGGGAGGCTCGTCGGCCTCCTTCGGGGGAGCGGCCGCCACCGTCCGCGCCTCGGCGCGCGCGATCACCTGCGTGGTGCCCCCGCCGCTCGCCGCCGCCGGTCCGGGCGCCGCGACCGCTCCGGAGTCGGCCTCCGATTCCTCCGCCGCGTCGCCCTCCTCCACGTCGACGACGACCACCGTCACGTTGTCCTCGCCGCCGCGCTCGACGGCGAGCGCGACCAGCGCCTCGGCGGTTTCCTGGGCGTCCGAGTCCCGTCCCAGGAGCGCCCGGATGTCATCGCTGGTGAGCATCCCGCTCAGACCGTCGCTGCACAGCAGCAGCCGATCGCCCGTGTGCAGGTCCAGGGTCAGCTCGTCGATCTGGACCTGGGGCTCGACGCCGAGCGCGCGCGTCATGATGTGCCGCGCGGGATGCCGCTCGGCGTCGTCGGCGTCGAGCTGACCCTCGTCCACCATCTGCTGGACCAGCGTGTGGTCCTGCGTGAGCTGCTGGAGCGAGCCGTCCCGGAGCAGGTACGCGCGCGAGTCGCCGACGTGGACGATCCGCCCGGCGTCGCCGGCGATCTGGAGGGCGGTCACCGTCGTCCCCATGCCCCGGAGGTCGCGATCGGCGGCCGAGCGGTCGTACACCACGCGGTTGGCGTTTCGTACGGCCTCCATCAGCTCGCCGCCGGGCGGCCCCCACTCGGGCCGCGCGTCGCGGAGCGTCTCCACGGTCAGCTGCGACGCGACGTCGCCGCCGCGGTGCCCGCCCATGCCGTCGGCGACGACGTACAGGGGAGCGTCCACGAGGTACGAGTCCTCGTTCCGCGTCCGCACCTTGCCGACGTCCGTGGCCGCGCCCACGCGGAATCTCATGCCTTCAGCTCCAGCGTCGTCTTGCCGAGGCGCACGACGTCGCCGGCGTGCACTTCGGACGGGCCGGTGAGCTTCCGTTGGTTCAGGTACGTGCCGTTGGTCGAGCCCAGATCCTCCACGTACCACATCCCGTCGCGGGGAAAGAGGCGCGCGTGGAACTGGGAGATGTACGTGTCGCCCAGGCGGATCTGGCAGGCGTCGGCCCGACCCACCTGGATCGGCTCCTGGAGCTTGATCGTGCCGGCCTTCACCCCATCATGGTCCACGATCTGGAGCTTTCGGGGCGGCTTTCCTCTCCGTGCTCGCTTCGCCTCCTTCGGTGGAGCGGCGGGAGCGTCGGCGCGTTTCCGGTCCCGGGCGCCGACGTCGCCCGCGGCGGCCCGGATCGCGCGGTAGACGAAGAAATAGAGAAGGACGAGGAAGGCGAACTTCAGGACGTCGAGCACGAACGGCGGCACGCCGCTATCCCCTCCGGAACTCGAGCACCGTGTTCCCGATCGTGATCTGGTCGCCGTCGGCCAGCCCGTGCTCCGCGATGGGTGACCCGTTCACCAGCGTGGCGTTCGTCGATCCCAGGTCGACCACCACGAACGCCCCACCCACGCGTCGGATCTCAGCGTGCTGGCGGCTGGCGCCTGGATCGGACAGCACCACGTCGCACTCGGGAAGCCTGCCGATGGTCACGCGGTCCTTCTCCAGGCCGTAGCTCTTGCCCTTGCCACCGTCGCCGACCACGGTCAGGAGTGCCCGGCCGGCCGTCGCGGCGCTTGCGGTCGGGCCGCTGGGGGCGGCGCCCTGCCCGGCGTCCACGGGCGGTGTCCACCCCGTTGGGCCTTCGACCAGGGACGCCTCGCACTCGAACCGCCCCTCCTTGAGGTCGGGGTCTGCCTCGAACTCGACCGTCGGCGGGCCCACCAGCCCCCACCCCCGCTCGCGAGCGCCGTCCAGGACCACGTGTTCGAGCTCGGTGCGCAGGGCCTTCTGCGTGTCGCGGAACCGTTCCGCGTCGGTCTCGGACACCCGGAAGAGGAAATGGTTCGGCACCCACACGCTTCGGACGCCGACGGTCTTGTGCGCCTCCATCTCCTTGAGGATCCGGGAGGCGAGCTCGACCGGGTGCAGACCCGTCCGGAAGACGCGCGCGAAGACGCCCTCGACGGCCCCTTCCAGCCGGCGCTCGAAGTCGTTGAGGATGCCCACGGTTCCCGCTCGTTTCCGCTGGTAGATGGCGTGGGGCGGACTCGGGCGATTATATCCAGGGGGGTTCTGCTCCACGCTTCGGCCGTGTCCTGCGCCCCGTTGCGATCCTGTACCATCACCTGCCACTGGGGCGCGTGGCGGAACTTGGCAGACGCGCAGGATTCAGGTTCCTGTGGGGGCAACCCCGTGGAGGTTCAAATCCTCTCGCGCCCACCACACGCCAGAGCGCTCGCTGATCCCCAACGGATTGCCGGGGATCAGCGCGTCCTTCGTCGATCGGAGCGGACGCGCCACTCCACTATCGCGCGGCGGCGACGTGCTCCGACTCCTCGCCCACCTCGACCGGCGGCTCCGTGATCCCTTCGACGTGCAGCTGCGGGAGCCAGCCGAGCCACTTCGGCAGGTACCAGTTCCGGTCGCCCAGCAGGCGCATGGTCGCCGGGACCAGGATGGTCCGCACGATCGTGGCGTCCATGAAGACGGCGACCGCCAGGCCGAAGCCCATCTGCTGCAGCGGACCGAGGCGGCCGGCGGCGAACCCGGTGAACACCGCCACCATGATCAGGGCCGCGCCGGTGATGATCCCCGCGGTGGTGCGCAGACCGTAGGCCACCGCCTCGGTGTTGTCTTTGGTCTTGTCGTACTCCTCCCGGATCCGGGAGATCAGGAACACCTGGTAGTCCATCGACAGGCCGAACAGGACCGAGAACAGGAACAGCGGCAGCCACGCCTCGATCGCCTCCGACTGCTGGAACTGGAACCCGAGGGCGTTGAAGAACCCGATCCCGACGCCCTTCTGGAACACGAGCGTCAGGGCGCCGTACGCGGCGCCGACCGACAGCAGGTTCATGACGATCGCCGTCGCCGGAACCACGACCGAGCGGAACACGACGGTCAGCAGCAGGAACGACAGGCCCAGCACGAACGCGAGCACGATCCACTGGTACGTGTCGACGACGTCGAGGAAGTCGGTGAAGAACGCGGTGTTCCCGCCGACGAGGACCTCCACGCCGCTCACGCCGTCGAAGGCGGCCGGCACGATGTCGCTCCGCAAGGTCGCGGATCGCGCCGAACGCGGCGTCGTTCGACGGGTCGCGCCTTCAGGAACGCGTCCACCTCGACGGCCGTGCCGTCCTTGCTGGTCGTCACCTGTGTCTGCTTGGCGAACGCGCCCGAGCGGCGATCGCGCTGCGGAGGTTCGCGATCGCGGCCTGCGCCGCGGCGCCGACTCGACGTCCCCGGTGACGATGATCCGCGCCGGGTCGGTCACGCCGCCCGGAGAACTCCCGCTCGAGCGTGAGGAAGGCCTGCTTCGACGGGAAGTCGTCCGACAGCTGGCTCACGTTCTGCGACGTGCCGCGGTGCAGCTGGAAGTAGTACGAGCCGAGCGCACCGAGCAGCAGGACGCCACCGATCAGGAACACGACGGGTCGGGCCATGACGCCGTCGCGTGAGCCGGTCCCAGACGCCGCCGCGCGGGTCGTGACGAGATGTCCATCCGCGCCCGCTTCGACAGCCGCGGCCAGTTGATCTTGTCGCCGAGCAGGCCGAGGATCGCCGGCAGCAGCGTCATCGACGCCGCCAGCGCAGCGATGGTCACCAGGATCGCGCCCGTCGCCAGGCTCCGGAAGATCGTCGTCGGCAGGATGAACATCCCGCAGCAGCGCCAGCACGACCGTCAGACCGCTGAAGAACACGGCCCGGTTGGCCGTGCCGCCCGTGCGCGCGATCGCCTCGAGCTTCGGGTAGCCCTTCTTCCGTTCCTCGCGGTACCGGGAGACGATGAACAGCGAGTAGTCGATCCCGACCGCCAGTCCGATCATCGTGACCATGTTGGTCACGAACAGGTTGAAGTCCGACGACCTGACCGATCAGCGAGACCAGACCGAGCGCGATCGTGATCGCGAACAGCGCCATCACGATCGGGGTACGACCGCCGCGACGATCGACGCGAAGACCACGATCAGCACGATCAGCGCGATGGCGATGCCGATCGACTCGCCCTTCTTCAGGTCCTCCTCGGCGATCTTCGTGAAGTCGGCCTGGCAGCGTTCCCTGCCCGGCGACCTGGACGGTGAATCCGTCGATCCCGCTCTGGTCGGCGATCGAGCGGAGATGCGTCGATCGTCGGTGTCGGTCGCCTTCTTCAGCGGCACGGTGATCAGGGTCGCCTGCCGGTTGCGACACGAGGCTCGCCGCCTGGTCCTCCGACTGCTTCACACGTCGTAGTAGGTGACGGGCGCTCGCCAGGACTCCGCTGTCCCGAGCCGGAGACCTTGTCCTGCAGACTCTCCACCGCTGCTTGAACGCCGGGTCGTCGACCGTCAGCGAGTCGGACTGGACGATGACGAACTCCGTGCTGTCCGGCTCGCTGCCGGTGGTGAACTTCTGCGTCGATGACGTCCTGGGCCCGCACGGACTCCGGCTTGTTCGTGAACGAGATGTCCTGGGTGAGGACATCGGCGAGCAGGGTGTTGCTGAGCGCCCCCATGGCGACGAGCGCGATCAGCCAGATGGCGAGCGTCCGCCACGGGTGGCGACTGCTCGCGCGTGCGATGGTGGCCGTGTTCAGCTTCATGTGGTCCCCCCGAAGGTCGTCGCGGGCGGGTGCCTGTTGTGGTCCCTCCGCTCGCTTACGTGGTTACACTTACGCTATATGTTGACACCGTAAGCTACCATGTACGGTGTAAGTGTCAACCCCCCGCTGAGGTGAACGAAACATGGAGATCGTCGAGACCCGGCAGCGAAAGCCGCTGACCCGCCAGCGGATCGTCCGCGCCGCGCTGCGGATCATGGACGACGAGGGCCTCCAGGCCGTCTCCATGCGGCGCATCGGCCGAGAGCTGGGCGTCGAGGCGATGTCGCTCTACAACCACGTGCGGGACAAGGACGACATCCTCGATGCGATCTGCGAGGAGGTCCTGACCGAGTTTCGCGTGCCGGAGCGAGCGTGAATGGGCGGACGCCGTCCGGGCCGCCGCGGGGGAGTACCGGCGGCTGCTACTGGCCCACCCACGGGTCATCACGCTGATGACCGGTCGGAAGGGTCCATTCACCAACCCCGACTCGCTGCGCGTGTACGAGTTCGCCCTTGGGCTGTTCCGGGACGCGGGGCTGTCGGTGGCCGGACTCCGTCAACGCCTTCCACGCGTTCGGGAGCTACATCCTGGGCTCGGTCACCATGGAGCTCGGTCCGACGATCGCCGGCTCGGCGGACGAGGCCCACGTGCGGGCCCACACCGAGATGGCCCGGCTGGCGGCGTCGGTGGGGCTCCCGCGCATCGCGGAGGCGCTGCCGAGCATGGTCGACTGCGACTTCCAGGAGCAGTTCGAGTTCGGCCTCGATCTGCTGATCGAGGCGGTCCAGGCCCGCCTGCCCACTCCTCCCGGCTGAGCACCGGGATCTCGCGCCGAAGGTTCGCGCCTCCTAGCGCTCGTCCAGGAAGTCGCCGATGGCCGCGGCGAAATCCGGTTTCGTGACGGCGCTCATGTGATTCCCCGGCAGCTCGACGAAGCGGCCACTTGGCAGCGCGTTCGCGAGATCCTCGGCGGACCGGCGCGCCGGGTCGTCGGCCCCCACAGCGACCAGCGTCGGCGTCTCGATTCGGGCGAGGTCTTCCCGCGGCGTGTCCACGGTGGTGTCCAGGACGTGCAGCAGCGCGACGGGGTCGCCGCCGGTGGACCGCAGGAACGCGTCCGCCATCCACTCCGACGAGCCGCGCTCGAACGTGCCGGGGTTCGTCAGGACGCGTCGGAAGTACGCGTTGCCCGCGGCGGCGTCGACGATCCCGTCCAGGCCCATCCCGGCGACGATCGCGCGGCCCGGCCTCGCCCCCCGCGCGAGCATCCGGATCGTCGTCCGCGCGCCGAGCGAGTAGCCGCCGAGGTCGAACTCCACCAGGCCGAGGTGGTCGATCAGCGCGAAGCCGTCGTCGGCCAGCACGTCGGGCGGGTAGGCGGACGGATCGTGCGGGGCCGCGCTGTCGCCGTGCGCGCGCAGGTCCGGCATGACGACGCGATGGCCGCGCGCCGCGAGCGCCGCGGCGTGGCCGTACCGAACCCAGTTCACCGTCGCGGTGGAGAAGAAGCCGTGGATCAGCACCAGCGGCCGGCCATCGCCGATCTCGCGGTACGCGAGCTCCGCGCCATCGCGGCCACGGAACCGCCTGATGGGAAGGTCGGCCATCCCTATGAAGGAGCGGCGCCTGCGGCGGTGGAGGCTAGGACTCCTCGATCTCGCCGTCGTGCCACTCGGGCTCGTCCTCCATCAGCGCCCGGTATTCCAGGTAGCGCTCGTGCTGCGCGGGGTCGTCGGCGTTCTTGTCGTACGTCGCGCGGTCCTCGAAGATCGCCAGCAGCCAGGACACGTCCGAGTCGTTCTCGTGCAGGACGTACGACTTGATCAGTCCGGGGATGCCCGCCCCCTCCATCTGCTTTGCCACAACCGCGCGGAGCTTCTCGCGATTCTCGGGCTTGACGCGGGTCTTGGCGACGGTTCCGTACACGGCCCACCTCCCAGTGGTCGACGACCGCGACACCCTACCCCGGGTGCTCGGGCCCAGGGAAGGGCGTCACGGCAGCTTCAGCTGAAGCAGCTTGCCGTCGTCGAAGGCGGCGGTCCAGAACGAACCGTTCACGAACACGCCGTTGTGCGGCTGCGTCCCGACGTCCCACTGCTGCACGACGGTCGGCCCTGATGGGTCGATGCGCACGACGGTGTCCGCGCGATCGGTGGTGACCCAGATGCTCCCGTCGTGTTCCAGCAGCCCATCGGCACCGTCACCGACCTCGACCGTCGCGGTCACCGCGTTGGTCTGGGGGTCGATGCGTTGCAGCGTGCCACCATCGAACGTGGTCACCCACAATGCGTCGTCGATCGGCAACACGTGGATGGGCACCTCGTCCGTCGCTACGGTGGCCACCTGCTTGCCCGACTCCGGGTCGATGCGCACGACCTGGTCGTTGTCGGTGTCGGTGACCCAGATGCTGCCGAACGCGGCGGCCGCGTACAGCGGCGTCCCCGGGAGCGGGAACGTCCCGGTCACGACCTGTTTCTTCGGGTCGATGCGCGAGAGCGTGCCGGCCAACTGGTTCACCGCCCAGATCGAGCCGAACCCCGCCGTGATGCCGTCCGGCTCGGCGCCGACCGTCACGCGGCCGACGACGCTGCCCGTCGCCGGGTCGATTCGGGCCACCTTGCTCGCGGTCAACTCGACGGTCCAGATCGAGCCGAAGGCCTCGACCATGTCGATCGGGGACGCGACGTGGACGGTCCCGATCACCTTGCCGCTGGCCGGATCGACGCGCTCCATGCCGTCGGACTGGTAGTGCCCGACCCAGATGGTCCCGTGGGACAGCAGCACGGGGTCGGGATTGTCGGCCACCCCGATGCGGGCCAGGACCTCCGCGTCCACGGGGGACGGCGCCGGGGACGCCGTCGGCGATGGCGAGGCCGACGTGGGGGGCTCGGGTGAATCGGACGAACTGCCGGAACCGCCGCCGCAGGCGGCCGCGCCCACCGCAAGGACGACCAGGATGGGTGCGAGCCGGCGTCTCACATCCACTCATACGACGCGGCGACGACGTGAGGCTCTCTCCGGCTGCGGCTCGATATGGTGCGATGCCGTGGGCGCACCGTGGCGTAAACGGATGCTGCCTCCGGGGCGTTCTAGGGGGAGACCATGAGAAACGCGACCCAGGTGGCCGAGCCGCCACCCGCCGACACACTGCCGCGCGAACCGGCGCCGCACTTCGAGGACTTCTTCGAGGCGTGGCACGGGCCGCTGTATCGCGCCCTCTGGCTGGTGACGCGCAACCGCCACGAAGCCGAGGAGATCATGCAGGACGCGTTCCTGAAGGTCTGGGAACGGTGGGATCGGGTCGCGGAGATGGGCAGTCCCGAGGGCTACCTGTTCCAGACGGGGATGAACCTCTACCGGAGCCGTCTGCGGCGGATGGTCGCCGTGGTCCGTCGGACGATCCGCGTGCTCCCCGGCGACGACGCCCTCGCGACCGTGGAGGAGCGCGACGCCATCGTCCGGGCGATGGGTGCGCTCACGCCGGCGCAGCGCTCGGCCGTCGTGCTCGTCGACCTGGTCGGCATGTCCTCGGCCGAGGCCGGTGAGGCGCTGGGCATTCGGCCGGTGACGGTGCGGGTGCTCGCCGCCCGTGGCCGGGCCGTGCTCAAAGAGAGGATGGGAGTGAGCGATGAGTGATCTGCGCACGCAGCTGGAACGAGCCGGACGGATGGCTCCGCCGCTGGAGCTCGAGGCGTTCGAGGGGCTGCGCGGCCGTCGCGATCGAAAGGCGCGTCGCGGCCGCGTGGCGGCGGCCACGCTCTCGCTCGTCCTCGCGGCGGGCGCCATCGGCGGCGCGCTGCGCATCTTCCACGCTCCCACCCGGCCCGCGGAGGTCCACGTGGCGGCGGGTCCTACCGTCGATCTGACGGTGCCCGCGGACGACTACTACTTCCTGCACCAGACCTGGTACAACGCCCCGAGCCACACCCAGGGCGTCACGTGGACGCAGGAGTACGAGACCCGGACCTGGTACCGGGTCGACGACTCGGGCCGCATCGTCGCGAACAGCGACGGCGACCGGACGGACCACTCGTACGACGCTGGGAAGTTCGCGCAAGACACGGGCGATCTGACGTACCTCTCCACCGATCCCAGCCAGTTGCTCGCCCAGATGACCGCGCGGATGCAGCCGGAGGGGCGTTCACCCGAGCCGTTCGACCAGTTCACTCCGGGTCCGGGGCAGGACGGTCACGCGACGGCGGGCCTGGTCCGCTCGATCGGCGAGCTGCTCAACGATCCGAACTCGACGCCGTCGCTGAAGGCCGCGCTGTTCCAGGTCGCGAGCGGTCTCCAAGGGATGGCGGTGACCGAGGCGTCGACCGACCCCACCGGCCGGCCCGCCACGCTGCTGACGATCGAGACCGAGGGCGTCATCCACGAGTGGTGGTTCGATCCCGCGAGCGAGCAGCTCCTGGCCACGCGGGTGACGGACCCGGCCACGGGCGACATGATCGCGCTGGAGATCGTGGGGGCCTCGGGCATCGCCACCTCGACGGACGGTCAAGCCGACCTCGTCCAGCCGTTCATCTCGCCGCCCGTCCACGATCCCGACAAGCCGTAGGGGCGCACGATGGCGGGCGGCTCCACATGGCGCCGCCCGGGGCGCCCGGAATACCCTTGAGCGTCGCCCGGTTCGGGCGAGCGTGTCTCGAGGGGGCTGCGGGTGATCGTCTTTCGAATCGTCGTGGGGCTGCTGGGTGCCGCGATCGTGGTCGCGACCTTCCTGTCGGCCGTCCGCACGGTTGTCCTGCCCCGCGGCGTGCCGGCGCGCCTCGGGCGCATCGTCTTCCGCGGGCTGCGCGTGCTCTTCCAGCTGCGGGCCCGCCCGTCGCACTCCTACGAGCGCCGCGACCGGATCATGGCCATGTACGCGCCGATCGGCCTGCTCTCACTGCTGTGGGCCTGGATGACGCTCACGCTCATCGGCTACGCGGGCATCTACTGGGCGCTGGGCGGCCGGAGCTTCGGTGACGCGCTCCGCGTCTCGGGCTCGTCGCTGCTGACGCTCGGCTTCCTGGAACCCTTCGACGGCGCGGGCGTCGCGTTCGCCCTCAGCGAAGCCCTGGTCGGCCTGATCCTCCTGGCCATGCTGATCACCTACCTGCCGAGCATCTACGGGGCGTTCTCGCGACGCGAGGCACAGGTCACCGCCCTCGACATCCGCGCCGGCATCCCACCCTCGGGGGTCCGGCTGGTCGAGTTCTTCGGAATCATGAACTCGATCGACAACCTCGGTGACTTCTGGACCATCTGGGAACGATGGTTCGTCGAGCTCGAGGAGTCGCACACGTCGTTCCCGGCCGTCGTCTTCTTCCGCTCGCCCCAGAGCGGTCACTCGTGGGTCGTGGCCGCCGGGGCGGTCCTGGATGGGGCTTCGCTGCTCGCCTCGTGTGTGGACGTGCCCCGCGAGCCGCGCGCAGAGTTCACCATCCGGGCCGGCTACCTGGCGCTGCGCAGCGTCGCCGGCTTCTTCGGCATCCCGTATCCCACCGACCCGCACTTCCCCGACCAGCCGATCTCGGTCACGCGGGAGGAGTTCGACGAGGTCTGGGAACGGCTGCGGCAGGGCGGCATCCCCATGAAGCCCGACCCCGAGCGCGCATGGCAGGACTTCGCCGGCTGGCGCGTGAACTACGACGTGCCGCTCGTTGCCCTGGCGAGCCTCACCATCGCCCCGGTCGCTCCCTGGTCGTCGGACCGCGGCAACGTCAGCGTCCGCACGCCGATCTTCCGGTGGCGTGTTCGCCCGGCCACGCCCCGCTAGTCTCCTCGCCGTGCGCAGCCTCTGGCTCCAGGAAGCCCTGGCTCGCGACGGCGAGGGCGACGCCCCGCCGCTTCGGGGAGACGAACGCGCCGACGTCTGCGTGGTCGGCGGTGGGTACGCGGGACTGTGGACCGCGCTGCACCTGAAGGATCTCCGGCCGTCCGCCGACGTGGCCCTGGTGGAGGGCGACGTCTGCGGCGGCGGCGCGAGCGGACGCAACGGCGGCTTCCTCCTGACGTGGTGGCCCAAGTTCGCAACGCTCGCCAAGCAGGTCGGCGTGGAGGAGGCGCGACGGCTCTGTCACGCGTCAGAGGACGCGGTGGGCGAGATCGGTGCGTTCTGCCGGGTGAACGGCATCGACGCGAAGTTCCACCAGGACGGCTACCTGTGGGCCGCGACCAACGAGCACCAGCGCGACGACTGGGCGTCCATGGTCGACGGGCTGGCGCGCTACGGAGAGCATCCCTTCGAGGTGCTGGCGCCCGAGGACGTGGCCGCGCGGACCGGGTCGGCCGTGCACCTCGGGGGCGCCCTGGAGCGATCCGGTGCGATCGTCCAGCCCGCGCTCCTCGCCCGCGGGCTGCGGCGGGCGGTCATGGATCGAGGCGTCCGCGTCTTCGAGCGCTCGCCGATGACCGCGCTCGACCGGGCCGCGGGTGGACCCGTCGTTCGCACCGCCACCGGCCGGCTGCGCGCCGAACGGGTGGTGCTGGCCATGAACGCGTGGGCGACCCGTTTCGCGGAGATCCGCCGGCACGTGCTGGTGATCGGCAGCGACGTCGTCGCCACCGCGCCGGTGCCCGAGCGACTGCGGGAGATCGGATGGACCGACGGGATGGCGATCTCGGACTCGCGGCTGCTCGTGAACTACTACCGGACGACCGACGACGGCCGGATCGCATTCGGCAAGGGTGGCGGGCGGCTGGCGTTCGGTGGGTGGCTGGGTTCCCGGTTCGAGGGTCAGACCCCGTGGGCAAATGCGGCCGAGGAGGGGCTCCGCCGCACGTACCCGATGCTCGCGGACGTCCCCGTCACGCACCGGTGGACGGGTCCGATCGACCGCACGCGAAGCGGTCTGCCGATCTTCGACACCCTGTCGCGGCACCCCGAGGTGGCGTACGGCGTCGGATTCTCCGGCAACGGCGTGGGTCCGACGTACGTGGCCGGGCGCATCCTCGCATCGATGGCGCTCGGTCTCGAAGACGAGTGGGCCACGTGCGGTCTGCGGGGCGGTCACGCCAAACGCTGGCCGCCCGAACCCGTGCGCTTCGCTGGCGGCTCGGTGATGAAGTGGGCGCTGCAGCGGGTCGAGCGCGCCCACGACGAAGGGCGGGAGCCGAGCGCCCTCGACGCGACCCTCATCGACCTCGCACCCACCGGCCTGGTCCCCATGCGGGTCCGGACCTAAGGCCTTACTCCACCCGTCGCACCGCCTCGACGCGCACGAGCCCGCCGTCGGCCCGGTCTCGGGCAAGGCGCAGCAGCGGCTCGAGGCGATCGGGTGGAGACAGCATGGAGAGGACCCCTCCGGTCCCGCCGCCTCGGGAGAGAACCGGCACGAACCACGCGTCGGCGGCGCCGGCGCGGAACGCGTCCTCCAGCAACCCGTCGGCGCCGTCGGCCGCGATCGTCCGCAGGTGCGCTTCGATGATGACGTCGCCCTGGTCGGGTGCGGCCGTCTCGGGAACCGCGGACAGGAGCTGCGCGCTGCCGATCACCACGCGCAGGACGTTCGGCACGTCCAGCTGCTGGTCGCCGGCTCCGTAGCCGACGACGTCCGAGCGCATGGTGGGCATGTCGCCGTAGCCCTCGGCCACGCTCGCCAGGATCGCCGCCCCCGTGGCGTTCACCAGGTCGGCCGGGATGCCCCGCGAGTACGTGGGGACGCCCCGCAGCAGCTCCAGCACGACGGGTCCCGGCACCGGCATCAGACCGTGCTCGGTGCGCACCATGCCGAGGCCGGTGGGGAGCGCCGAGCTGTAGACGCGGTCGATGTCCAGCATGTCGAGCGCCAGCGCACACCCGATGACCTCGACCAGCGCATCGACCTCGCCCGAGTCGAAGAACGTCACCAGGTCCGTCTCCTTGTTCCGGACCTTGGCCTCCGCCGCCGCCAGTCGGTGGAAGATCCGTTGGGCCGTCCACCGCGCGCGCTCGGGGAGATCGGCCTTCTCGAGCATCGCCCGGATGCTCGAGTACGTGCGGATGACGTCCTGCGGCAACGCCTTGATCTTCACGCGCGTCGCGGAGATGCCGCTCACCTCCACGGTCTCGCGCTCGAGCTGGAAACCGATGGTGGGCAGCCGGTCGAGGCGCTCGGCGATGTCGTCCACATTGGCGCCGGCATGCACCAGAGCGCCGAGCGCCATCACGCCTGAGACGCCGGAGAAGCAGTCGAAATAGGCGAGGCGCATGGGGACCGCATTGTATACTTCCCCTCACAAAGGCACCAGAACGCGATCGCCTTTCCCGATAAGGGTCGTTGCCGATGCATCTGTCCAACTCCGAGCTGTCGCTGGTAGCCATCTCCGCACTGACGCTCGCCCTGCTGGCGCTGATCCTGGCCGCAGCCGGCGCCACCGCTTCGCGCCGCAAGGAAGAAGCGTCGGCCCTGCCCCAGGGCGACCGCTTGGAAATGCTGGTCGAGAACCAGGCCAAGCAGATCCGTCGTCTCGAGGGCGCAATGCGCCAGCTCGCAGGCGGCGAGCGGAAACTCGCGGAGCTGCTCCAGGGCTCCATCCAGAAGGTCGGCGTCGTGCGGTTCGACGCCTTCGAGGACATGGGCGGCCGCCTCTCGTTCTCGGCCGCGTTCCTGAACGCGCACGGCGACGGAATTGTGATTACTTCGATCAATGGACGGCAGGACACGCGCTGCTATGCCAAGGAGGTCCGCGGCGGGAGCAGCGTCCACAACCTGTCGGGGGAAGAGGAGCAGGCCATCCGCGAGGCGCTCGGCTCGCCGACCGGCAGGCCGGAAGCGGTGGAGGCTCGCTGACCCGGGAGGTGCAGAGTGTTCCGACGTGGAGATGACGACCGGCACGAACCGATCGAACCCAGGGAGGTTCGCATGGCTGACGCGAGTGGCTCCGAAGTGACGGTCGTGGGACAGGGCGCCCGTATCGAGGGCACGCTGGTGTCCGCCGGCTCGCTGCGCATCGACGGTCAGGTGAAGGGCAAGATCACCGCCGAGGGCGACGTGGGGCTGTCGGCACAGAGCCGCGTCGAGGCCGACGTCCACGCGCAGAACGTGACCGTGGGCGGCCAGCTCCGGGGCAACATCACGGCCAAGGGCAAGGCCGAGCTGGTCCGCGGCGGGCGCGTCGAAGGCAACATCACCGCGCGGACGCTCGTGATCGCGGAGGGCGCATTGTTCTCCGGCCAGTCGATCATGGGCGAGCAGGCGGCGCAGCAGCCGAAGGCATCCGCCCCGGCCTCCGCGGCCAAGGACGAGGCGGCGCCGGCCGAGCCGGCGCGCGCCTGAGGCTCCGGGCCGGGACATGCTCGATCTCCGAACCATCCGGGACGACCCCGAGCCCGTACGCCGTGCCATGGCGAAGCGCTCGGCCGCCGCGGTGGAGAACCTCGACCAGGCGTTGCGACTGGACGAGGAGCGCCTGGCGCTGCTCGCCCGCGTCGAGGAGGCGCGCGCGGAGAAGAACCGACTGTCGAAGGCCGTCGGGCGGGCCAAGGACGACGAGGAGCGCCGCGCGAACATCGAGGCGGCAGCGGCGCTGTCGGACGGACTGGACAAGCTCCAGGCCGAGCTGGACCGGGTGACCGAGGAGCTGCACGCGGTCGCCGTGCTCCTGCCCAACCCTCCGCACGAGTCGGTGCCCCAGGGCGCGAGCGACGACGACAACGAGGAGCTGAAGCGCTGGGGCGAGCCTCCGTCCTTCGCCTTCGAGCAGCGCGACCACGTCGAGCTCGGGCAGATGCTCGGCATGATCGACATCGACCGCGGGGTGCGGACGTCGGGCTCCCGCTTCTACTACCTGACCGGGCGCGCAGTGTCGCTCCAGTTCGCCCTGATGCGGTACGCGCTCGACTTCACGGCGCAGAACGGATTCACGCCCGTGCTCACGCCCGTCCTCGTCCGCGAGGAGGCCATGTTCGGCACGGGGTTCCTGCCCACCGAGGAGCACAACCTCTATGTAGTGCCCGACGAGGACTCGCCGCTCTATCTCATCGGGACGAGCGAGGTGGCGCTCGCCTCGTTCCACGCCCACGAGGTGCTCGACGCCGCCGAGCTGCCCCGGCGCTACATGGGGTACTCGTCGTGCTTCCGCCGCGAAGCGGGGACCTACGGGAAGGACACGCGCGGCATCTTCCGCGTCCACCAGTTCGACAAGCTGGAGATGTTCTGCTTCATCATGCCCGAGGAGTCCTACGCCGAGCACGACCGCTTCCTGGCGTGGGAGGAGCAGTGGGTCCAGTCGCTCGAGCTCCCCTACCGCGTCGTCAACGTGTGCACCGCCGAGCTCGGCGGGCCGGCCACCAAGAAGTACGACATCGAGGCATGGCTGCCGGGACAGGGGCAGTACCGCGAGATCACCTCGACGTCGAATACGACCGACTTCCAGGCGCGCCGGCTCGACATCCGCGTGAAGACGGGGGACGGGAGCCGCATCCTGCACTCGCTGAACGGGACGCTCTGCGCGATGAGCCGCACGATCATCGCGTTGCTCGAGAACCACCAGCGCGCGGACGGCTCGGTGGAGCTTCCCGAGGTCCTCCACGAGTACCTGCCGAAGCAGGATTGGGTGCTCCGCCCGTAACGCCTGGTCGCACCAGCCCTGGAAGACCGCACGCGCCTCTCCGTAGACTTCCCCGATGACCTGCCCCCGCTGCGGCCACGAGAACCTCCCACGCGCCAAGTTCTGCTCCGAGTGCGGCAATCACCTGGAGCGCCGCGCCTCCTCCTCGCTGGAGGAGCGCAAGGTCGTCACGATCCTGTTCTGCGACATCGTCGGGTTCACTGCCCGATCGGACGAGGCCGACCCCGAGGACGTCAAGGCGTTCCTGCGCCCGTATCACGCGCGCCTCAAGGAGGAGATCGAGCGCAAGGGCGGCATGGTGGACAAGTTCATCGGTGACGGCGTCCTCGCCGTCTTCGGCGCCCCACGGACGCACGAAGACGACCCCGAGCGGGCCGTGTTGGCGGCCCTGGCCATCCAGCGCGCCATCGTCGAGCTGAACGAATCGGACCCCCTGCTGCAGCTGTCGGCCCGGATGGGCATCAACACGGGTGAAGTCGTCGTGTCGTTCGCCGAGGGCCCCGTGATCGGCGAACGCATCACGGGTGACGTCGTCAACACGGCGTCACGCCTCCAGTCGGTCGCCGAGCCGGGTGGGATCGTGGTCGGCGAGGCCACGTACCGCGCAACCCGGGACCGGTTCGAGTACCGGGAGCTGCCGCCCGCGTCGGTCAAGGGGAAGCAGGATCCCCTGGTGATCTGGGAGCCCACGGCCTCCCGGGGCCGTGGGGGCGCGGAGGCGCTCACGCCGCCCACGACGCCGATGGTCGGCCGCGACGTCGAGCTGGCGATGCTGAAGGAGCTCTACGGCCGGGCGGTCCGCGACGGCTCGCCGATGCTCGTGTCCGTGATCGGCGAGCCGGGGATCGGAAAGAGCCGCATCGTCCGTGAGCTGGCCCGGTACATCGACTCGCTCACCGACATCATCGTCACGTGGCGCCAGGGCCGGTGCCTGCCCTACGGCGAGGGGATGACGTTCTGGGCGCTGTCGGAGATCGTCCGCGCGCACGCGGGCATCCTGGACTCGGACCCGCCGGAGGAGGCCTCGAGGAAGCTGCGCGGCGCGCTCGACACGCTGCCGCTGGACCGGGCGCAGGTGGACTGGATCCGGAGCCGCCTGGCGCCGCTCGTCGGGCTGACGCGGGGCGAGGCCGCGACCGCCGACGACCAGAACGAGCTCTTCACCGCCTGGCGGCGATTCTTCGAGAGCCTGGCGACGGACCGGCCCCTCGTGCTTCTGTTCGAGGACCTGCAGTGGGCCGACGACGCGATGCTGGAGTTCATCGAGCACCTGGCCGAGTGGGCCGGGCCGGTGCCGCTGCTGATCATCTGCGCGGCCCGCCCCGAGCTGCTCGACCGGCGTGCCGGCTGGGGCGGCGGCAAGCGGAACTCGATGACGATCGCCCTGGCGCCGCTGACACAGGAGGACACCGGCACGCTGCTCTCGACGCTGCTGGAGGGGACCGAGCTGCCGACGGCCACGCGGTCGGCCATCATCGCGAAGGCGGGAGGCAACCCGCTGTACGCGGAGGAGTTCGTGCGGATGCTGTTCGACCCGCACGTCTCCCTCGGTGACCGGCCCGCGCCGCTCGCAGAGAACATCCCCGTCCCGGAGACGGTCCATGCGCTGATCGCGGCCCGGCTCGATGCGCTGCCGCCGGTCGAGAAGGCGCTGCTGCACGACGCCTCGGTGGTCGGCGAGGTCTTCTGGGTCGGGGCGGTCGCGGCCATGGCGGGGATGGACGAGGCGGAGATGGACCACCGTCTGCAGCAGCTGGGCAAGAAGGAGCTCGTGCGGGCCAGGCCGTCCTCGACGATCGACGGCCAGCACGAGTACGCGTTCTGGCATTCGCTGGTGCGCGACGTTTGCTACGGGCAGATCCCGCGGAGCGCGCGCGCTCCCAAGCACCTGGCCGTTGCCTCCTGGTCCGAGCGCATGGCAGGCGACCGCGTGGGGGACTACGCCGAGCTGCTTGCGTACCACCACGGCATGGCGCTGGAGCTGTATCGCGTCCACGGCTCGGCTCAGCAGGTCTCCCAGCTGTCGGAGTCGACCGCCCGGTTCCTGCTGATGGCCGGCGACCGGGCCATGAGCCTGGACAACGCCCGCGCGTCCGAGCACTACGCACGCGCGCTGGCGCTGTTGCCGGAGGGAAGCCCGGATCGGGGGCGCCTCCTGGTCGCGTCCGCGGAGGCAGCGGGCGCCGCGGGCCGGCTCGACGAGGCCGAGCGGCAGTACGAAGAGGCCGAGGGGCTGTTCCGTGCGTCGGGCGACGATCTCGCGTTGGGGGAGACGCTCGCGCGACGCGCCCGCAACATGCACCGCGTCGGCGACAGCGGCCCGGCGCGGGTCATGGCGGACGAGTCGGTTCGCCTGCTCGAGCGGTTGCCGCCGAGCACGCAGCTCGCCCGCGCGTACGGCCGGGCGGCGGGCATGGCCCTGGTCGGCGGCCGGTACGAGGAATCGCTCGAACTCGCGGGCAAGGCGCTCGACCTCGCCGCCCGTCTCGGACTGGAGGACGAGGTCGTCCGCGCCCGCCAGTTCCGGGGGTCGGCGCTCTGCGAGCTCGGGAACGCCGATGGGGTGAGCGATCTGCGCGAAGCGGTGCGAATGGGGCTCGAGCTCGGCTTGGGCGAGGAGACTGCACTGGCCTACGGCAACCTGGCCTACCAGTTGTGGCTCCGCGAGAGCCCGGCCGAATCGTTGTCCGTTTGGCAGAAGGCCGCGGAGTTCGCCGACCAGCGCGGGTTCGAGATGCAGGCGATGTGGAGCCGGAATGGCCAGCTGGAGGCGCTCTTCGACCTGGGCAGGTGGGACGAGCTCCTGGACATCAGCGAGCGTGTCATCGCCTGGGACGAAGCCCGCGGCGGGAGCCAGGTGGGGACGGTCGCCGGCATCTACCGCGCCAATGTCCTGGTGCGGCGCGATCGCGTCGACGAGGCAGAGCCGCTGATCGGCGGGATCCTTCCGAGGGTGCGGACGATCGCGTACGCCGAGTTCTTGTCGCCGGCGCTGATGACCGCGGCACTGGTCGCGGAGGCCCGAGGGGATGTCACGGCCGTGCGCTCGCTGGTGGACGAGCTCATCTCGGCGACAGAAGAGCATCCGAACTACCGCGTGCAGTACCTCTCCGAAATCGTGCGGCTTCTTCTCGCGGGAGGCGGCACGGTCGAGTCGGCGCACGAGCTGATCCCCGACGAGGACCCGGTGTGGCCGCGAAGGCTGTTGCTCTCGCACCTCTCGGCCCGCGCCGTGGTTGCGGAGGCGTCCGAGGACCACGCCGAGGCGCTCCTGTTGTTCGACCGCGCCGCGGAGGCGTGGCGCGCGTACGGGTTCAGCCTCGTGCACGCGCTGTCTCTACTCGGAGCCGCGCGGGCGCTCGGCGCCCTCGGGCGGGACGGCGAGGCCCGCGAGCGCCTGCAGGCCGCACGATCGATCCTGCGCTCCATCGACGCCGCCCATCTCGTGACGGACGTGGAGGCGCTTCTCAGCGCGTCCGAGGGCGCCTGACCACTGCCCGGTCACGAATCGAGACGGTCGACGAATCCCCCTGATGGGGAACGTCGATGCCCCCTGACAGTCCTCGCATGGCCGGAAGTCGGGGGAGTCAAGTTTCCGCCGCTTAGGGAATTGCTGCCGTCCTGTACGTGCGGGAGTGTGGTGAGCGCTTGGCCCGGGGGCTGGGCGGACAGGAGCGACCCATGACGAGGCCAAAGGGGATCGGCGGCGAGAGCGCTACCGGTTCGGAAGGCGAGGATTCGACTCTGCTCGACGTCGGAACGGGCGTCGAGTTGCGGGTCACGGTCGCCTGCGACTGGTGCGGAATGCTCTCCCTGTCGGGTACCTCGTGTGAGTGGTGCGGGTCGCCGTTTCGCGAGGAGGACCTGGGCCGAATGGCACGCAACGCGTCGGAGGTGACGGCCGCCCTGAGGGCGATGGAACGGCGGCTCGAGACAGAGCTCCGACGCGCCGCGAGGGCGCGTGACGCTGCGCGCGCGGACGAGGCGCGCAGGCAGGAGGGGGAACGCGAGCTCCGGGATCTCGAGGCGGAGGACGCGCGTGCCGCCGAGGTCGCGGACCGTCTTGCCGACGCAGCTGCACGACGCGGCAGGGCCGCGCGCCAGGCCCTCCTCGAGCTTCGTGGTCTCACCGATTCGGGCGATGAGGCCGCTTCCTCACCCCACCCCAGGAGAATTGGCCGAGGTACGCACTCCTCCCCATAACCCCCCAAGCGTCCAAGGCCAGCGCGCCGCCGGCGGCCCGAGCCGAAAGCTCCTCCCAACCCCACCGGCGGCGCGTTCCTCTTTCCAGGGGGGCGCGCACCAGGATCTTCACCTCCGCGTCGTCGGCGTCCGCTACGCTGCGCAGCCGATGAGAATCACGTCCCAGGTCCCCGGCATCGATCCGGCCGACGTCCGGCGCATGCTGTCCGGGCTTCCCGACGCGAGGGGGTACCGCATCGTCATCAAGCCCCTTCGCTACCGCTCGCGCCCGCACCTGGCGGCCTGGACCGACTTCGAGGCGCGCCAGATCACGCTCCAGGTGCCCGAGCCGTTCGTCCCGTTCGGCGAAGTCGTCCCGTACGCGGCGAAGCGGCGACCCGGCAAGGGCCTGCGCTTCATCTGGCTCTCCGAAGGGGTGACGTTCCGCACTCCTCGCGAGGTCCTGCGTTTCCTCTTCCTCCACGAATGGATGCACTGGTACCTGAAGGAGGTCCTGGGGCAGAAGTCCGCGGCCGAGACGGCTTGCGACCGGTTCGCACTGTGGAACTACCGGCGCCGTCACGTCGAGGCGGCGGCGGCCGACGAGGCGCTGCGCCGTCCCCGGTCGACCGGCTTGCCTGCTTCCCCCGCCGCGGTGTAAGACCACTCGCGAGAGGCTGCGACTGGGCGTGGCCTCGTGCGATGGGAGGCGAACGTGCCGGCCGACATCATGGTGCGTATGGAGAACCGCCCCGGGGCGCTCGCGGAGATCGCGGAGGCGCTCGGGAAGGCCGGGATCAACATCGAGGGGATGTGCGGCTTCGTCGGCTCGGGCCACGGAGTGGGGCATCTCCTGGTGCAGGACCCGGCTGCTGCCAGACGCGCGCTCAGCGCCGTCTGCGAGGTCGGGGAAGAGCGGGAGGTGCTGGTGGTGGGCCTCGAGGACCGTCCGGGTGCCCTGGGGGACGTGGCCCGGCGGATGGCCGACGCCGGGGTGAACGTCGAGATCGGGTACCTCACGACCAAGCTGGAGATCGTCCTGGCGGTGAGCGACATCGAGAAGGCCCGGGCCGCGGTCTAAGGGCCCCGACCTGCGGAGAGAAGGCCCCTCAAGAGGGCGCTCAGGGTTCGGGCCCCACGCGCCGACCTTTAAGGGTGATGGCTCCATCCCTGACCATTGCCCGGGAGGACTTCGGTGGCGAGGCCTGAGCCGGCCGGCGACTGGCTGGACGGCTGCTGGCGCTGCGGCTCCGAGGAGCTCGAGCAGGCGGACGACGCTCGTCAGCTCTGCGCTCCCTGCCGCCGTCTGGTCCTCGGCGTTGCCTCCGGGCCCGGCGTGGCGATTCGCGTGAGCGGCCGCGTCTACTGGGAGTCGAAGGCCCTCGAGCAGTGCTGGCGATGCATGACCGAGCCGGTGGACGCGGGGGACGAGCTCGGGTTGTGCGCGCACTGCCGCGAGGAGCTCATGGACGGCCCGCCGTCCGAGATCGCCGTCTAGCTTGCTCTCCGTCGGTGCGTCGCCTGACGGCGTCGCACCCGACGCCGGGGGATCGCAACAGCGTCGCTGCGCTCCTCGTTGCTACTCCCCCTGGACCCCCTAGATCGCTTCTTCCTGATCCATCCGAAGCGACGGCCCGCTCGCGACGAGCGCCTCGATCGCCTTGCGCTCCAGTGGACGGGCGAAGAGGAACCCCTGACCCAACTCGCATCGAAGCTCGAGCAGCCGGTCCAGTTGCTCCCTGGTCTCGATGCCCTCGGCGACGGCGTGGAGCTTGAGGATTCGTGACAGCTGGAGGATCGCCTCGGACAGCGCCGAGACCTCCCCCTGGTCGGTGATCCCGTCGATGAACGAACGGTCGATCTTCAGGACGTCGATGGGGAAGCGCCGGATGTAGTTCAACGACGAGTAGCCGGTCCCGAAGTCGTCGACGGCGAGCCGAACCCCCAACATCTTCAGCTCCTTGAGGCGCGACACCGAGAAGTCGGTGTCGGCCATCATGACGCTCTCGGTGATCTCCACGTGCAGGTTCTGCGGATTGAGCCCCGACTCGCGGAGGATCGACGCGAGATCGCGGACCAGGTCGGGCTCCTGGAGCTGCTTGGCCGACAGGTTCACCGCCATCGTCAGCGGCTGCGCCTTTCGCGGCTGGGCCCGCTGGAGGATGATCGCCTCCCTGCACGCCTCCTCGAGCGCCCACTTCCCGATCGGCACGATCAGACCCGTCTCCTCCGCGAGCGGAATGAACTGGTCGGGAGGGACCAGGCCCCGCTCGGGATGCTGCCAGCGGATCAGCGCCTCGACGCCGGCCAACTCACCGCTGGAGAGCTCATAGATGGGCTGGAAGTAGAGGACGAACTCCTGCGCCTCGACCGCGCGCAGCAGGTCGGCACGCAGCTCCAGACGCTTCAACACCGAGTTGTGCATCGTGGGCTCGAAGATCTGGTACCGCCCCTTCCCCTCGGCCTTCGCCATGTACATCGCCACGTCGGCGTTGCGCAGGAACTCCTCGGCCCCCTCCCGGTCGTCTCCCGCCTCGACGATCGCGATGCCGAGGCTGGCGCGAACGAGCACGTCCTTGCCGTCGAGCTGGAACGGCGCCTTCAGTCCTTCGAGGATGCGCTCGGCGGTCTCACCGGCTTCCTCCTGCCGCGCCTCTTCCATGAGGACCGCGAACTCGTCTCCGCCCATGCGCGCGACGGTGTCGGCGCCCCGCACCAGCGTGCGGAGGCGGTTCCCGACCTCGATGAGGAGGCGGTCACCGACGGCGTGGCCGAGGCTGTCGTTGACCGCCTTGAAGTCGTCGAGGTCGAGCAGCAGGATCGACAGCGCCTCGCCGTCGTGACCCTGCCGCTCCAGGGCGTGGTGCACCCGGTCGTGGAACAGCGCCCGGTTGGCCAGGCCCGTCACCGTGTCGTGGAAGGCCTGGTGCTGGAGCTGCTCCTCGAAGGCCCGGCGCTCGCTCACGTCGCGGGTGTTCAGCACGATGCCGGCGACGTTCGGGTCCGTGGTGAGGTCGTTGGCGGTCATCTCGACGGAGAGCCACGTTCCGTTCTGGTGGCGGAGCCGGGCGTCGATCAGGTTCTGGCCGGCGCTCGAGCTGGCCAGGAAGCTGCGCACGCGCGGCGCGTCGTCCTCGTTGATGAGGTCGAAGAAGTTCGTTCCCTCCAGGTCGCCCGGCTCGTACCCGAGCACCCGGTGGACCGACGGGCTCTGGTAGCGCACCGTGTCGTCGGTGTCGATCACGGTGATGAGGTCGGTCGCGTTCTGTACCAGCGATCGGAAGCGCGCCTCGACGCGCTGACGATGGACGTCTTCGGCCAGCTGCGCGCGCTCGAGTGCCAGGGACGCCTGTGCCACCAGGCCGTCCACGGCGCGCGCCGTCTCCCGGGTCAGGGGCGCGTCGCTGGACACCACGGCCAGCCCCACGTTCGCCTGTCCGCGCCGGACGGGCGTGAGGAGCAGCGCCTTGGGCGCCGGGTCGAGATGCAACGCCTCCGCGAGCTCGGGGTCCACCTTCGCGAGCCGGACGGTGCGGCCCTGCTGGAGGTCGTCCGTTCCGACCTCGGTCAGACCGGGAAGGCGCCGCGCCCACGTTCCCCCGTTCGGAGCCAGGTCGATTCGCGCGCTCAGCTCCTGATCGGCGATCTCGGAGATCGCGTCCGCCGCGGCGGCGCGGATCTCGTCAGCGTCCCCGGCGGCCACGAACTTCGCGCCGACCTCGCGGAGCGCGCGTTCCCGTCGCTCGGCCTGCTCGTGTCGGACCACCAGGCCGCTCATGCGCAGGGCCACCAAGAGGTAGATGACCACCGCGGCGGCGATCAGGACGGGCTCGTCGGGGGAGTCGCCGCGGAACAGCTGGATCGCGCGCACCGCCGGGACCATCAGCGTGGCGGCCGACAACAGGACCAGGCGCGTGCGCTGCAGGCGGTCGGGTGCGTATTCGCCGGGCTCGGACAGCGATCGCATCGAGGGGTGCAGGGCGGCGGCGCCCCACAACAGGTAGAAGAGCTGCCATCCGAGGTCCAATCCGCTCCCCGACCCGTTGTACGTGCTGGTGACCAGGATGTAGGCGTACTTCGAGTCGGTCAGCAGCAGCGCCACCACGCTGCCGATCAACAGGTAGAAGGCTGGCGTTCGGGCGCCGCGGCCGACGGCGAGGCGGACGATCATCCCGCCCAGCAGCAGGTCGCCCAGCGGATAGGCGATCGACGTCGCCTTCTGCAACAGGTTCAGCTCGGCATCGGTGGCGTTTGGCGCCATCAGGAAGACCCACGACAGCACACCGATGCCGATCGTGATGACGAGGGCGTCGATGAGCGCGGCGCGGTCGCGGCCGGGGTTCCGGCTGCGCACCAGGATGATCAGGCCGGCGATCAGCACGGGATAGACGGCGAGGTACATCGCGTCGCCGATGGACGGGAACGGCGCCTCGGTGTGGAAGATGCGTTGGTAGTTGTACGTGATGACGTCGCCGGCCACGAACAGCACGAGCCCGACGCAGAACAGGTACCAGGCGATGGCCATTCGCGGCCTGTGGAGCCTGACGCCGATGAGGATCGCCGCCGCCGCCGACCCACCGATGATGTTCATCACCGGTCCGGTCCGCACGAACTGCGGACCGACGTAGTACAGCAGCGACAGGACGAGTCCGCCCGCTAGATAGATGGACCAGGCACGTTTCCGCACCTACTGGTTATCGGGCGTTCCAATGACCGTGTTGAGCCCCAATGGGCCTTCAGGACCCATTTGAGAAGGGACGAAACGGGCGTCCCTCAGGCGATGTCCTCGAGCAGGGCCTGGAGCTCCTGGCGGATGTCTTCCGTCACCTGGACCTCCTGCTGGCGCTGCTCGACCTGCTCGCGGCGTCGGGCCTCCTTGGCCAAGCGGGACTGCTCGGCCTCGTGCACGCCCGCCTGGGCGGCTGCCGTGCGGGCCGTCTCCGCGGCGCGGAACCGCTCGATCTCGGCCTGGCGGCGCTTGTCGGCTTCGGCCAGCTCGGCGGCTTGGCGCTTCTCGGCCTCGGCCACCTTGGCGGCCAGCCGCTCGGCCTCCGCCTTCTTGCGGGTCTGCTGCTCGGCCTTGCGCTGCGCCTCGGCGGTCGCCTTGCGCCGCGCCTCATCGGCCCGCTGCTCCGCCTCGACGGCCTGGAGGCGCTCGGCCTCGGCCACCTGGGCGGCGGCCAGCTCGGCCTGCGCCTTCCGGCGGACCTCCTCCTGGGCCTTCCGCTCGGCCAGCTCGGCGGCCCGGCGCTTGTCCTCCTCGGCCCGCTTGCGCTCGGCCGCGGCAACCTCGGCGGCCCGGCGCTTGTCCTCCTCGGCCCGCTTCAGCTCGGCCGCGGCAAGCTCGGCGGCGACCTTCTCCGCCTGTGCCTTCTTCTCCGCCTCTTCCCGCGCGCGGCGGTTGGCCTCCGCGGCGGCGCGGCGCTTGTCCTCCTCGGCCCGCTTCAGCTCGGCCTCGGCGATCTCGGCCGCGATCTTGTCGGCCTGCGCCTTCTTGCGGGCTTCCTTCTGGGCGCGCCGGTTCTCGTCGGCGACGGCCTTCCGGTGCGCTTCGGCGACGCGGCGGCGCTCGGCCTCTGCCAGCTCGGCCGCGATCTTGTCGGCCTGTGCCTTCCTGCGCGCCTCGATCTCCGCCTGGCGGTTCGCCTCGACGGCTGCCTTGCGCTGCTCCTCCTCCACGCGACGGCGCTCGGCCTCTGCCAGCTCGGCCGCGATCTTGTCGGCCTGCGCCTGCTTGCGAGCTTCCTCGGCGGCGTGGCGCGCGGCCTCCGCGGCGGCCACTCTCTCGGCCTCCGCTTGCCGGCGAGCCTCTTCCTCGGCCATCCGCGCGGCCTGCGCGGCGGCGAGCCGCTCGGCCTCGGCCTGCCGGAGCGCCTCGCGCTCGGCGCGGGCTTCCTCGGCCAGGCGGCGCTGCTCCTCGCGGAGCGCCTCGCGCGCACTGCGAGCCTCCTCGCGGCGGGCGATCCGCGCGGCCTTCGTCTGCTGGGCCCTCGCGCGGTGCGTGCGCCCCAGCTTCAGCAGGCCATCCAGGACGGGTGCCTGGAAGTCGTCCAGCGTGTCCTCGTCGTCGGCCGCTTCGTTCGCCTCCGCCGCCGGTTCGACCGCGGCCGGCTGAGTGTCGATGGGCTGGGCGAACGGGGCCCGCGCGGCGAACGCCGCCGGCCTGGCGGGGGGTTCGGGCACCGACTGGCCCGAGGCCTCGGCCCTGCGCCGAAACTCGGCCGCGAGCGCCTCCGCCTCGCGGCGCTTGCGCTCGTGCTCTTCCGTGCGGCGGATCTCCGCCTCCTGGCGCTTCCGCTCGGTCTCCTCGCGACGCGCCTGCTCCTCGAGCTTCTTCGCCTCACGCTCCGCGCGGCTGGCCTGCTTGATGCGCGCTTCGAGCGTCTCGCGGAATTCCTCGGTCAGCCGGGCGGCCTCCTGCTCGTCCAGCGGCGAGCCGCACGTGTCGCAGGACGGGCCGGGGCGGGAGAGTTCCGCGCACCAGGGACAGGCAACGCGGCCGGCGAGACGCACTTCCACTTCGTCGATTTGTACCGCGGTGATCTCGGGTGGGGCAGGCGTTCGATCTTCCACGGACATGGAGGCTCCTGGTCGAGGGCGCATCGTTAAGGTCGGTGTTGAGGGCACCTTCCCGCAATCCCCCCAGTGACCGAAAAGCCTAGGCAGCCAAACGGGGAGGGCGAACGGAGGATCGGGTCCGGCGAACGCCCGATGCGGCGCCGGCGGAGTGACCGGGAGCCCGCCCTGCGGCCTACGAACCGGCGTGGAATCGACGCGTTGGGCCTAGCCCGTGGCCCCCGTCGCGGCGGTGCGGAAGGACGCCGGACGAAGGGCTCAACCGCGGCGAGGGTTCGCCGATACACCGTTCGATGGTTGACGGGAGCTCTCCTACCGGACGCGCGTCCGCGGCGTGGCAGGGTCGATGCGCGGTCGCCGCGCGGCACCGCGCGGCCTCGGAACGTGCGGGCCGTCACCGGTGGCGTCCGGGCCTCCGCGCCGTCGGGGGTGGCAAGACGCCGATGATTCGGTCGTTGGAGTCGGGCGTCATTCCCTCACTGATCGACTGCAACCGGATCTGGATGGACGAGGATTGTCTGCCCAACCGCGGACCTCGAGCCTTCCGGACGGCCGGCTACCTCGCGTGCCCGCTGAACGATCCCTGATCCGCTCCGGGGCGCTACCCGGAGAGGGCGTCCCCAGTGTCGGTCCGGTCGCCCGTGTCGGGAGTCGTCGACGCCCGGGTGCCGTTCTCGACCGGCGTCGTCCACCGGGTCCACGCCGTGTAGGCGCGGAAGTCCTCCTCGAACGAGTCCCAGTCGACTCCCGGGTCCACCGGGGGCGCGGGAGGAGGGCCGCCGTCGCGCTTGGAGCCGCCGCCGCCACCGCCCGTCTGGGGCCGCTCACGGACCCACAACCACACCAGCCATGGCAGCTGCGCCAGAGCTACGATCACGATGGCGAGGAGCATTCCCTGCAACATGGTGCCCTCCACTCCAGAGGCTGGACGGTCTCCAGTGTGCCTCCCCACCCGGCCGACCCTCCATCGGCCGATTGGCCTAATTCGCCTCAGGGGGCCGTTGGAGGGACATTTTCTTTCTTTCTGGCCGGGCCGTTGATCACCGGCTCGGCCCGTCGAATAATCGAGAGTGCAGCGGCGACCCGCTGTCTGATGTGAAGGAGGTACCCGGATGGACGCCACACCGGCAGGGATGAGCAAAGGGCTGTTCGGCTATCGGGCCAAGGACGTGCAGCGAATGCTGGCCGACCGCGAGGCGATGCTCCGTCTGGCCCAGCAGCAGTCCCAGGAGGTTCGCGCGCGGGCCGATCAGATTCAGGCCGAGCTCGGGCGTCTGAACGAGGAGATTGCGGGTCGCGACCGGGCCATCGAGGCCCTCCGTGAGGAGGTGCGCCAGCGCGACGACTCCTCGGCCGCCCTCCGCGGCGAGCTAGCCCAGGCCCAGGCCCAGACCCAGGCGCGAATTGCCGAGCTGGACGCCCATGCGCAGGCCCGGATCGCCGAGCTCGACGCCCAGACACGTCAGCTCCAGCAGCAGCTGCAGGAGCAGGCGGTGGCCCGTGACTCGCAGCAGATCCTCATGGACGAGCTGGCGCCGATCCTGCGCGCGGCGCAGGAGTCCGCCCAGCGCATCGTCGAACGTGCCGAGGAGACCGGTGAGATCCGGACCCGCGAGGCCGAGCGCATGCGCGCCGATCTCAGCGGCGCGATCTCGCAGTACGTGCGCTGGCGTCAGCGCCTGGACGGCGTCATGACCTCCGTGCAGGACCGGCTGGACGAGGCGCAGTCTCGGATCGCCGAGGTTCCGAAGCGGATCCAGGAAGCGCTCGCGCCGATGTCGGACGCCATCTACCTGTTCAACGAGGACCTCACGACGCTCTCCCAGGTGGGCGACCCACCCGGCCAGATCTCGGCGCCGACCACACCGCAGGCGGCCGCGCCCGCCTCGGCGCAGGCGCCCGCGGACGACCACATCGTCCTGCCGGAGACGCAGGGCCAGCCACCGGTCGCACAGCCGGAGGAGCCGTTCGCCGCGCCGCCGGCTGCGCCCGCGCAGCAGGAGTACGTCGAACCCGAGGGCATCGACTCTTCGATCCAGTCGCCGGACGACCGCACGGTCGACACGAACCCGCGGTACGTCGAGGATGCGGGCGACGCGGCGGAGGGAGACGACTCGACCGGCGTGTGGACGCGGACCGGCTGGTCCTAGCGCTCGCGCCGCCGACGAACGCGACGCCCGGCGGGCGTCACTTCGAGAAGTCCTTGCCGACGATGATGGTGACGTCCGAGAGCGACGTCGGCTGATCCGATACCTTGACCGTTCCGACGCCCAGGACCTTCTGGGCCTGCGTCGCCGCGGCGACGTTCTCGTCGCCGCTCGCCACGATCTGTGTTCGCCTGACGTTGAAGTGTGAAGCGTTCTCGGAGGTCACGACCGAGAACCCGTACGGGGCGAGCCTTCCGTCGATCAGCGTGCCGAGGCCGGGCGCGCCGCTTCCGTTGACGACCACGACGCGGGTGATGTCGCCGAGGCTCGACCCGAACCGATCCAGCATGCTCCCGAGCGCGTCGCGGTCCACGTCGTCGCCCCCGCCGACGGCGGGCGCGGTGGGCATTTCGTACACCGTGGCCCCTCGCGACGAGGCCAGCAGTCGCGAAACGACCGAGAGATCGTCCGAGGCGCCGACGGTGGACCAGTCGGCCGCCTCGCTGGGCGCCAGCAGCACCGCGGCGATGACGTCCTCCCAGCGCCCGGTCACGTCGTCCGCGGTCGCCTGCGAGAGGTAGGCGAGGGCCATCGCGCCCGTCATCTGCACGGTGCCCGCATCGATCCGGTGGCCGCCGAACGTGAACGCGGCCTCGGTCCCGATGTCGAGTCCTCCGAGGTCGTCCACCAGCTGAGCGAGGCTGGCCGGGGTGCTGACCAGGTAGTGACCGACCCGCTTCAAGAGGATGTTCTGCGCGACCGCCTGCGCCCGCGGACCGCTGCCGGCGCTCGCCCCGATCGTGGAGATGTCCCCGGCGGGAAGGATGACGTGCGTCGCGCTCGGCAGGGCGAGGACGATGCCGGTGCCGTTCTTCGGCAGGCCCACGACGGCGAGCTGGACGCCGTGCGCGGTGGGCATGGCCCACACGACGCTCGGCGGCGCCGCGCCGAGGCTCCCGGCCGGCGGCGGCTTGGGCTTCCCGAGCGTGCCCGGGCGCGCGACGTAGACGGCCGCGCCCAGGAGGAGCACCGCGAGGATGGCCGCGGTCAGCGTCTTCGGATTGCGAAGTCGCGGTCTCGTCGGCTCCCGCCGCAGCCGAACGGGGACCGCCGCGGGCTGGGCGGTGGGCTCGTCCCAGATTGTGCTGGGCAGCGGCGTGCGCGCGGGCGCGGCGAGTCCCCTCGGCGGGGCCGGCGCAAGCGTCAGTGCGGGCGGTGCCGAGACCGGGGCAGGGGCAACCGGCGGCTGAACGACCGGGGCGCGCGACTGTGGGTTCGACGACCGGCGCAACCGGCGCAACCGCGATGGGCGCGGGGTCGACCGGAGGCGGCTCGACGATGGCGGGCGGACTCGGCTCCGCCCAGACGGTCGAGGGATCGAACGCCGTCACACCGTTGGACGACGGTGCGAGGGGCTCGGCGACGGGCGTGGGGGGAGGCGAGGGGGGCAGCGTGACGGTCGCCTGAGGAGCGGGTGGCGCGGAGGTCTCGACCAGCGCCTGCACGTCGCGAAGCCGAACCATCAGGACGCCGTTTCCGCCTCGCCCGAGGCTGATCGGCGCGGCGGTGATGCGACCGGAGCGGACGGCCTCCAGCACGTCGGTCTCGGACGCGCCGGTCAGCACCGCGGCTTCGAGCGCGGTGACCCATTCCGGCATGGTCGGCACTGAGGAGCTCACGTGGGTGATCAATTTGGGTCGAAGGTTGTAAGAGCCTTCAGACATCCATCGGCGGGCGAGCTGGGGGCCTTGAGGGCTCCCGGCTCGCGAGCGAAGACCCGGCCCGGATCATCAGCCCTGCTCTGGACCCTCACCCAGGTCGATGACGTCGCTCAGGTCGGGCACCTCGAGCAGGGCCGCGGTTCCCTCGGCCGGCGCCGGAGCTGGGTCGGCCGGGAGCAGCTCGTACAGCCGTCCGACGGCGCTGCTGAGCCGGTCGGCTGCCTCGCGGACCTCGCCGATGAGCGAATCGCGGCGCGTGGCCAGGTCGTGCAGGACCGTGTCGCGTTCGGTCACCGCCCGGTCGCGCGCCTCCTCGGCACCGCGACGGAGGTCCTCCGATTCCTGACGAGCCTTGAGCGTCGACTGTTCGGCCTCGGTGCGCGCCTGCTCGACCTCGACGCGGGCCGTCTCCTCGGCCTCGGTCCGGGTCTCCTCGGCGACGCGGTCGGCCGTCTTCAGGACCTCCGACAGGCGGGCCGCGAACCGGCCGTACAGCTCCTCCTTGGCCGTCCGGTAGGCGCTCTTCCAGACGTCGTCGTTGCCGCGGCGCATCGCGGACAGCTGGGCCTCGGCGTCCTTCAGCTGTCGCTCGAGCGCGTCGGTGCGAACCGACAGCTGGCGGAGGTGGTCGTTCACCTCCTCGGGGTCGTAGCCGCGCCGAACCAACGTGAAGTCGTGGAGCAGATCGCCCTCCACCGTGTCCGTCGGATCGTCGAACAGGTCGCTTCTCGGTCGGTCCATCACATACCTCCTGTTTCCCCCCGGCGGTCTCCCCGAGCATTCTCCCAGCCGGTCGCGTCGTGCCCTTATCATCCCCCGTCGGGCAGGGCCGCCGCCAGCGCTTCCACGAGCTGTTCCTCCAGGAACCCCAGGTAGGAGTACATGGCGAGCGACGGGAACCGAGGATCCTCCTGGTCGATGTCCTCCTCGTACATGTCCTCGGTGACGTCCAGCCGCGTCCCCAGCACCAGCCGGAGGTCGTTCATGGCCGACAGCCAGGCGGCGGCCTGCTCCTCGGTGAGGCGGTCGGCGTCAACGGTCTCCTGCATGATCCGCAGCGACGTCAGGTGCTGCTCGAGCAGCTCGTCGTGCATGAGGCGCCGGTACTCTTCGTCCCGAGCCGGGTCGTCCTGATACGCCGAGGGGAAGAGCCGGTACAGCGAGGGGTCGTCCGGCTGCTCGGTCAGCATGGTCCGAAGCTGGTCGGGCATGGCGCGCAGCGCGTCGCGTTCCGCCTTCGGCAGGCGGAGCCGGAACTCGCCCTTTCGATTTCGTTCGATCCGCGCGCTCATGACGGCCGCGACCGCCGGCCCGCCGTCATCGGTCGGGCTGCATCGTCGCCCACAACCCGTGCGCGTGCAGCCGCGACACGTCCCACTCGGCGCGCTCCCGCGCGCCGCTGGACACGACGGCCTTTCCTCTGTGGTGCACGTCGAGCATCAACTTCTCGGCTTTGGCCTTGCTGTAGCCGAACAGCTTCTGGAACACGAACGTGACGTAGGACATGAGGTTGATCGGATCGTTCCACACGATGACAAGCCACACACGGTCGGGCACGACGACGTCCTCGTCCGCCGGACGGTCGACCTCGACGGGTGCGGTGCGCGTGGTCGTCTCGAGAACGGTCAAGCGATCAGTGTCCCACGGGTACTCCACGCCGTCAGAAGCATCCGCGGGGTCGACGAAGCGGATCAGACGGTGATGCGGCCGATCTTCCCGGCGGAGAACTCTGTGAACCACATGGCGCCGTCCGGCCCCGCGACGATGTCGAAGGGGTAGGCCGATGGCATGGGGAGCGCGAACTCCTGGACGGCTCCCGCGGTCGTGACCATGCCGACCGCGTTCGCTCCCGGGTCCGTGAACCAGAGATTCCCGTCCGGACCCGCCGTGATGTCCGTGGACGAGTGATACCCCCCGCCGGTGATGGGAAAGCGCGTGACGACCCCGGCCGTGGTGACCCGGTCGATCCGCGGATGGTTCGAGTCGCTGATCCACAGGTTGCCGTCGGGCCCGCTTGCGATGCCGTAGGGGTACCCGTCGACGGGGATGAGCGGACCGAAGGTGCCGTCGGGCGCGATGGAGCCCACGCTCCCGACCCCCGGGGCGGTGAACCAGAGATTGCCGTCGGGTCCGGCCGCGATCGACACGGGGAAGGCGTCGTCCACGGGGAGCCGGAACAGATCGATCGCTCCGCTCGTGCTGATCCGGCCGATCCTGTTTGGGAGCGGCTCCGTGAACCACAGGTTGCCGTCGGGCCCGGCGACGATGTCGTTGGGGTGGTCCCGGGTCCTAAGCGGGAACTCGGTGACGATGCCGTCCGGCGTCATGCGGACGATGCGATGCCCCGACTCCTCGGCGATCCAGAGGTTGCCGTCGGGCCCCTCGGTGATTCCGCGAGCCCGCACGTCGCGCGCGAGCAGCGGGTAGTTCTTGACCGAGCCGGCCGGCCCGATGCGCGCGACCTTGTCCGTCGCCAGTTTGGTGAACCACAGGTTCCCGCCGGGACCGGCGGTGATGCCGAGCGGTTCGCTCCCGGGGAACATGGAGAACTCGGTGATGGCGTGCCCGGCCGTCGCCCGCGAGGGAGTGGCCGTCAGCGACATCCCGCACAGGAGGAGCGCGAGGACGAGGGGAACCCGGCGCCGGGAAGTCATGGCATGGATGCTACGCGGCGGTCCGGCGAGTACGCCATGTCCTCCAGGACAGGAACCCCTTTCCCGACGTGGTGCTGGTTGGCCGGTCAGGCCTTTGGGACGTCCTTGTTCCGGTCGAAGAACGGCAGCGCGACCACTGTCGCGGGGAGCGTTCCCTGTGGTGACTCGATCTCGATCGATGTGCCCTGGGCGATGAACTCCGAGGGCAGCCAGGCGTAACCCATGTTGACCTTCAGGCGCGGCGAGTAGCACGCGGACGTCAGGCGTCCCAGCGTCTCCCCGCCCCGGCGCACCGGCCAGAAGTCCTCGAGCCACATCGAGAGCGGCTCGCCCCCGATCTCGACCCCGACCAGCTTGCGCGTGACTCCTTCGTCGCGGACGCGGCGGAGCGCCTCCTTACCGATGTGGTCCACGTCGGAGTCGAGGCACTCGACCAGCCGCTCGAGGCCGTTCACCTGGAAAGGGTTGTCCTCCACGGTGAAGTCGTTCCCGTAGTTGAAGATGCCGGCCTCCATGCGCCGCTGATCCGACGGAGCGGTGGCCTTGATGTCGAACGGGCCGCCCGCGGTCATGACCGCGTCCCACAGCTCCCCGCCGCGCGACCCGTCCCGCAGGTAGATCTCGTAGCCGACCTCGCCGGTCCACCCGGTGCGGGAGACGACCACTGGGATGGTCCCGACCGAGCTCTCGCAGCAGTGGTAGTAGGGCAGCGCCATGACCGCCGACTCCGGGCCGAAGAGGGCGCGCATGACGTCGGGCGAGCGTGGTCCCTGCACCTGGAGCGGCGACACGTCGGGCTCGCGCAGCTGGACGTCGAGGCCGGCGAACGCCTGCACGCCCTTCGCGTACAGCAGCGTGTCGCTGTCGGCGAGCGACAGCCAGAAATGGTTCTCGCCCAGGCGCAGCAGGATGGGGTCGTTCACGATGCCCCCGTCCGGCGCGATGATCGGCGCGTACTTGCACTGGCCCACGGCGCACCGCGAGAGATCGCGGCACGTAAGGAGCTGCGTGAACCGGGCGGCATCCGGGCCGCTGATCTCGACCTGCCGTTCCACGGCCACGTCCCAGAGCGCGACCTTCTCGACGATGTGCCAGTACTCCTTGACGTCGTCGTCGTACAGCGTCGGGATCAGCATGTGGTTGTAGAGGTCCCATGACGTGCACCCAGCCTGGACGGTCGCCTCCCAGTACGGCGACTTCCGGTACCACGTGGCCAGGTAGAAGGGGAAGGAGTTGTTCATCAGCTGCGACTCCGGGTCGAGGTGAACTGCCGTCTGCGCCGCTGCGCCCGCCGGTCACGTCGGATCTCGCGCACGCAGTTGTAGGCCGGGATGCCGGTGACGCCGCCCCCGGCGTGGGTGGCCGACGAGCACTGGTACAGCCCGGGGACCGGCGTGCGGTAGTCGGCGTAGCCGGGCGCCGGCCGCATGTGGAACAGCTGCTCGGCCGACAGCTCGCCGTGGAAGATGTTGCCGCCGATCAGCCCGTACTCCTGCTCCATCTCGAACGGCCCGATGACCTGCCGGGCGAGCACCGAGCCCCGGAAGCCGGGGGCGAGCTCGTCGTATCCGTCGATCACGCGGTCGGCGTACGCCTCCAGCTCCGCGCTGTGCGGCTTCTCGGACCATTCGTGCGGCACCCACTGCGTGAACAGCGACGCGATGTGCGCGCCCTCGGGCGCCAGCGACGTGTCGTAGACGGTCGGGATGATGCCGTCCGAGAAGGGGCGCGACGCCGGCACGCCCCGGCGCGCCTCCTCGAACGCGGTCTCCAGGTACTCGACCGAATGCGCCAGCTCGATGCCGCCCGACAGGTCGGTGAGCTCGGGCATGGCCGTGAATCGCGGGAGCTTCGACAGAGCGCAGTTGATCTTGACCACGCCCGAGCGCGACTTCCACGCTTCGATGTCGCGCACGAAGTCCTCGGGTAGCTCGTGTCGTTCCAGCTGCTGCAGGAACGTGATCCTGGGGTGGATCGCGGTGAGGACCAGCGGCGCAGTGATCTCCTCGCCCGAGGTGAGCGCCACGCCGGCGCAGCGACCGCCGCGCACCAGGACCCGCTCGACGCGCGCATTCGTGCGGATCTCGGCGCCGAACGCCTCGGCCGAGCGTTGCAGCGCCTTGGCCACGGCGCCCATGCCACCCTCGGGCACGGCCCACGCGCCGAGGTGCCCGTCGCCCACGTCGCCGATCGAGTGGTGCGCCGCCACGTAGCCGGTGCCCGGCTCGTACGGCCCTGCCCACGTTCCGATCAGGCCGTTCAGCGTCATCACGGTCCGCACCTGGTCGGACTCGAAGAACATCGCGGCGATGTCCGCGATGCTCATCGTCATGAGCCGCGTGACGTCCGCGACGCTCCGAACGCCCAGACCCTTGAAGCGCCACACCAGGCGCAGCTGGTCGAGGAGGTCGCGCGCCGTCCGTCCGCCGATCGACGGCGGCGTGGTCATCAGCAGGGGGCCGAGGACCTCGGCCAGCCCGCCGATCCAGGCGTCCCACCTGTCGATGCCGTCCGCGTCCGCCTTCGAGAACTTGGCGAACTGCTCGTAGTTCCCCCGCGCGTTGTCGTCGTACTGGACGATGCAGCGCCCGTCGGGGAACGGGACGAAGTAGGGCCCGACCGGGTGCGCGCGGTACCCGTGCTGGGCCATGCGAAGGTCGCGCAGGATCGTGTCCGGCATCAGCGACATGACGTAGGAGAGCGTGGTGACCTTGAATCCGGGGAGGTCGGGCCACGGGGCGTCGGTCGCGGCGGCCCCGCCCGTCTTGTGGCGGGCCTCCAGCACGACGGTGCGCGCGCCGGCGCGCGCGAGGTAGGCGGCGGCGACCAGCCCATTGTGTCCGCCGCCGATCACGGCGGCGTCGTAGTGGTTCGGCACTGCGTCGGCTCCCGGCCGCCGTCGCGGGAGGTGGCGGCCCGGGCGGGATGGTACGCCTGAACGGCCGTTCAATGTCAAGAGCCAGGGTCCCGCCCCTCAGGAGAGAGGCACTCCTGGCCTTGACGGCTCGAAGGGTGCTGGCTAGCATGCCGCTCTCTGTGGTACCTAGGGATCACATGGCTATTTCATAGGAGCATCGGGAGGGCCCGCTCGTGGTTCGGACGGAGATGCACAACAAGGCTCGGTGGGGGCCGGTCATCATCGTGATCGCTCTGGTGGTCGCCGCCAGCACCTCCTGCACGACGCAGAACAGCGGCGGCCAGTCGAGCTCCACGAAACTCGTCGTCCTCGGCGCGGCCTCGCTCGCGAAGGTCTTCCCGAGCATCGGCTCCGACTTCGCAGATGCCAATCCAGGCGTCTCGTTCCAGTTCTCCTTCGCCGGCACCGACACGATCGCCGCGCAGATCGAGCAGGGCGCCAAGGCGGACGTGTTCGCCGGCGCAAGCACGTCATACGGTGACCAGCTTCAGAGCGACGGGCTCATCGATCCGTACAAGCCCTTCGCCACGAACCAGCTCGTCCTGGTCCTTCCCCCCGTCGAATCCGGCGCACATCACGTCACTGGAGGACCTGACGCGATCGGGGAATCAGCTTGTCGTGGCCGGGCCGACCGTGCCGGTGGGCGCCTACACGCTGAAGGTGCTGGACGAAACCTCAATGCCGTGTACGGCCAGCATATTCGAAGCAGGTGCAGGCGAACGTCGTGAGCGAGGAGACGGACGTCGAGGCGGTGCTCACGAAGGTGGATGGGGGGAGGCCGACGCGGGGTTCGTCTACGTCACTGATGCGAGCGCCGCCGGCTCCGCGGTCAAGGCCGTCACGCTTCCCGACTCGGCGCAGGCCGTGGCCACGTACCCGATCGCCGTCGTGAAGTCGAGCAGCAACGCCACGATGCACTGATGGACTTCATGCTCACGCTCGCCGCGCAGGACGAGCTGCAATCTGCCGGATTCGGTCCGCCGCCCTCCTAGCATGCGCGCGGATCGTTGGATGGCGATCGGCACGGGGGTAGCGACCGCCGTGGTCGTCGGGTTCGTTGGCCTCCCGTTGTGGGCGATCTTCCTCCGGGTTCCACTGGGAACGCTGTTCGCCCAGCTGCACTCCCCGGTTGCGCTCGACGCCTTGAAGGTCAGCTTGCGAACGACGCTGATCTCGGCTCTGCTCATCGTGGTGTTCGGAACGCCCGTTGCTTATCGAATCGCCACCAGGCCGTTTCGCGGATCCGCCGCGCTGCACCGTCTCCTCGAGCTTCCATTGGTGCTGCCTCCGGCGGTGGCCGGCATCGCGTTGTTCGCCGCGTTCGGCCGGGGGGGTCTGCTCGGCAAGCCGCTCGAGGCCCTGGGGGTGGAGCTGCCGTTCACCCAGACGGCGGTGGTCATGGCATTGACGTTCGTATCGATGCCGTTCTTCATTCGCCAGGCGATCGCGGGGTTCGCGTCCGTGGACCGGCAGCTGCTCGGCGCGTCCCGAACCCTGGGGGCAGGGGAGGCGAGGACGTTCCTCCGTGTGGGTCTCCCGCTCGCGCGCCAACACTCTCCGCGGGAGCCGTGCTCGCGTTCGCGCGGGCGCTCGGTGAGTTCGGGGCGACCATCATGTTCGCGGGGAGCCTCCAGGGGGCGACCCAGACGCTTCCCCTCGCGGTCTATGGACAGTTCTCGTCCGGGAGCCTGGACTCGGCGCTCGCCATCGCGGCGCTGCTCGTCGCGTGAGCATCGGTCTCTTCGCTGGGGCTCGGGTACTCCTCAGGTGCGCGACAAGGACAATGGTGAGCCATGGGCCCCGTCCTCGAGCTCCGAGTCCGTCATCGTCTGAGGCGATTCGAGCTCGACGTCCACCTGAGCGTTGGGAACGAGGTCCTGGCGCTGGTCGGACCCTCGGGCGCCGGCAAGTCCTCGGTGCTCCGCGTGGTCGCGGGTCTCCTTCGTCCCGACGAGGGCTCCGTGAGCCTGTCCGGCCGCATGCTGCTGGATACGGCGAAGGGCGTGGATCGGCCGCCGCAGGATCGACGCGTAGGACGTGGTGTTCCAGGAGGGCGCCCTTTTCCCCATCATGGACGTCATGGGCAACGTCGCGTACGGCCTGCGCTCGCGGGGAGTGACGCGAACAGGTCGCGCAGCAGCGGGCGCACGGAGGTGCTGGAGCGATTCGGCATCACGCACCTCGCGACGGCGCGACCCGAGCGACTCTCCGGAGGCGAACGGCAGCGGGTCGCGCTCGCGCGGGCAGTGGTCACCGACCCCGAGGTGCTACTGCTCGACGAGCCGCTGTCGGCGCTGGACGCCGCTCACCAAGGCGGAGGTCGCGGCCGAGCTGGCCGCTCGTCTCCGCGAGCTCCACTTGCCGACCATTCTCGTGTCCCATGACTTCGACGACGTGTTGGGGTTGGCGTCGAGGGTCGCCGTGATCGAGGGCGGTCGGAATCGTTCAGGAGGGGCTGCCGAATGAGCTGGTGGCCTCGCCGGCCTCCCGAGTTCGTCGCGGCCATTGCCGGCGTGAACTTCTTCCTCGGCACGGCCCGACGCGCCGACGGGATCACGGAGGTCATGGCCATCCAGTCCCCCCACGCCATGTGGAGCACGGACGCGGCGGATGGGCCGGTGGGTGTCATCGTGCATCCGTGGGAGGTGTCCCTTTCGATGGAGCGTCGTCCGGATCGGCCCTGAACACCCTGGCCGGCCCGGTCGAGCGGATCACTCCTGTGGGAAACGTGGTGCGCGTGCTGGTGGGAACCCGCCGGCGATCGTTGCCGACGTCACGTTGGAATCCATGAAACGCCTGGGGCTCGCACCGGGCGTCCCGGTCGTCGCGTCCTGGAAGGCGACGGGACTCGTCTGGTTCCGTCTCCGCAGTCCGAGTCCGCTGTCTATGCCTGCCGCTGGAAGAACAGGTGCAGCTCCATCGTCCCGTGGTCCTCGACCGTCACCGGGCCGATGCTCGGCGGCGTGATGTCGTAGTCGGCGAACACGATCGGGAGTGAGCCCGCGACCTCGATCTGGTCGCCGGTCCATCGTGCCTGCAGTGGAATCGTCACGTTCTTGGTGACGCCGTGAAGCGACAGCGTCCCCTTCGCGTCCTTCTTCACGACGGTGCCCTCCGCGGGCCGCGACGCGAAGACGATCGGCTGGGTCAGTGAGAACTCCGCGGTGGGGAACGAGTCGGTCTCCAGACCCATGGTGTGCATGCGGTCGTCGCGCATCGCCTTGTCGCTGGTCAGCTGCGTCAGGTCGGCCTTCACGTCCACCGCGGTGATCTGTAACCCGTCGACGACCAGCTGCCCCGTGACCGACGTCCTGCCGACCGCGTCGGTGGGGGCGGGAAGGCTCACGAACTGCTCCCGCACGCGGTACCCGACGAACGAGTCGGAGTCCTGGACCGTCCAGGTGCCGCTCATCTTCCCCGACCCGGTCGACGTGGACGAAGTCGGGCTCGGACTGCTGGACGAGAGGGCGACGGGCGGCGCCGACGAGGTACCGCTGCCGAACACGGCGAACGCCGCGTAACCGCCGACGAGCACCAGGATCACAGCGCCGGCGACGACCCAGACCCACGTGGTCCGCCTGATCGCCATGGGGCGCAGTCAAGCACACCGACCTGAGAAGATGCTGAGCATGGCCGCTCCCCTGATCGCCATCCCCGCGTACCGGCTCGCTCCCGGACGGGTGAGCCTGTGGGTCGAGAAGTCCGCGGTGGCCCTCCCCGCCACGTATGTCGAGGCGGTGGTTCGCGCCGGCGGCCACCCCGTTCTGCTCACGACGCTCGACCCGGGATCGGCCGAGGAGCTGCTGGCGCCATTCGACGCGCTCCTGCTGGCGGGCGGGGGTGACATCGAGCCCGCCGCGTACGGACAGGAACCGCGCGCCGAGGTCTACGGCCTGGACCCGACCCGCGACCGGCTCGAGATGGACTTGGTGCGGGTGGCCCTGGAGCAGGGCAAGCCGGCGCTGTGCGTGTGCCGGGGGATGCAGGTGGCCAACGTGGCGCTGGGCGGCACGCTGGTCCAGCACCTCCCGGACGTGCCCGAGATGGGCGAGCACGGCGTTCCACTGGGCGGCGGGACCGTGCACGACGTCCGCGTCGAGGACGGAAGCCTGCTCGCGAAGGCCCTGGGTGGCGCCGTGGCGCGAGCCACGTGCCACCACCACCAGGGCGTGGACCGCCTGGGCGACGGCCTGGTCGCGTCCGGGTGGAGCGACGACGGACTGGTCGAGGGCCTCGAGCTGGAGGATCCCGGCGACCGCTGGCTGCTCGGCGTGCAGTGGCATCCCGAGGAGACGGCATCCGACGACCCGGCGCAGCAGGCCCTGTTCGGCGCGTTGGTGACCGAGGCGGCCGCGCGCCACCGATGACGGCGAACGACTGGCCCTTCGGTTCGTATCCGCCCAGGGGGTTGCGTCCTCTCGGGCCGCACGTGACCGCCTTCCACGGCCGCACGTGGCCGTTCCCCAACTCCGCCGTGGTCCGGGGCCGCGACGGGCTCCTCGTGTTCGACGCCAACCTGCCGTGGATCGCTCCGCTCCTTCGCGAAGCCCTCGATGCGGACACGCCGGCTCCGCCCCTCACGCACCTGGTGCTCTCGCACGCGCACGGCGACCACGCCCACGGAGCGGCGTGGTTCTCGCCGCCGGCCCGGACGTGGGCACGCGCGTTCGCCCGCGATCGTCTGGCCGCGTACTCCGACGAGGATCGGGACGACGAGGTCGAGTTCTACTCGGACTTCTTCGCCGGCGCGGCCGACGCGTATCGCGACCTGCGGGTGGTGGTGCCCGAGGAGACGGTCGAAGGACAACGAATCATCGACCTGGGTGGCGTCACGGTCCGGCTCGTGCCCGAGCCCGTCGCCCACACGGCGGGCGACCTGTGGGCGGTGGTGGAGCCCGACGGGATCGTCCTGGCAGGCGACCTGTGGTGCAACGACGTCGAGGGGTACCTGGCAGACGGCTCAGTGGCGGGAGAGGTCGCGGCGATCGACCACCTGCGCGACGCCGGCGGCGTCTGCCTGCCGGGCCACGGCCCGCCCGGCGTGATCGCGCCCGATGATCCGATGCAGCGGTATGCGCAGTGGATCCTCGAACGCACCGCCGCGGGAATGGCAGCGGGTCTCGCGGGGGAGGATCTGCAGCGCGAGGTGTGTGCCGCATATGAGGGGGGAGCCGCGGCGACGTTCGGGTTCTCGGTTCGGTTGGACCCCGGCTTCCTGGAGGAGGCCGTGGGGTCCGTCGAGGAGGCGGCGCGAGCCTAGCTTCGCTGCACGGCCCGATCAGGACTCGGCGTCCAGCCGGATCACCGAACGGATGACGCGCCCGGCCTGCATGTCCTCGAACGCGGCCTCGACGTCCTCCAGCCCGATCACCTTCGTCACCATGAAGTCGAGGTCGAGCCGGCCCTCCAGGTAGTACCGGGCCATCAGCGGGAAGTCGTACTGCGGCAGCGTGTCGCCGCCGTGCGACACGGTCAGCGTGACCTTGTTCTCGAACACGCCCAGACTCGAGTCCCCCAGATCGAGCGTGGCCAGCGCCCCCGCCCCTTGCACGCCGACCATCGTCGCCGTGCCCGCGTGGTCGAGCATGCGCACCATCTGCTCGACGGGCTCGGGACGCCCCGTCGCCTCGAAGGCGAAGTGCACTCCCGCGCCGCCGGTCAGGTCGCGCACGGCCTCGACGGGGTCGGCCGCCGACGCGTCCACCGTGTCGGTCGCGCCGAAGTGTCGCGCCCACTCGAGCTTCTGCGGGGCGATGTCCACGGCGATGATCCGGGCCGCGCCGGCCACCTTCGCGCCGGCAACGACCGACAGCCCGACGCCCCCGCACCCGACGACCGCGACCGTCGCGCCCGGCCACACCGGCGTGGTGTTGATGGGCGCCCCGAAGCCCGTGGAGACGCCGCACGCCAGCAGGCACGCCTTCTCGAGCGGGATCTCGGCGGGCATCTTCACCGCCTGCGCCGCGTGCACGATGGTGCGGTCGGTGAACGTGCCGGTGCGAAGCGTCGGGGCCAGCGTCGCGCCGTCGGATGCGCGATGCGCTCGCCACTCGGCCCGTAGGTGCGCGCTGCAGCGCCGCGGGTCGCCCCGGGCGCAGGCCGCACACGTCCCGCACGGCGCGCGCCAGGCGATCACGACCGCGTCGCCCGCCGCGACGTCCGTGACGCTGGCCCCCACCTCCTCGACGATGCCGGCGCCCTCGTGACCGAGCAGGATCGGGAACGGCAGGCCCCAGCCGCCCGAGCGCTTGACGTGCAGGTCGGTGTGGCAGACGCCGCTCGCAACGATGCGCACCTGGACCTCGTCCGGCTCCGGCGGGTCGAGCGTGATCGCCTCCACCACCGCCGGCTCTCCCGGCGCGACCAGCAGGACCCCCCGTGCCTCCGATGTCATGCCCGCCCCCTTGTTCCGGCTCCGAACGTGCGACGCCCGCATTGTATGGGCGGTCGCCTATGCTGCACGCGGCCGCGTCGGCGGGACGCGTCAACGGAGGCGGAGGCGAATGGCGGACGGCAGCGGAGTCGCGGGGAGGATGGACGACGCGCTGGTGGCGCCGCCTCCAGCATTCGCCGATCCGGACCGCCGGGCAAAGCTCGCCGCAGGGTTCGGAGAGGTCGACGCGGTCTTCGCCGAGTTCCGGGAGAAGGACCGCGTGCCGGGCGTCGCCTACGGGGTGGTGGTGGACGGCGAGCTCACTCACCACGGTGGCGTGGGCGTGCGCGACACGGGGAGCGCTGCCGCCGCCGACGCGGACTCGGTCTACCGCATCGCGTCGATGACCAAGAGCCTGACGGCCATGTGCGTCCTGATCCTGCGGGACGAGGGCAGGCTGTCACTCGACGATCCGGCCGCGGAGCACGTCCCCGAGCTGGAGGGGCTTCGCTATCCGGCGCTCGACGCGGCGCCGATCAGCGTTCGTCAGCTGCTCTCGATGGCCTCCGGCCTGGTGACGGACGACGCGTGGGCCGACCGGCACCTGGACGCGGGGGACGCCGAGTTCTCGCGCTGGATGGAAGGCGGCCTGGGGTTCACGCTGCCGCCCGGGGTCGAGTTCGAGTACTCGAACTTCGGCTTCGGCATCCTCGGCCGCGTCGCGTCGGCCGCGGCGGGCGCGCCTCTGCGGACGTTCGCCCAGGAGCGCGTGCTGCGGCCGCTCGGCATGTCGTCCACGACGTGGGACGCCGACCGCATCGACGATGATCGCGTCGCGCGCGGCTACCGGCTGGAGGACGACGCGTGGATCGAGGAGCCGCCGCTCGCCGACGGCGCGCTCGGCGCGATGGGAGGACTCGCCACCACCGTACGCGACTACGCGCGCTACGTGGCGCTGCACCTGGCCGCGTGGCCGCCCCGCGACGATCCCGACGATGGACCGGTGCGCCGTTCGTCGCTGCGGGAGATGCAGTCGATCTGGCGGATCGGCCCCACGTTCATGGCGGAGCCGGACGACGCGGAGGAGTCCGACGGACGGTGGCTCGCCGACGGCTACGGCTTCGGGCTCACCTCGGGGGTCCACTCGGCGTACGGGCGCGTGGTCGCGCACAGCGGCGGCCTTCCGGGGTTCGGCTCACACGTCCGGTGGTTGCCCGATCACGGGGTGGGCGTGATGGCGTTCGCCAACCGGACGTACGCCCCGGCGTGGGCGGCCGTCGCCCGCGCGATCCAGGCCCTGGCCGCGACCGGAGGGCTCGAGCCGCGCGTCGCGCAGCCAGCGCCGGCCCTCGCCGAAGCGCGCGACGCGGCGCTGGCGCTGTACGAACGGTGGGACGACGACGCGGTCGCCGCTCGTGCGGCCGACAACCTCTTTCTGGATGCGCCGCTGGAACGGCGCCGGCAGGCGTGCGCCGATGTCCGCGAGGCGTGCGGTCGGTGCCAGCGCGTCGACGCGCCGAAGCTCTCGGGCGCGTTGCGCGGCGTGTGGCGGATGACCTGCGAACGCGGGGCGGTGGACCTCACCGTCGCGCTGTCGCCGGCCGTGCCCCCGCGCGTGCAGACGTTGCAGTTTGACCTGGTCACGGACTGACAGGTGCCGCTGCCCAGGCGTGCATCCCGATCGCTCCAATGAGCGAGCCGGATCGGACGAGACCCAACTGGTTCACGCCCGGCGTGCGAGGGATTGGCTTCGCCAGTCTCCTCTCGGACCTCGGCCATGAAGTGCCGACGGCGCTCCTGCCCAAGTTCATCACCTCGACGCTCGGCGGCTCTGCCGCCGCGCTCGGAATCATCGAGGGAATCGCCGATGGGATCGCAGGCATCGCTCGGCTGGCCGGAGGAGCGCTGGCCGACGATCCGCATCGGCGGCGCGCGACCGCGATCGGAGGATATGCGACCACGGCCGTGCTGAGCAGCCTCATCGGGGCGGCCACAGCCGTGTGGCAGGTGGGCGTTCTGCGCGCGGGGGCCTGGGCTGCCCGGGGTCTGCGTGTGCCATCGCGAAACGCTCTCCTCGCCGACGCGGTTTCGCCGGAAGCGTACGGCCGTGCCTACGGCTTCGAGCGGACGATGGACAACCTGGGCGCGATCGGGGGCCCACTCCTTGCCCTTGCGCTGATCTCGATCTTCTCCGTCAGGACCACGATCCTGTTGTCAGTGGTGCCTGGGTTCCTGGCGGCGGCCGCGATCGTGTATGCGATCTCGAAGCTCCCGAAGGCCGCACCCCGTCCGCGTCAGCCGATTCGCCTCCAGGTGCGTCCTGTTCTTCGGGGCCCGCTTGGGGGTCTGATGGCCGCGGCGGCGGCATTCGAGCTCGGAAATGCCGCCGCGACCCTGTTGATCCTTCGCACCACGAACCTCCTCACCCCCGGGCACGGGCTCGCCGAGGCGACATCAATCGCCCTGCTCCTCTACACGGCGTACAACGCGGCGGCGGCGCTGGTCAGCCTGCCTGCCGGCCACGCCAACGACCGGCTCGGTTCAACGGTCGTTTGGGCGCTGGGGTCGGCGGCGTTCGTCGCCGCGTATCTCCTGTTTGCGTACGGCGGGAGTGGCCTTTCGGCGCTGGCGATAGCCTTCGTGCTCGCGGGAATCGGGATCGGATGCGCCGAGACCGCCCAGAGCGCGGCGGTCGCGCGCGTCGCGCTTCCCGCGATTCGCGGCTCCGCCTTTGGATTGCTCGGCGGCATTCAGGCATTCGGCAATCTCGCGGCGAGCGTGGTGGCGGGCATCGTCTGGACGACGGTGTCGCCGCGGGCGGCGTTCCTGTATCTCGGAGGGTGGATGGTGGTCGCGCTGATTGCGCTCGTGCCGCAGCTCTCCACGGGCCGGCCTACGGACGTGCCTGCGGTGAGGTGACGTCAGGCCGCTGCGGACTGGATGGCCAGGATGCGCGCCGGCAGGTTCAGGGCGTCCGTTCCCTTGACCAGATAGCCGTCCGCGCCGGCGGCGAGGGCCAACGTCTCCTCGTCGGGGCTGTCGACGGCGGTGAACACGAAGACGTGCACGTTCGGCTTGGATTCCTTGATGCGGCGCGTGGCCTCGATGCCGCCCATCACCGGCATCCGGAGGTCCATGACGACGCAGTCCACGTCCTGCTCGAGGGCCAGCTCGGTGCCCTGGGCGCCGTCCGACGCCTCGGCCACGACGTCGATGCCCTCGCTCTGCAGCATCAGGCCGAGCAGCTTTCGGACGTCCTCAGCGTCGTCGACGATCAGCACGCGGGGGCGGCACGTTGTCTCCATTGAAGGCGGTATCGGTTCTCGTGCAGCGGTTCTGAAGAGTCGATCGGCCCTCGTTGTCCTCCCCGGACGGGGGGTCCCTGTCCTATTCGGGCGCTTCTTCGGTGGCCCGTACGGCCGGGATGACCGTGTCGGCGAACAGGCGCATGGCGTCCCGCTGGCGGTCGGCGGGCAGGCCGGGCCAGTACAGACGGGCGATGAAGTGGAGATCTCCGCCGGCCGGCCCCGCCAGGCGCCGGATGCCGTCGGCGATGATCTCGGGCGAGCCCACCAGGGCCTCCCGCCGGAGCTCCTCCTCGTCTTCGGGCGTGAGCGGCGGCGGTGGGGCAGGGGGTCCCAGCCGTCCCCTGGCCTCCTCCATGTCGTCGTACTTCCAGGACACGTAGTGCGCGAACGGCCGCACCTCTTCCCACGCCTCGTCGGGACCGCCCTCCGACGGATACGTCGGGCAGTGGGCCGAGAACGCGAAGGCCGCGGAACCCCTGCCCGCCCCGTCCATGGCGTCCTGCACCCATCCCACCTGGCGGGCGAAGGACTCCTCGGAAGGGTTCGTCGCCATGAACCCGTCCGCGATCCGGCCGGCGCGCTGTGTCCCCGCCCGGCTGATCGCGCCGATCCAGATGGGCGGCCCGCCGAGCGCGTACGGGTCGGGGGTGACGCGCACCCCCGGGTATCGGAGGGACGACCGCGATCGAGGGCAGTGCTTACCTTCCTGGGCTTGGCGGATGCCGCCGGGGTTGCTGGATGTCGATGAGTAGCATCGCTTGAACAAAGCAAGTAGCGTCGTAGGCGCGACTACCATCACTGGGGTAAGCGAAGATCTCTATCAGACCCATCTGGACCTCCAACGTGTCGCGCATAAGATTACTCGTTGTCTCGCCGCGTGTGGAGAGTGAATGACGGCTTGGGTCACGTGCGCGCGGCGGCGCGCCCTGGCAAGCGCTTTCCACGTTTTTAGCATTTGATCGCGGTCGTGTGTCCGCCTGTTCGTGCGGCAGGAACCGTTGGCCCTGATGAAGTCCGGAACAAGTTCCGTGCATTGGGCATGACCTCATGACCTCTTGGAGCATCAGACTGGATCGTCTCTGTTCCTGGTGTTGTTACAACGCACGCTCGCACATGTGAAACGCTTAGGCATCGAATTTCCGCTTCCAACATCAGCGACAAGGGGCGCCTACGCAAAGAGGAAGCCCTTTTGCGCGCAGAAAGAAAACTCCGTAGCTGGCGCGGATCAGCCGAACTCGCATAGACGCCGCATGCGCTTTCTGAGAACAGTTCTAAACCTCGATAGACGGAATCGGCCAAGCGCAAGAGTGATCGAGAATGCAAAACTGCTAAGCCGTTTCAGGTAGCATTACGGTGTTGCCTCTGAACCTTCGGCCGGAGGGTCGAATGCGTGGCGCGCCCCACGGCGGATTTTCGATGCTCATCCGCCGGATCAATACGCGCAGCTCCGGGCCGATCCGCGGTCGCCCTCCCAGTGGGTGCGACTTCCAACGCCAGTAGCACCGGAAGCCGGCCCTGTGCCAACGTACGAGCGTCTCGGGCCGGATGATTGTGAGAACCTGCAGGATTGATGGAAACCAGCGATACAGCCGGATCAAGAACCATCGATCCTGGTTCGTTAGCCGGACGCGACCGTGCAGCCGGCGCCGGGACGATCCAGATGACGGCCCAATGCGGCCAGAACTGTGCAATCTTCCTTTATACGACTGTCCCGAGGGCATCTGGGACAGATGCGGTCCGGGCGCAGAATTCCTACCGACGTGTCCCACGACCGCCTAAGTCCAATCGCTGAGCCAGCGGCGTCGTCTTTGTCAACCAACCACGCGGGGATGAGAGACCACGGTCGAATTGCCGAGCTGGATTGACGAAATGTCTCCGACGGCGACTCTCCGAACAGCATGCGGTACGCAACCGAGAAGCGCCCATGTTCCCAAAACCCATGGTCGTTCACAATCTGCGTAACGGTTGCCGTGGACGGATGCGATTGCTGGAGCGCCCGCCGTACTAGATGCATTCGCCGCAACGTGAGATAGCGGATTGGGCCCATGCCGAGATGCTCTTCGCAGCACGCGCGAAGTGTTCGCTCTGGGACGCCGATGGCGGCGCAAATTTCGGTTAGATAGAGTGGCCGGTGGGGATTTTCTTTCAGAATATCCACGAAACGGGTGAGGATGCTATCCTGACGGCGGCCGCCTGCGGTCGGCTCCAGGGAGTGGCCTTCGGCAAGGCACCTCACCAGGATGTGAATTAACTTACTCTCTAGCGCCCGGGTCACTTCCGGGTGCTCTAGAATGTCTGGGGCGTCATGAGCGAACTGCCCGATGAACTTGTGCAGCTTTAGTAGTCGAAGCATCAACTCAGAAGGCGGGCGAATAATAGACTTGTAAGGTTTCTCTGGCAGTTCACGACCGACGATGGCCTCGGCAGCTGCGGCCAGATCATCAGATGGAAGAGACGCCGTGCCATAATGAAAGTTCGCGCCAGATCGTTGATGTATGACGTCAGACCTGTTCAAGACGATGTCGCCGCGCGCAACTTCCAAGCCGCAGTTCAGCAAAGATGACGAATTGCCTTCGATAAAAAAGCCAATCGATCTGCGGCCGGGCTTAACCGCGACAGTAACAATCTCGGGCAGCGATATCTGGATTCGATGCAACCAAACCTGGTTCATGCCGACTTGCGTGATCTCGGCATGGAAATTACCTTTCGCCGTCGGAAATAGCTCGACATCTTTAGTAGGAAAAACCGCCTCACATGACGACGGATCGTCAAGACTGAAAACTCTGCCCAACGCCATTCTGCTCTCCCCCTAAAACAAGAAAGGCGATTTGGTCGTTAAAAACGACGAGCGAGGACTTAACTTCCCAAAAAGGCGACGTGATCGAGGGGATCCGAATTCCGGGTTGTACTCAGGTGCTAGGTGCGGCTGTTTGAGTTACAATCTTTAAGTCGGCTGTTCGCGTCATTCTCGGCTCCGGGCGGACGAGCGTGCGTCCCTCACGTCGCCACGTGCATGTCCCTGACAATTCTCGTTCGTCTGCGCCAAAGCGCTTTAATTGTTCCGTTTTGTAACAAACTGTTTCTGATGTCTCTCCTTCTGCGAACCCAGTATTCGCAGTTCTAACTCGTATCGATATGTTACCGTTGAGAATCGCCGCGATACCTTGACGTTTCCGTATCATAGTTCGCATGAAGTGTACCAACACGCGCGGCTGGCTGCCGATATGCGACGATGTCGTTAGCGACGGCTGATCTCGATTTCGCCTACGAAACTCTCGTCGGCCGTGAGCTTGTTTCGCCGCGTTCCACGTATCTGACGAGGCCCGATCATGCGCTTATGTCACGGCTGCTGAAACTACAAAAGACAGCCGAACAGATAGCCAAAACCAATCCGGGTCTTTTCGATTTCCCTGAAGTCGTTCGAAATCTGGAACACCAACTGATCCATGTGATGGTTAGATGTCTGGCTGAAAGCGCCTTCACGCAGATGAGCGCCGGCGCCTCCCGCCACGGCGCTATCATTAGCCGGTTCGAAGATTTTCTGGAAGCGAATCCCGATCGGCCTTTGTATCTGACGGAGATTTGCAGAGCGGTCGGCGTCTCGGAGCGTATTCTCCGAACTGCCTGCGCGGAGCATCTGGGACTGGGTCCAATCCGCTATCTCTACTTGCGAAGAATGCATCTTTTCCGCCGAGCACTCTTGCGCGCGGATTCAACGACGGCAACCGTCACACGGGTTGCTACCGATCACGGCTTCTGGGAACTCGGGCGCTTGTCGGTCGCTTATCGTGCGCTGTTTGGAGAGACGCCGTCGGAAACGTTGCGTCGCCCCGCGCACGATCAACTCGCATCTCTAAATCGTCCGTCGTCGCTCGAATTGGCTAGTTTGCATCACTAATCCTAGACCCCGCTGACGGCGGCATTTCTGTGCGCGCGCGGGCTTGGTCGCGAGCCAGTTCTTGCCTTGACCGGGAGATTTCGGGCCGAAGTAGATGTCCGTCGATCCGTCGGCGTTAACCCGTAGCGGTACGTTCCCGCCATCCCCCGCCGCAGCCCCTGCGCACCACGTTGGTCCGCAAGATCTGGCCGGTCTCCTCGAACAGGGTGTCGGCGTGCAGCGATCAACGATGGTGACGACGACGTGTCCCGATTGGGATCGTCACCCGCATGGGCCGTGCTAATGCAAGCTTTCACCGGCGACAATCACCTCTTCGGAAGCCGGATCGTCTGTCCGATGCCTGGCAGGCCCGGAGCGGCGCCTCGCAGAACTGGGCCTTCGGACCATTAGAGGCGCAATTTTTACTTCCTGCCGAAATCGCATAGTCTGTCATACAGATGCAGTCAGCGGCGATCATCTCTTTGCAGCTGTTTTTGGGCCAACTCACGGGCCTTCTGCGCACCAAGGACGCAGGGGCGCCCTCGCTTGCGACCGGCGATGTCGCGTTATCGCTCCTGGCCTACATCGCGGTGTACGCGATGATCTACTCGTTCGGATTCTATTACATCTATCGGCTGCTGCGCGACGGGCCGGCCGCAGCAACGGAAGGGTCGCGCGCGGACTAATGGGACCATCGTGGGCTCGACGATCGCCGCTTTCGTTCAGGGCACGGCCGTCGGCGCGATGATCCGCGGCATCCCTCAGACATCAGCATGCAATGGGACAATCACCTCTTCGGAGGCCGGATCGTCGGTCCGATGCCCCAAGACGTCGCAACACATCGTAACTTGTCTTGATCGGATCTTCGGACGTTAGAGAAAAATTATCCGCTTGCTGCCGATGTTGCATAGTCTGTCACACAGGTTCGGTGATATACTCCACTGCATCTGTCAAAGAACGTGCTTCCGACGTTTCGATAAATCTCTTCCGACGTTTCGATAAATCTACTTAGCTTTGCGCGCAAACAAGCGCGGCGCGAATTGCGGTACGTGCCGCGAAAGCTGAGGAGACGACGATGGAAACCGGAGTTGCCGAAAAGCATGGCTACGGCGGTGGTGTTGAGACTGATACCGATTCTGAGTCTCGTTCTGAGTCTCGACCGACCATCATCGATGAAATTCGCTCCGTGATACAGAACCTGCGACGTTTGCAGGGCGTCAAGGGTGGCGGATTTATCGACGCGGTCCTGCGGGGACTGGGTCAAGTCGTATTCCAGAACAATTCCCTAACCGGCCTGTTGGTCCTGCTGGCAATCAGCGTGAATTCGTTCGTTTACGCGGGCGCGGCGCTGTTCGGTGCCGTGGTCAGCACTTATACAGCTACACTCCTGCGCATCGACAACAGGCTAGTCAGGGACGGCCTGTTCGGCTTCAACGGTGCGTTGACAGCCATCGCGTTGGTCGCCTTCAGCAGCAAAGAATTTGCGCATGGCGACCTGCCAAACGCGTTGCTGGTGCTGTACGTCGGGCTTGCGGCGGCGTTCTCGACCATCTTGGCGCGGGCCTTCGCCTTCATCATAAGGAATGATCGTGTCCCAGGGTTGAATTTTCCCTACTGTGTCGCGACTCTGTTGCTCCTGGGCGCGCTGCACCAGTTCAGCGGTCTCGGCGCTGGAACTGTGGGCCATGCGTTACCGCTTCACCCTGCTACCGGCACACAGGTTTATGCCAGCGATACCTGGTTGTATGGGATCGGCACGGGAATTTCTCAGATATTCTTGCAGGACAACTGGCTGACCGGCATCGTCGTGGTCGCGGCGATTGCGGTGAGTTCTCCAATTGCAGCTGCAGCCGTTGTTGCCGGTTCAGCCTTGGCCGTGGCGGCGGGCTCCTTCCTTGGTGTGAGTGAGCTATTCATCCGAACGGGGCTACTTGGCTACAACGCGGCGCTGACGGCACTTGCACTTGGCGGCTTCTTCGTCTTGCTGGATCGGGCGGGCGCTATCTATGCGGCGCTGGGAGTTTTCCTGACAGCATGCGTGAGCGTTGGGCTCGCTACCGTGCTCGCCCCGTCCGGACTGCCTGTTCTAACGCTACCCTTCGTTATCGTGACTTGGCTGATGCTGCTTGGAGCCAAGGGCTTCCCCGTGCTGCGGACAATTGCACCTGAGTACGCCACCAGCCCGGAAAATACGTCGCGCCGCCTTGCATCGAGCCCACCACCGGCATCCTGACGGCAGCGAATAGCTCCGTCCGCCACCCTCATTACACCCTCGGACGCGAGAGTGCTTGAGTCCGTGGATTGCCAAACGCAAACAGGGGTGAGATCAATGGAAACCAAACCAAGCGCCAACACGAGTTCCACGAAGAGCGGGGGCCCCTCGGAAGCTGTGGCTGCGCCGACGCTCATGCCGCGACGGCTGTTTCACCAGCACGGAGTGGTAAACCGCCGCAAAGTACTGGCGGCCGCGACATCCGGCATCGTGGGAGTCATCCTGGGCGAGCGCCTGCTTGCCCCACTGCGGGCTGAAGCGCAACCTCGCGGGCTTTTGCCCTGGCTCTCCGGCGGCGGCGGAGCAGTAGCGGCGCCAGAGACTGGCGCTGGCAGCGGCGCTGGCGGCGGAACTGCGTCTGCCACTGTGGACCTCAACAAGACCAAGTTGCCGGGTGTCGGGACACTTGGCGATTATATCTGGCTGACGCCGACAAAGCTGGGTGGCGGAGCCCAAGTACAAGACCTTGCCAGCGGTAAGACGATGGCCTGGATCGAATATTGGAACTATGGCGACACCTGTCCCATAGCGCACCATCTGGCCGCCTTCCCGTCGCCCGACCCGCGTAAGGGCTTCGAGTTCGTCAACACGACCCAGGGCGGCCAGAACGCTCTGATCTACGGCATCCCGTCGCTAATGCAGGAACATGGTATGCTTGACCCCCTTTGGGGGCAGGGCAACCAGATCTATCGAGTTGGTTTCGACGGTCAACAGATGAACCTCCTCGAGAACATCGCCGAGACGACGGGTATCGGCGTCGGCGTGCATACCGTCATCTTTCCGGATGCCACCGGATTTTCCGGATCGGATGGACAGAAGGACGTTGTAGCGTTCTTCACGCGGGCAAGCGGCACGGCAAAGACGCAGGTCATATCGGCGTTCCGTTTCGATTGGTACGGCAAGGAAACGGACGGCACGCTTGAGCGGAACTGGTTCGGCGGCGGCAAGGTGCGCGTCACGCGGTTGGTGCAGGCGCCGGAAACCGGCAAATACGATTATCGCGGGACAAAGGGCAACAAGCTCGACTGGGAAATGGTTCCGATGGGCGAGTATCTCGCCTACACGGGTCAGCTGCCAGGTGATGCGGTCCGCAACCTCACCGGCGCCGACAATACGGTGCATCATCCCGGCAACCGCTTCTCGATCGTAACCCTGCGAATGTTCGCCGTCGGCGTCGTCATCGACCGAACGACCATGGAACCGGTTGCCTGCATCTCCGCGCCCGACGGGTCGCCGAAGGACAACATTCCTGTCAAGAAGATCGCCGACGGAATCTGGGAGATCGCGCTCGACAACGTGGTCACGTCCGGCCACGAGTGCGGGTTTCAGTCCGGACGGCAAATTCTTCACGATGACGAACAACACACGCCAGAACAGTATGGGCGTGTTCGATTGCTCCAACGCGGATCCGCGGAACTGGAAGCGTATCACCCAAGTCAAGGACCCGGGTTGGACCGGTAGCACACCCAGTCCGTTCCATGTCGCGTTCTCGATCGACGGCTCAAAGATGTTCGTCTCCGAACTGCATGGGAAACCGGCAAAAAGTTCGGTGCTCGTCATCGACACTAACACTTGGAAGACGATCAAGCGGTTCGACAACGTGGGAGTCGATTGCCAGACAATGGCACCGAGCTACGATGGCAAATACGTGTTTCAGATCTTCAGCGGGTTCCAGCGTCTGGAAGGTGGCACCTTTATCTTCACCCAGGATACCCTCGAGCCGGTCGGATATTTGCCGAATTTCGGCGGCCACCATGATTGCGTGATCATACCGCGCAACACCCAGGAACTGATCCACAGTCGCTGCACGACAGTCTGAACAGTCTGTGAACCGCCACTAGATTGGAGTACACGTCATGGCTGGATTCGAACACCGATTAGCTTGCGTTATCAAGGCCGACGGTTCGGTCGTTCGGGGCTATCTGATCGACAAGTGCGAGCTGGTCGGGGCGAACGAGTACGTCATCACCTGGAAAATTCCTCTGCAGAACGAGGCGAAAACCAACTTCGCCTGCGTGATTGGCAGCGCCGCCCTTGAACCGGTGGAGCCCGGTTTCTGTACGGTGGGGTTGATGGCCGACCCGATGAAGATGCATGTCCACACTTTTGATGTCGCGGGCAAGCCTGCGAAGCGTTCGTTCCACCTGGCCTGCTTCCGCGATGAGTGAGGTGCGTATCTCCGCGGCTTGAGTGCGGAGTCAGATGGTGGCCCATTTGTCTCCCCAGTTCTTGCTGTTCCGCTTGGCCGCGCAGAACATGGGGCGGCGACGTCTTCGTGCGCTATTGCTGGGCCTCGCGGTGATGCTTACAGTCGGCGTCGCGCTCGCGAGTTTCATCGGAGGCTGGGCTCTCCGCGGCGGCGTCGTGACATCCTTTTCGCGCATGGGCGCCGATATCGTGGTCGTGCCCAGAGGCACTCTCGTGAATATAACGAGCACGCTTCTGACCGTTCAACCGACCGATCAGGAACTGGACGCCGAGCTCGCGGAACGATTGAGGCTTCTTCCCGACGTCGCCCTCGTAGCGCCGCAGCGCATCGTGCGCGCTCAGGCGGACGGACGAACCATCAACCTCATCGCCTTCGATCCAGCGTCCGATTTCACAGTGCAGCCGTGGCTGCCGGCGAGCCAGAATCCTGCGCTCACCACCGGTGGCGTGCTCGTTGGCGAGCGTGTGACCGACAGCAACCCGGGCGATGTCCTGACCATTTGCGGTCAGCCGCTCCAAGTCGAAGCACGGCTTGGCCGCACCGGGGTCGGCCCGTTCGACGAATCCTATTTCGTGAGCTTCGTGACCCTCAACGGCCTGATCGCGGCATGGCAGCAGATTTGCCGAGCCGCAGGCATCCCGATCTCGTCCGCCCCTGCCGGACCAACTCCGGCGGTCGATGCCAAGGCGGCGATCGCGGCCCACCGGCATAACCTTCTGACCGGACCGGCCGCCTGCCTTCCCGAGCTTGCGCCTGACCGGATCTCCGCGATTCTCTTGCAGCTCGCGCCCGCTGCCTCCGCCCAGCAGGTAATGTTCGCGATTGGCCAGATCCCCGGGATCAAACTTGTCACGGGCAACGCAGTGTTTACGGCGACGCGGCAGGCCCTGGGCAGCCTATTTGGCAGTATTTTTGTGTTCGCCTTGCTGCTGCTCCTGGGGCTGCTGATCCTGATCTCCTTGCTCTTTTCCGCGATCGTCCAAGAGCGCTATCGGGAACTTAGTCTGTTACGTGCGATGGGCGCGCGACCAAACCAGATCATGAGCGTCATCCTGACCGAGGCGGCCGCAATCACCCTGCTCGGTGGCTTGTTCGGCCTCGGATTCGGCGCATCGCTTGTATTTGTCTTCGCGCGCACCCTCGGCTTTTACTTCGAGACGATCGGTGTCCCGTTCGCTTGGCCTCCCATTTGGATGACGGTCCTCGCGGCGGCCGTCGCGGTGGTATGCTCCGCGCTCCTCGGCATTGTGGGCGCGTTCGTGCCTGCTTGGCGGGCACGTCGTCTGGAGCCTTACATGTTTATCAAAGCAGAGGCGACGCCTTGATCCTACGTGCCGATGGTCTTCGCAAGAGCTACAGCACCGGAGTGGTTGCGGTAAGTCACGCCGAGTTGAAGGTCGAAGATCGCGAGTTCATCTCGATCGTCGGTCGATCGGGGTCGGGAAAGTCGACGTTGGTGGCGATGATAGGCGGGCTGATACGGCCGACCGAGGGGCAGGTGTTGCTGGGCAACGATGCCATCTGGACCCTTAAGGAAACCGAATTGGCCGACCTCCGCTGCCGCGAATTCGGTTTCGTCTTTCAGTTCCCGAGCCTGTTGCCGAATTTGCAGGTGATCGACAACGTCGCGCTACCGGCACTGCTTGGTCGTACGCTGAATGCCAGCGACGCTTATTCGCGAGCCAACACATTGCTGGAACGTACAGGGCTGCGGGATCGGATCGACGCCTATCCCGTGGAACTGTCCGGCGGCGAGCAAAGGCGCGTGGCCATCGCGCGGGCGCTCATCAACCGACCCCGTCTGCTGCTGGCCGACGAGCCCACCGGCGACCTCGATGAAGACACCGAGAACGACATCATCGCAGTGCTTGAGAGACTGCGACAGGAGACCCCCTTCGGTCTGGTATTGGTGACCCACAATCTGGCATTGGCGAAGCGTGCCGACCGGACATTCGTCATGGAGCGGGGCGTGCTCGGGGCCATCGACTTGCCGCGGGCAGTCGCGAACGCCGGCACCCCCAGCGCGGCGCTTTGCCCCACCTCCACCCGCGAATGATCCGGCACCGGCGGTCACCGCTTACGACGAGTCGCGACTTGGCCGAAGTCTGTGGGTCGTCGCCGGAAGGGTAATGGCTGCGGGGCTGGGCATTTTCGCGCTGATCTTCGCAACAAATTACGGTATCGGCCGCTATCAGGACTATCAGATGCAGCAGCGACGGGACCAGCTCGCGGCCCTGGAAGAGCTCGCCACATCGACTTTGCGCGGCGAAATTGCATCTGTCACCCGTCTCGGCGACGGTCGCTACCGGGTTGAAATCTACCTGGAGAACAAGGGAGGCACCGACAAACCGATCTACGTCATGTCGAAAGCGGTGCAGGCGT
>CAVOSS010000003.1:0-124912 GCA_963698955.1 uncultured Actinomycetota bacterium | reverse complement strand
CGAAGTTGAAGGATCTCGCGGAACTAGTGAATGTAACGCATCGGGATTGAAGGCGTGGCCTCGCCGGACTTCGTCCTCTGCTTTGCAGCCTCGCCTTCGCTCGGAATGACGTATGGCTAAACTTCGCATTTCTTGAGTGCACTCACGTTACGGGATTGTTCCGCAGCGATGTTCCTCCCGATAAACACCAGTTCGGTGCGATCCGATTCAAACGACTCCAGTTCCCAGCGGCCCGCCACGAAATTGGAAAAGCTGCCCGCCATCGGTGAAGTGGATGAAACCTTTGGCGCGAACGACACTAGCCGACAGGCCATTTGCAAAACCTTTGAAACAATTGTGCGAAAAAATTTTTCCGGATGTGAATACGAAAGATTCGAATTCAGGCTGATGCCGGTGTTCCCGGCCCGCCCTGCGATTTTTCTGTCGCGTTCAATTCCAAAACAACAGTTCCGGATCAATCCTGCAACGTCCGGTTCGAACAATTGCTGCGATCGGATTGATTTCCCGCAGTTTCATTTCGAGCGGCTCGATCTGTCCCGGCTCAATGAGATCGATCTTGTTCAGAATAAGATGTCCGCGCCTTCGATTTGCAGACGGGTCGTGTGGCCCAGTTCCGGGAAACGAATAAGCATGTCGGCGTCGATGACTGAAACCACGCCGTCGAGCCGGCATTGCGGCAGTGCTTCCTGAATGTTGAACACGAGCCCTTCAGGTTCGGCGAGCCCGGTGGTCTCACTCACAATCATCTCGGGCGCGATCTTCTCGATGATCTCGTTCACCGCCGCCTCGAATTCCCCGAGCAATGAGCAACAAACGCACCCGCCCCGAGCTCGGCGATGCGGACGTTTTTGCCTTCAATGATTTGGCTGTCGATCGCGATCTCGCCGAATTCATTCATCACGATGGCGATCTTCCGCGGCACGCGTCCCAGGAGTGGCGCAACAGCGTGGTCTTGCCGCTGCCCAGAGGCCCGGTGATCAGCGTGACGGGGGTGCGCGGGTTCCATGGCCTACCCTTTGACATTCCCGATCGGCGTGAAGCGCGCGACTCGCTTGCTGATGCCGGCCCATTCGGTCGCCTCGATGACCTCATCGATATCTTTGTAAGCGCCGCCGGCCTCCTCAGCGAGGTCCGCCCATGAGGTGGTGCGCACGTAAATGCCGCGCGCTTCCAAGTCGCGCTGCAGTTGTTTACCGCGCCATAGCTTGCGCGCCCTGGTGCGGCTCATCGTGCGGCCGCTGCCATGGGCCGTGCTAAAAAAGGTTTGAGCCCGTTGGGCCCACCAGCAGATAGGAGCCAGTCTCCATGCTGCCGCCGATGATCACCGGCTGGCCCGACATCGCGATAGCGCGCCGGCAACTCCTCATGCCCGGACCGAACGCGCGCGTGGCCCCTTTGCGATGCACGAGCAGCGTGCGCTCCTGTCCATCGACGATGTGCCGCTCGAGCTTGGCCGTGTTATGGGAGACGTCGTAAACCATGTGCATCCCGAGGTCTTCAGCGCTGCGGCCGAAAATTTCGGAAAACACCTCCCGGATGCGGTGCAGAATAACCTGGCGGTTGGCGAACGACATATTCAGGCCGCATTTCATCGCGGTGAAATAATCACGCCCCTCAGGCGAGTCGAACGGCGCGCACGCGAGCTCGCGATCGAGGATTTTGATACCGTATTTGCTCTCCATGACTTTCAAAAAGACTTGCAGATAATCGGTAGCCACCTGATGGCCGAACCCGCGGCTGCCGCAGTGAAACATCACCACCACCTGGTCCGGGATCGTGATCCCGAAGTCCGCGAGCTCCGGTTGTCGCGGACGTCGTCGGGCCGGGCGACCTGGATTTCCAGATAATGATTGCCGGAGCCGAGGGTGCCGACCTGCTTGACGCCGCGATCGATTGCGCGCTCGCTGATTTTCGACGCGTCGGCACCGGCGATGCAGCCGTTCTCCTCGGTAAGTTCGAGATCTTCCGGCCAGCCCAGAGCCGTGTTCGATGCACCAACGCGCCCTTGTTCCACCACCCGCGAAACTCGTCACGCGAGAGCTTCACGAAGCCGTGCTGCCGACGCCTGCCGGCACGCGCTGAAAAAGGCGATCGACCATTTCTTTGACGCGGTTGCACGTCTTCAAGCGTCAGATTCGTGACCACCAGACGCATGCCGCAATTGATGTCGAAGCCGATGCCGCCAGGCGAGATCACCCCACCTTCGTGCACATCCATGGCGGCGACGCCGCCGATCGGAAACCCGTAGCCGCGTGGCCATCCGGCATGCAAAGCGCGTAGCGGCGATTCCCGGTAACGTGGCGACGTCACTAATCTGCTCATAAACCGCTTCGTCCATTTCCCGCACCAGTTTTTCCGTCGCAATGATCCGCGCCGGCACGCGCATGCCGTCTTTGTAGGTTTCTGGCAATTCCCAGACCGTGTCCGAAATTTTCTCAAGACTATCGATGATCGGCATGGGTATGCCTCAGGAAGAAATTGCTACGCCTTTGAGTTTTGCAGTGCGGCGGTGCGGCGCCGCTTTTTGACTGGTGATGATCCGTCCGTGAGTTTCGCTCCTGCTTTCAAGAACGAATCGACCCACCGAAAAACGTTCTCTTCGCGCACCACCCGTCGCATGCGCTTCATTCGCGCGGAGCGCTCCGCATCGGGTCATGCGGAATGCTTCCGCGATTGTGTCGGCCATTTCTTCGACGTCGTAAGGATTCACCAGCATTGCACCGGTCTTGAGTTGTTCGGCTGCGCCGGCGAAATGACTGAGGATGAGCACACCATTTTCGTCGATGCGGCAGGCACAATATTCCTTGGCCACAAGATTCATTCCATCCTTAAGTGGCGTGACGAAAGCAATGTCGCAGCCGCGGTAGTGCGCCAGAAGATTTTCGCGATCGAGGCTGCGAAAATGGTATTGCACCGGCAACCAATTGCTGGTGGAAAAGCGCCCGTTGATATCGCCGACCAGGCGGTCGATGCGTTGCTTGAACTCGTGATATCTGGGAATCTCCACCCGGCTCGGCACGACGACCTGGATAAGAACCATGCGACCGCGCAGTTCTGGGTAGCGTTCCAAAGCGTCGCGGTACGCGCGCAAGCGCTCCGGAATTCCTTTACTGTAATCGAGTCGGTCCACGCCAAGTATTAACTGACAACCGGGAAAGGCGGCGCGCAGCTGCTGAGATCTGCGCGCGACTGCGTCGGACATTGCGCCTTTTTCAAACGATTCGAAGTCGATCCCAATCGGAAAATGCCCCAGTCGAATCTCGCGCTTTTCGAAACGAACCAATTGAAGCTCGCGACGAGGAACGACGCGTGCGTCTGACATCACGCGTCGCACGCATCCAAGAAAATTGCGAACGTCGCGCCGCGTCTGGAACCCGAGCAGATCGAATTGCAGGAGAGCGCGTAGTAGCCGCTGCGGTTGCGGCAGCTTCGAAAAAATATCATACGGCGGGAACGGGATGTGCAGGAAAAATGTCAAGGCTGCGCGTAACCCGCGCTCGCGCAAAGCCTGCGCGACGTACATCAGGTGATAATCGTGCACCCAGATGAAGTCATCGGGTCGCGAGCAGTGGGCGATGGCCTCGGCGTAATGGTCGTTAACTTCCTTGTAAGCCTCCCAATATACCGGCTCGAAATTGCAAAAGTTCTGCAGATCGTGAAACAGCGGCCAGATTACTCCGTTTGAGTAGCCGTAATAAAATTCGTCGCGTTCAGTCTCGCTGAGAGCGACCGGAACAACTTTGTAACCGGCGTTGCGTGTAGCTTTGGCAAGAGGCCCCTTGGGAATTTTCCCTGCAATTCCCGGCCAGCCGATCCAAGTGCCACCGCGTTCGCGCAGCACCGGCTCCACCGCCGAGACGAGGCCCCCCGCAGCTGGCGTGACCGTCCAGAGATCTTCGCCTGTCGAATCCAGGGCGAATGGTAATCGATTGGAAACGACTATCAGGCGATTCATTTTTTGGGGCGATAAAACGTTAAAAAGGTTACATCGTTACAGCGGAGCCCGTCTGGAATCCTTTTTAACCTTGTAACTCTTTTAACTCCTTTTGTTAAATCGAATATGCTTCCTTCGGCGCTGGACCACGTTCAAGAGATAGCTGGGAGCGGTGATCAGCTCGCCGTTTTTCTCGACTACGACGGCACGCTAACGGCGATCGTCAGTGATCCAGAGGAAGCGTTGCTCTCCGATTCGATGCGACAGACACTGCAAGCGCTGGTCATGCGAGTGTCGGTCGCCGTCCTGAGTGGCCGCGATCTTGATGACATTCGTAAGCGCGTTGCTATCGATGCGATCGTTTACGGTGGGAGTCACGGATTTGATATTGCAGGACCGGCGGATTGCGGAGGCAAGGCGACGAAGTTCTTGCCAGTGCTGGACGCAGCGGAAAAAGAGCTTCGGGAAAAGCTTGATGGCATTGCAGGCGCGTTCATTGAAAGAAAGCGTTTCTCCATCGCTGCGCATTATCGCAATGTGAAGGAAAACGACGCATTCAGCGTTGCGCTGGCTGTGGACGCAGTGGCAGCAAGACACCGCGAGTTGCGCCGGATGGACGGAAAAAAAGTTCACGAACTGCTGCCCGATATTGATTGGGATAAGGGCAAAGCCGTGCTCTGGCTGTTGGAAGCGCTGGAACTTGAGCGCGGGAAGGTGCTGCCCATCTTCATCGGCGACGATCGTACCGATGAAGACGCCTTCAGCGCGCTTGAGAAACGCGGGGTCACCATTCTTGTCAGCGAGCAACCGCAGGTTACGGCAGCGAGTTATTGGCTGCACAATCCAGAGGAAGTCGAGGAATTCTTGCAAAAGATCACTGATCGTCTGCACGCTACGGAATTGTAAGGCAATCGTTTCGGTTCCAGAGCGGCAGACGACGCGCCTGCCCTGCAACTCACGTCCAATATGCTGCATCGAGAAATGCGAGTGAGCCTCAGAAAGAAGGCTTCTCCGGCACACTGATGATTAGCAGTTCTCCGAGGCTTTGTTTGATGAGTTTCTCGAAGAGCTTTGCGCGGCAACCGCGAGCCTGCATCATCACTGAAGTTTGGCGTGCTTGCTCGTGATCGCGGTGTCGATTTCGTTTGACTCAAAGTGCCAAGTGCCGAAAAGATTCCTCCTCCGCAAAAAAGTTAGCCCCGCTAACTTCCAACTCCTCAACCTCCACTCCCCAACTCCACATGAAGAAACAGCAAAAGAACTCCGCGCACGCGTTTGCCCTTCGAATTGCTCTCGGTCTCGCTCTGACGTCGATCTCGGCGATTCTACTGGCCTCTACACTCCGGCCGCCTGTGGCTGGGCCGCAACCCGACAGACCAGCGCCCGATGTCGTCGCGTTGGTTGGTCCTGTGTCGCAGGACGTCGACCTGAGAGCGCTGCGATACGTCCCGCCAACGTCCGAAGAAGACGAGATTCCTCTCAGGCGCCATCCTTTCCCCTTGGCCGGAGGCCAGATCCAGCAGTCGCCATTCACTGAGCAGTTAATGCAGCGTGTGCTGGCGCCAATTCCCAACATGCCTTCTCCAATACTGACGTTCGCCGGGATGAACTCAACGCAGAGCGGGTGCGGTTGCCTTCCGCCCGATTCCGATGGCGACGTGGGACCGAACCACTACGTCAATTCGGTCAATTCCTCGATCAAGATCTTTGACAAATTGGGTAACCCGCTGAACGGCACCAACGGTAAAACTTACAATTCATTCTTTTCCGCGTTGGGCGCGGGTAATCCCTGCGGCAACAATAAGAATGACGGAGACGGGATAGTTTTCTACGACCATATGGCTGACCGGTGGGTGGTCAGCGACTTTGCGTTTCCCGCATTTCCAGGCACTTCGTTCTGGCAGTGCATTGGTGTTAGCAAGACAAGCAATCCGGTTTCCGGCGGCTGGTGGCTGTACGCAATACAGGTCGATCCGGCGAACCCATCATTTCTCGGTGATTATCCGAAGTTCGGTATGTGGCCGGACGCCTACTACCTGTCGATGAATGAATTTTCTAGCCCCACGACGTTCAATGGCGTCCGCGTGTATGCGCTTAATCGTAACAGCATGGTCAACGGCGGCTCGGCGAATGCGATCGGGTTCTCGATTCTGCCTGCCAACCTGGGCGATCAATACAGCTTGGTTCCAGCCAGCTTCCGGACCGGCGCTCCGCCGCCAGCGGGTCAACCGGAGTGGTTCATGGACGTGAACAGCTCCGCAACTGCAGGCACAGTTGAGACCCAGGTCTTCGTTAGGCGCTTTCACGTTGATTTTGTGACGCCTGCCAATTCCACCTTTGGCGTCGGCGCCTCGCATTCACCGGACGGGATCATCACCGTGAACGGCTTTAAGGACGCGTTTAACGCCTCTACTAGCCACCTCTGTCCAAACGGGACCACCAACACCACTCAGCGGCTGGACACCTTAGGTGACAAGGTCATGTATCCGCTAATCTACCAGAACCTCGGTGGCACCGAGTCCATTTACGCGGATCAAACGGTCCTGTTCGCGCCGCCGACTCTCTGACTGCGCCAACGGCTGTGCGCTGGTATCAGTTCAACATGACTGGTAACACAATTCCCCCGACGCCGGCACAGCAGCAAGATTGGAACAACGGAGCCGACGGGTTGTTTCGCTGGATGCCCAGTATCAACGTCGACTCGCAGGGCAACGTCGCAATCGGGTATTCCACCTCCAGCACGATGCTCAACCCTGAGATCCGTTATGCGGGTCGTTTGGTTGGTGATCCGCCCAATAACATGGCGCAAGGCGAAGCGACGCTCATCCCGTCCGGCGGACATCAGACCAGCACCAGTGGTCGCTGGGGAGACTATAGCACGATGTTCGTCGATCCGACTGACGGTTGTACGTTCTGGCATGTGAACGAATATTATACTGCGACAAGTAGCGCGAGTTGGGCCACCCGCATTGGCTCGTTCAAGTTCCCCGGCTGCGCTGCCCCGACCCCGACACCTACGGCCACAGCAACGCTGCTACAGCCACAGCCACAGCCACGTTCACACCTACTCCGACGGCCACTTTCACACCGACTCCCACAGCTACCGCTACGTTCACGCCGACACCGACTCCGGAGGAGAGTCCCACACCTACTGCGACAGCGACATTCACACCAACGGCGACTGCAACGGCCACAGCTACCGCTACGGCCACACCTACACGCCGACGGCTACAGCTACGCGACCTTCACACCACGGCAACAGCTACTGCCACTTCACACCCACAGCAACGGCTACAGCAACAGCTACAGCGACGCCGACGCCAACGGCGACAGCACCAATGGTCACGATAACAGTGAAAACAACCCCAGTTGGCCCCACCTTCTCGGTTGACGGCACGACCTACAGCTCCCAGCAACAGTTCACCTGGGTATCGGGTTCGAGTCACACCATTGCTACGACTTCACCTCAAAGCGGTGGTTCGGGTGTGCAGTATGTCTGGAAGAAATGGAATGACAACGGAGCGATCTCGCACGTTGTTGCTCCGACGACTAACAAGACCTATACGGCGCAATTCCAACTGCAATATTTCCTGACGATGAGTGCGGGATCTGGCGGCACAGTGCAACCGGCCAGCAGCTGGCGTAACGCGGGATCGAATGTGACGATTAAGGCAAGAGCCAAATTCGGGCTTTAGTTTTGCCGGCTGGGTAGGCAGCGGCACGGGTTCTTACACTGGCCCGAACAACCCGGTTTCAATCACCATGAATGGGCCCATTACCGAGATGGGAAATTTCAGTCCCTGACACAACTGCTCCAATTCCAGACGCCGACCTCGACGACCAGCTTAGAACACTTATAAATGCGAGCTGGACCTAAAACCTCCAGCTCGCACTATTCTATGCCCTGCAGGGACCTGGTGTGAGAACCACGACTCTCCAAAGCTCTCCGTGCGAAGCCGATCCGAAAGCGCACGCAAATTTCGCAAAGCTTTTGGAGTCCGCACTGCCTGTTCACCCGTGTGCGGGCGATGCGACGCATGACTTGGCATTTCGCGTTTTGGGAATGTCGCCGACGAACAAGACTTCCTTGGGAGCGAGCGCTTTGCCAGGTTGGGCGGCGAACGCGTTTTCTAAATTGTGAGCGTTTCGAACGGCGTTATGATGCGCGCAACGATGGCTTCTTTGCAAGCAGACGCCGGCGAAAGTGCGCGCAGTCGAATCGCGTGGCGGCTTCTGCCGTTTCTGTTTCTGCTTTACGTCGCGAATTACCTCGATCGCACAAACATCGCGTATGCGACGCTTGGAATGAAAGGCGACCTGGGTTTAAGCGATTCCGTGTTTGGCACGGCCAGCGGAATTTTTTTCATTGGATATTTTGCGCTGCAAATTCCCGGGGCGCTGCTGGTGGAACGCTGGAGCGCCAGACTTCTCCTCGCGACAACGCTGATAATCTGGGCGCACTCACAACACTCACTGGTTTTGTCCGCACGCCGCTGGAGCTTTACGGCGCGCGTTTCCTGCTCGGCGCAGCCGAGGCAGGCTTTTTCCCCGGTGTGATTGTTTATCTTTCGCACTGGTTCGTTTATCAGGATCGGGCCAAGGCGGTGGCGCGGTTTATGTCGGCTATTCCCATTGCTTACATTCTCGGCGGACCTCTTGCCGGCATGATCCTGCGTGTTCATTGGCTCGACACTGCCGGATGGCGATGGCTCTTCCTGCTGGAAGGCGTGCCCGCGATCTTACTTGGAATCGCGACACTGTTCGTGCTGCCGGATCGGCCTAACGAAGTGCGATGGTTGCAGCCTAACGAGCGCGATTGGTTAAGTGCTCGTCTTGCTGAAGAGCGGCGCGCCAAAGCACATGTAGAACACGTTACGATTTGGCAAGCGCTTCGGCATCCGGCGGTGTTGATGCTCACTGCCGGGTTGTTCTTCTGTTATACCGGCGGTTACGCCTTTTGGTTTTGGATGCCGACCATGCTTCAGCGGCTCACCGGTTGGACTGATGTTCAGCGCATTGGCTGGATCGGCGCGATTCCGTTTGTTGCGGGTCTCATCGGAATGCTGCTGCTTGGCTGGAACTCCGATCGCACGCGCGAGCGCCGCTGGCATTTTGCCGTCCCACAATTAACCGCTGCGCTAGCGTTGGGCGCGTGGTTCCTTGCTCCGCATTCGATCGCACTGCTAATCGTGGTGTTCACGCTGATCGGCTTCGGAACGGTGGCATATCTGCCATCGTTCTGGGCGCTCCCGTCTTCATTTCTCGACCAGCTCGGCGGCTGCAGCAGCGGTCGGCTTCATCAATTGCACGGCCAGCATTGGCGGATTCTTTGGTCCTAAGATCATTGGCGATCTGAGCCAGCGCACCGGCTCATTCCGCGGCGGATTTATTTTTATGGTCGCGTGCTGGATAATCGCATCACTGCTGGTGCTGCTATGCCCGCGCGAGCGGACGGCGTAAATCGTACGGGCTGCGCCGAGCTTACGCGCTGGTCGTCCATTGCGGCCAAATCACTGTTGGCATCCGCGTCGTGTCCATGTCATCCATTTGCCGATGGCGGCGGCGCTAGGAGGAAGTCCGCGATCTACCCGATCTGCTGCAGAACAAGTCAGCGTTTCAGCGCAACATCGAATGGCGCGCCGGTCTTTGCGCGGACGTCGTCCACCGTGACACCGGGATGCAGTTCAGTGAGGACGAGCCCGCCGCCCTGTTTCACCTCGAACACGCAAAGGTCAGTGATGATGAGGTTGACGACTCCCAAGCCAGTGATGGGCAGCGTGCATTGTTTCAAAATTTTCGGGCTGCCGTCCTTCGAGGTGTGCTCCATCACCGCGACGACACGCTTCACCCCGGCGACCAGGTCCATCGCGCCACCGGGTCCTTTGATCATCTTACCGGGAACCATCCAATTTGCGATGTCACCTTTGTCCGTCACCTCGAAGGCACCGAGAATCGCGAGATCGATGTGTCCGCCACGAATCATCGTGAATGAGTCGGCGCTCGAGAAAAAAGCGGAGCCGGGAATCGATGTGATGGTCTGTTTGCCGGCGTTGATCAGGTCGGCGTCTACCTCGTCCTCGGTCGGGAACGGGCCTATACCAAGCAGGCCATTCTCGGACTGCAACGTAACGTTCATGCCTTCGGGAATGTAGTTCGCCACCAGCGTCGGGATGCCGATGCCGAGATTGACGTAGTAACCATCGCGCAATTCCTGCGCGGCACGCTTCGCCATCAACTCGCGCGATCGGAGTTTTCTTTTTTGGATCCGCGCCCTGAACGGTGCGGAACTCGATCCGTTTTCGTACTTTTCTCCCTGGATGATGCGGTCGACGAAAATGCCCGGCGTGTGGATCTGGTCGGGATCAAGCTCGCCAATCTCGACGAGTTGCTCCACCTCAGCGACGCAGACTTTGCCGCAGCTGGCGATCATCGGATTAAAGTTCCGTGAGGTTTTCCGGAAAATGAGGTTGCCGGACTTGTCGCCTTTCCACGCTTTCACGAGCGAAAGCTCGGCCGTGATGCCGGGTTCGAGCACGTATTCCTTGCCGTCGAAAACTTTGGTTTCCTTGCCCTCAGTCAGTTTGGTGCCGAAGCCGGTGCGCGTGTAGAATCCCGGGATCCCCGCGCCACCCGCACGCAACCGCTCCGCGAGCGTGCCCTGGGGAATGAGCTCGAGTTCAAGTTCACCCGACAACACCTGACGTTCGAACTCCTTGTTCTCGCCAACGTACGAGGCCAGGACTTTTTTCACCTGCCGTGTGGTGAGCAGAACTCCCATTCCGAAACCATCGACGCCAGCGTTGTTGCCGACAATGGTCAGGCCCTTCACGCCGCTGTCGCGCAACGCTGCGATCAGATTTTCCGGAATGCCGCACAGCCCGAACCCGCCCGCAGCGATCGTCATGTTGTCGTGAAGCAGGCCGTTAAGCGCGGCGGTGGCGTTAGGATAAACTTTGCTCATGTCGAGGAAATTTGAATCACGATTACACGAATAACATGGACGAATCACCGCCAAATTGAAATTCGCTCACGGAATTATTCTGCCGTCATTCCGAGCGAAGTCGAGGAATCCCGACGCAAAATCCACCGGTCTCTTCGCGGGATTCTTCGACTCTGCTGCGCTTGGCTCAAAATGACTGTTACGAACTGAAACGACAGGCGGAGCGCCTGCGCTACAATCACGCCTCGCCAAGCCGCCGATTTATACCGTCCATGATTTGCCCCTTTGCCGTGAATCGGCGTCTTTTATTCAGTTATGCGAATCTGGACCATCGGGCACTCGACGCGGATGATCGATGAATTCATTTCGTTGCTGAAGGAAAACGAGATCAAGTTGCTTGCCGACGTTCGTGCCAGTAGCCGACGCTGGTCAGCACCTGATCCCTGAACATCGCGTTGTCGCGGTAGGTCGGCAACGCCACGATGTAGGTGTTGGTCACCGCGTCGAAGCGCGAGATGTCGCCGGCCTGGACTTCCGGCTCCTGGCCGAACTTGTCGTCGGCGCGGAAACGGCTCCACGAGACGTCGACGACGATGCGCGATGCGGAACGGCGACGTGAACTTCACCTGGTGCACGTCCGGGTACTTGTCGTTGAGGTTCCTCGCGCGGCTCTCGGCAAACGTGCCGCCGCCATTGCGGTGACCGATCAACTTGTACTGCAGGTTGTTGAAGTACGAGAGCTGGGCGCTTCGCGTCATCTGCCACGCGACCTTGGCCGCGGTCGTCCACATCAGATTGTCGTCGAGCACCTGCGTGCCGTCGGGGTTGTAGTTGCCGAGGAGGTACTGATCCAGCGCCTGATCGTGCGCCGAGAACGAGAACCACAGCTTGTCGCGCACGATCGGTCCCGCCAGCCACGCGCCGACGTCGTAGATCTTCAGGATGTCCGCGCCGGGCACGATGTTCGGGTTGGCCGCGAGCGCCACCGGCGGCACGGCGGCCAGCAACTGCGCGCGCAGCTCGTCCGAGTAGTTCGCCGATCCCATGCCGTGATTCGCGCCGTTGAACATCGCCCCGCCGTGGAACTGATTGGTGCCCGTCCGGGTGACCATGTTGAAGAGGAGGCCGCCCTTCTGGGAGACCGCGGTGCCGCCGCCGCTCGTCTGGTAGTTGGTTTCCTGGAAGGCGTACGGATCGAGATACATGACCGCGCCGGTGCCGTTGCCGTCCAGGTTGGAGACGTCCATGCCGTCGATCAGGAATCCGTTCTCGTTGTTGCTGCCGTGCACCGTGGCGGTCGACTGCAGGAACGATTCCGATCCGCCGACGTCGACCTTGCTCAGCACCACGCTCGGGATCACGCGCGCGACGGCCCACACGTCGATGCGGTTCGGCAGGCTGTCGAGCACCTCGCGCGACAGCACCGTCTGCTTCAACGCGGACGTCGTGTCGAGCAGCGGCGATTCGCCCTTCACGGTGATGCCTTCCGACGAGCGTGCCGATCTCCAGCTTCAGATCGACGCGCGCGGTGACGTCGGCGTTGACGACGACGTTCTCCTGGACGGCGGAGCGGAATCCGGCCAGATCCGCCTTGACGGTATAGATGCCCGGCACGAGCCGGATGAATTGAAACGCTGCCGCGCGCGTCGGTGACGGTTTCCTGATTGCCGCCGATCGTGCCGCGTGGATTGGAAAGCGTCGACGGTCACTCCCGGCAGCACCGCACCGGATGGATCCGACATCGTGCCGCCGATCGCGCCGACGCCCTGCGCCGTCGCCGGCAGCGTCGAGCCGATCCACAGCAGCAGCAGCACCGCAATGCCGCATCCGCCGACGTTCCTGGTCATGATGATGAGCCCTTCCTTCATATGCGACACACATGAACGATCGAATGGGCCGAGGGGGAGAATTAAGAATTAAGAATTTGGAATTAAGAATTCGTGACTACGGCTGGCCGCGCTCCTTCGACCGCCCGGCCCGCAGCACGCCTTCGACCGCGCGGTTGCCCTCGTGGCAGGCGTACTCGTAGATCTGTAGCCGTCCTCGCGCTCGAGAGGAATCGCGACCTTCCACGGCCGCGTGTAGACCTTGGGATCGTCGATCGTGACTTCGTACTGGATCGTCTCGGGTCGGCGCGCGTGAAGCGCTCGACGACGTGCAGGGCGTCGCTCTGCGGGATGCCTTTGATGCGGCCCGCGGCGGCGTTGGTCGCGATCCAGCCTTTGCCGTTGTAGTTGGTGATGTCGACGACCAGCGTGTCGCCTTCCCACCGGCCGAGCGAATCGCCGTCCCAGAAGCGCAGCGTCCGACGGCAGATGCGGGCGCCCGTCGATCGGAATGATCCGCGCCGCGTGGATCATCTCGTAGTGGATCACCACGTAGCCGGGCGTCTGCACGATCTGATAGGCGTTGTTGTAGCCGGCCGGGAAGAAGCCGCCGGGCACGCCGCGCGTGATGCAGCGATCCCACGGGCTCATGAACTCGAACGAGTCGCGAGTTCTGCGCGGCGTCCTCGTCGCGACGCTCTCCGCCTCCGGCGCAGCGGCACGCGGCCGTCCGGCGGATCGATCACCAGCGACGTCTGCCGCGTCGACACCACCTTGGTGCCCGAATCGAACCAGAACTGGTTGTAGCTGCCGACATCGCCGGGGCGGGCGGCCGAGTCGGCGTTGTCGCGCTGCCTGGCCGCCTGCGCTTCGATGTCCGCGGCTTCCTCTTTCGTCAGAAACGGCTTGTCGGCGAGATGCTTTGGCCGCTCGAAGGGCGTGATTGTTTCGTTGGTCCAGGTGCCCTGGAGGTCCGGCTCACCCCAGGCGGTTTTTGGAGGCGTCCAGTTGCGGGCACCGCCATGGGAGGTCTGGGCGAAGAGGGTCCCGGCAGCCGCGACGGCCGAGCCGGCCACGACAAGGAGAACGAAACGGCGCATGGCCCACGCTCCTTTGACTTGCGCCGCCATCATACGTCCGTCGTGGGCCGCAGACTGGAGAATCGCGATTTATGGTTCAGGACGGTCGTCGTCCGGTTCGGGCAGCGCCACCGCAGACTCGTTGGGGCGGGGCGAGGGCGTGAGCGGCGCACGCACCGCCGACGTGCCGTCGTCGTCTTCGCGGCCTGGATCGGCGCGCACCTCCTGGTATCGATCGAGCTGGTGCGAATACGTCGCGCGCCCGCGCGTATTGGCGCGCAGGTTGGTCGCGTAGCCGAAGAGCTCGGCCAGCGGCACGAACGCGACCACGATCTGCCGGTCGCCGTCGGTCTTGCGGGAATGCATCTGGCCGCGCCGGCCGAAGAGATCCCGGATCACGTGGGCGATGTGTTCGTGGGGAGTCACCACCTCGACGCGCATCACCGGTTCGAGCAGAACCGGCCCGGCTTTCCTGGCCGCGTCCTGGAAGGCCACCGCGCCCGCGTGCCTGAATGCCAGTTCCGACGAGTCGACATCGTGGAACGAGCCGTCGTAGAGCTCGATTCTCACGTCGCGGATCGGATAGCCGGCGAGCACTCCGCGCATGCAGGCGTCCTGGATGCCCTCGCGGATCGGCGTGATGAAACGATCCGGAATCGCACTGCCGATCAGCTTGTTCTCGAACACGTACCCCGTGCCCGGCTGGCGAGGATACACGTGAATGCGAACGCGGCCGTACTCTCCTCGTCCGGCCGCCTGAGCGACGTAGCGGCCGTCGCCGTCCGCCGCCCGCGAAAGCGCTTCCCTGTACGCGACCTGCGGCCGGCCCAGGCTTGCCTCGACTTCGAACTCGCGCTTCAGCCGATCGATGACGATCTCGAGCTGCAGCTCCCCCGACGCGCCGAGCGTCACATCGCCGGCCGGATCGGCGGCCACGGCCAGGGTCGGATCCTCGGCCGTCATCTGGCGCAGCCCCTTCGCGAGCTTCTCGCGGTCGCCGTCCGTCTTGGGGTGAAGTGCGAGCCACAGCAGGGGCGTTGCGTCCATTTCGTCCAATCGGCTAGGTTACATCAACCGGACCCATGAATAGACGAGGCCGCGCATGGTGGCTGATGGCCGCAGCCTACCTCGCCACCAGCGTGTACTTCACGTTCCCGCTGCTGGCCAGCGGCGCCCGCCTCGGCGTGTCGGATTGGGACGCCATCCTCTTTCACCATGCCTCGGTGATGAAGAGCGTCTACGAGTACGGGCAGTGGCCGTTCTGGAATCCGTGGTTCTGCGGCGGCAACGTCCTCTGGCAGAACCCTCAGGTGGCGCTGCTGACGCCGGTGTACGTCTTCGCGCTCGTGCTGCCGCTGGCCACGGCGATGAAACTGAACATCCTGCTGCACTACCTGGTGGGCTTCGCGGGCATGCATCTGCTGCTGACGCGCGTGTTCAGGCTGGCCTTCCTCCCCGCGATCTTCTTTCTGGCGGCGACCTTCACGCTCGCGGGCGGCGCGGCCTTTCATCTCGTGGTCGGGCACGCGACGTTCCTGCCGGGACTTCTATCTTCCGTGGATTCTCTTCTTCTTCTTGTCGGCGCTCGCGAGCGGCGCGCTGCGGTTCGCCGTCGGCGCAGGCGCGCTGCTCGCATTGTCGATCTACGCGGGGGGCATTCATATCACCTTCATGGCGGCCGTCGGCCTGGGATGCTTCTCGTTGATCTCCGCGCTGCTCGGCCGCGACTGGCGCCCCCTCGTCATGCTGGGCGTTGCCGGACTGTTCGCCCTGCTCTTCGCGGCGCCGAAGCTGGTCCCGATTGCCCGGTTCGTGGCCAACCCGACGCTGGTCGATATCCGATACTTCCCGCCGGGCCCCGATCGCGTGTCAGCCGAAATGCTGCAGCATGTGTTTACCGATGCGGACCAATATCCGCGCCTCAGATTCGACGGCCAGCTCTATGGCTGGCACGAGTACGGCAACTATCTCGGGCCGCTCGGCCTGCTGATCATCGCCGCCGCGTTCGCATGGATCGCGATCGATCGCCCGTTGCACGCCTCGAACCGGCTCGGAGTCTCGCTGGCGCTGACCACCGGCGTGCTGTTCGCATTGATGCTTGGGGACGGCGGGCCATACGCGCCGTACGTGCTGCTCCGCCGCCTGCCCGTGTTCTCGCAGTTCAGGTTGCCGAGCCGCTACACGCTCGTCTTCACGTGGTTTGCGGTGGCGATGGTCGCGTGGGCCTTCGGCGCCGTCGCGGTCGAACGATCGGACACCGCCAGGATGCGCCGCTTCGCCGCCATCGTCCTGATCGTGGCGGTCGGCGTGCTCGCGTACTGGAGCCGGCGTCATTTCGTCGGCTCGTTTCCGCTCGCCCCGCTGAATACGCCGTTCCGGCTGCTCGCCCGACCCGGGCCACCGCTCATCGATCCGGAGACCGATGGCTTCGGCCCGAACTCGCCGATGCTGCGCGCGATGATGGATCGCAATCAGGCCGTGCTCAAATGCAACGAGCCGCTGCAATTGCCTGGGGCCGTTCAGGCCGTCGCTCCGCTTCTCGAAGAGGGGGACGTGCAGATTTCTGACGTCGCCTTCACCCCGAACCGCATCAGGTTTGGTGTCGTGTCGCGCGGCGGCGGCCGCGTGATTCTGAACCAGCACTACGTGGCAGGCTGGCGGAGCAGCGTCGGGGTGTTCGAGATCGATCCGCTCACGCAACTGGCCGCCATCCGGGTGCCGCCCGGAACGGCCGCGAAAGTGGAGCTTTCGTTCGTGCCCCGTGGTCTCGTCAGCGGATCGATTCTTCTGCTGATCGGGCTGCTGGCTTCGGCTGCGATCTGGCGGCGGACGCTGCCGCCACGCGCGCCGGCGAATAACGGCCCAGTGCCCGCCGTGCCGCCAGCCTGAGCAGCTCACCGGCCATCGCCACGCCGCTGCGAACCAGCTTCACCGAGCTCTTCGCCGAACGATAGGTCACGTGCACGGGAACTTCCGACAGCCGCAGCCCGAGCGCGCGGGCGACGAGGAACATCTCGACGTCAATCGCGAAGCCTTCGGTCGTCAGCGACGCACCGATTCGTTCGAGCGCTTCCCGCCGAAACCCCTTCAGGCCGCACTGCGTGTCACGGAGCTGAATCTTCAGCAGAACCCGAACGCACGCGTTGAAGGTCCATCCCACGAGATGCCGCCGGTACAGGAATCCGAACAGGCTCACGGGCACCGAGTAACGGGACAGCGCATGCCGGCGGTTGCCGACGGCCATGTCCGCTGCCGCGAGCGCGTCGATCGCTCGTTGTGCGGAATCACGGTCGTATGCGAGGTCGGAATCCATGAGCAGGACGGACTCCCCGCTCGCCAGCGGAATCGCCGATCGGATCGCCCTGCCCTTTCCGCCGTTGACCGGCAGCCGGTGCACCCGCACGTTGCCGTGTGACGCCGCAAACGCCCGCGCCTGCTCCGCGGTATCGTCCGCGCTCCCGTCGTCGATGATCAGCACCTCGGCGACGCTGCCGAACCAGCCGTCCAGCGTCTCGAGCGACCGGACTATCTGAGATCCCTCGTTGAAACACGGCAGGACGATGGTGAGAGGCGGCCTCGTGCTCATGCGCTCAGGCCACGGCCTCGCAGACCGAGTAGAGCAGCGTGCCGGCATGGCCCAGCTGACGCGCCTCGCGGCCGGTCGCCCATGCGGCGGTGCGTGCCGAGACCATCCCGACGAGCGGCGCGATCAGGTTGAACGAGCCAGTCCGCACTACTCTCCAGCCGGCGGACTCCAGGGCAGCCGTCAATGCGCCGCTGTTGTACTGGCACAAGTGCTGCCCGTTCGCCATCGGCGGAGTCAGCCGCATCCAGTCCATCATGCGCTCGAGGACGATCCACCCCGAGCGGTAGTTCGGCGTGGTGATGAGGCAACGCGCGCCGGTGCGCGACACGCGGCGCAGCTCGTCCAACACGCGGTGGCCATCCGCCTCTGAAAAATGTTCGAGCGCCTCGAGGAAATAGATTTGCGAGAAGGTGCCGGCGCGAAACGGAAGGGCACCCAGCTCCGCGGCGACGGCCCGGGCACCCGGCGTATGCCTGCGAACGACGTGGCACGCGCTGACTCGCATGTCGGTGCTCACGATCTCCGGCGCTCTGAATTTCCATGTGACGATGCCCGAGCCCGCAGCCGCGTCGAGCATCAGGGCACCGTCGACCGGGGGGAGCACGTGGGCGACGAGGTCGAGCCGCGCGCGATGCCACGCGCGCTGCGGGGCCCAGCCCCGGAGCAGCGCATCGAGCTGGTAGCCGCCCGCGATGTCGTGTTCGACGCTTGAACGACCCATCTCGAGAAAGGCTTATGGCGCCGACGCGTCTGCGGTGGCCGTCACACCCGGGCCACGACCTCGTCGAGAAAGGTCCGGTTCGCCCGCGCGTTGGCCATCGTCTCTTCAGCGGTCGCGCCGACCTTGCAGCACTCGACCATGATCGGCCCGTCGAACCCGGCGGCTTTCAGCGTGCGGAAGACGGCGGCGAAGTCCACCTTTCCCGTCCCGAACTGGATCATCACGTCGCTCTTCGACCGCCGCGCAATCCTTCGCGCAGAAGCCGGTGACGTGCCGGGCGATCGGTTTCAGCTCCTCCACCGGATCCTTGCCGGTGTAGTAGATGATGTTGCCGGCGTCGTACCAGATCTTGAAATTCGGATGCCGGACGGCGTTCATGACCGCGACGATCTCCTCCGACGCGCCGCTGCTGCCGCCGTGCGGCTTCATCACCAGCTTGATCCGGCGCTCCGCCGCGTAGGCCGCCGCGTCGCGCATCACCTTGTAGTAGTGATCGTATTGTTCCGGCTTGTCGACGCCGAACGTGAGCACGTAGGCGAGCCCGAGCGTGTCGGCATTCTCGATCTGCCGGCGGACCTCCTGGATCGAATCGTCCAGCGGGATGTCGTGCCGCGACCGCAGCGCGCCCATGTTCGCCTTCAGCCCGCTGCCGGCGATCCGCTGTTTGAGCCGCGCGAGGTATTCGGGCGTGGCGTCAACGCCGATGAACGGCTCGTCTTTCGTCGTGGTGAGGAGGCCGGTCGTCTGGTAGCCCGCCGCTTTGATCTGTTTCAGCGCCTCGTCGAAGCTCCACGTGGTCCACGGGCGATTGAAACAGCCGATTGGCCAATTGGCGCCCGCGGCGGCGGCGGAACGCCATCGCGACGCCGTCACCGCCGTGGCCGCGCCACCGGCGATCGCAGATTGCAGGAATTCCCGGCGGTTCATTCGTCAGCCTCCCTCGGACCTCGGCCGACTACGGCGTCTTCTGCATCGCTCCCAGGCGCAGCATGTTCCCCAGCGCGTAGTTTCCCTCGTGGCAGGCGTATTCGAAGATCTGATACCGCTCGTCCCTGTTCAACGGAAACGCCACCTTCCATGGGCTGGTGTAGACCTTGGGATCGTCGATGGTCGCTTCGTACGCGATCGTGTTGTCGTCGACGCGGGTGAAGCGCTCGACCAGGTGGCACGCCTCGCTTTGCGGGACGCCCCTCAGCCATCCGGCCGCGACGTTGGTCGCAATCCAGCCTTTTCCGTTGAAGTTGGTGGTGTCCACGACCAGCGTATCGCCCTCCCAACGGCCGCGCGAATCCCCTTCCCACGACCTGAGGCTCGCGTCGAGATGCGGACGCCCGTCGAGGGGAATCACCCGGGCTTCATGAATCATCTCGGAATGGATGACGACGTGATCCCGGGTCTGCACGATCTGATGACCGTTGTTGTAGCCGCCGGGAAACAGCGAACCGGGGACGCCGCGCGTGATGCAGCGCTCCCACGGCCCGTAGTGTTCGATGACGTCCGCGGGCAGGGCGAGGGTTGCGTCTCGTTGTGCCACCGCCTCCGGCCGCAGCGGCACCCTGCCGTTCGGCGGATCCACGACCATCGACGTCCGCCGGGGACTGACCGGGCCGTCCTGCACGAGCCAGTCGGCCGTGCTCACCGCCGGTCCCCGGGGACGCTGTTCTTCAGCCGTGAGCCGTTCGAAGGGCGTCGCGTCGTAGTTGGTCCACACGCCCTGCAGGTCCGGCCGTCCGGCGGGCGTCCGACGCACGGACCATTTTTTGTCCGGGCTGTTTGGGTTGGACTGCGCCAGGCCAACGAGCAGCGGACCGCAGGCGAGCACGGCCGCGGCCGCGGCGAACGGCATCACCGACCTTCGACTGCGGTCACGTTTCAGGAGCCAGGCCATGGGGGGCATTCTACCGTGGCCGTCGGGCCGCGCCTGCAAGCTTGAAATAGACCCACACGTCAGCGGCTGCGACGGCGAGGAGGGCAACGCTCGACATCCAGAACGACGCATCGGTGCCAGTCGTCCAGACGAGCGCGGCCGGACCCGACGCGGCCTGCCACTCCGCCTGCCCGTGGAGCCACAGATCGATGTTCGAGTAGATGTTCCCGCTCGTGTGCAGCACCACGGCCGGGAGGATCGACCCGGTCAGGTAGGTCACGGTGCCGTAGATCGCGGCCACCGCCACGTAGTACGGCCAGAGGATCAGCGTGAAGTCCAGATGCGCCACCGCAAACATCGTCCCGGTCACGAGAATCGCCACGACCAGGCCGTACTGCCGCTCGATCGGGCCCTGCATGTAGCCGCGGAACGCCGCCTCCTCGACCACGCCGGCGACGGGGGCCGCCATCAGCAGCAAGGCCAGCACGGTCGCCCGCGGCACCTGCGTCAGATCCGGAAGCTGCTGTGGCGGGAGGACGACCAGCCGGTTCGCGATGCGCAGCCCAAGCACGAGCGCGACGATGCCGAGCCCGCCGGCGAGAAGCGCCCATGCCCAGACGCGGCCCGGCACGCCGGTGGCGCGCAGGCTGTTGCGCCGGTGGTCGGCGGTCGATGGCGGCGGCCCGGCGCCCTGCAGGTATCGCCAGAAGCACGCCAGATACACGGCAGTCACGGGCACGGCCCACGGCACGCCCTGGTAGTACCGCAGGTTCGCCGCGAAGATCAGGTTTCGCGGGATCGTTCCCGCGATCATGACCAACATGCCGATCAGCACGGCCTCGACGGTGACCCCCATGGCGCGCCCATACTAAGGCGTGAGGGCTCGATCATCCAACGAATCGTCAGCCGGTGAAAGTGGCCGGGCTCGCGATCAGCGACGGTCCAGCACGTCGCGAATCTTCTGCAGCAGGCGCTCCGCCGTGAACGGCTTCTGGATCAAGTCGACATCCGGCTCGAGGACGCCGTGGCTCACGATCACGCTCTCGGTGTAACCCGAGGCATACAGCACGCGCACGTCGGGCCGGAGTCGCAGCAGCTCTCTCGCCAGATGGGCGCCGCTCATCGCCGGGCATCACCACGTCGGTCAGCAGCAGATCGATCGACCCCGTTGTTGCGTCGAACGACCTGCAACGCCTCGTCGCGCGTCGGCGGCGACCAGCACGGTGTAGCCGTGGCGCTGCAGCAGTCGCCTCGTCAGCTCGCGAGTCCTGCGCCGATCCTCGACCACGCAGCACCGTCTCGTCCGCCGATGCCGACGTCGCCACGGCGCGGCGGTCTCGGCGACCGCCGCCGTGCGCAGCCCGCGGGAAATACACCTTGAACGTCGTGCCCTCTGCCGATCTCGCTGTCGACGGTGATGACTGCCGCCGCTCTGCGTGACGATGCCGTAGACGGTCGCCAGGCCGAGGCCGGTGCCCTTGCCGAGCTCCTTGGTGGTGAAGAACGGCTCGAACAGGCGCGCCTGCACCTCCGGCGTCATGCCGATGCCGGTGTCGGTCACCGTGAGCGCCACGTAGCCGCCCGGATCGCGCCGGATGGCGCTGCGTTCGAGCTTCGTCGAGTCCGACGTTGGCGGTTTCGATCGTCAGCGTGCCGCCGGTCGGGCATGGCGTCGCGGGCGTTGACCGCCAGGTTCATGACGACCTGCTCGACCTGGCCGCGATCGGCGTCACGACCGGCCGAGCTCGGCCCGAGCAGCTGACCACCTTGACGTCCTCGCCGATCAGTCGCTGCAGCATGCGTCCGCATGTCCGCGATCGACGGCGTTCAGGTCGAGCACCGTCGGCTCGATGATCTGCTTGCGGCTGAACGCCAGCAGCTGGCGCGTGAGCGCGGCGGCGCGCTGCCGCCGCCTTCTGGATCTCTGCGATGTCCGCCTCGCACCGGGCATCGCCGGCGGCGAGATCGCGCCAGCACCAGCTCGCAGTAGCCCAGAATCACGGTGAGCAGGTTGTTGAAGTCGTGCGCGACGCCGCCGCCAGCCGTCCGACCGCTTCCATCTTGAGCACCTGGCGCAGCCGCTCCTCGAGCTGCACGCGATCCGACACGTCCACGGCGACGCTGATCACCCCGGTGACGGCCCCGTCGTCATTGCGCATCACGACGTAGTGGCTGTCGAAGGTGATGCCGTGCGCCTCGGTTGACAACGCGATCGCCACTTCACCCGCGAGCGCCCGGTGGATGACGTCGAGGACGTGCGGCGCATCCTGGTAGAGCTCGAACACCGATTGCCCGACCAGCTGGCCCGGCACGAATCCCAGGCGCTCGAGCAGCTTCCCTTCCGACAGCGTGATGCGGCCGCCGCGATCGATCGCCCACAGCGCGATCGGCAGGCTGGAGATGACGGCGCGGAGTTGTTCGGTCGTCCGCTGGAGATCGTCCTTCGCGCGGTGGCGCTCGCTGGTATCCCTGAAATTCGCGATCACCCCGACGACGGCAGGATCGTCCAGCCGGCTGACGAACGACGCTTCGCGGTCGCGCCACGAACCGTCCGCGTGGCGGGATCGATACTCGACGAAGACGCATTCGCCTTGCCGTTCGACGGCTCGCGCAAAGGCGGCCTCCACCACGTCGCAATACAGCGGGTCGACGCGTTCGAAGAGCCGGCGCCCGATCCATTCGGCGGGCGGCGTCCCCGTCACCCGGGCGATCGATTCGCTGGCGTAGGTCACCATGGCGGCCGCATCGGTGACGACGATCGCGTCCGAGTTCTGCTCGACCAGGGCGCGAAACCGTTCCTCGCTGAGGCGGAGCGCGGTTGCGGACGCTCGACCGGCGGCCGTCATGGCGCCAGCGGCGTTCCCAGCTGGGCCGAGATGACCGTCAAGAAGTCCCGATAGGCGAGGGGCTTGGCGATATAGCCGTCACACCCCGCTGCCCGGATGCGTTCTTCGTCGCCCTTCATCGCCAGCGCGGTCAGGGCGATGACCGGAATCGAGCGCGTCGCCTCTTCCCGCTTGAGCCGCGCCGTGGCTTCGAGGCCGTCCATGCCGGGCAGCTGGATGTCCATCAGGATCAAGGCAGGATGCTCGTCGCGCGCCAGCGTCAACCCGGCTTCAGCGTCGGTCGCGCTGATCACGGTATGGCCTGCCGATTCCAGCATCATGGCGGACGGATGTCTCGCGCTGTACGAGGCGACGTTCGATGCGCGATGGTTCCGCGAGGCGCGCTCGCTCGCCGACGACCTCCTTCGCCTCTTCCGTGACGAGGTGAACGGCGGGTTCTTCCTCACCGGGTCGGACGCGGAGGACCTCGTCGTTCGGCCGAAGGACCTGTACGACAACGCGGTCCCGTCGGGGAACTCGGCCGCCGCTTCCGTGCTGCTCCGCCTGGCGCGCTTGACCGGTCAGGCGTCGTATGAGGAGGCGGCGCTGTCGGCGCTCCGGCTCGTCCTTGACGGGATGCGGCGCGCGCCTACGGGGTTCGGGCACGCCCTCTGCGCGCTGGACTTCGCGGTCGGTCCGGTAAAGGAGGTCGCGATCGTCGGCGATCCCGGGGACGACGACACGATCGTACTCGTCGGCGTCGTCCGCGAACGGTTCAGACCGAACGTCGTGCTGGCGGTGTCCGCGCCGGGTGATGCCGACGCCGCCGAGGCCATCCCGCTGCTCCGGGACCGTCCGCAGATGGACGGGAAGGCAACGGCATACGTGTGTGAGCGCTTCGCCTGCAAGCTCCCGGTGACCGACCCCGCCGACCTCCGCAGCCAGCTCGACCCCGATTCGTAGCCCTCCGGCCGAGGGTGGGAATGCCCTGGTCGGAGGGCACGCACAAAATGAGTCTCATTTTGTGCAGCGTCATGCGTGGACCCCGTTTACGGCGGGAGAAGTCGTGCCCTTCAGACGGCCCGTGGGGGTTCCGGCTGGGCCAAGAGCTCCGGCAGCTCCTCCTGCGGCACGTGACGCGGGCTGACGAGCTGGCGGACGTCCTCGCCCGTGAGGGCGATGGGCTGCCATCTGCCGTTTCGCCACGCGGAGGCCCGCGCGCGGGGAAGGGCCGGATCGAATCGAAAGAGGAAGCCCTCGACCTCGTAGACGCACTCGTCGAACGAGGCATCCCGGGTCGAACGCTCTTTCCGTTTCGTCATGGTTACGGGTACGAGGCTCATGATCGCTCGAGCAACACATCGCCGGACGACCGGCGAGCGTTACAGGAGACGTGCCGCCGGCCTCACGAACCGGACGGCGTGGAGAGCACCACCGTCCCCGTTGGCGCCGTCATGTATCCGGGCTCGATGCTGACGGCGAGCGTCGTGAACGGCCCGGCGATCGTTGCCGGCGCGACGACGGTCCCGTCCTTTGGCGTGAAGATGCCGCCGGGCGCCATGTCCGTCTGACCCTCGGGGAGGTACCACAGCTCGTACACGTGCCCTGCCGGGGGATCGTCGAGTCCGTGCCCCACCACGAGCGCCGTCTGCTGTCCCGGCCGGTAGTACACGACCACCTGCTGGTCGCCGTGTGCCATGGACGCCGACTGGGTGCCGGGCTGCGCAGTGAAGGCGGCCACGATCTGGTCGGGCGAGCTCGTGGTTCCGCGCACCGAGTACCCGAGGATGGCGGCCCCCAGCAGGCAGGCCGCCACGGCCAGCGCAGCCGCGACCACGCGCATCGGCCGGCGATGCTTCTCCTCGGGCTCCTCGGGGACGTCGTCCAGTCGGGCGAACGGACGGCGGCAGCATCGCCGCGCCCCTTGGCGCCCTGCCCCTGCACGACCGTGCGTGTCGCCGTGAGGAGCCGCCCCTCGGCGCCGGGCGCCGTCGGCACCGGCTCGAGCGACAGCGCGAGCGTCGCGGCCACGTCCGCGTAGTCGGCACGGAGGGCGGCGCACTCCGCGCAGCGCGGGTCGTGCCAGGTCAGGATCTCCCGAAGCTCGTGGCGGCCGTCGTCGTCGAGGCCGCTCAGCGCCTCGGCTGCGTACAGCTCCTCGAGCCGGTCGTGGACCGGCCGGTCGCTCACGATTCCACCTCCACGCCCTGTCCCAGCTCCTTGCGCAGGCGACGCATGGCCATCAGCGATCGGCTCTTGACCGTCCCCAGCGGCAGCCCCGTCTCGAGGGCGATCGTGGACTGCGTGCGCCCCTCGAAATACATCAGCTCGACGACGGCCCGCTGCTCCTTGGGGAGGCGATCGAGCGCCTCCCGGATGCGCCTGCGCCGATCGACCTGGTCCTCGGTCTCGACGATCGCGTCGGCGACGTCGGCTTCCTCGACCTCGGGGATGAGGACGGCTTCCTGCTGCGCTCGCCGGCGAAACGCCTCCTCGCGGCGGACGGAGTCCACGGCGCGATTGTGCACCGCCGCGAACAACCACGAGCGCACGCTTCCCAGCTCGGCCCGATAGTCACCGGCGTGCTGCCAGACCGAGAGGAACACCTCCTGCACGACTTCCTCGGCCAGCGTGGCCGAGGCGACGATGCGAAGCGCGAGGGCCTTGGCGTACGGACCGTAGGAACGGAACAGCTCGCGGAGCGCTTCCTCGTCCCCGCCCGCGACGCGGACGATCAGCTCCTCGTCGGGGCCGGCCACCTTATGAACGATCCTGCCCACGGGCTCTTCCGGGCAGGCGTAGAAGCGGTGCCGCAGCTCCCGCGGCGAGCGGAGGTGGATTGCCATCGCCCATTGATTCGCAGCCCCGGCGGAGATGGATCGATCGACTCATCGTGGGTGCGATCGTAGCGGAGGCAGGTCGTTCTGCGAAGCTCGGCATTTCTCCGCCCTGGGCAATCCGACGACGGCAGGAGCGCGAACCCTCTCCGCACGAGCGCAGCCGAGACGAAGGGGGAGGACAGCATGTCTGGAGTGGATCGGCGAACGTTCATCAAGCGGTCTGCAGCCGGTGTCGCGGGAGTCGCCGCCGTCGGTGCGCTGGGGACCGGTACGGCCGCCGCGGCGACCCGCCTGGCCGCACGGGCCGGCGACGCGTCCGAGCCGGAGAACGCATCCGGCGACGCGGTGGTGGCCTACATCCGGCCCGGAACGCGCGAAGTGAGAGTCATGGTGGGCGACCGCGAGGTGGTCCGCCGCGATGCCGACCTCGCGCGCCGCATCCTCCGCGCCGCGAAGTAACGCGCCTGCGGCGCGCGAGCCGCACCACCATCCGAGGCTTCATCGACCTTCGAACGCAGGGGGGTAACGCATGTCATCGCATCGTGAAGCACCCGGCATCGCCAAGGACCCGGTGGCCGACAACACGGACCTGTACGCGTTCGTCAGCCCCGACGACCCGAACACCGTCACGATCCTCGCCAACTTCATCCCGCTGGAGTACCCGCCGGCGGGCCCGAACTTCTTCGAGTTCGGCGACGACGTCACGTACGCGATCCACATCAGCAACGACGGCAAGCCGGACCCGGACATCACGTACCGGTTCCAGTTCAGGACCACGCTCGAGAACCACAAGACGTTCCTGTACAACACGGGCCCCATCGGCTCGCTCGACGATCCCAACTGGAACCGGCGGCAGCTCTACTCGGTCGCCAAGATCATCAAGGGCAGCGGCCGGACCGAGCTGGGCTCGCGACCTCGCTGCCCGCCCTGCAACGTCGGGTCCGCGGTCGACGCCCGACTACGCGTCGCTCGCCGAGCGACGCCGTGCACACGCTGGACAGCGGCGAGGTGGTGTTCGCGGGGCAGCGCAACGAGGGGTTCTACGTCGACCTCGGATCGATCTTCGACCTGGGCGACCTGCGTCCGTTCCAGAACCTGCACCTGATCCCCACGCCCGCGCGCCCCGGGCGTGGACGCGACGCGCGGGCGCGAGCGTCCACACGATCGCGCTGAAGGTCCCGAAGCGGATGCTGACGCGGGACGGCTCGAAGCCGACCGACCCGCGACAGCCCGAAGTCGGTGATCGGCGTGTGGGCCTCGGCCAGCCGGCGCAAGTCGCCGGTGCGCGACGACCAGGGCGACGTCGAGGACGTCGGCCCGTGGGTGCAGGTGTCGCGGCTGGGCAACCCGCTGTTCAACGAAGTCGTCGTGCCGATGGCCAAGAAGGACTACTGGAACGCGCTTCCGCCGGCCGACGACGACCAGTTCCTGAAGTACGTGCAGCAGCCGGAGCTGGCGAAGCTCCTGCCGGTCCTGTACCCGGGGGTCTTCCCGAACCTGGCCGGGCTGACCGGCCGACCGTGCGGACCTGGTGGCGATCCTGCTGACCGGAATCCCGAGCGGGCTCATCTCCGGGTTCCAGAACTTCACCGGGTCCGCCTACGCGGACATGCTGCGGCTGAACATGGCCATCCCGCCGGCCTCGGACCCGAACATCTTCGGGATCCTGGGCGGCGACCTGGCCGGGTACCCGAACGGGCGCGGGTGCAGGACGACGTCGTGGCGATCGAGCTGCGCGCCATCGCGGGCGTCACGTACCCGCTGGTCGACCCGAGCTACACGCCGGACGAGGCTGCCGGGTTGGTCACCGACGGCACGACGCCGGACGACAACCCGATCCCGTTCCTGGACGAGTTCCCGTACCTTGGCGTGCCGCTCAGCGGCTACGACGTGGTGCCGCCGAACGTCGCGTAGGGGGGTCATGGTGGGGGATCGCCACCAGCACGCTGGTGCCGCCGAGGGCGTCGCCCTGGACATCGGGTCCGGGGTCGGCGCCCTCGTCGTGGTCGCCACGGAGGACCAGCTCGGCCGTGAGGTCGAGGTGAGCCCGGTCCAGGCACCGTTCAGCCGGGTCCACGCCGACGTGCACGAGCGCCGCGCCGGAGAAGACGTCGTCTATGCGGCCGTCATCGGTGGTCTGGCGGAGGGCGAGTACCACGTGTGGACCGGTGCCCCCGTAGCGCTCGCTCGGGTGCGCATCACCGGCGGGTGCGTCACCGAGGCGGAGTGGCTGGTCTGACCGCGCGTGAGACGTAGACTCGCGGCGGGGGGATGGCCGAGCGGACGAAGGCGACGGTCTTGAAAACCGTTAGGGGTGCAAGCCCCTCCAGGGTTCGAATCCCTGTCCCCCCGCCTGCTCACGCACCGGCCGGAGGATCGCCCGGGACGCCGACCTGGCGGAACCGCTCGGGCGCCTCGGCGCCGAGCGCGGGCGGTCCCAGCGCCACCTCGTTGACGCACACGAACACATCCATCCACCAGTGCTCGCGCTCCTCGTCGATCTCGCCCTCGCCGACGAGGAAGCTCGTGTTGAGCCAGCGGTAGGACTCCGCTTCGGACGCCAGCTCGACGCGGGCCAGGATCGCCCGGCGGGAGCCCGGAGTGCGCTCCTCCACGCTCTGGCCGTGGATCGAGACGACGAGCTCGTCGCCGCCGTTCGTCGTGAGCATTCCGCGCAGGTTCGGTGTCCACACGCCGTCCTGGCGACGGCGAGGGTAGTTGGCCCACGCCATGGTCCCCTCGATCTCACCCGTGACCGCTCCGTCCCCGGTGCCGAAGCCCGCCCACTCCTCGTCACCGCCACGCGACCCGTACGGCCGGATGAAGCTGCCTTCCGTGTAGCGCATGGACAGCGTGCAGAGCGGCTCGAGTCGCACGGCGTTTCCCCCTCGTTCGCGTGGATCGGTGGCGCCGCCATCATGCCCCGGCGGGCGACCACAGTCGATCCCGTCAGAACGCTGCCGTCTCGACGTTCACCGTGGGGTCGATGACCTCGTCGGCGAGCGGCGTCGACTCGTTCTTGATGGTGCGTCGCAGTGGGCGCTCTGGGATGAACAGACTGAGCACGAACGCCAGCACCGCGATCGGCACCGCCGCCAGAAACACGACATGGAGCGAGCGGACGAACGCCTCGATGATCGGGTCTCGGACGGACGGCGGCAGCGCGTGGACGGCCGCCGGACTGCTCGTGACGTTCCCGCCCGAGATCGCCCCCGACGCGCCCGCCGGCAGCAGCTCGGCGATGTTCCGCACCAACTGCGACGTCAGGATGGCGCCGAAGATCGACGTCCCGAAGGTGCCGCCCATGGACCGAAGGAAGTTCGAGGCGGCAGTGGCGGTCCCGAGGTCCTTGTACGGCACCGAGTTCTGGACGGCCAGGACGATCACCTGCAGCACCCCACCGATGCCCATCCCGAGGATGAAGGTGTCGATCCACACGATCCACAGCGGCGTGTGCGCGCCGAGGCCCGACAGCAGCCACAGTCCCACGGCCGTCAACGCCGTCCCGACGACCGGAAAGATCTTGTATCGGCCCCACCGGGAGATGATCTGACCCGCCCCGATGGACGTGCCGAACAAACCGGCCACGAGCGGCAGGAGCTGCAGGCCGGAGATGGTCGGGGACGCGCCGCGAACCAGCTGGAAGTAGATGGGCAGGAATACGATCGCCCCGAACATCGCGAACCCCATGATGAACCCGACCCCGCCGGAGGTGGAGAAGACGCGGTCCTTGAACAGGGCCAGAGGCAGGATCGGCTCGGCCGCGTAGTGCTCTCGAACGAGGAACCCCACGAGCAGCGCCACGCCGATCGTCGCGAGTCCGATGATCGTGGCGGAGGCCCACGGGTACTGCTGCCCGCCCCACACGCTCACCAGCAGCAGGCACGAGACGCCGGTCGCCATCAGGACGCTGCCCAGGTAGTCGATCTGGTGCTTGCGCCCACGAACCGGGTCCTTCAGCACGATGGAGATCACGACGAGGGCCACGACGCCGATCGGCAGGTTGATCGCGAACACCCAGCGCCACGACAGATTGTCGACGATGAAGCCGCCGAGCAGCGGACCCGCGACCGTGGCGAGGCCGAACACGGCGCCGAAATACCCCGCGTAGCGGCCGCGCTCGCGGGGCGAGACGATGTCGCCGATGATGGTCTGCGCCAGCACGATCAGCCCGCCGGCGCCGATTCCCTGGATCGCCCGGAAGAGGATCAGCTGGGTCATGTTCTGGCTGAGGCCCGCCAGGGCCGACCCGATCAGGAACACGACGATCGCGAACTGATACACGGGCTTGCGGCCGAAGAGGTCGGAGATCTTTCCGTAGAGGAGCGCGACGGTCGTCGACGTCAGCAGGTACGCGGTGACCACCCACGAGAGGTGGTTCAGCCCGTGGAGCTCGCCGACGATCGTCGGCAGGGCCGTCCCTACGATGGTCTGGTCCAGCGCGGCCAGCAGCAGGGCGAGCATCAGCCCTGAGAAGACGATCAGGATCTGGCGGTGGGTGAGCACCTCTCCGGCGGGGGGGTCGAGCGTTGCAGGGGGGCGTGAAGCATCGGTCATGCGGTGCGTTCCTTTCCGGCGGCTGGCGGCGCCGCTGCGAGCGTCTCCAGGATGTCGATCAGTGCGGAGAGCTGCCGGTCGGAGAGCACGTCGAACGCGGCGGTCATGGCCTGTCTGCGATGTGTTCCCCAGCGGCTCATCAGGTCGCGCCCCGCTCCGCTCAGCTCGAGACGGACCGTGCGACGGTCGGTCGGGTCGGCCAGGCGCTCGACGAGCCCGTTGCGAACCAGCCGATCGGCCAAGGCCGTGGACGCCGGCTCGCTGATGTCGAGCTCACGGGCGAGCTCGCGCATGCGCAGGCCACCCGATTCCAGGAGCCGGAGGGCCTCCAGCTGATGGATGGTCACGGCCTGCAGCTCGGTCTGGAGATCCTCGGGTAGCCGGAGCCGCATCTTGCGGTCGAGCCCGGGCTTCAGCTCGCTCATCCGGTCGATGAGCGCCCGCCGAGCCGCGGCGGAGGATCGGTTCCCCGAACGATGCATCGTGGTGCTCATGGGGCCTCCATCGGCAGATTTACTTCCACACTTGAATGATTTGACTATGGCACATTTCACGAGATGTGCCAACCGAGTCCATGCGGAGGGGGGCATGCCTCGCGGAGGCCGGATCGAGCCCGGGCTAGCGGGTGAAGGACTGCCGGTTGCTCACCAGGATCCAGATGATGGAGCCGTGGATCAGGATGCCGAGGATCGAGGCGCCCGCCCGGCCGATCGAGAGCACCTGGAACGTGAGGCCGATCCCCGCGAGGACGATGGCGAGGATCCGGCCTCGTTCCCTGAGGGCGAGCACCTGCATGCCGGCGTAGATCTCGGCGGCCGCGACGGCCAGGGAAAGGAGGCCGAGCATCACCACGAAGCCACCGGAGCCGGCCGTGACGAGGATCAGTCCGGCGAGCGCGTTCAGCCCGCCGACGATGAAGATCAGGACAGCCGCGACGGTGACGATCGCGGGGCGAGAGGCGTGGTTCATGAGCGCGTCACGCCTCCGACGGTCCACCGGTCACGTCGTCGGGCTCATCGCCCAGGAGGTACCGGGGGCCCGTGCCGAGCCCGGCGGCGGCGTCGTCGGGGTTGTTCAGCCGGCAGCGCTGGAGCGAGAGGCAGCCGCACCCGATGCATCCGGTCAGGTCGTCCCGCAGGCTCTCGAGCGCCGCGATGCGCTCGTCCAGACGGCCGCGCCACGAGCGCGACAGCTTGGCCCACTGCGCGCGGGTGGGCGTCCGGTCGGCGGGGAGCGTGGCCAGCGCCTCACCGATCTCCTCGAGCGAGAGGCCCAGCCGCTGAGCGATCCGAACGAACGACACACGGCGGAGAGTGCTCCGTCGGAACAGTCGGTGGCCCCCGGGCGTACGCTCCGAGCGTATGAGGCCGATCGTCTCGTAGAAGCGCAGGGCCGAGGGCGCGACGCCGCTGCGCTCGGCCATCTCGCCGATGGGAATCAGCTCGTCTCTGGTGGGCACTCGAGAAATTCTCCGCGATTCGCTTGACCTCAAGTTAACTTGAGATTGTACCGTGCGTGTCCAGAGTCCAGACCACCGCGCGAGGAGGCCAGACCGATGCCCGAGTGGATCGACACCGTTCCCGTACACGCGCTTCCCGACGGCGGGGGCAAGCTCTTCTCGTACCTCGACAAGCGTCTTGCGCTCTTCCGCACGCCCGCGGGCGTCTACGCGACGGACAACCGCTGTCCCCACGAGGGGTACGCGCTCGTCCGAGGCGACGTGCGTGACGACGTGTTGACGTGCGCCTGGCACAACTGGAAGTTCCGGCTGGAGAGCGGGCAGTGCGTGTTCGGCGGCGAGAACGTGCGCAGCTACCCGGTGCGAATCGAGGCCGGCGTGGTCCAGGTGGACGTGGCGGACCCGCCGAACGAGATCGTCCGCCCGCAACTGTTCGCCAGCCTGCTCGAGGCCATGAACGAGACCGACGTCGGACGCATCGCGCGCGACACGATGCGGCTGCAGCGGATTGGGACCGCGCTGCCCGAAATCGTGCGCGCCGGCGTCCAGTACACGGCGCCGCGAGGGGAGTACGGCTGGGATCACTCGCTGGCGACGCTGGCCGACTGTCTTCGCCTGGCCGCCATGTTCCCGGGGCCGGCCGGCGCGATGCCGGTCATCCAGGGGCTCGCCGTGGCGAGCGAGCAGGAGGTCCGCCGTCCGCTCCGTCCGCAGCCCGAGCCGCTGGATCCTGTTGCTGCGTACGGATCGGTGGAGGACGGCCTGCGGGCGTACCCGGTCCTGGTGGACGAGGAGCGGGTCGACGAGGCCGAAGCGCTGTTCCGCGGCCTCCTCGCCGCCGGCGCGACCCGCGAGCAGCTCCGCCACATGCTCCTGACCGCGATCACCGATCACTTCCTGTCCTACGGCCACGCCATGATCTTCTGCCAGAAGGCGTTCGAGCTGATCGACGCCATCGGCTGGGACGAGGCGGACACGGTCCTGTCGCCGCTCGTTCCCGACATGACGTGGGGAACCCGCTACGACAAGTTGCCGTACATGCGTCGGTTCCTGCGAGCGTGGGACGTCGCGCAGCCGGACCTCGCGGGCCTGTTGCGGCGGCAGAACGGCGGCGCGCTGAACCCGATCCGGTTCCGCACGGCGGTGCTGGAGGGCTCGCCCGACGAGGCGTTCCACGCGCTGCACGACGCGCTCGCGGCCGGCGTGCCGGTCCCGCGCCTCATCGATGAGACCTCGAGGGCGGCCTCGGAACGTCTGGGTCGCTTCGACATCGACCTGGATCTGGACGACACGAACGAATGGGGCTGGCTGGACGTGACCCACACCCTCACGTACACCGACGCGCTGCGGTGGTCGTGGTCCGTCGACCCGTCGCCCGAGGTGCTGCGCGGCCTGTTCCACGCAGTCTGGTTCGTGAACTGGACCGGGCGGCTCGACGTCCGAGGTGGCGTGTCGCACCCCACCGCGCACGCCACCGAGGACGCCGAGGATGTGTTCCGCGCGATCGTGGGCCGCGACCCCGACGCGGCCGTCGCGTTGGTGGACGGCTACGCGGGCGACCGCCAGCCGCTCGAGGCGGCGATCGGGCGGGCTGCCGCCGAGGACCACTCCGTCGCGCCGATCATGGTGGCGCACACGGTGAAGACGGCCCAGGCGGCGATCGTGGAGGGCCGAGCGCTGGGCGACGGTCCGGACGCACGCGCCCCGCTGGCCGCGGCGGCGCGCTTCCTCGCGTCGCCCAAGCGCGAGCGGTTCGTGTACCAGGCGACGCTCGAGGCCGTCGCGTTCGTCCAGGGCCGGAGCAAGGGCGAGACGGAGGAGGACGCGTAGACTCGTCCGCCTCATGGACGAGCTCACGCCAGGCGACATCATTTCGGCGGTGACGGCGGCGGCCGGCGCGATGCGGGGATCGACCGGCGACGGCTGGAACACGAAGGCGCGGGACCTCGACTGGACGTGCAGGCGGACGCTGAACCACTCGATCGACGCCGTGCTGTGGTACGCGACGAACCTGGCCACGAGGTCCACCGAGGGCGTCGGCAACGTGCGCGACGGGAAGAAGGACGAGACCCCGGTTCCCGAGCTGCTCCACGCGCTGGAGCTGTCCGGGTACATCCTGGCGCGCGTCGTCGAGGGATCGCCGCCTGGAGTGCGCGGCTGGCACGACGCGGGCATGGCCGACGCGACGGGGTTCCTGGCCATGGGGTGCGATGAGACCCTGGTCCACGCCTACGACGTGACTCAGTCGCTCGGCGTCCCGTTCGCGCCGCCCGCAGAGATCTGCGATCGGACCGTGCGCCGGCTGTTCCCGTGGGCGCCGGAGCACGACTCCCCCTGGGAGCTGCTGCTGTGGTGCAACGGTCGCATCGACGTCCCCGGCCACCCGCGCCTAGGCCCGTACTGGGGATGGTGGTGCGCGCCGCTCGACGAGTGGGACGGGACCCCGCGCACGGATCTCGGGCCCGACGACTGAACGTCCGGTGCGCCCCCGCGCCGTAGCCTGTGCCCAGTGAGCGAAGCTCGAACCGAGCCGATTTGGCTGCGCGCCCTGGAATGGGTGACCGCGCCGCTTCGAAGGATGATCCGGTCCGAGCGGCCGATGGACGCCTTCGCGCTGGTCCACATGGCGAGCGCGGCGGGGGACGCGCTGCTCGCGGTGGCGCTGGCCGACTCGGTGTTCTTCTCGCTGCCGGTCGGCGAGGCCCGGCCCAAGGTGGCGCTGTACCTGGCGCTCACGATGGCCCCGTTGGCCGTCGCGGCCCCGTTGCTCGTCCCGCTGTTGGACCGGGCCGGCCCGCGCCGCGTCGTCTCCGCCGGGGCCGCCGCCGGGCGGGCGGTCGCGGCGACGTTCGCGGCCACGCACACGACGAGCCTGTTGCTGTTCCCCGCGGTGTTCGTGGTGCTGGTGCTGTCGAAGGTCCACGCCGTCGCCAAGAACGGACTCGTGGCGGCCTACGTCGAGAACGACCAGACGCTGCTGGCGGCGAACGCGCAGCTCGGCCGCGTGGCGGCGGTCTCGATCGCGCTGGTGGCGGGGCCGGGCGTCCTGATCCTGAAGCTGGGCAGCTCACCGGCTGTCCTGTACGTCTCGGCCCTCGTCTACCTGCTCGCGATGCTGCTCTGCATGCGGCTGCCGCGGCCCCGGTCGGGCGTCGGCGAGGGCGTCCCGGCGGCGGAGGAGGCCGCGCTCGTGCGGGGTCGCGTTCCCTCGCTCGCCACGGCGGCGGCGGGGACGGCGTGCCTGCGCGCGGCGCAGGGCTTCCTGCTGTTCCTGATGGCGTTCTCGCTCCGCACGGCGGGCAAGCCTGCCTACTGGCTGGGCCTGCTGGTCCTCGGGCAGCGTCGTGGGCGGCTACGTCGGGGACGTCCTCGGGCCGCGACTGCGCCCGGGGCTCCAGGCGCAGACGGTGGTCCTCGGGTCGCTGGTCCTGGCCGGTTTGGGCGCGGTCTTCGCGCTCTCCACGTACGGCCTTCCGACCCTGGTGGTCTTCTCGTTCCTGGCCGGCGGCGCCACCGAACTGGGCCGGCTCGCGTTCCAGAGTCTGATGCAGCGCGCCGCGCCGGGGAACCTGTCTGGCCGCGTCTTCGTCCGCTACGAGGCGGTGTTCCAGCTCGCCTGGGTGGCCGGCGCGCTGTTGCCGGCGATGATCCCGATCCCGTTCCGTGGGGGCGTGATCCTGCTGGCGGTCTTCTACCTGTCGGTCGGGTGCTTCTTCCTGGCCCGCTCCCAGCTCGCCGCGCACCGCGAGCACGACTGACCTCCCAGGTTCGCGGTAGCGTGGTGCGGATGCCCGCCGACCTGCCGCCCGAGTCCCCGACCCCGAAGGACGTCCTCGCCGCCGCCGAACGGGTTCGCCCGTTCGTGCACCACACGCCGCTCTTGACGTCGGGGGCGATCGACGCCGCCTGCGGGCGTCCCGTGATCTTCAAAGCCGAGCACCTGCAGAAGATCGGCGCGTACAAGGCGCGGGGCGCGACCAACCAGGTGCGGACCCTGCTGGAGAACGGCCCGCCGCCACCGGGCGTGGTCGCCTCGTCGAGCGGGAACCACGGGCAGGCGGTGGCGTGGGCCGCCGCGCTGGCCGGGATCCCGTCGACGATCGTCGTGCCCGACTGGATCGCCCCGCCGAAGCGCGCGGCGATCGAGGGCTACGGCGCGCGCGTCGTCGTCCAGACCGGCCTCCACGACGCGCGGAACCGCGCGGCGGCCGAGCTGGCGGCGAGCGAGGGCCTGGTCGACATCCCGCCGTACGACCATCCCGTGACCATCGCCGGCCAGGGGACCTGGGTGCTCGAGGCGCTGGAGGACGGCGCCGCCGACGTGGACACGGTGGTCGTGCCGATCGGCGGCGGTGGCCTCGCCTCGGGGACGATCCTCGGGCTGGAAGCGGCCGGCGCCGGGGCGCGGGTCTACGGAGTGGAGCCGGACGGCGCGGACGACACGCGCCGTTCGATCGAGGCCGGCCACCGCGTGTCCGTCGACCACCCCGACTCGGTGGCCGACGCGCTGCTCGCCAACCAGCCCGGCGCGATCACGTTCGCGATCATGCGCGCGGGCATCGCGGGCGTGCTGACGGTGAGCGACGACGAGATCCTCGCGGCGATGCGGCTCCTGTGGGAGCGCGCCAAGCAGGTGGTCGAGCCGGGCGGCGCCACGGCGCTGGCCGCGGTCCTGGCCGGGCGCGTCCCGGGATCGGGGCCGGTGCTCGTGATGCTCTCCGGCGGGAACGTGGACCTGGACCGGTTCCGCTTCAGCCGCTGACCGCGGGCAGCACCACCGACACGGTCGGGAACTCGGCGATCCGGACCGGCTTGCCGGAGTCGTCATCGACCTCCCGGATGGCGGCGCGGCCCTCGACGATGTCGGCGAACCCGTCCGCCAGCTCGACCAGGTAGCGGCCGTCCGTCTTGTACCGGGCGTAATGCGCAACGTAGACGGAGCGAACGCTCGTCGCCAGGCCGGCGAGCCGCGCCGTGGAGGCCGCGAAGTCGTCCAGGTTCGAGTCCACCTGGTGCGCGTACATAGGCCCGGTGTTCACCGTGTCGCCGCCGAACAGGATGCCGCTGCGCTCGTCCAGGAGGCAGGAGCTGTCGGGGGTGTGGCCGGGGGTATGCAGGACGGTCAGCGACCGGCCGCCCAGGTCGACAACGTCGCCGTCACGGAGGAGGCGGGAGGCCGGCCGCGGGGGGAGCGACCAGGCGGTGAGGTCGAAGCCGTCCGGCAGCGGCCGCGGCGTCGTCTCATCGGACAGGAAGGAGAAGAAGCCCTCGTCGATCGACTGCAGCGTGGGCGTCCGCTCGGCCACCAGCTCGAACATCGGTCGGTAGAAGGCGAGGTCCTCGGCGGACTCGCCCTTCTTCAGCTCTTCGGCGCCGAGCTCGTGGATCGCGGTGCGTTCGAACTCCTCGTTCCCGCCCGAGTGGTCCCAGTGGTAGTGGGCGTTCACGACCTCGATGGGGCGGTCGGTCAGCGATTCGGCGACCGGCCGGATGCGGCCGATCCCCATGCCGGAGTCGATCAGCGCAGCGCGCTCGTCGCCGACGACCAGGAACGAGTTGACGTGTGGCGGTTCACCGATCAGGAACACGTCGTCGTCGAGCTGCCGGGTTGTGAACCAGTCGCTGCCCATGCCTACGGCACCCCGACGCCGACGAGCGGATCGCCCGCCTTGACGGCCAGGGAGGTGACGAGGAACAGGACGTTGCCCGTCCCGGGCGAGCGCAGCTCGCGGATCGTCTCGCCGAAGATGTCGTGCAGCTCGCCGATCACCGCATCCTTCTCCACCGCGTCGCCGACCGCCACGGTCGGATGATACGTGGCCGACACGTCGGTGCGGAGCCACGCGAACTCCTTCATGTCCACCGGCTCGTCCGCCCGCGGCGGCCCGGGCGGTGTCAGTCCGACCACGCCCAGCACGCCCCGCAGGCCCGCCACGTGCATCTCCACCGACGCCTGGTCGTAGACACCCTGCTGGCCGACCTCGGCGATCATGGCCGGCACGCCCAGCTCGGCCGCGGCCGCATACGCGGCTCCCGGGACCGAGTCGATCGCCGTCCCCAGCATGTAGCCCAGCCCGTACGACGCCGCCATGGCGCGGGACGTCGCGTCGGCCTCCTGTTTCCCCGTCCGCGCGTAGAGCGTGAACGGCACCAGCGCCTCGATCAGGTCACCGGCGTGCACGTCGACGTATGCGTCCGCGTGCGCGAGCAGCGTGTCGGTGAGGTAGCGCGCGACGCGCTCCGAGTCGGTGCCGTTCGCGTCGCCGGGGAACATCCGGTTCACGTTCTTGCCGTCGCGCGGGTTCACGTAGATCGTCCGCTCGTAGAACGCCGGGCTGTTGACGAGCGGGACGCCGACCAGCGTGCCCGACAGCGTCGCCGGATCGGTCGTGCGGCACAGGCGGGTCACGGCCTCGATGGGCGGGTACTCGGCCGCGTGCATCCCGGCCGTGACCACGAGCGTGGGGCCGGGCGACGCCCCGCGCAACACGAATGCGGGAACCTCCCACGGCGGGTCCAGCCCGGGCACGCCCACCATGCCGTGCGCGCGCTCGCCGGGGCCGGGGTGCAGCGTGCCGAACGACTGGATGCTCACGATCGAACCTCCTCGTAGGCGGCGGCCACGTCGAGCAGCCGCAGGTCGGTCATCGACGGGCCGGCGAACTGCAGGCCGGCGGGCAGGCCGTCCTCGGCGGGCCCGCAGGGGACCGTGACCGCCGGGTGGCCGGTGAGGTTGTAGGGCCCGGTGCGGCGCGCCTCGACGGCGCCGTCGTCCCCCGCAATGGCGGGATCCTCGGCCGGCGCCACCCAGGCGACGGTCGGCGCGACCACGACGTCGACGGCGGCGAAGGCCCGGTCGAACTCCGACCGCAGCAGCGACCGGAAGCGCTGGGCACGGACGTAGTCGGTGGCCGGGACCAGCAGGCCCAGCTCGAGCTGCGTGCGCGTCATCGGCGCGTAGTCCTGCGGCCGCGTGTGCATCCATTCCTCGTGGACCGCGGTGGCCTCGGGACCGAAGATCGGGAAGAGCGCGTCGTCCGCCAGGGCGAGCGACGGCACGGACACCCCGTCCACGACCGCGCCGGCCCGCTCGAGGTCGGCCAGCGCGCGGTCGAACGCGGCGCGCACCCCCGGGCGGACGTCGGCACCGAGGTGCTCGTCCGGAACCCCCACGCGCAGGCCGCGCAGGCCTGGCGCGGCCCCGTCCGCGGCCGGGAGGCGGTCGCCGGCCATCGCGCGCAGCAGCAGCGCCGCGTCGGCGCCGGTCCGCGCGATCGGCCCGACGTGGTCGAGCGACCAGGACAGCGGGAACACGCCGCGCCGGCTCACCAGGTCGTACGTGGGCTTCAGCCCGACGACCCCGCAGTAGGCCGCGGGCACGCGGATCGACCCGCCGGTGTCGGTCCCCACCGCGAGCGGCACCATGCCGTCGGCCACGGCGGCGCACGAGCCGCTGCTGGAGCCGCCCGACGTCCGGCCGGTGTCCAGCGGGTTGTTGCACTGTCCGAAGTCGGGATGGACGATCCCGTACGCGAACTCGAGCAGGTTGGTCTTGCCCAGCACGATTGCGCCGGCCTCGCGGAGGCGCGTGACGACGTCGGCGTCCGCGACGGGAACGAACCCGCGGCGAATGCGCGAGGCACACGTCGTCTCCACGCCCGCCGTGTCGACGTTGTCCTTGAGCGCGACCGGGATCCCGTGCAGCTGCCCCAGGTCGCGACCGCCGGCCAGCGCGGCCTCGGCCTCGCGCGCGGCGGCCACCGCCCGCTCGCCCAGGACCGTGATCCACGCGTTGATCTCGCCGTCCCGTTGCCGGATGCGTTCCAGCGACCGTTCGACGACGTCGACGGGGGAGAGGTCGCCCGAGCGGTACGCCGCGCCCAGCTCGGCGACCGTCGCGGTGAGGAGGTCCGGCGGGGCCGCCACGGCCGTCACCCGCGGGAAGGGGCGCCGGGCCCGAGCGGCTCGTGGTCCCCGAGGTCCAGCGCGCGGAGCCGCGCCGCGCTCTCCCGAACGGCCCCGAACAGCGGCACCAGCTCGGCGCACCGATCGTCGGCCAGGGGCTGGCCGGCCGCGGCGGCCAGCGCGGCCACGGTCTCGGCCGCGGATCCGGTCATCGGCCCTCGACCTGCCGCGTCAGGTACGACATCGCGACGAACGAGCGTGAACATCGCCAGCAGGTCGTCGCCGGCGATCGCGACCGACCGCTCCCCCGTGCGCTCGATGCCGCGGGCCCACGTGGCCGACCTCGGCCATGTCCCCGGTCTGGAACGAGATGTCCAGCGTGGCCGGGCGGCGAGATGGCCGGCGTGCGCAGCCGTCGCCGACGACCGCGCGAGCGGCCCGCTCGGCGCCCTCCCGGATCAGCCGCCGCGCCACTCGGGGTGCAGGTTCGCCGCGCTGAACCGGGTGATCGACTCCTTGGTGACCACGTGCTCGGCGCCGGGCGCGAACTTCTCGGTCTCCTCCCAGGTCGACCGGTCGCCGGAGACGAAGGCGATCGGGCACGCCGTAGTGCGCGGCGACCAGGGCGTTGATGCCGCTCTCCCCCACCGGATCGCCGTTGACCCGAGCGGCGGCGAACACCTCGGGGTTGTAGCGTGTGCGACAGCGTCGAGGGCCGCCGGAGATCGAGCCGTGGTAGCCGACGAAGAAGACCGCGTCGAAGGAGTCGTCGAGCCCCTGCATCATGTACAGCGGCTTGTGCCGGCCGGAGATGTAGCTCGCGTTGCCGGCGACTGCGCGCGGGTCGAGGTTGGCCATCGTGCCGTGCGAGTCGTTGAGCACGATCTCGGTCGGCGCCGCCGGCGATCGCGCCCTCGATGGCGGCGTTGACCTCGTCGAGCATCAGCTGGCAGCCGACCTCGTAGCGGGCTCCGCCGCCGGGCGGCACTGGTCCCAGTCGACGATCCCGGCGACGCCCTCCATGTCGAAGGACATCCAGACCTTCATCGTCGCTCCTCTGCGGGTCCGTCTGGGCACGGGGGCATGGGCGGCCAGCTCGTCGGCCTTGAGGCACGCGCTCTCGTGCGCGGGGCCGACCGGCGGCAGCGGCGGGTCGTTCGCGCGGCAGATCGTCGCTGCGCCAGCGGGCACCGCGGGTGGAACCGGCAGCCCGGCCGGGCACGTCGTAGGGGCTCGGCGGCTCGCCGTCGACCTCGAACCGCGTCGTTGACGCTGCGCCCCGGCTCATGCCGCGGGATCGAGTCGATCAGCGCCCGGGTGTAGGGGTGCCGGGGTTCGGCGAACAGCTCCGCGGTCTCGCGCGACCTCGACGATCCGGCCCAGGTACATCACCGCCACCCGGTCGGCAGAGGTGCTGCACCACCGCCAGGTTGTGCGCGATGAACAGGATCGTCAGGCCCAGCTCGGCGCGCAGCGTCGCGAACAGGTCGAGGATCGTCGCCTGCACCGAGACGTCGAGGGCCGACACCGGCTCGTCGGCGATGAGGACGTCGGGCCGCACGGCCAGCGCCCGGGCGATGGCCAGCCGCTGCCGCTGGCCACCGGAGAACTGGCTCGGGGTAGGCGTCCAGCACGTCCTCCTCCAGCCCCACCAGGTTGAGCAGCCGCGCGCTCTCGGTCCGACCGCGCGCCGCGGCACGATCTGGTGCAGCGGCAGCAGCTCGCGCGAGCATCCGGCCGACGGTGATCCGGGGGTTCAGCGAGGAGTACGGGTCCTGGAAGACCATCTGGACGCGACGCCGCGGGGGCCGCGATCGCGCCGGCCGGCAGGACCTGGTCCTCGAAGAGGATCGTCGCCGCGGGTCAGCGGCGTGGTGCCCCACGATGCTTGGCCAGCGTGGACTTGCCCGACCCGGACTCGCCCACCAGGGCCAGGATCTCGCCGGGCCGCACCTGCAGGTCGACGCCGTCCACCGCGTCGAGCGCGCTCGCGGGCCGCGCCGCCGTTGACCAGACCGGCGGCGCACGACGTCCGCCCCGGCCCGTACCTCGTGGTCAGCGCGCTGACCGCGCGGCGGCGGGGCCGGCGCGGGGTCAGCCACCGGTCGATCACCGCGATCGGCGGCGACCAGGCCGCCATCGCTCTCGTAGCAGGCGGGCCCGGCCGCCGGCGAGGACCGCGCCAGCGGAGGCACGCGCCTCCGTGCAGTCGTCCTGCACGTAGCCGCAGCGCGGCGCGAACGGGCAGCCCGGCGGCCGGTCGGAGACGTTCGGGGGGAAGCCGGGGATCGGCACCAGCGCCGCTCCGGATCGGTCGAAGTCGGGCGCCGACTCCAGCAGGCCCCGGGTGTAGGGGTGCCGCGGCTGGCGGAAGGTGTCCTTCACCCGGCCGGCCTCGACGATGTGCCCGGCGTACATGACCGCCAGCTCGCGGCAGGTCTGGTTCGACCACCGCGAGGTCGTGGGTGACGAAGACCAGCGAGGCGCCGGTGTCGTCGCAGAGCCTGCTCGAGCAGCTTGAGCACCTGGAGCTGGACGGTGACGTCGAGCGCGGTGGTCGGCTCGTCGCACAGCAGCAGCCGCGGGCCGCAGGAGACGGCCATCGCGATCATGATCCGCTGGCGCAGGCCGCCGGAGAGCTCGTGCGGATAGGCCTCGGCCCGCCGCGCCGGATCGGGGATGCCGGTGCGGGCCATCACTCGAGACGGCGAGCTCGCCGGCCTCCTTCGCCGACAGGCCCAGGTGCCGGCGTCGGCCCCTCGGCGATCTGGTCGCCGACCCGCATGACCGGGTTCAGCGCCGTCATCGGCTCCTGGAAGATCATCGCGATCTGCGGGCCCCGGACGTCGCCCGGCGCTCCTTCGCCGACAGGCCGTGCAGGTCGCGGCCGTCGAACCGCACGTCGCCGCGACGATGACCTCCACCCGCGCGGGCAGCAGCCCGGCGATGCGCCCGCAGGGTCAGCGACTTGCCCGAGCCGGACTCGCCGACGATGCCCAGCCGCTGCCCGCGCGGTCGACGTCGAACGAGACGCCCTCCACGCGCGACGGACGCCGCCGAGCGGCGCGGCCGAGATGTCTGCACGCTGAGCAGGCGCGCGACCTCCAGGACGTCGTCACCCGGCGCTCCGGGCTTCAGCAGGTCGGAGAGGCCGTCGCCGAGCAGCGAGAGCCCGAGGCTGGTGACGACGACGGCGAGGCCCGGGATGGTCGCCTGCAGCCAGTGGGTGGTGATGAACTCCTGGCCGTCGAGGATCATGATGCCCCACTCCGGGGTCGGCGGCGGCGATGCCCAGCCCCAGGTAGCCCAGGGTGACGATCGCCATGATGTCCATGACGATGTCGCTCATCGCGTAGATCGAGCGCCTGCGACATCACGTTCGGGGCGATGTGCCGGCGCAGGATGCGGCCGTGCGACATGCCCGCCGAGCCGGGCGGCCACCACCTAGTCCTGCTTCTTGGCGACCAGCAGCTCGCCCCGCATGATCTTGGCGTAGGAGACCCACGAGACCGCGGCGATCGCCAGGTAGATGCTGCTCTCGCCGGCGCCGAGGACGAAGACCAGCACGATGACCAGCACGTAGAACGGGAAGGCGAAGAAGACGTCGACGACCCGCATCACGATCGTGTCGAACCAGCCGCCGAAGTAGCCGGCGAGCGCCCCGAGCACCGAGCCGACGACGAACGGGATCAGCACGGCGAGGAAGCCGACCCGCAGGTCGACCCGCGCCCCGTAGAGCAGCCGGCGACAGACGTCGCGGCCGTACTTGTCGGTGCCCAGCCAGTGCTCCGCGCTCGGCGACTGCAGCGCGTTCGTCGAGGTCCTGCTTGATCGGGTCGTAGGGCGTGAGCAGCGGCGCGAGCACGGCCACGAGCACCAGCAGGCCGACGATGACGATGCCCGGCACCAGCGTGCCGTTGCGGTACCAGGGCTGCAGCGGCCGCGACCGGCGCCGGCCGGCGCATCGCCCGGGAGGCCAGGACGACGGCTGTGGTCACGCCGCTCCTTGCTGCTGAGGTCGACCCGCGGGTCGATGGCGCGTGTAGACGACGTCGGTCAGAGGTTCGACGGCGATCACGAAGAGGGCCACGACGAGGGTGACGGCCTGGACGATCGGGGAAGTCCCGGGAGAAGATCGCGTTGATCATCAGCGAGCCGAGGCCCGGGCACGGCGAACACCTGCTCGATGACCAGCGAGCCGCCGACCAGGTAGCCGAGGTTGACGCCGATGATCGAGACGGTCGGGATGGCGGCGTTGCGGAGCACGTGCGTGCGGAACACGCGACGGCCCGGCGAGCGCCCTTGGACCGGGCGGTGCCGACGTAGTCGGACCCCAGCACGTTGATCGTGGTGGCGCGCAGGCTGCGGATGATCGTCGGGCACATCGCGATGGCCAGCGTCAGGGCCGGCAGGAACATGGACTCACGTGCCCGCAGGAGCCCTCGCCGTACCCGCCGACCGGGAAGAGGCCGGCCTTCACCGACAGCAGCAGGATCAGCATGATGCCGACCCAGAACTGCGGCATGCCCTGGCCGACCAGCGTGAACGGCCCGGACCCCGTGGTCGCGCGACCGGTCCCGGTGCGGTGGCCGCCAGCGCGGCCAGCGGCACGCTGATCAGCAGCGAGAGCACGGCGGCGTAGGCCAGCAGCGACAGCGTGATCGGGCAGCCGTTCGAGGACCAGCGCCGCGACCGGCCGCTGGTAGATGAGCGCGTCGCCGAGGTCGCCGTGGACCAGGTGGTCGAGGAAGAGCAGGTACTGGTGCCACAGCGGCTGGTCGAGGCCCAGCTGGTGGTGCAGCGCCGCCACCGCCTGGTCGGTGGCGTTCACGCCCAGGATGCGTCCGGCGCCGGGTTGCCCGGGAGCAGGTGGACCATGAAGAACACGACGATCGTGACGCCGAAGACCACCGGGATCGACTGGCAGCAGCCGCTGCGCGACGAACCGCAAGCCGGCTCACCTCCTCTCTCGTCGGACCGGAAGCCGCGGGTGCGCCGATCGGTCGCGTCCGCCACGCTCAGGTCACTGCGCCAGACGTCCTCCAGGTGGTAGTTGCCGAGCGGCGTGACGTCGAAGCCGTTCACCTTGTCGGTCATCGCGTAGGCGTACGGCGAGTAGTAGAGGTAGGCCACGAACGCGTCGTCGCGCGACCTTCTTCTGCAGCTGCGTCGTACAGTCGGCTCCGCTTCGTGTTGTCGATCTCCGCTCGGCCTGCTTGTTCAGCGCGATGACCTCGGGGTTGTTGTAGTTGGTGAAGAACGAGTGGGAGCCGCCCTCGGGTCGACCGCGAACGACGTCCACTCGTCGGGGTCCGGGATGTCCATCGTCCAGTAGCTGATCCGATGTCGTAGTCGAAGTCCTGGCGTGGTGAGCTCGTCGCTCGGGTCCGTCGTGTCCAGCTGCTTGATCTCCAGCGTGATGCCGAGCTCCTGAGCTCGGACTGCATGATCTGCGCGATCGACCCCTGGTTCGGGTCGCCGGCGTTGATCAGGATGCTCGTGGAGAACCCGTTGGGCTCGCGAGGACTGGGCCATCTCCTGCTTGGCCTTCGTCCAGGTCGAACTGGAGCGTCGGGGTTCTTGTCGTAGTACGGCATGCTCGGCGAGAGCAGCGAGTCCGCCGGCTTGCCGTTGCCGAACAGCACCGACTTCACCATGGCGTCGCGGTCCAGGGCGTAGGCGATCGCCCGGCGCACGTGCACGTCCTCGAACGGCTTGCGCTGCTCGTTGAACGCGACGTAGTCGATCCGGGTCGAGGGGAACAGGTTCGTCGTGATGCCCGCGGTGGTCTTCAGCGCCACCGAGTCGACCAGTCCGGGAACTCGTCGACCTGTCGATCTGGCCGCCCTGGAGCTGGAGCTTGCGGGTGTTGGCGTCGGCGACGACGGTCCAGGTGACGCTGTCCAGGTAGCGGCTTGCCCTGCTCCAGTAGTCGGGGTTCTTGACGACCTTGACGTACTGGCCCTGCGTCCAGTCGTCCCAGACGAACGGGCCGGTGCCGACGGGCGCCTTGTAGAACTCCTCGGAGGTCTTGCCGCCGTAGTCCTTCGGGATGATCCCGTTGCTGAACAGCGAGAGGTCGGCCAGCAGCGGCGCCCAGGGGTACTTGAGCTTGATCACGACCGTGCGTGTCGTCGGGCGTCGTGACCGTGTCGATGGCCGCGTTGATGTAGCCCCAGCCCTCGCCGCCGGTCTTGGTGGCCTCGTCGATGGAGAACTTGACGTCGGCCGACGTCATGCGGCTGCCCGTTGGAGAACTTCACGCCCTCGCGGAGGTTGATCGTGTAGGTCAGCTTGTCGTCGGACATCTTGTAGCTCGTGGCCAGCCACGGCTCGACCTTCTTGCCGTCCTGGCGTGACCATGAACAGCGGCTCCATGATCTGCTCCAAGTCCGAGATCGACTCGTTGTCGAAACGTTGGTCTTGTCCATCGACTGCGACTCGGCGGTGCGGGCGATGGTGAGGTCGCCGCCCGACTGGGGTTTGCCCGAGCTGCCGCTGCCTCCCGAGCTGCTGCCGCCTCCTCCGCTGCTGCTGCACGCGACCCCGACCAGGGCCGCGATCATCAGGTACACGGCGGAACGACGAATGGCGCGCATGCCTTCCCTCCCCTGTCGGCGGGCGACCGACCATCTCACAATGTGAAATCTGGTGCTGCCTGGTGGACCGTCTTACTCCGCGATGCTGGCTTCGTCAAGCCCACCGACGCACGCGCCTGAACGCGGCGCCGGCACGCCGTCGTCGCCGGACGTCGTGAGAAGCTTCGGCCATGGCCGAGCGGCGGCGATGGCGTGAACAGCTGGCCGGCTTCACCCGTGAGCGCAAGGGGTTCGAGCGGGATCAAGCGGGGGAGCGCGATCGGTACCTCGCACAGCTCCGCACCGAGCTGACGGCCGCCACGACGGACGGCCACGCTCGCTCGCGCATGGCCCGTTGGGTCGGCATCCCGGGAACGCTCCTCGCGCGACGGATCGTGATCGACGATCTGGGGACCCATTCCGGAGCGCTGACGTACGGCGCCATCCTGTCGATCCCTCCCCTGCTCGTGTTCGCGATGTCGATCCTCGGCCTCTTCCTGGCAGGCTCGCCGTCGGCGCAGAAGGCCGTGATCGACGCCCTGGCGGACCTGGTCCCGGCCGACCTCCAGGGGTCCGCGACGACGGTGCTGCAGTCGCAGATGTCGGCGGCGATCAGCGGCAAGCTCTCGTTCGGCATCGTCGGCCTCGTCGGGCTGCTGTGGTCTGCCTCGGGCCTGGCGGCCCGGCTCCGGCACGCGCTGGGGCTGATCTTCGGCACGGCCCGGACCGGCCTGTGGACCGGCCGCATCGTCGGGGCGCTGATCGGTCTGTTCGTGGTCGTGTCCCTTGCGGGGGTGGCGATCCTCTCGACGCTCCAGACCTGGGCGGACGGGCCGTGGTCGAACGGGTTCCTGGCCGGCCTCGGGTTCCAACTGGCGGTCCTGGCCGGGCAGTTCGTCTTCATCCTGCTGACCTACCGCGTGCTCACTCCGGGCACCGGGCCCGGCCTGCGCGACCACGTCCTGGGCACGGTCGTGTTCATCGTCGGGTTCGAGGTGCTGGTCGCCATCGGCGACGTCTATTTCGGCGCGGTCGTCTCGAAGTCGTCCGCGCTGTACGGGGCGCTTGGGAGCCTCTTCGGGGCCGTTGCGTTCCTCTACTCGACCGCATGGCTCCTGCTGATGGGCGGGGAGGTCTCGGCGTTCCGCTGGGAGGCGCGCCGCGTCCGGACATCCGGGGCCGGTACCGGCTCCCGCGTAGCCGCGAGCGGCTCCCCGATCAGGGGTCTGCCCGCGGCCGGTGCGCAACAGGCCAGACGTGGTTCAGGCTTCGCCGGGCCACCGACCAAGAGCGTCGTCGCCGACCGGAGAAGGATCCAGGATGCCGGCGTGCGAGGCCGCCCTGAGGGCGGCTACGCGGTTCGACACTCGGAGCTTCCTGTAGATGTGCTGAAGGTGCGTCGTCACCGTTCGCTCCTGGAGGCTGAGCTCCCGGGCGATCTGCCGAGCGGTGAGTCCAGCTCCGACAAGCCTCAGGACCTGCAGCTCCCGGGGGGTCAGCAGCGTACCCCGCGCACCGATCGAGGGCGGACGCCTCCCGCGGGTGGGTCTCCGCTTCGATGTCGCGACGACGGTCTCCCCGGCCGCAGTCCGCCGTATCGATTCGATGAGCTCACTCAGGTCGCGATCCTGCGGCACGAAGCTGTCCACCCCGGAATCCAGCGCTTTGGAAATGATGTCCCTGTCGGCAGTGGGGGCGGTGGCGAGGACGGGAATCATGGGGAATTCTTCCTTGAGCCGTCGCACGAACAGAAGTTCTTCTCGGGCTTCTCCGGGGTCGAGGCTGACCAGGACCAACATCTCCGACGTCGGTGACCTGCGTATCGCCCTGAGAGTGTCGGCAGTGCTCGCGGATTCGCCGTCGATCCGCATGTCCGGCAGCGTCCCGAGAACCGTGCTCAGGGCTCCCCGGAAGACCGTGAGAGGTGCGACCAAGAAGACACCAATCATCGGGGCAGGTTCCCCATCGTGAGGTGACCAGGCAGGTTCCCCCATTCGCATGCCGACAGTAGGAGGATGCCGTGCCCCCTCATGGGAGGATCCCCCAGATAGGCGTACGTAGTTCTCCTTATGACAATCCGGGCACAGAACCTTGCGGGAGATCGATGGGCCGTAAGAGGGGGCATGAGCTCTACATCGCCCCAAGCCCTCCCCGCGTTACGGCTTTTGGGGAAAATGGGTATCCCCCGACCTTGGGGGCCAGCCCCCCCCAACGGGGTGCACCCGCCCGCCGAGGAATTGGGCTGGTTTCGCCCCCTCAGGCGAATCTCAGCGACGACGGGGAACATGTAGCGGATGAAGCGATGGATTCTGATCGGGGTCGCCGTTCTGGTGGGGCTCCTGGTAATCGTGGACGTCGGTGCGCGTTTCGCGGCCGAGGCGGCCACGGCGAAGGCGCTCACGTCGTCGCTCGAGCTGTCGAGTCAGCCGAAGGTGTCGATCGGCGGCGTGCCGTTCCTTCCCCACCTCCTGTCGGGGAGCTTCCCCTCGGTCACCGTCGAAGGTCAGCAGGTGGACTCGGGTGAGCTCACGCTCGAACGCGTGCATGCCGTGCTGAAGGACGTCGACGTCCCGGTGCTGTCGCTGGCCCGGGGGAACCGGACCACCGTGACGGCCGCTTCGGGCACGGGGACGGCCGTCCTCTCGGCGGCGGAGATCACGCGTGTGCTGCAGAAGCGGGGAACCGGCGTGACCGTGGAGTTCACCGGCGGCCGGGTCCGCCTGCAGGCCCCGGGCATCCCGGCCTTCATCGACGCCACCGTGGGCGTGGAGTCCGGCCAGCTCGTGCTCCGAGCCGCGGCCCTGCCGCAGCTGGGCGTGGGCCTGCCGCAGGTCATCCCGGGCGTGCGCTACACGGCGGCCAGGATCGCGGGCGACGAGGCCGTGCTCGGATTCAAGCTGGACAACGTGACCTTCGCCGTCGGCGGGTGAGCCGGCGAAGCGGGGAATGATGCGGGCTGAGCCTGCGTCCGGCGTCTAGCCGAACGCGTGGGCGATGGCGACGAACGCACCGATCACCGCGGTGATCGAGAGCACGACGCCGAGCCAGTCCCGGTTCGCCTGCCACCAGAGGTAGCGACGGAACCGGGTTTCCTGCGCGTCCTTGCCACGAATCGACATGACCACATAGTGCTCCCGGCCGTCACCCGAAGCCACCGTCTTCCGGCTTTTCTTCCCTACGCCGAAAGGCTCGGCGTACGCTACGCCGAATGCCGAATGCCGGGGCGAGCGCGGGCGGGGAGCGGCCGGTCGTGGTGGTCGTCGGTTCGATCAATGCCGACCTCGTGGTGCGGTTGCCGCGCCTTCCCGCGCCCGGCGAGACCGTGCTGGACGGGACGTTCCACCGGGGCGGCGGCGGGAAGGGCGCCAACCAGGCCGCCGCGGCGGCCGGGCTCGGCGCCCGGGCGGTGCTGGTCGGGAACGTCGGCCCGGACGACCTCGGCGCCGGTGCCCGTGCCGACCTGGAGGCCGCGGGCGTCGACGTCTCGTTCGTGGGCGTGGGCACCGAGTCCACGGGCGTCGCGCTGATCCTGGTGGACGACGGAGGCGAGAACCTGATCGGCGTCGCGGACGGGGCCAACATGGAGGTGACGGGTGCCCAGGTCGAGGACGCGGTCGGGAGCGTCGCGGGCGGCCCGGCGGTGGTCCTGGCCGGCCTGGAAGTCCCCGACCAGGCGGTCTTGGCGGCGGGCGAGGCCGCCCGCGCGCACGGCTTCCCGTTCGTCCTCAACCCCGCCCCCGCGAAGCCCCTGCCGGAGGAGGTCGTGGCCCTGTGCGACGTGTTGACGCCGAACCGGGACGAGGTCGGCGGGCTCGGGTACGACTCGCCCGCGGACCTCCTGGGGGCGGGCGCCCGGGCGGTGGTCGTCACGCTCGGGGCGGAGGGGGTCGAGGTCCACCGGCCGGGCGAGGCACCGGCCGCCGTTCCCGCGTTTCCAGTGGACGTCGTGGACACGACCGGCGCCGGCGACGCCTTCAGCGGTGCACTGGCGTGGGCCCTGGCGAGCGGAACGTCACTGGACGACGCGGTGGTGCTGTCCTGTGCTGCCGCGGCCTTGTCCACGAGGGCCCTCGGCGCCAGGGGCGCCCAGCCGTCGGCCGAGGAGGTCCTGGCCCTCAGCCGTTCGCGATGACGTCCTCGACCGGTTCGTTCTCCAGCAGCGACAGGAGCGGCAGCAGTGCGCCCCACGTATAGAAGGGGTCGGAGTCCGGAGAGTCGCCGCCCTCGCCCGTCCGCTGGTTCCAGTTCTCGTAGCTCCTGCGTTCGCTCCACCCGCGATCGAACATCGCGCGGCTTCGCTGGGCGAGCCTGTGCGCCTCCGTCGCGAAGCCGTAGCGGCGCAGCCCCAGGAACACCAGGTAGTTGAACGGCGGCCACGCGCGTCCGCGCCAGTAGACGTTGTCGGCGGCCGCGGGGTCGTCGTGCGGTGTCCCGGCGACCGGCCAGTCGCCGGCGAAGCGCGCCGGGATCCAGCAGATGATCCCGGACCATCCGGTCGGCCTGCTCGGGGGTCGCGATCCCGGCGGTCATCGGGTAGAAGCTCGTCGGGGCCACACTCGTCGCGAAGCGCCCGCTCCACAGGCGATTGGCGAAGATGCCCCGCTTCTCGTCCCAGAGACCGTCCCGGACGCGCGCCGCCAGTGTGTCACCTCGCGCCGACAGCTCCGCGGCCTCCGCATCGCGGCCGAGCTCGCGTGCGATCCGTGCGAGGTGCTCGGCTTCCCAGACCAGCAGGCAGTTGAGCCCAACGTCCTCCATGTCGAGCGTGTGCGTCGTCGGATCGAACGTGGCCTCGTCGTGCACGGGCGAGTTGTCGTTGGCGGACTCGTCCATCGCGGCGAGCTTCGTGTGCACGAAGTGGCCGTCGCCCACCGGCGAGGAGCCGTACTCGAGCAGGCCGTTCCCGTTGCCGTCCCGCGCCTCGAACCACCAGTCGAAGGCGCGCCGCAGCACGGGGTAGGCCGTCTCCAGCAGGTCGCGATCGGCGTGGCGGCGATGCACCTCCCAGACGGCGTGCCCTCCCAGGGGCGGGTGTGCGCGGTCGACCCAGTCGGTCAGGCCGCTTCGCAGCCCGGCCAGGTTGCCGTACTCGGTCGTGCACGAGAGGGCCGCCTCGACGTTCCAGCGCGCCACCTCGTGGTCACCTGCCGCGGCGGCCAGGATCGCGTGGAGGAATGCGTCCGACTGCCACACGAACCACCCGCCGAACTTGTCTGCCGCCCACGCACGCGTCGCGACGGTGTACGGCCGGTCATTGATCGTGTCCCACACGGTGTTCCAGGCGACGACGTCCCGCACCGCCGCGAGGGGGTCGTCGTCCGGTGCTCGCACCCGGCCGGGGTCGTCCCGGGCCGCGGCGTCCCCGAGGGCGCGTCGCGCCGCGGCCTCGGCGTGTGTCGCGGCGGACGCGATCGCGGCCGCGAACGCGACGCGGGGCGTCACGGCGTTGCACCGCAGGACCGCCCACCGACCCGATTCCCCAGTGGGCGGCCGGAAGTAGTACCCGCGCGACTCGAATTCGCGCCCGGCCTCGGTGCGGTCCTCGTACAGGTGCGCCGCCACGGGGCGAATCGCGGTCAGGAACGCCGCCGTCCCTCCCACTGCCGGCTCGCCCACGCCGACAGGCGGCTCGACGTACGCGGCCTCGCCCTCGGGGAGGCGCAACCGCATCGTGCCGTCGCCGAAGGACGGCTCGAAGCCCGCCTCGACGACGAACCAGAACCGGAGCCCCCACTCGGCGGTCTCCAGGATCTCGACGTCCCCCGTGATCGTGCCGTCGCCGGCGGCTGCGAAGCGAACACGCAGACGTGACCCGGCGTGCGTCAGCTCCGCCTCCACGTATGACCCGTCCAGCGCGTGCGGGCCCAATCGACAGGTCCCGGGGTCGTAGCGGAAGTCGGTGAAGCGGCCGTCCCGGGTCGAGAAGGCCGACACGCGCACGCAGAACCCTGTGGGCGCGTGGACGAGCTGTGCCGGATACCTCGCGTCCCAGGTGTTCCAGGCCCGGGCGGGGTCGAGGTCGCGCCCGCCCATCGGCCCCGGCGCTCCGGTCAGGCGGAGGCCGCGGCGCGGACCGCCAGCTCGGCCTCCACCGTGGACACCTCGACCTGCGGCGGGAAGCCGGCCATCACGGCAACCGCCCGCGCGTGCGCCTCGTCGCTGATCCCCTTGCAAGCGTCCTCGACGAGCCGCACGTGCATCCCGCCGTCGACCGCGCCGAGCACCGTGGCGATCACGCAGCAGTCCGTGGCGACACCGCACACGACGAGGGTCTTCGCCTCGCCGGCCAGCGCCTCCAGCTCGGGACCCCACTTGCCGAACGTCGTCTTCTCCACGCGCGCCGCGCCCGCCCGCGAGACGAACGGCTCGACCAGGGCCAGCGACGCCTCGGCCTCCGGCTTCGTGACGAACTCCCAGTCGCGGTAGTACTCCACCCACGCGCCCTGGGGCTCGGGCGGGACCAGGAACCGTGTGAAGCACACGCGGTCGCCGAACGCGTCGACCAGCCGCTCGATCCTGGGCACCAGGTCCCAGAAGCCGGGCGTGCCCCAGGGGCCGTCGGCGAACACCTGCTGCATGTCCACGACCACCAGCAGCGGGCCGTCGCCGGGGGAGGTCACGGCACGACCACCGTCCGCTCGGCGCCGCGCGAACGCGACGGCGACAGCGCCGGGCTGAGGATCGCGTACAGCAGGCCCGCCAGCACGAACCCGATGAGCAGGCCGATGCTCGACCCTGCCACCTGGGCGGCCACCGACGTTCCGTCGGCCATGGTCCCGGGGAACAGCGGGTCGATCAGGTAGCCGGTCCACGAGAAGATGCTCGCGGTGGACGTCACCAGCCCGAGGCCGACCACGGCCGCGACCAGGAACGAGATGACGCCCGCCCAGTTCACCGCACCGTACTTCCCGGCCGGCGAGTACAGCTCGTGCTCGTCGTAGCCGGACTTCCGTCGGTACATCAGCATGTCCACCAGGAAGACGGCCGACCACGCGGCCAGCAGCACCCCGAGCGTGACCAGGAACCCGATGAACGGTCCGATGAAGTCCTGCGCGATGAACAGGATGTAGATGTTGCCGATGACCATCAGCGTCCCGTCGATGACCACGGACTGGTACCGCGGCAGCTTCACGCCCAGCGTCAGCAGGTTCAGCCCCGACGAGTAGATGTCGAGCATCGCGCCGGCGATCAATCCCCCGACGGCGGCGAGCAGGTAGGGGACCAGGAACCAGGTGGGCATGTCCTGCCCGAGGTCGCCGATCGGGTTCGCCGACGACGCCAGGTCCGGATGGTTGGCTGCGAGCAGCGCTCCGAAGATGATCAGCAGGACGGGCGCGATGCTCGCGCCGAACGTGGTCCATCCCACGACGGCGCTCCGGTTCGACGAGCGCGGCAGGTAGCGGCTGTAGTCGGCCCCTGCGTTGACCCACCCGATGCCCAGTCCGGCCATGATCACCGACATCCCGCCGATGAAGTTGAGCCCGGTGCCCGACGGCAGCGAGGTGACCTTCGACCAGTCCAGGTGCGACCACTCGAGGATCACGAACAGCACCGTCAGCACCGCGAACGCGTACGTGAACCACGTCGCGATCCTCAGGATCGTGGCATGGCCCAGCAGCCCGATTGCGATGGTGACGGCAGCGATGATGACGAACGAGATGGCGAGGGTCGGCTTGCCGGGCGACACGCCGAGCCGATCGAGGACCGCTTCCGCCGCGAACGTCGCCAGAGCCACCAGGACGGTCTCCCATCCGACCAGCGAGATGTAGCTGATCGCCGTCGTGAGGGCGTTGCCGACGACGCCGAATGCCGCGCGCGAGAGCACGAGTGTGGGCGCGCTTCCGAGCATCCCCGCCAGACTGATGCCGCCGACCAGCAGGAACGAGATGACGGTGCCCAGGATCCCGGCTGCGATCGACTGGGCGAAGTTCAGGCTGTAGAACGACACCAGGTACGTGCCGTAGCTGATGCCCAGGATGCCGATGTTGGCCGCGCACCAGATCCAGAACATGTCGAAGGGCTTGCCGTGGCGCTCGGACTCGGGGATCGGGTTGATCCCGTTGGTCTCGATGCTCCAGACCTTGTCGCTCGCCGGGGCTTCCACCGTCCGGCCGACGTCGGTGCTCATGCGGTCCCCCTCGTTCGTTCCCGCGATCGCGGGTGGCCGACCTCCCTGACAGGGCGATCGTAGTACACGCGGGACTACCGACTGGACGCGGTCCCCAGCGTGCCGGTGAGGAGGTCGACCGTGAGCTCGGCGGCGGGAAGCGGCCTGCCGAAGTAGAAGCCCTGGCCCAGCGTGCACCCTCGCTCGGCGAGGTACTCGAGCTGGCCCTGCGTCTCGATCCCCTCGGCCAGCGGCACCATCCCCAGGCTGTGCGCCAGCTGGATCAGGGCGCGGACGACGCTGCGGGCGCTGCTGTCGTCCTCGACGTCGCGGATGAACGACCGGTCGATCTTCAGGATCTCGATCGGGAGCGACCGCAGCCGCGAGAGGGATGAGTACCCGGTGCCGAAGTCGTCCAGCGCGATGACGAGGCCCTGCTCGTGCAGCCCCCGCAGGATGACCTGCGCGCGCTCGGGATCCGCCTCCAGCGCCGACTCGGTGATCTCGATCGTGATGCTGCCCGACTCATTGCCCATCGCATTGGTCAGGTCGATCAGCTTGGTTCCCAGGTCGGGGTGCCAGAGGCCACGCGGCGACAGGTTGAACGCCACGTTCAGCTCGATGTTCTGCGACCGCCACAACCGGCACTGCCGCCCCAGCTCCTCGAGCACCCAGTCGCTCACGATGCCGATGAGGCCCAGCTCCTCGAGCAGGGGGACGAACAGCGTCGGCTCGACGATGCCGAGGTCGGGGTGGATCCAGCGCAGCAGCGCCTCGACGCCCGTCACGTGTCCGCGGACCAGGTCCACCACGGGCTGGTAGTGCAGCGCCCACTGCTTCTCGACGACGGCTCGGCGGAGCTGGGTGGCCAGGTTCAGCGCGCCACCCGGAGTGGCCATGTCGCGGGCGAAGACCACGTACCCGCCCGCGCCCGTCTTCTTGCTGCGGTACATCGCCTGATCGGCGTGCTTGACCAGGCTGTGCGCGTCCCGGGCATCCAGCGGGAACAGGCTGATCCCGATCGACGCGGAGATGTAGAACTCGGTGTCGCCGAGCTGGAACGGACGCTCGAGGCTCTCGTGGATGCGCGACGCCACCAGCTCGGCCAGGATCAGGCCGTGGCCGGCCGGCGGCGGCCCCTCCAGGTCGGCCAGCAGGATCAGGAACTCGTCGCCGCCCAGCCGCGCCACCAGGTCGGTCGCCCGCGTCGCCTCGCGCAGCCGGTCCACCATGTCCTTCAGCAGCTGGTCCCCGGCGCCGTGACCCAGCGTGTCGTTCACCAGCTTGAACTTGTCGAAGTCCACGTACAGCACCGCCACGCCCATGTCCTGCCGCTCGGCGCGGGCCAGGGCGATGTGCAGGTGCTCCTCGAACATCGCGAGGTTGGGGAGGCCGGTCAGCTTGTCGTGGTACGCGAGGAAGGCGACCTGCTCCTGGGCGCGCTTGCGGTCGGTCACGTCGATCATCACGCCCTGCCAGAAGCGCGCGTCGCCGGCGTCGTCGCGGACGAGGATGGCCTCGTCGCGGATCCACACGACCCGGCCGTTGCGGGCCAACAGGCGGTATTCGTCCGCGTACGACTCACCGCCCCCATTGCTGCGCAGGTGCTCGGACAGGACGCGCCCGCGATCGTCCGGATGCAGGAGGCGTTCCCACAGTCCCGCATCGCTCTGCCACTCGTGCGGCGCGTACCCCAGCAGCGTCTCGACCTGCGGGCTGATGTAGAGCGTCGTGGCCGCGTTGTCGACGGCATCGATGTAGGTGACGGCGGGGATCTGTTCCACCAGCGTGCGGTAGCGGCTCTCGGCGTCGCGCAGCCGCTGCTCGAGCGCCCGCAGGTTGCGCACAGCGGCCCGCTCCATGACGTACGCCGCCGCGTACTCGCGTTCGCTCACCTGGGTGTGCCACAGGCGCTCGACCACGCGCGCCAAAACCTCGCCTACCAGGACGCACACCGGGATGACGATGGCCGTCGTCAGGAGCCCCTGGCTCTGATCGGCCGGCAGGAACAGGATGGGCCACGCGTAGGCGATCGCCGCCAGGGGGGACAGCCAGACCGAGGTGAGCGGGGGAAGCGACACCCCGATCCACACGAACGCGACGACGAAGAAGAGCCCGAACTCCCAGGTGTTCGCGCCGGCGAACAGGTTCCCGAGCGCGATGAGGGTGAACGCGACGGGCGGGACCGCGAAGAGTGCCCAGGACGTCCACCGGTTCCAGGGGAGGAACCACACGATGATGCCCAGGCTGATGGCGACGGCGGCGTCGATCAGCACGCCCATGCGGTTCATCCCGGGGGCCGGCAGGGCCACGGCGGCGAGCGTGACCACGCCCGACGCCACGAACAGCATCCCCGCCAGCCGCCCGAGCGTTCGGCGGCGGCTGGGCTCGACCAGGAACGTGGCCGCGATCGAGGTGTCGGACGGCGCCGCCACGGGCTCCCCCGTTCGCGCCGGCGGCTCGGCGAACGCCAGAGGATCCATCACGAGCCGGAGCCTCCGTTCAGCAGATCCTCCGCGACCGCTTCCCACATCTCCGTGGAGAGACGCAGCGACTCCAGGTCCACGCGCTCGTCGTTGCCGTGGAACATCGCCCCGTAGTCGTCGTACGTGATGCGGTCGCTGAAGAGACCGTATCCGTACGCGGTTGCTCCGATCGCTCGGAAGAAGCGAGCGTCCGTCGCACCCGTGGTGGTGATCGGCACGATGCGCGCGCCGGGCACGAGGCGACCGCTCACCCGCTGGAGCGAGTCCCAGAGCGCCGTGTCGACCGGCGACGCGTTCGGCGGGTCGTCCGAGTCGACGACGACCTCGACGTCCGCGGCGAGCGGACCCAGTGCCTCTGCGATCGCGGCCTGCACCACCTCACCCGAGTCGCCGGGAACCGTCCGCACGTCCACCTGGATCTCCACCGCGTCGGGGATGACGTTGGTCTTCACGCCGCCGTGGGCGATGGTGGGGGCGTACGTGGTTCGCGTGATCGCGTGCAACTCGCGGGCCAGGCCGATCTGGTCGAGCGCGGCGTCCTCCAGGTACGCGCTCAGCCCCTCGGCGTCGGCCAGCTGCCCGTGGAGCTCGGCGGGCAGGTCGTAGTCGGCGACGAAACGGTCCCACACGTCGTCCAAGCGGCCCGTCGCCTCGATGCCCGCCAGCGCCCGGATCACCTCGGCGGCCTTCACCAGCGCGTTGTCGGTGCGAAACGGCATCGACGCGTGGCCCGGCGTTCCACGGACGCGGAGTGTGCACCAGTACGCGCCCTTCTCGGCCACGATCACGGGCAGCTTGGGCCCGGTCGTCGACGGCAGCGGCATCAGGAACCCCCCCGACTCCGTGACGACGTAGTCGGCGCGCACCGCGTCCGGATGCTCCCGCAGGAGCCAGTCGGCGCCGTACGAGCCGAGCGCCTCCTCGTCGGCCACCGCCGCGTAGACCAGCGTGCCGCGCGGCGTGAAGCCCCGCTCGGCGAGGTGCCGGACGGCCACCGCCATCGAGGCGGTGAGGTTCAGCATGTCCACGGCGCCGCGGCCCCAGACCATCCCGTCGATGAGCTCGCCGCCGAAGGGGTCGTGCCGCCACGATTCCTCGGCCGCGGGCACCACGTCGGTGTGGCCCATCAGCAACAGCGTGGGCGCGTCCGGGTCCGAGCCCTCGATGCGCGTCACCAGGTTCGCGCGGCCCGGCGCCGACTCGTAGCGTTCCAGCTCCAGCCCGGCGCCCGTCAGGTAGGAGTGCAGCAGCTCGGCGTTTCGCGCCTCACCCCCCGACTCGGGACGTCCGTCGTTCACGCACGCGTTGCGGATGAGGAGTTGCAGGAGTTCGGTGACCTCTGCCGTGGTGTCCGCCACGTCGATCTCTTCTCTTCGCGGGTTGGGGGGCCCGGCCGACCAAGAGTCGGGGGCGACACATACACGAGCCCGGGTATTGTCGCGGTTCTGTCGGGAGATTGTCGCAGGTCGGACGGCCGACTTTCCCTGCTCCGCCTGGGGGTTCCCCTGCCGGGGGAGAATGGGCGGGCATGGGCTCCTCGCGCCAGCGGCTGCTCCTCGGCCTCATCCTCGGGGCGACCGTCGCCGCGGGCGTGGCGCACTACGCCGGCGCCCCCGCCGTTCTCTCGTTCGTGATGTCGGGCCTCGCGCTCGCCGGGCTGGCCTGGGTGGTGTCGGCGGCGACCGAGGCCGTGGGCCAGCGGTTCGGACCGGCCATCACGGGCGTTCTGCAGTCGTCCCTGGGCAACCTCCCCGAGCTGTTCGTCGTCCTGTTCGCCCTGCGTGCGGGCCAGGTGGTGGTGGCCGAGACGTCGATCCTCGGCTCGATATTCGCGAACGCGCTGCTCGTCATGGGTCTCGTCATCCTGGCCGGGGTCCGCGTCGCGCCCGACGACACGATGCGCTTCCAGCGCCGCCTGCCACAGGACACCGCGACCCTGCTGCTCCTCGCCGTCTTCATCATCGTGCTGCTGAGCCTGTCGGTCGGGGCGGCCGACCCCGCCAGCGGGCACCGGCAGGCAATCTCGAACATCGGGGCGGTCCTGCTCATCGCCGTGTACGGGATCTGGCTGATCGGCTACCTCCGCGGCGACATGCCTGCCCAGGTCGCGGCCGCGGAAAGCGGGGAGACCGGCTTCACGTTCTCGGTCGCGGCTGACGCTTCTGGCCGCCGGCGGCGTGGCTGCGGCATTCGTCTCCGACTGGTTCGTGACGGCGCTCGGTCCGTCCCTCACGACCCTGCATCTATCCGAGGCCTTCGCGGGCATCGTGATCGTAGCGATCGCCGGCAACGCGGTGGAGAACGTCGCCGGCATCGTCCTGGCCTCGAAGGGGAAGAGCGACCTCGCCGTCTCGGTGGTTAAGAACTCGGTGAGCCAGATCGCGCTGTTCCTCTATCCGGCACTGATCCTGCTCTCGCTGCTCTTCGACACGCATCTCACGTTCGTGCTGGCGCCCGTGTACGTCGGGCGCCCTGGGCATCACGGCCCTGGCGCTCTGGCAGATCACGGGCGACGGCGAAGCCCACGCGTTCGAAGGGTGGGGCCTGATCGCCCTCTACCTGATCGTCGCGGTGTTCGCGTACTTCGAGTGACGAGCGGCGCTACCCGATGAACGCGCGGATCTGCGCCGCGTGCTCGTCGTAGTGATCGAAGGTGTCCTCACCGAACCATTTCACGGCGAGCTCCGGGATCTCGCGGTCGAACGAGGAGAGCGCCGAGCGCACCCGGTCGCGGCCCTGCCCCGCGCGGGCGATGACGTCGTCCCACGTCGTGTCGCGACCCTGGGCCAGGATGTCGGCCTCCGGCTCGTCGCCGCCCTCGGGATCGGGGTCGCCCGCCTGGATCCTCTCGAGGACGCTGCCCGTGAAGTCCGCCCAGTACACGCAGTGCCACACCAGGTCGTGGGTGGACCACCCTGGCACCACGCCTTCGGCGTCGCGCCGATCCTCCGGTACCGCGGCGACCGCTTCCCAGAACGTCCGCCACGCCTCCGCTTCGCGTGCGAGCATCGAGTCCCGATCCATCGTCTCTCCTCCCGAGAATGTCAGGGGCGTAGCTTCTGCAGCCGCTCGGCCGCGAGGTGCAGCGTCTCCATCCGTTTGCAGAACGAGAACCGCAGCCGGGTCCGGCCCAGCTCGGGTCGCGAGTAGAACGACGATCCGGGGACCGACGCGACGCCGATCTCGCGCACGAGGTGGTCGGCGGCGGCGACGTCGTCGGCGAAGCCAAGGCCGGAGATGTCGCTCATGATGTAGTACGCGCCCAGCGGCTTCGAGCTCCGGAGCCCGATGCCCTCCAGCGTCTCCATCATGAAGTCCCTGCGCTCGAGGTACTCCGCCGCGGTCTTCTCGTAGTAGTCCGGGGGCATGCCGAGGGCGACGACACCGGCCTCCTGGAGCGGGGCCGCGGCGCCGACGGTCAGGAAGTCGTGCACCTTGCGGATGCCGTCGGTGAGGGCCGGCGAGGCGATCGTCCACCCGACCCGCCAGCCGGTGACCGAGTACGTCTTCGACATGGCGTTGACGAGGATCGTCCGGTCCTCCATGCCGGGCAGCGTGATGGCGGGGACGTGCTCGGCGCCTTCGTAGGTGATGTGCTCGTAGATCTCGTCGGTCAGCGCGATCACATCCCACCGCTGGCACAGGTCCGAGATGGCGGTCAGCTCGGCGCGCGTGAACACCTTGCCGGTCGGGTTGTTCGGGGTGTTGACGATGATGGCGCGCGTACGATTGGTAAAGGCGCTTGACAGTTCGGATTCGTCGAACGACCAGTCAGGCTCCCGAAGGGTGACGTAGCGGGGGACGGCGCCCGCCAGGATGGCGTCCGGTCCGTAGTTCTCGTAGAACGGCTCGAAGACAATCACCTCGTCGCCGGGGTCGATGACGCCGAGCATCGAGGCGATCATGGCCTCGGTGGACCCGCAGGTCACGCAGATCTGCCGCTCGGGGTCGACGGCCACCCCGTAGGTCCTCTCGAACTTCTGGGCGATCGCCTGCCGGAAGCCCCGCGCCCCCCAGGTGATCGCGTACTGGTTGACGTCGGCCTCGATGGCTTCCATCGCGGCGCGCTTGACCTCCTCCGGGGCCGGGAAGTCGGGAAAGCCCTGGGCCAGATTGACGGCGTCGTGCTCCATGGCCAGCCGGGTCATCTCCCGGATGACCGACTCGGTGAAGGCGGCCGCCTTGCGCGAGATGGCCGCGCGGGCGGTCCCGTCGGGGGCGGCGGTGGGGCTTCCGTCGGTGGTGGTCACGGCCCGATTCTAGAAGCGTCGCGGGTCCGAGCGGGTCTTGTGCGATTCCGATCGCGGCCATAGGATTTGCGCTCCGCATCCCCCGACCTCCGAAGGAGGCGCACCATGGCAGAGCTCGACACGATGCTGGAGGCCAACGCGAAGCACGCGGCTGGGTTCGCCCAGGGCGGGCTCGGCATGCCGCCGGCGAGGGCGGTCGCCATCGTGGCGTGCATGGACGCGCGGCTGCACCCCGCGAAGTTCCTCGGTTTGAACGAGGGCGACGCGCACGTCATCCGCAATGCCGGCGGACGGGCGTCGGACGACGCCATCCGTTCGCTCATCATCTCCTCGCGTCTGCTCGGAACGCGCGAGTTCGCGGTCGTGCACCACACCGACTGCGGCATGCTCACGTTCTCCAACGACGACCTGCGGGGGAAGCTCGAGGCCGAGACCGGGTCGGACGCCTCGGACATCGACTTCCTTCCGTTCGGCGACCTGGAGCAGAGCGTGCGCGACGACGTCGCGGCCATCAAGGCCTCGCCGTTCATCGACCAGGACATCCCCGTCCGCGGGTTCGTCTACGACGTGAAGTCGGGACGCTTGACCGAGATCAGCTGACGGCGCTCAGCGGGACGCGTCGTCCAGCGCGGCCGAGAACGCCTGGGCGACGCGTTCCAGCTCGGCCTCGGTGATCACGAACGGCGGCGAGACCTGCAGCGCCGCGCCGCGGAGCGCACGCGTCAGCACCCCGTGCTCGCGTGAGGCCCTCACGATGCGCGGCACCAGCGTCGGGTCATCGGTGCGCGGCCCTTCCTCGATCTCCACCGCGCCCAGCAGGCCGAGCCCGGCCCGCACCTCGCTCACCAGCGGGTGGTCGGCCAGCGGCTTCAGGACGCGCTCGACCACCGGTTCCAGCTCGCGCACCCGGGGGACCAGCCGCTCCCGCTCCATGATGTCGAGGTTGGCCAGCGCGACGGCGCACGCCGTGGGGTGACCCGAGTACGTGTAGCCATGGCGGAACGAGTGCTCGGTGCCCTCGCGCCAGAACGGCTCGGCGACGCGGGCGCTCGTGACCACGGCGCCGATCGGCGCGTAGCCGGACGAGAGGCCCTTGGCGCACGTCATCAGGTCCGGCGCGATGCCCAGGCGCTGCGAACCGAACCACTCGCCCAGCCGCCCGAATCCGCAGATGACCTCGTCGGCGACGAACAGCACGTCACGTTCGCGGCAGATGCGCTGCACCTCGGCCAGGTAGCCGTCGGGCGGGGCCAGCACGCCTCCGGCGCCCATGACCGGTTCGCAGAAGAACGCCGCGACGCGTTCGGGCCCGATCCGGTCGATGGCTTCGGCCAGCGCGCCCGCGTCGTTCCACTGCACCCGCTCCACCTCGCCGACGAGCGGCTCGTAGGAGGACACGAGCAACGGGATCCCACCGAGCGACGTGCCGTACGCGTTCATGCCGTGGTAGGCGAGCGAGCGAGACAGCACCGCGCGCTTCTCGGGCCGGCCGGTCGCCGTCCAGAACGCACGGGCGAGCTTCGCAGCGGTGTCGATGGCGTCCGAGCCACCGCCGGACGTCAGGAAGACCTTGGCGCCGTCCATTCCCGAGAGCGCCGCCACCCGTGAGGCCAGCGCCTCGGCGGGCGGGTTGGAGAAGAACTCGAACATGTGCCAGGCGGCCAGCTCGCGCATCTGCTTCGCCGCGGCGTCGGCGAGCTCGGTGCGGCCGTGTCCCACGTTGCAGTACCAGAGGCTGCCCGTGGCGTCGAGGTAGGCCCTGCCGTCCCGGTCGTAGACCGTCGATCCCTCCGACCGGGTGATGACCACCTCGTGCCCCGCCAGCGTGCCCATGTTGGCGAAGGGCTTCCACAGGCTGGTCTGATCGCTCATGGGGTGCGTTCCTCTCTCTTCCTCTTGTATGGGTCGCGATGCGGGTCGGGTGCGGTCCGGGGAGACCGGCGCCGAGCCTCAAGCCTAGCGAAGGGGGTTCGGCCGGCCAGTGGACGGCAGGGACGAAGGATGCGGTTCGCGCTTCGCCTCCCCGGACCACCGGCGTGTTCAAGAAACCACGCCCGTCGTGCCGATCAATGGATATCGCCCCTGTGTTTCGAAGCATCCATCCATGACCGAGGACGTCGAGCCGAAGGCCGAGTCGACACTTCCCGGGCGGCCGCTGGCCGCCCTCGCCGGCGTGTGCCGGGCGCTGGGCGCGGCCGGCTCGCTCGAAGCGGGAGCGCCCGGCGCCCTTCGCGCGGTCGCCGAGGCGTGCGAGGCCGATCTGGCCGTGCTCTGGTGGGCGGACCCTGCACGGGAGCGCCTGCGCCGCATGGCCACCTGGCGTCCCGTCACCACGGTCGACGACCGGGTGGCTCGCCTGGACGCCCGCGAGCACCTAGGTCCGGCGCAGGACGTTCCCGGACGGGTCTGGGAATCGGGGCGCCCCGAGCGCGCCACGGAGGACGCCGCGACGGCCGCGGGCTTTCCCATCCGCGCGAGCAGCCGGATCGCCGGCGTGCTGGAGGTCCACCGCTCGGTCGGGTCGTTCGGCGACGAAGCGCTGGCGGCCCTGGAGGGATTGGCTGCGCAGCTCAGCGTCCTGGCACGGGCCTTCGAGGCCGAGCAGTCCCTGCGCGAGACCTCTGTTCGGTACCACCTGCTGGTCGAGCAGATCCCGGCGATCGTCTACACCGAGAAGCTCGGACGTGGCCTGACGACGCTCTACGTCAGCCCGCAGGTCGAGCTGCTCCTGGGAATCGACCGCGAGCAGCTCATGGCCGGCCGCACGGTCTGGGAGCGCCACGTGCATCCCGAGGACCGCGAGCGGGTGCACGAGGAGTTCGAGGCGGGGGTCGAAGCGGCCCGGCCGTTCGCCGTGGAGTTCCGCATGGTCGGCGCCGAGGGACGGGTGGTCTGGTTCCGGGATGAGGCCGCGGTCCTGCCCGGCGAGGGCGACGGAACCCCGGTCGTGCACGGCGTCATGCTGGACATCACCGAGCGCAAGCGGGCCGAGGAGCAGGTGGAGTTCCTCGCGTACCACGACCGGCTCACGGGCCTGCCCAACCGCGCGATGCTGGAGGAGCTGCTCGAGCTGGCGATCGCGAAGGCGTTCCCGCTGGGCGCGGCGCTCTCGGTCCTGTACCTGGACCTCGACGACTTCAAGCTCGTGAACGACAGCCTCGGCCACGAGGCGGGCGACGAGCTGCTCCGGCAGGTGGCGGCGCGGCTGCGCGCCGCGACGCGTGACTCGGATCTCGGTTGCGCGGCAGGGGGGCGACGAGTTCCTGCTGCTGCTGTCGGACCTCGACCGCAACGGCCTCCCACCGCCCGGCGACCCGGCCGAGCACGCGCTGTCCGTGGCGATGTCGGTCAGTGAGCGGATCCGGGAGTCGCTGCAGTCGCCGTTCACGGTGTCGGGGACCGAGCTGTTCGTGTCGGCCTCGATCGGGATGAGCATCTACCCGGAGGACGCGGGTGACGCGCGCTCGCTGCTGCGACAGGCCCACGCGGCGATGTACCAGAGCAAGCGGCACGGCCCGGGCGGCGCGCACGTCTATACCAGCGAGGGCGTCGACGCGGCCCGGCGGCTCTCGTTCAGCACCAGGCTGCGGAAGGCCGTCGAGCAGCAGCACTGGGAGATGCACTACCAGCCCATCGTGGATCTCTCCACGGCCGCGATGGTCGGGGTCGAGGCGCTGATCCGCTGGCGCGACCCGGCCGGCGGCCTGATCGCGCCGGGAGAGTTCATCCCGCTCGCCGAGGAGATCGGTCTGATCGAGGCCATCGGCGACTGGACGATGCAGGAGCTGTGCCGGCAGGCGGTGCGGTGGCGCGGCCAGGGCGTCCGGACCGACGTCGGCTTCAACCTGTCGCCCCGGCAGCTGTTCCAGCCCGACCTGGTCCCGAAGCTGGTCGGCCTGACGGACCGGTCGGGGATCGACCCCACGACCGTCGTCATCGAGATCATCGAGTCGGCGGCGATGGTCGATCCCGAGCGCACCCAGCGCATCCTGCGGCAGCTGTCGGCGGAAGGGTTCCGCCTGGCGCTGGACGACTTCGGCACCGGGTACTCGTCCCTGTCCCGCCTGAAGCACATGCGCGTGGACATCCTGAAGATCGACCGGTCCTTCGTGCGCGACCTCCCCGGTGACGAGGACGCCTGCAGCATGGTGCGGGCGATCGTCCAGCTGGCCAGCAGCATGGGGATGACGCCCCTCGGCCGAGGGCATCGAGACCGAGGAGCAATGGCGGTTCCTGGTGGACAGCGGGTGCTCGGTCGGCCAGGGCTTCCTGTTCGCCCACCCGATGCCGGCGCCCGAGGTCGCGGCCTGGGCGTTCGGGGGCGAGCTCCCGGCTGCCGGGCGCGCCGGCGCCTGAGCACCCTTCTCAAGCAGGCATTTTCAACTGCCGATACAGGCGGCAGCTTGCCCGATCCAGGCGCGAGCCGTCTTGGCATGCGAACGATCTCCCACTCCGCACAGGAGCTCGCCCCGAGCGCCGACGGCGCTCAATTCGTCGTGTGCCTGCTGGCGGGCCAGGAATACGCGATTCCCGCGGACCACGTCGGTGAGGTCTTCCGGTTCGCGGCGGTCATGCCGCTGCCCGATTCGCCGCCGTGGGTCCTGGGCGTCATCGACGTCCGGGGACGCGTGATCCCGGTCGTCGACGGCCGTCGCCGCCTGGGGCTGCCCGAGCGCGAGGACTGGCTGAGCGCGACGGTCGTGCTGATCGAGCACGAGGACGTCTCCGGCTTCGTCGTCGACGAGGCGCGCGACATCGTGCGGATCGGCTCGGACGGCATCGAACCGGCCCGGGACGCCGCGGGGCTCTTCGCCATCGGCCGGGTCGACGGGCGGATGCTCCTGATCATCGATCCGTCGCTGGCCAGCCCGAAGGCCGGTGGGGCCGCGTGAGCCCCGCGGGGCCGGAGGCTCTCGGCGAGGCGGACTTCACGCGATTCCGCGATCTGATCCAGCGCAGCAGCGGGATGGAGCTGTCCGAGGTGCGCCGCTCGGACCTCGAGCGCGCCGTGCGCGCGACCGTGGAACGGACGGCGCTGTCCGGGCCGGCGGAGCTCTACACGCACCTGAGCGCCCACGACAGCACCGTCGACCTCGAGGCGTTCATCGCCGAGCTGACCATCGGCGAGACGTACTTCTTCCGACACCGCGCGCAGTTCGAGGCGCTCGAGCGGCACATCATTCCCGAGCTGATCGCGCGGCGCGCGGACGAGCGACGGCTCCGCGTCTGGAGCGCCGGGTGCGCCACCGGCGAGGAGCCCTACTCGATCGCCATCCTGCTCGATCGTCTGCTGCCCGACCGCAGCTCGTGGAACGTGATGATCCTGGGCACCGACATCAACCGCGGCTCGCTCGAGCGTGCGCAGCGGGGCAGCTACCGCTCGTGGTCGTTCCGCGGTGTCGACGCCGTCACCCAGGCGCGGTACTTCGCGCGGTCGGGCGAGGAGTATCGCATCGCCCCGGCGATCGCGCGGATGGTCTCGTTCTCGTATCTCAACCTGGTCGAGGACGCCTATCCGTCGCTCGCCACCAACACGCAGTCGATGGACCTCATCCTCTGCCGCAACGTCCTCATCTACTTCGGGGATCGAACGATCGAAGGCGTCCTCGGGAGGCTGCGCGACTCGCTGTGCGAGGGCGGTTGGTTGGTCTCCGGGCCGGCGGACACGTCGACCGAGGGGTACCGGACGTTCGAGGTCCGGATCGTTTCCCGACGCGATCGTGTATCGGCGGCCGGCGCGGGCGGCGCACCCACGGCCGCACCGGCGGGCCGCTGCGGCCGTCCCCGCGTCCGCGCGGGGTGTCACCGGCGCCCGCGCGGAGACCGGCGCCGTCTCGCGGCGCGGCAGTCGGGGCGGCCGTCCCGGGCCCGGATGTGGCCGAGGCGTTCGCGCTGTGGCGGGCGGGTGCGTCCGACGAGGCCGCACACCGGCTGTCCGAGCTCGACGCGGCACGTCCGCGCGACCCCTGGCCCGGCTACCTGCTGGGGAAGATGTGCGCGAACGAACGACGGCTGGACGAGGCGCTGGGGTACGCCGACCACGCCCTGGCCCGGGACGGCGTCTTCGGTCCGGCCCACTACCTGCGTGGACTGGTCCTGGGCGAGCGGGGCGACCTCCGGGGCGCGACCGATGCCGTTCGCCGTTGCGTGTTCCTGGACCCGGATTCGTCCTGGGTCAGTACGCGCTGGCCGGGTTCCTCGCTCGCCTCGGCGAAACCGAGCGCGCCATCAAGACCATCGAGACGGTGATTCGTTCCGCCGGCGAGCTGGACCGCGAGAGCGAGGTCCCCGAGGGCGACGGCCTGACGGCGGGGCGGCTGATGGAGCTGGCCGCCGTGCAGCGCGGCCTGCTGCTGAGCGAGGACCGCGAGGCGCAGGACGGTGCGCGTGTCCACGCCTGAGGCCGCGGCCCGCGCGATCCTGGAGGAACGTGCCCGTGAGCTCGCGCGTCCGCTGGAAGAGGAGGAACAGGGCGAGTCGACCTCGCTGCTGATCCTGGGCGTCGGCGCAGAGCGGTACGGCATCGACATCACGACGGTGCAGGAGACGCGGTCGCTCGCGCAGATCGCGCCCCTGCCCAACGCGCCGCCGTTCTGGAGGGGACTCGTCAACGTTCGCGGGCGCCTCTGCCCGGTCCTGGACCTGGGCCGCTACCTGCAGGTGACCGACGCCGTCCCGGTGGGGCTTCCCGAGCACGACCTCCGCATGCTCGTGGTGGTCGCCGCCGCGGGGCTCACCGTGGCCCTCGTCGTGGACTCGGTGGGCGAGATCCGGCGCCTGCCGGCCGGCTCGGTGAAGGCGTCGCCCGCGGAGTCCTCCGGTGGGGGCTCTCGCGCGGTCGTCGGAGTCACCCAGGACCTCGTCTCGGTGCTCGACGTCGAGGAGCTCCTCGGCGACCAGGGCCTGATCGTCCGGCAGGGCGGGTGACGGGGATGCCCAACGAGGAGCTGTTGCGGGAGCTGCTCGGAGTCTTCGGCGACGAGGCCGAGGAGCGGCTGGAGACGGCCGACGCGCTCCTGCTCGAGATCGAGCGGTCGGACGACGCCGCCGGGTCCGAGGCGTTCGCCAAGCTGCTGCGGGAGATGCACACGCTGAAGGGCTCGGCGGCCGCCGTGAGCCTGGACGACGTGTCGACGGTGGCGCACGACCTGGAGACGTTCTTCGCCCGCATGCGCGACGGCGAGATCGCGCGCGCGCCCGAGTCGCTGGACGTCGGGTACCACGCGCTGGAGGCGATGCGGGCGATGATCCGGGCGGCCGTCTCGGGCGGCGAGTCCGGGGTCGACGTCGCCGCCCTCCGGGGCCGCCTGGGGGCGGTCCCCGCGGCCGAGCGCCCGGTCCCGCAGCCGAACCCTCGCCGGCCGCCGAGCAGGCGGCCGGCCCGGCCGCGACGCGCCTGCCGCGACGCCCTCACCCGGCCCCGAACCGGAGGCGCCGGCCGAGCGAGAGAGCGTCGCCGCCGTCGCCGCGAGCGGCGGCGGACGCGAGACCGTGCGCATCGCCACGTCGAAGCTCGACGACCTGATGGCGCAGGTGGGCGAGTTGCTGATCACCACGATGGCCAGGGAGGAGCGGCGCACGGACCTTCGGGACGTCCTGGACTCGCTCGGCTCGTGGGCGGACGGATGGAAGAAGGCTCGACCCGAGCGGGACCGCATCGACGCGTACGTCGCCGAGGCCAGGACGACGGCGACCGCCACGACGACCGAGGAGCTGGATCGCCTGACCGAGCTGGGCCGGATGGTGGAGTTCCTTCGCGACGGCGAGTCGCGCCTCGAGGACGTGCACACGAGGCTGATCGAGCTGGACCGCACGCTCACGGCGACGGACCGCCGCACCCGCCAGGCCACCGCCGATCTGCAGGACGAAGTCCTCAGCGTGCGGATGCTGCCCGTGTCCGCGGTGTTCGACTCGCTGCCACGACTGGTCCGCGAGCTGGGCCGCGGCCTCGGCAAGGAGGCGAGCCTCGAGATCGTCGGCGGCGAGACCGAGGTCGACCGCGCGGTCCTGGAGCAGATGCGCGGGCCGCTCACCCACCTCATTCGCAACGCGCTCGATCACGGGTTGGAGACGCCGGACGTCCGGGAGCGCGCCGGCAAGCCACGGGCGGGCACGATCTCGGTCTCGGCGTCCCAGCGCGGCGGCACGCTGGTGGTCGAGCTGCGCGACGACGGTGCCGGCATCGACGCGGTCGCCGTCAAGGCGGCCGCCGCTCGCCCGGCGGCGTGATCGGCAAGGCCGAGGCCGCGTCGATGAGCGCGCGCGACGCCGTCGCGCTGATCTTCCAGCCCGGGCCTCTCGACCAGTCAGGACATCACCGACCTCTCGGGACGGGGCGTCGGGCTCGACGTGGTCCACGAGAGCGTCGAACGGCTTCAGGGCACCGTCGAGGTGGACAGCCGGCCCGGCGACGGCACGACCTTCACGCTCACGCTGCCGGTGACGGTGGCGACCACACAGTGCCTGCTGGTGCGCGCCGCAGGACAGACGTTCGGCCTGCCGCTGTCCGGCGTGGGCCGGATCCTCCGGCTCCGGCCGACCGACGCCGCGCAGAACCAGGGACGGCGCGTCGTCCTGATCGACGACGAGCCCGTCGTCGTGACGTCGCTCGCCGCGCTGCTTGGGATCGACCGCGAGGACGCTCCCTGGACGGACGTTCGCCCGGCGGTCCTTCTGTACTCGTCCGAACGCCGGGTCGCGGCGCTCGTCGACGGCGTCCTCGGATCGCCCGAGGTGGTCGTGAAGAACCTGCCGCCGCCCCTGGTCCGCGTCCCCGGCGTCGGAGGCGCCACGATCCTGGGCTCCGGCGAGACGATCCTGGTGCTCAGTGCGGCCGACCTGGTGAAGGCGGCGACCGGCGCGGCCCGCACGACGACCGACTGCGCGCTCCGGCCCGTGTATCGGCGCCCGCGGCGCCGACGCCCGCGCGCGGCACGCCCGTCGTCGTCGTGGCCGACGACTCGGTGGTCTCACGGATGCTCGAGAAGGGCGTGCTCGAGGCGGCCGGCTTCGAGGTGCGCGCCGCAGCGGACGGTCTGGAGGCGTGGGAGATCCTGTCCGCGGGCGGGTGCTCGCTGCTGGTGTCGGACGTGAACATGCCCGGCATGGACGGCCTGCAATTGACGGCCCGTCTCCGCGCGGACGCCCGGTTCCGGGACTTCCCGGTCATCCTGGTGACGTCGCTCGACTCGCCCGAGGATCGCGCGCGCGGCGTCGAGGTCGGGGCCGACGCGTACATCGTGAAGAGCACGTTCAGTCGGAACGGCCTCCTCGAGGCCGTGCGGCGGCTGATCTGAGGCCCGGCATGCCACGCGTCCTGGTCGTCGACGACTCGCCCTCCTCCCGGCGGCTGCTGATCCACATCCTGTCCACCGACCCGGACATCACGGTGGCGGGTGAGGCGGTGAACGGCGCCGAGGCCGTCCGGCTGACGGCCCGGCTCGCGCCCGACCTCGTCACGATGGACGTGCAGATGCCGGTGATGGACGGCTTCGAGGCGACGCGCCGGATCATGCGCGAGACGCCGACGCCCATCGTGATGATCAGTGCCGTCCAGCCGGATGAGGTCGCCTGGTCGTTCAAGGCGATCGAAGCGGGCGCCCTGACCGTCCTGGCGAAGCCGTTCGGACCGGCGAGCCCGCAGTTCGAGGCGCAGGCCGGCGCCATCGTCCGGTCGGTCAAGGAGCTGGCCAAGGTCCGCGTCGTGACGCGCCGTCCGCCGACGGTCGGCCGCGAGCCGGCGCCGGCTCGCAGGAGCGGCTCCCGGCCCGAGGTGAAGGTCGTCGCGATCGGCGCCTCCACCGGAGGACCGGCGGCGCTCGCCAAGATCGTGTCGAAGCTCCCGCCCGCGTTCCCGGTCCCGGTGTTGATCGTGCAGCACATCGGGGGCGGGTTCGACCGCGGATTGGTCGAGTGGCTCGACGGCGTGGCCCGCGTGCGGGTCGCGATGGCGATGCAGGGCCAGCAGCTGGCTCCCGCCTCCGTCTTCGTCGCTCCGCACGACCGTCACCTGGGCGTGTCCCGGTCGGGCCGCGTCCTGCTCAGCGACGGACCGCCCATCGGCGGACACCGTCCGTCGGCGACCCACCTGTTCCGCTCGGTCGCGGCCGCGTACGGGCCGAACGCGGTGGGCGTGATCCTGACGGGCATCGGGGCGGATGGGTGCGAGGGGCTGCGCGCCGCTGCGCCAGATCGGCGGGACCGTCCTGGCCCAGGACCGCGAGTCGAGCGTCGTGTACGGGATGCCGGGAGCGGTCGTGGACGCGGGGATCGCCGATCGCGTCGTGCCACTGGATTCGGTGGCCAAGGTCCTGGAGGACCTGGTCAGCGACGGCGCAACGGACGGGGGCTTGCCCCGGGCTTCGGAGGGAGGTGGCCGATGAGGATCGAGGAAGAACGGGTCAGGCGGCCCGGCTACTGGGCGGTGCGTGTGCTGTCGGGGCTCGTCATCGTGCTCGTCGTCCTCGTGGCGCTCTCGTCGCGCTCGCGTGGAAGGCACCGTCGCCGCTCCCCGTCTCTACCGTGTGACGTGCGACGGACTTCCGGTACCACGGATTCCCCTCCGCGATCAGCCCAGGTCTGTTCCAGGTGTCCTTCACCAACGCCGAGGGGTTCCCCTTCCGCCACGAGATGGTGGTCGTCGCCCTGCAGCCGGGGCAGGACGCGCAGACGATCATCGACGACGCCAAGGCCAAGGGGGCGGACTCGGAGGACGACTTCCTGCACTTCGGCGAGCTCGCCGACGTGGACACGGGGTCGACCCTGGTGGGGACGTTCGACCTCCAGCCCGGGACCTATGTGCTGGCCTGCTGGGAAGAGGGCGAACCGGGCGGCGGGGATGGGCCGGTCCACGCCGCCCGCCGCATGGTCTTCCCCTTCACGGTGCGATGAACGGGACGCTCAAGCGCCGATCGGATCGGCCGATGACAGGCCTGAGCAATGTGCGTATGCCTGTGCCCCGTGTGGGCCACCGGCGGACGTCTCCGCGCCCGGCCGGGGCACGATGAGAGAGCCGAGGGAAGCAGTGGCGGAACCCGAGACCGACGATCAGGCCGCACCGTCGGCCGAGGCATCGCCGGACCACGGTGTCGCTGGGCGCACCGTGAGTGGCCGCGGGTGGGCGCTCGACATCCGCACCAAGCTCCTCGGTTCCTTCGCCCTGCTCCTGCTGCTGATCGTGGCCGTCGGCGTCACCGCACAGATCCAGTCGCACCGGGTCCAGGCCGGCCTGGTCGACATCTACGACAACGACCTCGTGGGCATGGGACACATCACGTTCGTCGCCAGGGACGCCGCCTCCAACTACGCAGAGACCCTGCGACTGCTCGACGAGAACGATCCCCAACTGCGTGAAGCGTTGCACAAGGAAATCGTGGGATACGACCAGGAGATCGGGAGGCTGCTCCAGAAGGTCGACGCGGATCCGGACGGTCGGGTCCACAAGCGCATCATCGAATTCGAGGCGACCTATCGTCGGTACCAGCAGGTTCGCGACCAGGCCACTGCGGCGAGCGATGCCGGCGACCGGTCGGCGGCCGAGACGATGGTCGGAGACCAGCTCCGCACACAGGCCATCAACGTGACCCAGTCGCTCGACCGACTTGCCGCCGTCAACCTGGTGGGCGCGCGTCAGACAAACGACGACATCCTCGCCGGGATGCGCCTGAACCGACAGGTGCTCCTCGGGATCGCGCTCGTCGGGATCGTCCTCGCGTTCCTGGTGGTCTGGGTGGTGTCCACACGAATTTCCGACCGGCTCCGTTCGCTGGCGCGGGCGGCCAACGAGTTGGCCAAGGGCGACTTCACGCGACGGGCGGACGTGACGACGCGCGACGAGGCGGGCGTTCTGGCCGCGGCGTTCAACTCGATGGCGGATCAGCTGGAGCGACTCGTCGACGCGGAGCGCACGGCCAACCGGGCAATGCAGGAGTGGATCGCCGAGCAGGAGATCTTCGTCCAGCGCGCGGGCTCGGGTGACCTGACGGTGCGCCTCGCCGCGAGCGGCGACCGGCAGCTGGACGCATTGGGGGGCAACCTCAATCGCATGGTGGACTCGCTCGGCGACATGTCGAGGCAGGTGTCCGACGCGACCTCGAGCATGGGCGCGGCCACGTCCGAGATCCTCGCCGCCGTATCGCAGCACACGGCGTCGGCGGCCGAGCAGTCATCGGCGATCTCGCAGACGGCCGTCACCGTGGAGGAGGTGCGCGCCTCCGCCGAGCAGGCGGCGCGTCGCGCGCAGGAGGTGGCCACGCAGGCCGAGACCAGCGCGCAGGTCTCCGACGAGGGGACGATCACCGTCCAGCGGCTGGTGAGCGGCATGAACGAGATTCGCGACAAGGTGCAGGAGATCGCGCGCAACATCCTGGCGCTCTCGCAGCAGACCCAGCTGGTGGGCGACATCACGTCGACGGTGAACGACCTGGCCGACCAGTCGAACATGCTCGCCCTGAACGCGGCCATCGAGGCGGCGAAGGCGGGCGAGCAGGGCAAGGGGTTCGCGGTCGTCGCGGCCGAGGTGCGCAACCTGGCCGAGCAGTCCAAGCAGGCCACCGCCCAGGCGCAGACGATCCTGTCCGAGATTCAGCGGGGTACGAACCAGGCCGTGCTGGTGACGGAGGAGGGCACGCGCGTGGTCGAGGGCGGCGTCGAGCTGGCGCAGCGCTCCGGCGACGTGATCGCGCAGCTGGCCGACACGATCCGCGAGACCGCGCAGGCGGCGAAGGCGATCGCCGCGTCGGCGCACGAGCAGTCGATCGGCATGGATCAGATTGCCCAGGCCATGGGCGACATCAACCAGATGACCACGCAGTTCGTCGCCGGCGCGCAGGTGTCGCAGGGGGCGGCCGAGGGCGTGCGCGACCTGGCCGATCGCCTGCAGGAGCTCATCTCGCGGTACCGCGTGAGCGAGCAGGTTCGGGCGAGGGACGAAGCCGCGGCCTGAGCTCCCGCCCGCGACGGGCCCTGGCGATCAGCCCGTTCGCCTGTCCGCGGCCCAGGAGGATCCGGGCGTCTTCTTCGCCACGGACTTCATCTCGGTGGCGATCCCGACCACTTCGGCGTAGTGCGTGAACTCGCGGTTCTCGGTGGTCGCGACCCCGATCGAGATCGACACGAAGGGGAACGGCTGGAGGTCGCCCAGCCGGTTCTCGGTCTCGATGAACCCGCGCAGCGCGTCCTGGGCGTCGTAGAGCGACGGGGCCATGCCCTCGAATCGCTCCACCAGCGTCTCGGCGATGCGCTTGGCCTCGTTCACCGAACAGACGACCACGAAGTCGTCCCCGCCCACGTGGCCGATGAAGGTCGTGGGGCCCGCGACCTCGGTGGCGATCTCCCGGATCAGCTCCGCCGTCGCCTGCAGCACCTCGTCGCCGCGGGCGAACCCGTAGTGGTCGTTGTAGGCCTTGAAGTAGTCGAGGTCGACGTACAGGAGCGCGAACTCGTCCTTCTCGCCCAGGCGCCGTTGCAGCTCCTCCTGGATCCGGATGTTGCCGGGCAGGCGGGTGAGCGGCGACTGCGCGCGGAGCTCGTTGGCCCGTCGAAGCACGCCGCGCACCCGGGCCAGCAGCTCGGCCGTGTCGAACGGCTTGACGATGTAGTCGTCGGCCCCGGCGGACAGCCCCTCGAGCTTGGCCGCGGAGCCGCCGGCGGTGATCAGGATGATGCTCACGCCGGCCGTCCGGGGATTCCCCCGCAGCAGGTGCGTCAGCTCGAGCCCGCCCATGGTGGGCATGGTGACGTCGGCCAGCACCAGGTCGGGGCACCGTTCGAGGGCCGTGTCGAGCGCCAGCCGGCCGTCCCCGACGGTGGTCACGTCGTATCCCGCCGCCGCCAGCTCGGCCTCGAGCAGGCGTGCGATCGTGGCCGAGTCGTCGGCGACCAGGATCGAGCCGCCGATGCCCGGAGTATTGGAGGTCGTGTCCGCTGATTCCATCTCGCCCGCCAATCAGAGATTCGGCATTTCTGGGGCGAAGTGTAGGCCCGGGTCGGCCTCCATCGGTGAAGCCTGAGTGGATCCATATGTCCGATTCGGGCCGGCCCCTCCGGGGGCGTGGGCCCCGGTCCGCCGTTCGAGGCGTCCTCGCAGGTCGCCAGGCTCAACGGCGCTCGCGAACCTGCCGATACCAGAGGCAGCCTCCCGGTTCGTTCCAACACAGTGGGGACCCATGGGCGGAAGACGAACAATCGAGTCGGGGAGGACGGCGCAGAGCCTGGGGCGTTCTCCCCGCGCGCTGCCGAGCGTCCTCGCCGGGCTGAGCCGGCAGTTGCCGGTCGCGGTCAAGATCGCCGTTCCGTTCGCCCTGATCACGCTCGCGACCTCCGCCCTGCTGGCCGCGTACGCGGCCGGATCCGCCCGTCGCCAATTGCAGTCGGGTTATGACGCCCAGCTTCGACAAGTGCAGAACGCCGTGCAGGTGGTCTATGCGTCCAACTCGAACGATCCGCAGCCAATCAATGCGCTGCTGCAGCGCATCAAGGAGTCGGACGACCTCGTGCTCGTTGCGCGCGTGTTCCGTCCGGGACCGCCACCGACCATCTGGGCGAGCACGAACTCCGGGGACATCGGACAGCGTCCGCCGGCGGACGCGCTGGCCACGATGCGAACCGGCGAGGAAACACATCGCCGGATCGAGGAGGCGGGCGCGGCCCTGCAGGTCACCGAGGCGCCGCTCACCACGAATGGGAAGCGAACGGCGGTGCTCGAGCTCAACACGAGGCTCGATCCACTGACCCAGTCGATGGCGTCGGCCGGCGCGAGCAGCAAAATGGTGGTCGGGGTCGCCGTGGGCGTGCAGGTCCTGGCGCTCGCGCTGATCCTGTACTGGACGGTCCTGCGCCGCGTCAGCAGGCTCGGGAGGGCGGCGTCGCTCGTCGCCAACGGCTACCTGGCCGTCCGGCTGCCCGAGGCGGACGAGCCGCGCGGCCGTGACGCCATCATCAACGTGGGCCGCGAGTTCGACCGCATGTTGCGGGCCGTCCAGGTTCGGCAGCGGCAGCAGGCCGCGGTCGCCGCGCTGGGGCAGCGCGCGCTGGTCGACGAGAACCTCGATGAGCTGCTGCAGGAGGCGGCGCGCCTGGTCGCCCAGACCCTCGAGGTCCGCTACTCGGTGGTGGCCGAGGTGCTTCCGGACCGCGGCGGCATGCGGATACGCGCGGGGGAGGGATGGAAGGACGGCACGATCGGCAAGTCGACGATGCCGGCGAACGACGGCTCGCAGGGCGGCTACACCCTGACGGCCGGCCAGCCCGTCGTGAGCGAGGACCTGAGCCGCGAGACCCGCTTCGCCGTCGCGCCCGTCTTCCGCGAGCACGGCGTGATCGGCTCGGCGATGGCCGTCCTGGCGGGGGAGGGGCAGCCCTGGGGTGTGCTGGGTGCGGCGAGCGTGACCGCCCGGGAGTTCACCGGGGACGACGTGCACTTCCTGCTCGCGGTCGCCAACGTCCTGGCCGAGGCGATCCAGCGCACGCATGCGGTACAGGCGCTCTCGGGCAGCGAGGCGCGCACCGGGGCGATCATGCAGGCCGCGCTGGACAGCATCGTGATCATGGACGACGCCGGCGCCATCGTGGAGTTCAACCCCGCGGCGGAACGGAGCTTCGGCTACCTGAGCGGGGAGGTCACGGGCAAGAACATCGTCGACCTGGTGGCGCTGCCCGCGGTGGGCGAGAACCATCCGCCGGGGCTGACCGGCTACCTCTCCCGGGGCCGCGGCATCCGCATGGGCGAGCGGGCGGAGGTCATGGCCAGGAACAAGGACGGCACGACGTTCCCCATCGAGATCACGATGACGCGGGTGCCGACCGAGGGCCCACCCCTGTACACGGCGTTCGTCCGCGACATCAGCGAGCGGAAGCAGGCCGAGGAGCAGATCGCGTTCCTCGCCTACCACGACAAGCTCACGCACCTGCCGAACCGCGCCATGTTCGAGGAGCACCTCGAGCTGGCCATCGCCCGCGCGCGTCGCAACGACCTGGCCGTCGCGGTCCTGTACATGGACCTCGACAACTTCAAGCTCGTGAACGACAGCCTGGGCCACGAGGCAGGCGACGAGCTGCTCCGCCAGATGGCCGGCCGCCTGCACGAGGCGACGCGCGACACCGATCTGGTTGCGCGGCAGGGCGGCGACGAGTTCCTGCTGTTGTTCGCCGACATCGAACGGCCGGCCGAGGACGTCGGAGTGGGCTCGGTCGAGTTCGCGACGCAGTCGGCGCAGCGCGTGGCCGAGCGTATCCAGGCCGCGCTCCGCACGCCGTTCCAGCTGGCCGACACCGAGTTCTTCGTCTCCGCGAGCATGGGCATCAGCGTGTTCCCGGTGGACGCACAGGACGCGGCGCAGCTGCTCAAGAACGCGGACGCCTCGATGTACCGGAGCAAGCGCGGCGGCCCCGGGGGGTACGTGCTGTACTCGAGCGAGGCCTCGGACAACGTCAACCGGCTCTCGTTCACGACGCGCCTGCGCAAGGCCGTCGAGGAACGGCAGTGGACGCTGCACTACCAGCCCATCCTGGATCTGCAGAGCGGCGAGATGGTCGAAGTGGAGGCGCTGGTTCGGTGGCAGGACCCCGAGGGCGGCCTGATCGCGCCCGGCGAGTTCATCCCACTGGCCGAGGAGATGGGCCTCATCGGCGCCATCGGGGACTGGGTCCTCTCCGAGATCTCGCGGCAGTCCCGGCAGTGGACCGACGCCGGCATTCCGCTGAAGATCGGGTTCAACCTGTCGCCGCGTCAGCTGTGGCAGCCCGACCTCGGGCAGCGCATCCTGCTGCGCCTGCAGTCCGCGAACGTCGACCCGTCGCGCATCACGATCGAGATCACCGAGTCGGCGGCCATGAGCGACCCCGACCGCACGCAGCGGGTCCTGCGCGACCTGCACGAGCGCGGCCTGCACCTGGCGATCGACGACTTCGGGACCGGGTACTCGTCGTTGTCGCGGCTCAAGTACATGCCGGTGGACCTGCTGAAGATCGACCGTTCCTTCGTCAAGGACATCCCCCGGGACGCCGACGCCTCGGCGATCGTCCTGGCCATCATCCAGATGGGGCGGAGCCTCGGGATGACCCCGCTGGCGGAGGGGATCGAGACCGAGGAGCAGTGGCGGTTCCTGGTGGACGCCGGCTGCATCCTCGGCCAGGGGTACCTGTTCAGCAAGCCGGTTCCGGCGAGCGAGATCGAGGCCAGCCTCCAGCGGCGCGGCGGCCTGCACCTGGTGCACGACGCCGCCCGCCCCCACCCAGACGCGGTCAACGGGTAGGACATGGTCATGGCCGATCGGCTTAACCCGACCCCCCGGAGCACCGAAACCATTGAAGGACGCTTCGAGCCGCCGGCATCCCGCCGGTGGGCTTCGACAGGGGTGGTGCCGTGACTGCCGACAAGATGGGTTCGGGGCAGGCAGAGCGCCTTGCGGTGATCGAGACCGTCAAGGCGGTGCTGGCCGGCTCCGCCTATTTGCCCGATGCAGCCCCGCGCGTGCTCGAGGTGGTCTGCGAGCACCTGGGGTGGGACGTCGGGGTCATGTCGCTGGTGGACGCCGGTACCAACTCGCTGCACCGCGTCGGATCGTGGCAACGCGGCGAAGGAAGCGGGAGCGAGGTCCCGACGGCGTCGACGGCCGCCCTGGCCGGCTACCTCGGCACGATCGGATTCCCGATCCGCCAGGAGCAGGAGGTCCTGGGCACCATCGAGCTGTACAGCAAGGACGCCAAGCGGCCCGACGACTCGCTGATCTCGACCCTGGAGGGCGTCGGCGTCGAGGTGGCGGAGTTCGTCCGGCGCAAGGAGGCCGACGACGACCCCGACACGAAGGGCGGCAAGTACCGCACGATCGTGGAGGGTCTTCCGGCCGTGTCGTACACCGCGGTGGCAGACGAGGGCATGCGCACGCTGTACGTGAGCCCGCAGATCAAGCAGATGCTCGGCATCTCGCCGACCGAATGGCGGAACGACCCCACGCTGCGCTCGAAGTCGCTGTTCGCCGCGGACCGCGACCGGGTGCTGGCCGACTACCGGCGCGCCCGGACGACCGGCGAGCCCCTGCACCTGGAGTACCGGATGCAGTCCCGCGACGGGAGCACCGTCTGGGTGCGCGAGAGCATGATCGTCCCGCGCGACACCTCGGGGCGTCCGGCCGTGGTGCAGGGCATCATCGTGGACATCACCAGCCAGCGGCAGGGTGAGCAGAACGACGCCTACCGGGCGTACCACGACGAGCTGACCGGCCTGCCCAACCGGCCGATGTTCGAGGAGTTCATCGAGCAGGTCCTGCTGCGCGCCGGAGGACACAACCTGGCCGTGGCCGCGCTGACGCTGAACCTGGACGACTTCCAGCTGGTGAACTCCAGCCTGGGGCACGACGGGGGCGACGAGCTCCTGCGGCAGGTGGCCGTGCGGCTGCGCGACGCCGCGCAGGAGGCGGACCTGGTGGCGCGCCAAGAGGGCGACGAGTTCCTGCTGCTGCTGGCCGGCAAGGAACGCGGCAGCGGCAGCTCGCTGCGGTCGAGCGCCGACAACGCGCTGCTGGTGGCGGAAGCCGAGGCCAGCCGGATCCAGGAGGCGCTGCAGGCGCCGTTCATGGTGGCCGACAACGAGTTCTACGTGACGGCGTCGATCGGGATCAGCATCTTCCCCTTGGACGCCGAGGACGGCCCCACCATGCTCGAGCACTCCCACATGGCCATGCGCAAGAGCAAGAAGACGGGGCCCGGCGGGTACGTGCTGTTCTCGAAGGACGCGGACGACCCCGTGCGCGGACTGTCGTTCACGACGAAGCTGCGCAAGGCCGTCGAGCGCAAGGACTGGGTGCTGCACTACCACCCCATCGTCGACCTGGAGGGCAAGGACCTGGTCGGCGTCGAGGCGCTTCTCCGCTGGCGCGACTCGAACGGCGATCTGGTTCCCCCCGGTGAGTTCATCCTCGCCGCCGAGGACATGGGCCTGATCGAGGCGGTCGGTGACTGGGTCGTGGACGAGATCTGCCGCCAGTCGCGAACCTGGCGCGAGGACGGACTCGAGCTGGACATCAGCATCAACCTGTCGCCCCGGCAGCTGTGGCAGCCCAACCTGGTGGAACGCATCACGTCGACCCTTCGCGCGGCGCGCGTCGATCCCGAGACGATCGTCATCGAGGTCCCCGAGACGGCCGCGATGGCGGACCCCGACCGGACCCGCCGCGTCCTCCAGCAGTTCCGGGATGCGGGCCTGAAGATCGCCATCGACGACTTCGGCAAGGCGCTGTCGTCGATTCGCCGGCTGAAGGACCTGCCGGTGGACATCCTGAAGGTGGACCAGTCCTTCGTCCGCAAGCTTCCCGACGACGACGACGCGGCCATGATGGCCCGCGCCATCATCCAGCTGGGGCACAGCCTGGGCATGGTGCCGCTGGCGGAGGGCATCGACTCGGAGGAGCAGCGCGAGTTCCTGGTGGGCGAGTCCTGTCCGCTCGGTCAGGGGTACCTGTTCGCCAAGCCGATGGCGGCCGAGAACGTCGCTCACTGGGAGGACGCGGCGCGGCGGGACGACGAGGACGAGGACGAGGACGAGCCGACGCGCGAGGAGCGCGACGAGAGCGTCCGGGCCCTCAAGGAACGCATCGGCGGCCCGGCCGACGACGAGGACGACCAGCGCGGTCCGCGCTCGAACGGCGGCGGTCGATCCGACGACGACGACCAGAAGCCGTGGGCCGTGGCCCGCTCCGGCGAGGGCACGGAGATGAGCGCCCGGACCGGGTCGGTCGGCACGGCCGTGGCCGAACGTCCGCGCGCAGACCTCGTTCCGCCGACGATCGACGATGGTCCCATGGTCATCGGGAGCACGGACGACGGTGGAGGCGTTGACGGTTCCGGCACTCAGGCCGACGACGCCGCCGACGCGCACGGCCGCCGTCGCCGCCATCACGGCGGCCCGACGCTCGGTCACTGACCACCCAGGCATCCCCCGGAATCACGTTCCGTTTGCGACCATGCATCGCATGGTCTTCCTTCGTCCACGCGCCTCCGTGGGTGTGCTGCTCGCTCTGAGCCTGGCCGCGTCGTCGTGCGGTGCCGGCGGCGGCTCGCACGAGCCCACCCCCCGCCCCTCGGGGAGCGTCACTGAGTCGCCCCAGTCCTGCGCGGCGCGGGTGCTCCGGTCGCTCAGCGAGTCCGCAGCGCGTCGGTCAGCTGTTCCTGCTGGGCATGGCGGGCGACCGTCTGGGGCCGGCCACCCGGCGGGCGATCAGGGTGCACCACGTCGGCTCGGTCTGGTTCGTCGCCACGACCACGACCGGTGTCCAGGGCGTCCGGGCGGTCGCGGACGCCGTCCAGGCGCAGGCGTCGCCCGAGGCCACGGGCGGGGTGCGCTTCTACGTCGCCGCCAACCAGGAGGGCGGTCAGGTCCAGGCGCTCCAGGGTCCGGGGTTCTCCACGATCCCGAGCGCGCTCGAACAGGGCGGCTTGGCGCCCTCGGCACTGCGCGCCGACGCGACCACGTGGGGACACGAGCTGGCCGCCGCCGGTGTGAACCTGGACTTCGCGCCGGTGATGGACGTCGTCCCGCCGGGGACGGACGCGCAGAACCAGCCCATCGGCGCGCTCCAGCGCGCCTTCGGCCACGACCCGGCCACGACCGGGCGCCACGGCGCGGCGTTCATCCGGGGAATGCGCGCGGCCGGCATCGCGACCACGGCCAAGCACTTCCCCGGGCTGGGACGCGTGGTCGGCAACACGGACTTCACGGCGCAGGTGACCGACACCGTGACGACGGCCATCACGACCCGTACCTGGCGTCCTTCCACCGGGCGATCCGCACCGGGGTCCCGTTCGTGATGGTCGCCCTCGCCACGTACACGCGCATCGATCCCGATCGGCTCGCCGTGTTCTCGCCCGCGGTGATCCAGACGATGCTCCGGGCCGACCTCGGATTCCGTGGCGTCGTCGTCTCCGACGACCTGGGGGCGGCCGTGGCGGTGGCGGACGTGCCGCCCGCCGACCGCGCGATCGAGTTCATCCACGCCGGCGGCGACATGATCGTGTCGAAGACCGCGGGACCGGCCGCGCAGATGGCCGACGCGCTTGTGGCACGGGCCGACGACGACCCGTCGTTCAAGCAGCTCGTGGACAAAGCGGCGCTCCGCGTCCTGGAGGCGAAGCAGGCCTCGGGCCTGCTGCCGTGCGGGGCTACGGGGTGAAGCCGGGCGGGGGAGGCGAGCAGAGCTTCACCATGCGCGCGTGGAGCTTCGCCTTGAGCGTGGCGTACGCGGCGTCGCTCGCGACGTTGCGCAGCTCGTACGGATCCTTCCGGAGGTCGTAGAGCTCTTCTTCGCCGGTGATGTACTCGGCGTACATGTCGTGCGTCGATGCGCACGGCGCAGTACGCGGGGACCCAGTGCGGGGTCGAGGACGGCTCCCAGTGCTCGATGAGGAAGTCCTTCCGCCAGGGCACGGATCGCGCCGTCGAGCAGCGGCAGCATGTTCCGGCCCTCCGCGCCGGGCGCCGCCACCCCGCCGGCCGCGGCGAACGTCGGCGCGAAGTCGAGGTTCAGGACCATGTGGGCGTCGGTCCGTGCGGTCAGGTCGGTCACGGGGTCGTAGCGGATGACCATCGGGATGCGGATGCTCTCCTCGTACGGGACCTTCTTGCTGATCAGCCGGTGCTCGCCGAAGTGGAGGCCGTTGTCCGAGGCGAACAGGATCAGCGTGTTCGGACAGGCGGCCGGTGTCCTCCAGGGCACCCAGGATGTCGCTGACCGCGTCGTCCACGCCCAGCAGCGACTCGGCAGTGGCGAAGGTGGATGCGGTCCTCCTCGACCTGCACGGCCTTCGACATCCGGCGGGACGATCTGCACGTAGTGCGGCTTGTCCGAGACGTCGGCCTCGTTGTAGCTCGGCGGCCGCAGCGGCGCCAGGTCCTGACAGGCGTGCCGGTAGCGGTCCGGCGGCGTGGCCGGCACGTGCGGGCGCGCGCGTGGCGAAGTAGAGGAACAGCGGCTGCGACGCCGGCGTGTCGTGGATGAACGTCGGTCGCGTACCGGCCGAAGACGTCGGTGGAGTAGTCGGACGGATCGCGATCCGTAGTTGACCAGCGTCCCGTTGTCGCTGACGGCGTAGTCGTAGTAGCCGCTGCCGCCCTCGCCGGTGCCCGTCAGCGCCTGCGCCTTCCAGTCGTCCCAGCCGGCCGGCACGTGCGATGCGTCCTTCGGCGTGTAGCTGGTTCAGGTACTTGCCGATGAGCGCCGTGCGATACCCGGCGTCGTGGAGCCACGTCGCGATCGTCGACCCCTCCTCGGGCTCGAAGGACGGGAAGCCCGCCGTTCGGCGGGCGGTTCCTGTAGATCTTCGTCGAGTGGGAGTACTTGCCGGTGAGGATCGTGGTCCGGCTGGGGCAGCAGAGCGGGTCCACCACGAACGCGTTCGAGAACGTCACGCCCTTGTCCACGATCTGGCTCTCGACCGACGGCATGTTCGACAGCTCGTCCCAGCGCTGGTCGTCGGTCAGCAGCAGGACGATGTTGGGCCGGCCGGAGGCCGTTGCCGTCGCGGGCGTGCCGGCGGTGGCGGGACGTGCCGTCCCGGCAGACCCGTTCCGGGCGACGACCACCCCGACGGTCACCCCGGCGGCCAGCACCACGACCACGGCCGCCAGCGCCACGCGCGAGACGGCCGATCGGCGAGGGGTGGCGTGCTTGGGAGGCGGAGCGGTGGGCACTTCGGGCGGATGCTAACAGCAGCCCTTCACGGACGGGGGCACCGGGCATGGTGATTGTCTTTCACTCTGGGCGACCCTCGGGGGCCCCCGGCGAGCGCTGATCCGATGCCGGACGGACCAGCCCGGCGTCGTAGGCGAGGATCACGGCCTGGACGCGATCGCGAACGCCGAGCTTGCGCAACACGTTCGAGACATGGCTCTTCACGGTCGCCTCGGACAGGACGAGGCGCTCCGCGAGCTCGGCGTTGGACAGACCCCCCGCCATGAGCCGCAGCACCTCGACCTCCCGTTCAGTGAGGCTCGACAGGGCCGCGGGCGGTGGACCGGCCTCCGGCAACGAGCGGGCGAACCGGTCGAGCAGGCGTCTCGTGACCGTCGGGGCCAGCAGGGCCTCGCCGCGGGCCACCACTCTGATCGCGTCGACCAGCTGCGTGGGCTGCACGTCCTTCAGCAGGAAGGCGCTCGCGCCGGCCCGGATCGCGTCGTACACGTACTCATCCAGGTCGTACGTCGTCAGGACGATGACCCTGGCTTCGTTGCCGCTCTCCGCGATCCTCCGCGTGGCCCCCACTCCATCGAGGTGCGGCATGCGCACGTCCATCAGGATGACGTCGGGCTTCGTGCCGAGAGCCAGCTCCACGGCCTGCAGCCCGTCCTCTGCCTCCCCGACGACCTCGATGTCGGGGCGTGCCTCGAGGATCATCCGAAAGCCGCTGCGGAACAACGCCTGGTCGTCGCACAGGAGGACCCGGATGTCATCCGGGCTCCGAGCCGAGGGGGAATCGGGCACGGACCTCGAACCCGCCGCCGGGCCGGGGCCCGGCCACGAGGTCTCCGCCGTACAGGGCCACCCGTTCGCGCATCCCGATCAGGCCACGGCCGATCCCATCTTCGCTCCGCCCGGAAGGCGGGGACGCACCCACTCCGTCGTCGCACACTTCCACGGTGAGGGAGGCAGGGTCGTGCCGAACGAGCACGGTGGCCCGCGTGACGCCCGAGGCGTGCTTCAGGCAGTTGGTGAGAGCCTCCTGGACGATCCGGTACGCGGAGAGGTCGATGCCTTCGGGAACCTCGGGCCGGGTCCCTTCGACCGTCAGCGTCACCGGAAGGCCGGCCGCACGGAACTCGTCCAGCAAGTGTCCGAGCCGTGACAGGCCGGGTCGCGGTTCGAGCTCCGGCGCATCCCCTCTGACCGGCTTCACCACATCGAGCACCCGTCTGATCTCGCCGAGCGCCAGCCGGCCCGCCGACTCGATCGAGCGCAGCGCCTCCCGGGCGCGCTGGGGCGACGCCTCGAACACGTCCCCTGCCGCTGCGGCCTGCACGACCATCACGCTCAGCGAATGCGCCATGACATCGTGCAACTCCCGTGAGATCCGCGCTTGCTCCTCCGCCACGGCGCGCCGCTTCTCGTTCTCCTGCTCCCGCCGGATGCGCTCGGCGCGCCCGCGCAGCTCTCCCAAGTACGCGCCGACCATCCAGCCGAGCGACAGGAACACGATCTCGGTGATCGCCTCCAGCGGGCCCACGTTCCCGATCAGGGCCAACCGCACCGCGACCACCGCCAGGGTCGCGAGTCCGGCCCTGATGGCGACGCGCCGGTCGGTGTGTGCGGCGACGGAATACAGGGCGATGAACAGGACGATCGGCTCGAGGGGGCTCCGTCCGGGGAACGCCAGGAGGACCGACGCCGCCGTCACGATCGCCAGGACCTGAACCGGGTAGACGCGACGAAACGCGAGGGGGAGCGTCTGGAGAAGGAGCAGCGCGGTGAGCGCGGAATCAACCAGACGCTTGGGGTCGTCGTCGTCACGCGGCCATCGGACGACCCTGAGGCGTTGACGAGGACCACGGCCGTCCCCCGCCGACAACAGCAGGACGAGAGCGAGCGCGGCGTCGGTCCAGGGGGGCGCCCGCCGGCGGAACCTCCCCGACCGACCCCGCGCCTCGCTCATCTCGCCATCCTCCATACGTTCACGAGCAGACGTTACGCCAGTTTCGCGCCTGCCCGTCTCACGCGTCGCGCGTCACCGTGCGCCACGCCCCGAGCGCCAGCGGAACGATGGCCCACGCCACCAGCACCGCCGCGGCGGACCCCACGGACATGCTCGAGATCAGGGTGTCTGATGGCCCCGACTGCAGTTCACCGGGAATCAACCGCGTCAGCGCAACCATCTGGATGCCCTGACGAAGGACCCCCAGCCCCGGCATTCCAACCAGCACCGACGATAGGAAGAACTGCCAGAGCAGGATGGGGATGACCGTGGCGGTCCGGGACCCGGTCGCCGAGGCGAGCCCAACGGCCAGGAGGTACATGCATGTGGTCGTCAACAGGACCCAGGCGCCTCCCGCGATCATGTCCGCGATCGTGGGCATCGCCAGGTCTCCCGCGAAGAGCACCGACCCGGCACAGGCGACTGCCCACGCTGCCGCCGTGAACGGCCAGATGAGCGCGAGCCCGCCGGGGACCCTGGCCGCGAACAATGCGACGCGAGAGCGCCCGGTGCTGACGAGATCCCGGAACAGGCCCGTCTGCACGTCGGCCGCCCCCGCGGTCGCTCCCACCAGGATCGCGGCGAAGCTGCTCAGGACCGCGACCCACCCGAGGGCCGCCGCGAGGTGTTGCACACCGCCCGCCGGTCCGTACTTCACCGGATTCCCGGCGTGCAGGGACGCGTTGATCCCGAACACGAGCACGGCCGCGCCGACGGTGAGTATCGCCGTCCCCGCCACCAAGCCGATTCGCGTCCGGACCTTCGTGAACTCGGCCCACACCATTCGTAGGGTGAGACCCTGCGAGCGTGGCAACATCCGCGCCCCACGGCTCTGGTCGATGGTCGTGCTCTTCTCGCTCATGCCGGCACCTCCTCCTGGATCCGGTGGGTGATCTCGAGGAAACGCTCCTCGAGCGTCGCGGTGGGAAGGTCGATCCCGTACACCTCGATGCCGGCCTCCACCATTCGCCGGTTGAGGTCGGCCGCCAGCGCTCTCGCCTCGTCGTCGGAAACGGAGCCGAGCTCCGCGCGGACCCCGTGACCGTCCTCCTGCACAGCCTGGATGGCGCTGTGACCCGCCAGGATCGTGAGCGCCGCACCCGTATCGCTCGAGCGCACGACGAGCGACCGTGCGCCGGCGGCCGCCAGCTCGGAGATCGGTCCCTGCGCGACGACCCGGCCACGGTCGAGGATGGCGGCGATGTCACACACCTTCTCCACCTCGTCCAGCAGGTGGGAGGAGAGCATGACCGTTCGCCCCTCGTCGACGAGGGCGCGGATCATCGAGCGGAGCTCCTGGATCCCCCCGGGGTCGAGGCCATTCGCCGGCTCGTCCAGGATCAGCAGCTCGGGATCGGCCAGCAGGCAACGGGCCACTCCCAGGCGCTGTCGCATGCCGGTCGAGTACTTGCCGACGCGATCGTGCGCCCGGTCGCGAAGTCCGACGCGCTCCATCGCTCCGTCGATGCGGCCCATCGCCTCGGGCTCCCGGACCGCGGCGACGATCTCGAGGTTCCGACGGCCACTGAGGTGGTCGAGGAACTTCGGCTCCTCGACCATCGCCCCGACGCGCGCCAGGGCCGCCGATCGTTCGGCCGGAACCGGATGGCCCAGCACCCGCATGCCGCCCTCGTCGGCGGACGTCAGGCCGAGGAGCATCCGGATCGTCGTGGTCTTGCCCGCGCCGTTCGGGCCGAGATACCCGAAAGCACAGCCCCGGGGCACGGACAGATCGACGTGATCCACCACGGTTCGCCGCCCGAAGCGCTTCGTCAGGCCGACGGCCTCCACGACGAGGTCCCTTCCGATGTCGCCGCCCATCTCCTCCTCCTCACTTGGTGCGTGTACCGAGGTCGAAGGTATGGGCCGGCGTCATCCGCCGCATCAGGCCGTGGATCGATTCTCGGCGGCGGTCGAAAGGATGAGGGGGAGGCGCCCCTGGTCCGAAAGGAGGGGCGCCACGCATGGTGATTCGTTAGACTCGGTCCGGAGAGGTCGCCTAGTCCGGTCTATGGCGCCGGTTTGCTAAACCGGTTGGGGTTTGCGCCCCTCGGGGGTTCGAATCCCCCCCTCTCCGCGCACGCGCCAGTAGCTCAATCTGGATAGAGCGTCAGACTACGGATTTGAAGGTTGGGGGTTCGAGTCCCTCCTGGCGCGCGAGCATCTGCGCAGGTGACGACCCGCGTCCCACGGGCGCGGGTCGTCGGAATCGGCCGACGGTCGCCGAACTCTGCCCAACTTCTGCCGCCCCCAAAAATGACCCCTGCTACGCGTACAGCTGCTTCTCCTCAAGCGCGGGGGTTACGTGCGAATAGGTGTCCAGTGTGATGGCGACCGTGGAATGCCCCAGCCGTTCGCTTATCACGTTCGGATGGACCCCCGCCTTCAGCGCCAGGTCGCCGACGTGTGGAGGAGGCTCGTAGCCCGGAGCTAGGGCTTCAGCGGACCACCGTCTGTTTTCTTGCCCCCCGCCTTGCGGCGCTCCCGGGCCTCTCTTTGCATCCCCTCGACGATGTGGTCACCGCGAGACAGCGTCTCCTCCGCTTCGAGGATTCCTGGGAGATGTAGAGCCGAATCCCCCGACGGGCGACCCATGAGAGGGGGCGCTCCATGTCGTCTGCGATCGCCTGGAGCGCGCGTAGGTCCCGGGGGCTCAGCTGGACCATCAGCCGCTCCGTGAGCCGTTCCTCCTGTCTGCCATGAGAATACCCTACTACGTAGCGGATCCTTTGCATTGCCGCCACACCCCTGATAGGCTCTACGTTGCGCAGCGCTACAGAGCGCAGCGGCGGCGGCAAGTAGCTCCCGCAGGTCCGCGTCCGGGTCAATGCCCGAGCGGTAGTGATCGCGCCCTTAAGGAGGCGTGCGAGAGGGAACCAGTCCCATTCGTCGTATCGAGAAGGGGAACACCAATGAGAAAGAGCATCATCGTTCTGTTCACGGCTGCGATCGCCGTCTTCGGCCTCGCAGCCACCAGCAGCGCGTCCACCTCTGCCGGGGGGACGTTCAAGGACGGCCCGTACACGGCCACCACGCCTGACTCCGGGACCTGCGGCAACAACTGGGCCCAAGACCTGTTCGTACGCAACTTCGTCGTGACGCTGCCCGCTGGCGGCGGCGGGGACTACACGGTGGTGCAGAAGTTCCAGAAGGGACACTTCTCCACCTACGCGGGCCTGAGCCCGGCATCGTGTGACACAGGCCCCGGCGACCAGATCAAGTCGGGCGTCACTGGGAGGTTCGAGGCACCTTCACCATGACGGTCACGCCGGGCACCGGTGGGTTCAACCCCAGCGGTACCTGCAACCTGACGACGTACGGCACTGGCTCCGGTAGCTGGACTCAGTGCGACACCGCTGGCTGGGTGACCGGGTTCTTCGGTGCAGGCGCAACGTACAGCGTCGGCCAGTACAGCCTCTCGTACCACGCTGGCGGACGGGTCTCATCTACCATGATTGGACCAACGCCGACACCGGCAACTCCGGCGACATCGCCAGCTCGTAAGGCAACCGCACATCCGCGGCGCAACCCCCTCGAGGGGCGGCGCGGTGCTGAGTAGCTGATCGAAGGGGCCGGGCGGGAAACCGCCCGGCCCCTTCGCTTTCGTGTCGAAGGAGCCTTGCCCACCCCTCAAAGCCCAGCAGGCGAGGGATGAACAGGCAGCGGAACAGCGACAGGCCGAACTCCGGGAAGATGAAGCACGGGAAGTCCGCAAGACAGCCGCCTCCACCCTGGCCGGGGGCCTCGCTTACCTGGTGGACGCCGAACCGGATCGGGTCTCCTTCAACTTCGACCCTGAAGAATTGCGAGCGACCATCCGACGGACTGCGGGCGGGTTGCGGAAGCGCTGCACGGTGCCGCCGCCATGCCCCCTGGGACGCCTGGGCCGACCCCAAGGACTTCTGCCTGACTTTCCTGCCACACCGCTTCGCAGCAGCCGTCAGCCGCCGTCAGGACGCCCACCAGGGGCAGGCGTTTGCCCAGGTAGGCGGCACTGCCCGGTACCAGCCGTCACGGGCCGTCATGGGTCGTCCCGGACTACGGATCTGAAGGTTGGGGGTTCGAGTCCCTCCTGGCGCGCGAGCACCCTCTCGTCCCGCTCGCCCCGGTCGTGGTCTGGGCCTCCGACGAAGGGCCAGCCGCGTGGGGCGACCGGGCGACCCACCAAATCGGCTGTTCGGGGAATTTCGGCTCGGCATACGGCCATCTACCGTTGGTTCATCGCCTCACTCCAGACGCCCGGCGGAAACTCTCACGTGGCTCCTCGGTCCATCGTCGGGGAGAGATACCGAGCGTGCCGGCAGGCGGCTGCTCGCGGCCCAGCTGTCGCGCTTCTCCCACCCGGATGTCCTCGCGTACGTCGGCCAGATCACCGCGGTGGCCCTCGTCTACGGAGTCACCGCACAGCTGAGCCTCAAGCTCTCGCTCGTGCACGGCCAGGTCACGCCCATCTGGCCGCCCACCGGCATCGCCGTCGTCGCGCTCTTCCTGTTCGGACGCCGGCTCTGGCCCGCGATCGCGATCGCCGCGTTCCTGGTGAACGCGCCGATCAGCTCGTCGCTGCTCGTCGCCGGGTCGATCGCCGTCGGCAACACGCTCGCCCCGCTCATCGCCGTCGTCGTCCTCGAGCGCTTGGCGTTTCGCCCCGAGCTCGACCGTCTTCGCGACGCGGTCGCGCTCGTCGTCGCCGCGCTGGGGAGCATGCTCCTGAGCGCGACGGGCGGCTCGCTCACGCTGCTGGCATCCAGCGGACTCGCCCACACCGGATTCTGGCCCACGTGGTCGGTGTGGTGGGCGGGAGACGCGATGGGCGTCCTGATCGTCGCGCCGCTGCTGTTCAGCCTTCGCCTCGTCCATCTGCCGCGGGCGATCGACTGGCGACGGACGGCGGAGGGGGTCCTGCTGTTCGGGGGCGTGGCGATCGTGAGCCACGCGGTCTTCGTGAGCCACCTCCGGGTGCCGTACCTCGTGTTCCCCTTTCTCGTCTGGGCCGCCTGGCGGTTCGGGCTGCCCGGAGCGGCGACCGCCGCGACGATCGTCTCCGCGAGCGCGATCTGGGCGGCGAAGAGCGGGACCGGACCGTTCTCGCAGGACGATCTCTTTCTGCGAATGGCGACGCTGCAGATCTTCAACGCCACCGTGGCCTTCGCGTCGTTCGTGGTAGCGGCGATGGTCGCCGAACGGCAACACGGGAGGACACAACTCGAGCTGGCGCTCGAGGTCGAGCGACAGGCCGGCGACCGCCTGCGGGCGCTCGACGAGCTTCGCCGAACCTTCCTCCACGCGGTCTCGCACGAGCTGCGGACCCCGCTCACGTCGGTGCTCGGGATCGCGCTCACGCTCCAACGCCAGGACGTCGAGCTCGACGGCGGCGAGGAGGCCGAGCTCATCGGACGCCTGGCATCCAACGCGCGGAAGCTCGATCTCCTCCTGCGGGACCTGCTCGACCTGGATCGTCTGGACCGGGGAATCCTGGAGCCGAACCTCGAGACGGCCGACCTCGGGGCGCTGGTCGGGCGCGTGGTCTCCGACATGGACATGCTCAAGCCGCGGCGCGTCCACGTGCGGACGGCGCGCGTCCTGCTTCCGATCGACCCGTCGAAGGTGGAGCGCATCCTCGAGAACCTGCTCGCGAACGCCGTGCGGCACACGTCGGAGGAGGCCTCCATCTGGGTTCGCGTGGACACGGTGGAGGGAGGAGCGGTCATCGCCGTCGAGGACGATGGCCCCGGTGTTCCCGAGGAGCTTCGCGCGACCGTGTTCGAGCCCTTCAAGCAGGCCGTCCACGAGGCCGCGCCATCGCCCGGTCTCGGGATCGGGCTCTCGCTGGTCGCCAGGTTCGCCGAGCTGCATCACGGCAGCGCCTGGGTCCAGGAACGCCCCGGCGGCGGCGCCTGCTTCTGCGTGTTCCTGCCGGGGCGCTCCTAGTCTTTCGAAAGCCGGCGGCCCTCGCCCTCGAGGTGGCGAGGGCGAGGGCATCCAAGGCTGAGGCTATGGAGCCAGACTGTCGCGCTGGTCGACCACGCGCTGCTGCCCGCCGTCCGGGGTGTTGCGCACGTCGTTCGTGATCGTCGTTCTCCGCGAGCTTCCCATCACCATGAACACGAGGCCCAGCAGGAACGCCACGATCCCAACGCTCAGAAGGATCACGCCGACCGTGTGTACGCTGAACCCCGTGGCGGTCGCCGTCACCGCGAACTCGAGGATCGCGCCGACGATCACCAGGACGATTCCGAAGCCGAGAAGCCCTGCACCCGTGCTCTTGTTCATCGCGACATCACTCCTTGGTCGAACCGTTGAACCGGGGAATCGGTTGCCGGCCTGTTATTCCCGTGGACGGAATGCCCTAAACGCTGGTCGGCCGTTTGCCGCTTGGGGGGTTTGCGCGGGTACCGCCCTGTCTAAGATCCCGAGGACGACATGAGAACGGATCGCCCGAACGTGAGAACGACGGTGAACCCCGGCACGCTCGATCCCTCCTCGTTCCGGCATGAGGCTCTGCTGTACCAAGGGCTGGACGCGTTCGGAACGACCCTGCTTCCATTGCTGCGGGACGGGATCGCGTCGGGGGCGTCGATCCTCGCGGCCGTGGATACGGACAAGGCCGAGCTGATCCGCGACGAGCTCGGAGCCGACGGCGCCTCGATCCGTTTCATGGACATGCGCGAGGTCGGCCGCAATCCGGCCCGCATCATTCCGGTCTGGCGCTCCTTCGTTGCCGAGCAGGAAGGGCGGACCGCGCTCGGCGTGGGTGAGCCGGTCTGGCCCGGACGCAGCCCGGCCGAGCTTCAGGAGTGTGAGCTGCATGAAGCGCTGCTGAACGTGGCCTTCGCGGCCGGCCCGCCGTGGCGGCTGGTGTGTCCGTACGATGTCGCCAACCTGCCGCCCGGCGAGTTGGAGGTCGCGTTCCAGACCCACCCGTACGTCCCAGGATTCCCCGCCACTCCCAAGCGCTCCGCGAAGTCGGGTGTGCCGGACCGCTTCCGGATGCCGTTGGCGGAGCCGGCCGTGGACCCGCTCGAGGCGGGGTTCGTGGCGGCGGAGTCCCTTCGAGGGATTCGCCAGCTGGTGTCTACCCGGGCGCTGGAGTCGGGCGTGACCCCGGCTCGCGCGGACGACCTCGCCCTGGCCGTCTCCGAGGTCGCCGCCAACAGCGTTCGCCACGGCGGCGGCGGCGGCATCCTGCGGATCTGGCAGGAGGGAGACACCCTGGTGTGCGAGGTGCGGGATCACGGGCACATCGACGACCCGCTCGTCGGCCGCGCCCTTCCCGAGCCGATGGCCGAGGGGCAGCGGGGACTCTGGCTGGTGAATCAGCTCTGCGATCTGGTGCAGCTCCGCTCGCTGGACGACGGTGTGGTGGTTCGCCTGCATACCGCCCTGGCCGATTCACGGGTCGCGTAGGCCGAGCCCGTGAACCGCGGGGCTGGCGAAATCACGAGCGCCCGCGCGCGAGCGCTCGTTTCGCTCGCGGTCGGCGCCGTCGTCCTCGCAGTGCTGGCCTTCCTCTCGCCCTGGCAGATCGCGGTGATCGCGGGATGGGACGCGTCGGCTGCGACGTTCGTGACGTGGGTCTGGCTGACCATCGTGCCGATGGACAGTGCCTCGACCGCCGACCACGCGACGGCCGAGGACGATTCACGGACGACGGCGGACCTGCTGCTGCTGGGTGCCTGTGTTGCGAGCCTGGTGGGCGTGGGGTTCGTTCTGGTGAAGGCGGCGCGATCCACCGGCAGCGCGCGTCCGCTCATCATCGCGATCGCGGTGCTGAGTGTGATGCTCGCCTGGCTGGTGGTGCACACCGTCTTCACGCTGCGGTACGCCCACCTCTACTACGCGGGCGGTGGAGGCATCGACTTCCCCGGCACCACGAGCCCCAGCTACGGCGACTTCGCGTACGTCAGCCTGACCATCGGGATGACCTGCCAGGTCTCCGACACGGCCGTGAGCGGTCACGACATCCGCATGTCGATCGTGCGGCACTCGCTGCTGTCCTACGTCTTCGGGTTCGCCGTGATTGCGATGACGATCAACGTGGTGGCAGGGCTGCTCAAGTAGTTGAGACCCGCCGGGCCGGGCGGAGCCCCGGAACGGGACACCGCCCGGCTCGACGGACGCGCCGCGCGGGCGGGGGGGATGCCCACCGGCACGATTCCTCGAGATCGGTCGAGGAGATCCGGCCACACGGCCCGATCGCTTGGCGCGTTCCTACCCGCGCAGCCGGGGGTCAAACCCTCTGATCGGAACAGATCAATCGCCGCGGGGGTCGGTCTCGGTGGCGACCTCGGCGGGATCGCCGGGGCGCTTCTCGACCACCGAGAAGCGGTCGTTCGTGGCGACGACCCGCTCGATGTCCGTCAGCTCGTGTCCCGGGCGGACGATGAAGTGCGTCGCGGTCGCCCGCACCGTCTCGTATTCGCCGGCCGTGACCTCGACGAACTCCGCACAGGACGCGTCGCCGCACTCGCAGACCAGCCGCATCGTGTGCACGACACTGGTGCCCTGCGCGGCGGTGTAGCGAAGGCTCTCGTTCACGTCCCGGAAGGCGGCCTCGTTCTCCGCCATCCGGCGCTCTCGATCGGTCATGAATCGCTCCCTCCAGGATCGGGGCCGGCGGGGATCACGCGGGCGACCAGGATGGCGGCGTCGTCGCGCGGCGGCTCCGATCGCGGGTCGGTGATCAAGCGGTCCAGCGCGTTCCCGATCTCGGCGGCGCTGGCGCCGCCAAGGCCCCGCAGTGTCCGCTCGAGGGCGGCCTCGCCCGCGGCACCGCTGGCCCTGCGCTCGTCGGTCACGCCGTCCGTGAACAGCACGATGGCGTCGCCCTCGTCCAGGTCGACGGTGACGTCGGTGAGCGACAGGTCAGCCAGGACGCCGAGGATCGTGCCGGGTCGCCCGGCGCGTTCGACGGTGCCATCCGCCCGGACGATCAGGGGAGGGGGATGACCGGCGAGGCAAACCGTCAACCGCGCCCGGCGGTCTCCCGGCCGGATACGGACGTAGGCCACCGTGCAGAACCGTTCATCGAGCAGGTGCTGCCGGAGCGCCTCGTTCAGGCTCATGAGGAGCCGGCTCGGGCGGTCCTCGTGCATCGCCGCGGCGCGAAGCGTGTACCGGACCACGCCCATGACGGCCGCGGCCTCGGGACCCTTTCCGCAGACGTCGCCGATGGTCATGCCCCACGTTCCGCCGCCCGAGTCGAAGACGTCGTAGAAGTCGCCCCCCACTTCATTGCCGGATCCGAGCGCGTGGTATCGGCCCTCGAACTCCATGCCCGGGACCGCCGGGAGCCGTTGCGGGAGCAGGCTCTGCTGGAGGGTGTGCGCGACGCGGTCGCGTTCCTGATAGAGGCGGGCGTTGTCGACCGCCACGCCCGCACGGCGCGCGAGGTCCTCCGCGAGCTCGAGATCCTCCGGGCCGAACCGGCGCTCGGTGCCGGTCAGCGCGAAGGAGATGGCTCCGACGATGTTTCCGCGCGCGGGAAGCGGGACGACCATGATGGATCGGAGCCCGAGTTCCTCGAGTGCCTGCTGCACGTCGGCGTCCTCGATCTCGGCGAACGGCTCGACGGCGACGTCGGCGATCAATTCCGGGACCCCGGTCCGTATGACCCGGGCAGCGCTGGTCCCCGCCTCGGCGTCGGGCGGGAAGACCATCTCCATCCGGCGCGCGGCGGCGGCCTTCTGCGGGTCGGCGTGCGCGACCGCCAGCCGTCGGATACGCCCGCCCTCGTCCAGGACGTCCACCGCGCACCAGTCGGCGATCCCCGGGACCGCCAGATGCGCGACACGGCTGAGCGTCAGGTTCCAGTCCAGGGACGAGGACAGGACCCTGCTGGCGTCCGCGAGCAGCGAGAGGCGCTCGCGCGCCCGCTCCGCCTCACGGCGCGACTCCATCTCCGCCTCGTACAGCACGGCCCGGCCGAGGGCCTGCGCCGCCTGACCGGCCAGCGTCATGGCCAGGCGCAAATCCGAGGGAGAGACGGTGCGCACGTCGGGGTATCCGAGCGCGATCCCACCGATCGGGCGGCCCTCCACCTGGAGCGGTAGACACATCAATGAGTGATCGACGGGCGAGTCGAGCCCCGCCAGTAGCGGGTAGCGCTGATCTCGCTCGTCCGTGGATGCGAGTACGACGGGGGCGGCCGTGCGCACGGCCTCCGCCATCGGCAGGTCGGCCTCCAGCGCGAACCGTGACCACCGCTTCGAGCGGAGTGCGTACCGGCCGATCCATCGAACGACCTCGAGCTGCGAGCCGGTCGGGTCCACGAGCGCCACGGTGCTGTTGGCCGCCCCGAGCGCGTCGCGCATGCCGAGCGACACGACGTCCAGCACGTCCTCGAGCGACACGGCGTCCGAGAGCGCCGCGACGAGCGATGCGGCCGCCTCGGCGGCGAGCCGCGCCTCCTGCTCGGCCGCGAACAGGCGCGCGTTGTCGATGCGGACGGCGGCGCGTCGCGCGACCTCCTGGGCCACGGCCAGGTCGGGCTCGCCGTATCGCCGCGTCGGTTGGGTGGACACCAGCGTGATCGTCCCCAGGATGCGTCCTCGGGCCGCGAGCGGAAGACACATGAAGGACCGGAAGCCGAGCTCCGTGATGATCCGGAAGTGGTCCTCGTCCCGGGCAGTCTCCCGAAGCAAGCTCTCTGTCATGTGGGACGACATCTCGGGCTGACCGGTTCGCAGGACCCGGGACACCGGATGCTTCCCGTGCGTCGCCGGCGCGAACCGGTCTCTGAGGGCCTCGACCAGCTCCCGGCGGGAGGGATCCGTATGGGCTGCGGCGACGCGGCGGATGGCGTCGCCGTCCATCACGTCGATCAGGCAGAGGTCGGCGATCTGTTCGACCAGCAACTCGGCGAGCCGCGTATACGCGCGCGGATAGTCGAGCTCGACCGCGAGGAGCGCGCTCGCCCGGGACACCAGGGAGAGCCGGAGGGAGGACTGTTCGGCCGCGGCCCGAGCGGCCTGCTCCTGTTGTACGAGCCGCGCCCGATCCAGCACCTGAGCGGAGATCCCCGCCACTGCTCGCAGCATGTCGACGTCCTCGATGTCCAGCGCGCAGGGCTCGTCGAACCCCAGGAACAGATGTCCGGCAAGGCGCCCCTTCAAGACCAGCGGCATGACGACGGCCGCGGGGTCCGGCGGGAACCGATGGTCGATCGGAGAGGTCGCCACGTGGCTGGGGTCAGACTCCCCGCCGACGAAGACGACCCCCCGCGCGGCCACGGACGAACCCAGCGACCCGCGGTCGAGTGCTTCGATCACGCGGAACGGCTCGATCTGCGCATCGGTGTACCCGGCGGCCGCGAGCAGGGCGGTCGTGCCGTCCGGTTCCGCGCGCTCGTACACGGCGGCGCGTACGGCGCCGATCGCATCCCTCGCCTCGCGGGCGATGATCGCGCCCACCTCGTCTGGGGAGACCGACGCGCTGAGCGCCGCCGTCACCGCCTGGATGCGGGCGGTGCGCCCGGCCGCGGCCACGGCCTCCTCTCGTGCGCGCTCCTCGTTCGCGAACAGCAGCGCGCCCGCGACGGCCATGGCGGTACGGTCCGCGAGATCCGCGACGACCTCCGCGTCCGCGTCGGCGATCGTCGTGGAGTGATCCTCGGCCACCGCGAGCGCGCCGAGGACCGAGTCGCGAGCGACCATGGTCGCCACGATCCACCTCGCCGCCCGCAGCTCCCGCAGGATTGCGAGGTTGGACTCGGAACCGGCGATGGCGCGCAGGAACTCGTCGCTGGTCCGGAAGACGGCGCTGCGGCCGGTGCCGCCGCTCAGCGAGTCCATGACGCCTCCGAGCTCGAGGGGCGCCCGCAGCTCCCGTACGAGCGCGTCACCGAACGGCTCCCGGTGCGCCGCCACCAGCCGCTCGGGACGGTCGCCTTCCCCGCGAAGACGGATGAGGCACATCCCTCCAAACGCCGCGGCCACGAGCTGCGCAACTCCGGAGAGTGTCTTCTCGTAGTCGAAGGACTGGCTGAGGAGGGCGCTCGCCTCAGAGAGGAGGCTGAGCCTCGCCTCCGCCGCGCGCGCCCGGCGGCGCGCGTCGCGCTCCCGGGCCACCAGCTCGATGGTGATCGCGCCGACGACGACGAACACGGCGAGGACGAGCCACCCGCTCACCCGGCCGGTGCCGAGCGTCGTGAGCGTGCCGATGTCCCAGGTCCGGGCGGGCGGAAGGAAGAGGTACCCGAGCCCGATCGCCGAGCCCGCGAGCCCGACGGCGCCGGCCACCCTGCCTCCGACCACGGTCGCCAGTGCGACGGGGAGCAGGTAGAGCAGCGACGGGATGATGGGCGGTGGATGCGGGGTCGCGAACGAGAGCGCGCTGACCAGACCGGCACCGGCGAGTCCCAGGGCGATCCCCAGCAGGCGGCGCTCGGCGCGCCAAGCGACCAACGGTGCGGGGGAGGGTCTGGACGCGTTGGCAGACTGCGGTTTCAGGGTCGCCTCCGACACGTCGAGAGGGAGTGTCCGGGTGAGCCTAATCTCGGGGCCCACGCCCTGACAATGCGGGCATTCCTCACTCGCCCACGTCTGGGGCGTTTTGGGCGGCTCCCGATCGGGAATCTCTCTTGGGCACGCACCACCGCCGCCGTGGGGGGCTTGGAGGAAGGAAGCCACGTGCCGGACCAATCCCAGGTGCGACTCGCAATCCGTCCCAACGGGGGCGGAACCACGCACATCGCCGTCGAGGGCGCGCTCACGCGTCAGGGCAATCTCGAGCGGCTGCGCGCAGCTATCACCGACGTGCGGGTCGAAGAGTACGTGCACGAGATCCGGATCGACCTCACGGGAGCCACCGCAATCGACCTGCAGGGGATCGGCGTGCTCCTCGCCATGCGGGACGAGTGCGAGCGGCGGGGCGTCGGCCTGGTGATCGCCAATCCTCAGGGGTCGGTTCGCTCACGACTCGAGCAGACCGGGACCCTCGAGTACCTGCGCGGCCGCCAGCCCCCAGCCGGGTAGGACCCCCGCGGAGTCCTCAGTCGTCGGGTTGCTGCACCTTCGTGCGCAGTTGCTGGAGGGTCGCCGAGAGCAGCCGGGAGACGTGCATCTGCGAGATGCCGAGCTCGGCCGCGATCTCGGCCTGCGTCTTGTCCTGGAAGAACCGGAGATAGAGCAACTGCCGCTCCCGAGGCGGAAGGTCCCGCACGTGGGGCGCCAGGCTCGTCCACGAATCGAGCAGGTCGATGGCCACGTCGGGCTCCCCGACCCGCTCGAGCCGGGTCCGGTCATCGTCGGCCGGGGCATCCAGCGAGACCGTCGAGTACGCCTGCAGAGCTTCCATGGCCTCCAGCACGGACTCCTCGGCCAGCCCCGTTCGCCGGGCGATCTCGGCGATCGTGGGTGACCGGGCCAGCTCCTGATGGAGATCCGTCACGGCGCGGTTCACCGCCATGCCGCTCTCCTGCAGGCTTCGCGGAACGCGGATGGACCAGGTGCGGTCGCGGAAGTGCCGCTTGAGTTCACCGAGGATGGTGGCGGTGGCATACGTGGAGAACTGCACGCCGCGGCCGGGGTCGAAGCGGTCGACGGCCTTCACCAGCCCGAGGTTCGCCACCTGAACCAGGTCCTCGACGGGCTCGCCCCGCCCCGAGAAGCGTCGTGCCAGATACGCGGCGAGCGACGAGAACTGCTGCACCGCCTCGTCGCGGGCCGCCGGATCGTCCTTCGCGCGCTCGAACAGTTCCTCGAGATCCGGGGAGGAGCCCGGTTCGGATGGTCCTTGGTCGGCCGTCACCGCTCCGCCGGATCAGGCCGGGGTGTCGTCCGCCGGAGCCGGCCGCTTCGTGAAGCGGACCGCGGCGTTTCCGTCGACGCCCTCGAAGGAGACATCCTCGCCCAGCGCCGAAACGACCTCTCTCGCAAGTGTCTCCGGGACTCCTCCGTCGGGCGAGGCGGTGGCGTCCGCGACGACGAGGACGGACGCGTCGCGTCCGCGCAGCGTGATCTCGACGGTGAGGGTCGAGGCTTCCGACGGGGGGGACAGGAGGTGCGCGCAGGCCTCGCTCACGGCGAGCCGGAAATCCTCGACGTCGTCCACCGTCCAGTCGACGATGGACACCGCGCCGGTGGCGGCGAGCCGGGCGACCCGCACGAACTCGGTTCGCGCAGGGAACGAGATACGTATGGAGGGATCCACGGACGCATTGGCTCCTGAGAGGGCCGGTATAGAGTAATACCCTGCCGGGTGGGGAAGGAATCCAACGGTCACGGCTCGGACCAAACCGCACGGCACTGGAGGTGAGACCGGTCGATCTCGAACTCGAATCGCATGCCGCCGGCGAATGGACGGTGCTCACCGTCGGTGGCGAGGTCGATCTCAACACGGCTCCGCAGCTCAAGGAGCGCATCGGCACGCTCATCGCCCAAGGCCACACCCGCATCGTCGTCGACTTGGAGCGCGTGGGATTCATGGACTCCACCGGCCTCAGCGCACTCGTGAGCGGGCTCATGCGGACGGGCGAGGGCGGCGGCGAGATGGCGGTGGTCTGCACCACCCCACACGTGCTCCGTCTGCTCGCGCTGACGGGGCTCGACCAGGTCCTGAAGGTGCACAGCAGCGTCGCCGACGCGGTCGCCTGAGGCGATCCCGGCGGGAATCTCGGCCCCCGTGGGTTGCCGGTGGGCGGTTGCTGGGTACGACAAGGAATGCCCAACCGGAAGGCACTCGGATGATGGATTTGTCGCTGCCCGTTGATTCCTCCAGCCCTTCCGCCGCCCGCAGCGCTCTCGAGACGCAGGAGCTGCCCATCCCGCGCGGCGTCCTGCCCGATCTCCAGCTCCTCGTGAGTGAGCTCGTCACCAACGCGGTGCGACACGCCCGGATGGCCTCGGATCAGCGGATCGAGGTTCGTGTCCGGGTCGAGCCGGATCACGTCCGCGTCGAGGTCGAGGACCCCGGGCACGGCTTCACGCCGATGCCCCGCCGGCCCGACGATCGGCGTGACGCAGGCTGGGGTCTCTACCTGGTCGACCGGCTCGCGGACCGGTGGGGCGTGTTCGACGGTTCTCCCGCCGTCGTGTGGTTCGAGGTGGGCTGGGCGGCCGGGTGGTCGAACCCGGCTACTTGAAGATGCTGACGCCGCCCGGGCCGATCAGGAGCCCGACGACGATCAGCACGATCCCGGCGACCAACCCTCCACGGATGAGTGTCACGATGCCGGCGATCACGAGCACCACCGCGATGATCCACAGCACCGATGCCGCGGCGCCGGTCATCCCGATCAGCGTGGCGAGTCCAATCAAGGTTGCGGTTGCCATGTTCACGACCTCCTCGTCGAATGTGCTCCACTCTCCGTACCCCCCAATTGGGGAGTTCACACGCACGGCGTGGTGGGCGAACTCGCGTTGCGGCTTCGCGGCAATGGGAATCACGATGGCTTCGACGCCGACGACGACCTCCGCCGGCTCCTGACGCTCCCGCGGAACGAGGGCTAGGTCGCCTCCTCCGTCGCGGGTACCCGGTCAGGCGCCCGTCCCCGCGTCCTGGACCCAGCGAACCAGCTCCTTGAGCGGATCGGACAGCGCCTCCTCGCTCACCCGGATCGTCCGGTCGCGCGCTCCGTCACCGACGGCGATCCGGTACTGGAACCGGTCGGCGTGCTTGGGCGGGATCCCGATCTCGTCCGGGAGCTCGAAGAACCCGGCGGCGTCCACCAGGCCGGCCAGCTCCTTCGCCTTGTCGGGGGCGAGCGACTCGGTGTCGGCGGTCGTCGTCGACCGCAAGCCGCCGAACCCTCCCGACTGGACGAGCGTCACCTTCACCGGCCTGGGTCCCTCCTCGTGGAGCCGCGGGGTCAGCTCGAGCCTAGAGGAACCTTGACCTCGGTCCACGCCGCCTGCACGGCCTGCTGCTCGGTGCTGCCTTCGCCGTACAGCTCACCCGCCACCGCGATGGTGGCGCGCGCGGCCTGCGTGAAGTCGGCGTCGTGCGTCAGGCGTCCCGGGGTGGTGAGCGTCGTGTACCAGATCGCTCCGGCCTTCTCCCACGCATTCCCGCCGATCTGCAACGCGGCGACGCAGAAGGCGCGGTTGGGGATGCTCGAGTACTCGTGGACCCCGCCGAAGTCGTCGTCCTCGTCGTTCGGGAGCTCCCGGAACCCGTCCATGTCCCGCGGTTGTGTGTCGCCGTCGTACGCGGTCCCGGGCTCGATCATGGAACGGAGCGCCTTCCCCGGCAGGGCCGGACCCAGGATGCCCGCGCCGATCAGCCAGTCGGCCTGGTCGGCGGTCTGCCCCAGCGTGCGCTGCTTGACGAGCGATCCGAAGACGTCGGAGAACGACTCATTCAGCGCTCCGGACTGTCCCTGGTAGTCGAGGCCCGCGGTGTGCTGCGTGATCCCGTGCGTCAGCTCGTGCCCGATCACGTCGATGGCGGACGTGAAGCCGATGAACAGGCGCCCGTCCCCGTCGCCGTAGACCATCTGCTCGCCGTTCCAGAACGCGTTGTTGAAGCCCTCGTCGAAGTGGACGGACGAGACGAGCGTCATGCCCTGACCGTCGATGCTGTCCCGCGCGAAGGCCACCTTGTACAGGTCGTACGTGTCGCCCGCGCCGTCGTACGCCTGGTTGACGGCCGCGTCGTCGGACGCGGGGTCGTCCTCGGCGCGCGCGGGGCCACCGGGGAGGCTGCTCTCGTCGCCGTCGTGCTTCATGTCGTATACCGACCGGTGGACGACGCCGTCCGTGATGGGTGCGGGCAGGACCGCGAGTCCCTGGCGCCGGCGCTCCCGGCGCTCCCGCCGGATCCGGGCCGACTTCTCGCGCGTCCTTCGGGCGCGCCGCCGGTCCTCCTCGTTCCCGATCTCCTCGATGCGCTTCAGTACTTGCGGAGGAACGATCTCGCAGATGCCGAAGGACGGCTCCCTCGTCGAGGTCATGACACGCTCCCTTCAGGGCCCGATCGGGCCCGGTCCTGCGGGCATCCGGACGGTAGGATTCGGGGACAAAGGGGTCAATCCCCCGGCCGGCCCAACCACGACGGGGGAGCGGGACGGGCGTTCGAAAGGGGCCCCTCGTTCCTGCCGATACACCATTCGTGCAGGGGAACGTCCTCGAAAACGACCGCCCGGTGCGGGCAACTCGGACAGCGGCAGCGGCGGTATCTCTGGTCGTGGTGCTCGCCGCGACCATCTTCTCGCTGGGGGCCGGCGTCGCGCTGAAAGCCCACTGTGCAGGCGGCAACTGGAACGACGGCCGCCAGTACCGCACGTTCTGTTACACGGACGTTGCCGTGCTCTACCGGTCGGAGCATCTGTCCGGCAACCGGCTGCCCTATCTCCAGTCGTGCGAGGGCGTGATCCCCTGCGACGAGTACCCGCCGGTGACCATGTACTTCCTCAGGGGGACCGCATGGCTGTCCGGCTCGAGCACGTCCTTCTTCTGGGTGAACGTCGCGGCCCTGACCGGGCTCGCGCTGCTGACGTCGTGGCTCCTCTATCGGATGACGGGTGCCCGCGCTCTGTACTTCGCGCTGGCGCCGACGGTGCTGCTGTACGCATTCATGAACTGGGACCTCCTGGCCGTGGCCATGACCACCGCGGCCACGTTCCTGTTCTTCCGGCGCCGCGACGGGTGGGCGGGCCTGTTGCTGGGCCTCGGCGTGGCGACCAAGCTGTATCCCGCGCTCGTGCTGGCGGCGTTCGTGCTCCAGCGCATGCACGAACGGCAGCGGCGCGCCGTGCTGATCCTCGCCGGAACCGCCGTGGGGGCCTGGGCGGTGACGAACGTTCCGTTCATGCTGGCCGCGTTCCGTCCCTGGTCGTACTTCTTTCGGTTCAACGCCGGCAGGACCGCCGACTGGGACAGCCTGTGGTTCACGGGATGCACGCGCTTCGTCGGCGCGACCAACTACTGCCCGTGGGCCCCGAAGCTGATCTCGGAGTTCGGGGCCGTGCTGTTCGTGGTCGTGGTGGGCCTTGCGTGGTGGGCCCGCCGGCGGCGCAACCCCGACTTCGACCGGTGGGAGCTCGCGTTCCTCTTCCTGGCCGCGTTCCTGCTCTCCAACAAGGTCTACTCGCCTCAGTACAGCCTCTGGCTGCTCCCGTTCTTCGCGCTGGTCGGCGTCCGGCCGTGGCTCTTCGCCGCGTTCGAGGCGGCCGAAGTGGCGGTGTTCCTGACGCGGTTCTCCTGGTTCGGCCGGCTGTTCCGGGACATCGGCCGGGCCGGCTTCGCGGGGTACCACGGCGTGCCGATCGGCGCCTTCGAGGTCACCGTCTTGATCCGCGACGCGCTGCTGCTCCTCGCGATCGTGTTGTGGGCGACGCGCGAACCGCTCCCCGACGGCCGCCGCTTCGCCCTGCCGCGGCTGGAACGTCGGCGCTCGATGGTCGGCCAGAGCGCGTGAGCACCGCGGCGCCCGACGCGGCGACGCACCACCGGTGGCCCGGCCTGGACGGTGTCCGGGGCCTGGCGATCCTGCTGGTGCTCTTCACACACCTGGGCGCCGAGCCCGGGCCCCACTGGTTCTGGCAGACGACGCAGGGAGGGATCGTCGGCGTCGACGTCTTCTTCGTCCTGAGCGGGTTCCTGATCACGACGCTGCTGGTGTCGGAGTGGGACCGGAACGGCTCGATCAGCCTGCCGCGCTTCTACATGCGCCGGGCCCTGCGACTGCTCCCCGCGCTCTTCCTGCTCATCGCCGTGGTGGCGATCGGCGCGTTCACGGTCATCCCGGAGGTCTGGCGGCAGCCGACGCTCTCGGGGATCCCCTACGCCGTCTTCTACGCGTCGGACCTGCGCTGGCTGATTCCGGGTGCGCTTCCCACGCACCCGGGGTTCATGGACCCGATGTGGTCGTTGTCGGTCGAGGAACAGTTCTATCTGTTGTGGCCCAGTCTGCTCGTGCTGGTCCTGACGTTCGTCCCCGGTGCCCGGCAGAAGCGAGCGCTGCAGCTCGCGCTGGCCGGCGCCGCGCTGATCGGGCTGCACCGCGCCCTGATGTTCATGCACGGCGGTTTCATGTGGGACCGGCTCTATGTGTCGCCCGACACCCACACCGACGGGCTCCTGATCGGGTGCGCCCTCGCCTTCATCGTCGAGCGATGGAGGCCGCCGCGTGCGGTGCTCGGGGTGGCGGGCGTCGCCGGCCTGGGCGTGATCCTGGTGTTCGCGCTCTTCTTCGGTCCCGTGTCGCCCGTTCAGCCGGAGCTGTACATGCAGTACGACGGCTTCGGGCTGGTGGCCGTGGCGTCGGCGTTCCTCATCTGGAGCCTCATCGGCGGCGCCGCCCCCGGCTTCCTGCGCGGGAGCATGGAATCGTCTCCGATGCGTTTCCTGGGCCGCATCTCCTACGCCCTGTACCTCTGGAACCTTCCGGTGATGGTGACGCTGCGGCTCCCGGGCGTGCCCTGGATCCTGGCCGACCTCATCCGGACCGCCGTCGCCATCGGCGCCGCGACGGCCTCCTGGTACCTGGTCGAACGGCACTTCCTGCGGATCAAGGCCCGTCGCTGGTCGTCCGCGACGCCCGACGCCCGGCGTGCGGGGATACCTCAAAAGGTTTGACGTCGCCCTAGCTCGACCCGTTCGGCCTGAACCGGAAGGGCCGGGGCGCGGATTCCGCGCCCCGGCCCCTTCAATGCCGGATTCGGTGACGGTGCAGGAGCGCCTCGGTTCCGGAGAGCAGCAGCCACCCAGGCAGGGCCACGGCGAACGTGATGAACGCGCCGCCCGAGACCGCGGCACGCAGGAACGCCGGGGACTGGTTCGCCACGACGGCGTAGTACGAGATCACGAGCAACAGGAACGCGGTGTATCCGACCAGCAGCGTCAGCCCGACGTGGCGGACGCGCTGGATCGCAGTCGGTCGAGGCTCCTCCTGGTCACGGTCCTCCTGCCCGGCCCGCCCGTGGAGCAGCATCGCAGTGACGAAGGCCGCGTAGGTCAACAGGAGCGGAACCACCACCTGGCGGATCAGCTGGCCGGCCGACAGGGCCGCCTGGGAGAGCGCTGGCGTCGGAGGGGTTCCGCGAAGCAGCGGCTGCCACCCGCGGACGAAAAGGTGCCAGCCGAGCCAGATCCACAGCGCGAGCAGGATCCACCGGCCGGCGAGGGGACGCGACACGGCTCGCAGCAGGTCGCTCATCGAGGGCCAGCCCTCGCGTGCGAACGCCAGGCCGAGCCCTTCCCACGCCAGCACCAGGCCGATGATGACGACCCAGCCAGTCAAGCCGAACGCGTGCAGGTTCCTCGAGGCGGACTGGCTGGTGTCGGACATCCGGGGGGCTCCTCTCTGGCGACGACCGGAGAGGCCATGATGCGCGCGGGCCCCGCGAACCGCGAGGGCGGGCCGCCCCGACTCGAGGGTGAAGACCCCGCTGATAGCCTTCGCCCATGACCGACGATGACTGGCCGCAGGCGGTGGACCAGCCGGTTCGCGCGGTTCTCGCCGGCGTGGACCGGGACGACGCCTTCATGGAGGAGGCACTTGCCGCGGCGCGGCGCTGCCTCGAGTGGGGCGACGTCCCGGTCGGCGCGGCCGTGGTCCGCGGCGACGAGGTGCTGGCCGCCGCGGGGAACGAGCGGGAACGCCGGGGCGACCCCACGGGCCACGCCGAGATCCTGGCGCTGCGCGCCGCGGCAGAGCGCGTCTGCTCGTGGCATCTGGAGGGGTCCACGCTCTACGTGACGCTCGAGCCGTGCGCCATGTGCGCCGGCGCGCTCGTCCTGGCCCGAGTCGACCGCCTGGTCTTCGGCGCGGCCGACCCGAAGGCGGGCTTCGCCGGATCGGTCGGCGACGTGGTGCGACATCCTTCGCTGAACCACCGGGTGGACGTCACGTCGGGCGTCCGCGAGGCTGCGTGTGCCGAGCTGCTGAGGGCGTTCTTCCGTGAGCGCCGGACCACCGACCCGGATCAGGAGTAGAGCCAGACTTCCTTGAAGTCGGGCGACGGGTGCCAGGTGGTCGTGGCGCCCTTGGGCATCGAGGCGATGTCGCCGGGGCCGAGCTCGAGCGTGGGCCCGTCCTGGATCTCGATGCGCACCTTGCCCGCGAGGATCACGATGGTCTCGCGGGCCGGCAGCACGTGGCCCTGGGCGACGTGCAGGTCCGGCCCCGCGGCCCAGAGTCCACCGGTGCTCGCGCCGTCCTCGAACAGCACCTGCACCAGACCGCCGACGTCCTCGTCCTTCTCCCACTCGCTGTTGTCCACGTTGCCCACGTGGACGCCACCACCCAGGTCGTTCATCACGCCCTCCCTTGGACCCGCCGCTCAGGTCAGCAGGTACGCCTGTTGCTCGTGCATCTCGGTGTCCAAGCCCTCGGTCTCGACGTCGTCGGGGACGCGGACCGGCTCGAAGCGGTCCAGGATCTTGAGGATCAACCACGTGACCGCGAACGCGTAGGCAGAGACGAGCGCCGCCGCCCCGGCCTGAATGCCGAGGAACGAGGGGTTGCCGGCGAACAATCCATCCGCGCCGGCCGCGTTCACCGACAGGAACGCGAACGCCCCCAGGAGGATCGTTCCCATCAATCCACCCACGCCGTGCGCAGCCCAGACGTCCAGCGCGTCGTCCCACTTCAGCCGGTCCCGCAGCATGACCGCGCCGTAGCACACCGATCCCGCGAGCAGTCCGACGATGAAGGCCGCCCACGTGGGCACGAACCCGGCGCAGGGCGTGATGCACGCCAGGCCGGCGACGGCGCCGGTGAAGGCACCCACCAGGCTCGGCTTGCCGTCCCGCTTCCAGCTGATGAACAGCCACGTGCACATCGCGATCGACCCCGCGATGTCGGTGTTGACGAAGGCCTGCGCGGCGACCCCGTTGGCGGCCAGCGCCGAGCCGCCGTTGAACCCGAACCAGCCGAACCACAGCAGCCCGGTCCCGAGGGCGACGAACGCCACGTTGTGCGGCAGCGTCTGCTCGTCCGGACCGAACTTCCGTGCGCCGACGACCCAGACCGAGGCCAGGGCGGCGAAGCCGGCGCTCGCGTGGACCACCATGCCGCCCGCGAAGTCGAGCGCGCCCCACTGCGCGAGGAACCCGCCGCCCCAGATCCAGTGCGCGATCGGGACGTACACGAGGAGGCTCCAGGCGACGAGGAACTTGAGGTAGCTCTTGAAGCGCACGCGGTCGGCGAAGGCGCCCGTGATGAGCGCGGGCGTGATGATCGCGAACATCTCCTGGAAGACGAAATGTGCCTGGGCGGGGATGGTGGGCGCCCACGGCCCCGGCGTCTCTCCGACGTTCCGCAGGAAGGCCCAGTCGAGGTTCCCGATCACGCCGCCGATGTCGCCCGAGAAGGCGAGCGAGTAGCCGACCGTGACCCAGATGACGGTCACGATGCCCATCGAGATGAAGCTCTGCATCATGATCGCCAGGAAGTTCTTGCGGCGGACGAGGCCGCCGTAGAAGAACGCGAGGCCCGGGGTCATGACCGCCACCAACGCGGCGCTCATGAGTACGAACGCGGTGTCTCCAGCGCTGATCTGCTGCATGCCGGGAATCGTGCTGCCTCGACAGGGGCGATGCAAGCGTCCTGAGTTGCGACGTGATGGTGCGGGGGGCCACAATCGACCCCCCGCACGGGCCGGGCATCTCGGGAGGGAGAAGGGGATCGGCCCAGACCTCCCGAGAGCACCCGGAGTCTCCGACCGGGCGCCGGCGCTCGGCGTCCGCTCAGCACGTCTTCGGGATGTGCTCCCTCTTGAATGGTGATTCGAGCGGAATGGCGTTGGGGTTTGCCCGAATGGCCTATCGAATGGACCATTCAGGGACAAAGGGCGCATCTGCCGACGACGAATCCCGGATTCCGGTCCCGGCCTCGTGTGGCCATCGCCGTCGCGGGGCCGCACACTTTCTCGCGTGCCGGACGACGTGGTGACCCCCGGAGGGATCGTGGTTCCTTCTGCCGCGATCACCTGGCGCTTCTCGCGGAGCAGCGGCCCCGGTGGTCAGGGGGTCAACACGGCGGACAGCCGGGTCGAGCTGGTGGTCGACCTCACGGCCCTACGGACCTCCCGGGCGGTCGCCTCCCGCGTTCGCGCGGCGCTCGGCGATTCCCTTCGGATCGTCGCCAGTGCCGAACGATCCCAGCTCCGGAACCGGGAGGCCGCCCTTCGGCGCCTCTCCGACCGAATCGACAGGGCTGCCCGACCGCCCTCGCCCCCGCACGCCGACTCGCCCGAGCAGGAGCTCGGTGCGCAGGCGACTGGAGGCCAAGCGGCTCCGCTCGGAGACCAAGGCACGACGCCGGCCGCCCGGCGACGACGCGTGAAGCGCGGGATGCCATGTCAGGCGGGCCGTGTAGTCTCGACGGCTCCGTGGACACGCTCGCCATCGAGATCGAGGGGATCAAGAAGCGGTTCGGCAAGGTCGAGGCCCTCCGAGGCATCGACCTGCAGGTCCGGCCGTCGACCGTGCTCGGGCTGCTCGGGCCCAACGGGGCGGGGAAGACCACCGCCGTCCGCATCCTGACGACCCTGCTGCATCCCGACGAGGGCAAGGCCACGGTGCTCGGCATGGACGTGGTCGAGGATGCCGAACAGCTGCGCCACGAGATCGGCCTTGCGGGCCAGAACGCGGCCGTCGACGAGAACCTGACGGGCCACGAGAACCTCGTCATGGTCGGCCGCCTGTACCACCTGCCCGCCGCCGAGGCCAAGCGCCGGGCCGACGAGGTGCTCGAGCGGTTCGAGCTGACCGACGCCGCGCACCGCACGGCGAAGACGTACTCCGGCGGCATGCGTCGCCGGCTCGACCTGGGCGCGAGCCTGGTCGGCCGGCCCCAGGTGCTGTTCCTGGACGAGCCCACCACCGGGCTCGACCCGAAGGGCCGCCTCGAGATGTGGGACGTGATCCGCGAGCTGGTCAGCGACGGCACCACCCTGCTGCTCACCACCCAGTACCTCGAGGAAGCCGACAGCCTCGCGGACACGATCGCCGTGATCGACGGCGGGCAAGGTCATCGCCGAGGGGACCTCGGACGAGCTGAAGGACCGCGTCGGCGGAGAGGTGCTCGCGATCGTGGTCGCCGATCGCGCGGACGTCGAGAAGACGGCGACCGCGCTCACGGGTCTCGGGTCGGGCAGCCCGAAGACAGACGACGCCGGCGGCGTCACGCTGCCGGTGGGCACCGACGGCACCGCCGTGCTGACCCAGGCCGTTCGCCGGCTGGACGACGCCGGCATCAAGCTCGCCGACATCGCGCTGCACCGGCCGTCGCTCGACGACGTCTTCCTGTCGCTCACGGGACACGTGGCCGAGGAGCGCGTCGACGGCGATCAGGACGACGGGAAGAAGAAGCGCCGCGGAAGGAAGACCGCATGAGCACCGTGACCACGCGCGCCCGGACCGCGCGAGAGCCGCGTCCGAGTTTCGCCGTCTCTGACTGGCAGACGATCACCAAGCGGAACCTGCTCACCTACATCCGCAAGCCGGACCTGCTCGTGTTCTCGACGATCCAGCCGGTCATGTTCGTGCTGCTGTTCGTGTACGTCTGGGGCGGCGCGATGCAGAACGAACCTGCCGGCGGGCGTGCCGTACATCGACTTCCTGATGCCGGGGATCTTCGTGCAGACCGCGATCTTCGCCGCGCTCCAGACGGGCGTCGGGCTCGCCGACGACCTCCAGAAGGGGCTGATCGACCGGTTCCGGTCGCTTCCGATGGTGCGCTCCGCCGTACTGGCCGGCCGGACTGCCGCCGACACCGTCGTGATCGTGTTCCAGGTCCTCCTGATGTTCATCGTGGCGTACATCGTCGGCTACCGGATCCACACCGGCATGGGGAAGCTGCTCCTCGGCTTCCTCATGGTGGTGATGGTGGGCTACTCGTTCACCTGGGTGGCCGCGTTCGCGGGCCTGTCCCTGAAGACGGTCGAGGCCGTGCAGGCCGCGACGTTCACGCTGGTGTTCCCCCTCGTGTTCGCCAGCTCGGCCTTCGTGCCCGACACGACGTTCCCTTCGTGGCTCCAGGCGTGGTCGCACATCAACCCGGTGTCGATCTGGGCCGAGACCTTCCGCGCCCTGACGCTCGGCGACCTGTACACGAACGCCCCGGTCGAGCTGGTGGGCCACGTCCCGCCGCTCGGCACGCTGATCCTGCAGTCCACGCTGTGGTTCGCCGCGATCCTGGCCGTGTTCGTTCCCCTCGGGGTGCGGGTCTACCGCCGCACCTGATCCGCGGCCTACCGATCGGCGACGGGGAGGCGTTCGTCCAGGAGCGCCGCGATCGGCCAGGCGCCCTCGGACGTGTTCGAGATGACGGTATGGGTCGTGCCCGACGCGGGGTCGTGCCCGCTCCAGAACGAGACGCCCGCGTCGTAGCCCTCCAGCATCACGACGTCGCCCGACGCCTGGAGCCAGAAGCCGAGACCGTAGCGCCGTTCTTCCTTGGGGACGTCGCTGCGCGACCGAACCATCTCCGCCACCCAGTCCGTGGACACGACCCGTCCGGCGATAACCGCGCTCCAGAGTGACCCGACGTCGGCCGCGGTCGAGTAGATCCCGCCGTCCCCGTTGCCGCGCACCGGAAGATGGAACACGTTGGTCCTCGGCGTGTCCGTCTCCAGGTACCCGAGCGCCGCGCGTCCAGGGAGCTCGTCGGACCGGAGGAATGCGGTGTCGGACATGCCCGCCGGCTCGCAGACACGCTGCTGCACCAGGTCGTGGAACGGCACGCGACTCGTGCGCTCGGCGATCAGGGCGAGGGCCACGAAGCCGCTGTTGCAGTAGGCGAACCGCTCGCCCGGCGGGAACGCCGTGTCGTAGCCGCCGAGCGCCGGCAGGTAGTCCTCGGTGGTGACGAGTCGGTGCACGGGCACCGGCATGAGGTAGTCGTTGATCTCGAAATCGGCGTTCTCATCCATGTAGTCGCCGATGCCCGACCGATGCGACAGTAGGTGCTCGATCGTCACGCCATCGTCGATCAGCGGAAGGTCGTCGCCCAGGACCGAACGCGCGGTCGTGGTGAGCGCGAGCGACCCGTCCTGGACCAGGCTCACCACGGTGAGCGCCGTCAGGCCCTTCGTGCCGCTCGCGATCGCGAACTGCGTGTCGACTGCGTTGGCGATCCCGTGGCGGCGATCGGCGAGCCCGTAGGCCTTCGCGAATTCGACGTCGCCTGCGCGATCGATATGCACGACCCCCGAGAACGATGTCTCCTCAGCCAGACCGTGCACGGCGCCCTCCAACGGCTCCACGCGACAGACTGTACTGCCGCGCAGGCTTCATCCCCCGACCGGGGAGTGGCGGCCGGCTGGGGTGCGTCGATAGAGTTCGGCTTCGGTCTGTCCGCTGGATGACGGGAGGCGCGATGGCGGATGCAGCCGATCAGGCCTCTCCGCCAGCGAAGGCCGACGTCGGGGTCGTGTTCGTGCACGGCATTGGAAGCCAGGTCCAGGGCCAGACCCTGCTGCAGTTCGGCGAGCCCCTGTTCCGGTGGCTCTTCCGATGGCTCGGCGACGGTGAGGACCCGCACGGAGACGACGCCAACCGCGCCGTTCGGATGACCAAGCTGGTCCTGCATCCCGATTCGAGCGACGAGCCGGCTCGCTGCCGCATCGCGCTGGACACCCCGCCCGCGTCCCTCGGCGAACCGGGCGCGCATCAGGACTGGCTGCTCGCCGAGTCGTGCTGGTCGGACGTGTTCACCGAACCCCCGTTCTCGCGCATGGCGTTCTGGCTCGTCACGTACGCGCCCTGGCTGGCTCTCGACTTCATGCGACAGATCATCGTCAGGGCGTTCGCCAAAAGGGACCGCGAGCACCTCGCGAAGCTGCTCAGCATTCCGCTCTTCTTCGTCGTGGGTCCGGTCGTCGGGCTCATCGTCGTTTTGTTCACCCTGGCGGTCCTGCTGCTGTCGCTCATTCCGTGGAGGGTGACGCAGAAGATCGCGGCCAACGTCGCACGCGCGCTCTCGCGGAGCATCGGCGACGCCTACATCGTCGTCGGCAGTCCGATGAACCACGCCGCGATGAAAGCCCGGATCCTGCGCGACATCACCTGGGCGTCCGCCAGGTCCGAGCGCCTCGTGGTGGTGGCCCACTCGCAGGGGGCCGCGCTCGTCCACGAGGTCCTGCGTGACTCCCCCGAGCCACACGTGAACCTCTTTCTCTCCGTGGGATCGGCCGTGAGACGGCTCGCGGAGTTCCGCCAGCTACGTGAGGCCAAGAGCGGGCCCTGGCAGCTGAGTGGCTGGCTGGGCATCCTGGCTGGCGTGTGGCTCTCGGGCGCGATCTGGGCGGGGGTCGTCGTCGTGCTGGGTGGCCACCTCGAGGGATGGCTCACCGTGTACGGCGGCTGGTGGCTGCTGATCGGCGCGGTGGTGGTCGTTGGGCTGCTGATCGTTGCGTACGAGCTGGTGGGGCACACGCTGAAGACACCCCGGACCGAACTGCTCCTGCCCGCGGACGGCGATCGCCGCTGGGTGGACTGCTACGCGAGCGCGGACCCCGTCCCCAACGGACCGCTCCACGAGAGCGAGGTCGTCCCCGACGAGTTGCTGAGCGGGCAGAGGCCCGGCACCTACGAGGCGGTCAGGACGTACAACCAGCGGTGGCTGCTCAACGACCACGTCACGTACCCGGACAACATGGATCAGTTCATGTCCACCCTGGCGCGGGAGATCGGCACGACCTCGGGGTTCGACCTCCTGGTCGGCACCGATGACGAGGCCGTGTTCGAACGGGCGCGAAGCCGGCGCCGAGCCCGCACGCGGGCACTCGGCATCTTTCGCGGTGTCTTCATCGCGGCAGCCGTGTTCATGGTCGGCCTCGTCGCACGCACCGCCAACACCTCGCAGCACGCGAATCTGCAGGACGTCGCGCAGTGGGTGCATGGGCACGTCCCCGGCTGGCTCTGGAGCCTCCTCAATACGATCACGGACCCGGCGACCGGTCGCGTCAAGGGGCTGGGACTGACGCAGCCGGACCTCATCGGAGGGCTCGTCCTGGCCGCGGTCGTGGTCGTCGCCTACTCGCTCGTCGGTTCCGCGTGGTCCTTCTGGGACCGGGGCGACTCCGACCGGGTGTTCACCCGCAGTGTCGCCTCCCGTTCCTTCCCGGCGATCCTCTTCGGCGGGGCGGCTCTGCTCGCGGTCGCCGCCTGTGTCGTGAGCGGCATCGTCCGCTGACAACTCGGACTCGCGGCACGAAATCAGCACACGGGTCCATCCTTCCGGGGTATGGCCTGACCGTTCGCCTCCGGGGTAGGGTCGGTTGGGGAGGAGTAGACCGTGAATCCGTTCGCTGTTCGGGGGATGCTGGCCGCGATCGCAGCCGCGTCGCTCATCGCGTGCTCGAGCGCATACCCGGGCGCCTCAGGGCCCGGCGCCACCAGCGTCGAACGCGCGCCCACCGTCGAGGCGGTGACGGGACCCTGCACAGGTGCGTCCACGACCTCGATCAGCCACGTCATCATGGTCGTCGAGGAGAATCAGTCCGAGCCCATCGTCAACAAGAAGTCCCTGCCCTATCTGAAGTCGCTGACGAAGCAGTGCGGCCTTGCCACAAACGCGCACAACCTGACCCACCCGTCGCTGGGCAACTACATCGGCCTCATGTCCGGACAGGTCCAGGGAAAGGCCTGGGACCATGACGTGCTTCCGGCGGGCTCGCCCCAGTCACAGGAGAGCCTGTTCCACCAACTCGATCAGGCGGGCAGCTCATGGGGGGTGTTCGCGGAGTCGATGCCCTCGAACTGCTACGCGCTCAACTCGGGCACGTACTACCCGCGCCACACGGCCGCGCCCTACTTCGACGACATCAACGGGCGCGGCGGGTCGTCGGACAACTCCTGCGCGACCAACGACGTGCCTCTGGGCGATCCGTCGGCGGGCTCGGGCAACAACCTCTACAACGCGCTCTACGGGATCGAAGGCGCGGAGCTTCCCGCGTTCTCGCTCGTAGCTCCGAACGTCTGTCACGACTTCCACGGCCAGAAGGGGACCTGCCAGGGCGATGTGTTGTTCCCGGCCGCCGACCAGTTCCTCCAGACCTGGATCCCGCTGATGGTCGCGAGCCCCGGCTACACGTCGGGCACCGTGGCGATCCTGATCATGTGGGACGAAGGGAAGGGCAGGGACGAGACGCCGGCAGAGGCGTGTTGGGCCGAGACGATCGGCGGGAAGGAGCTGGGCGGCAAGCCCAGCTGCTGGGTGGCCGACGTCGTGATCAGTCCCGGGACGGCGGCAGGGGCTCGCTCTGCGGTCGTGTTCAACCACTACGACGTGCTCGCGGCGATCGAGACCCTGCTCGGGCTTCCCGTCCTGCCGAACAACCCCGCCGCCTCGGGAAGCCCCAACGGCACCTCGGCGGACTTCCTGTCCGCGTTCGGCCTGCAGTAGCTCCCGGCCCTCACCAGAGGTCCGTCGCTCACGGGAGCTACGCTGAAGGCTGTGCGCTCTGCTCATTCAGTGAGGCGATAGAGCTTCCGTGCGCGTCTGGCTGGTGGCGCTGGTGGTGGCGGTCGCCGTCTACGTTGCGGCAATCGCCGCGCTGTATCTCGCCGGGCGGAGAACTGCCGCGCGCGAGGTGGCGGCGCTGTTGCCGAACCTGCTCATGCTGTTCAAGGGCCTCCTCAGCGATCCTCGGGTCCCCCGGCGGTCGAAGGCGCTCCTCGTCTTCGGGGCGATGTGGGTGGCCTCGCCCATCGATCTCATCCCTGAGTTCATCCCCGTTCTCGGCCCGCTGGACGACGCGGTCGTTGCGGCGCTCATCCTGCGCCACCTGCTGCGAACCGCAGGAAGGGACGTGGTCGCCGAGCATTGGCGCGGCGACGCCGCGACGCTGACGTGGCTGCTTCGCCTCTTCGATTCGAGAAACGCCCGCCAGGACACGGCGTCGGGATAAGAACGACGCATAAGCGCAACGTATAGGTCTGGACGGGCCGTGGCGTTCCGCTGACAATTGCCGTCCGTGGAGCGCCCAGTCGAGTCGCCGAGCAAGGTCCCAGAAGTCACGTCGTACTTCTGGACCATCAAGGTGCTCACCACGGCGATGGGCGAAGCGACCTCCGACTTCTTCGTCCACCGCGTCGGCCTCACCGACAAGCCGGCCCTGGCCGGGATTGCCATCGCGACCGGCATCGTCTTGGCGCTGTCTCTGGTCCTGCAGTTCGCCACGGCCCGGTACGTGCCATGGGTTTACTGGTTCGCGGTGTCGATGGTTGCCGTGTTCGGCACGATGGCCGCAGATGCCGTGCACGTCGTGCTGCACGTGCCCTATGTGATCTCGAGCGGGGTGTTCGGAGCCATCCTCATCGTCCTCTTCTTCACGTGGCACGCGAGCGAGCGGACGCTCTCGATCCACAGCATCCGGACGCCTCGGCGCGAGGTCTTCTACTGGGCCGTGGTGATGGCGACTTTCGCGCTGGGCACCGCGGTCGGCGACCTGACCGCGCTCACCCTGCACCTGGGGTATCTGGCCTCCGGCGTGCTGTTCACGGTGCTCATCGCCGTTCCGGCGATCGGCTTCCGGTGGCTCGGATGGAACGGCGTGCTCTCGTTCTGGATCGCGTACGTCCTGACCCGGCCGCTCGGCGCCTCCTATGCGGACTGGCTCGCCTTTCCCACGAACGCGGGTGGCCTCGGCATCGGGCACGGAGTCGTCGCGGTGTGTCTGACTGCGGTCATCGTTGCGCTCGTCGCCTATCTCAGCGTCACGGGCAAGGGCGTTGCCCGTGTGCGCGAGCCCGAGCTGCCCGCCGAAGCCGACCTCGGCTGACGTCGTCCCCGGCTGCGGTGTCCTAGGTCTTCCGGTCCCGTTCCATATCCGCCGTCTCGCCGGTGACTCGACCCGTCCGGACGATGCCCGTCTTCCCCAGAGATGCGATAAACGGATCGAGCGAAACATCGGCTGCTGCGATCGTCGAGAGGATGTGTCCCGCGCTGGTGCCCCACCCTCGCCTTTCCATCTCCAGGAGCGCCCGAGCCCTCCGCGTGGGGGTCGTTCTCGGCGTGGTGCTCGCCGTCAGCGCGTTGACCATGCCAAGCGCTCCCGCAACGGCCCGGCCGGCCAAGGTGGACCCGGGCTTCTCCGACGTCGCCGCCCGCCATCCCGGCGCGATGGTCTCGGTGATCGTGCGCGAGGTGTCTCCGAAAGCCGACCGCACCGAGCGTCTCGTTCGATCGCTCGGCGGCCGCGTGACCCATGAGCTCCCGATCGTGGGGGGATTCTCCGCGCTCGTGCCCGGTGCGGCCGTGCCCGAGCTGGCGGCGTCGCCGGACGTGCTCCATGTGTGGGGAGACGGCACGGTCCGCATGGCCGGCGTCGACATGGACCAGTACGACACCTATCCCGTCAACAAGGTCTGGCGAACCACGATCAACCTCCTCAGTGCGCTCTTGAAGGCGAACGGCTCGGGGGTGGGCGTGGCCGTCATCGACACCGGCGTCGTGCCGGTCCCCGACCTGGCGACCCATGTGTCGTACCGGGTCGACTTCACCGCGGAGCACGACGGCCTGGACCGGTACGGTCACGGCACGCACATGTCGGGGATCATCGTCGGCGACGGGAGGTCCTCGAACGGCGAGTACGCGGGCGTGGCGCCCGGCGCGCACCTCGTCTCGGTGAAGGTGGGCGGCTACGACGGGGCCACGGACGTCTCGGTCATCATCGCCGCCCTCCAGTGGGTTGTTGCGCACAAGTCGCAGTTCAACATCCGCGTCCTGAACCTCTCGTTCGGGACCGACTCGACCCAGCCGTACGCGATCGACCCGCTCGACTTCGCTGTGGAGCAGACCTGGAAGGCCGGGATCACGGTGGTCGTCGCCGCAGGCAACCGGGGACCGGACGCAGGCTCGATCGACAAGCCCGGGGACGACCCCTATGTCATCACGGTCGGCGCGTCCGACACCAAGCAGACGACGTCGGCCGCGGACGACACGGTCGCGCCGTTCTCGGCTCAGGGCCCGACGCAGGACGGATTCAAGAAGCCGGACATCGTCGCCCCCGGCATCTCCATCGTGTCGGCGCGCGATCCCAACTCCACGGCGGATCAGCTGCACCCCGCCGCCCGTGTCGGGGACGACTACTTCAAGGGGACCGGGACGTCGCAGGCGGCGGCCATGGTCTCCGGCATCGTTGCCCTCATGACACAGCGGAACCCCCTGCTCACCCCGAACCAGGTCAAGGGCATCCTCATCCGGACAGCCACCAAGCTGCCGAACCAGCCGGGCTCCGGAGCCGGTGAGGTGAACGCGGGGGCGGCCGTCAACCTCGTGCTCGACCTCCTCGGTTTGCTCGCCCCGGCCAACGGAGGGCTCGTCGGCTCGAAGGGCACAGGCTCGCTGGAGGCCTCCCGCGGGAGCGCCCACGTCTACGCGGACCTCGACAACGACGGCGTCCCCGACTTCGTATCGGGTGAGGTGGCTGCCTTCGGCACTCCCTGGACCTCGACATCCTGGTCGGCGAACGCCTGGTCGGGCTACGGCTGGGTGGCCAAGTCCTGGACCGACAGCGCCTGGGGCGCGAAGTCGTGGTCCGGAATGGATTGGGACGCGGCGAACTGGTCCGAGAGCTCGTGGACCGGCAGCGCGTGGACCTCGTCCGACTGGAGCTCCAAGTCGTGGAGCTCGAAGTCGTGGTCGTCGAACGACTGGTCCGCGAAGTCCTGGAGCTCGAAGTCCTGGTCCGCGGACGCGTGGGGGTAGTCGTGCCCGGGAAGCGCGGTGGCGGCCCGGTCGCCAAGGTCCTGATTCTGACTGTGTCGGCGGCGGGAATCGCCGCGGTCGCCGCTCAGATACCCCAGGCGTTGCACTGGACCGGACCCCAGCTGCTCGCCGCCATGGGGTTGTGCCTCGCGACGCTCGCCACAGAGCTCTTCCCGTTGCACCTGCGCCACACGACCGAGACGGCCACGTTCTCCGTGACGGACGTGGTCTGGACCGCTGCGCTCGTGCTCGTCTCACCGTCGGTGTTGCTGGTCGCCCTCGCCGCGGGGGTCCTTCTGTCCCAGATGGCCCGGCGGATGCCGGTTCGGAAGATCGCCTTCAACGTGGGCCAATTCGTGGTGGCGATGTGGGTCGCCGTGGCGGTGTTCAACCTCATCCCGCATTCCGGCCCGCTCGATCCGGCCACGTGGGGCGCTGCCGCGGCGGCCATGTCGCTCAACTTCATCGTGAACGAGGCCCTGGTCGGCTTGGTCATCAGCCTCATGGAGCACGAGCCGATCGGATCCGTGGTGTCGTCGTCCCTGGGCCTGGACATCCTGCCCGCGATCGGGAACGTGGCGATCGGCATCATCGCGGCCGTCATGTGGGAGCTGACCCCCGTGGGCGTCCTCGTGGCGGCGGTGCCCGTCGTCTTCTCCTACCTGACGTATGCGGGTTCGCTGCGGAGCCTGCGGGAGCGCGACCGGATGGGGGACCTCTATCGCGCGGGCCAGGTCCTGCTGGAGCGGCTGGAGACGGCCGGGGACTTCTCGTCGTTCCTCGAGCTGGTGGCGCGCATGATGGACGCCGTCGCGGCCGAGATCGTCACCGTGCGAGACGGCGTCGTGACCATCCATGACCCCTCGGGACTGGAAACGGTGGTCGCACCGTCACCGGCCGGCTCTCCACCCGCGACCCCGGCTGCCTTCCACCGGGACCGGGAGGGCACGATCTGCCAGTCCGCGGTCATCGGGGCGCAGGGACCCGAGGCGGGGAGCCTTGCGGTGTTCCGTCGAGCGCCGCTGTCCTCGACGGAGCGGTCGCTGCTGGAGGCTCTTGCGGCGCAGGTGTACGTGAAGCTCCGCCACTCCGCCGTCTTCGCCCAGTCGGTGGCCCGGGAGCAGGAGCTCGCGCGGATCATCTCGAGCACGTCGGACGGGATCTTCGTGATCGGCGAGGACGGGCGGATCAAGTCGTGGAGTCCGGCGATGGAGCGAATCACCGGCACGGCCGCGGAGGCGGCCATCGATCGCCACCTCTGGCGCGTCCTCGTCGCGCCCGGTGACGAGGGCGAGGCCTGGCGTCGATTCAAGGACGCGAGCTCGTCGCCCGTCGGTGGGATCGAGACGGGAGCGTTCGTGCGCGACGACGGAACCATCGGCTGGGTGCGCTTCTCGAGCGGAGCCCTGCTCTCCCACGACGGGGAGCCATCCGGGGTGGTGGTGGTCGCCCGTGACGTGTCGGCCGACATCCAGGCCGAGCAGGCGAAGGCCAACTTCATGGCGGCGATCTCACACGAGCTGCGGACGCCGCTGACGCCGCTGAAGGGGTACCTCTCGTTGTTCGCGTCGGGCCAGATGGCCGCCGGCCCGGAGTCGCGGGAGACGTTCGACACGATGCTCCGGCAGGCCGACCGCCTGGAGCACCTGATCAGCGACCTGCTCGACGCGAGCCAGATGGAGGGGGGGCAATCGCTGATCCGCAGGGAGCAGCTCGACGTGGTCGAACTGGTCGGACAGGTGGTAACCGAGGCCGAGCACGACCTCGGTGCCCGGATCGTGTTCGAGCGCTCGCCCGACCCGGTGCTCGTGGTCGCCGACGGACTCAGGGTCAAGCAGGTGCTCAGCAACCTCGTCTCCAACGCCATCAAGTACTCGCCGCCGGACTGCCCCATTCGCATGGAGGCGAGCGCGGACGACGGCATGGCGGTGATCTCGGTGACCGACATGGGCTCCGGGATCCCGGCAGCCGAGCAGGCGCGGATCTTCGACCGCTTCTACCGCGTGGACAACGGGTCCACGCGGGCCACGGGGGGAGTGGGACTCGGGTTGTACATCGCGAGGCAGCTGGTGGAGTCCATGTCGGGACGCCTATGGGTCAGGTCCGACCCCGGGTGCGGATCGACCTTCCACTTCAGCCTGCCGCTCGTCCGCCGCCGCGAGCTGCCGGCGACGCCCGAGGCCCGTATCGCCTAGCCGCCGGCTCCTTCGAGCGTGGCCTTGATCTTCTCCAGGTCGCTCGTCAGGTTCCGCGGGATGTCCTTCGACAGCCGCCAGGATGTCACCCTCGCCAGGAAGGTCGGCTCGACCAACTCGGCGCCCTTGGACACCCGGCTCGACCCACCCTCTTCCGAGATGCTGAACCAGTGGTGCGCCCGCCCGAGCGCGCCGACGGAGTCCCAGGCGAACGCCTTCCCCGGGGTCATCTCGGTGATGGTGCTCGTCTCGCGCTGGGTGCCGAACAGCTTGGCGACCGTGGAAAAGGTGCTGCCGACCGTGGTCGGGCCCTCGCTCGTCTTCGTGACCTGGAGCTCGTGGCCCGACCACTCGGCGTGGCGCGTGAAGTCACTCACGTAGTCGAAGACGCGTCCGGCAGGCGCCGCGATCGTGGTCGTCTCCTCGAAGCGTCTCGTCTGCGGTCCTCCCGATCGGAGCCGCGATCATGGCCTCCGGCCATGGCGCTTGTCCAATCACGCTTCGGCTCCGGTTCAGAGGTCTAGCCGGGGAGCGTGTCACCCGCAGTCGCCCGCGACCCAGAACGTCGTGGACTTCGACCCGCCCCCGTGCAGACCCGCGCCGGTCACGTCCAACCGGACGTGGAATCCCTGGCCGGTTGCGGTCGCTCCCGAGCCGGCGAGCGAGTCCGAGAGATCGACCGTGGCCGTCGCGTCAGCTGCCGTAACTCGAGGGATCGCACCTCGGCGCGTTTCCGGACGGGATGCTGCCTGGGATTCAGTCGCCGTTGTCGGCGCCGAAGGTGCCGTCGCGCCGGAGCGCCAGATCGCGCCGTCGACTCGGCGATCGAAGTCCGTCGGGCGTTTCCCGTTGCTGGTTCCCCGACGCACGTCGCAGACGGACCTTGTGCGTAACTTTCGGGGCTGCCGGTCCAACCGGCATGCCCGAGGGAAGCGGTGGCCTCGGACGGACTCAGTCGTCCTTCCCGAATCGCCGCGTGAGCGGAAGCCCGTACCAGAACCAGGCGAACCATCCGCCGACCAGCCCGGCAGCGATCGCGGCGGCGATCGTCCCGAAGATGACGTCGGTGATCAATCCCACCACGCACGCCATGGCGATCGCGATGAGGGCCATGCCGCCGATCGCCATCCGGTTGGAGGCGATCAGCAGGCGCTCTTTGTCCCCGTGGCGAAACCGGAGCCGGTGGTAGGAGGACGGTGCGATCAGGAGCGCCGTCCCGAGCGCCGCGGCGATGAACGCGACGAAGTAGACCCACCGCTCGGCGGTCGTGACCTTGGCGAAGCCCTGGCTGAACGGCAGGATGAGCATGAAGGCGAAGAGGATCTGCACGCCGGGCAACGCCACGCGGAGCTCGTTCAGCAGCTCGATGAGCTCGCGGTTGATTCGATCGTCCTGGTCCTCGTCGTTCCCGTCCGCCTTGGTCATTGGGCCTCCCGTTCCGGTGGTTCCCTTACCCGGCAGTGAGGCTGCCTACGAGTCGACCCAGACCTTCTCCGCCATCGCCTCCGCGAAGGCGATCCGGTCTCCGCCCACTCCAACGGTCACGACCCCCGACGACCGGGTCGGCATAGATCCAGGCGACGAAGTCCTTGGCCGGCGCCCGGACGCTGCCGCTCACCGCCACGCCCTTGCCCTTGAGCCCGAAACGCGCGCTCGTCGGCTGTTCTGAGATCTCGGTGCTCGGGATGTGGCCGAAGCCGCCGAGCCGATGCGGGGTGCCGTCCAGCATCAGCATCGCGTTGCCGACCCACGGGGTGGTCGCCCCGCCCACCTTGATCCGGCCGACCGCCATGTCGAAGTAGTCCTCCGGTGAGCGGCCCTCGAAGGCGCAGCCCTGGACCCAGACCCAGCGCTCGGCGTGCTCGACGCCCCAGTTGTGACCGATCATCCCGCGCCACCCCTGGACCTCGATTCGCTCGGCGTCCACCTCCAGCCGCCCGTTGAAGACCGCGTCCGGGTAGGGGCTCAGAAACTTGGTCTTGGGAAGCCGGGTGCGGTAGAGGAAGTCGCGCGGTAGGTGGTGGAAAGGGCTCGTGCGAGTCGGCGAAGCTCAAGTCCCACTTGGCCTCGAGCACGTCCGTCGCGACGCGTCCGGTGGCGCGACCGTCGGTCAGAGTCGCGTCGGCGACGCGGATGTAGAAGTCGGGCGCGGCGGCAAGCTCGTCGGCGCCGAACTGGCGCTTGGTGGCGCGGGGCCCCGCGGCACTCGAGTCGAACAGGACGAACCAGAGCGCACAGGTCGGAGCTTCCCCCGGCGCTTGTGAACGGTATGACGGATCCAGGCGCCGCGGCCCCCGCCGGGCTGGGTGAGCTTCAGGTAGAGGCTCTCGTAGTGCCCGGCCTTCTCCGGGACGTCCGGGATGCGCCTTGGTGCGCATGGCCGCCGGGACGCTATCGCTCGCGGCCTTCGAGTCAGGCGGTGAGGCGAGTCGCCCGCAAGCGGACCTCCGCTACGAGCTCGTCGGCCGCTGGAACCACCCGGTCTCGCATCAGGACCCGTCCGGCGACCACGGTGGTGTCGACCACCGAGCCGCTCGCCGCGTAAACCAGGTCGGCGTCGAGGTCGCCAGCGGAGAGCTCGGGGTCCGTCGGGATCGAAGCCGGGAATATGGAGTGGCCTCGCGGGTCGTCGTAGAAGCTCGGGGCGATTCCCGGCGCGTAGAAGTCGTCGGGGCAGATCAGGGTGCCGACCTCGAGCCTCTCTGTCAAGGCTCCCGGCGGAGCCGAGGGCGAGTACCCGGTTGCAGCCGAGCTCGCACACGGCGCGGACGTTGGCGCGGTGGTCGACGAGGTGGGCGGGGACGGTCCGGTCAGCGGTGCCGGGCGATCGCGACGGCCCCTCCGCCGTCGATCGCCTCGACCGGACGCGGGCCCCCCACGTCGACCACGACTCGGTCGCCCTCGATCGGCTCGGCGCCCTCGGGAAGGCTGTAGCCGTAGGTCAGCCCGAGGCGATCACCGGTCTGTCGAGGCGCCGTCATCGTCGCGACTCTAGTCCGAGCCACCGGCTATGTCCTGACTATGTCCTGATGTGGACCACCTCGCCGTCGCGGACGACGTAACTGCGGCCCTCGATCCGCAGCGTGCCGCGTTCGCGCGCGGCGGCGTACCCGCCGGCGTCGACCAGCTCTTCCCAGGCGATCACTTCGGCGCGGACGAAGGCGCGCTGGATGTCGGTGTGGACGCGGCCCGCAGCGTCATAGGCCGTGCCGCCACGGGGGAGAGTCCGCGCCATCGCCTCCTTGCCAGCATCCGCCGTGAAGAAGGTGATCAGGTCGAGGAGCTCGAACGCGGCGCGGATCAGGCGCTCGAGCCCAGACCGCTCGATGCCGAGCTCGTGACGCATCTCCTCCGCCTCGTCCGGATCGAGCTCGCGCAGCTCCGCCTCGACCCGCGCCGAGATCACCACCACCTTGGCCTCCATCTCTTCGGCATGGGCGACGAGGTCCGGCGGCGCCTCGGTCTCGCCCTCGTCGACGTTGACCACGTAGAGGACCGGCTTGGCGGTCAGGGGCGAGAGCTTGCGAAGAGCGTCCGGCGCAACCTCCGGCACCGGGACCTCGCGCGCCGGGCGTCCGGCGGCCAGCGCCTCGACGATCCGGTCGAGCCAGTCGCGCTCGGCGATCGCCTCCTTGTCGCCCGATCGCGCCTCCTTGCTCGTACTCGGTCAAGGCGGCGCTCCGCGCTCTCGAGGTCGGCCGCGAGCAGCTCAGTCTCGACGAGCTCGGCATCCGCAACCGGGTCGATCCGCCCCTCGGGATGGGCGACCGCGCCCGCGCCGTGAGCCCGGATCACGTGGCAGATCGCGTCCGTCTCCCGGATCGAGGCAAGGAACTGGTTGCCGAGGCCCTCGCCCTGGGACGCGCCCTTGACCAGGCCGGCGATGTCGTGGAAGTCGATCGTCTCGTGCACGACCTCCGAGGAGCCGACCGTCTCTGCGACCGCCTCGATCCGCTCGTCAGGCACCTGGACGACGGCGACATTGGGCTCGACAGTGGTGAACGGATAGTCACCGGTCTCTGCCCCTGCAGCGGTCAGGGCGTTGAACAGCGTCGACTTGCCCGCGTTTGGGAGCCCGACGATCCCGATCTTCATCGGCGGCGTCGCACCGGCCTAGAGCGGGGCGATCAGGCCGAGGCCGATGCCCAGCAACGCCCCGGCGATCACGTCGGACGGGTAGTGCATGCCGAGGTACGGACGGCAGGCGGCGATCGCGGCCGCCAGGACGTAGAGAATCGCCGCCTCGGGCGCGATCCGCGTCATCGCCGTCGCGCAGGCAAACGACGAGGCGGCATGAGCCGAGGGGAAGCTGAGCACACTCGGAGCGCCTCCCAGCGGCGGCAGACCCTCGAGCACCGGCCGCGGGCGCCTGACGATCAGCTTGACGGCATAGTTGACGCCGATTGCGACCGGGCCGAGGATCCCCGCGAGGATCCAGTCCTCGCCGTTGTCGGGGTTGGCGAAGGCGAGCACGATCCCGATCA
>CAVOSS010000002.1:0-55301 GCA_963698955.1 uncultured Actinomycetota bacterium | reverse complement strand
CAAATCTCTCCCCACCTCCCGATTTCGGACCCCACCCCCGGAAGATTGATGGAAGCGCCAAAAAAATGCGCTCACTTTTTCTTCTGCCGTCTATTACTTCTTTGGCGCGCTGGCCGCGTCACCGGATTCGTGATGAAAAGCCGCGAGCCACTTGCCACCCTTGTTCGTCCAAACCGTGGATTGCCACGCTGCCGGGATAGGTTGCGCCTGACAGGTTCCCTCGGTCGTCGTTTTAAAAAGGTGAACTACGGTGCTATCGTTGACCCAGTAGACCATCGACTCGACCAGTTCCCATTTTGCGAGTTTGCAATCGGCTGTCATCCCCTCCATTAGCTTGTCTAAACCGGCGGCTTCGATTACACCGTCTCCGCCCATCACGTAACTGTCTGGAAGAACGTAGCTGTGAAACGTCTTCGGGTCATTCTTCAGGATGGCGTCGATGATGGCCTTCTCGCTTTCGACAACTTGGTTCTGAACGGCAGTTCGGTCTGTCCCGCTTTGAGCGGGGACCGGACCAGCCTGAAGAATAGACCACGCCACGACGATGAGCAGAAAGATGTGGGACATGCGACCTCCCAATGAAGTGGAACTCTAGCGGTAAGCTCCAGCGACTTAGAGTCGGACTCGTTGGCAATTCAGACTTTGGCCTCCACTCACGAGTCAGGTCTTGCGAAAATGCTCAACGTAATCGCTGACTCCAGCGCGGAACCATCCTCATACACATTTCAACGCCCGGTTTCGATGCGTTGAGTGGGAAACCTTGGCTCTGGGAGGTGCTGACCTTCGGCCTCTGGATGCGCTTTTCGAAGTAAATCAGGTTCCAACCGCAGCCGCTGAAGGTCGGCTGTTGACAGTCCGGGATAAATCCGTTCACCGGGCGCTGGCCGCAGTTCGGCAGCCATCAAAACGGTCAGGAAAACAAGCAGCCAAAGGAGAGCCCGCAGCACGGCTCGATTCTCCTGCGAAACGGGTACCGGGTTCAGGGTAGTGCGCAGGCAGGCCGGTCTCAGTGACATCCCTTATGCTTTAGGGACAACTGGGAGTGATATCGTCCACATCTCGCCATGGCGGCGACCTGCTTCTACCCTAAGCGGAACGGCGACCGTGTGCGACGTGACGAAGGACGAGGCGGTAAGCCTGTCGCACCGCTACCGCGCTCATCTGGATCACGCCGAACGCATCGAGAACGGACGACTCACGCCCGTCCAGGTCGAGGTTGCGGATGCGTACGGGCCAAACGTCTCGGAGTCCATGCGGGCGCTCGATGCGTCGCTCGACGCTTGACGTCTGGAGCACGTCCTCCAGCATCAGTGATGCTCCTCCCTGTCAGAGTTTTGGCGCTTATCTACTCGAGGGTGTCACGCGTTTTTGTGCTCTGAGCTTCTGCTGGGTGTCCTGCCACATCGCCATCACGGCGTCGCCGCGCCTGCCAAAGCGCTCCGCGATTGTTGCGAGATTGCCGACCTCCACCCGCGTGAGGTCTCCGAAATAGGTTCGGACGGCGTCCTCTGCCCTTCGGCAGCTTGGGGCGAGGTCGGCGTCACGAGTAAGCGCGAGCGCAATCGGCGTGTCGGACAAGCGCTCGACGACAATCTCGAAGAGGATCTCGTCGCCGATTGTGACGTAGTCGTTGTCGAGCGGTGCAAGGGTAACTTTGGTGCTCGGTGGAACGCCGGGCGACGAGCTGGTCGCGCCAACGCAGTCAGGTCCCAGTCCCTTCCCCGCTCGCTCGACGGCGAACGGGATCATCCGCACATCCAGCGTCGGGTCGGTGCCGCGTTGGCGGTCCGCGCTCGCTTCCGGGACGACGGCCAGGAGGGTGGCGGCGGCGACGGGTTGCGAGCGCGAGCTTCAGCATGACTCTTCCTCGTGTCGTTCTGACGTTGGGACGGCCGGCTCGGACTGGAAATGATTGCTTGTCTACCCGAGCGCGGGGCCATCACCCCGGTACAGCGGCAGGGCCGACCGTCGCCTGCCAGTCGCATACACGCCATGTGCTCAGCGTGAGGTTGATGTCGGCGACAAGCCGAAGTCGGACGCGAAGGGCAAGTTCCGCGCGCTGTTGTGAAGGCGCGAGGCGAGGCCAGCCTGACGCAGGGGGCTCGCGAAGAAGCTGGGTCGCCCGCAGTCGTTCGGATCGAAAATCGAGCGGAGAGAGCGTCGGCTTGACGTAGTGAAGTTCCTCGACGTGGCCAGTGCGCTGGGGATCGATCCTTGCGGCCTGATCGAGGAATTGGAACATTGAACGGCCATCAACGCCGCCAGCCCCCACTAAAAGAACTCTCCGCAGGAGTCAGGTCCGGCTCTCCAGGGGACGCCGATCTGATCGACGCATCAGAAGAATGGGCTTCGCGGAAGAATTGCCTGCGACGTTGTGATGGCGTGCGCGATCCGGCCGTCTCGCAGAGAGCCATCCTGCGTTCGGAGCCGCTACGGGCTCGACCCGCCGCCAAACGTCGTTCGTTCATTCTCGCTGAGAATTGACAGGCGTGGAGCTGACGGTACACTACGCCCTGTGCATCTCGAAAGCGGAGAGAGGCTCGGTCACTACGAGATCATCGAGCAAGTCGGCGTGGGTGGCATGGGCGTCGTTTATCGCGCACGCGACACACGCGTTGGACGTGATGTCGCCGTCAAGGTCTCGAGTCAGCACTTCACCAATCGGTTCGAGCGAGAGGCCAGGGCGGTTGCGGCGCTGAACCACCCCAACGTCTGCACCCTTCACGACGTGGGTCCCGCCTACCTCGTCATGGAGTTCGTTGACGGCGAGTCACTGAAGGGTCCCCTGCCCCTGCAGACCGCGCTCGACTATGCACGGCAAATTGCTGACGCCCTAGACGCCGCGCACCAGAAAGGCATCGTTCACCGCGATCTCAAGCCAGCCAACATCAAGGTCAGAAGCGACGGCACCGTCAAAGTGCTGGACTTCGGCCTGGCGACGATGGAATCGAGGGCGAACTCGGGTACATCAGACCTCGTGGGTTCGCAGGCGATGACCGTCGAGGGCACGCAGGTCGGTCTGATCGTGGGCACGGTGGCCTATATGTCACCCGAACAGGCTTGCGGCAAGCCGGTCGACAAACGTACCGACATCTGGGCATTCGGCGCCGTTTTCTACGAACTGCTGACCGGCCGACGTGCGTTCGATGGACCAGACGTCCCGACGATCATCTCCGCCATCATTCAATCGGAGCCGAAGTGGGAGGGCGTGCCCGCCCAGGTCCGGCCCGTGCTCGACAGCTGTCTTGAGAAGGACCCTCGGAAGCGGCTGCGTGACATCGGTGACGTCTGGAAGCTTCTGGCCAATGAACCGAAGCCTGCGGCGCGGCCGTCGCGCGGTGGCATTGCGGGCTGGGTGACCGCCGCGCTCCTGGCCATTATCGCGGCGGTTACTCTGTGGGCGCCGTGGCGGGTGGCGCAACGCGAATCGCCGCAGCCTCTGGTCAGGCTCGACGTCGATCTTGGTTCCCAAGTCGCTCTTGAGCCACTGACCGCGCCGACGTTCACCAGCCTCATCATCTCACCCAACGGGAGGCGACTCGCCTTCGTCGGCGCCATGGCCGGCGGAACCCCAAGGTTGTTTGTACGGCGATTGGATGAGCCAACGGTAAGGGAGCTGCCCGGCACAGAGGGTGCGCATGATCCATTCTTTTCGCCAGACAGCGAGTGGGTGGCGTTCAAGACGGGCGGGAAGCTTGCCAAAGCCCCCATTGACGGTGGCGCCGTGGTTCCGCTCGCCGACCTCGCCGTAATGACGGGCGGCAGCTGGATCGAAGACGGCAGTTTTGTCGTGGCGTCGGGGCTACCCGGCACAATAGGGCTGCTGCGAGTGCCCGCAGGAGGCGGTACACCTTCGCCCCTTCTGCCACTCGGAAAGGGGGAACTGTTCTATAACTATCCGCAGTTGCTTTCAGACGGCAAGCGGGTCTTGGTTGCGGTCGTCGGTCCTCCTGCCAGCGTGGACACTACCAACATCGAAGTCGTCTCGCTAGATGGCCGCGAGCGCAAGACGCTCCTTCGGGGAGCAACCTCGCCTCGCTACTTGCCAAGCGGGCATCTGCTGTACGCCAGCCGAGCGGGAATGTTCGCCCTTCCATTCGACATCAACAGACTTGAGGCGAGGGGACCTGCCGTACCTATCTGGCCAGACGCAGCCTTCGACCCGGTCACCGGTGGCGGACAGTTCGATGTATCGCGCGACGGCACGCTCGTATACCGGCTCAACTCCGGCGTTTCACGCACCCCGATGAACATCCAGTGGCTCGATTCGACCGGGAAGAAAGAGTCGCTCCTGCCAAACCCAGGCGAATACGTCGGAGTTCCGCGCCTCTCCCCCGACGCACACCGTGTCGCGATTCTGATACGTGATGGAGGGAACCACGAAATCTGGATTCATGACACGCAGCGAGGCATATCGACGCGCGTGGCAAAGTCCGCCTCTCCATTCACCCCGGTGTGGACCCGAAGCGGACGACATCTTATCTTCGGCTCGATGGGGCTCGGCATGATGTGGGTGCGGGCCGATGGTTCCGTCCAGCCGCAGGTGCTGCTATCCACGAGTCTTATGATGCCGACGTCGGTCTCCGCTGAAGGCAATCGTCTGATGTACCAGCGAATGGATGGAAGCGCTCAGTTGTGGTCCGTGGAGTTGGATGAAAACGACTTAGGACTGAAAGCGGGAGTGCCGAGTCGATTTCTAACCACGCCGTTCAGCGACGCTATGGCGTCCTTCTCACCAGACAGCCACTGGGTGGCGTATACCTCGAACGAAACAGGCCGACCCGAGATTTACGTCCGGCCCTTCCAGCCTACTTTCGGAGGGCAGGAGAAGGTACCGATCTCCACCGGGGGAGGAATATCGCCAGTATGGCTACCCACTCGAAGCGAGCTGCTGTACCAGTCCGGCAATCAAATAATGGCGATCGACTACACGGCGACGCAAGGACTATTTGTCGCCGGAAAGCCGCGTATATGGGCTGCTGACATCAAAGGCCTGGCTGGCTTCGACGTCGCGCCAGATGGAAAACGCTTGGCCATCAACGTGTCCACTGCACCGCCCCAGGGGCCGCATCAGGAGCGCACGATTGTGTTCCTGCAAAACTTCCTCGACGAGTTACGAAGGCTCGCGCCGACGAGACCAGGCGAGGTTCGCTAGTTCTACCACCCACATTCTGCTGCCACGGTACGCACGCAATCTGCAGGCAGTCGGACGCGGTAACCACGCCTGCTCTCATCCCCGGGATCGAAGTGTCTTTCGTCCCAGTTCGGGCTCATAGGCTTGAATCCGGTGTCGGTTCTTCTGCTCGAGGATGGGCGCGTCACGTCCCATCTCACATTGCGGATCTCGTCGATGGTGTCTTGCAGTTGAAACTGACTCCACGCATCGGCAGGTTGAATAGGGAACGAGAAAATCCGCGTTCCGTGATCACAAACGACCAGACTCGAGCTGAATGCACCGAATGCGATCTTGCCGGAGCCCATCTTGCGTGTCGTCCGTCGTTTGGAACTATTCACGCCTGACCTCGCGCGGGTTCTTGTCCTCGCGCATGGCGATGAATTTCGAGTGTCGCAAATGGTTGTCGCCGGTCCACTCCAAGAACTCAAACTGGCCGACGAGCAATGGCTTCAGCCAGCGGCAATCCTTCATCTGGGCCTTCGTCAGGCCCGCCCCCCATCGGCCGCTCTTCGCCTCGGGCAGATTCGCGAACGGGCACTCCTTGGTTTCCAGTGCGCGGAATTTCTTCATCAATTGCGCGCGCACGACCGGAGTGAATCCGTTGCGAGTCCGGGCTGCGTAGATCAGTCTGTCTCGGTCGTAGTGATCCTGTGGACGTCGTATTCAGGCGCAGCGCTCACCTCTTCCTCGTCACCGACGAGTCGACCGTCGATGGTGAATGGGGAAGTCTCCGCCGCCGCTCGACACCGTCGAGCGTGCTGCCCCCCTTGGGGAATGCCTGCACATACACCTCATTACGCCCCGATTCGTTCGACACGTACGCGATCCATCGCCCGTCTGATGAGAACGCCCGTTCCCGTTCGACGAATGGACCGTTGGTGAATTAAGTCGGTGTTCCCGGTTTCTAGCTTGATCGGTAATCCCCCCCATCGCAGAATCATCAGATCGGTGTTCGATGCCGCGACCTTCTCCGAGACTGCCAAGAACCTGCGGCTCGGATGCCGGGAGCCCGGAGTCTGCGAGTTCGCGCTCGTGGTGAGGCGCTCGGCGGCGCCGGTTCCATCGACCTTCTGCCAGCAAAGGAGCGATTCGTGCGCTCGACCCGTGAGGAATGCCTCGATCGCGTGATCCCGCTCCGTGAACGTCATCTGCGGCGAACGCTCGCCGACTTCGTGGCGCCTACCATGGCGAACGAAACCACCAAGGGGCTAGGCAACGAGCTCATCGAGCGTGCGCCACGACAGCGAACCCAAGGTCCCGTTCGCCGGCGCAAGGGTATCGGTGGACTTCTCAGTTACTACTACCGTGCCGCCGCATAGCAGGTTGAGTTCTCGGACATCACGGGGCCAGGCGCCGTAGCCGCGCAGAGTCATCCCGATGCAACAACCGCCGGCGAGTCTCTGGCAGAATCCGTACGTCGAGCGCGATCGGCTCGAGCCGCCGGAAGAGGCGCATCTCCGTCTGCGACTGTACCGGAGCCGATCGCGCGATAACCCGCATCGGCTCCGGCATACGAACACTGGCTCAAATCAGGAAAACCATACCTGACGGGCTCCCCAGGGGTGTGTAATTACCTGTGAATCTGAGCGAGCCGTTCCCCGGGTTCACACTGAAAGTGGTCACGTTGTCGGCGAACTGATTACCAACCGCCATGAACCGTCCGAAGGGATCGATGGCGAATATTCGTGGGTAATCCCCGAGCGTTGAAACGTAGCTTCTTTGAGTCAGGCTGCCATCGTGGCCGATCCTGAAAACTGTGATGGTGTCGTTCAGCCGGTTTGCTCCGTAGACGAACTTGCCGTCGGCGGAAACGCGGATTTCCGACGTGAAGTTCGTGCCGGTGAATCCCGGCGGCACACTCGAGATGATCTGTTGTGGCAAAAGAGCTCCCGTGGCGCGATCGAACTCCCAGAACATGATGGTAGACGCTTCTTCTTGAATGGAGTACATCCAGACCCCATTCGGGTGGAACGCGAAGTGCCGGGGCCCATCGCCCGGCGGCGTCTCCACGAACGGTATCGCAGCCGGAGTCAAGGGCGGGGTGCCTCCCGGGGTCAGTTTCCAGACGTAAATCCGATCTTGCCCCGCATCGGTGCCGACAACCCATTGATTCGAGGGGTCCGACTCCATCTGGTGCGGATGTCCATTCGGCCCTTCATGAGCGCTGAACGCGAAACTTCCCAGAGGCGCGTTGGTGGCGGGCTTGGTCCGAAACGTCGTGTCGACGTTATCGAGATCTTGCGCCTGAAACACTGCAGGTCCGAGCGATCCATTCGCCAGAATTGGAAAGACTTCAAAGTAGCTGCCCGAGTATTCGGCGGAGAAAAGATACTGGCCCTTCTGATCAACGCTGACATGAGCCGGAGCGCCCACGGCAGGTTGACTATTCAAGAGTGTCAGATCGCCTGTGCGCCGATTGATCGAGTAGGCACTCACCGCTCCGGGCGGCCCGTATTCATTCCCGGCATACAGGTGTGTCCCCTTCGGATCGAGAGCAATCGTCGATGGACTCGCCGTAGATAGGGTCGTTCCCGACGCCGGCAAAACGGGAGCTACGAGCCTTACGACGGTCAATTCCCCCGTAAAAAGATCGAGCGCGCATAAGTAGATCCCCAACCCGCTCCTTCCGCGGGGTCCGGGCGCACCCGTATAGGTGCTGATGTAGAGCCAAACCGATCCGGCTCGGGCGGCTGCTGGCGGTTGACCAAAAGCTTTTGGCGCACTCGCCGCGCCAGCAAGCGCGGCAGCGCCGGTGAGAAAGGTGCGGCGCGGGAACGTACTTTGCCAGCCGCCGAGTTTTGTGTCTTTTGTTGTGTCCATTCGTTTCCTCCTGCGTTCTCAGCCTCTCCCCATTACACGGTGCGGATTAGCCCGTTTGCGCGGCCAATCATGTGCCGGACAGTCGTCAAGGTCGTCGTAAGGGCGATACGTCGTTGAGTCGCGACGTGTTTGCGACATGATTCGCACGGCTATCGGAATACTGGCGAACCACAAGCCCGCCGGATCCTTCCGACGGGTTGACGAACGGCTTTTCCATATCAGAACTCGAACCGCACTCCGAGCTGCATCTGGCGCGGCGAATTGGCCAACGTCGTGACCTTTCCGAGGTTGGCGCTGGTGATCGTCGAGTCCGGCGTGCCCCAGATCGTGCGATTCAGCAGGTTGAACGCCTCGAACCGGAGGTCGAGGTGGGTTTTCTGGCGGGCGAACGTGCGCGCGATGGCGATGTTCTCGTTGAGAAACCAGGGGCCGCGCTCGTTCGGGTTTCGCACCTCGGCGTTGCCGAACTCCGCTTTGAAGCCGTTGCTGTCGACCGCGAACTCGGTGATGGCCTCGACCGAAGGGGAATTGAGCGTCGTCCACAACCGCTGTTCGAACGGCGCAGCGGGCGTCGCGGACACGCCGTCCACGCTCAGGTCCCATCCACCTTCCTGCCCACCGCCTATCACGATGTTGCCGCGCGCGTCGTCGCCGCTGGTCCCGGCCTTGGCTTCCGGCGCGATGAGGCTCAAGTCGAGCGGTGAACGGAGCTGCCCGCCGACCACCAGCGGCAGATCCTGGATGAACTTGCTGCTGATCGCGGTGGTGACCTTGACGTCGTCGGTCTGAATCTGCCGTGCGTCGGACGTCACGGTCACCGCATCCTTTACCCCTCCGATGGCGAGCTGCGCGTCCACTCGGACCGTGCCGCCCGCCGTCACCTCGATGTTCTCGAGTGTGGTCGTCTGAAAATTGGCGGCGGTCACGATCACCACGTACCCGCCGACGGGCAGCTGGGGAATCGTGTAAGAGCCCTCTTTCGACGTCGTCACCGTCCTTTCGAAATTGGTGGCCACGTGTACGGCCTTGACGGAAGCGCCGGTAATGATCGCTCCCGATTGATCGGTGACTTGCCCGGTGATCGTGCCGCGATCCGTCTGCGCATATGCAGACTGGCTCAGGGTGAGGAGGGAGGCGACCGCAAGGATGCCGGCGCGCCTCGAACGAGCACGCAACATAATCGCTCCTTTGCGTTTCCGGCCAGGGCCGGGATGCCGAAGTTGCTGCCGTGTCTTCCGCGCCGGTTTTGAAGGTTAGTTCATCGCCAGCAGCCCAATAGCCCGCGTTTTGGCCGCGATATCTTGGGTACTTCGTGGATGCGCTGTCAAGCAGGAATCGCTCATCTCCCGCTGCGTTCGCTGAATCGCCAGACCTGACCAGCCTCCGCTGAAGCTACGGCCGTCCGCCGAAGCCTTGGCGAAGGCGGAAGGTCGGGCCTACGTTGCTCAACCCCACCACGTTTCGCCGGGCGCGAGGTGGGCTTTCGCGACATCGGGGTTGATCTCGATTCCATATCCGGGCTTGTCCTGGATCGTGAAGTACCCGTCCTTGAACATCGGCCCCTCGTGGATGACGAGGTCTTGCCACCAGTCGATGTAGCGCGCCAGCTCGTGGACCCGGAAATCGCGCATGGAGGCCGCCGCGTGGCACGAGGCGATCGTGCCGACCGGGCTCGCCGGATTGTGGGCCGCGGTCGCAATGTAGTAGTTGTCCGCCAGGTCGTGAATGCGCTTGGCCTCCATCAGGCCGCCTGATTTCGGAATATCAATGTGAACAATGTCGCAAACTTGAAGCTCGATGAGACGCCGGAAGCCGTCGCGTGTGTACAGGTTTTCGCCGGTGCAGATCGGAATGTCCACCGCATGTGTGACTCTGGCCATCGCTTCGAGATTCCCGGGCGGTACCGGATCCTCCAGCCACATCGGCTTCACCGGTTCGATCGCCCTGGCCATCTGAATCGCATCACGCACGTCGTACTTCCAGTGCGCTTCGACACCAAAATCCACGTCGGGGCCCAATTCCTCGCGCACAATCTCCATCGCTCGGCCGATGCGCCGCAAATCCGTGAGCGTGAGCCCACGGGTATATCGATCGTGCCCCGGCTCTTTGTACTCAGGATCGGCCTTGGGCGGAATGCCATCTCCCTGGAACTTGAACGCCGTCCACCCGAACTTCTCCGCCTTCGCCTCTCGAACCTGCCATCGCTCGAGGCCCTTCGGCCACACGACAGATCCAGGACCAATGGCCCTGGAAATTCACGATTTTTCTACGGTGAGTTCTGTGGTTTACCACCCTACTCACGCTAGAACGAACCTGCCATTTTCGTCCGGCTCCTCTAGCCTATAGCCTGGAAGCTGGCTGAAATAATCGCTTCTGCAGACGACGCGTGAGCTCGGCATAGTCCCAAGGCTACACGGGTTTCCTCAGCCGAGAACCCGACTGACCCGCCTCAGAACGCCGCTCGCGTTCATCGTTCAGCGGTCGACATGCTTGAGCGTCCAGATGTTGCCCGTCACGGTCAACAGCGTCAGCGCCGCGTGCCGCGCGGAAATGCTCAGTTCGGAGGTGTCAAGGTAAGGAGAGATGACCTTGGTGGGCGAATCGAAATGCGTCAGAACGAACGGCTCGCCAACCGGCTGTCCCCGTTCTGGATCGAAGCGGGTTGCCCACAGATTGAGACGAGAGGTCGAACCCTTCGAGACGAAGAAGATCGTTTTCCCGTCGGCAGACCACCGCGGCTTGTCAGGCGAGTCGTGGTCCGGCGCGATACGGACCCATGCGGCTTGAGCCACCCCGTCAGCCGGGGCGACCATCGGCTCGATGCTGGTCGGGTTGAATCGGAGCACTGTGAAGAGAATCCAACGACCGTTGGGGGAGAGCCCCTGTGCCCACACCTGGGCATCGGCGGGGGACGACATCAGAGTGCGCTCCGGTTGCACTGCCTTCGGGTTCGAGCCGGGCCACAGCACGATCGAGGTCGGCCCCCCAAGTTGGAAAGGTGACATGAAAGTGCCGAGCACGCTCCCACCCGGTGTCCAGGCGGACGGCCCGAACATCACGTCCGAGCCCCATGATGTGAGGAATCGCTCCACGCCGCCCAACGGCCGGTAAGCAGTCGCCATGTCGAGGGGTTGTCTGTCTGGGCGGATGTACTGATACGCGACGCTCGTTCCGTCTCGTGACCACACCGGAGCCTTGGCATTGATCGCGAGGAGCTCGCGCGCCCCGCCGGCGAGGTCCTGGACCCACAGCTGTGACCGATCCGTCCCGGGATGCGACAGCTCGTACGCGACTTTCACGCCATCAGGCGATAACGCGAACGACAGGGCCTTGGCGCCATCTTCCGTCAGTGGTCGGCCTTCGCCGACGACACGAGGACGGTCCGTCGTGTCGATGGGAAAGACCCAGATGCGCGAGGTCTCCTGTTGCTGACTGAACGCGAGATGAGTGCCGTCGCGAGACAGCGTTGCCGCCACATCCTGTCCGGCAGGCGTCGTCAGCCGCTCCGCCGAGCGCCACTCGAGTGAGATCGGATCGACTCTCACGCGCCAGAGACTGCGCGTCCCGTTCGTGTCGGCTTCGAGGTACAACATGGTACCGGCTGCGTTCCATTGAAAACGGAAGGGCTGGGCGACGGGATCAGCCCCGAGCGGCACGGTCTTCGAAATGGTGACCTTGCCTTCACGCCTCGATACTGTGAAGAATCCAAACTCGCGCGTGCGTCGTGTACCAAGCGCGGAGATGCGTCCATCGGGATGGCCCGCCACCCACCGCCACGAACCGTCGCGAAGGAAATCCGCCACGATTTCGCGCGGGGGCTCACCGTCGAGTGACACAGCGTGGAGCCTGACGTAGTTACCGAAAAGACGGTGGAGCGGAAGGCGACCGACAAAGAACAGGATCTCCGACCCACCGGCTGACCATGTGGGCTGGGAGCCAAACGATGTCAGGCGTCGTTCAGCGCCGCCGAATGCCGGTACCAGGAACAGGCCCCCACCGCCACGCTCGGACTGAAACACGAGCGTGCCGCCGTCCGGCGACCACGCCGGCTGCGTGTCGTGGGCCGGCGACTTAGTTACCTGCATAGGCTCGCTTGCTCCCGACAGCGCCTGCACCCAGATGTCGAAGTTACCCGCGCGATCGGAGGCAAACGCGATGAACTTGCCGTCCGGTGAAAACGCCGGATCCGTCTGCAGACCGGGACCGAATGTGAGTTTCGTGTACGGATAGTTCACGCGATCGGCCGATTCGGCGGGAGTCTGCGACCGAGGCCTCGTCACCTGCGACGCCCACCACGCAGCCCCAGTCAGCGCCGCCAGGAGCGTCGTCGCCGCAGCGATCCTCACGAGCCTGCGCGAACGTGGGCGGCCGGCAGCCGATGCCGCGATCGTGACCGGCGGCCCCACGTGCGGAGTCGATGGTCCACTCGGGCGCTCCGCAGTGACGCGGTTCCGGTCAGTCGGCTCAAACTCGTCGCGAACCGCCCTCGCCTGCGACTCGCCCGTGTCGGTTCGAGGCGCCACCGACTCAACCGGCGCGATGAATCGGTATCCGCGTCGCGGCAGCGTCTCGATGTAACGCGGCGACGACGCCGAATCATCGAGCACGTGCCTGATCTTGTTGACGACCACGTTGAGCCCGGCGTCGAAGTCGACAAACGTGTCGTCGGGCCAGAGCGCGGCGCGCACCTCCTCGCGTGTGACCAGCTCGCCCGGACGCGCAACGAGCATGAGGAGGACCTGTCGCGGCTGCTCCGGCAAGCGGATGCGGTGCCCCGCCTTCCAGAGGTCGCCCGTCTCGACGGCCAACTCGAAAACGCCGAACCGAACGGTCCGCGGCGCACCCGGCGTGGACATGGCTTCTCGCCCCACTTGGGAGACCCGCTCATCGTAAACGAAAGGTGGCAGCCCCGGCATGCGGACGCCGGGGCGTCACGCCATTTATCGTTTTTTTAAGTTACTGATTACCTCGGTGTTGAGAAATAACGTCTTTTTTAGACGCCGTTAATTGATCGCCAGGCGCTGCGGCTCCATCGTCGCCTTCACGAGGGCGACATGCGGTGTGTTTCTGGCTGGTCGATCCTGGCACGAAAGTTCGCAGCGGCCGTCGTCTTGTTCGCCGCGCTGGCGAGTGGAACCGGCATGCCGGCTGCGTCCGCCGCTGAGACGAACTGCTGTGGTCTCCAGGCTGGCCACAGTCCGGCGGTACACGTGGGCGCGGTCCTCGTCGTTGCCAGTCCCATCTCGAAGACGGCCATCACTGCCGTGCAAGCGGAGGTCGAGCGCATATGGAGTCGCCACGGCGTGAAGCTTGGCTGGCTGGCGCCGGATGACGTTCGCCCCGATTCGGGCGCGAACGTTGACGTCCTCCTGGTCCCGGATTCCCTGGGATGTGGACGTGTGCGGCCGACCGGACGCAAAACCCTGGGCTGCTTCAGATTCACCCGCGACGGCGACTCCCGCCCGCTCATCACGATCTTTACGCAGCGCGCGCAGCAGCTGACCGGCGCCCTGAGCGCCCGCATCTGCGGGCGCCGCTGTCTCGAGGGCTGGATCGAGGAGTTACACGGCACGCTCGTTGGTCGGGCGCTCGCCCACGAGATCGGCCACTACCTGCTCGGGCCGGAGCACAGTCGCGCCGGGTTGATGCGCGCCGAATTCGATCCCCAAGACGTGCTGGCGGGTGACCCGAAAGCTGTCTCGTTGACAGGCCCACAGCTCCAGCGGCTCACCTCACACTGCGTCGAGCGTCAGTGCTCGGCCATGGAACCCGCGCGTCAATCTAGGCCAGTTTTCAATCGCTCAAATCGCCAGAAACGCTCAAAACCTGCGTATCAGGTACAAAACAGGAACATGCCTGCGACCTTCACACGAAGCAGGCATGATGCCCAGGTCATTGAGATAGCCGGTCCGAACACCCAGCGTTCGCACATCCGCCAACACGGAGATGCGTTCATGCTGGTCAATCCTGCCCGTCGACATGTCCTTGGACCGCTCCTGCTCCCAACGTTACTCCGATCGTCACCGGCCGACGCTGCCCCACGCGCCTATGACAAAGGCGTCACGCGAGCGTTGCGGCTGCTGCCGCGACAGCCGGACAGGATCGTCCACCGCAGCCGTTCACATTCGTCCCATCCTCCCCCGCTCCCGCCACCTCCCCACTGCCCCCACGGAGGGTAGGCGGATCTGAAACCTCAATAAAACCGGGGTGCGGCTGTGGACCGATTCCTCCTTCGTCAGAACGCTAGTAGAACAATGCGATTCGTTGTGGACCTACCGGCGAGTCAGCTTGGGCCAGGTTGGAGACGCAAGGTGGCTGATAGAAGGATGGAGTGCTCGGCGTGATCTCCAGCCACAGGGACAGGCCCAGGCACATGTCCTTGGGAATGGCATAGCTCGACTGCCTCCAGTTCCCGTGTTGACGAGCTCGGTAATACTCGAATCGACAAATTGATGTCACGCCATCGGCGTTCCTCATGGTGCCGAGGCCAACCCTAACATTCCTTGGGCGGGACAGGCGAGTAAAACACTGTTGCCGGACGCGGAGCGAGCGGCCGACCCTGTTTCACTGAAACATCAGCCCTCGCCGCCCGCTCGGCACGTGCGACGGGATCAGGTTACGCAGCCGGCTTGGCGCGGCCCGCTCGTCGAGCAGGCCATCCCGCACGAACTCGAGCAGATCGGCGAACTCCGACTCGGTCAATTCCGTTGGCGCGGCAACACGTGGGTCGAGCCGCGCGAGCACGTCATCCATCGGCCCGATAGGACCTCGCAGGTCCTCATCGAGCATCCCCGGGGTGTACCTTTGCACGGAGGATGGCACGTCAAGGTGATGGCGGATGGCCGCTTCGAGCGTTACGAACGCGCCATTGTGACAGAACGTCGGCTGCAGACCGACGTTGCGCAGTGGTGACGTGCGGAACGCATACCGGTCCGCGGCGTTCTGTGTGACCTGCTCAAGACCGAAGTCTTCATTCGCCCCCGGTCCATCGAACGTCAGATTGGTCACGCTGGGTGAGACCTGCGGGTACTGCGAGCACGTGCTGCTCGAAATCGCTGAACATCTCGTTAGACGGACCTGAAACCGCATGACATCGGACACATCCGGCACGTCCGAAGAACAGCGCGCCGCCCCGCTTCTGAGCAGAGGTCATGGCGCCGTGCGCGCCACGTGCAAAGCGGTCGATCGGTGCGTCAGCGAAGACAAGCGTGAACTCGAACTCTGCGATCGCGCGCCCGAACATGTCGAACGTGATCGGCGCACCGTGGCGCACCTCGGGGAATGACTGGGCAAAGAGCCGGCGGTAGTCGTCAACGTCATTCAATCGGCGCAACACCTCGCCGCGAAGGGCGTCGTTGTCGCCGGGGAAGTCGAATCCCGCTACCTCGACGCGCTCGGTCGGCGGGATGAACGCCTGCGCGTCGAGCAGGTGAGGCAGATGTGACAGCGACTGGCCTTCCGGCGGTGGAAACTCGAATCCGAGGTGGTTATCGAACGGATCCGACGAGAGCGATCTGAACCGGGAATTCCACATCAGCGCTGGGTAGAACGCGGTGTTCAGCACCATCGGGCTGCGCCGTTGATTCCGGGGACCCGCCCGATCCGGGCCGACGATTCCGTTGTTGTCGATGCCGATGGCGATGGACTGCGTATCCCCAAATCCTCGCAGAGGCGAATGGCATCCGCCGCACGTGTTGTCGTCGTTCAGACCGGTAATCGTGTCGACCGATCCGACGGGTGGTGACGCATTGCGCGTCTTTGTAGCGTTTCGAGACGAGGACTGTCCAGCGCCTCGCATGTCCTGCGGCTAGTTCACGACGAACCACCCGACACTGATTGCAGACGGCGCCGTTTTGTTCAGATGCACCGTGAACGAGCCGTTCGTTCCGGTGACGATGGTCACTCCCTGCACGTTCACGCCGGCCACGAACCCTTGGATGGTGGCAAGCACCAGACTCGAGGACGTCAGGTTGACGTGTTTCACTTTGGCCGATGAGGACCCCGAGAGGATGGTCACCCGGCCGCTTCGGGAGAAGACGGCGGCGCCGTTCACCTTCAGACCAGTCGAGGGTCCCTCAGCGACGACACCGATCCCCGACGGATCCGTGACCGACCCGTGGACACCGGTCCCGGAGACAGAGGTTCCCTGGACGCCATCGCCCGTGACGCTGTGCGCGAAGACGCCGGTCCCGCTCGTCGACGCGATCGCCGCGAACGCGGTGTCCCCGTTCGTTGCCGTGTTGAGGATCCCCGTAGTCGAGGTCGCGCAGTTGGGATTGACTCCCGGCGTGCAACCCACTGAGGCCTGGGCTCCCAGAACGACATCGCCGTCCCCCACCGTCGCCTGAGATGCCTGAGGTCGCCCGGCGACCGCGACCGCCAGCAGCGCGACCAGCGCCACCGCCAGGCTCCCCACCAGGCGACGGGCCATCCCGTTCCTCTTTGCGTTTGCGTTCATCCGTACACCCCTTTCCCCTGCCCGGCCTTTCCATAGCCAAGCTCTTCCGGACGTCCATTGTGAGGCCCGCACGTGTGCGGTCAAGATTCGCCCGGCCGCAGTTCCAACGCCGCGTGGCGGGCTGGCCTTCGGGTGATCACACTCGTTCGACTGGTGATCATTCACGTACTCAGCACCGCATCACGAACCGGGCACGTTCACGGAAGGGGTGTACGTCCGGCACGCCCGTCGAGCTTGAGTCGCTGTGCACTCTGGGCTTTCTTGTGCACCTGCGGGGGATTCGAACCCCGGCCTTCTTGCCTTCCGCCGGTGTGCTAGCGTCTCGGCGATCGTGATCCGTCGGCAGGAGGTGAGACCCATGAACGCAGTATCCGCAGTGGGTGCTCCCCTGCAGTCCACGATCGCGCGACTGAGGTAGTCGCCACCGGGAGCGCCCGACAGGCAATTCGCGAAAGGCGACTCCCATGAACACAACACCTTCTTCAACTCCGCACCTCACCTCGACGACGGCCTCCGACCGGCCGAGGTCCGACCAGGATCAGCCGCAGGTCGACGCCACAAAGCGGGCGCGCGCCGCGGGCGAGCGAGCGTTGGTCCTCGGTGGCGGCGGATCGACAGGCAACGCGTGGCTGATCGGCGTCATCGCCGGCCTGTTCGATGCCGGGCTGGACGTGACCACAGCCGACCTGACCATCGGGACGTCAGCCGGCTCGACGGCCGCGGCCCAGATAGCTGGCGCGACCCCGACCGAGCTGCTTGCCGCCATCCTTGCCGCTGCCCCCCAGCAACGGACCGGTCCGGTCGGATCCGACCGAGGACGCGTTCCGATCAGGCCGGTGGCGGACCACATGGAGAGGACGAGCAAGATCATCGCCTCCGCTGAGGATGCGGCTGACATGCGCCGCAGAATGGGCGCGGCGGCACTCGACATGGATGCGGCGTCGGACGGCTCCTGGCAAACACAGTGGCGCGCCACCGTCGCCGCGCGGCTGCCCAGTCAGCGCTGGCCGCAACGAACGGTGCTCATCACGGCGGTCGATGCCCATACCGGTGAACCGGTCGTGTTCGACCGCCACAGCGGAGTCGACCTGGCGGACGCCGTCGCCGCCAGCTGTGCCAGTGGCCTTCCCTACAGGATCGGGGACAGCCGATACATCGACGGCGGCTACCGACGCAACGAGAATGCCGATCTGGCAGCCGGATACGGGCGGGTGCTGGTGCTGTCACCATTCGGCGGCAGAACACTGCACCCGCTGGACTGGGGCATGCAGCTCGCGGCGCAGGTCGACGAGCTACGCGCACGCGGCAGCAGAGTCGAGACGATCTTCCCGGACAGCAACTCCGAGCACATGTTCGGCGCCAATGCGATGGATCTGTCGCTGCGTCCGCCCGCTGCTCGAGCTGGTTACGACCAAGGCAGAGCCCTTGCCGAGCAGCTCACCGAATTCTGGCGCTGACGCCCTCGAAATCAGTCGACTCGGTAGGCGTGACGACACCTGCTCACAGGTACCGGAAGGTGGTTTGGGAGGTCGAGATACGTGGTTGCCAACGAACACGGTGGCCCCGTCGGGGACTCACGGCCTCTGAGCCGGCGTTGTCGAAACTGTCCGCCGGGCCGTTGTAGCGCCTCGTCCACAGCCTCACTCAGGCGCCCGTTCCTCGTCGCGCGCCTCCAACTCCCACACCAGGGTGGACTCGATGCTCTCCCACGGAATGACATTGGACGGCTTCACTGTCCCTTCCTGTTCTTGGTCCACCAGGACCATGCTCCGATGGCGCCCACACGGCGTAGAAGCGCCAGGTTGTCGTCGATGTCGCAGCCGCCCCACCCCAGGCCGGCCTCGTCCAGCTGTGCCTCGGCCACGACCCATGGGGTGGGCTCGACATGGTCTCGGAACCAGCGCAGCTGTGCCAGCTTGCTCGGGAACGCCGGATGCGGGACACACTCCCACGACATCCACTGGACCATTACGAGGTCAGCGTGACGGGCAGCGTGCAATACCGATGCGACGTTCTCCCACGTGAACGGTCGCCACGTCAGGCTCCAGTTGTTGCCAACCTGCAGCAGCAGCTTGAACCCATCGGCGTGCGTCCGCTGAACGACCTGTCGGATGGCGGCGACAGGGTGCTCATTCCATGGTGACGTGATGCCCGACAGTGGGAACGCCTCGAAGTCCCATGCGACCCACCGGACACCTGCCAGTCGCGCCTTGGACTCACGCTGCTCCAGCTGGTCCGGGCTCTCGAACCACAGGCCGTAGCTGTGCAGTTGATGTGCCAGCTCGACCACCTGCGGTTCTCCGGTGACCACTTGTGCATACAGACCAGGTCCGTCGGTCACCAGCGTGGCCCGCTCCCACGGCAGCGACTCGCTCGCCGCCGCTGGGCGGGGCAGCAGCACCAGGCAGAGCGCCAGGAGTACGGGCTTCATGTCTCTCTCCTGTCTCAGCCCCGAAGGGTCGGTCGACCCTCTCCACAGATGCGAGCCGTGGCCGTCTGGCACTCGAACACGAATGCCCCTGGGCCGCTGCCCGTCTGGAACACCATGCCGTTGTCCTCGATGCATTTGACGACGAAGTCAGCGAACTCCTGAGGGTCGTCGCCTTCGTCCTCCAGCCGGTTGCCGGTGTTGTCCCCCTGAAAGGAGACAGACGACACGGTCGACGAGCCGCTCGGTGCTACTCCCAAGAACAGGTCGAGCGTCGCCGCGACTGTGGCGGCCCCGCGCCCTACCCCAGCGTTTTGATGTCTCACCGTTCGGTTCCTCCCAGAGCGGTCCTCCGATCTGCAAGCTTGGGTGCGTCCCCGGGAGCGAACAATTCGCTCTTCCGCGCACATCTCCTCGTCAGGACTGCGTAGGGGCGGACAGAACGTGGCAAACCCCGGGGGTTGCGTGCTGCCGGGGGCGACGACGTCGGGCTACCCTCCGTCTTTCGACGTAGGCCTCCAATGGACCTTTCGGTCGATGATTTCGCCGGAACGTCTGGGCTATCGTCTTGCTCCCGGGGGTGACCCGGGTTGGGGTTTTGGGAGGAGTAAGGGGATGGAAGTTTCCCCAACCGTCGGCGTGGTGCTGGTCGACGCCCACGCCGTCGTTAGGGCCGGCCTGAGGCTGTTGGTTACCAGCGAGCCCGATATCGACGTCCTCGCCGAGGCGGGAACGGCCGACCAGGCCCTGGATGGTCTCCGCGAGTTTCGCCGTAGGCCAAGCATCGTCGTCACGGTTGGTATGGAGCTCTCCGGTGATCACGACGCCTTCTGGCTGATACGAACGATCCGCGAGCAGTACCCCACCCTTCCGATCCTGGCTTGCGGCGCCGACATCGGCGGAATGGCGATCTCTCAGGCGCTATTCGTGGGCGCCGACAGCTTCGTCGACAAGAACACGGAACCCGTCCGGTTCCTGGAAGCCATCCGCCGGACGGCCGCAGGGCAGGTCGTCATGGAAGGTCTCCCGCGTGGGACGTTCGGAGACCTTGCCGGGAACCTGGATCGTCAACGTGCCGCCGAGCACATCCTGACTCACCGCGAACGCGAGGTGCTCATGGTCGCGGCCGAGGGGCTAACGGCGCGCCAGATGGGTCGGCGCCTTGGAGTTCAGGAACGAACCGTCACCACACACCTCGCGCGGATCTATCGCAAGCTCGGAGCGAACAGCCGGATAGGGGCCATCGCTGCAGCCACGCGCAGCGGACTCCTCGGCTCCACGCTCGGCATGGGCCCAGCGGTGAACGAGACCGTGCAGCTCGCTACTCTCGTTTCCTGAGCCCAGGTCCGCACGAACACCAACCGAGCGTGCGTAGAACGAGATCGGTCATACGGCATCGACATGCGGGCATTTTCAGTCAGACAGATCCATCCCTGCATGGCGCCTAGGGACCTTCGCCGCGCCGCTACCACGAGAGGACTTCCGCGCGGGGCCTACGCGGATCGACAGGGAAGGCAGACCCCCACCTCAGAGTTGCCCGCTACGCCGGGAATTTGTTAGTGGACCTGCGGGGATTCGAACCCCGGACCTCTTGCCTGCCGAGCAAGCGCTCTACCACCTGAGCTACAGGCCCATTTCGGGAGCCCGAGTCTACCAGCGGCCACCCCGCCGCCCGGGAGGCTCAGGGGGCCGCGGCGCCCTCCCAGTCGACGACGGGCGCGTCCGCCCAGAGCGTCTCCAGCCGGTAGAACTCGCGCGCTTCCTCGCTGAAGACGTGCACCACCAGGTCGACGAAGTCGATCAGCTGCCAGCCGGCCCCGGATTCGCCCTCCCGCCGGACCGGCGGCACGCCCTTCTCCTTCAGCTCCTTGACCACCTCGTCGGCGATGGTGGTCACCTGGCGCTCGGAGGCGCCCGAGCAGATGACGAAATAGTCGGTGATCGTGATCAGCTCGCGGACGTCGATCACGGTGATCCGCTCGGCCTGCTTGGACGAGGCCGCACGGGCGGCCGTCGCGGCGAGGCGGCGCGAATCGGCCGTCGCGGCCTTCACCGGGGTCACCCGCTCCCCCGGTACAGGCCGGCCTTCTCGATGTAGGTCTGCACGCCCTCGGGCACCAGGTACCGGATGGGGTCGCCCTCCCGGACGCGCCGACGGATGTCGGTGGACGAGATCGCCAGCGCCGGGACGTGCATGACCGACATGTTGGGGTGGCTGCTGAAGTCCTGATCGTCCAGCCGCTGGAGCTCGTAGCCCGGGCGCGTCGCCGCGATGAAGTGGGCCAGCGCGAACACGTCGTCGGGGTCCTTCCAGTTGAAGATCTCGAGCATGGCGTCCGCCCCGGTGATGAAGAACAGATCCAGCGGCTCGGCCGCCGCGTCCCGGATGGCCGTCAGCGTGTCCCGCGTGTACGTCGGCCCCTCGCGGTCGACCTCGACGCGTGAGACCGTGAACCGTGGATTGGAGGACGTGGCGATGACCGTCATGAGGTAGCGGTCCTCGGCCGGCGTGACCTGCCGATCGGCCTTCATCCACGGCTGCCCCGTCGGCACGAACACCACCTCGTCCAGGTGGAACTGCCACAGAGCCTCCTCGGCGGTGACGAGGTGGCCGGCGTGCACGGGGTCGAACGTGCCACCCATGATCCCGAGGCGCTTCGCTGCGCTGGGCGACGGCGCGCTCACGCGCCGGCCCGTGCGCGGAGCTCGGCCGCCCACTCGTCGAGGCGCTGCTGGTGCTGGCCGCAGTGCACGTCCGCAGACTCGGCGAACCACTCCTCGGCCTCGCGGTCGGTCTCCGGGAGCGCGTCGAGCTCCTGCAATATGCGCGCATGCCCTGCGAACGCTTCGGCGCGGATGATCGTGAGGGGCACGTCCCGATTCACCTCGTAGCATTGCCTGTTGAGCACGTCCGAGTCGCCGGTGGTCGGGACGTAGGTGCCCAAGCGCATCCGCTCCAACTGGTCCGCGGCCATCGTCATCCAGAACCCGATGTGCCCGATCAGGTCCTTCACCGACCAGACCTGGTCCGAGTAGTACCCGGGCTCGAGGAGCTGCTCGTCGGAGAGCGACTCGACCGTCGCGAGGAACAGCGCCCACGCCCGGTCGTCCGCCTCGACGAGCTCACGCTTTGTCGCCATCCACCCTCCCCCCCTCGCTCCCCCCCTCGTCCGGGTGCACGTCCTCTTCGGGAATGAACTCGAACGTGGTCCCGCCGATGGAGACCTCGTCCCCACGCCGGGCGCCCTCGGCCATCAGGCGGCGCTCGACGCCGGCCTTGACCAGCCGTCGCTGCAGCTCCGTTACCCCCCGTGGGTCCTCCATGTCCGTCTCGGCAACCCAGCGCTCCACGCCGCGGCCGCTGACGCGGAAGCCTACGCCCTCGCGCCGGATGGTGAACTGGTCGCGCCCCGGACGCACCACCACCATCGGCCGGCGCTCGGGCTCGGCGGCGATCGCGGCCGCCACGACCGCCTCGAGCCGGTCCCGCAACTCGTCGAGCCCCCGGCCCGAAACCGCCGACACGACCAGATCGATCTGGGGAGGGGCCGGCGTGTCGGCGACGAGGTCGGCCTTGGCGCCCACCACCAGGCTCGGTCGGTCGATCAGCTCGGGGTCGTAGGCGCCCACCTCGTCCCGCACCGTGGCGAGGTCGGCCGCGGGGTCCTCCGCCGAGAGGTCGACCACGAACACCAGCGCCCGGCAGCGGGACACGTGCCGCAGGAACTCGAGACCCAGTCCGCGACCCTCGTGGGCGCCGTGGATCAGGCCGGGGACGTCCGCGACGACCATGCGGTGCTCGTCGCCGGCGACCCCGAGGTTGGGCGAGAGCGTGGTGAAGGGGTAGTCGGCGATCTTGGGCCGCGCCGCCGTGATCGCAGCGAGCAACGTGGACTTCCCCGCGTTGGGCAGACCGACCAGGCCGGCGTCGGCCACCAGCCGCAGCTCGAGCTCGATCCGGCGTTCCTCTCCCTCCTCGCCCGGCTCGGCCGCCCGCGGAACACGGTTGCGCGCCGAGGAGAGCGAGGCGCTGCCACGGCCGCCGCGGCCCCCACGCACGGCGACGACCGAGGCGCCGGCGCTGACCAGGTCCGCGATCACCCCTCGTTCGTCGCTCACCACGGTCCCGTCCGGGACCGCCAGCACCAGGTCGCCCCCCGAGGCGCCGGTCCGCCGGTTGCGCCCTCCCGCCCCGCCGCTCTCCGCCCGGTGGCGTATGCGATCGCGGTACGCGGACAGGTCGAACACCTCGTCGTCCACGCGGAGGACGACGTCGCCGCCCGCCCCTCCGTCGCCGCCGTCGGCACCGGCGCGGGGCTGGTAGGGCTCGCTGGCGAGGTGCGCACTCCCTGCACCGCCGTCGCCCGCCCGGACCATCAGGCTCACTCTGTCGACGAACACGCCTCCGATTATCGCGGGCGACGCCGCGCTTCCACCCGGGGACCGTTCACCCAAACGTCTCCCCGGCGGTACCCTCACTCCCGTGGACGAGCACGAGGCGAGCGAGGCGCCTGAGACGGAGGGGCCGGACGGGGACGAGCTCGAACCGGTCACCGTGTGGCTGGTGAGCCGGGAAACGGGCCAGCTGGGCTGGCAGGGCACGCTCATTCTGCAGAGCGAGACCCTCGCCTTCCGTCCCGAGGACGGCGGCGCCCCCCGTGTGTTCCAGTTCGACCAGATCCGGAAGGTCCACCGCGTGCTCGGGTCCCCCGTCCTGGAGCTGGCGCTCGCCCCGACGGCCCCGCAGCGGCTGGTGGGCTTCTACTTCGTCCGGCCGCCGAACCTCGAGCCGTCGTCGAAGAGCACGACGCCCCGGCCCCTCCAGAAGCGCACGGCGCGCAAGCGCGCCATCCTGACATTGCGCGCCGCGAACGACCGCAAGGTCGAGGACATCCGAACGTGGGTCGGTGCGATTCGCCGGGCGATGGCCGCCCAGCGGGGGCCGCGCTAGTCGGCCGACGCCTCGATCGAGACGAACCGGCGGCCACGCGACGAGTGGTAGGTGACGATGCCGGTGGCCTTGGCGAACAGTGTGTCGTCGCCGCCCTTCCCGACGAGCGCGCCGGGGTGAATCCTCGTGCCTCGCTGCCGGACCAGGATCGAGCCGGCGGGCACCGTCTGGCCGGCGAACGCCTTGACGCCGAGGCGCTTTGCCTCGGAGTCACGTCCGTTGCGCGTCGAGCCGCCGCCCTTCTTGTGTGCCATGGTCGGAAAAGGGTAGCAGGTGGCTATTCGCTCTCGGCAGAGGCTTCCGCCGGCGCTTCGGCCGGAGCCTCCTCTTCCTTCTTGGAGGCGGCCGCGCGTGGCTTGGGCAGCGTGATGTCGGTCACCTCGACCAGCGTGTACAACTGCCGGTGGCCCTGGCGCTTGGCGTAGCCGCTCTTGGGCCGGTACTTGAAGACCTTGACCTTCTCGCCCTTCTTCTCCCCCGCCAGCTTGGCCTTCACCTGGGCGCGGGCGACCTCCTTGCCCACATGGGTCTTGCCGTCGTCGTCCACGACCAGCAGGGGGGTGAACGTCACCGCCTCGGAGTCGCCTCCGTGGATCAGCTCGACCTCGACCACGTCGCCCACGGCGACGCGCTGCTGCTTTCCGCCTGCCTTGATCACCGCATACATAGGGAATCCTCCGGGGTTCGCCCCGGACGTCGCCGGGGCGGCCACCCATGCTACCGGACGGGAGCCCGGACCGACGGGGAGCGCCGCCTGTCAGACCTTGTGATCGATGATGATCCCCCGGCCCTCGCACTCGGGGCAGGTGTGCGAGAACGACTCGAGCAGGCCGGCCGAGACGCGCTTGCGGGTCACCTCGACCAGGCCCAGCGGGCTGATCTGGTCGAACACCTGTGAGCGGGTCTTGTCCTCGGCCATCGCCGTCTGCAGCGTCTGGATGACCTTGTCCTTGTTCCGCTCCAGGAGCATGTCGATGAAGTCGATGATGATCATCCCGCCGATGTCGCGCAGTCGCAGCTGACGCGCCACCTCCTCCGCGGCCTCGACGTTCGTCTTCGTCACCGTCTCCTCCAGGTTCGCCCCGGAGACGTGCTTGCCGGTGTTCACGTCGATGACCGTCATGGCCTCGGTGCGGTCGATGACGATGTACCCGCCCGAGGGCAACCACACCTTCCGGTCGAGCGCCTTGTGCACCTGCTCGGTCACGTGGTGGGTCTCCATGAGCGACAGCGAGCCCTCGTGCAGGTGGACCTTCTCGAGCAGATCGGGCGCCACCGGCGAGAGGTAGTCCCGCACCAGGTCGTAGATGCGTCGCGAATCGGTCTCGATCTCCTTGAACTCGCCTTCGGTGAACAGGTCACGGACCACGCGGATGGTCAGCTCTGGCTCCTCGTAGAGGATGCGGGGCGCGCGGCCGCGCTTGGCGCTCTTGTCGATGGCCTCCCACTCGGCGACCAGCAGCTCGAGGTCGGCACGGAGGTCCGCCTCGCTGGCCTGGTCGGCTGCGGTCCGGACGATGAGGCCGTGGCCCTTGGGCCGCACGGCCTTCAGGATGTCCTTGAGGCGCTGGCGCTCGGCGTCGGGCAGGCGCCGGCTGATGCCGAACGTCTCCGAGTTCGGCACGAACACCAGGAAGCGGCCGGGGAGGCTGATCTCCTGGGTCAGTCGTGCGCCCTTGCCGCCGATCGGGTCCTTGGTGACCTGGACGATGACGTTCTTCCCGGTCTTCAGGACCTGCTCGATGCGCCGCGGCGTCTGCCCGTCGACCTCTTCGTCGTAGGAGACCTCGCCCGCGTACAGCACGGCGTTGCGGCCGCGGCCCACGTCGATGAAGGCGGCCTCCATGCCGGGCAGCACGTTCTGCACCTTCCCCAGGTAGATGTTGCCGACCATCGAACGCGCGCCCGAGCGGGTGATGTAGTGCTCGATGAGCGTCCGGTCCTGCAGCACCGCGATCTGGTCGCGCTCGTCCAGCTCGGTGATGAGCATCGTCTTGTCGGCGGCGCGGCGGATGACCGGGGTCGGCTCCCTGCGGCGTCTGCCCGGCAGGCGACGGCGGCGGGTCCTGGTGGAGTCGCCGGGCCCCGGCTCGGCTTCCGCGTCCGACGACCGCTTCCGGGCGCGGCGGGTCCTGGTAGGTGGTGCCTCGGTCCCCGCCTCGCTCCGGGCGGCGCGCTGGCGAGGAGCCGTCGTGCCCTCCGCCGCCTTGGCGGTCCCGGCCCCTGCATCCGCCTTCGTGGCCGCGCTCGAACGCCGGCGACGGCGCGGCTTCGCGTCGGTGCCGGCGTCGGCCGCGGACGGGGTCTCGTCCGCGCCCGCCGTGGGCGCCGGCGTTTCGGCCGGCGAATCGGTCTGGGACGAGCCCCCCTCGCGGGTGGCCTTCCCGCGACCGCGACCGCCGCGCCGGCGGCGTCGGCGTGCCGAGGTGGAAGGCGTGGCGCTTGCTTCTCCGTCCGGCGTCACGCCGGAGTCGCCGACCTCCGCGGCATCGGCGCCGGCCGGCCGGGACGCTGCGGTACGGGCACGCGGTGTCTCACCGTTCTTCTGTTCTGCGGTGGCGCGTCCGGACCCGGATCCTGAACGGCGGCGACGCGTGGGGGCTGCCGTGGGCTCCGAACCTCCGGGGGCTTCTCCGTCGGGGGAAGGCTCGGTCGTCGTGCGATCCTTCTGGGCCGACGACGGCCGTTCGGGGACCGCGTCGCCGTTGGCGGATGTCGAGCCGGCCGCGCTCTGCGAGCCGGTCCCCGGTCGCTTGCGGCCTCGTCCCCCGCGTCGCCGCCTCCTGCGTGCGGGGGCGGCGGTCCCGCTTCCTTCGGTCGAGCTACCGGCCGGGCCCGTGTCCGGGCGTTCGGCCGCGGCGGCCTCCGTCGAGGCGACCGCCGATTCCATTCCTGCTTCGCTCACGAAGCATCCTTTCCTCTCGGGCCACGCCGGGAGGACCGGGCACGCGAAGGCGCAGAGGGGGTGCCGCTGATGACGCGCGGATCGCCGATGCGTCCCCCGTTGGGGACGGGCCGCTCCGCAAGGGCTCGGACACGAACGTCCGGGCGGCGCACTGTGGCACAGGAAACCTCTTTCGCCGTCGGGGCACGGGCCGCGAGCGCTCCGGGCATCGACCTACCGATGCGGGCTGCCCGCTACCGCGTGGCAATTTCCGACTCCGCCGCCCCGGGCGGCCGGTTGGACCGGCTCATCCGAAGCGGGGCACATTTCCAGGATCAAGGATACATGGTTGGGCGGACGCGGCGGGGAGCCTCGCCCGGACGACCCGGAGTCCCTTCTCAGGTGAACCGCCGGACGCGGATGTTGAGGAGCAGGCCGACCGCGATGAAGTCGGCGATCAGGGCGCTCCCCCCGTAGGACACGAACGGCAACGGGATGCCGGTGATCGGCATGATTCCCATGGTCATCCCGATGTTCACGAACATCTGCATCGCGAACATGGCCGCGATGCCGGTGGCCAGGAACGTCCCGAACGGGTCGGGGGCCTGGGTGGCGATCCGGTAGGCCCGCCATAAGAGGACGGCGAACAGCACCAGGAGCAGCAGGCCGCCGACGAACCCGAGCTCCTCGCCGACGACCGTGAAGATGAAGTCGGTGTGCTGCTCGGGGACGAAGTCGAGGTTGGTCTGCGTGCCCTTCAGGTACCCGGTCCCCGTGATGCCGCCGGCGCCGATGGCGATCAGCGATTGGTTGAGGTTGTACGTCGCCGTCTCGCTGCTGTGCGACGTGTCCAGGAAGCTCGACAGGCGGTCCAGCTGGTACTGCTTGATGATGTGGAGCTGGAAGGCGCCGAAGATCGCGACGGTGCCGACGAGCGCCAGGACGATCAGGTACCGCGCCCGGGTCCCCGCGACCACCAGGAGCGAGACCATGATCGTCGCCAGGATGATCGTCGTCCCGATGTCGGGCTGAATGAAGACCAGCACCATCGGGATGGCCGCGATGGTGACCACGCGGACGACGTCGCGCAGGGTGATCTCGCCCTGCATGTCGGCCAGGATCGCCGCGAGCATGCCGGCGAGCGCCAGCCGGGAGAACAGGGACGGGCTGAACTGGAACCCCGCCACCTGGAACCAGCGCTGGGCGCCCAACGCGCTCGACCCGAGCGGCGTGCGCACCAGCGCCAGCAGAAGGACGGCCGCCAGGTAGGCGAACGGCGCGTAGGCCTGCGCCAGGCGGTAGTCGACGATCGCCGCCACGACCATGCAGGCGACGCCGAGGACCAGGAACACCGCCTGCTTCTTCAGGTAGAGGCCCGGGTCCGAGCCGAACTCGGCCAGGCTGCGGTGGGTGGTCGAGTAGATCATGAGGAGGCCGACCACCCCGAGCCCGATCGCCGAGCCGACCAGCGGCAGGTCGACGTGCCGGATGGGGAAGCTCTCCCCCACCACCGACGCGGCCCGTCGCCGTGGGATCTGGATCTCGGCCATCAGTCCACCCGTCCCCGCGCGCTCATGTCGACGAGTCGTGCCCGGCCACGACCGACCCCGTGTTGAGGTTGAACAGGCCCTGGAGGATCCGTCGCGCCACCGGCGCGGCCGTCGTCCCGCCGTGACCACCCTGCTCGACCATGACGACCACGACGTACTTCGGGTTGTTGGCCGGCGCCATGGCCGCGAACCACGAGTACGGCTGCTTGCCGACGATGTCGGCGGTGCCGGTCTTGCCGGCCACGGGAATCGACGAGAGCGGGAAGCCGGCGAAGGCGGGCGCCGCCGTCCCGCCGGGACGGGTCACGCCGCTCAGCGCGTTCCGGAGGTACGTGACCTCCTGCTTCGAGATCGGCAGGCGTCCCCGCACCGTGGGGTGGACGACCCGCTCCACCGTGCCGTCGGGCGCGACGATCTTCCACGCCAGCTTCGGCTCGTACGATCTTGCCCCCGTTGGCGATCGCCGCGTACGCCGTCGCCAGCTCCATGGGCGTGGTGGTCATGAAGCCCTGCCCGATGGCCATGTTCAGGTAGTCGCCGGGCAGCCACGGGAGCTTGCCGTACACCGCGGGTGCCTCCTTCTCGAGAGCCTTCTTGTACGCGTTCGTCCCCAGGATGCCCTTGGCCTCCAGCGGGAGGTCCACCCCGGTGGTCTTCCCGAAGCCCATGCGTGACAGGTCGGTCTGCATGAACTCCTTGCCGCCCGCCCCCGTGTTCGGCTCGTAGCCCGAGTGGACGTACGCCTGCCAGAACTTGTACCCGAGCTGATAGAAGAAGGTGTCGCACGACTGGACCAACGCGCTCGTCAGCGTGAGGTAGCCGGTGTTCACCGGGTTCCAGTTGTGGAACACCGTGTGCGACGTGTCGCCGGGGACCTCGTATTCGCCGGGGCACGACAGCGCGGTGCGCTCGGTGATGTAGTGCTGCCGGAGCGCCGCGGCGCCCACGAACGTCTTGAACGTCGACCCCGGCGGGTAGGCGCCCTGGATCGCCCGGTTGAAGAGCGCGCCGGGGACGCTGCCCGTTCCCCGGATCTGCTTGTACTGCTTCTGCGAGAGGCCGCCGATCCAGAGGGAGGGGTCGTACGTCGGGTTGGACGCCATGGCGAGGATGCGCCCGGTCCGCGGGTCCATCACGATGGCCGCGCCGCCGGTCGCCTGCAGGTACTTCCCGGACTCGGTGTCGTACGTGTTGTGCGCGACGGCGATGCCCTCCGCCAGGCTCTGCTCGGCCAGCGCCTGGACCTTCCCGTCGATCGACAGGACGACGTTGTCGCCGTTGGTCGCCGGGATGGAACCGATGTCGTTCGCGTTCAGCACCCGGCCCTGCGCGTTCACCTGGATGACCTTCTTCCCCGGCACGCCACGCAGGTACGCGTCGTACTCCTGCTCGATCCCGGCCTGGCCCACCTCGGTGGTCGGCGGCAGCTTGCCCAGGTCCGGGTCGGTCTTCACCTCCTCTGCCGTGATCGGCCCGATGTGGCCGAGGACCTGCGCCGCGATGTCTCCCTGTGGATACGAACGCAAGGACTGCGTCTCGCTGGACACGCCCGGGAACAGGTCCGCGTGCTCGGCGATGTAGAAGACCTGGTCCCGCGGGACGTCCTCCGCGACCGGCACCGGCTGGTACGGCAGGTACTGGAGGTTGTTCATCCGCCGCACGAGAAGCTTCGCCGGCATGTGCAGCACCTGCGAGAGACGGAACATCACCTCATCGGCCCGATCCCCCAGTTCCTGGCGATTGACCAGCACGACGGACGTGGGCCGCTCGCCCACCAGCACCTTGCCGTCCCGGTCGAGGATCTTCCCCCGGACCGGCATGGTCGGGACGAGCCGGACGCGGTTCTGCTGCGCCTCCTTGGAGAACTCGGGCGACGCGAGCACCTGGAGGAACCACAGCCGGGTGGTGAGCGCGGCGAACATGAAGACGACGAGGGCCGCCAGCACCTTCATCCGCGTCCGCGTCCGTGCCTGCGGCATCGAGCCGCCGCGGCCCCGGCGCATCACCATCGGAACGACCTCGGAGTCCGGGACGCCTCCGCGACCCGCCGCACGACGGGGAAGACGATCGGGGTCAGCACCGCGTTGTACGCCCCCGTCAGCAGCGCGACCCGCAGCAGGTGGCCGAAGCCGCCCACTGGCTGGTTCAGCAGGAACCGCACGAGCCCGAAGAACATGAACCCGGCCGCCGTCGCCCCGCCCACCAGGAACACCGGCAGCAGCGGGCTCGGGCTCACGATGTACTGGCGGGCCAGCCCGACGGAGTAGCCCACGAGCGTCAGGGTCAGCGCCGTGATGCCCTTCGGCTGGTTGAGAAGGAAGTCCTCGGCCATCCCGCCGGTGAAGCCGGCGAGCGCCCCGGAGGAGGGCCCCTCCAGGTAGGCCAGGATGATGGTCAGCATGTAGACGAGGTCGGGCTTGGCGCCGGCCAGCTCGATCTGCGCGAAGACCGTCGACTGGAGCAGGAGCGCGGTCAACAGGAGGGCGATCCACACCACGATCCGGCGCACGCCGGCAGAGTCTAGCGAGCGGCCCCCCGTGACGGGGGGCCGTCGGGCCCGCGTGGCGCGCGGCCAGACCCTAGCCACCGGCGCCCCCCGACGGGGTCCCTGACGGGCTGGCCGAGGCGCCGGGCGACGGGGCCCGCACCGGCCGCGTCCCGGTCACCACCTCGACGAACTGCAGCGCCGAGAAGTCCACGACCGGCCGGAGCGAGATGACCTTTGAGAGCGCTCCTTCGGCGGGTGCCACGTGGGACACGATCCCGATCAGGATCCCGCCCGGGTACAGGCCGCTCTGGTAGCCGGCCGTGATGACGGACTCCCCCGGGTTCACGTTGGCGTTCGGGACCACCATCTGCATGACCATGTCCTGATTGCGGTTCCCGGCCACCAGCCCGGTGTCGCCGCTGCGCACCAACCGGCCGGCGACCTTGGATTCGGGGTCGATGATCAGGGTGACCTTGCTCCAGTTCACCGTGACCTGTGAGACGTGGCCGACGAGACCATCCGCGGACACGACGGGCTGGTCGATCTTGACCCCCTGCGAGGACCCCCGGTCGATGGTGATCGACCACTCGAAGTTCGAGATGCTCTGTCCGATCACCGTCGCGTGGACCCCCTTCAGTCCGAGTTGCTGCGAGATCCCGGCGAGCTTGCGCAGCTCGGCGTTCTCCTGGAGGGCCTCCGATACCTGCGCGCCCTGGATGCGCGCCGCCCGAAGCTCGTCACGGAGCCGGCGGTTGTCGGACTCGAGCGAGGCGATGTGCACGATTCCCGTGAAGAACGCGCCCACCGGGCGGACAACCCGGGCCACCGCCTGTTGCATCGGTCCGATGACGGTGAGCGCGCCCTTGCCGGCGACCTCGAGCGGGCCGGACTGCCCGCCGCGGTAGTCGAGGGTGATCGTCATCAGGCTGACGAAGATCAGGGTGATCACGAGGACCCGCGTGCTTCGAACGCGGCGCGAGAGCGCCATGGCCGGGCCCTAACGACGACTCGAGGAGATCAGCACCCGTTTGAGGACCTCGAACTCCTCGAGACACTTCCCCGAGCCGATGGCGACGCAGGAAAGTGGGTTCTCGGCGACGTGGATCGGCATGCCCGTCTCGTGCTTCAGCCGCTGGTCCAGGCCGCGCAGCAGGGCGCCTCCGCCGGTGAGAACGATGCCCTTGTCCATGACGTCGGCGGCCAGCTCGGGCGGACAGCGGTCCAGGGTGTCGCGGACCGCGTCGACGATCGCGTTCACCGGCTCCTCGATGGCCTTGCGGACCTCCTCGGAGGTGATGTGGATCGTCTTCGGCAGGCCGCTCACCAGATCGCGGCCCTTGATCTCGGCGATCATGTCGTCGGGCGACGGGAACGCGGACCCGACGGCGAGCTTGATGGCCTCGGCGGTGCGCTCGCCGAGCGCCACGGAGTACTCCTTCTTCACGTGGTTGATGATCGACTCGTCGAGCTCGTCGCCGCCCACGCGCACCGACGTCGCGGTCACGACGCCGCCGAGCGAGATCACGGCGACCTCGGTCGTGCCGCCGCCGATGTCGACGATCATGTTGCCCGTCGGCTCGTGGATCGGAAGACCCGCGCCGATCGCCGCCGCCATCGGCTCCTCGATGATGTACGCGGCGCGCGCGCCGGCCGAGTAGCTCGCCTCTTCGACGGCGCGCTGCTCGACGCCGGTGATCCCCGACGGGACGCACACCACGATGCGGGGCTTGGCCAGGAACTTGCGCTGGTGCACCTTCTGGATGAAGTAGCGGAGCATCTTCTCGGTGATGTCGAAGTCGGCGATGACGCCGTCCTTCAGGGGCCGGACGGCCCGGATGTGGGAGGGCGTGCGGCCGATCATGCGCTTGGCCTCCGCCCCCACCGCCAGGATGTCGCTGTTCAGGGTGTTGACGGCTACCACGGAGGGTTCGTTGAGCACGATCCCCCTTCCGCGGACGTATACGAGTGTGTTCGCAGTGCCGAGGTCGATGGCCATGTCACGGCCGAGCAGGCCGGTGAAGCCGTCATTCCTCGGTTTGGTCCTGGCTGCGGCACTCTGGAGCCAGCCCTGGCGCATGGGTCGTTTCTACAGGGTCTATCAGCACCATGGCAACCTTCTGACCTGCGTTTTTGTTGAAAAACACGGGAAAATTGCCAACCCTTTAGTTGGGGTCGACTGCTTGTCCACCGTTGATTCCGCAACCTCAGAGATGCCTCAACTTCCACTCAAGGCATTGCAGTGGGCGGCGGTTGACACTGTGGTCTCCCTCGACCGTACCTTGGCACACGGCACTGCCCTCGACTATGCGTTGAGCCCCCCGAGCGGGTAGCCTGAGCAGCAATGAAGATCGCATTCCTCTTTCCCGGGCAGGGCTCGCAGGGCGCCGGCATGGTCGATCCCTGGCTCAATCATCCCGCCGGAAAGGACATCGTCGAGCGTTCCTCGGCCGTCCTCGGATGGGACGTCGCGGCGACGAGTCGCGACCCCAAGGCGCTGGAACGGACGGAGGTGGTTCAGCTCGCGGTGTTCGTCTGCGATCTGGCCGCGTACAACGTCCTGACCGCCGAGGGCGTGCGGTGCGACATGGGTGCGGGGCACTCGCTCGGCGAGTACGCGGCTCTCGTGGCGGCCGGTGTGGTCGAGCTCGAGCCGGGACTCGAGGCCCTCGCCGCGCGCGCGGAAGCGATGGGGAAGGCCTCCCGGGAGAACCCCGGCGCCATGACCGCGCTCATCGGGGTTTCGCCCGAAGAGGCCGCCGAGATCTGCGCGGTGGCCGGACGCGGCGACGTGCTGGCCGTCGCGAACGAGAACAGCGCCAAGCAGACCGTCCTGTCTGGCTCGGTCTCGGCGGTCGAGCGCGCCGAGGAGCTCGCCCGGAGCCGTGGCGCGAAGGCGGTGCGGCTCTCGGTCGCCGGCGCCTTCCACTCCCCGCTGATGGAGCCCGCGCTGGGGCCCGTCCGCGAGGTCCTGTCGCGCGTGCAGTTCCACGCCCCGTCGTTCCCGATCGTCCCGAACGTGAGCGCCACGCCCACCACCCAGGCCAGCGCGCTCCGCGACTGCCTCTCGCGCCACCTCGTGTCCCCCGTCCGCTGGGACGCCACCATGCGCGCGATGGAGGACGCCGGCGTGACGTGGTTCATCGAGACGGGGCCGGGGGACGTGCTTGCTAAGCTGGCCCGGCGGGCCGTGCCCGGAAGCGTGGTGCGTGCCGTCGGCTCACCCGACGAGGCCCGGGCGGTCGCCGACGAGGTTCGTCGGGAGCAGGATGACTTTTGACGCGGGTGGCGCCTCGGCGCAGGCCGACCGGCCGGGGGCGCAGAGCGTGGAGGTCCATCTCGTCCCGGAGGTGTTCGTGGAAGACGAGGACGGGCATGCCGACGGCGCACTGGCATCGGTGGGCGAATCGGTCGGCCTCCCCATGCGGCTGGTGGTCTCGCCGGGGGCGGGGCGGCTGCGACTGCTGCCCGCCGCGCGCTTCCAGGGCGGCGACGAATGGGTGGGCGCCGGGCAGGCCATCGCCGAGGTCTCGAACGGCCCGGTGGTGCTCACGGTGACGGCGCCCCATGACGCCCGCGTGGCGGGGGTCATGGTCCGGGACGGCGAGCCGGTGGCCCAGGGACAGCCGCTGGTATGGCTGGACGAGACCGCGCGCCGGCCCCGGGAGCAGGACGCGGAGGGAGGCGGGACATGAGCACAGGGCGGCACGCGCGGATCTCCGGCGTAGGCTCGTCCCTGCCGTCGCGCGTGATTCCGAACTCGTACTTCGAGTCGCTGGTGGACACCACCGACGAATGGATCCAGGAGCGCACCGGCATCCGCTCGCGGCGGTTCGCGGCCGAGGGCGAGACCACCGCGTCGCTGGCCTCCGAGGCCGCGTCCCGCGCGCTCGCGAGCGCCGGCCTCGGCCCCGAGGCGGTCGATCTGATCGTGGTCGCGACGATCACGCCCGAGCGACCGATGCCGTCCACCGCCGCGTACGTCCAGGCCCGGCTGGGCATACACGCCGCGGCCTTCGACATGAACGCGGCCTGCGCGGGTTTCGTCTATGCGCTCAGCGTCGCGTCGGCGCAGATCACGGCCGGGGCTGCCGATCGGATCCTGGTCATCGGCGCCGAGACGCTCTCACGAACGCTCGACTTCACCGACCGTGGCACGTGCGTGCTCTTCGGCGACGGCGCCGGGGCGATCGTGCTGGAGCGGTCGGACGAGCCGGGGGTCATCGCCTCGACCCTCGAGCTGGACGCGACCGCCACCGAGCTGCTGACGATTCACGCCGGCGGTTCCGAGGAGCCGGCCAGCGAGGCGTCGGTTCGCGACGGCCGGCACGCCCTGCGGATGTACGACGGGCGGGCGATCTTCAAGCGGGCCACGACCGGCATGGCCGAGGCCTGCGCGAGCCTCCTGGAGAAGACGGGGATGACCGCCGACGACGTCTCGGTCGTGATCCCGCACCAGGCCAACGCGCGCATCATGCTGGCCGTGGTGAACCGGCTGAACGTCCCGCACGAGCGGCTGTTCATGGACGTGGCCGACGTGGGCAACACCTCCGCGGCCTCGATCCCGATCGCGATGGACCACGCCTGGCGCCAGGGGCGCCTGCACCCAGGCGACGTGGTCCTGACCACCGCCTTCGGCGGCGGGCTGGCCTGGGGCGCGAACCTCATCAGATGGACCGCCGCGCCACCCGCCGGCGCCGGAGACGCCGATGACTGACGCGCGCGTCGCGTTCATCACCGGAGCGTCGCGCGGGATCGGCCGGGCCGCGTCGCTCCGCCTGGCCCGATCCGGCATGACGGTCGCGATCGGTTACCGGTCGGACCCGGACAGCGCCGAGGAGGTCGTGCAGAAGATCGCCTCGGACGACGGCCGTGCGCTGGCCGTGGCGGTGGACGTGACCGACGAGGGGTCGGTGGACGAGGCCTTCGGCCGCATCGAGACGGACCTGGGGGCGGTCGGCGTCCTGGTGAACAACGCCGGGTTCACCAAGGACGGCCTGGCCGTCCGGTACGCGGCCGAGACCTGGAACACGACGGTGGCCATCAACCTCACCGGCGCCTTCTTCTGCTCGCGGCGCGCGCTCCCCCGCATGCTGCGGTCCCGATGGGGCCGCATCGTCAACGTCGCCTCGGCCGCGGCCATCCGCGGCAACGCCGGCCAGACCGCGTACTCCGCGTCGAAGGCCGGCATGCTCGGCTTCACCAAATCCCTGGCCCGCGAGGTCGGGAGCCGCGGCATCACGGTGAACGTCGTCTGTCCCGGCTTCGTCGAGACCCGGATGACCGAAGGCACCAAGGGCGAGGCGAAGGAGCGCTACATGGAGATGACGCCGGCGGGCCGGGCGGGGACGCCCGAGGAGATCGCCGCCGTGATCGGCTTCCTGTCCGAGGCGGATGCCTCCTACGTGAACGGCGCCGTGATCCCCGTGGACGGCGGACTCACCGCCTGACGCCGGTTGGGTTCCTGCCGGTTTGGCCGGGTAGAGTAGCGCCCGGCCGGGCGGAACGGGCACTGCCGCCGCGCTCGGCGGACCTACCGACGATCAAGGGGGAGGATGGGATGGACAAGGCGGAGCTCCAGGACAAGGTGTGCTCGATCCTGGCCGACCAGCTCGCGGTCGACCGCGACAAGGTGACGGCCGAGGCTCGTTTCTCCGAGGACCTCGACGCCGATTCGCTCGACCTGGTCGAGGCCGTGCTCGCGCTCGAGGAGGAGTTCGGGGTGTCCATCCCCGAAGACGAGATGGAGGGCGTGAAGACCGTCGGGCAGGCGGTCGACCTGGTCGCCTCCAAGGTGGGAGCGAGCGCGTGACCGAGCGGGGCCCACGCCGCCGGGTCGTCGTGACGGGCATCGGTCCGGTCACGCCCGTCGGCGTCGGCGTCGACGCGTTCTGGTCGGCGCTCACCCAGGGCCGCGGTGGGATCACACGCATCCAGAACTTCGACGCCTCGGGACTCCCGGTGCAGATCGCCGGCGAGATCCACGACTTCGTGCCCGAGACGTACATGGACCGCAAGGAGGCGAAGCGCGCAGACCGCGTGGCCCACCTCGCCGTCGCCGCGGCGCGCCTGGCGTGGGAGGACGCCGGCGAGCCGCAGGTCGACCCGGCGCGCACGGCCGTGATGTTCTCGACGGGGATCGGCGGCCTCGCGAGCCTGCTCAAGCAGCACCAGATCTTCCTGGAGAAAGGCCCCGACCGCGTCAGCCCGTTCATGGTGCCGCAACTCATGCCGAACGCCTCGGCCGGGCACGTCGCCATGGCCTTCGGCTTCACCGGGCCCAACGCCTGCATCACGACCGCCTGCGCCGCGGGCGGGCACGCCGTCGGCGAGGGCGCGCGGTAGATCCGCGACGGAATGGCGGACGTGTGCATCTCGGGCGGGACCGAGGCGTCGGTGCTCCCGCTGACGCTCTCGGCCTTCGCGCAGATGCAGGCGCTGACGCGGAACCCCGATCCGGAGATCGCCTCCCGGCCGTTCGACACGGAACGGGACGGCTTCGTGCTGTCCGAGGGCGCCTGCGCGCTGGTGCTCGAGGAGGCCGAACGGGCCGTGGCCCGGGGCGCCACCATCTACGCCGAGATCGCCGGCTACGGGGCGACGGCCGACGCGCATCACATCACCGCGCCCGAGCCCGAAGGGCTCGGGGCGCATGGGCGCCATGGCGGCCGCCCTCGAGGACGCGGGCGAGCCGCCCGACGCCGTCGACTACATCAACGCACACGGGACCTCGACCGAGCTGAACGACGCGGCCGAGACCCGCGCGATCACCAAGGCGCTCGGCGATCACGCGCAGCGGGTCGCCGGTCTCCTCGACCAAGTCGATGACCGGCCACATGCTGGGCGCCGCCGGCGCCGTCGAGGCGTCCGTGATCTCGCTGGCGATCATCGGGGCGTCATCCCCCCCACCATCAACTACCGGACGCCCGACCCCGAGTGCGACCTGGACTACGTCCCGAACGAGGCGCGCACCGCCGAGGTCCGCTTCGCGTTGTCGAACTCGTTCGGGTTCGGCGGGCAGAACGCCGTGGTCGCGGCGCGTCGCTTCGAGGGCTAGCCGGCCCGCACGTCCTGGTCGTCCTCAGCCGAAGAACAGGGCCAGTTCGCGCTCCGCCGACTCGGGCGAGTCGCTGCCGTGGATCAGGTTGTCCGTGACGGTCAGCGCCAGGTCGCCGCGGATCGTCCCGGGCGCCGACGCGGCGGGATCGGTGGAGCCCATCATCATCCGTACCACCGGCACGGCGTCCCGGCCCGCCACCTGCGCCACGACGACGTCCCCGCCGGTGATGAAGTCCACGAGCTCGCCGAAGAAGGGCTTCTCCCGGTGCTCGCCGTAGTGGCGCTCGGCCAGGTCGCGGTCGACGCGCATCATCTTGAGTGCCTCGATGCGCAGGCCCTTGCGCTCGATGCGGGAGAGGATCTCCCCCACCAGCCCGCGCCGGACCGCGTCCGGTTTGCAGATCACCAGGGTCCGTCTGCTCGCTCACGCGGCGCCGCCTCGCTTCTCTCCGGGTCTCACGCGTCCACGAACAGCGGCCGCGCGTCGGCCACAGTATAGAAAGAGCCCGTCACCAGGATGAGGTCGTCCTCGGGCGGCCGCGGACCGGGCGGCGCCGACGGCGTCGGCGACGCTGTCGAACGTCTGGATGTCGGTCAACCCCGCCGTGCCGGAGCGCGGCGGCCACACGCTCGGGCGGCGCGGACCGCGCCGTCGAGTTGCGCGCCACGTACGCGACGGCCGGGACCTCGTGGGCATCGTCGACCAGCCGCGTGGCCAGCCCCGCGACGGCCTCGATGTCCTTGTCCTCGGACATCGCGATCACGACATGTGCCCGGCGCCACTCGAAGGAGCGGCGCAGCGATCGCACGACCTCCTGCATCGCCTCCGGGTTGTGGGCGCCGTCCAGGATCACGAGGGGTTCGTGGCCGACGACCTCGACGCGGCCGGGGAGCGCCACCGACGCGACGGCCTGCCGGACGGCCGCGTCGTCCAGCCTCCGCCCGAGCAGGGCCTCGACGGCGACGATCGCGGCTGCCGCGTTCGCGGCGACGCTGTCGCCGAAGAGCGGGACGAACAGATCCTCGTATCCCCCGTGGACGCCCGCCACCGAGAACAGCTGGCCGCCGACCGCCGTTCGCAGCGTCTCGGGCTTGACGCCGAAGTCCGGGCCCTCCCAGAGAACGGTCGCGTGCACGTCGCTGCAACGGCGCTCGATGACCCACCGGGCCTGCTCGCTCTGGTGGCGCACCACCGCGGTGCGGCCCTCCTTGACGATCCCGGCCTTCTCGCGAGCGATCTCGGCGACCGTCGACCCGAGCACGCCGACGTGGTCCAGGCCGATCGGACAGAGGACCGCCACGTCGCCGCGCGCCACGTTGGTGGCGTCCCAGCGCCCGCCCATGCCCACCTCGAACACGCCCAGGCCGACGGGCGCGTCGGCGAACCAGAGGAACGCCAGCCCGGTCAGCGCCTCGAAGTAGGTGACCCTCCCCACGCGCTCGTCCACCAGCTCGAGGACGGGGCGAAGCCGTTCGTACTGCTCGACGAACTCCTCGTCGGGGATGGGCTCGCCGCAGACCGACAGGCGCTCGGTCACCGAGACCACGTGGGGCGAGGTGAACGCCCCCGTCGTGAGCCCGTGCGCGCAGGCGAGCGCCGTGGTCAGACGGGCGGTCGTCGTCTTGCCGTTGGTGCCGGTGATCTGGATCGACGGATAGGTCAGCTCGGGATGATCGAGGAGCGTCACGACCTCGGCGATGCGATCGAGGTCGGGCTCGGGCATGTGCTCCGGAGCCCGGGCGTTCAGGTCGTCGAGGGCGGCGGCGAGGTCCACGTACGTCGGTCCGGCGATCCGTCAGCCCAGCGCCGCGAGCCGCTCGCGCAGGGCCGCCGCCTGTCGCTCGGCGTCCTCGACCTGGGACTCGACCTTCTGCCGGACCTCCGCCGGGGCGCGCTCGACGAACGACGGGTTGGCCAGCTTCGTTCGCCCCTTGTCCGCGTCGGCCTCGATCGACGTGAGCTTGCTCTGGATGCGCGCCCGCGCCGCGTCCGGGTCGAAGGCGTCGCCGGCGTCCAGCAGCACCTCGGACGCCTCGACCGGGAGACGGACCATGCCGCGCCGGCCGGGTTCACCGTCGGACGCCTCGATCCCGGAGAGACGGGCCATCCGCCGGACGGCCTCGCCGTACTCGTCGATCAGCAGGTGCAGCGGGCCGGCGGGCACCAGCAGGCGGAGCGCCGTCCCCGGCGAGATGTCGTAGTCGCTGCGCGCCTGGCGGATCCGCGTGATCAGGTCGCGCAGCACGCGGAAGCCGCCCTCGACGCCGGGCTCGTCCGAGAACAGGTGCTCCTCGTGGCGCTCGGGCCACGGCGCCACCACGATCGACGGCCCGGCCTCGAACCGCTGCCAGATCTCCTCGGTCACGAACGGCATGATCGGATGCAGGATGCGCAGGCTGCGCTCGAGGACCCAGGCGAGCACCGCGCCGGCGTGGTCGCGCGCCGGCCCCTCCTCCGCGAGCGCGCCCTTCTCCATCTCCAGACCCCAGTCGCAGAACTCGCTCCACACGAAGCGGTGCACCGCCTGCGCGGCGTCGGAGAAGCGGAACTGGTCGAGGGCCTCGTCGACCTCGGCCAGGCAGGACTCGTGCCGGGAGAGCAGCCACCGCTCGGGCAGGGTCAGCGAGGCCAGCGGGGGCAGGACCGGCGCCCCCCCGGTGTGCGCGCCGAGCACCAGGCGGGAGGCGTTCCAGACCTTGTTCGCGAAGCGCCGTCCGGCGTCGATGTGCTCCTCGCCGAACGGGATGTTCTGCGCCTCGGTCGCCTGCCACGCGAGCCCGAAGCGCAGCGGGTCGGCGCCGACGCGCTCGATGACCTCCAGCGGGTCGATGATGTTGCCGGTCGACTTGGACATCTTGCGGCCCTGCGGATCGCGGACCAGCCCGTGGATGACGACGTTCCGGAACGGGACCTCGCCCGTGAGGAACAGCCCGCTCATGATCATGCGGGCCACCCACAGATAGAGGATCTCGTAGCCGGTGATCAGCAGCGACGTCGGGTGGAAGAACGCGAGGTCGGCGGGTCTCGTCCGGCCACCCGAGCGTCGAGAACGGCCAGAGCTGCGACGAGAACCACGTGTCGAGGACGTCGGGATCCTGCTCGATCTCCTTCGAGCCGCACGTCGCACACGCGTCCGGATCCTCGACCGCCGCCGTCTCGTGGCCGTCCGGGCAGTACCAGACGGGGATGCGGTGGCCCCACCACAGCTGTCGCGAGATGTTCCAGTCGCGCAGCCCCTCCATCCACTCCAGGTACTGGTGGATCCACTTCGCCGGGTGGAACGTGATGGCGCCGCTGCGCGCGGCGTCCATGGCGGGTCCCTTCAGCGGATCCACCTTCACGAACCATTGCAGTCCGGAGATCCACGGCTCGATCTCGGTGTGACACCGGTAGCAGTGCCCCACGGGATGCACGTACGGGCGCTCCTCCGCCACGACCAGCCCCAGCCGGTCGAGCTCCTCGCGGACCGCCCGGCGAGCCTCCATCCGGTCGAGCCCGCGGAACGGCTCGGGGACCGTGTCCGCCATGTGCGCCTCCGCCGTCAGGACGTTGAGCATCCTCAGGCCGTGGCGCTGGCCGATGTCGAAGTCGGTGGGATCGTGCGCCGGCGTGACCTTGACGGCGCCGGTCCCGAACGCGGGGTCGACGGCAGCGTCGGCGACGATCGGCAGCTCGTCGCCGCGGAACGGGTGCCGGACGGTCCTGCCGACGAGCGCGGCGTAGCGCTCGTCGTCCGGGTGCACCGCGATCCCGGTGTCCCCCAGCATCGTCTCGACGCGCGTCGTCGCCACGTCGACGTGGCCCGAGCCGTCGGCCAGCGGATACCGCAGCGTCACCAGCTCGCCGGCCACGTCCTCGTGCTCGACCTCCGAGTCCGACAGCGCCGTGGTGTCGCGCGGACACCAGTTGACGAGCCGTTCGCCCCGGTAGATGAGCTCCGCGTCGTACAGCCGCACGAATGCGACGCGAACGGCGTGGGCGAGCCCGTCGTCCATCGTGAACCGGAGCCGGTCCCAGTCGCACGAGTCGCCCAGGGCCTGCATCTGCTCGACGATCCGGCCGCCGTACCGCTGCTTCCACTCCCAGACGCGCTCGATGAAGGCGTCCCGGCCGATCGTTCGGCGGTCCACGCCCTCCTTGGCCAGCTCGCGTTCCACGACCACCTGTGTCGCGATCCCGGCGTGGTCGGTGCCGGGGACCCACAGGGCCTCGTAGCCCTGCATGCGCTTCCGGCGCACCACGATGTCGTGCTCGACGTGCTCCAGGGCGTGCCCGATGTGCAGGGCGCCGGTCACGTTGGGCGGGGGGAGGACGATGCTGAACGGCTCACGATCGGAGTCGGGCGACGCGCCGAAGTAGCCGCGGTCGAGCCACGTGGCGTACCAGCGGGACTCCGTGGCCCGGGCGTCGTACGCCGTGGCCATGTCGTCGCCGCCGGGCTCGGGCGAGGTCGTTTCGGTGCTCACGATCAGCGAAGTCTAGGCGAACGGGCCGCCCGCGCTCGGCGACGCTCCCCGACCGACCCTCGCGAAAGAGGGCCGGTTGGTAGAATCCCCCGTCGCGTTCGGGGGTCGGGCGCGCCGTTTCCGGATCATTCTTGCCCGTGCCGGGCGGAGCGCTGCTCATGGACGACACCACATCCGACCAGGGACCCGACGACGCCGGGAGCGCGTCGCCGGCACCGGTCTCCGAGGCCGCCACGCCCGACGAGGAAGACGGCCGAGCGCCCACGAAGCGCCACCCCCTGGTGATCCACCCGATCATGATGGCGGCGTTTCCCGTCGTGTTCCTGTGGGCGCACAACCTGACCGAGAACGTGACGTGGACCGACGTCCGTAGCTGGTTGTTCGCGACCGTGCTCCTCTCGGCGGTCCTGTGGGGCATCGGCACCCTGATCTTCAAGAGCGCCGCCAAGGCCGGCCTGGCCGTCTCGATCTTCCTGGTGATGTTCTTCTCGTACGGCTACGTCAGCCACTTCATGGAGGCGTGGCACGTGGGCGGCGTGCGCATCGGCGCCAACCGCTACCTGATGCCCGTGTGGGGTCTGCTGACGGTCGCCGGCATCTACCTCGCCATCCGGGGCGGCACCTGGCTGGCCGGTGTCACCAGCGGGCTGAACATCGTGATCACGGCGCTGGTGATGTTGAACGTCGGCCAGATCGTCCTGTATCAGCTCGGCCCGGCGGCGGGCACCGACGATTTCATCGCCCAGGGCGACGTGTCGCTCCCGGCGAGCGTCGTGTCCAACGCGCCCGCGCATCCTCGCGACGTCTACTACATCGTCCTGGACGAATACGCGGGGTCGAAGACGCTCAGCGACGAGTTCGGGTTCGACAACTCGCAGTTCACGAACAGCTTGTCCAGCAAGGGTTTCTATGTCGCGCCCGACAGCGTCACCAACTATCCGCGCACCGAGCTGGCGGTCGCGTCGTCGATGAACATGCGGTACCTGAACTTTCTGACCGCGAAGATGGGCACCAACACGGGGGACACCACGCCGATCGCCCAGATGATCAAGTATGCGGACATCGGAACCGTCATGCAGCAGCTCGGGTACGACTACGTCCACATCGGGTCGTGGTGGAAGCCCACGAAGGAGTCGCCGGAAGCCGACCACAACCTGACGTACGGCGGGCTGTCGGAGTTCTCGCGGCTGATGTTCGGCACCTCGGCGCTCACGCGCTTCTCCGGCGACGAGTTCCGCCACGCCGCCTGGAAGACGACCCTGTACGAGTTCGACCAGATGACCCAGCTGGAGAAGTACCCCGCGCCGCGTTTCGTCTTCGCCCACATCCTGTGCCCGCACGACCCGCTGGTCTTCGGGCTCGACGGCCACTTCGTGAGCGACGCCGAAGAGGCCACCCGCTCCAAGCCGCAGAACTACGTCAACCAGCTGGCGTGGGTGAACCGCCGCGTCCTCCAGCTGGTGGGCGACCTGCTGGACCGCCCCGAGAGCGAGCGGCCCATCATCGTCATCCAGTCCGACGAGGGGCCGTATCCAGGTGAGCCGACGATGTGGGAGCAGGAGCCCGACCCGGGGATCGCCGAGCAGAAGTTCGACATCCTGAACGCCTACTACTTCCCGGGGGTCTCCCAGGCGGGGCTGTACCCGACGATCACGCCGGTCAACACCTTCCGGGTGCTCCTCGACACGTACTTCCATGCGGGGCTCGGCCGACTGCCGGACCGCGCCTACACGTTCGCGGACTATCACAAGCATTTGTATGAGTTCAACGACGTCACGAGCCTCGTCCAGCCGCTCAGCGACGAATCCCCCAGCCCGTCCCCCTCCCCGGGGCACACCTGATCGACGTCACGCGCGCGTTTCACGAACGGGACCGCCCGGCCGTTTCATAGGTGACGTCATGACGCAGCAGGAGCAGATCGCGAAGGCCGAACGGGCGCTGGCGCGCCGAGACCCGGTCATGCGCCGGCTGATCCATCAGGCCGGGCCGGCGACGCTGGGAGCCCGGCGCCAGCGATCGCACTTCGGCGCGCTGGTCCGGGCCACCGTCTACCAGCAGCTGGCGGGGAGGGCCGCCGCGGCCATCCACGGCCGGTTCCTGGCGCTCTTCGAGGGAGGGCGACTCTCGCCGGAGGCGGTGCTCGCCCTGACGGAGCCGCAGATGCGTTCCGTCGGCCTGTCGGGCGCCAAGGTGGCCTCGATCCGCGACCTGGCGGCGAAGTCGCTGGACGGGACCGTCCCACTGCGCGGTTTCTCGCGCCTCTCGGACGACGAGATCGTCGAGCGCCTGTCCTCGGTGCGCGGCATCGGCCGCTGGACCGCCGAGATGTTCCTGCTGTTCCAGCTGGGCCGCCCGGACGTGTGGCCCGTGGACGACCTGGGTGTGCGCAACGGCTACCGCATCGCCTACGAGCTGGCCGTGGCGCCGACCGCGAAGGAGCTCATGCCGCTGGGCGAGGTCTACCGTCCGTACCGGAGCGTGGCGGCCTGGTACTGCTGGCAGGCCGTGCACATCGCGCGCGGCGACATGCTCACCCCTGGCGGTTGAATGTCCCTTGTGACGGACGAAAGGGAGACGAAAACCCCTGCCTCTCAGACGGTGCGAGGTCGCCACGGCTCGTGCTCGTGCGCGAGCCAGACCAGCTCGGGTTCGAGCGCGCGCACCCGCAGCTGGCCTTCGGTGTGCGGCTCGTCGAGCTCGCCGAACCAAACCGCCACGTCGCCACCGACGACGACCGGACGCTCGCCAGTCCCGACGACGACCACCTGCGTGCCGCGTGTGTGGCCCGGCGCCGGGACGAGCCGGAGCCCTGGAAGCAGCTCGAGCTCGCCGTCGACCGGCACGTACCGCACGCCGGGTGCCTCGACCCACTCGCGGATGGTGTAGTCGTCCTCGGTGCGCGCGTCGTCGAGCTCGCGACGCTGGACGTAGATCGGCTTGCCGGCGAAGAGGTGGTTGCCGCCGCAGTGGTCGAAGTGCAGGTGTGTGTTGACGACGATGTCGATGCCGGTGAGGTCGAAGTCCTGCTCGCTCAGTGGACGGAGGCGGGGGTCGAGGTCAGCCACCGCCGGGTGCAGCTCCGTCATGCCGGTGTCGACCAGCACGCGCGCATCGGGATGGTCGATGACGTGCACGTAGACCGGCATCCGCTCGCCCTCTGCGAGCAGGTCGGCAACGCGGACTGGCGTGATGGTGATTGAGGCGGGGGCGTTCATTGTGTGCCGACCGCCGCGGTGGTGGTTGCTACGTGAGTCATGATGACCACCATCCGCTCATCGAGCGCTACGGCTAGCTCTCTCGATGTTCCACATGTGAGGGGAGTCGGTGGAAACGTGGGAAGACCCAGCGGAACACATTGAGGCCCGGCCGTTTGCACCAGCAGTCGGGCTCACACGGGCACTGGGCAATCCCAGCCCGTTCCAAGGCGAGCCCGATGAGACCGACAACGACGTAGCCCACCACCAACAGCTTGAGCAGTTTCATGCCCCCAAGGGTACTGCGATCGTCTAGTCAGAGCCGATTACCCCTGGAGGCACCGCTGCGAGGTTCCGACGCGGGTGATGCTCAGATTCACGGGATAGTTCAGTTGGGTCCGGGTGTTCGTGTAGGGGCGACTGGATGACGACCCAGTCCCTTGCGCCATGCGGATGCGACGCACGTCTCCGACGTAAGAACGACCCTCCGGACCGGAAGTGATGACTCCCAGCGCAACGAGCCGGCGCAGCGCACCTGCGCTTCGCTACGCGCTCCGGGCTCAGATCCGAACAACGGGGTCTTGGCCGAGACCAGACGAGGGTGCATCAAGCCCAACGCCATGCGTGTCTCCAGCCGAGTTTGGTCGGGCATCGCGCGGCAGCCAAACCGAGAAGATCGAGCCACGGTCGTCCGACCGCTCCAACCAGACCCTTCCCCCGACCGCCTCCGCGGCTTGTCGGCAGATGTACAGGCCCATCCCGGCCCCTCCGACGCTCCGGGTCATTGACTGATCGACCTGATAGAAGCGGTCAAAGATACGTTCTCGCTCAGCCGGGATGATGCCCCTTCCCTCATCCTGGACGGAGACCGTCACGCCCTCAGTCAATCGTTCGCCGAAGATGGTCACGGTGCTTCCCTCGGCAGAGTACTTGAGGGCGTTTTCGACGAGATTCCGGAAGACCATGTAGACGTTCTCCTCCGCCGTTTCCAGCGTGAGCCATCCGGGCGGCACCTTGCTGACGAGCCGGTGGGGAGGCAGGTTCGTACCAGACTCCTCGACCACGCGTCGAACAAGCTCTCCGACATCCACTTGGGCCAGTGGCAGCGAGCGGGAAGCCTCGACCTTGGCTGCGAACAGCAGGTCCTCGATGAGCCTCCGAAGCCGCTCGGCCTGGCGGTCCGCCCTGGCGAGGAACTCTCGACGTTCGTCGGCGGACATCCCCATGTCCGAGCGAAGAAGGGTCTTGACGTACCCCTGGACGCTGGTCAGGGGGGTACGCAACTCGTGCGAGATCGTCGCCACGAAATCGTCCTTGAGCCTGCTCATCTCCGTCTCCTGAGCCAGCGATGCTTCCAGCCGTTCGACGAGGCGGGCGTTGTGGACCGCAACAGCGACATGATTGGCGAGGGTCTGGAACAACTCGAGATCGTGCTCGTCGAAGGTGCTGAACTCGCCCGTACGGTTCCCGACCAGAAGCGTCCCCAGCACCGCTTCGTCTGCGAGCAAAGGGACGACCATGGCGTCACGAATGTCCCGCTGCTCGAAGTGTCGCGCGAGATGCTTGTTGGAGATGGGACGAGCGAGAAGCACCCCCTCCCGCTCGGCGGTCACCCTCGCGGTCACCCCCTCCGTGGCTTGGAGCTCGACTGCGCTGAGACCAGTTTCCCGTTCGGTGGTGCCCTGCGACATTCGCATCAGGGGCGCCGCGGCCTCTTCAGGGAACAACACGACTTCCGCAGCGTCTGCCTGGAACATCTCGCGAGTGTGCTGCAAGAGTCCATTCAGCATCACCTCGAGGTTCAACGAACCTTGAGCCAAACGTGTGGCTCGGAAGAGCATGCTGAGGTCGTCGTGTCGCCCTTGAATCGTCGAGTACGCGCGTCCGGCCAGAAACGTCGTGACGGCTGGAGCGAGGACCAAGATCACACCGGGGGGTAGTTGGCCACCATCATGGCCGCCGTCAGCCCGAGCGCCGCATTGGCGAACGCGAGCACGGTCGGCACACCGATCAGCTCATCGAATCTGGCCGGCCGTTTCTCATCGACCGCGATCGCGACATTGATCAACGCGGCAGCTGCCACGTCGGCGAGGAGCACCGCTGCGACTCCAGCGGCCCAGATCACCGGCCACGTCGGCCCACCGACGGCGAGCATCATTCGGAAGACCGCGATTGCGATCATGGTGGTGAAGGCTCTCTGGGCCAGGTTGAAGATGACGCGAATCGGCGTCTGCCGCCGATAGAGCGCCAGCGTGAGACCTACGCCAACTGCCTGAGCAATGACAATTGTCGATGGCCTGGCAAACGCGAGCGAAACAACGAGGGGAAGTTCGGAGAGAGAAAACGAATGTGCATGCCGGCCGACGCGGAGATGGACGACGAAGCCTTCGCTGATCGCGAACGCAGCCACGAGTGACCACCAGGCAAGATGTGGTCCCGGAATCGAGGGACCCGAATTGCGGCAGAGGGCGACGAATCCTGCGGATATGGCGGCCAGCCCAGACGCGAAGAACCACAAGTGTCCCGCGGTCCCGAGGAGAGGCAGGCGCGACCCGAGAGACCCTTGGGTGACCTGAGCAAGGCGCCCAGGTACCTCGTCCTTCTTCAGGAGTTCGCTCATTGATGCCGCCCCGATCAGTCGCCCCAGAGAGTCCCGGCCCAGGCCCCGGCCGAAAGCGCCGACGGATCGTTCGAGTCCGCCCATCGCCCGGTGGACCATCCGCCCGAGGTCCACGTCCGTCCCGACCACGTCCGCCCCGACCAGGACCGGCCCGACCAGGACAGGCCATCCCAGCTGCTTCCGGACCACGTCCTGCCTGACCAGCTCGACGCACACCAGCAGCCTCCCGACCACGTCCGGCCCTTCCACGCACCACCGGACCATGTACGGCCGTTCCAGCTGTCTGTCGCCCAGGCCGTGCCGTCCCACTGGTCCCCGAGGACGTCTTCCTCACCCTGCAGGACGACGCCTCCATCCTCGACCCGAACGGTGCCTCGAGACGCATCGAGTGATCCGGTCCCCACCGACCTCGGCCACGTCTGGACCGCTCCAGCGACGGTTGCCATCTTGGCCTCACGGGCCCTATGCATGTTGATGAGTCCCGCGCCTTGGGCAACGGAATCCGCGTTGGGAAGCGGGCTCGCCGTATTCATGAGCAGCGCCTTGACCTGATCGGGCGTCAGCGTCGGATGCTGCTCTAGCAACGTGGCGACAGCGCCCGAAACGATGGCGGCTGCCTGGGACGAACCGCTGCCCTTGAAGAACCGACTGAGGCCGACCCGCCCGGTCGGGTTCGCCTCGTCGATAAGCTCCCGGGATCGCGAAGGCTGACTATGGATTTCCCGGGAGCGACGAGGTCCGGATGACGAGAGGAATCTCCTCGGCTCTCCCATGAGGGTATGACATCGTCCTTGGGATCGTCGGTCCCTTGCGTGTTGTCGGCACCGACCGCGATCACGTAGGGGTCGTACGCCGGATCGTTCAGCTTGGAGGTGCCGAAGCCAGCATTCCCTGCGGACACGACGACGACGATCCCATGCAGCCACGCAACCTCGGCCGCGTAGGCGAGGGGATCCAACTGATAACTCTGAGTTCCATCGGTACCGAACGACAGGTTCAGCACTCGAATGTTGAGGCCATCGGTGTCCCGGTGCTGCACGACCCAGTCGATGGCGGAGATGACTTGAGACACATCGGTTGCGCCGTCGCTGGAGGCGACCTTGAGACTGACGATTCGAGCTCCTGGTGCAGCGCCGACGAAGGACTTCGAGACGCTCTCGTCTTCCTTCCCGGGCGAGATCGTGCCATCGCGACCGGCGATCAGCGCCGCCATATGCGTTCCGTGGCCGTACGTGTCCACGTTGGACAGGTTGTCGGCCTGCGACTCGAACGAAAGGTCGGGACCGTTGATGACCTGCGTGGTCACGCCCTCCACCGGCGCCACACCGGAGTCGATGAGTGCTACGTCGATGCCGTCACCCGTGAATCCGTTGTGCCACATCTCGATGAGGTGCGTGTTGTGGGCGAGGCGGGCCCACGATCCCGGATATTGGTTCGGGTCGATGCCGTCCACCGTGCTGAGGAAATGGACACTCTTGTCGGACCGTGATCGACCGGATATCGGAAGTGCTGCCAAGGGAGACGAGGGACGCGACCGGCACGGCGGCGACGAACCCGTGGATGATTCCGAGACGTCGAGAGATTGTCCCTCCAGCCGCCGAGACAAGAGCCTCGGCTCGCGCCTCGTGCCCGGGAACGGCTCCCACGATGACTCGGACGCTCTCTCGCAGACCCTCGGGACGCCGTCATGGAGGGAAGTGCCGCGACGCTCGCGACCATCAGCGCCAGTGCCAGCGCCAAAGCGAGCGTGGCGGGACGCCCTCGAGGATTCCCGGGCGCCACCAAAGTGGTCGGCGGGGGAGCTTCCCCGGTTCGGCGGGAGAAGGCAATCATGATGTGGATTCCTCAAGCCCTTTCCCAGCCCGATGTATCACACCTAACACGATGCGCCCCGCGACCGATTTGCGATACGGGCGCCCGGCCGTATCTCCTCAGGTCCCAACCGAAGCCGGACGGCTGATGTGCGCTGGCGACGAACCGCCTTGTCCCCTAGGCCATCCCTGAACGGGGAATGGCCCCGCCTCCCATTCCGGCATCCGAAGGGAGTAGGGATGATGCCCCGAGTGTCTTAGGCCCTCCGTTCATGAGTCGCGACACCCCAAGGCATTTGAATAGGCCCAGCTCTAGACCACAGGCCACGGAGTGCGCGACGGAGGGGACCATCGGGCAGCGCGTGGCTCAAGAACTCACGAGTGCAAGGAGGTGCATCGCCCCGCAAGCGACGCATCGTGTTTGGCTCTTGGGAGCGAAGAGGCCGACCAGGCAACGGTCATTGTTCAACATTGGGACACGGCGCAGGCTTCACTCGCCCGTTTACAAGACGCGCTGGCCGGGAAATGAGACCCTGGGAGGTGGTCGTCGTTCGGATGGGTGTCGGACGTCGATCCCTGCGTGCATGTTCGCGCTTGTTCGGGCAAGATGGGCGGCAACTCCAATCCGAGTTGAGAAGGCATCATGGATCAGTTCAATCGCCGGACCCTTCTGAAGGCCGCCGCCGCCGCGGCCGGAACAGCGTTGCTGCCGGCCATGGGCCAGCGGGCGGCATGGGCCGCCAACGTCGCGAAGCTCGGGGTGTTCGCGGAGCCGGATGGGCTGATCACCGATAGGTATCTCCAGGCATTGGAGCACTTCAACGCAGAGATCGGTCGGCCGGTCGACCTCTACCGCACGTATAGGGGGTGGGGCGGACCGATCCTTACGCAACTGGTGAAGAAGATTCTCGCGAAGCCCGATCCCCCGAACCTGTACCTCTCGTTCCACGCGTTCAGGGGAACGAAGGGCACGGTCGATTGCCTTGGCTGGCGCGACATTGCGAACGGGCTGCACGACGCTCAAATCGACACCTGGGCGCAGGAGCTGGCAACGCTCGGGCCGACGTACGTCGCATTCCACCATGAGATGGAGAACGAGGAGGAACCCCCCCAGCGGTTGGGGACATGGACGGCACCGCCTGCGGGACGCCAGAGGAGTTCAAGGCGGCGTACTGGCATTTTCGATGGCGCTGCGAGCAGGTGCATGGCCTGACGAACTTGAGGTGGGTGATCACGTACATGGGCAACACGTTCCGGCAGAAGCACGGGGGGCCGGATCGTTGGTGGCCGTCCTCGGCAGACGTGTCGTACACGGGAGTGGCGGATGACCACCTGGCGGGAGTGGACATCTACAACCGCTATCTGTGCCATGCCAAGTCATGGTCCACATTCAGGTACCTGACCATGCCGCCGCAGCAGTTCGCAGCCGCGAAGGGTCGTCGATTCTTCATCGGAGAGTGCGGGTGTGTCGAAGGCGACGAGTGTGGAGGAACGATGGGCAGCGGAGCGGCGAAGGAAAAGTGGTTCAACGATGCCCTGGGGACCATGAAGGGCTGGTCGAACCTGGAAGCGTTCTGCTACTCGGATGTATCTGGCTTTCAGGATGGCAACTACCGGATCGACTCGTCGACGAAGGCACTATCCGCCTTCAAGAAACTCGCGAACGACCACCTGTTCACCGGCTGATCCCGCCGCGCGACGGCGGGGGGCGGAACATCCGCGAGCAGGCTGGTAGTGCTTCCCGGGAGCATGTGGTCAATTCCTGCGCACAGCCATAGGCAGTCGTGGGATAGGGCTCGCGCGCACTTGCTGAGATGGGGAAGAAGAGTTAGACAAAAGGGAGAAGGAGGGGTGCGGGGCCGGGCAAAGGCGCGCCCCCTCCTTCTCCTGCTTCGTATGCCTATGACCCATCCAGGAAATGGATGTGGTAGCGGAGGAAGAGCCCGCTCGAACTCCCGCTCCCGCTCTTGTTGCTTCCTCTCACCGAAGGGAAGCACCGGTAACGATTCCCGACGGATTCAAGAACAAACCTCCCGAAGAAATTCGGCAGCGTCGGCAAAGAACGGGCGACCGAGCCGCGTCAGAGGATTCGCTGCGACAGGCCCGTTGCCCCGGACCCCGCCTGGCCGATTCCTGGGTGAGTCCGCCCGGGCCGCCGGCGCCACCCGTGCCCACCACGATGACGGCACCCGTCGCCACGTCGGCCGAACTCCTGTTGCCGCGGAAGATGCCGATGCTCGGGCCGCCCGCCGCGCCACCGCCACCGCCGCCGGAACCGCCGCCGCCGCCCAGTCCGCCCGGGCCTCCGTTCCCGGCGTGACGCGTGCTGCAGCCGCCGCCTCCGACCTGGCCCATCCCTCCGCCTCCGGGCGCGCCACCCGTGCCGCTGAGGCCTCCGTCGCGCCCCGAGCCGCCGGCTCCGCCGTTCGCCGCCGTGAGCACCGAATGGCCGTCGACGGTGACCCTCGCATCCCACAGGTAGACGGCGAAGGAACCGCCACCGGCGTTGCCGCCGCTGCCGCCGCCGCCGCCCTTCCCGCCGGCGCCGCCGCCGCCGCCGCCGCCGGACACGAGCGACGAGCAATCCGTGCAGACGAAGTTGGTTCCGTGTGCGGTGCCCCCGCCGCTGCCGCCGCCTCCACCGCCACCACCCGGGTTTCCCGTCCCTCCTACTCCCCCGCCCTGACCGAGCCACGACTGTGCCGCTTCCTCGGTCGTGGTTGTTCCGCCCGCACCGGACATGCCCGGTGCTCCCGGCATCCCCGGCACGGCGGGACCACCGTCGCCGCCGTTGCTGCTCGAGGTGATACTGCACGTGCCCGCGGCGCCCGCGCCGCCACCGGTTCCGGCGCCCGTCCCGGACCCGTCCTGGCCCTTCACACCGGGCACCGTACCGGAGACGCCGTTGCCGCCGTTTCCGCCCTTCACTCCGACGTCGCTCTGCCCGCCCGAACCGAGAGCGGGTCTGTCGGCCCGCCTGGCCGTTGGCGCCGGCAGCGCCGTCGCCGCCCGAGGCGTCGCCGTCCGTCCCCGCCACGGCGTCGGACGCGTTGGCGGTGACCCACCAGAGCGTGACCGTCGAGCCGTCGATCGCACGGAGCGCGTAGGAGCTGCTTCCCGGCTCCCCGGTCGACAGACCCCACAGGGTCAACAGCTGCAGCCTCACGTCGGCGCGCTCGGCCAGGGCAGCCTGCGGGCCGCCGACGATGGTCGTGGTCGCGCCGAGCGAGCGGGTCCACTTCCCGTTCTTCACCATGTATCCGCCGTCCACGTTGACGCCGGACAGGAGCGAAACGCCGCCGACCTGTTCGTACGTCCCGCCGGCAACGTAGACGTCCGGCTGGGGAAGGATCGCCGACGCAGCGTCGATGCCGGCCTGGACGGTCAGCTTCGGCGCCGCGGCCGTGCCGGGGTTCCCGTCGTCCCCGGTCGGAGCAACGTGGATCGCCGACGCGGGATCGACGGCGACCGTCTTGATGAAGTCCTGATTCTGGGCTTCGACCCCGCCCATGTCCCGCACGGGGATCGAGGCCGGGCCCGTGTACGTGATGAAGGGGGTCACCGTGAGATCGGACACCGATCCCTCGACGAGCTTGATGGAGAGCTTCTTGGAGTTGGTCGCCGCGCCGATCGACTTGATCACGTACCCCTGGACCGCAAAGGGGAACGTGCCCGACTTCTGCTGTGTGTGGTTGATCTCGGTCGAGTACGTGAGCGCGATCGCGTCCACTCGCCCGTTCCCGTTCGCGTCCTTCAGGACCGCCTTCGCGATCGTGGGTCCGGCGGCAGCCCACGCCGGCAGCAGCGCAAGCACCAGGACGGCGGACGCGATCGAAAGGATCCTTCGCAGCATTCTCGAGTCACGCAATGCGGCTCCCCCCTCAAAGGAGCAGAGCATGAGTCCGCCCGAGCCCCGAGTCAATGGATCGAAAGAACTACGAGGCGGACCCCGATTGGGAATCCGAGCCGGCGTCGGGCTGCCCGTCGGCCGACGGCGTCGAACAGCGCCGCCCAGAACGCCTTCCCGGCGGACCCCGTGCCGCTGAACGAGCTCCCGTTCATCACCACGACACGGCAGCCGCCGTAGATCGCCGTGGCCTTGAGGATCTCGCTCGTTCCCCGCTCGATCGCGATCGTGTAGTGGACGGCGGTGTCGCCCGGGCAGGCGGTCTGACCCGAGTCGGAGACAGCGCCTGGAGTGCCCCGTACAGCGTGGACGCCGTCGCCGCGTCGCCGGTCATCTGGAACGGCGACGCGTTCAGGAGCGCGTAGGTTCGCTCGATCCGCACGGACGTGGGTCCGGACGGCTGGCCGCCGGTGTCCACCTCCGACGACGCGCATCCCGCCAGCAGAGCGAGGCTGAGTACCGTCGCCGCAACGAAAAACGCACGTCGCCACCGACCCCCAACGGGTCCCATTCCCATCCACGTGCCGATAGACTCCCGCCGGGCCCGGGCGAGGGTGCCACACCGCCCGGCAGGAGGGAGTACGAGTGAAGCGCTCGAAATCGCATTCTGGACTGATCGTAGCCGCGCTCCTGGCGTTCTTCGCCACTTCGGTTCCTCGCGGGACCGAGTACCTGGACCCCGGAACCGGAAGCTACGTCTTCCAGGTGGTGGTGGGGACCGTGCTGGGCGCCGCGGTGGCGGTCAAGATGACCTGGCGGCGTATGTGGGGGGCCGTGTCCCGCAGGTCGTCCAAGAATCACCCGGTCGACTCCGACGGCGATCCCGTCGCTTCCAGTAGCGATCACGCAAAGGACGACTGATCTCCGAGATCCTCCCCAGCTCGTTCCGTGACCCGAACGGGTTCCTCTTCACGCGTGACGGGCGGCTCCTGCGCCAGGTGAACCAGGCGGGTCGCGAGGACTTCGACCTGCTGACCGAATCCGGTCTGTACGAGCACCTCGTCGAGCGCGGCCTGCTGGTCGCGCACCAGGAGGCCGACACCGCGCTCGCCGCCGCGCCGGACGCCTACAAGGTGATCGCGCCCGAGCGCATCCCGTTCATCTCCTACCCGTACGAGTGGTCGTTCTCGCAGCTGCAGGACGCGGCGCTGGCCACGCTCCAGATCCAGTTCGCGGCCCTGGACCGTGGCATGACTCTGCGCGACGCGAGCGCCTACAACATCCAGTTCCGCGACGGCCGTCCGGTGCTGATCGACACGCTGTCGTTCGGCCGTCTGCACGAGGGCGAGCCGTGGGTGGCGTTCCGCCAGTTCTGCCAACACTTCCTTGCGCCCCTCGCGCTGATGAGCTACCGGGACGTGCGCCTGGGACAACTGCTGCGCGTGCACCTGGACGGCGTGCCGCTCGACCTGGCCGCCGAACTCCTCCCCACGCGCGCGAAAGCCGCCCGCCCCTACTGATGCACGTGTTCGCCCACGCCAAGAGCCAGAC
>CAVOSS010000001.1:0-11365 GCA_963698955.1 uncultured Actinomycetota bacterium | reverse complement strand
TAGCGCTTCCCGTTCCTGCCTCAGTCCTTGAACGAGTTGCTCATGTCCTTGGCATGGGCGTCCCGGCTGGTGAGCGGCGCCAGGTTCCAGCGGTGCTCGATCGTTGCGAGGATCGACGTCGTGTCGTACTGCGTCCCGTCGACGTAGTGCTTCTTCGCCCACGGCGAGATCACCAGCGCCGGCACCCGCGACCCCGGCCCCCACCGGTCGACGACGGGCGGGGGCACGTGGTCCCAGAAGCCGCCGTTCTCGTCGTAGGTGAGGATGATCGCGGTGTCGTTCCAGTCGGGGCCGTTCCGCACGGCGTCGATCAGCTCCATCGCGTGCTGCTCGCCCGGTGGACGGCGGCGTAGCCCGGGTGCTCGTTGTTCTCGCCGATCGGCTTCACGAACGACACCGTCGGCAGCGTCCCGGCCTTCGGCGGCCTTGACGAAGTCCGTCTCGTCCTGCAGGTGCGCGCGCCCGGGCGCTCCCGTCGGCGTAGTTGGCGAAGTAGTTGAACGGCTGGTGGTGGTACTGGAACAGCGGGTCGGGATGTCCCGCGACCGCGTCGTCCCAGCCGCCCGAGTACCACGCCCAGCTGAGGCTCGGCTGCGCGACAGCCGGTCCCCGATCGTGGCGTAGGTCTGGTTCGGCAGCTGCTTGCAGGCGGGCGTCCCGGCGAGGAACGGCGGATTCGTCGGCTGGATGGTGTTGACGGCCCAGTCGCCCATCTTCACGGTCGTCAGCGGCAGGTCCTTCCCGGCCACCGGAGCCGGTGCGCGCCGAGCACCGTGTGCAGGTCGCACGCGCCGCCGTCGGTGGGCGCGCCGGGGAACGTCGGCGTGCGGGCCGCGATCAGCCACTGGTGGTTCAGGAACGATCCACCGAACGCCGCATGGAAGAAGTGGTCGTCCAGCGTGTACTTCCGCGCCGTCGCGTACAGGGGCAGGTTGAGCGTCGAGAAGTGGCCCATCGACAGGCCCTTCGCGTCGCTGACGGCGGCGAACGTGTCCATCCTCCCGCCGTCGATCTGCGCCTGCTCCTGATAGAAGCGGTGGACCAGGTCGATCGTGGGTTGGCTGATGGGAACGTACGGGTCGATCTGGAACGGATGGTTCGCGAAGTGGCTGTCGAACGGGTCACCCCGCGCGACGCTGCAGGCGTCGGCTGGCAGTGGCGGCGACGTCAGGTGGGGGTCCACCTGCTGGAGGCACTTGAAGGGCACGCCGTTCAGGTCCACCTGGGTCGTGTGCGCGGCGTCCGCGGAGTCCAGACCGTTGGCGCCCGGAAACAGCCCGTACAGGCTGTCGAAGCTCCAGTTCTCCATGTAGATGACGACCAGATGGTTCACGTGGGCCAGGCCCACGTTCACCGTCGGCCGGGCCTTCGACGCGAGGGGGGCCGCGCCCGCGGACGGGGACAGGGCACCCCCGACCAGCAACACGCACGCCGCGCCGATCAGCGCGACTCTTCGCATCTCGTCCTCCTCTCTTGGGACGGTCTCCCGTCGGGAGCCCGAGCCGATCCCCATCCGAGCGGGAGGCGAGACGGTTGTGTTCGTCGGATTCTATAACTTCACGTCAAGGGTCCGAATGGACGCAGAAGGGGGCCGACGTGGCGCCGGCCCCCTTCGGAGCGATGCTGGTCCTTCCGTCTGCGTCAACTCGGGGAGCCGTGCACGCCCACCTCGAGCACGTCCATGAACCGCGGGTCTCCGTTGTTGGCCCGCATGATGAAGCGGATTCGAACGACCGCGTCGGCTGCGCCCGTCGGTGTGTATGTGTGGACCGTGCCGTCGGGGGTGGCCGTTCCTTCGAAGGCGGTCTGCCACGAGCCGCCGGCGGTCTTCGTCTGGAGCGTGAAGTCCGTGACGGCGGCACTGAGGTCGTCGCCACACGTACCCCCCGACGTCACCGTGAAGTCCGCGATGTCGACCGCCACGGGGAGCCGGACGGTGGCCTGGCGGGGACCCGTGACGCCGCTTTCGCCGTTGTCCACGTTGTCGGATGGCCAGCCGTTCCCCAGGCTGAGGTCGAAGGCGCCGTTCGCGTTCGACCCGCAGAGTGGGGCGTAGTCGGGTGGCGTGAACGACCGGAGCGTGGCGCCACCGGCCAGCGAGGCCCAGTCGCGGACGAGCCGAGCGTTGACGACGACGTCGTGATCGATGTGGACGTCCCGCGCCGCGAACTGCTCATACCCGGCGGAGGCGATGACCTCGATGGCCGGGTACGTGTGCTTCGGAACGTTATCGAGCTCGTAGCGACCGTGGGCGTCGGTCACGTCCTGGAACGTCCAGTCGAACCCCGAGTCGAGTCCCGCAACCCCTACCCTCAACCCCGCGAGCGGAGCTCCGGTCGCGGCGTCGGTCACCTTGCCGGAGACGGTGAAGCATGGCCCGCACGGGCCGGGCGGCAGGCTGAAGTTCTCCACCGGGTGGACGTCGTCGCCGGTCACGGTCGAGGCGAAGTAGCCCATGCCCCTGTTGGCGAACGTCTCCCAGATGGTGTCGGCGTTGGCGCCGCCGGTCGCGACCAGGTCGGCCTGCACGATTGCGTTGCGCATGTCCAAGAAGGAGGGGCTCGGCGGGGACAGCTCCATCCCGCGCGTGACGAGCTTCTCCGTCATCTTGGTGCCGAGGGCGTTTCGGAGGTCCCACAGCGTCTCGAGCCGAGATTTCGCCGTCGGCGTGCACTTCCGGGCCGCCGGCGATCTTGCCGAAGTCGCCGTACGTGTACCCACCCGGACCGGCGTCGCCGGCGCCCGGGCACTGGGACGCGGGAGCGCCCACCGGGCAGTCCACCGGCTGCGACCGCAGATCGCCGCCGAACGTGTACTGGCCCATGATGAAGTTCCCGTTGCCCGGAGGATCGGGCTTGAAGCCCTGGTCGTTGACGAAGTCGAGCGCGTACCAGTCGCTCCAGGCCTCGCCCATCGAGCCGGCCTGCTGGTTGTCCAGTCCGCTGTTGCCGTCGGGGTAGATGACCAGTCGGTTCGACAGACCGTGCGTGTACTCGTGGTACACGACCTCGGCGTCGTCCCCGCCGTTGGCCGACACCACGTCGGGCAGGCCGAACATGTCGAACTTGCGGAACAGGTACATCTGCATGATCGGCGGCGTCCCGTCGGGGAACGTCGACATGTTCGCGTTGTCCACATGGCCCAGGTCGGGGAATCCACCTGCCGTGTCGGCGCCGTCGGAGGACTGACCCTGGACGGGGTCACCGCCCAACCCCTTGCCGGTGCTGTTCTTCTGCTCGAAGTTCCCGGCCGCCTCGGTGAAGCCGATCGGGTTCTGCAGCAGGTGCTGGTGGTAGCGGTTGAGGAAGTGGTACACCTGCACGGCGTTGTGCGCCAGGTTGTCCTCCCAGCTGAACGCGGTGTGGAGGTCCCACGTGCAGGCGCTGTGCTTGCAGTTCTGCCCGGGAAGAGTGAAGTCGAGCGGCACGTCGTAGGCCGACCAGTCGGTGCCACGGATCGCCGGCACCTCGTCGCTCGGGTCCGGCGTGTCGTCGTCGTTCACGTCCAGGTACGCGTGCGCGTTGTTGCCGTTCAGCGCCGAGCCGTTGTAGACCGGGAACGTGACGGACCGCAGCTCGTTCCCGCCCGCCAGCTCGTCGCTCGCGTACACCTGCCACGCCTGGGCGACGCCGGTCGCCGAGTTGGTCAGGTTGTGCCGGTAGAGCACTCGGCCGCTGGCGTCGTCCACCACCGACAGATCGGTCTCGGACGGCGAGACGAACGTGATCGTCTGCCACGCGCCGACGGCCCCTCTGCCGGTTGGGAACAGGACCCGCCGTGCGGTGTCACGCGCGTCGGACGTCGCCCGCGCGCCCGCGCCCGCACGAGCTGCCGCGACCGCCGCGTCGGCGTCCAGGCTCGGTGCTCCCGCGGGGGCCCGCAGACCCCGCATCGGTGAGCCGGTGACGTTGATGAGCCGTCCGGTCCTGGAGACGGATGCGGAGAGTCCCTGGCCGAAGAGCTCGAGCCCGCCGACCGACTGCGTCCACGACAGGTGGTGCGTGCCCAGCACGTCCACGTAGTCGCGGCGCAGGTGCAGCGTGGCGAGGTCGCCGGCGCTCAGGCCGAACGCGGCGAGGTGACCGCGCACGTACCCCAGCGCGACGGAGGCCGCGGAGCTGCCGCTGGCGCCCGTCAGGTAGCCGTCGAGCCTGCCGACGTATCGGAGCGTCCCGGTGGCCCGGTCGCTCTGCACGACGCCTTGCGAGCCGAGCGTTCCTGCGAGTGCCGCGCGCGCGGATGCGACGCGCGCGGTGACCCCGACGGCCCTGCCCTGTGTGCGGGCGTCGACGCCTGTCCACCGTTCGGCGGTCAGGCGCCGAGCTTTCGTTGACTGCCCGGCCGCGACCCCCATTGGGATCGCCATGCCGGCTACGACGAGTACGACTGCCAATGACGTGGCGAGCCTGAGTGCCCGCCCGCGCTGTGCGCGCATGATCTGCCCCCTTCCGGCCGAACTTTCCACATTTTCCTACCACGGCCGGGCAAAGAGGGCGAGTCCGGATGGTCCTCTTAAGCGGGACTTATGCTTCGGTACAGTTGCTCCGCCTTGGCCCGCAGAGAGGCCATTTCGGGAGCGCGATACTTCGGCCGGAGCGTCTCCTTGTGCCCGCTTCTCTCGGCGGACGGCCTGGGGACGACCATCTCGACCCGCTCGGGCGGGTGGTTGCGGCGGACATAGGACTCGATCGTCTCCATGCACCGTTGGACGTTCTCGGGCGTGTGGTCGAACGGTACGAACGAGGTGCCGAACGTGTCGTTCACTTCTTGCATCAGGTCTCCGAACCGCGTGACCGCCTGCTCGAACGTGCCCACCACGAAGCCCCCCCGGTAGCGGAGCAGCGGCCGATGGAAGCGCACGTACCCACGCAGCCCCTGCCCGACCGTCAGGTCTGGGCGCCGCACGAGGTGGGACAGGATCGCGTCCTCCGGTTCCCGGACCAACACCAGCGTCGGGACGCGCCGGCGAACGGCCTCGATGACCTGCGCCGGCGAATGCGTGTGGTGGGCGATGTTCACCTTGCGGTCCTGGGCCATCTGGAACGCGGCCACGGCGAACGAGGTCGCCGACCGCGGGAAGCCCTCGATGACCATCTGCGTGTCGGGACCGATCGGGTGGTTGCGGCCGCGGATCCGAGCCAGCGGAAGGGCGAGCGAGGGATACATCGCGACGATCGTCTTTGACTCGTACGATGCCCGAGCGGCGAACACGCGCGGCGTGACCGCCACGTCCATTGATCGACTCTCCTTCCCCTTGCTCGCGTCGAGTATCGCTGGGAACCGCACATCGGTCCACGGGTGGCCGGCATATGCGCGCAAGCAGGAGCCGCGGGCGCAGCCCGCGGCTCCTTGCTCGATCGGAGCTAGGGGATCACGTACTTCGTCAGGATGCCCGTCGTCCGGTCGAAGGTCCGGCCGGCCTTGGTCGCGTCGGTGACCAGGATGGCGATCGCTCCCACGCAGGCCGGGCCCGACGTGCTTGAACGTCACCTTGCCCTCGGGCGTTCGTCGTGCCGGTCGACGATCTGATCGAGCCAGTAGTCGTCGAAGAAGTGGCCGGTGACGGACACGCCCGACAGCTTGACCCCCGCCTCGTTGGTCACGGTCAGCTTGGCGGTGGCCTGCGTGGTCCCTTGGTCGCAGAAGTCCGGTCCCTTCCCCTTCATCTGGATGGCGGTCACCCGGATGCAGTTGGTGGTGCACGGAGTGCTGGGGACCAGACGCACCAGGCGCCGACCGCTCTGGCCGATGATCATCTGGGTCAGGATCTGCCCGCTCGCGTTCATCGGTCCGGTGGAGGTGACGGCGCTGCCCCCGTAGGCCGGTGACACGAGGGGAGCGAGGAACTGGGCGAGCCCATCCGGGCCGTAGGCGACCATGCCCGTGCTCTGCACCGTGGCGGTGAGGTCGCCCGCATCGTTGATCGAGCCGATCCCGGCGCTGCTCAGGTGCCCGGTCGGGATCGAGGAGAGCTGCTGCCAGGTCCCCGCGCCCTCGTGGTGGAAGCGGAACAGGTAGAGCAGGGTCTCCGGGTTGGGGACGATGCAGGAACCTCGCCTCGTCCCCGGCATCGTTGATCGCGAAGCCGTCGGCGCCGATCACGAACCCCTGCGGGGCGGGAGGAAGCGACTTCACGCTCGCGGGGTCGCCGAGCCGGTACCACGAGGTCACCGTGCCCACCGTCCCCCCGGGGCTGATCGCCATCGGCTGATCCGGGGGGAACCCCAGGGTGGTGAGGTCGACCATGCCGCCCGCCTCGGTCCACAGGAACGGGCTTGCCACTCGGAGGGAAGTTCTGGGTCGTGGACCAGCCGACCACCCGACCGTGGTCGTCGATGCCGGCGGGGAAGGAGATGGTCTTGCCGGGGAGGTTCCCGAGGTCGATGGCCTGATAGGTGTTGCCGTTCGGCTTCCAGACCACCGCGTGGGTGGTGGTGCCGGGGAACCCGACGAACCCGGTGACCCACCCCGCGTTGTTGATGCTGCGGATGGCAAGATGCCGGGACAGGCTGGGTGTCGGGTTCTGCAGGACGATCCGCTGCCCGCCGCGCCACACGACCGTGTCCTCGGGAGGCAGGCACGAGGAACCGCAGCCGGGGTCGAGGCGGGAGGTGCCGACGACGTCGCCGGCATCGTTCATGTCGATCCCGCAGGCGGCGGTCGCGACGAGGTCGACGGTGTACGTGCTTGATGCCGCCGCCCGAGTCCTGCTCGCATCGCCCGCAGCTGCTGCGGCCGCAGTCGGGGTTGCGCTCACCAGGCCCACGGCGAGGAGAACGCCGATCAGTCCGGCAGGGCCGTTTCTCGATCCGTTCATTCCTTCCCCCCCTTCGCTTGTAGCCCGAGCCTAGGCCTATTCGGGCAAAGAGCAGGTTCAGGAATGCCCGGGAATCCGTTCTGATTCGGCCACCGATCGAGCGACCTTCAGATACCGGTCACGGCAGCGGAACGGGTCCAGCTCGATGGCCGCGTACTCCCGGGCGGCGCGCTCGACGCCGTGCAGGTACGCGGGGTCCTCGGCCAGCCGGATAAGGTGCGCCCCGACCTCTTCGGGTTGGTCGCCGTCGATCTCGACCTTCAGGGCCGCGCCGTCGGGGATCTCCGAGAACGAGCCCAGGTCGTTCACGATGGTGGCGCGGCCCTCCGCCAGGGCGCGCGAGACCGTTCCCGACGATTCCCCGGCGCTCGGATACCGGAGGTTCACCACGGCGTCCACGGCTTTCAGGAACAGGTAGAAGCGTGTCAGGTCCACGAAGCCGACGGGACGCACCTTCCCTCGAAGGTCATAGCGCTGGATGAGCCGGTCGAGGCCGCCGCCGCTGGTGTCGGCCCCCACCATCAGCAGCCGCGCGTCGTCGCGGCGCCGGGCGAGCCGCGCGAAACCGCCCACGACGGCGCCGGGCTGCTTGGGCCGGGTGATGTAGCCGAAGTGGCCGACCAGGAACGCGCCGGCCGGAAGCTCGAGGCGGACCCGCGCCTCCGCGCGCGTGACGCCTTCGACGTCGGCGGGAGGGCGGCCGGCGTGGTGGGGGATGACCGTGACCGGGACGCCCGGAGCGATCTCTCGCATCTGGTCGGCGGCGTCGTGGTTATGGACCACGATGGCCCGCGAGCCGCGGGCCAGCTCGCCGTTGAGCGGCCACAGGAACTTCTCGAAGTCGGTCACGACGTCGGTGGCGTGGAGCTCGGCGAGCCGCCCCCCCAGCTCGGGCCCGACCTCGCGGGAGACGGCCTCCCGATAGCCGCGGAGGTCCCGGCGCGGGGGCCCCCAGTACATCCAGTCGATGAGGTGGTGCATCGTGAAGTCGTGGAAGACGGCGATGCCGGGGCGGCGCATCGCCTCGTCGAACACGTACTTGTGGGCGGGGTTGTTCCCCAGGTGGTAGACGACGGCGTCGTACCGGGCGGCGCGCGCCCCGAACTCGCCGGGGTCGATCACGGGGATGTCCGCGGGCGCACGCGGCGTGTGCCGCCGCCACCGCGATCCGACCTTCGGGCACACGACGTCGACGTCGGCGCGTTCGGCGATCAGCGGGAGCAACTCGAACGAGTAGTCGCTGATGCCCGACGGCATCGGGGGAAGCGGCGAGAACCAGGCGATGCGCACGGCGGGCCGGAGGGCTAGCTCCCGGCCCGGGCGGCGAGCAGCGCCCGGACCTCGTCGCGGAGCGCGGCGACCTCGGCGCGGGCGGCCTCGAGCTCTTCCCGGAGCTTCCGGAGCTCGGTTCCCTGCCGCGCGGACACGCCCTCGATCTTGCGGTCGAGTCCCTGCAGGACGGCGTCTGTCCGCGAGAGGACGTCCTTGGCGAGGCGATCGTGGAAGCCCTTCGGGCGCTCGGCCACGTCGGTCTCCAGAATCCTCCAGGGACAGGCGGACCTGGCGGTCGTACAGCTCGTAGGCGAGGCCGCGCAGGTAGCGCTTTGTCGCGCGGCGCCTGCGGTAGGCGTGCACCCACTCGGTGGGCATCACTCGTTTGACCTGCGTGCGGAGGTCGGCCATGACGAGAGAAGCGTAGCGCACGCGCCGAGCCGGCCCGCGATTCCCGCAGGTGGCGATGCAGGAAAAGAGGGTCCGGGTCTTGACACTCGAACATATGTTTGGTATCCTGCTTGCCCTCCCCCGAAGACTTCCTCCCCGTGCGAGGTCCTTGGGATGAACGAACGAAGCGATCACCCCGTCGTCGGGGCTGCGGACCGGATGCACTCCTTCGTGTGCGACGCGCAACGCCAGTTGCTCGCCCTCATTGGAGAGATCGACCGGCTCGGACTGTGGAAGCATGATGGCGCCCGCGATATGGCCCATTGGCTCTGGATGCGCTACGGGCTTTCTGACTGGAAGGCACGGCGCTGGTTGGCTGCTGCGCAGGCTCTCCAATCGTTGCCGCTGATCGATGCGGCGTTCGCTTCTGGAACGGTCGGCATCGACAAGGTGGTGGAGCTCACCCGCTTCGCGACGACGGACACCGAGGCCGACCTGCTGCCGTGGGCCGAACGCGTCTCCGCCGGCGCGATCAGGTCCCGGGGAGACCGGGAGATCCGGCGGCACTTGGAAGAGGCGCAGGAAATCGAGCGTTCCCGGTACCTGCGGTGGTGGCAAGAGGACGAAGGACGAACCTTGTGTTTGGAGGCCCGCTACCCCGCGGCCGCAGGTGCGGTGATTGCACGGGCTCTGGAACGAGTCTCCGACCAGCTTCCTTCCACGCCCGAGGGAGAGGAACACCTTGGGCCCGACGCTCGCCGGGCCGACGCTTTGGTGGCAATCTGTTCCGCCCGGGTCGCCTCCGACGCCGATCAGGACCGGGCGACGATCGTCGCGCACGTACCACTCGAGGTGCTGACTGCAAGGGGAGGAGATAACCGCGTCGGGAGCGACCGCGTTGCCGGCGACGAGCCCGGATGTGGGCTGGAGGGTGGTGGCGTGATCCACGCCGAGACGGCGAGACGACTCGCCTGTACGGCGCGGATCGAGACGGCGGTGGAGGACCGGGCGGGCAGGGTCGTCGGCCTCGGCCGGACCTCGCGGGTGCCCTCGGCCCAGATGCTCCGGACGCTTCGGCACCGCGACGGCGGCTGCCGGTTCCCGGGGTGCGGCTCGAGGCGGTTCACCCACGCCCATCACATCAGGTGGTGGTCGGTGGGCGGTCCAACGGACATGGACAACCTTGTGCTTCTGTGTGGATTCCATCACCGGCTGGTGCACGAGTTCGGCTGGAGTCTCGCCCGGCGGCCCGGGCGAGAGGTCTCGTGGTTCCGGCCCGATGGACGACGGTACCGGGCCGGACCTGCGCCGCCGCGATCCGACGTTTCGGGAAGCAGACGAGACGGGTTGCGGGCGGCGCACGACCGGGCCCCGGCCGAGGTCTGACCGGGCCCGGCCGGCCGCTCCGAGCAGCGCGGACGCTCCACAGTGCGGCGAAGAAGACTTGTTACACTTCGCCCAAAGGGCCGCTCACCTGCGGGTTCGCCGCGTCCGGGCCGCCCACGAGAGGCCCGAGGAGCCACTGGAGCAGATGGCAGCAACCACCAACGCGAAAGTCGTCGTCCGCACGTCCGAGCCGCCCCGGCTGCGTGTGGTCTCCCGCTTCCGGGAGGTCCTGGGCGCCCGCCAAATCCTGTGGAACCTCATCCGCAAGGAAGTCAAGGTCAAGTACAAGAACTCGGTGCTGGGCGTGGGCTGGTCGATGCTCAGCCCGCTCCTGTACCTCGGCGTGTTCTCGATCGTGTTCGGCGTCGTCGTGCCGAACCCGACCCCGCACTTCCCGATCTACATGCTGAGCGGCCTGCTGGCGTGGAACCTCTTCGCGACGTCGCTCGGGGTGGGCGTCCGCTCGGTGATCGACAACCAGAACCTCGTCACCAAGGTGTACTTCCCCCGCGAGATCCTTCCGCTCGCCGCGGTCGGCACCGCCCTCGTCGACACGGGCTTCCAGGCCATCGTGCTCGTACTCTTCATGTTCATCCTTCAGGCCTTCCAGTTCGGGCTGAACTGGCTGCTGCTCCCACTCGCGGTGTTCGCGCTGGTGACGTTCACGTCGGCGATGGTCATGTTCGTCGCGGCGCTGAACGTCCGCTACCGCGACACCCAGTACCTGCTCACGATCATCCTGCTCGTCTGGTTCTGGATGACCCCGGTCGTCTACCCGACCTCGAGAATCGTGGGCAAGGAGCTGTTCGGCATCCCGCTGTACAAGGTCTTCATGCTCAACCCGATGGCGGACATCGTGTTCGCCTTCCAGCGTGTCTTCTACGGCACGGTCGAGGCGACGACGGGGTCCGGCGCCACGGCGCAGACGGTACAAATCCTGATCCCCGTCAGTGTCGGGTTCCTCGCGGTGCTGCTCGCGTGCGTCTCGGCCGGGTCGATCCTGCTGCTCCTGTTCGCGTGGCGGACGTACTTCCTGATGTCCGGCGACTTCGCCGAGGAGCTGTAGCGGCCGTGACCGACGCCATCACCGTCGACCACATCGGGAAGTTCTTCAAGCGCTACAAGGAGCGGCCGACGTCGCTCAAGGAGCGCGTCGTCCGCTTCCGCCTGACGTCCGAGCAGTTCTGGGCGCTGCGGGACGTGTCGTTCGGCGTCCCGGAGGGCGCGACGCTCGGATTGCTGGGCCCCAACGGTTCCGGCAAGACCACGATGCTGAAGATCATCGCCGGCATCCTGCGCGCCAACGAGGGCCAGGTCACCACGCGCGGCCGGATCGCGTCGCTGCTCGCGCTGGGCGCCGGGTTCCACCGCGAGCTGACCGGCCGCAAGAACGTCTACCTCAACGCCTCGATCATGGGCCTCTCCCGCGCCGAGACCGACGCGGTCTTCGACGACATCGTCGAGTTCGCCGAGCTTCCCGACTTCATCGACAACCAGGTG